>NZ_JAHWCJ010000001.1:0-1799724 GCF_019550855.1 Mumia sp. zg.B21 | reverse complement strand
TGGCTTCTCCTCTGGAGACCACACAGGTGTCGCTCGTCGTCGACGAGCCGCGCGAAGGCGCGTCCCGGGCGGTCGCGGCACCCACATCGCCGACCGCCACTGCTGGGCGGGGGAGGGGTCCCTGGCGGGACGGCCGTCGGGTCTGCCGACCGGGCTGGAGGACTTCACAGCCCGTGGGCAGGGCGAGACGAAGGTCGCGTCCCAATCGTCAATTCTACCGAGCGGAGAGCCGCCCCCAAAGCCTCCGTTCCGGAGGTAAGCGCCCGCTCGGGGACGTCAGCCCAGCTCGCACTTGTTGACCGTGACGCCGAGGTCATCGCCGTCCTTGAACTTGCACACGACGGTGACCTTCTCACCCGTGGCCAACTTCGCAATGTCCTTGTTCGGAACGTCGTAGGCGGTCACGTGTTCGAACTCGTACTCTCCTCCGCCGTCGAGGAGGAGGGTGTAGTCGCTGTCGTCGAACAGTTCGGTCTCGATCTTTCTCAAGGTGCCGGTGATGCGGAGCGTCTTGCCCTTGTACTTGGCGTCCGCGGCGAACTCATTGTCCTCAAACGCCTTGATCAGCGTGGCCGCATCGACCGAGATGGGCTTGGCAGCTTCCTTCTTCTCGGCTTCCTTCTTCTTGGCAGCTTCCTTCTTCTCGGCTTCCTTTGCTGCCTCTGCCGCTTCCTGGGCCGTCCTCTCGGCGGCGTCCGTATCCTCCTGAGCCTTTTCCTTGGCGCCCTTTTCGGCCTGGTCAGAGGCGGACGGCTTCGCGGTGTCGGTCACGACATCGTCCGTGGCGCCGCCGGATGCCCCACCGGCCGCGCCAAGGGCGATCAGGCCGGCGACTGCGATCGGGATCACGAACCGCTTCTTCTCGTACCAGGGCTTGCCCTGTTGCGAGCTCGGCGGGTTCGGCCCGAGCGGTCGGACATGCGCGGTCCACGCCTGGCCGTCCCAGTAGCGCTGTTGTCCGGGGACGCGCGGGTCGACGTACCACCCGGCCGGCGGGGTCGGGATGAGCGGTCGGACCTGCGCCGTCCACGCCTGGCCGTCCCAGTAGCGCTGCTGTCCGCGAACGTGCGGGTCCACGTGCCACCCGGCGGGCGGGTTCTGATGAGACATGCGACTCCTCTCGAGGCCGTGCAGGGATGAGGTCGCGACGTTGTTGGGATGACGTCACGGTTTCCCGGTTTCGCCAGACCCAGGACGCCGACTCTGGCTTCTCCTCTGGAGACCACACAGGTGTCGCTCGTCGTCGACGAGCCGCGCGAAGGCGCGTCCCGGGCGGTCGCGGCACCCACATCGCCGACCGCCACTGCTGGGCGGGGGAGGGGTCCCTGGCGGGACGGCCGTCGGGTCTGCCGACCGGGCTGGAGGACTTCACAGCCCGTGGGCACGGCGAGACGAAGGTCGCGTCCCAATCGTCAATTCTACCGAGCGGAGAGCCGCCTCCAAAGCCTCCGTTCCGGAGGTAAGCGCCCGCTCGGTACGCTCTGGCGCATGAGCCTCAGCACAGGAGACCGCGTCCTCGTCACCGGAGCGGCCTCCGGCCTCGGGCTCGCCCTCGTGGCCCAGCTCGTCGGTCGCCGGTGCCGCGTCCTCGCCACCGACGTTCACGACGACGTGCCCGCCACCCTGTCGATCCTGGGCGACGCGGTGACCTACCAGCGCCTCGACGTGCGCAGCGACGACGACTGGTCGCGTGCGCTTGCCTGGGTCCAGGAGACCTGGCACGGCATCGACCTCGTCGTCAACAACGCCGGCGTCGCAGCCGGCGGCGGGATCGACCTCACCACCAGCGACGGCTGGGAGTGGATCACCGACATCAACCTGCTCGGCGTCGCCCGCGGCTGCCGGGCCTTCGCGCCGCTGCTCAAGGAGCAGCGGTCGGGTCGCCTGGTGAACACCGCATCGGCCGCGGGCCTGGTCCACCCGCCGCGGATGAGCGAGTACAACGCGGTCAAGGCCGGCGTCGTCGCCCTCAGCGAGACCCTTCGGTGGGAGCTCGAGCCGTACGGCGTGGGTGTCTCCGTCGTCTGCCCCTCGTTCTTCCGCACCAACCTCGCCGACTCGATCCGCAGCGCAGACCCCGAGGCGAGCGCGTCCGCGCGTCAGCTCATCGACGGCTCGAAGCGGAGCGCCGAGACCGTCGCCGCCGAGGTCCTGCGCCAGCTCGACGCCGGCAAGCACCTCATCCTCCCCGACCGCGACGCGCGCATCGCCTACGCGACCAAGCGGTTCGCGCCGTGGCTCTACCGCGCCGCCATGCTGCGCGTCGCCCGCAAGGCCGCCGCCGAGGACGAGGCGCGCGGGGGAGCGCGCACGGCGGGCGCGCGGGTCGGCCGATGAGCGCGATCCACCTCGTACGGCACGGCCAGGCGTCCTTCGGCACCGACGACTACGACCGGCTTTCCGAGCGCGGCTTCGCCCAGGCGACCGCGCTGGGCCAGGCGTGGGAAGCCTCAGGGTTCCTGCCGACGCGCGCCGTCGCTGGCTCCATGAAGCGGCACGCGCAGACGGCGATCGCGGCGCTCGACGCGGCGGGCCCGTCGGACGGATACGACGTCGACGACGGCTGGGACGAGTTTGCCCACGAGTCGGTGGTCGAGGCCTACGCCCCGGGACGCGCGGGGACGGTGACCGACCCCAAGGAGTTCCAGAAGATCTTCCTGGGGGCGCTCGGTCGCTGGACCAGCGGTCATCACGACGGCGACTACGCCGAGTCGTACGCGCACTTCACCAACCGCGTGCTCGCGGCGTTCGACCGGCTCACCGACTCCTTGGACGGACGCGAGTCGGTGGTCGTGTTCACCTCGGGGGGACCGCTGGCGGTCGTCGCCGCGCACGTGCTGGCCGGCGACGCCGAGACGTGGACGCCCGAGGCCCAGTCGCTGTGGCCGCGCCTCAGCACGGTGGCCATCAACGCCGGCGTCACCACCCTGATCACCGGATCGACGGGACGCACCCTGGTCTCGTTCAATGAGCACACCCACCTGCCGACCGACCTCGTGACGTACCGCTGACCCGCTTCCCCCGAACCCAGGAGACCTCATGCGCAAGACGATCCTCATCACCGGCGCCAGCTCCGGCATCGGGGCCGGCATGGCCCGTGTCTGGGCGGCGAAGGGCCATGACCTCGCACTGACCGCGCGCCGCGTCGACCGACTCGAGGCGCTCAAGGCAGAGCTCGAGGCGGCGTACCCGTCGATCCGCGTGGTCGTCCACGCGCTCGACGTCAACGACCACGAGCAGGTCTTCTCGGTGTTCAAGGCGGCAGCGGGCGACCTCGGCGGGCTCGACCGGGTCGTCGTCAACGCCGGTCTGGGCAAGGGCGCGCGCATCGGTACGGGGAAGTTCGAGGCGAACCGGGAGACCGCCGAGACGAACTTCGTCGCCGCGCTGGCCCAGTGCGAGGCGGCGATGGAGCACTTCTACGCCCGGCGCGCCGGACACCTCGTCGTCGTCTCGTCGGTGTCGGCGATGCGGGGGATGCCCAGCTCGATGACGACCTACTCGGCGACCAAGGCAGGTCTGGCGCAGCTCGCGGAGGGGATCCGGTCGGACCTGGTCAACCGCAAGGGCCACGACATCGCGGTGACCACCGTCTTCCCCGGTTACATCGCCTCGGAGATGAACGACAAGGTCGAGCAGAAGCCGAAGGGCATGGTCGACACGATCACGGGGTCGAAGGCGCTGGTGGAGGCGATCGACAGCGAGAAGCCCGAGCGCATCGTGCCCCCGTGGCCGTGGCGGCCGATCGCGCTCGTCCTGCGGAAGGCCCCGCTCGGGATCGTGCGCCGCATGGTGTGACCCGGCCGTCTGGCCTGCGTGCTTCGATGGTGCCCATGACCGACTCCACCACCGAGACCGGGGCCGACCCGTCCGATCAGTCCGCCCGCGCGATCGCCGCCGCCGAGGCGCTGGGTCTCTCGCACACCGTCACGCGCCACGGACGTGTGCGTTCCCTCGAGGAGGCGGCCGCCGCCCGGGGGATCGAGCCACGGGCGCTGGTCAAGACGCTGGTGCTCCGCGTGAGCGACGACGACTACCTCTTCGTCATGGTCCCGGGTGACCGAGAGCTGTCCTGGCCCCGCCTGCGGTCCCTCCTCGGAGTCAACCGCATCTCGATGCCCGACGCCGCGACGGCCAAGGCGGTGACCGGCTACGAGCGCGGCACCATCACGCCGCTGGGGAGCACGACCGCGTGGCCGGTCGTGATCGACTCGGCGATCACCGGCGCCATCTCGATCGGCGGCGGTGGGCACGGGGTCGGGATCACCGTCGACGTCGAGTCTCTCGCCGACGCCTTGTCCGCCACGCGCGCCGAGATCAGTGAGGTCCCGGGCTGACGGCGTCTCCGGGGGGCCCCTGCTGGCTCGCGGCCTCCTCGGCCAGCGCGTCCACCGTCGATCTCGGGATGCCGGCCAGGCCGGCGAGCACCGACAGCGGGATCTGCGCGGCCATGGGCTGCTCCGCGACCGCCGACCTGGCCGCGGCGTCGCCGAACGCGCGCGTGAGCAGCCGCGCCCCGGCAGGATCAGCGCTCCACTCCGCCAGTGTCGAGTCGGCCGCCAGCGGCCTCCTGAGCTCCTCGCCGCCCACGGTGACCGTGACGCTCCTGCGCAGGTCGGCCGACGAGGCGCCGATCGAGACGGTGAACGTGCCCGGCTCGACCACCCAGCGCCGCAGGACGGGATGCCAGTACGCGAACGCGCGCGGACCGAGCTCGAGGTCGATCCGCTCCGACGCGCCGGCGTCGAGCGTGACGCGCGCGAATCCCTTGAGCTCGCGCTCGGGACGGGCGACCGGTGCCGACAGGTCGGAGACGTAGACCTGGACGACCTCGGTGCCCCGGCGTGACCCCGTGTTGGTCACAGTCACCGCGACCATGGCCCGGACGTCGTCACCCTCGCCGGTGACCTCGACGGTCAGATCGCTCTGGGCGAACGTGGTGTAGCCGAGACCGTGCCCGAAGGGGTACGCCGGCGGGATCCGCTTGACGTCGTAGTAGCGGTAGCCGACGAACACGCCCTCGCCGTAGCGGGAGTGCCCGAGGTGCCCGGGGAAGTCGAGGTAGGCAGGCGTGTCCTCGAGGCGGAACGGGATGGTCTCGGCCAGCCGTCCGGTCGGCTCCGACCGTCCGAGGAGCAGGTCGGCGACCGCTGAGCCTGCGGCCTGGCCGCCGAGCCACATCTCCAGGACCACGGGGACGTCGCGGGACCAGGCGACCGGGGCGACGATCCCGCCGTTGGCGAGCACGACGACGACCCGCGTGCTGACGACGGCGAGCTCCTGGACGAGCTCCATCTGGCCGGGCGGCAGGTCGAGGTTCGTACGGTCGTACCCCTCCGACTCGTCGCTGTCGGGCAGTCCGAGGAAGCAGACGATGGTGCGGTCACCCTGCGCCGCTTCGACCGCGGCGGCGCGCAGACCGCGGTCCTGGTCGGGTGTGCCGCCGAGGGTGTATCCCGGTTCGAACGCGAGCCCTTCGCCCATCGCCTCGCGGAGCGCGTCGAGCGGCACGTCGACGCGGGTCGGCGTGACCTGCGACGACCCCGCCCCCTGGAACCGCGGCGTCCGAGCCAGCTCGCCGACGACGAGGACGGGGGCGGACTCCGCGAGCGGCAGCACGGGGACTCCGCCGACACGCTCGTTCTTGAGCAGGACCGCTCCCGCGGCGGCGGCCTCTCGGGCGAGCGTGTGGGCGGCGGCGTGGTCGGGCGGGTCCGCGTCGTCTCGACCATCGGCGGCACCGGCCCGGTCGACAAGGGCCAGCACCCGCCGTACGGCCTCGTCGAGCACGCTCTCGTCGAGCGTGCCGTCGCGTACGGCGTCGACGACGGCGGCATCGTCTCCGAACGGCGGCATCGTGAGATCCGTCCCGGCCCGCAGCGCCGCCACCCGGTCGTGCACGGCTCCCCAGTCCGAGACGACGACCCCGTCATACCCCCACGTGTCGCGCAGGACCTCGCGCAGCAGCCAGGCGTTCTCGGTGGCATAGGTGCCGTTGATCCTGTTGTACGACGCCATGACCGTCCACGGGTCACCAGCGGTGACGACACGCTCGAACGCGGCGAGGTAGATCTCGTGCAGCGTCCGCTCGTCGACATCGACCGACACACGCATCCGGTCGGTCTCGGCGTTGTTGGCGGCGAAGTGCTTGACCGAGGCGCCGACACCCTCGGACTGCAGCCCGCGGACGAACGCGAGCCCGAGCTCGCCGGAGAGGTACGGGTCCTCCGAGAGGTACTCGAAGTTGCGCCCGCACAGCGGCGAGCGCTTGATGTTGATGCCGGGCGCGAGGACCACCGAGACGCCCTCGGCGCGCGCCTCGCGCGCGATCGCGGCCGCCACCCGTTGCACCAGGTCGACGTCCCACGTCGAGCCTAGGGACGCCGCGACGGGGAAGCACGTCGCGGGGACACTCTCTGCGAGGCCGAGGGAAAGACCCGGATCGCCCGCCTGCTTGCGCAGACCCGTGGGGCCGTCGGTCAGCATGATCGCGCCGACACCGGCGTCCTCGATCGGTTGGGTGTGCCAGAAGTCGCTCCCCGAGGTGAGTGCCGCCTTCTGCTCCACGGTGAGGTGCGCCAGCACGTCCTCGACGGGTCGGTCGTCCTCGGTCATCGCGCACCGCTCCCCTCGTGGCCGGCCCCCGGCACCGGTTCTGGGGAGCGTAACCAGGAGGGACGGGCCCCGCAGTTCGGAGCGGCGACCGTCGGTGATCAGTAGCCGACGGTGAACCGTTCCCGGTAGTGGGTCGGACTCGCGATCTCGTCCACGAAGGCCTGCGCGAAGTCGGGTGCCGAGATCGAGGAACTGCCGTCGGGCTCGCTCAGGAGGTCGTCGCCGCCGAGCCGGTACGTGCCGCGCCGGGGGACGTCCGAGAGCCGTCCGAACACCGCCGACGGGCTCACCGAGAACCAGTTGACGTCCTCGGTCGTCCGCGTGAGGGCGTCCAGCACGGCGTAGGCGGCGCGGGCCTCGGGCTTCGCCGACTCCGGGAACTGCGGCGTCTCCATGAGGATCGGCCCGTCCGGCGAGACTCGGAGCGACCCTGCGCCACCGACCACGCCGAGACGCCGCCGGTGCCGCCGCACGGCGTCGGTGAGGCCGGGGACCGCGTCGATCAGGTCGCGATCCTCGGCGTGATGGGGGACCGCGACCACGAGCACGTCGGCGTCTCGAGCCAACCCGTCGACGAACTCGGCGTCGTAGACGTCGCCGTCGCGGACGGTCTGGTGGTCGGCGGGATCGATCGAGGCGGTGTCACGCGCGGCGGCGATGACGTCGTACCCGCGGGCCAGGGCCTCGGACGCGATCGCGCCTCCGGCGAACCCTGTTGCTCCGATGACGGCGATGGTGGTCATGCCCCCACGCTAGGCCGACTCGAGCACGTCCACGGGATCGCCGACCTCGAGCACACCCAGGTCGGTCGGCAGCATCCGGATCCCGAACCACGTGGCACCGTTCCACTTGCGGTGCTGTGCCAAGGTGCGGATCGGCTCCTTGCCGCGGTGGAGAGTGGCGGTGTCGATCCCGGTCACCGCGCAGCGGTCGCAGGTCTCGGTGAACCGGAAGGCTGCCGCCCCCAGGCGCACCGCCCGCCAACCGTCCTCGGCGAAGGGCTCGAGATCACCCTCGACGACCACGTTGGGACGGAACCGTGCCATCGGCAGGGCAGCCGGATCGGGGCCTTCAGCGATCCAGGCGTTCAGACGGGCCAACGAGGACGTGGTCGTCAGCAGGATGGGCGCGGTGTCGGCGAGCGACAGGACGTCGCCGGAGCGGCCGCCGTGCGAGGCGGAGACCGGGCGCTCGCGGGGGTCGTGCTGCCACAGGAGGCGGACGGGGCTGCCGACGACCCGGGTGAACCAGTCGGCCGCCTCCTGGCCGGCGTACGTGAGCTCGGGCTGCCGCGTGACGCTGACACCGACCGAGGGGCCGTCGGTCGGGACCGCGACGTCGAGCTCGCGGTGCCCGGGCGCGCACAGGCGCAGCCCGTCTGCGGTCGGCGTCGCGCGGACCGTGAGGAGGACCGGGCGGGTCAGCGCGCTGACCCTGGTGCCCGCCGCGTCGACCACCAGCCAGCGGCGGTCGTGCGCGAGACCCCACGGCTCGATCTGCGCACGGTCCACGTCGATCGCGGCGGTCGACTTCACCGGGTAGAGGTGAAGGGAGGCGATGCGCACGAGGCCAGCCTAGGGGGCCGCCTGGGGCCGCGTCTCGGAGTCAAGCCAAAAAAAGACAGGGTTGACTGTTTGTAAGTTTCGGACGATGATGCCGAGGTGACCGAGACCACTCGCACGACCCAGGGGGAGCGCAGCCGGGCCATGCGGCAGCGCCTCCTCGAGGCGACCGTCGACTCCCTCGTCGAGCTCGGCTGGGCCGGCACCAGCACGACGGTCATCTCGCAGCGCGCCGGCGTGTCCCGCGGCGCGCAGCTGCACCACTTCCCGAGCAAGCAGGCGCTGGTGATCGCCGCGGTCGAGCACATCACCGAGCGGCGTCGTGACGAGATGGCCCTCTCGATCTCCAACCTCCCGCAGGAGGACAGGACACGTGCGGTGCTCGACGCGCTGGCGACACAGTTCGTGTCGCCGGTGTTCTTCGCGGCGCTGGAGCTCTGGGTCGCGGCACGGACCGACAAGGAGCTGCGCGACGCCGTCGCACCGCTCGAGCGCCGAGTCGGTCGCGAGATCCACGCGTACGCCGTCGCGCTCCTCGGCATCGACGACAGCCGCGGGCGCAACCGTCAGCTCGTGCAGGCCACCCTCGACCTCCTGCGCGGCCTTGGTCTGGCCGCCTCACTCACCGACGACACCGCACGCCGTACCTCGATCCTCGACACCTGGGCCATCACCCTCGACACCGAGCTGGAGCGCTGAATGACCACTGACTCGCCCGATCCCACGACCTCCACGGCCCCGCGCCGCGACGAGGTCCTCGAAGCCGTCCTCGCCGACCTCGCCGCCGAGAGCGACCAGCTCGACGCGCTGGTCGCCGACCTGGACGACGCCGGGTGGTCGCGACCGACCCCCGCCGAGGGATGGACGATCGCCCACCAGGTCGCCCACCTCCACTGGACCGACGAGGCCTCCCTGGCCGCCGTCGACGGTGGAGAGGCGTTCGCGGCCCTGATCAAGAGCGCCGTCGAGAACCCGGCGGGCTACGTCGACGCCGAGGCCGAGCGTCTGGCGGCTCTCGCGCCGTCGGAGCTGCTCGCTCGGTGGCGCGACGGTCGCGTCCGGCTCGCCGACGCGCTGCGGGCCGTCCCCCACGGAGACAAGATCGCGTGGTTCGGACCTCCGATGAGCCCCGCCTCGATGGCGACCGCGCGGCTGATGGAGACCTGGGCGCACGGGCACGACGTGGCGGAGGCGCTCGACGTCGAGCTGCCGCCGACGGTCCGTGCCAAGCACGTCGCCTACCTCGGCTTCCGCACGCGCGGCTTCGCCTATCTCGTCCGCGGCCGCGACGTCCCTGCGGCGCCGGTCCGGCTCGAGCTGGTCGGCCCCGACGGTGACACGTGGGCCTGGGGGCCCGAGGACGCCCCCGACCGCGTCACCGGAGACGGCTACGACTTCGCGCTGCTGGCCACCCGGCGGCGCGTGCGTGACGACGTGGACGTGACGGCGGAGGGACCGGCCGCCGACGAGTGGCTCGACATCGTCCAGGCATTCGCGGGCCTGCCCGGGCCCGATCCCAAACCGCGCGGCGCGCGGGGCACGGAGGACGCGTCATGATCCGCATCGGCAACTGCTCCGGCTTCTACGGCGACCGTCTCGGCGCGATGCGCGAGATGCTCACCGACGGCGACCTCGACTACCTGACCGGTGACTACCTCGCCGAGCTGACGATGCTCATCCTCGGCAGGGACCTGATCAAGGACCCGTCCCTCGGTTACGCCAAGACATTCGTCCGGCAGATGACCGACTGCATGGGTCTCGCCAAGGAGCGCGGGGTCCGCATCGTCACCAACGCCGGCGGGCTCAACCCCGCGGGCCTGGCCGCGAAGCTGCGCGAGATCGCCGCCGACCAGGGCCTCGACATCTCGGTGGCCCACGTCGAGGGTGACGACCTCCGTGAGCGGGCCGGAGAGCTCGGCCTCGTCGGTCACGGTGGCCAGACGCCCATCACCGCCAACGCCTACCTCGGCGCGTTCGGCATCGCTGCCGCCCTCGACGCCGGTGCCGACGTGGTCGTCACCGGACGCGTGACCGACGCCTCGGTCGTCGTCGGACCGGCGATCCACGCCCACCGCTGGGGGCGCGACGACCTCGACGCGCTCGCGGGTGCCGTCGTCGCGGGCCACGTCGTGGAGTGCGGGGCACAGGCCACCGGCGGCAACTTCGCCGGGTTCGCCGACCTCGACCCCAAGCTCCTGCTCCACCCGGGCTTCCCGATCGCCGAGGTCGCGGCCGACGGCAGCAGCGTCATCACCAAGCACGCCGGCACCGGTGGCGTCGTCACCGTCGACACGGTCACGGCGCAGCTCGTGTACGAGATCGGTGGCCCCGCCTACGCCGGCCCGGACGTCGTCGCACACCTCGACTCCGTGACGCTCACCCAGGACGGTCCGGACCGGGTCGCGATCAGCGGGGTCCGTGGCTCGGCCCCGCCCGCGACGACCAAGGTCGCGCTCAACTCCTTCGGCGGCTTCCGCAACAGCGTCGAGCTCGTCCTGACCGGACTCGACATCGAGGCCAAGGCCGCACTCGTGCGCGCGCAGGTCGAGGACGCCCTCGCCGGCTCCCCGACCGGGATGCCGGCCGAGATCGAGTGGCAGCTCGACCGGACCGACGTGCCCGACCCCGACACCCAGGCGCGTGCGACCACCCTCCTGCGGTGCCACGTGAAGGACTCCTCGCCCGACCCCGTGGGACGCGCGTTCTCCTCGGCCGCGGTCGAGCTCGCTCTTGCCTCGTACCCCGGCTTCACCGCCACGCGGCCGCCTGCGGCCGCCACACCGTACGGGGTCTACACGGCCGGATACCTCGCTCAGGACCTCGTGCCGCACACCGTCGTGCTCGCTGACGGGACGCGCATCGAGGTCGAGCCACCACGTACGACCGCCGATCCGGAGACCGCCGTCGACACGGCCGCGAGCGGTGCCGCGAGCGAGCAGGGCGCCGACGAGTCGACCACACAGGAGACCGTCTCCGTGCCGCTCGGACACGTCCTGCACGCCCGCAGCGGCGACAAGGGCGGCGACGCCAACGTCGGTGTGTGGATCCGGCAGGACGTCGGCGATCCCGACGCCGCCTTCGCCTGGCTGGTCGGCTTCCTCGACGACGCCCGCGTCCGGGCACTGCTGCCGGAGGCGGCCGAGCTCGAGCTCGAGATCCACCCGCTGCCCAACCTGCGCGCCGTCAACGTCGTGCTCCACCGCTTCCTCGGGGACGGCGTCGCCGCCTCGACCCGCTTCGACCCCCAGGCCAAGGCCCTCGGCGAGTGGCTGCGTGCCCGTGTGGCCGACGTCCCGGCCGCACTCGTCAAGGAGAATCGATGACAGCCCCGTACGACGCCTGGTCGACACCCGAGCGGAAGGCGCTGCGCGAGTCGGTCAGCCGGTTCACCCGGACGGAGATCGTTCCCGACCTCCCGCGTTGGGAGGACGAGGGAGAGCTGCCGCGCGAGCTGCACAAGAAGGCCGCCGCCGCCGGGATCATGGGCATCGGCTTCCCCGAGGAGGTGGGCGGCGCCGGCGGCGACACGATCGACATCTCCGTCGTCACCGAGGCGGTCATCGAGTCGGGTGGGTCGTCCGGCCTCATCGCGGCGCTCTTCACCCACGGCATCGCGCTGCCGCACATCGTGTCGGCGCACCTGGCCAACCCGACCGACCGCAGCACCTCGCTCGTCGACAGGTACGTCCGTCCGACCCTCGCCGGAGAGATGATCGGTGCGCTCGGCGTCACCGAGCCCAGCGGCGGGTCCGACGTGGCCAACCTGCAGACGCGCGCGGTCTCCACCGACGGCGACGCCTACGTCGTCAACGGCGCCAAGACCTTGATCACCTCCGGCGTGCGCGCCGACTTCGTCACGACGGCGGTGCGGACCGGAGGAGACGGCTTCGGTGGGATCTCGCTGCTCGTCATCGACAAGGGCACACCCGGCTTCGCCGTCGCCAGCCCGCTGCGCAAGATGGGCTGGCACTGCTCCGACACCGCCGAGCTCGCCTTCGACGACGTCCGTGTCCCGGCCGCCAACCTGGTCGGTGACGAGAACGGCGGCTTCGTCCTCGTCATGCAGCAGTTCGTCAACGAGCGGCTGAGCCTCGCGGTGCAGGCGTACACGACGGCCCAGCGGTCCCTCGACCTCGCGGTCGCCTACGCCAAGGAGCGCGAGACGTTCGGCCGTCCGCTCGCGAAGCGGCAGGTGATCCGGCACAAGCTGGTCGAGATGCACAGGGCGACGGTGACCGCGCGCGCCTACACCCGCCAGGTCGTCGAGCAGGCCGCCGCGGTCGCCGCGGGTCAGGGTGACGGCATCGACCCGATGCGCCTGGTCGCCGACGCCGGCATCGCCAAGAACGACGCCGTGGCCGCCTGCGACTTCGTCGTCGACGAGGCGGTGCAGATCCACGGCGGGCACGGATACATGCGCGAGTCCGAGGTCGAGCGTCACTACCGCGACGCTCGCATCCTGGGCATCGGTGGCGGCGCCACCGAGGTCATGAACGACCTGATCGCCAAGATCCTGGGGTACTGATGACCGCGACGTATTCCACTCCGCACGACGGCGACTGGTCGTCGCTGCGGAGCGAGCGTCTCCGCCGGCAGGGACTGGTGGGCGAGCCGTTCGCCGCGCCGGTCGACGTCGTAGAAGCGCTCTGCGCCGTCCAGGCGCAGGAGTACGTCGACGCCGGGTGGGCGCTCGCCCAGCGCTGCGCCGGTGTGGTGACCGCAGCCGACGTCGACGGCCTGGTCGCCTCGGGTGAGCTGCTCCGTACGCATGTCCTGCGGCCGACCTGGCACTTCGTCCGCCCGGTCGACGTCCGGTGGATGCTGGAGCTGACAGGCCCGCGGATCATGCGGTCGATGGCGTCGGCGTGGCGGGCGACCGGTCTCGACAACGCCGCGGAAGCGGCGAAGGTCACCGACGCCGTCGCCACGGTGCTCGCCGACGGCGGCCACCTCACGCGCAAGGAGCTCGCGGAGCGGCTGCCGCAGCACGGCGTCGATCCGGCCGGTCGGATCGCCTTCATCACCCTGCACGCCGAGCTCGACCGGGTCGCCATCAGCGGCGTCCCCCGGGGCAAGCAGCAGACCTTCGCCGCGTTCGATGACCGCCTGCCGGCGTCGGACCCGGTGGACCGGGACGAGGCGGTGGCCCGGCTGGCCGAGCGCTACCTCCGCGGACACGGACCGGCGACGCCGCACGACCTCGCCTGGTGGGGTGGTGTCACGGTCACCGATGCGCGGCGCGGCTACGAGGCGGCGGGCGCGGTGTCGTACGAGCTTGAGGGGCTGACGTACTGGGACGTCCATGGTCTCGACACGGCCTTGCCCAGCGGCTCGGGTTCCTCGACCAGCCATCTGCTTCCGCCCTACGACGAGTACCTCATCGCGTACAAGAACCGGCAGGCCGTAGACGCGAGCGCAGACTACGCCCGCGGGCCGATCGACGGTCTCTTCTTCCGAGGGCTCGTTGTCGACGACGGGCGGGTCGTCGGCGGCTGGAAGTGGTCACGCCCCACCCGCAAGGCAGATCCGACGAGCGTCACCCTGACGCTCCTCACCGACACGGTCTCGGCCGACCGCGACAGGTTCGCGGCGCAGGCCGGACGCTTCTCCCGATACCTCGACAACCCCGTCGAGCTGAACATGGAGGCACCACGATGACGACCACAGCGGCCGACGCCGCACCGACCACCGACGCTCCGCCGACCCATCGCGAGGCGATGCTGGCGAAGATCGACGACCTCGCCGAGCAGCACGCCAAGGCGCTGGCAGGGGGCGGCGAGAAGTACGTCGCCCGCCACCACGCGCGGGGCAAGCTCCTCGCTCGCGAGCGCATCGAGCTGCTGCTCGACGAGGGCGCGCCGTTCCTCGAGCTGTCGACCCTGGCCGCCTGGGGGACCGACTTCCCCGTCGGCGGCTCGCTCGTCGCCGGGATCGGCGTCGTCGAAGGTGTCGAGTGCATGATCATCGCCAACGACCCGACGGTGAAGGGCGGCTCCAGCAACCCCCTCACGGTCAAGAAGGGCCTCCGCGCCGCGCAGATCGCCGCCGAGAACCGCCTCCCGACGGTCAACCTCGTCGAGTCCGGCGGCGCCGACCTGCCCACGCAGAAGGACATCTTCATCCCTGGTGGTGCGACGTTCCGCAACATCACGCGCTCGAGCGCGGCCAGGGTGCCCACGGTCGCCCTGGTGTTCGGCAACTCCACCGCCGGCGGGGCGTACGTGCCGGGCATGAGCGACTACGTCGTCATGGTCAAGGAGGGCGCCAAGGTGTTCCTCGGCGGTCCGCCGCTGGTCAAGATGGCCACGGGCGAGGAGTCCGACGACGAGTCGCTCGGCGGCGCCGAGATGCATGCTCGTACGTCGGGGCTCGCCGACTACCTGGCGGTCGACGAGTACGACGCGATCCGCCTCGGACGCCAGATCGTGCGCCGGCTCAACTGGCGCAAGCAGGGACCCACTCCCGCTGCCGACTACGCCGAGCCGGCCTTCGACGTCGACGACCTGCTCGACATCGTCCCGACGGACCTCAAGGTCCCGTTCGACCCGCGCGACGTCATCGTCCGGCTGGTCGACGGCTCACCCGACGGGCAGGCGCAGTTCGACGAGTTCAAGCCGCTCTACGGCTCCTCGCTCGTGACCGGCTTCGCGCAGCTGCACGGCTACCCGATCGGCATCCTCGCCAACGCCCAGGGCGTGCTGTTCAGCGAGGAGGCGCAGAAGGCGGCGCAGTTCATCCAGCTGGCCAACCAGACCGACACCCCGCTGCTGTTCCTGCACAACACCACCGGCTACATGGTGGGTGCGGAGTACGAGCAGGGCGGCATCATCAAGCACGGCGCGCAGATGATCAACGCGGTCTCCAACTCGACGGTGCCGCACATCTCGGTCGTCATCGGCGCCTCGTACGGCGCCGGCCACTATGGCATGAGCGGCCGGGCGTACGACCCGCGCTTCATGTTCAGCTGGCCCAACGCGAAGTCGGCCGTCATGGGCCCGGCCCAGCTCGCCGGCGTCATCTCGATCGTCGCCCGCGGGGCGGCCGAGGCGAAGGGCATGCCGTACGACGAGGACGGCGACAAGCAGATGCGCGCCTTCATCGAGAAGCAGATCGAGGAGCAGTCGCTGGCGTACTTCACGTCGGGGATGCTCTACGACGACGGTGTGATCGACCCGCGTGACACCCGGACGGTGCTCGGCATCTGCCTGAGCGCGATCGCCAACGCGCCCATCGAGGGCGCCCGCGGCTACGGGGTGTTCCGGCTGTGAACGTTTCGACAGGTTCAATCAACGGAGGCTCGATGATCCAGAAGGTGCTCGTCGCGAACCGGGGCGAGATCGCCCGGCGCGTGTTCGCGACCTGCCGCGAGCTCGGCATCGGGACGGTGGCGGTCCACTCCGACGCCGATGCCGACGCCCCGTTCGTCGCCGATGCGGACGCGGCCGTACGCCTGCCCGGCAACGCGCCGGGCGAGACGTACCTGCGCGGTGACCTCGTCATCGCCGCGGCGCTCGCCACGGGCGCGGACGCGATCCACCCCGGCTACGGTTTCCTCTCCGAGAACGCCTCATTCGCCGCCGACGTCCGTGCGGCGGGGCTCACCTGGATCGGACCCGACCCCGAGGCGATCGAGGCGATGGGCTCCAAGGTCCGGTCGAAGGAGCTCATGGCGGCCGCCGGCGGACCGGTCGCCGGCATGCTGAAGCCGGAGGACATGACGTCCTCGGACCTGCCGCTCGTCGTCAAGGCGTCCTCAGGCGGTGGCGGCCGTGGGATGCGGGTCGTGCGCGACCTCGGTGCTCTGCCGGCCGCGCTCGAGCAGGCGGCCGCCGAGGCGGGGTCGGCCTTCGGCGATACCACCGTCTTCGTCGAGCACTACCTCGAGCACGCGCGCCACGTCGAGGTGCAGGTCATGGCCGACGCCCACGGCACCTGCTGGGTCCTCGGCGACCGCGACTGCTCGCTCCAGCGGCGGCACCAGAAGGTCGTGGAGGAGGCCCCGGCGCCGGGTCTGGCCGAGGCCACCCGGACGACCCTGCATGATGCGGCGCGGGCACTGGTCAAGCAGGTCGGCTACACCGGTGCGGGCACGGTCGAGTTCCTGGTGGAGGAGCGTGCCGACCGTGACGCTGTCGTCTCCTTCCTCGAGATGAACACGCGCCTCCAGGTCGAGCACCCGGTCACCGAAGCCGTCACGGGCCTCGACCTCGTCGCGCTTCAGATCGCGGTCGCCGAGGGCCGGGCGCTCGGTGAGATCACCGGCGAGACCGAACCGCCGGCCCCGCGGGGTCACGCGATCGAGGTGCGCCTCTACGCCGAGGACGCGGCCGACGACTTCGCTCCGCAGACGGGCACCGTCCGGGTCTTCGACGTGCCGGGTGCGGAGGGACGCTTCGCCGGCCCGACGTCGTACGGGCTCCGCCTGGACTCCGGTGTGGAATCGGGCAGCGAGGTCGGGATCCACTACGACGCCATGCTCGCCAAGCTCGTCGCGTTCGGTCCCGACCGCACGTCGGCGATCCGGATGCTGCGCGGCGCCCTCGCGCGCACCCGGCTCCACGGGGTGTCGACGAACCTCGACCTCCTGCACGGGATCCTCGGTGCGCCCGAGTTCGCCGCGGGCGAGCTCAGCACGCTGCTGCTCGAGCAGCGCATCGCGGACTGGTCGGCGCCGCGCGTGGACACGTCCGTCGTCCGCGAATACGCCACGGCGGCCGCGCTCGCCTCGGCCACGGCGGCCGCGACGAGTGCCAGGGTCCTCTCGCGGATCCCAGCCGGTTTCCGCAACGTGGCGAGCCAGCCGCACACCGTGACCTTCGCGGTGCGGGGCGAGGAGGTCGCGGTCGCGTACGACTCGGTTGGTGGTCGTCTGGTCCCGCGTTCGGGGTCCGAGGACGAGGCTGCGCCGGTCGCCACCGCCGTGTCTCCCGACCGCGTGGTGCTCGAGCGTGACGGGGTCGCACGGGCGTACACGGTCTCCACCGCTCCAGGCGTCGCCGACGTCGACGGTCCCCAGGGGCCGCTCGACCTCGTCGTCGTCCCGCGCTTCACCGACCCCGCCGACCAGGTGGCCGCCGGATCGCTGCTGGCCCCGATGCCCGGCTCGGTCGTGTCGGTCTCGGTGGAGCAGGGGCAGGCCGTCAACCAGGGCGACGTGGTCGTCGTGCTGGAGGCGATGAAGATGCAGCACACCATCACGGCGCCGACCGACGGCATCGTGACGGAGCTCGCGGTCTCCGCGGGCTCGCAGGTCGAGTCCGGTGCCGTCCTCGCGGTGATCGAGGACGCGGCCGACCAGGAGAACCCCGAAGGAGACCTCGCATGATCACCACCGCATTCGCCGAGTCCGAGGAGCGTCAGGCGCTCCGCAAGGCCGTCCGCGACCTGGGGCGCAAGTACGGTCGCGACTACTTCAACACCGCAGCGGCCGAGGGTCGCAAGACCACCGAGCTGTGGGCGGAGGCCGGCAAGCTCGGCTATCTGGGTGTCGCCGTGCCGGAGGAGTACGGGGGCGGCGGCGGCGAGATCGGCGACCTCGCCGCGGTCTGCGAGGAGCTGGCCGCGACCGGCAGCCCGCTGCTGCTCATGGTCGTGTCGCCGGCGATCGTCGGCACGATCATCGCGCAGTACGGCACGGACGAGCAGAAGCAGCGCTGGTTGCCCGGCCTGGCTGACGGGACGAGCACGTTCGCCTTCTCCATCACCGAGCCGGACGCGGGCTCCAACTCGCACAAGATCATCACCACGGCCTATCGGCAGGAGGACGGCAGCTGGCGCCTGACCGGCGGCAAGACCTACATCTCCGGTGTCGACGAGGCGAGCCACGTCCTCGTGGTCGCGCGGACCGAGGACCACAAGACGGGCAACCTCAAGCCGGCTCTCTTCCTGGTGCCGACCGACAGCCCTGGCTTCACGTTCCAGGAGATCCCGATGGGCATCGTCAGCCCGGAGAAGCAGTTCACGCTGTTCTTCGACGACGTCGCCCTCCCGTCGGACGCGCTGATCGGCAGTGAGGACGCCGGGATCGAGCAGCTCTTCGCGGGGCTCAACCCCGAGCGCATCATGGCGGCCTCGTTCGCGACCGGCACGGCGCGGCTCGCGCTCGAGATCGCGACCGAGTACGCGAAGACCCGTCAGGTCTGGAAGGCGCCGATCGGCGCCCACCAGGCCGTGGCCCACCCGCTGGCGCAGACGCACATCGAGATCGAGATGGCGCGTCTGATGACCCAGAAGGCCTCCGCGCTCTATGCGGCCGGTGACCACATGGGTGCCGGAGAGGCCGCCAACATGGCGAAGTACGCGGCCGGCGAGGTCGTGTGCAACGCGGTGGACCGGGCGATCCAGACCCACGGCGGCAACGGTCTCGCGGAGGAGTACGGCCTCGTACAGATGCTGGCGGCGTCGCGCCTGTCGCGCATCGCGCCGGTCAGCCGCGAGATGGTGCTCAACTTCATCGCGCAGTTCTCGCTCGGCCTGCCGAAGTCGTACTGACCCTCACCCCTCGCACGACGTCACGAAGGAGCAGCATCCTATGACCGAGCTCGTCCACCTCGCGGTCGCCGACCAGGTCGCGACGATCACGCTGGACAGCCAGCACAACCGCAACGCCCTCTCGGCTCAGCTCGTGAGCGAGCTGGTCGGGCACCTGGAGACGGCCGCGGCGGATCCCGACGTCCTCGCCGTGGTGATCACGGCGGCGGGGTCGGTGTTCTGCTCGGGCGCCGACCTGTCCGAGGCTGCCGGGGGAGGGATGGTCGAGGGGGCCAAGGGGCTCGTCGCGCTGCAGCGCCTCATCGTGACCCTCCCGAAGCCGGTGGTCGTCCGCCTGCACGGTCCGGTGCGCGCAGGCGGGCTCGGCATCGTGGGCGCTGCCGACGTGGTGGTGTGCGCCGACGACGTCACGTTCGCGTTCACCGAGGTCCGTCTCGCCCTGGCGCCGGCGGTCATCTCCTTGACCACCCTCTCGCGGATGTCGCCGCGTTCGGCGTCGCGGACCTTCCTCACCGGAGAGAAGTTCTCCGCGGCCGAGGCGGTGGCGTACGGGCTCGTCACGGAGGCCGTCCCAGCGGCCGAGCTCGACGACGCCCTCTCGCGGGTGCTCGACGGGCTCCGCAAGGCCTATCCCCAGGGCCTTCGGGAGACCAAGGCCCTGCTCAACGCCGACCTCGTGGCTCGCATCGACGCGCTGGGTGACGACGTCGCGGAGCAGTCGGGGCGGCTCTTCGGCTCGGACGAGGCGCGTACGGCGATGCTCGCGTTCCTCAACCGCAAGAAGGGCTGACAGTCGGGCCTAGTCCGCCCCTCCCAGCACACGCCGGGCACGACCGATCCCCCGATCCGGTCGTGCCCGGCGTGCGTGTTCGTAGGCCGGCGCGCTGAGACGCCGGTGGTCAGCCGGTGGTCAGGCACCGGTCAGGCGGCTATCCCGGATGAGTGGACCAGCTGCCGGATCTCGCGAAGGCGCCGACGGACGAGCAGGCGCCTGAGGGCTCGGTCTCGGTCGTCGGAGTCGGAGAGACGGTGCCCCTCCCCGGTGGTGAGGATGACGTCTCCGGTGCCGGGCTCGCGTCGGGCATGGAGCAACCCGGCGTGGAGCAGGTGATGACAGCGCGGACACAGGCCGATGAGGTTGTCGACGTCGGTCGTGCCGTGGTCGCGGTGCCACCAGTCGATGTGGTGCAGCTCGAGGAAGGTGTTGTGGCACCCCGGGTTGGCGCAGCGCCCACCTTGCGCGTGGGTGATCGCGATCCGCTGCTGGGGGGTGGCGAGACGCTGGCTCCGGCCGACGTCGAGAACGCTGCCGGGCCGTCGTCGGTCGCTGGGCTGGTCGGGGACCTCGTGGTCGTGCCCTCCGTAGTCGCGCCTCCGGTCGTCGACGTGCGCGCCCGTGAGGACCGGTGTGACGTCGGTGTCGCAGAGAAGGCGGCCCAGGAGCAGGTCAGGGATGCTGCCCCAGCCGTGCAGTCGCGCAGGCTCGGCGCCAGGCATGCCCTGAAGACGCTCGAGGTCGACGGTGACGTAGAGCTGGGGCCGGAATCCGTTGCGGCTGGGCAGGCCGTGCTCGAGAACCTGGGTGAGCAGCCGGTCGAGATTGGTCACTCGTCGTTCCGAAGGGGGTCGACGATCGTCACGGTCGTCCGGGGCGCCCAGGTGGTCGAGGACGGTCTTGAGCCGGGCGCCGGTGACGATGTCGAGAAAACCGGTCACGGCATAGCCGTCGCCGACCTTGGAGACCTGGAGGTCACGCTTGTCCATCCCTCGGATGTAGGCGGCGTCCAGGGACTCCGGGTGCACTGCCTCGATGAACTCCCGGATCTCCGCCCGGAGCGCTGACGGCTCGCTGCGCTCGGCGACATCGAGCAGGTAGTCCTCCGCCGAGGTGATGATGACCGGATCGGCCTTCTTCAGGCCGGCGGAGAACTCGTGGACGTGATCCAGCCGGATCCTGCCGGCCCGCAACGACTCGGCGACCCGCGGCAACGCTTGGGTCGTCCGAGCTGCGGCGATCAGACGACCGGTCTCGCCGGCGTCGAGGCGCAGCTCGCGGCGCGCCCACGCCTTCGCGTTGGCAGCTCCAGCAGCCTCCGGCCCGCCTGCGTCGCTGAAGTGTGTCAGTCCACGCGCCAGCACGCCGTCGAGGAGCGCCTGCGTCGAAGCCACGGCTCCGAGGACCTCAGCGAGCTGCTCGGTGGTAGCGAGCTCGATCGGGGCGTCCACCAGCGCCTGCGCCGCGTGGTGCAGGTCGGCGGTGATCTCGGCGTCGAACATGACACGATGATATCGAACAGATGTTCGACAACGCAAGGGTTAATCCGCGTCGCGGTCGGAGGGTCGGTCGAGGTGGTCGAGCAGCTCGACCGCGGCGTCCATGTAGTCCTTGATCCATCGGTCGTGGATGCGTTTGATCGGCAGCGGCGCGAGGGCGAGGTGGCGCTCGCGCCCGATCTTGCGGCCGGTGACCAGCTCGGCACGCTCGAGCACGCGCAGGTGCTGGAGCACGGTGGTCCGGTCGAGTGACGACAGGAGCGCGCAGAGCTCGCCAGTCGTCCGGGTGTCCTCCCGAAGCAGGTCGAGGATCCGGCGCCGCGTCGGTGAGGCCAGCGCCTTGAAGACGAGGTCGTCGTCGGGGGTATTGCCCACGGCCGGCGACATGTTGTAAAAATATCACATGACTGACGATCCTCTCCAGGAGCTGCAGTTCACCGTGTCCGGCCACATCGCGAGGCCCTGTGCCGAGGTGTACGAGGCGATCGCCGACCCGGCGCAGCTCACCCGCTACTTCACGACGGGCGGCGCCCGCGGACGACTCGAGTCCGGCGCGACCGTCATGTGGGACTTCGCCGACCACCCGGGCGAGTTCCCGGTCACGGTCGTGGAGGCCGTGCCGCCCCGGCTCATCGTCATCCGCTGGGACGCGCAGGCCTCGGCCGACGACGACGGGCGGACCACCACGACGTTCGAGCTCGAGCCGGTCGACGGCGGCGCGCGCACCCTGGTCACGATCACCGAGTCGTCGTGGCTGGTGACCGGGACGGGGGCCAAGAACGCGTTCGGCAACTGCGCGGGCTGGACCGGCATGCTGGCCGCCCTCAAGGCGTGGGTCGAGCACGGGATCAACCTGCGCGAAGGCTTCTACGGCTGACCTTCGCGGCGGCGTCGTGGCGCTCTTTCCGTGCCTCCGCGCGGCACTCTTGACATGACCCTGGTCACCGTTAAGTTACGCCTCATGCCGCCCGCCGACCGTCACAGCCCGGTCGCCGAGGTCGACCAGGTCGACCTCGACCGACTCGCCTCGGAGTACGACGAGGAGAGGCCGTCACGGCGGTTGTCCCCGCGTTGGGACCAGGCGATGACGGTGTGGTGCTTCGCCGTCGCGGCGTTCGTGCTCTGGCAGGTCTTCTGGCCGCTTCGCCAGGGCAACCAGTACTACCTGATCGTCTTCCTCGGCGTCACCCTGCCGCTCGCCTTCCTCCTCTACCGCGGGTGGGCACGGCGCAGCACCGACGGCCGGGACGATCCCGGGCCGGTGGACTGGGTCCTCGCGGGAGCCGCGCTGGTCGTCGGGCTCTACCCGGTGCTGCCCCTCCCTGAGTCGAGCGCCGGTGGCGGTGGGTTCACGGCGTTCCTCGACCGTCAGGGTGCGCTCGACCCCCTCGACATCCTCGCGGGGCTCGTCCTGCTGCTCCTCATCCTCGAGGCGACGCGCCGTACGACCGGCTGGGTGCTGCCGGTCGTGTGTGCGGTGTTCCTCGCCTACGCCTACTACGGCGGCTTCCTGCCGATCGACTGGGTGATCTCGCACCGGGGCCAGGACATCGACCAGATCATCAACGCTCTCTTCAACGAGGCCAGCGGCTTCTTCGGCGTGCCGCTCGACGTCGCTGCGACCTACATCGTGCTCTTCACGATCTACGGAGCGGTGCTCGACCGGATGGGCGCCGGCCGGTTCTTCGTCGAGTTCAGCTTCTCTCTGTTCAAGAAGTCGGGCACGGCGCCCGGTCGTACGGTCGCGACCTCCGGCTTCCTGCTCGGCACCGTCTCCGGTTCGGGGACGGCGACTGCGGTCACCCTCGGCTCGTTCGCGTGGCCGATCCTCAAGCGCGCCGGCTATCCCCGCGAGGCCGCGGGCGGCATGCTCGCCGCGTCCGGGATCGGCGCGATCCTGTCACCGCCCACGCTGGGTGCGGCGGCGTTCATCATCGCGGAGTACCTCGGTGTCTCCTACCTCCAGGTGCTCGGCTGGGCGCTGGTCCCGACGCTCCTCTACTACCTCGGCATCTTCCTGGCGGTCGAGATCGACGCCCGGCGCTTCGGTGCGCGGCGCGTGGACGCCCGCGTCAACAGCCCGTGGGCGCTGCTCGGGCGCTTCGGCTACCACTTCGTCAGCCTCGGCGTGATCGTGCTGTTCCTCGCGATGGGTGTCCCGCCGTTCAAGGCCGTCGTGTACGCGACCGCGGTGGCGGCGTTCTTCGGGCTGCTCGAGGCGGTGCTGTCGCGTCGCGCGTTCGTCACCGACCTCGAGCAGGATCCCCGGACGGCCGAGAAGCTCCCGCTGGGCGACTCTGTGCGCGACTACGCGATCCGCCTGTTCACGGCGCTCGCGACCGGCATCCGCGCCGCGGTCCCGGTGATCGCCGTGTGCGCGGCTGCCGGCGTCATCACGTCGACCATCGCGAAGACCGGGCTGGGCCAGGTGCTGTCGGACCTGCTCGTGGACGCTGCCGACGTGCTGGCTCCCAACCAGGCGTCGCTCATCGTCCTCAGCGCGCTGTTCTCCGCCGTCGCGATCATCGTCCTCGGGCTCGCCGTGCCGGTGACCGCGTCCTTCATCCTGAGCTGGATCATCATCGGTCCTGCCCTGATCAGCCTCGGAGCCGAAGGCCCCGAGGTCGCGATGTTCATCTTCTACTACGCGGTCCTCTCGGAGGTGTCGCCGCCGACCGCCCTGGCGGCCGTCGCGTCCGCGGCGATCACCGGTGGCAAGGTGATCGCGACGATGTGGCAGGCCTGCAAGTACACGTTGCCGGCCTTCCTCGCGCCGATGGCGTTCATCATGACCGACAACGGCGCAGCCCTTCTCGGCCGCGCGCCGTTCCTCGACGTCGTCTGGGCCACCGTCGTGGTCGGTCTCGCGGTGGCGGCGCTCGCGGTGGCGACGTCGGGCTGGATGTTCGGTCCGACCCGTCGCGTCGAGCGGCTGCTCTGCGTCCCGGCCGCCCTGCTGCTCCTCTATCTCGTCCCGGTGTCGATCGCCGTGGGTCTCGCGCTGCTCACCGCTGCCGTGGCCCTGCACGTGGTCGGCCGCCGGGGGAACCATCCGACCACGACCACCACACCCATCACCCAGGAGTGAACCACGACATGCGACATACCCGTACCCTCCTCGCCACGAGCGCGCTCACCGCATCGCTCGCCCTGGCGGCCTGCGGCGGCCAGCAGGAGAACACCCAGTCCGACAGCGACTCCGAGAGCTGCGACGCCGGCTCGGGCCGGATCGGCATCGCCACCGGCAACTCGACCGGCGTCTACTACGTGGTCGGTGGCGGTCTGGCGCAGATCATCAACGACGAGACCGATCTGCAGGCCACCGCGGCCGAGACGGGCGCGTCGGTCCAGAACGTGCAGCAGCTCGTCGCCGGCGACTACGACCTCGCGTTCTCCCTCGCCGACACCGCCGCCGACGCGGTCGAGGGCAACGGCTCGTTCACGGAGAAGCAGGACGTCGCCTCCATCGGGCGCATCTATCCCAACTACACCCAGGTCGTGGTCCGCAAGGACGCCGGCATCGACGGGATCGAGGACTTCAAGGGCAAGCGCATCTCGACCGGCTCACCGAAGTCGGGGACCGAGGTCATCGCCCAGCGCCTGATCGAGACCGCAGGGCTCCAGCAGAGCGACGTCTCGGCGCAGCGTCTGGACCTGACCAAGACCGTGGACGGGATGAAGGACGGCTCGATCGACGGACTGGTCTGGTCCGGGGGTCTTCCGACGCCGGCGATCACCGACCTCTTCACCTCGATGGGCGACGACGTCGAGTTCATCGACATCACGCCGCAGCTCGAGGCGCTCCAGGAGATCAACCCGGTCTACGAGGAGTCGACGATCCCCGCCGACACCTACAAGCTGGACGCCGACGTGCCGACCGTCGCCGTCCCCAACGTCCTGCTCGTCCGCGACGACATGCCCGACAACGTCGCGTGCGCGTTGACGACCCTCGTCTTCGAGGAGACCGACGCGCTCACGGCGGTGCACCCGGCGGCCAAGGACATCAAGATCGAGGACGCGGAGGACTCCGATCCGATCCCCCTCCACCCCGGCTCGCAGCGGGCTATCGACGACCTGAAGTAGGACCTCCCTCCTCGCGGGGCTGCGCCAGACTGTGCACGTGCAGCTCCGCGAGGCAGGACCTGAGGACGCCGATGCGCTGACCGACTGTGAGGAGGCGGCGTACGGCACCGGGCTGGCGCACGTGTTCGGCGACCTGCCGTGGCCGCGCGACGGGATCCGGCGGCGATGGGTCGCCGAGCTGGCTGATCCGGGCGTGACGACGCTCGTCGTGGACCTCGTTGGCGATGAGGACCGTGAAGGCGTTGTGATCCACGCCGCCGACCGTTAACCGGCGTGCCCCTCTCGAGTGCAACAAGTTGCGCCCGAGTCGGGACGGAATCAGGGCGTCGGCCTCACTGGCCGGCCACGACGAGATGAGGTCGAAGGTGAGAACAGTCCGTTCACCTGCCACCGCGGGGGCGTTGTTCGCCGTCGCGGTCGTCGCACCGCTGACGGCGCAGGCATCGCGTTCGCAGTGCACGGGTAGCAAGATGTGCGTCTGGGGGAACAACGACTACAAGCTACTGATCGCAGCGCAGGCCCACGGCCAGGGCGTTGTCGACCCCTACAACGATGCCAACGGTGAGAACAACCAAGCCGACTCGTGGCAGAACCGCTCCAACAACTACCAGGGCAGCCTGTATGACGGAGGCAACGGCACCGGTGCCTTGCTGACCATGGGGATCGCGAGCCGGGACAACAACGTGTCGGTGTTCGATTCGGACAAGGCCTCGAGCATGAGGACCAACCGAGGATGCTGAGCACGGGGGGTCCGGGCCCGCTGGTCAGGACGGTTGGGGTCGAGCGAGAGTTCGTCTCCCCTGCCGAGACCGTGAGGGCGGTTGGTGGAGTCGACTTCGAGGCGGATTCCGGGGAGTTCGTGTGCTTGTTCGGGCACAGCGGCTCGGGAAAGACGACGATGCTCAATCTCCTTGCGGGGCTGGACCTCCCGACCTCAGGTCGTGTCGTGGTGGCGGGGCACGATCTCACGCAGATCAGCGCCGAGGGCCGCATCCGGTTGCGTCGTGACGAGGTCGGGATGGTGCACCAGTCGCACCAGCTCATCTCGGAGTTCACCGCAGCGGAGAACGTCGCGCTCCCGATCGAGGCGCGGGGAACGAATACCGTCGAGGCTCTCGACGAGGCGGAACGGTTGCTCGAGTCGGTGGGTCTCGCCGGATATGGAGGTCGCTACCCCGACGAGCTGAGCGGCGGGCAGCAGCAGCGTGTAGGGATCGCCCGTGCGCTCTCGGGTGGGCGCAAGATCCTGTTGGCTGATGAGCCGACAGGCTCGCTGGACAGCCGCAATGCCGGCGCCATCTTCGACCTGCTGGCGGTGATGTCGAGCAAAGGTGTCTTGGTGGTCGTGGCGTCGCACGATCCTGCATGCCGGGAGCGAGCGTCGCGGAGCATCGAGATGCTCGACGGCGTCGTACGCGACGTGGCGTCCCGCGCATGATCGGGACGATTCGGCGACGTCTGCGGTCACGTACCCCCGTCGCGGCCTCCTTCGCGGCGCCGATCCTGTTCATTGCCTTCCTCTTCGCCACCAACAGCTTCATGGATGCGCAGAGCCTGACACCGGCTCAGAACGCCGACGCTGAGCTGGGGAGCGCCTCAGCTGCCCTCACCATGTTCGACGTCGATCTCCGTGCGGGCACCGACGACGGCGACAGACTCCGTGACGCTTTCGAGTCGCAGAGCCCGCGGTTCGGCATGGCGTTGAACGTGATCGACTTCCCGCTCTTCCGAGGGGGCCTGGACGGGGTCTACTACACCGAGAAGGACTGGGACCGCAGCCCCCCTACACGCCAGTTCAGCTTGACGAACGGCAGATGGCCGCGCGAGGCCGGTGAGGTCGTGGTTGCCGGCGCGGGGTCGACGGGCGTGCGTGTCGGCGATGAGGTTCCGACTGCTGGCGCGGCGCCTGATCTCCGCATCGTAGGGCTCGCTCGGACAGAGCTCGACCGCTGGCCGAAGCTGCTGGCAGGCCCGGGGACCTGGCGCCGGCTGGCGGAGGTTCGGGGGAGCGACGGCGCACCGCTGCGGGCCTTTCCCACATTCGAGACGACGCAAGACGACGCGGCAGCGCTGATCGAGGGCATCAACCGGGCTGTGGGATCCACGGTCCGCGCGGTGTCTGGTGAGGGCCCAGCGATCTCCAGGGCGGCGGTCGGTGAACGTGTTCGGACGCGCGCCGAGCTGGAGGCGGAGGCACCCCGTCTGTGGACCGTGCAGTCGCCGCTCAGCCTCTGGATTCCCGGGCTCTTAGCGCTGCCGGCCTTGCTGGTGATGGGATACGTGATCGTCGCGAAGCGACTGGAGTCGTCGGCAAGCGCGGCGATGGCGCAAGGCGTCAAGCGGCGAGACGCCCTGCTCGCGATCTGGCTCGTCCCACTGCCCCTGATCGTGGCTAGCACGCTCGTCGCCGTCGCGGGGGGCACGACGATCGGGTATGCCACGGCCTTCTTGGGCGAGGGACGGTGGGGATACTCCGTCACGAATGTCCGCGTTCCGTGGGCCGCTATCGAGGTCAGCGCCGCGGGCGTCGTGCTCGGTCTCGCGCTCGGACTCGCCGCGCTCCGGGACCGGATCGTCGTCTCCGGCCGACGCCAACTTTCGGCGGGCACGCGCAGCAGACTGCGTTCAGCTCGGCACCTCGTCGGCGTCGTGTGTGCGAGCATCACGCTCTGGCAGGTGCTGACCTTGCGCGAGCCGAGTGGAGCGATGGCGCTGATCGGCCTCATGGCGCTGACTGCGGCGGCCCTCGGCCCCGAGCTGATCGACGGCCTGCTGCGGGTGATGCCTCGCCGCACCCTGACCCAACGGCTTGTGGCGCGGCAGATCGCGACGAACCGTCAGCGGTTGGCTGTCGTGGCTGGCATCTACATCGTGATCGTTGCTGCGACGGTCGGGATGCTCACCATCCTTTCGAGCGAGGTCGCGGACGCTCGCGAGCGGCAACCCGTATCGGTGCCTTCCGGAGATGTGCTCCTTGACAGCTTCAGCACCCCGTTCCTGAAGCCCGACCCGGCTGTCGTCGCAGCCGTCGAGACGGTGCCCTCGATCAAGCGGGCAGAGCCGATTCAGTTCTTCCTCATCGGCAAGCGAGGCGTGAACCCGTCCACTGGAACCGAGGAGACGATCGGTACGCGAGACGACCGAACGGGAGTGGCGTTCGCCTTCGACTCCGCGGACGATCTCGAGGGAGCGCTCGGCGCCGCGCTGACGTCGGCCGACCGGGACCTGCTCGCCGATGGTGGCGCTCTGGTGATCAACCCCGATCTCGTTCGGGTGGCGCGCGGACAGCTGGCGCTGATCGACAAAGCGACCGGCAGGGGCGTGGCGACCGTGCCGGTACGCATCGTCGATCCCGCGCAGACCCGGTGGACCCAAGCTGTTCCCTTCGTCATGCTGAGAGCCACTGCGCAGGGTCTAGGAATGGCGACGACTCCCGCTGCGATGCTGTTCAAGGACATCTCCGCCCCCGATCGCCGTGCCGCGCGCACGGCTTTGCGCGACAAGGGTCTCGATCCGCGATCGATCGGTGTCTACGAGAAGCCTGCGCCCATCGTTCCGCCTGCCGCGATCGTGGGATCGGTCGTCTTGCTGGTCGCGTTGCTCGTGGGTGTCTCGGTCCTGGCCACCCGCGCCCAGGTCCGCGCCATGCGGGGGTGGGCCAGCCAGCTCACCCGGGTGGGTGTGCGGCGACGATGGGCAGCCCGAGCCATCAGCCGTCAGCACGCCTGGATCGCCGCGTTGTCCGTCGGCGTCGGGGCCTCAGCCGCGGTCGCATCACTGGCGGTCACCGGCGCAAGAGTCCAGCGGTACGACCTCGTGATTCCCTGGACGCTCATCGGTCTCGTGATCGCGGTGGTCGCGCTCTCGACGATACTCAGCGGGAAGCTCGCCTCGCGGCAGCTCGAACCCACCGAACGATGACGCTTCGACGAGGACTGCTCGCGTCATCCCGCAGCTCGTCGCGATCGAGGACGCGGAGGACTCCGATCCGATCCCCCTCCACCCCGGCTCGCAGCGGGCCATCGACGACCTGAAGTAGAACAATCCTCCTCGCGGGGTTGCGCCAGACTGGGCACGTGCAGCTCCGCGAGGCAGGCCCCGAGGACGCCGATGCGCTGACCGACTGTGAGGAGGCGGCGTACGGCACGGGGCTGGCGCACGTGTTCGGCGACCTGCCGTGGCCGCGCGACGGGATCCGGCGGCGATGGGTCGCCGAGCTGGCTGATCCGGGCGTGACGACGCTCGTCGTGGACGACTCCGGCGGCCGCATCCTCGGGTTCGCGACGTACGACGACCAGGTGCTCCGGCACCTCGGCGTGGTGCCGGAACGGTGGGGGAGCGGCCTCGCCGGCCGCTTGCACGACGAGGTGCTGCGGCGCCGCGGCGCTCAACCGATCCGGCTCTGGGTGCTGGAGGAGAACACCCGCGCCCGCCGGTTCTATGCGCGGCGTGGCTGGGTCGAGGACGGGCGGCGGTCGATCAGCGAGTGGCCCCCGCACCCGGTCGAGGTCGGCTACTCGAAGCGATGAATCGATCCGCCGTACTGCGCCGCTGAACGACGACGGACCCGGCTCGCATCGTGCACGAGCCGGGTCCGCCGCGAGTTCACCGGGTGGGGTGACTCACTTGCTGGGTTCGATGTCGCAGTCGACCTTCGGGTTGGCGCCCACGTAGTTGAGCGGGCCGGCGACGATGGTGACGGCGATCGTGCTGACCTTGGTGCAGTCGGCATCGGTGCCGCGGAAGTAGCCGCGCTGCGCTGCTGCCAGCGCACCGATCACGAGCCACACCACGACGAGGACGGTGACGATCTGACTAACGGAGGTCTTGCGAGACGAACGGACCATGGATGGCCTCCTGGGAGACGGTCCGCCGCGGGGTCGGCGGACGCCCATCAAGGTAGTGATAACAGGCGTCCGCCGCAGATTGCGGGGTCAGCGACGCGCCTGGGACGCCGGTCCTCCGGCGACACGGGCGCCGCGCGCGGTCGGGTCGACGAGCGTGCGGTACGTCGCCGTCACGCGCAGCCACTTCACGTCGTACCGTCCGCCCTCGAAGGTGGCGATGCCGAACGTGATGAACCCGTCGCTGTCGACGAAGCGCTGGAGGCTGCGGCCGGAGGCGGAGAAGACCGTACGGGTGCCGTACGCGGGCTTGAGGCGACGCACGCGGCTGATGTCGTTCCAGTCGCTGGTGATCCCGAAGCCGACGGCAGCGTTCTTGCGTGCCTTCGTGTGGCCGGCCCCGACCGCCTTGAACGTGATCGCGCTGTAGTCATACGCGCCGCGCATGCCGACGCTGAAGCGCGCCTTGGTGCCCGAGCGCGAGGGCTTGCTCTTGCAGCGGTGGTTGCTGGAGACCGAGATCGACTTCTTCCACGCCTTGCCCTTGCGGGCAGGCTTCACGATCTTGCCGCACCTACCGACGTACGGGCGGTACAGGAAGGCCTTGGGCGAGATCCGCTCGGTGACCTTCCGGGTCACCAGGCGCTTGGCCGACACGGTGACGGCGCGGGGAGCGCTGTAGCCGACGAGGCCGTCGGCGTCGACGTACCGCGAGCGGACGCGGTAGGTGCCGGCGGGCACGATGGCGCCCGCGCTGGAGCGGCCGGTCCAGCGCGCGGTACGGCCGGCAGCCGACCAGACCACGGCACCCGAGGCGTTGAGCACCTGCACCGCGGCGGACGCAGGCGTCTCGGTCGTCGGCGTGACGCCGGTGAGCGTGATCGCGTCGCGGTAGCCGTCGTTCCACGGGAACACACTCGTGGCCGAGACCGCGGGGGCCGCGGCGGACTTCGGCGCGGCGAGGTTCACTCGGACGGTCGACTCGTCGGCGAGCGGGGTCGCGGCGTCGGAGGCGCGCAGCGTGGCGACGTACGACCCGTCGGCGACCGCAGTGCCCGAGGTCGTGCGCGCGTCCCACGTGGCGCTGGTCGTGCCGGCGGCCAGGTCGCCCAGGTCGGTCGAGGCGACGACGGCGGACGAGCCGACCCGACGGATCTCGAGGAGCACGGCGGTCATCGCCTCCGGCACCTCGAACGAGAAGGCGGCCGGTCCGCTGGTCGGCGTGACGACGCCCGGTGTCGCCGGGCCGGCGACCGCGGGAGCCGGCAACGAGGCCAGGGGGACGAGAGCAAGGGCGAGAGCTGGGACAAGGGCGCGACGCATGGCCACCTCGGGTGGTAGGGCCCGCCGGAGTTGGCGGGCGGACACACACTAGGGGACCCGGACGGCGTTCCAACGGGTTCGTTCTCCGATCGTGACCACGCGATCCGGCGGGAGCCGCCGATCGACGCGTCCCTCGGTGTTTCTCCCGCGGCGAGCGCAACCCTGCCGGTGACGCGAAGTCCTCGCAAGACTGGCCGCCGTCGCTTCGTCGAGACCTCCGAGGACCCTCATGCGCAGAACCACCGCCACCCTGACCGCCGCCGTCGCGCTGCTGATGTCGAGCTGGCTGAGCGCGTGCGGCGGCGGGGACGACGCCGACGCCGACGAGCCGCTCCAGGTCGGCTACCAACGCTTCGGCGGTCTGAGCCTCGTGAAGGCGCGCAACGCCGCTCGTGGTGCGGAGTGGTCGCTCTTCGAGAGCGGCCCGGCGCTGACCGAGGCGCTGAAGGCCGGGGCGGTCGACATCGGGCAGACCGGCGAGGCGCCGCCCATCTTCGCCGCCGCCGGCAAGACCGACTTCACCATCATCGCGACCTCCGCACCCGTCCCGAAGGGCGAAGCGGTGCTCGTGAAGGAGAAGAGCGGCTTCACGTCGTTCGAGGATCTCAAGGGCAAGACCGTCGCCCTCAACAAGGGCTCCAACGTCCACTGGCTCCTCGTGAAGCTCCTCGAGGCGCACGACATGACGATCGACGACATCGACGTGAAGTACCTCAAGCCCGCTGAGGCGCGACCCGCGTTCGACAACGACCAGGTCGACGCCTGGATCATCTGGGACCCGTACTTCGCGCTCGCAGAGCAGCCCGGCGTGAAGGTGCTCGCGGACGCGACGGGCCTGGCGAACAACCGCGAGTACGTGCTCGTCTCCCCGGAGGCGCTCGAGGAGAAGCCGGAGCAGATCGAGGAGTTCCTCCGGACGTACCGCGAGGTCACCGACTGGGGCATCGCGAACCCCGAGGAGCGGGCCGACCTGCTCGCTCCGGAGCTCAAGATCCCGCGGGAGACGGCGGCACGTGCGCTCGCCCGCAGCGCCCAGCCGTTGGCGGCGCTCACCCCGGAGATCGGTGCCGAGATCCAGACGATCGCCGACGGTTTCGCGGACCTCGACCTGATCCCTGGCCCCGTCGATGTCGCCGGCCGCGTGGACGACAGGTACTCGGAGATCCTCGAGTGACCGAGGCGCCGACCGCCGTGACCGGCGGGGTGACCCTGCCCGAAGCCGCCAGGTCGGTCTCCGCGGGGTCCACGGGCCAGGCCCCGGGGGGACGACCGACCGCGGCCCGTCGACGTGCCCGCACGGAGGCGTGGTTGCGCCGACTGCGGCTGGTCACCCCGCTGGTCCTGGCGGGCGCCTGGGAGCTGCTGGCACAGACCCGCATCGTGTCGCCCGACAAGCTGCCTCCGCCGAGCGAGGTCCTGGCGGCGGGTTGGCGTCTGACGCAGGACGGCAGCCTGCCCGCGCACGTGTACGAGTCCCTCACCCGCGCGCTCGTCGGACTGTTGATCGGCGGCGGACTGGCGCTCGTGCTCGGGGCATTCGCAGGGCTGGTCCGCGTCGGCGACGCGCTCGTCGACCCGACCGTGCAGATGGCCCGGATGCTTCCTCACCTCGGCCTCGTCCCGCTGCTCATCATCTGGCTCGGCATCGGGGAGCCGCTCAAGATCACGCTGGTGGCGCTCGGCGCCTTCTTCCCGATCTACCTGAATCTCTACGCCGGGATACGCAACATCGACGAGCGACTGGTGGAGGCGGCACGCACCTGTGGGTTGTCGGCAGCGGAGCGGATCCGGCACGTGGTGATCCCGGGCACGATGCCGTCGCTGTTCCTGGGTCTGCGCCTCGCGTTCGCCGCCGGGTGGCTGAGCCTGGTGGTCGGCGAGCAGGTCAACACCGACTCGGGGCTCGGTTTCATGATGATGGAGGCGCGCGAGTTCTCCCAGACGGAGATCGTGCTTCTCGGCCTTCTGGCGTACGCCGTCCTCGGGCTGCTGTCCGACCTCGTGCTGCGGGTCGCGGAGAGGAGGGCGCTGTCGTGGCGACGGGGACTGCAGGCTTCGTGACAGCACGAGACGTACGCCGGAGCTTCGGCGACGTGGTCGTGCTGGACGGAGTCGACCTCGACCTGGAGCGCGGCGAGGTCGTCGTGCTGCTCGGCGCGAGCGGTTCCGGAAAGAGCACACTGTTGCGCATCCTCGCGGGACTCGACCGCGAGGCGACCGGGGCGCTCGACGTACCGCCGTCGCACGCTGTCGTCTTCCAGGAGCACCGCCTCCTGCCCTGGAAGCGGGTCTCGGCCAACGTCGCGCTGGGAGTCCGCGGTCCGAACGTGGCCCAACGGGTCTCAGGGGCACTGTCCGAGGTCGGGCTCGTCGACCGCGGTGAGGCGTGGCCGGGGGAGCTCTCGGGCGGCCAGTCGCAACGCGTGGCGATCGCACGAGCGCTCGTCCGACGCCCCGACCTGCTGTTGTTGGACGAGCCGTTCGGAGCACTCGACGCCCTGAACCGCCTCAAGATGCAGCGGCTGTTCCGCGAGCTGCAGTCGGCGCACGCATTCGCCGCGCTGCTCGTCACGCACGACGTCGACGAGGCGGTCCTGCTGGCGGACCGTCTGCTGGTGCTGGAAGACGGTCGGATCATCGAGGAGATCGACGTCCCCCTCGCGCACCCGCGCACGGTGGACGACCCGCGGTTCGGCGCACTGAGGCGGCGCCTGCTGACCTTGCTCAACGTGCCGCTGGACGTCTAGACGCGCCCGGCGTCAGTCGAGACCGGCGAGCTTCGCCAGCAGATAGGGCTCGGTGCCGGCGAGGCCGACCGAGTAGAAGAGGCAGATCTGGTCGCGCGAGCTGCGTCCCGTCGCGGCTCCGTCGAGGACCGCGCCGAGCTCGACCAGGTGGTCCTCGACCCGTGTCCCGACGACGGTGCTCGGCGGGTCGTAGCCGACAGCCTGCGCCCGTGAATCGGTCACCACCACGTCGGCCGACTCCAGCAGGCCGGTCTCGATCTCGTGACGGCCCATCTGCTTGGGACCGAGCGTCGCGACGTACGCACCGGGGACGAGCCACTCGGCGGCGATCACCGGAGTCGGGCTCGTGGTCGCGCAGACGACGAGGTCGGCGCCGTCCACGGCGTCGCGGGCGGAGGTGGCGGGGACGCAGGCGACGCCGTGCTCTTCTCGCACCCGTCGGGCGAACGCGGCACGGTGGCCCTGGTCGCGGGCGAACACCCGCACCTCCGCCAGGTCGCGGACCGCGGCGATCGCCCACAGCTGCGTCCACGCCTGCGTGCCCGCCCCGATCAGCGCGAGGCGGGACGCGTCGGGGTTTGCGAGGACGTCGGCGGCAGCACCGCCGAGGGCACCCGTACGACGCGGGCCGAGCTCGGCGCCGATCGCGACCGCGTGGACCCGGCCGGTCTCCGCGTCGTGCACGACCACGACCTGCTCGCCGGTGACCAGTCCGAACGTGTCGTAGGCCCGGTAGCCGTACCAGGACCCGTCGAGGTGGCCCGCGGTGACCACGAGGGCCCCGCCTCCGAGGTCGGCTCGTACCCGAGCTGGTGCGTGGAGATCGCCGCGGTGCGCTGCCACCGCCGCGTCCTTCATCCAGGTCACGGCGTCCCGGGCGCGCACGGTCGCGAGCACCGTGGAGTCGGTCATCAGCTGGGCCATGCGACATCCTCTCGGGAGGCGCGTGGGAATGTCCCGCCCCCCGGATAGACTTGTGTGTTCTGTCCCCAGGTGTGTGACGTTATCGAGGAGCTCCGTGTCGGACCAACCCAACTCGTCGTCGGCCGAGCAGCGCGAGATCGCTGACGAGCAGGCGTACGTCGACGTCGTCTACGGCCGGCTCGAGGAGTCGACGAAGGCTGCGCAGGCACTCGCTCGGGAGGGGTACGCCCGTGGCCACGTCGGCCACGAGGGCGGGCTGGTCGAGCGCGACGCGATGGTCTACCAGGCGTCCAAGCGGATTGCGGCGCTCAACGCCGCCCACGAGGGCCTGGTCTTCGGCCGGCTCGACCTGGTCGACGGCGTCAAGCGCTACATCGGCCGCATCGGCGTCCGGGACGCCGAGCGTGAGGTGTTGCTCATCGACTGGCGAGCACCGGCGGCATCGGTCTTCTACCAGGCGACGGCGCAGGACCCTGCCGGTGTCGTACGCCGCCGCGTCCTCCGCAGCCGGGGTGCGACCGTGGTGGGTGTCGAGGACGAGCTGCTCGACGGCGACAACGCACCCGCTGACATGGTCGTCGTGGGGGAGGGCGCGCTGCTCGCGAGCCTGAGCCGGGCCCGCGACGCGTCGATGCACTCCGTCGTCGCGACCATCCAGAAGGAGCAGGACGAGGCGATCCGCGCACCCAGCCGTGGCGCGACCACCATCGGTGGTGGCCCTGGCACGGGCAAGACGGTCGTGGCGCTGCACCGCGCGGCCTACCTCCTCTACGTCGACCGCCGTCGTTTCGAGTCCGGTGGCGTCCTTGTCGTCGGGCCGTCCGGGGTCTTCATGGGCTACATCGAACGCGTCCTCCCCAGCCTTGGCGAGACCTCGGTGACGCTGCGATCGCTGGGTGAGGTGGTCGACGGCGTCTCGGGTCGGCGCCACGACGCCCCCGCCGTGGCCGCGGTCAAGGGATCCGCACGGATGCTCCAGGTGCTGTCCAGGGTGGCCCGCAGCGCCCAGCCGGGTGAGCCGACCGCGTTCCGCTACTTCTACCGCGACGACGTGCTGCGCCTCGACGCGCAGGCGCTCGACCGCCTGCGGCGTCAGCTCCTCTCGGGCCAGCAGCGCAACCGGGCGTACGGCAAGGTCCAGCAGACCCTGCTCGACGCGCTCTGGTCGCAGGTGGAGGGCGAGCGGGCGCTCGAGAAGGAGCGGGACGAGTTCGACAAGGTGCTCACCACCGACGACGCGTTCCTCGACTTCGCCACCGCGTGGTGGCCGCCGCTCGACGCCGTCGACGTGTGGGAGACCCTCGGTGATCCCGAGACGCTGCGGCGCTCCGCCGAGGGCATCCTCAAGCGCAGCGAGATCGACCTGCTCGCCACGTCGTGGCGCAGCGCCGACGGCACCCCGTCCGTCGAGGACGTGCCCTTGATCGACGAGCTGCGCTACCTGCTCGGCGAGGTCTCGGCCGCCGACGGCGACGACGACCCGTACGACGTCAAGCAGCTCATGTCGTTCGAGCGTGAGGAGGCTGCGGTCCGCAAACAGCGGTCGACGCAGTCCATCGAGGACGACTCGTACGCGCACGTGCTCGTCGACGAGGCGCAGGACCTGTCGCCGATGCAGTGGCGGATGCTCGGCCGTCGTGGGAAGTACGCCAGCTGGACCATCGTCGGCGATGCCGCGCAGTCGTCCTGGCCATACCCCGACGAGGCCGCCCGGGCGCGGACCGCGGCCCTGGACGGCAAGGAGGAGCACCACTTCCGGCTCTCCACGAACTACCGCAACTCCGCCGAGATCTACGACCTCGCCGCCCAGGTGGCGCGGGTCGCGATCCCGGGGGCCGACACCCCCGACGCCGTGCGCCGTACGGGCGAGGAGCCCCGGCACGAGGTCGTCGAGGCCGCCGCGGTGTGGTCGGCCGTCCGCAGAGGCGTGCGCGACCTCGCCGAGCGGGTGGAGGGCACGATCGCCGTCGTCGTCCCGACCGGCCGCCGTGAGGAGGGCGCCGCCGAGCTCGCCGAGGAGCTGCACGACCTGGACCGGCTGCGGGTGCTCGACGGTCTGGACACCAAGGGTCTGGAGTTCGACGCGGTGGTCCTGGTCGAGCCGGACGAGGTCGTCGCCGAGTCGGAGGCCGGGTGGCGCACGCTGTACGTCGTGTTGACCCGTGCGACCCAGCTCCTGCTCACCGTCGGGTCCACCCGCCACTGGTTGGACCGCGTCGAGGCCTGACCGCAGGAGTCACCGCACGACGGCGGCGAGCTCGGTGCCCCACGCTCGGGCGCTGTCGAGCTCTCCGTCGGCGAGCGGCCCCTCGTACCCGTGGACGCCGAACGTCCGCGCCTTCGCGGCCGGTTCGAAACCGCGTGCCACCAACCGCTTGAGCGCCTTCTTGGCGGCCGACCCGGGCAGTCGGGGCGAGACCGTACGGGTGTCGAAGGCCGCGACGCGAACGGCTCTGCCGGGTGACGGGAGTGCGTCGATCCACTCTCTGATTCCCCAGTCAGGGAGGTGTGGCGCGCCGCGCTCGCGCCCGGACTCACGGGTGGCCCCACTCGACATGCCGAACGCGTGGGTCGGACCGCCGACCACGAGGAGGGCGAGATCTGGGTCGAGACCGACGTCCGGCCCGGCTTCGGCGACCGTGACCGCGTCGTCGCCGAACGTGGAGGCGATGCCGTCGGCGATCGCGCGTGCGACCGACTCGGTGTTGCCCCAGAGAGACTCGTAGACCACCAGCGCCAGCACCATGACGACCTCCCGGAGCCCAGCGTAGGGTGCCGCCGAGGATCTGCACCACAGATCAGGACGGACACCGCCGCCCCTGCGCGTGGTGCGGTGCGAGAGACTTGAGGCGATGCCTGAGCAGAACGACCGACCCGCTCCCGCCGGCTCCCCGTCGATGCCCGCGCGCCGTCGCCGACGCGCGTGGCTGCCCATCCTCGCCCTGGTGCTCGTCGGCCTCGTGGTCTCCGGCGGTGTGGCACTGACGACCTTCACCAACGCCCACCGCACCGTGGTCGTGGGTGCGCACACCGGTGTCGTCACGCCGACGTTCGACGGGCACGCGACGCTCGACTTCGGGTCGGTGCTCCCGCAGATCCGGATGCCGATCGACACACCGCTGTCGGTCGGCGTGACCATCGACATCGGCGACACCCAGGCCAACGACCTCAACGAGCTCGTCGCCCGCGACGCCGTCATCGCCTCCCAGCCCGAGGCCGAGATCGACCAGATCAGCGGGGTGGTCCGCGACATCGCGGTCGCCTCGGCGCTGCGCGGGCTCGGGGCCGGTCTCGCCGTCGCGCTCCTCCTCGTCGCCGGATGGGTGCTGCTCGGGCATCGTCGCCGCCACGAGGTCGCCGAGCGCGTCCGGGGCTTCGTCGCTCGCCGTACGGTTCCGCACGCGCCGCTGCGGACCATGGTCGCGTTCGGTCTCGTGACCGTCCTGGCCGTGGTCCTGCTGACCTGGCCCGAGCCGGCCGACGAGTCGGTGACGCAGACCCGCTGGCGTCCGCTGACGGAGGTCTATCCGCAGATCCCCGACGACCTCGCGCTCGACAGGCTCCAGATCTCCTCCGGGAGCGCGACCGACGCCAGCCGGGCGATCGTCGAGTCGGCGATCACGACGTACGAGACGTCGGTGACCTTCTACGGCGCCCTCGCGGACCGCGTGCCGGAGGTCGCCGAGCAGCTCCGCAAGCCCGCGGACGGGGAGATCGTGGCGGTCCTCGTCGCCGACCGGCACGACAACATCGGCATGGACAAGGTCGTCCGGGCGGTTGCCGACGAGGTCGACGCCTCCTTGCTCATCGACGCCGGCGACGACACGTCGACCGGGGGGTCGTGGGAGGGCTTCAGCATCCGCTCGCTCGCTCAGCAGTTCCGCGACGTGCCCACCGTGGCCGTCGCCGGCAACCATGACGAGGGCGACTTCGTCGCCGAGCAGATGAAGAAGGACGGCTTCGAGGTCCTCGACGGCAAGCCGGTCGACGTCGAGGGCATCCGGTTCCTCGGATACAGCGACCCGCGCAGCTCGGGATTCACCGCGGGATGGTCCCAGGGCTCGTCCTCGATCATCGAGCAGGGACGCGAGCTCACCGAGACGGCGTGCGAGGACGGCTCCATCAGCACGGTCGTCGTCCACAGCCCTACCACCGGCGAGGAGGTCGCGCGCTCAGGGTGCGTCGACCTGGTGCTGTCCGGCCACCTCCACGTCCAGCGCGGGCCTACCGTTCTCACGGCTGAGGACGGTCGGCGCACCGTGACGTTCACCAATGCCAGCACTGGTGGCGCTGCGTTCGCCTTCGCCCTCGGGAGCAAGCTCAGGCGGCAGGCGCAGGCCACGCTGATCACCTACCGGGATGGACGGCCCGTGGGGCTGCAGCCGGTGAACTTCATCCCCGACGGCACCATCCAGGTCACGCCGTACGTGCCGGTCGACGTCACTTCCGACGCGCCGGCTCCGACGACGCCGGCTCCGACGACGCCGACGCCGACGACGCCGGCTCCGACGCCGACCTCGGCGCCCACACCCGCTCCTGCCGGGTAGCCCGGCCCGGGGCGGCTCCGGGTCGTCTCCGGGGCTTCACCGGTGGTGCCTGCGCACGGCGCGGACCGACCGTGGACAGATGACACCGTTCGTGGCACCCCGCCCCCGCCAGCCGCTCGTCGTCGGCCCGGCGATCGTCGCACCGCTGCTCCTCGTGCTGTCGGGGCTCCTGCGGGTCGTCGACGGCCTCGACGGGTCGTACGGCGGCGCGGTGCGCGAGGTCGGCCTCGCGATGCTGCTCTTCGCGTTCGTGCTGCTCGGTCTGGTCGCGATCGGGCTCGCGCGGGTCCTCGCCGGACGACGGTCGCCCGTACCGTCCGGGCTGCGTACCGCGGCGCTGGTGTCGGGGACCAGCGGCGCCGCCGCGTCTGCGTGGACGGTGCTGGGACACCTCTATCCCGCCATCGCCGACGTGACACCGCCGGCGGTGCCCGTGGGCGTCGTCGGCCCGGGGCTTCTCGGACTCGGAGCGGTGGGCATGCTCGTGCTCCTGACCGCCGTCCCAAGAGGCGGGCAGGACGCCAGGACGGAGCCAGGCGTGCGCTACGCTCTCGCCTATGAACGCACGGACCACACTCGGTTGGTGGCGCCACCTCTAGGTGGCGTCTCGTGCACATCCCAGACCCCGCCTCCTCGGCCGTGTCTGGTGAGCCCGTCGGCCGACGAACCCTAGGACCGACGATGCCCTCTCCTCACGACTCGGCTGCCGAGACCGCTGCGGCGCTCGAGCAGCTGATGGCTCTGCCGTCGTACGCGATCATCCGTGTCCGCGACTCCGACCGGGTCGTCCTGATCGGCGGAGCCCGTACCGATGTCGACTCGTTGATGGACGTCCCGCTGAGCGACCCGGTCGACGGCGCACCCGCTTCGTACGACAGCCTCGTGCTCGTTCCCTACCGGCAGGTCCGCGAGCGCGGGTTCGAGGCTCACGACGACGGCACCCCGTTGTCGGTGATCGCGGCCGAGACGTCGACCGACGTGGCGCTGGACGAGCTCCTCGCCGTCCTCCCCGACGGAGAGCTCGCTCCCGCCGACAAGGGCGGCTTCGAGACCGACGACGCGACGTACGCCGAGATGGTCCGGACCGTGATCGACGCCGAGATCGGTCAGGGCGAGGGCGCCAACCTGGTGATCGGCCGGCACTACCGGGCGCGGCTCGCCGACTGGGGCCCGGCCGCCGCTCTGACGGTCCTGCGCCGTCTGCTGGAGCGGGAGCGGGGCGCCCACTGGACGTTCCTGGTGTTCACCGGCGACCGCTACCTGATCGGTGCGAGCCCCGAGCGTCACGTCAGTGTCGACGCCGGGCAGGTCAGGATGAACCCGATCTCGGGCACGTTCCGGCTGCGCGGGCTGGAGAGCCAGGCCGACCGCAAGCGCGAGCTGCTGCGGTTCCTCGGCGACGAGAAGGAGATCTACGAGCTCTTCATGGTCGTCGACGAGGAGCTCAAGATGATGTGCGACATCTGCTCGGAGGGCGGCCTGGTGCTGGGCCCGTACCTGAAGCCGATGACCCACCTCGTCCACACCGAGTACCTGCTCGCCGGGCGGACCCACCGTGACGTCCGTGAGGTGCTTCGCGATTCGATGTTCGCGGCGACCGTCACTGGCAGCCCGGTCGAGAACGCCTGCCGGCTCATCACCAAGTACGAGCAGGAGGGCCGCGGCTACTACGCGGCGGCGGCGGCGCTGCTCGGACGCGACGCGCAGGGGCGTCCGACAGCCGACTCTCCGATCCTCATCCGGACCGCCGACGTGGACCTCGAGGGCAACCTCACCGTGACCGCGGGGGCGACGCTGGTCCGCGACTCCGACCCGGACCACGAGACGGCGGAGACGCACGCCAAGGCCGCAGGGGTGCTGAGCGCCTTCGGCCTCGTGCCCGCGGCGCCGGCGCCGATCGAGGGCTTCGACGCGTTCGCCCACGACGACGAGGTCCTGATCGCGCTCGGATCGCGCAACCAGCGGTTGAGCCAGTTCTGGCTGTCGGACCAGTCGGACACTGCGCCGGCCGACTCCCTGGCGGGCACCCGGGCGGTCGTCCTCGACAACGAGGACGACTTCGTCAACATGCTGTCGCACCTGCTCGGCGTGCTGGGGATCAGCACCGACGTCGTCCGCCACGAGGACTACGACGGCCCGGAGACCTTCGACGGGTACGACTTGGTCGTCATCGGACCCGGTCCCGGTGACCCCCGCGACCTCGACGATCCCAAGATCGCGACCGTACGACGCGCCGTCGACGACCTGCTGGAGACAGGTCGTCGGTTCCTCGCGGTCTGCCTCGGCCACCAGGTGCTGTGCGGCGCGCTCGGTCTGGACCTCGCCTACAAGGACATCGTGTTCCAGGGGACGCAGTCGGCGCTGCCGCTCCGCGGTCGTACGGAGACCGTCGGCTTCTACAACACGTTCGTGGCGCGTGAGCCGGGCGACGGGCTGCCCGACCGCGTCACCGTGGAGGTCGACCCGGTGTCCGGCGACGTCCACACGGTGGCTGGGCCGACGTTCCGCGGGATCCAGTTCCACGCGGAGTCGATCCTCACCCAGCACGGCGACCGGGTCATCGGTGAGCTGGTGTCCGAGCTGCTCGGCTGAGCACCCCAGGTTGACAGAAGGGCCGTACGCATCTTGTGCGTACGGCCCTTCTGAGCGTTCTGGATCAGGAGCCCAGCGACCCACCGTCGCTGTCGAGCGTGATCTCGGTCTTCTCCTGCTGCCCGCCGCGGGTGTAGGTCACCTGGACCTTCTCGCCCGGCTGGTAGCCGCGGATCGTCGCGACCAGCGCGTCGGAGGAGGCGATCGGCTGGTCACCGAGGCGGACGATCACGTCGCCTGCCTTGAGGCCGGCCTTGGCCGCGGCGCTGTTGTCGCTGACCGACTTCACCTCGGCACCGATGGTCGTCATGCCGTCGGACTCGACCGCGTCGGACACCGTGACGCCGATGCGGGCGTGCTCGACGGTCTTGCCCTCGACGAGCTGCGCGGCGACGTTCTTGGCGACGTCGATCGGGATCGCGAACCCGAGGCCGATGGAGCCCGACTCGCCGCTGCCGCTGGTGCGGATCGCGCTGTTGACGCCGATCACCGCGCCGTTGGCGTCGACGAGGGGACCACCGGAGTTGCCCGGGTTGATCGCCGCGTCGGTCTGGATCGCCGGGAAGACGTGGCTCGTCTCGGCGGTCTGACCGGCCTGCACCGGGCGGTTCAGCGCGGAGATGATGCCGGAGGTGACCGTGCTCTCCAGTCCGTACGGCGAGCCGATCGCGATGACATCCTGGCCCACGCGCAGGTCCGCAGAGTTGCCCAGCCTGGCGGGCTTGAGGCCGCTCTTGCCCTCCGCCTTGACGACCGCGAGGTCGGTGACCGGATCCCTGCCGACGATCTGGGCGCGGGCGATCGAGCCGTCGCTGAACGAGACGGTGATCTCACCGGAGTCGGCGGCGGCCTCGATGACGTGGTTGTTCGTCAGGATCTCGCCGTCGCTGCTGATGATGATGCCGGTGCCGCTCCCGCTGGCCTGGCCGCCCTTCACGTTGAGCTGGACCGTGGAGGGGAGGACCGTCTGGGCGACCTTCTCGACCTGCCCCTCGGGCAGCGACGCGGTGGACGCGTTCGAGGCGGTGTCCAGCGAGGACTGTGCGGTCGTCGGATTGGAGTCGTCGTTCAGCGCGTGGTAGCCGGCGGCCCCGCCGATCCCGCCGACGAGACCGGCCACGAGCGCGCCCGCGACCACCGCAGCGGCGAACCCGCCGCGTCGCTGGTTCTTCTCCGGCGGCGTGACGGACTGCGGCGTGAAGCCGAAGGGGTACGCCTGCGTGTGCTCGCCGGGGCGGTCCTGCGTGCCGGTGGCCGAGTCGTAGCGGTGCGTGTACGAGGAGCTGCCGGGAAGTCCCGTGCTGCTCGGCGCCGCGTAGGAAGGGGTGGGCTGCGACGCCGGCTGCGGAGCCGGCCCCACAGGCTCTGTTGGTCGGGACTCATCGTTCATGCCTCTAGCATGACCGCCGCGACTAAGAGCGTGCTGAGATCACCCTGGGAGCTGCAGAATAGTCACCGCTCGGCGCTCGTGGAGCGGTCCTGGTCGCCGTCGCCGCGGCGGCCGGGGATGTGCAGGGTCATGAGCGCGCCTCCGCCGGGTCCGCGCGACGCGGTGACTGTCCCGCCGTGCCGGTGGGCCGCCTGGGCGACGATCGCGAGGCCCAGTCCCGAGCCGGGCAGGCGTCGAGCCTCCCGCGAGCGGTAGAAGCGGTCGAAGACGTGCGGGAGGTCCTCGTCGCTGATGCCGGGACCCGCGTCCTGCACCGTGAGCACACCGTCCTCCAGTCGCACCTGCACCTCCCCGAGCGGCGGGCTCCACTTGGCCGCGTTGTCGAGCAGGTTGGTGACCGCGCGCTCGAGCGTGCGGGACTCGCCGATCACGATCCAGGGCTCGGTCGAGACCTCGAACGCCACGCCGGGAGCCCGCCGCTGCACGCGGTCGACCGCCGTCTCGACGACCTCCGCGAGGTCGATCGGCTCGGGGTCGGGGTCGCCGGGGTCGCGGGCGAGCTCGACGAGGTCGCCGACGAGCGTGGTGAGCTCGTCGAGCTGGGCACGGACGTCGTCGATCAGCTCCTGGCGGGCCCGGCGGGACATCCCCCCGCGCTGTTCGGCCTGGCCGAGCAGCTCGATGTTGGTCCGGAGCGAGGTCAGGGGAGTCCGCAGCTCGTGTCCCGCGTCGGCCACCAGCTGCCGCTGCCGCTCCTGGGAACCCTTGAGCGCGACCATCATCTGGTTGTAGGCGACGGTGAGGCGCGCGAGGTCGTCGTGCCCGTACACCGCGATGGGACGAAGGTCCTCGGTCCGCGCGACCTGCTCGACGGCGGTCGTGAGGCGGCGCACCGGGCGCAGTCCGCCGGTGGCGACGACCGAGCCGAGCAGGCCGGCGACGAGCACGCCGAAGCCGCTCACCGCCCACAGCACGACCTGGAGCCGGGAGAGCGCCGTCTCCATGTTGGCCATCGACTGACCCACCACGAGCGCCGTGCCCGGTGCGGCTCCGACGGCGACGACGCGGTAGTGGACGCCACCGATGGTGGCCGTGCGCAGCGAGTGCGACACCCGCCCCTCGGCGACCGCCTCCTCGTCCGGCCCGATGAAGTCCCCGAAATCGCGAGACGGCGCGCCAGCGTAGATCAGCGCCATCTGGACGTCTGCGGCGGCAAGGGCCGCCTTGGGGAAGCTTCCGGAGTTGAGCTGGTCGGCGATCCCCGCACGTACGGCCGCGGCCGCCCGGAGCTTGAGGTTCTCGTCGACGCTGGACGTGAACTCTGACTCGACGCTGACGTAGATGATGGCGCTGACGAACGCGAGGGTCACGCCGACCGCGGCGGTCGTGAGGAGCGAGACGCGGGTGGCCAAGGAGACGCGCTGGGCGCGGTCGCCGACCCAACGGCGCCACGAGCGGGTGTGGGCTGCGGCCTCCATCAGCGGGATCCTCCGGTCACGGTGCTGTCTCGCGCAGGACGTAGCCGACACCGCGCACCGTGTGGAGGAGGCGAGGCTCGCCGTCGGCCTCGAGCTTGCGGCGGACGTAGCCGACGTAGACCTCCAGCGAGTTGGCGGTGGTCGGGAAGTCGAACCCCCACACCTCCTCGAGGATGAACGAGCGTTCGAGCACCCGCTTGGGGCGCTCCATGAAGAGCTCCAGCAGGGCGAACTCGGTCCGGGTCAGCGAGATGGGCCGCTCGCCCCGCATCACCTCCCGGGTGGCGGTGTTCATGGTGAGGTCGGCGAACTCGAGGACCACCTCCTCCTCGTCGGAGTCACCGGTGCGCCTCGAGCGGCGCAGCAGCGCCCGGACCCTCGCGAGGAGCTCGGCCAGCGCGAACGGCTTGGTGAGGTAGTCGTCCGCTCCGGCGTCCAGCCCGTCGACGCGCTCGTCCACGGCGTCCTTGGCCGTGAGGACGAGGATCGGGACCTCGTTGCCCGCTGCCCGCAGGGCGCGCGTCGCCTCGAGCCCGTCGAGCCGCGGCATCATCACGTCCATCACGATCGCGTCGGGGTCGATCATCGGGACGCGTGCCAGCGCCTCTGCACCGTCGGCGGCGACATCGACGTCGTAGCCGTTGAACTCCAACGACCGGCGCAGCGAGTCACGGACCGCCCGGTCGTCGTCCACCACGAGGATGCGCATGGGGCCAGGGTGCCAGGTCTGGCCCAGCAGCACCCGACCTCGTGCAGCCGGCCGGCACTCAGCGGCAGCACTCGGTTGCCGTGCTCGGCCCCACCAGCGCTCAGCCCGTGGCCCTCGGCGCTTCGCCGTCCAGGAGCTGCTCGGCCGCGGCCCGTGCCCTGGCACCGTACCCACCACCGAACAGGGCGGCGTGCACGAGCAGGGGATGGAGCTGGTGGAGCGGCACCCGCTCGTGCCACCCGTCGGCGAGCGGGAACGTCTCGATGTAGGCATCGAGGATCCGCTGGAGGTGCTGGATGCCGAACAGGGCGAGCATCGCGAGGTCGGTCTCGCGGTGGCAGCCGTGCGCGGCGGGGTCGATGAGGAAGGCGCGGTCCTCGGTCGACCACACCACGTTGCCGGACCAGAGGTCACCATGGATCCGTGCGGGCGGCTCGGGTGGGCCGGCGAAGTCGTCGATGCGACGCACGACCTCCTCGACCGGTGCCGCGTCCTCGGTGGTCATCGCGCCGCGGTCGACAGCCACCTTGAGGTAGGGCAGGATGCGCCGGGTCGTGTAGAACTCCGTCCACGTGGGCGCCGGCTTGTTGGGCAGCGGAGCCAGCCCGATGTATCCGTCACGGGGATAGCCGAACTCGTCGGCACCGGCGCGGTGGGTGGCGGCGAGTGCGCGACCGAGGCTCTCCGCCGCGTCGGCGGTCGCCTTGCCCGGCTCGATCCACGAGACGACGAGGCAGTCCGCGGACACCCCCAGCACCTGCGGCACGGGCGCCCCGGCCTCGCCGAGCCACTGCAGGCCCTCGGCCTCCGCCGTGTAGAAGTCGTGCGGCACCTGCGGACGGGTCTTCAGGACGGCGCTGCGGCCGTCGGTCAGACGCAGCCGGGTCGCGGTGTTGGTGTCCCCGCCGGCCACGGGCGTCGTCGCGACGACGGCCACACCCAGCAGTGCCTCAGCCTTCGCTGCGATGCCCCCCATACGCGCCATGTGCTGACGCTACACACGGTCGGGCTCGCCTGCCCCTTATCTGGCAAGCTCCTCGACGAGCCTCGGAGCGCTGGCGACGATCGCGTCCGACGTCCGCTCGATCAGCCTGAGGACGTGCTCGAACCCTGAGGGACCTCCGTACCAGGGGTCGGGGACCTCGTCGTCGCCCGGCGTCGCCACGGGATCGTACGAGCGGAACATCTGGACCTTGCTGCGGTCGCGCGGCGTCCGGGCGAGGGCGCGCACGGCGTCGAAGTTGGACCCGTCCATGGTGAGGACCAGGTCGTGGTCGTCGAACCAGCGGCTGGTGATCTGCTGCGCACGGTGCCGGGTCGGGTCGTAGCCGTGCTCCTCGAGGATCGCGGCGGCACGGGGGTCCATCGGCTCGCCGCGGTGCCAGTCGCCGGTGCCGGCGGAGTCGACGTGCACCTCGTCGGCCAGACCCGCGTCGGCGAGCTTCTTCTCCAGCACGACGTCGGCCATCGGGGAGCGGCAGATGTTGCCGAGGCAGACGAGGGCGATGCGGAGCGGGTGCCCGGAGCCGGTGGTCATGGCTTCACGGTAGCGGTGCGGACTCTAGTCGGCGTCGACGAAGATGCGCAGCACCATGTTGACGAGCGAGATCACGATGGAGCCTCCCACCGCGACCCAGAAGCCGTCGACGTTGAACTCGACTGGCAGCGCGTCGGTCACCCAGGCGGTGAACCGCAGGAGCAACGCGTTGAGCACCAGGAGCAGGAGCCCCAGCGTCAGGACGATGAAGGGGATCGAGAGGAGCTTGAGGAGGCGTCCGACGGTCAGGTTGATGACCGTGAAGACGGCCGCGATGACCAGGAGGGTGCCGGCCTTCTCCCACCAGTCCTGCCCCGACTCGCCGATGCTGATCCCGGCGAAGATCCCGGCGGCGACCGCGATGGCCGCAGCGTTGCACAACCACGTCAGCACGAGCTTCATGCGCCCCATCCAACCAGATCGGGTCGCCTGATCAGCCCGCCACCTCCGGCACCGCAGGTGGCGGTACGGCGCGTGACGCCTGCGCGAGGACGATGCCCGCGACCACGAGAAGCCCGCCGACCACCTGCAGCGCGTCGAGCGACTCGCCGAACCACGCCCACCCGAGGGCCGCGGCTCCCACCGGCTCGAGGGTCGCCACCATCGTGACGACCGTGGCGGGGAGGTGCTGCAGCGCACTGAGCTCCATGAAGAACGGCGTGAGGGTGCCGAGGACGACCACCCAGCCGATCGCGAGCCACAGCGGGACCTCGTACGCGTCGAGCGCGCCGAGGAGGTTGGCCGAGCCGTCCAGGTCGGGCGACGTCCAGATCGGACGCGCGACGTTCATGGCGATCGCGGCGAAGACGAACGCCCAGACGACGACCCGGATCGGGTCTGCCTCGCTCACTCCCTGCTCGCCCACGAGGAAGTAGGTGGCCAGGCACGCCGCTGCGGCGAGCCCGGCGAGCATGCCGAGCCCGTCGAACGCCAGGCCGCTCGCGATCTGCGCCACGAGCGCCAGACCGACCAGCGTCAGCGCGACGGCCAGCCACATCGTGCGTCGGACGTGCTGCCGCTGCACGAACCGCGCCCAGAGCACCACCAGGACGGGCGCGAGGTACTCGAGGAGCAGCGCCATGCCGACCGGGATGCGGTCGATCGCGATGTTGTACGTCCACTGCACGCTCGCGATCCCCACGACGCCGAGCAGCAGCAGGAGGGCGAGCTCGCGTCCTCGGGGCAGGCGCAGCGCGCTGCGGTCGGCGACGACGGCGAAGAGGACGAAGAGGAGCGCCGAGCCCGTGGTCCGGAACGTCGTCAGGAGGGCCGGGTCGATCCCTGCCCGCAGGACGACCCGGGAGACACCGGCGTTGAGGACGAAGAAGCAGGCCCCGCCGACGACGAGGGCGTAGCCGAGGCTCGGCCTGGACTGTGTGCGCGCCACGTCGGGATGCTCTCACGCGTGTGGCGCGGCCCGCAGATGCTAGGCGGGCGCCGCCGGGGAGGTCCAGACGGTCCCTCGTCGGGAGTCGGTGGTGGACGTCAGGGCGCCGGTCTCCGTCTCGTGCGTCGTGACTCCCGCCTTCCGCGCGGCCTTCGCGACCCGGTCGCGGAAGTCGAGCCACGCCGAGCCGTCCGGAGCGCCGTCCCGGTCGGGCGCGGTGAGGGCCGCGAGCGCGATCTCTCCCGACGCGGTGCGTATCCACCCCGCGGAGGCGGCGTGCTCCTCGAAGCCGGTGAGGAGCGCCCACCGTCGCGGGCCGACGGGCTTGCTCATCGTCGCGGTCACGACCCGGTCGACGATCGCGTCCGCGGTGTCCGGGTCGGTCTCGAGCACGAGCCCGGTGGCCAGCCACTCGCGATGGGTCGCGGAGCGGCGCTCGCGGTCGCGCTGCCCGGCCCGACCGCGGTCGCGCAGGAGGCCGTGACGGCGCCACCGCTCGAGGGCGACGATCACGACGAAGAGCGCCACGCCGGCGAGGAGGGTCGAGACGGGCACGGAGACACCTTCCTCGGGACGGAGCTGGCTGGCCGCAGCACGGTAGCACCGGGGGCCTGCCGCGACCCGGCTCGGCTGGCTAGGGTGCGGCCATGGGAGAACCCCGCATCAGACAAGCCCTCGACGGAGTGCCGGACTACCGTCCCGGCCGCCCGCCGACCACGACCGACGACCGTGTGCCGTACAAGCTGTCGAGCAACGAGAACCCGTACCCTCCGCTGCCGAGCGTCCTGGACGCGATCGACGACGCCGCCCGCCGGGTGAACCGTTATCCCGACATGGGTGCGGTGGGGCTGTACGCCGCGCTGGCACAGCACCACGCTGTCCCGACCACCGACCTTGCGGCGGCGACGGGATCCGTGGCCGTGCTCTACCACCTGCTGCAGGCGACGTGCGAGGCCGGCGACGAGGTGGTCTATGCGTGGCGGTCGTTCGAGGCCTACCCGATCGCGGTTCGGCTCGTCGGCGCCACCCCTGTCGAGGTGCCGCTCACGGCGGCCGCCGAGCACGACCTGGAGGCGATGCTCGCGGCGATCACGCCGCGCACGCGGGTCGTGATCGTGTGCACTCCGAACAACCCCACCGGGCCCGCCGTGGAGCCCGACGCTCTCGCGGCGTTCGTGGACGCGGTCCCCGACAACGTGCTGGTCGTCGTCGACGAGGCGTACGCCGAGTTCGTCCGGCGCGCGGGGGACTCCTCCGGCCCCGAGGCGCTCGAGCACTATCGCGCCCGGGACAACGTGGTCGTCCTGCGGACCTTCTCCAAGGCGTACGGGCTGGCGGGTCTGCGGGTCGGCTATGCGGTGGCGCCCGCCCGGATCGCCTCCGCGGTGCGCAAGGTGGCGCTCCCGTTCGGCGTCTCCGACGTGGCTCAGGCGGCCGCGGTCGCCTCCTTGGCGGCAGAGAAGGAGCTGTTCGAACGCGTCGACGCCATCGTTGCCGAGCGCGACCGGACGGTCGACGCGGCGCGGGCGGCCGGCTGGCCTGTGCCAGACACCCAGGCGAACTTCTTCTGGCTGCCGACCGGCGCGAGGACGCTCGAGGTCGCGGAGGCCTTCGGGCGCGACGGGCTTGCCGTGCGTCCGTTCGCCGGCGACGGCATGCGGATCACGATCGGGGAGCCCGGCGCGAACGACCGCGTGCTCGACGTGCTGCGCCGGCAGTCGGCCGGCAGCTAGACCGGCGTCCGTCCGGTCCGGCCCCTCAGCTCATGTCGAGGGGCTGGGCCGTCGACTCCAGGACGCTGAGCCACAGGTCGCCGTCGGGGGCCACCGAGTGCCGTCGCTCGATCACCAGGGGGATCGGGACGTGCACGAAGCGGTGGCGGCGGCGTCCGACGACCATGTCGGTGCGCCCGGACATCGCCGCGTGCACGGCGATCTGGGCGAGCCGCGCGCAGTAGACGGAGTCGGCGGCGTCGGCGGGGACCGCCCGGATGCCGTAGCCGGGATCGAGGTACTTCAGGGTCAACGGCTCGCCTCGGTCGTGGAAGTCCTTCTCGATGGCGGCGCGGACGACGGCCGCGATGTCGCCGAGGCGCCTGTTGCCGGACGCGTCCGACTTCCCGGTGGCGGGCATGAGCTCCTGGCCGGCGCCCTCCGCGAGCACGACGACGGCGCTGCCGTGGGCGCGGACCCGGCGGGCGAGGGTGCGCAGCAGCCCGTTCTCGCCGTCGAGGGCGAACGGCACCTCGGGGATGAGGACGAAGTCGGCGTCGTGGTTGGCGAGCGCGGCGTAGCACGCGATGAACCCTGCGTGGCGTCCCATCACCTTGACGAGTCCGACACCGTTGTAGGCCGACTCGGCCTCGACGTGGGCGGCGGTGATCGCCTTCGACGCCTCGGAGAAGGCGGTGGCGAACCCGAAGCTCTGGCCGATGTGGGGGATGTCGTTGTCGATGGTCTTCGGGATCCCGACCACGCCGATGGCGAGGCCCCGGCGCCCGATCTCCTCGACGATCTTGTGGGCGCCGTGCATCGAGCCGTCGCCGCCGATCACGATCAGCGCGTCGATCTCGAGCTCGACGAGGCGGTCGACGATGACGGAGGGGTCCTGGGCGCCACGGGAGGTCCCGAGGACGGTGCCGCCGCGCTTGTTGATGGACCCGACCAGCCCGGGGGTGAGAGAGACGGGTTCGAAGCCCAGCTGAGGGACGAGTCCGGCGTAGCCGTTCTGGAAGCCGGTGACCTGCGTGACGCCGTAGTGGGTGTAGAGCTCGAGCGTCACGGCGCGGATCACGTCGTTGAGACCGGGGCACAGCCCGCCGCAGGTGACGACCCCGACGTGCGTCGTGGCGGGATCGTGGAAGATCCGGGCGCGGGGGCCTCCCGGTTCGAAGGAGGGCGACCGCTCGACCGGCTCCGCGCGCCGCTCGAGGAGGTCGATCGTGTCGTCGTAGAGGACGCGGTCACCCTCGGAGACGTAGTACTCGTTGGTCTGGCGGTCGGCGACGTAGGACGCGAGGGGGGAGTCGTACCGGCAGGGCCCGAGTGAGGAGACCTGGAGGTCGGCGAGGGTGATCACGTGTCGAGGGTAGGCAACGGCGACGCCGAGGCGGCGGTCCGGGTGCCGTCGCTCGGGTATTCACGATGGCAAGTGACCTGCGTCATATCGCGAATAATTGCCTACCGACCGGCGCCTTAGATTGTGCATCCTGTTAGGCTGTAAGCCGATCAGCCAGTCACTCTGCCAATGATGTTGGTTCTCAGGAAAAAATGGATCCCTCCCTCCTCGTGGCCTTTGCCGGACTGTGCCTTCTCTTGGCGCTGACCCCTGGGCCCGACACCTTCCTTGTCCTCCGCTTCAGCCTGGGCGGGACCCGCGCGGGCCTTGCTGCCGCCGCCGGCTCGTCCACCGGGTCGTTGCTCTGGGCGCTCGCGGTCGCCGCCGGTCTCGCGACGCTCCTGGAGCAGTCGGCCGAGGCGTTCCGTGCCGTGAAGATCGCCGGCGGGCTCTACCTGCTCTGGCTCGGCCTGCGGGCGCTGCTGCGGCGAGGGAAGGGACTCGGTGAGATCGAGGGTGCGTACGGCGTGCGCGCCGGCGCGGCGATGCGCGCCGGTCTGCTCTCCAACGTGCTCAACCCCAAGGTCGGGCTCTTCTTCATCGCTGTCGTCCCGCAGTTCCTCCCCGGCCACGACGCGACGCTCGGAGCGACCCTGCTCCTGGGGGTCATCTTCGCCGCGATCGGACTGGTCTACTTCGCCCTCATCGCCGTCGTCGCGGGGCGTGCCGTCGACTGGTTGCGTCGTCCGCGGGTGGAACAGGCCATCGACCGCGGGACGGCCGGGATCATCGCCACTCTGGGCGTCTCGACCCTCGTGTCCGCCACGCGCTGACCGTGTGAACGAGTCGGTCCCCTGTCACCAGGCGGCAGCTCACGAGCGAAGACAAGACCTTCCGGCCTGGCACGATGCTCGCCATGACAGAACCACAGCGCAAAGACGTCGGCGCGCAGTGGCGCTGGTGGGCCGGCAAGACTCGTCATGGCACCCGTCTTGGCTGCCGCCGCCGCAGCCTTGTACGTCGTCGGGGAAGACACTGCGACCGGGCTGTGCCTCCTCCTCGCCGCCGTCACCGTCGTCAACGCCATCACCAACAAGGTCACCTTCCAAGCCGGGGTCGCGCGCGGGCATGCGGTGACCCTCTACGCGCTCTCGCGAGACCCCGCCCTCGAGGACGACACCCTCACCACGACGATGGCAGGCATCCAGCCCTGGACCACCGACGACGACATCCGGGAGACCGTGGACCGCGTCACGCGCCCATGAGGGCCTCCGGCGGTGCTCGCAGCGGGTTGCTCGGCCAGGCGCTGACCGTCGCAGTCACGGGCCGATCGGGTGCGGCTCCTCGCGGACGACCTCTCGCGGGTCCTTGTCGTCGCGCAGCCCCTGGTAGCGCGGGTGGCGGAGCCGGCCCGCTCCCGTCCACTCGCTGAAGCCGATCTGCACGACGAGGCGGGGCTCCACCCAGTGTGTCTGCGCCGCCGCCGTCCGACTGGTCCTGCGGATCTCGTCGGCGGAGTCGGCGAACGGGTTGGTGGAGCGGGACAGCGGTGCGAGCAGGGAGCCCAGGTGGGCCAACGTCTTCTCGTCGAACCCCGTCCCGACCTTGCCGGCGTAGCGGAGGTCGTCGCCCTCGTAGTAGCCCAGCAGCAGCGCGCCGAGGCCGCTGCGGGCGCCCTGCGGGTCGGTCCATCCGCCGACCACGAGCTCCTGCCCGCGCACCACCTTGAGCTTCAGCCAGTCGGGTGAGCGTCGTCCCGCCTGGTACGTCGAGGCGGCCCGCTTGGCCATCACCCCTTCCCACCCGACGCTCTCCGCGTGGTGGAACATCGCCGTCCCGGCGCCCGCCTGGTGCTCGCTGAAGCGGAGCGTCGGGGAGAACGTGTACGCGTCACGGAGCGCGTCCTTGCGGGTGGTGAGCGGCAGGCGCTGGAGGTCGTGCCCGTCGTAGCGGGGGAGGTCGAAGACGACGTAGGCGAGCGTGACGTGGGCCGAGGCGATCGCTCGCGCGTCGGTGACGTGCATCCGCTTCTGCAGGTCCTCGAAGCTGGTCTGGTCTCCTCGCATCGCGCACAGCTCGCCGTCGAGCACCCAGTCCGAGGCGGAGTCGAAGGGTCGAAGAGCCTCGATGATCTCGGGATAGCTGACGCTGACGTCGATCCGGTTGCGCGTCCACAGGCGCACCTCGCCACCCTCGCGGATCGCCATCAGGCGCTCGCCGTCCAGCTTCCGCTCGAACACCCACGCCGGGTCGTCGAAGCGTCGCGACGTGAGCGTGGCGAGCATCGGGGCGATCCAGATCGGTGGCACGGTCCGACCGTACGCCGGAGCGGGTTCCCACCCCGGCGCCTGTGCCTCTTGACGATGGGCGCGAGGGGGACCACGGTGGGCACCATCCGCTGGAACGTCGTTCCACATCCTTGGAGGATTCGTGCCCCTGAAGCGTGCCGCCCACCTCGCCCTGACCGCCGCCCTGACCGGGGGAATCCTGTCGGTCGTCCCGACGACCTCCGCCGCCGCTGCCCCCCCGCCCGCCGTCGCCCACTACTCGAGCGAGATCGTCAACGACGGCACCGACGTCTACTACCCCGCCGGTGCACAGGGCGAGCTCCCCGTCGCCCTGCTCATGCAGGGTGCGCAGGTCCACCGCATGCACTACGCGGCCTACGCGCGCGCCGTCGCCGCGTACGGCTTCGTGGTCGTCGTCCCCAACCACAAGCGTCTCGTCTTCTTCGACAGCGACTACTACCCGTCGCAGAAGATGCCGGCGCAGGCGATCGACTGGATGGCTGCGGAGAACGCCACGGCGTCGTCGCCGCTCGCCGGACGGATCGACACCGACACTCTCGTCCTGCTCGGGCACTCCTTCGGCGGCGCTGCTGCCCTCGGGGTCGCCGAGGAGTCCTGCGGGATCCCGTTCTGCACCACTCTCGGCTTCTCCCTCCCCGACGAGGTGAAGGCTGCCTCGCTGTTCGGCACCAACAACAAGTCCCCGCTGCTCGGCTCGTCGGCGAGCATGGACAACCAGATCCCCGTGCAGCTCGTCCAGGGGACGGTCGACGGCGTGGCGCTGCCCGCCGACGCGGAGACCTCGTACACCAAGCTCGAGAACGGCCCGAAGCAGATCGTCCGGGTGGCCGGTGCCAACCACTACGGCATCACCGACACGCAGAACCCGGCAGGTGCCGACCCCGACGCGAGCGTGCAGCCGATCAGCCAGGCGGCGAGCATCGCGACGTCGGCACGCTGGGCCGCGACGTTCCTCAAGGCGCAGCTCGGCGACGGTGCGGCCGCCGACTACGTGTACTCCACCGGCGACGCCGCCGATCCGGGCGTGACGGTGACCAGCACACGGTGACCCGCGCACGATGATCGGCGTCCGCCCCGCAGGGCCTGGAGGATGTGGAGGCACCCTCCGGGCCCTGCGGGCCGGTGCTAGCCTGGCTCCACGTGTGAGCCCGCTCACACCCCGTCGACAGCCTGCCCGGCTACCGTCCGGTTGGCGTTCGACGACTCACATCCGCCGGCCGCGGAGACCCCGAGGTCGCCGAACGCGAGGAGTGCCTCATGGCCGATCCTGTCGACCCTCCGCTCGTCCAGCTGCTCAGCCCTGAGGGCGAGCGCGTCGAGCACCCCGACTACCACTTCGACGGTGACGACGACACCATCGCGAGTCTCTACCGCGACCTCGTCCTCACCCGCCGGATCGACACCGAGGCCACCGCGCTCCAGCGTCACGGGGAGCTCGGCATCTGGGCCTCGCTCCTCGGGCAGGAAGCCGCACAGATCGGGTCCGGTCGAGCCCTCGCCCCGCAGGACTACGCGTTCCCGACCTACCGCGAGCACGGCGTCGCCTGGTGCCGCGAGGTCGATCCGATCGCGCTGCTGCGACTCTTCCGCGGCACCGACCAGGGCACCTGGGATCCCGACGAGCACAACTTCGGCCTCTACACGATCGTGATCGGCGCTCAGACGCTGCACGCCACGGGCTACGCGATGGGCATCCAGCGTGACGGTGCGGTCGGCACCGGCGAGCCCGGCCGCGACGCCGCCGTCGTCGCCTACTTCGGCGACGGCGCGACGAGCCAGGGCGACGTCAACGAGGCCTTCATCTACGCCGCGGTGATGAACGCGCCCGTCGTGTTCTTCTGCCAGAACAACCAGTGGGCCATCTCCGAACCCACGAGCCGGCAGACCCGCGTGCCGCTCTACCAGCGTGCGGCCGGTTTCGGCTTCCCCGGCGTCCGCGTCGACGGCAACGACGTCCTCGCCGTGCACGCGGTCACCCAGGAAGCCCTCCAGCGCGCTCGCGAGGGCAGCGGACCGACCTTGATCGAGGCGTTCACCTACCGGATGGGTGCGCACACGACGACCGACGACCCGACGCGCTACCGCCTCTCGGACGAGGTCGAGCGGTGGAGGCTGCGCGACCCGCTCGAGCGGGTCCGCGCCTACCTGCGTCGCATCAACGCGGTCGACGACCAGTTCTTCAGCGACATCGAGGAGGAGGCCGACGCCCTCGGCGAACGCCTGCGCGCCGACGTACGCGCGCTGCCCGACCCCGACCCCGTGGACCTGTTCGCCAACGTGTTCGTCGAGCAGACCGCCGAGATCGCGGCCGAGCAGGAGGAGTTCCGCTCCTGGACGGAGACGTTCGAGACGGAGGTGGCCCGGTGAGCACGACGATGACGATGGCCAAGGCGCTGAACGCCGGCCTGCGGCACGCGATGGACGACGACGCCAAGGTCATCCTCATGGGTGAGGACATCGGCCGCCTCGGCGGCGTCTTCCGTATCACCGACGGCCTTCAGAAGGACTTCGGCGAGGACCGGGTGATGGACACCCCGCTCGCGGAGGCCGGCATCCTCGGGACGGCCGTGGGCCTCGCGCTGCGCGGATACCGACCGGTCGTGGAGATCCAGTTCGACGGTTTCGTCTATCCGGCGTACGACCAGATCGTCAGCCAGGTCGCCAAGTACCGCTACCGCTCCGGCGGGCGGGTGGTGATGCCGCTGGTGATCCGGATCCCGTTCGGCGGCGGCATCGGCGCGGTGGAGCACCACTCCGAGAGTCCCGAGGCGCAGTTCGCGCACACGCCGGGCCTCAAGGTGGTGGCGTGCTCCAACCCGCGTGACGCCTACTGGATGATCCAGCAGGCCGTCGCCGCGCCGGACCCGGTGGTGTTCCTCGAGCCCAAGCGGCTCTACCACTCGACGAAGGCCGAGATCGACCTCGACGTGGCGCCGCCCCCGCTGTTCTCCTCGCAGGTCGTCAGGTCCGGCACGTCGGCGACCGTCCTCGCGTACGGGCCGTCGGTCGCGGTCGCCATGGGTGCCGCCGAGGCCGGCATCGCCGACGGTCTCGACCTCGAGGTCATCGACCTGCGGACGCTGTCGCCGCTCGACATGGCGCCGGTCCACGCGTCGGTCCGCAAGACCGGGCGCGCCGTCGTCGTGCACGAGGCGCACCGCAACCTGGGCATGGGCGCGGAGCTGGCGGCGCGGATCACCGAGGAGTGCTTCTACTCGCTCGAGGCCCCGGTGCTGAGGGTCGGCGGGTTCGACACGCCGTACCCGCCGAGCCGCGTCGAGGAGACGTGGCTGCCAGACCTGGACCAGGTCCTGGACGCCGTCGACCGCAGCCTGGCGTGGTGAGGGCGGTGGCGACGAACGAGTACAAGCTGCCCGATCCCGGCGAGGGGCTGACCGAGGCCGAGATCGTCTCGTGGCACGTCGCGGTCGGAGACACGCTCAAGGTCAACGACATCGTCTGCGAGATCGAGACCGCCAAGTCCATCGTCGAGCTGCCCACCCCGTACGCGGGGACGGTCGCCGCTCTCCTGGTCGCCGAGGGTGACACCGTCGCCGTCGGCACCCCGATCATCGCGGTCTCCGACGGCGCCGACGAGGCTGTGGCGCCGCCCTCGGGGACGGCGGAGCCGCCTCCGGTCGAGGAGCGGGCGGAGACGGGGGCCGAGCTGCCACCGGAGGCGGAGGCTGCGCCGGTCGCGACCCTCGTCGGGTACGGCCCGCGAGAGCGTCACTCCGTACGCCGGCGCCGCCGCGACACCGTTTCCTCGCCGGCACCGACAGCGGCAGCCGCACCGGCTCCCGCGGCTGCACCGGCTCCGGCAGCGGCGCCGCCCGCCGCGGTCCGGACCCTCGCGAAGCCCCCCGTCCGCAAGCTGGCCAAGGACCTCGGCGTCGACCTCCGCCAGGTGCCGCCCGGCGACGGCGGAGTGGTACGCCGTCCGGACGTGGAGGCCTACGCGCGCCAGATCTCGATGCCAACGACGGGGCCCGCCGCGGCCGACACCCCGGCCGCCCTGGCTCCGCCGGCCGCTCCGACCATCGTCGCCGCGGCGACCGCATCCGGCGGTGGCGACCGGGAGACCCGCATCCCCATGAAGGGGGTGCGCAAGGCCACCGCGGAGGCGATGGTCGCCTCGGCGTTCACGGCACCCCACGTCACCGAATGGCTGACGGTCGACGTCACACGCTCGATGGAGCTGCTGGAGCGCATGCGCTCCGATCGCGCGCTGTCGGAGGTCAAGCTGTCGCCGCTCCTGCTCGTGGTCCGCGCGGTGTGCCTCGCGCTGCGACGCACGCCAGAGATGAACGCGTCGTTCGACAGCGAGCGGCAGGAGGTCGTGCTCAAGCACGACGTCCACCTCGGTATCGCCGCGGCCACTCCGCGCGGTCTGCTCGTCCCGGTCGTGCGTGATGCCGACCACCGCTCGATGCCCGACCTCGCCGCCGAGATCGGAGAGGTCGTCCGGACGGCACGCGACGGCAAGACGCAACCGTCCGACCTTGCAGGAGGGACGTTCAGCATCACCAACGTCGGCGTCTTCGGGGTCGACGCAGGCACGCCCATCCTGGTGCCCGGTCAGACGGGGATCCTTGCCGTCGGGGCGATCAACCGCCGCCCCTGGGTGGTCGACGACGACATCGTGGCGCGATGGGTGACGACCCTCGCGGTGTCGTTCGACCACCGGGTCGTCGACGGTGAACAGGGCTCGCGATTCCTCGCCGACGTCGGTCGGCTGCTGGAGGATCCCGCGAGCGCACTCGCCCTCTGAGAGTGACCCGCGGCGTCTGAGCCGTGGCGCATCGGTTCCGGAGCCGATGCGCCGCGGCATGTCGGAAATGCGCCAAATTCTCGGAACACGTCCACTCAGACCCTCCGGGTCGTTACGTTCGCGTGATGACCGCTGCCGGGGGGAAGGGGTGATCCGGTGACAGGCGAGTCGCGGGAGATCAGCGCCTACGAACGCGTGGGATGGCTCCTGCGCCAATGGCGGCTGATGTCGGCAGACACTGATCTGCGCAAGCTCCAGCCGTACGCCGAGGAGCTCGCGCGGCACGGCCACCGGGCCGACGCCTCGCGGGTCAGCAGGTGGGAGTCGGGACGCCTGCGGGTCCCCGAAGCCGTCCTGCGGTCGTACGAGGAGATCCTCGGTCTGCCGCGAGCCGGCCTCGCAGCGACCTGCGAGGGACTGGCGCGGTCGTGGGGTGCGCGGCCTCCCGCCCGCAGCGTCGACGTCTCCGGTGCCCGGCTCGACGAGGCCTTCGCCACCGTCCAGGGGCCGGTCGTCGAGGGTGTCGACTGGTTCGAGTGGGCGGGGTGCGTCGCCGCGTCGGACCCGTTCGACGACCCCTACCTGAGCGCCCTCGACCCCCTCCTCTGTCGACTGGTCAGCGAGGCGTCGCGTGCCAACGGCCTGGCACTCGTGACCCGCTACGAGGCGCTCCGCCGCCTGATCGAGGCGCCGCTGCACCAGCCGCGCGTCATGCGCGCGGTGGGTGCCCAGGTGATCGAGCCGCGCGCCCAGGCCACTCTCGTCCCCGTCCTCCTCATCGCCGACGTCCGCGCGGAGAAGGCGGTCAACACCCTCATCTCGCTGCTCGCGCAGCCGTCGGCCCAGCTCCAGCTCGGTGCCACCTGGGGGTTGCACCGCAAGCTCGTCCGTCACGAGGTCACGCCGTCCTCGATGGCGGCTCTGGAGGCGCAGCTGGCCCACATGCTCTTCGACGGGGCCAGCGAGACCTCGTTGCACAGGATCGTGCCGCTGCTGGAGGTGCTTCCCGTCCAGACCGCGGACCGGCTCCGACGCCTCCGGCCGCAGCTCTTCCCGTCGCGTCCGCGCGCGCTCTCCAGCTCGGCGACCAGTCGCGCCACGATGCTCGCGACCGCGGTCCGGGGTGCGACGGCGCGGATCGAGTCGTTCACCGGGCGGGAGGTCGACCCCGTCGGTCGCACGATCGTCGAGGACGCCTACAGCGCGACGAGCCACGACGTGCGCCACCAGTCCGCCCTGGTGCTGTCGCGCAGCCCGTACGCCGCCGCGCTGGGGGAGGTGCTGATCGAGCAGACCCAGCCCAACCGGTGCTTCGAGGGAGCGCCGGGTGTGCTGCCGTACGTCGTCGGCAAGGCCGAGCGGGACGCCTTGATCAACCGTCTGAGCCTGAGCGGCGCCGACGTCCGCCAGACTCTCATCGCCCTCGCCCACGTGCCGGGAGGTCCCGTGCCCAGCGTCGCCGACCTGCTCGGCCATGCCGACCTGAGCGTCGCGCACGCGGCGTTGTTCACGGCCGGGATGCAGCGCGACCCGATCCTCGAACGGGTCAGCAAGGACCGCCGTCGCTCGTCGGCGATGCGCCACGGTGCCCAGTGGTGGCTGGACCACGGCGGACGGGTCGACGACGTCCGGGTGAGGTGACGCCGTAGGGCTCCTGTCGGACCCTGTCGCACGCGCGTGCCATCATGTATGCAACATGTGTGCAAGCCGCCTCCCTGACGCTGCCCCCACCGTTCCTGCTCGTGCCTCCGCGACGGAGCGGGCGTACGCGACCCTGAAGCGAGAGATCCTCGTCGGCGACCTTCCCGGTGGGGAGGAGCTCGGAGAGGTCGCGCTCGCGGAGCGTCTTGGATGCTCGCGGACGCCGGTGCGTGAGGCGCTGCTGCGCCTGCAGACGGAGGGACTCGTACGCATCTATCCCAAGCGCGGTGCGATCGTCCTGACGGTGACCAGTGCCGAGGCGGAGTCGGTGTGGGAGGCGCGCGCGCTCGTCGAGCAGTGGGCCGCCCCGCGTGCGTTCGCCGCAGGGGGCCGGATCCGTGCCGAGCTCGACGCGCTCGTCGACTCCGCCGAGGAGCACCGTGTGCAGCGCGACCTGGCCGCCTTCACCGAGGCGGACCGCCGCTTCCACGAGGTCGTCGTCGCTGCGGCCGGCAACCCGCACGTCTGCCGCTTCTACCGCAGCCTTCGTGAGCGGCAGATGATGGTCAACGCCACCGCGATGGGTCTGTCTCCTGAGCGCATGGAGGCCGCCGTACGCGACCACCGCGAGCTCGCGCGCCTGATCGCCGGCGACGATCTCGACGCATTCCTGGCAGCGACCGACGCCCACCTCTCAGCGAGCCGCCACGCGGTCCTGGGTCTTGGCGGAGCGTCGGCGTGATCGCCCGGGTCTCGCGCCGGCTCGGCCTGCGCCGCAACGCCTACGTGGTGTGGCTCGTCGCCCTCTCGGTCTACGTGCTCGCGGTGTTCCACCGATCGTCGCTCGCGGTCGCCGGGCTGGAGGCCACCGAACGGTTCGACATCGGCGCGGCCCAGCTCTCGACGTTCACCGTCCTCCAGCTGGTCGTCTACGCGGGGATGCAGATCCCGGTCGGCCTCGCGCTGGACCGGTTCGGACCTCGTGCGGTGATCCTCACCGGTGTCCTCACCCTGAGCGCCGCGCAGGTCGTGTTCGCCCTCGCCACGTCCTACCCCGTGGCCCTGGTCGCGCGCATCGCTGTCGGCGCCGGTGACGCGATGGTGTTCGTCTGCGTGCTGCGGCTCGTCGCCTACTGGTTCGCGCCCCGCACGGTGCCGCTCATGACGCAGCTGACCGGGATCAGCGGCCAGCTCGGGATGATCCTGGCCGCGGTGCCGATGACGTGGGCGCTCCACCGGCTGGGCTGGACCTGGGCCTATCTCACGACCGCCGTGGCCGGGCTCGTTCTCGCCGCCGCGCTCCTCGTCGTCGTGCACGACCGTCCTGGCGTCCGGCGGCACCTCGGTGCTCCGCTCCAGATCCGAGGGCTGGCAAGCCGCATCCGTGACGCGTGGAGCGACGACGGGACTCGGCTCGGGTTCTGGACGCACTTCTCGACCCAGTTCAGCGCCACGGTCCTCGGCATCCTCTGGGGCTACCCGTTCTTCGTCCGCGGCGAGCACACCACTCCGGCGTTCGCGGCGTTCCTGCTGACCCTGCTCACCCTCGCCACGATGGCGAGCGGACCGTTCCTCGCGTGGCTCACCGCCCACCGGCCGTACCACCGGTCGTCGACCACCCTCACCATCGTGGCCGCGATCGCGAGCTCGTGGGCCGCCGTGCTGCTCTGGCCGGGTGACGCGCCGCCGTGGCTGCTGGTCACGATGGTCGTGGTGACGGCCGTCGGGGGGCCTGCATCGATGGTCGGCTTCGACTTCGTGCGCACCTTCGGCAGTGCCGAGCGCGCCGGCCTGGCGACAGCCCTGGTCAACACCGGTGGCTTCATCGCGTCGCTGTGCACGATCCTCGCGATCGGGGTGGTGCTCGACCTGCTCACACCCGCGGGCTCCGACGTCTACGCCTCCAGTGCCTTCCGAGGCGCGATGGCGGTCCAGGTCGTCCCGTGGCTCCTCGGTGCAGCGATGATCGTGCGCCACCGCCGCAGGATCCGGCGCAAGCTCGCCGAGACCGCGCCCGACGTCCTGGCGGCGATGAGGCGCGGCGAGTCCGTCAGCGTCGGTGCCTGAGGCTCAACCGACCTGCTTCGTCATCATCGCGGCCTTCTTGCCGTCGGCCTGGTCGAGCCGCCCCACCTCGGCGTAGCCGCGCGAGCCGTGGAAGGCCAGGGACGCATCGTTGCGCGGCTCCACGTAGACCTCCAGAGCCATCAGCTCACGCGCACGCGCACGCTCCTCGAGCACGTTGTAGAGCATCGTCGCGATGCCGCGCCGTCGGAAGCCGGGCGCGACGACAGCCCGGTCGACGTAGGAGAAGTCGTCCAGCTCGTCACAGAACCAGCGGTAGTTGATGCTGTCGTAGGCGGTGCCTGGCGGCAGCGTGAGGGCGAAGCCTCCCAGCGCCCCGTCGGCGTCCTGCGCCACCACGGCCTGCTCGGCGTACCCGAGGATCTCCTCGAGCCGCTCCATGGTCAGGGGCCCGACGCCTTCGAGCGCGCCCTGGTTGAGGGCGAGCACGGCGTCGAGATCGGGGTCGTCGATCCGGCGTACCAGCATGGCGGGAGCCTAACCTGTGCTGAGCCCAGGCGGGAGTTCTTCGCCGGCGCTCAGCCGATGGTGAACCTCACCCCGGCCGCGGTCTCCGAGGCATCCCAGAGCTCGGCGGCGAGCTCGGGATCACGGGCCAGCGCCGTCATCCCGACCGGCTTCGGCCGGCCACGGAGCTGGCGGAAGCCTGACGGCCCGACGTACGCGCCGCCCTCGAGCGTCGGGTCCGTCGCCGCGCGCTCGATCGGCCACGCCCCTGCGGAGGCGGACTGAGCGACCGCTCGGCTGACCTGGTGGACGACGGCCCCCTGGAGGCTGCGGCCGCCGAGCTGGAGGCCCGACCGGGAGAGCTGCGTCAGCGCATAGCCCGGGTGTGCCCCGAGGCTCGTGACGTCGATCCCGGCGGCGCGGACCCGTCGGTCCAGCTCGCGCATGAAGAGAAGATTCGCGAGCTTCGACTGCGCGTACGCCCCCCAGCGGTCGTAGCGGGCGAGCGGCGCACCCGGTTCCAGCGACCTCAGGTCGAGTTTGCGGGCGAACGAGTGCATCAGCGACGAGACCGACACGACCCGCGCACGGCTCGTCGTCAGGGTCGGCCAGAGGTGCGCGGTGAGCGCGAAGTGGCCGAGGTGGTTGGTCGCCATCTGCAGCTCGAACCCCTGCGCGGAGGTGCGGAAGGGCGCCGCCATGATGCCGGCGTTGTTGATCAGCACGTCGATCCGCCCGGCGCGCTCGGCGATCTCGGTGGCAGCCGCGGCGACCGAGTCCAGGTCGGCGAGGTCCAGCCGGACGGCGAGCGCCTGCGCGTCACGCACCCCATGCCGCAGCGCTGACAGTGCGTCCTCCACCGTGGCGAGATCGCGCCCGGCGGCGACGATCTTCGCGCCGTGGTGCGCGAGCTGAAAGGCCACCTCGGTGCCCAGGCCTCCGGTGACCCCGGTGAGGACGACCGTGGTGCCGTGGAGGTCGCCGATGTCGTCAGTGGTCCAGGAACCCGCCGCGGGCGCCGGCGTCACGGCGTGACCGCGATCTCGGCGAGGAGGTCACCTACGAGGCTGGAGTCGCCGGTCCAGGTGACCGAGAGGGGATGGAGCGCCTCGCGCCCCGAGACGAGCATCAGGAACGTCTCGGCGGCCATGCTGACCCGCGCCGTCGGCTGCGGGGACGTGCCGTCGTGGAGCCGTCCCCGTCCGCCGTCGCCGACCTCGACCCAGACCGAGCGCCTCACGCCGCCGGTGAGCTCGACGTCCAGCTCGGTGCCCGGCTCGGCCTTCAGCCGCTTGGCGAGGACATAGGGCAACGCGGTCAGGAAGCTTCCGACCACGAGGGCGCCGGCGCGGCCGTCGTACCCGCCCGGGGCGCCGACGGCGCCGCGCAGGTCCTGCTCGTGCACGAACATGTCGACCATCCGGTTGCGCAGCAGCGTCTCGTTGCTCCAGCCGATGCCTCCGGGCGTGACCCCCGCGGCGGCCGACGGGTCGTCGGGGAGAGACGCGAGGGCCTTCTTGCGGACCTCGACGGCCTCGCGGAGCTCGTCGACCAGCTCGCGGGGCGTGGCGTCGTCGCGCTCACGCACCCCGGCCTCGGTGTACGCCGACGTGAACTCGCCGCCGTCGACACGTCCCTGCGCGGGGCCACCGCGGCCGGTGCCCGCGAGCTCCGACTCCAGCGCAGCGAGGTGAGCGACCACGTCACGGACGCGCCAACCCGGGCAGCCGGTCGGCAGCTCCCACGCGTCGTCCACCACGGCGTCGAGGAGCGCCAGGGTCCGGTCGGCGGACTCGGCCCAGGCGTCGACGTACAGCGAGAGATCCATGCGCGAAAGCCTAGGGGAGCCGGGACGGTGCTGGACCCGACCTTCGAGAAATCACCCGCGTCTCGAGCGACGCGACCGCATCTCGGCGTCGAACGTCTCCATCGCCGTCGTCATCTGCTGCTGGTACGCGGGCTCAGCGAGGCGTGCCGCCATCTCGTCCGGTGTGACGTCCTCGACGTGCGACGCGAGCCACCAGACGTTGCCGAAGGGGTCGCGGATGCGGCCCCCTCGGTTGCCGAAGGCGTCGTCGGCCAGTGGAGTCACCTCCTGAGCTCCGGCATTCAGCGCCGAGACGAACGTCGCGTCCACGTCCTCGACGTAGAGGCTGAGCAGGGCGATGCAGTCTGGCCACTCCGGTGCTGCGTCGAACGCCATGACGACACGGTCGCCGATGAGCACCTCGGCGTGCCCGAGCCGTCCGTCGGGGAGCGCGAACCGCCCGCGTTCGACCGCCCCGAAGGCGGCCACCATGAAGTCGACGAACTCTGAAGCACCTCGCACGGAGACGTAGGGGGTCAGCGTGCCGTAGTCGGGAGGAATGGGTGATGTCGTCATGACCCGACGTTAAGGTCGATTGCGGACATTTCCTGTCCTGATTCTGGCGGGCCCCTCCGCGCTGGGGTCGCCGTGCCTACTCTCGGAGCGTGAACGAGAAGCGTCGCGTCCGTGTCAGGGCGCCCGAGCTGGTGGGTCGCGGCTGGCTGAACACGGGGGGCGCGGACCTCGGGCTCGCCGACCTGCGCGGACGGTTCGTCGTCCTCGATTTTTGGACCTCAGGCTGCATCAACTGCCTGCACGTCCTGGACGAGATGCGCCCGCTGGAGGAGAAGTACGCCGACGCGCTGGTGGTCGTGAGCGTGCACTCGCCCAAGTTCGCCCACGAGGCGACCGCCGACGCGCTCGCCGCGGCGGTCCAGCGCAACGGCGTCACCCACCCGGTCCTCGACGACCCCGACCTGACGACGTGGCAGGCGTACGCCGTGCGCGCCTGGCCGACCCTGGTCGTGGTCGACCCGGAGGGCTACGTCGTCGCCCAGTACGCCGGGGAGGGCCACGTGCACGCCATCGACGCGCTGCTCGCGACGCTCGTCCCCGAGTACGAGGAGCGAGGCTCGCTCACGCGAGGCCGGTCGCCGTACGTCGCTCCCGATCCCGAGCCGGGCGACCTCCGCTTTCCCGCGACCGCGATCCGGCTCCCGTCCGGCAACGTCCTCGTCGCGGACGCCGGCAGCGGGAGCGTCGTCGAGCTCGCGGCGGACGCGGCGACCGTCGTCGGCCGCCACGAGGGGTTCCGCGAGCCGAACGGACTCGTGCTCCTCCCCGAGGGCGTACGGGACACCGTCGCGTACGACGTGGTCGTCGCCGACACGGTGGCGCACCAGCTCGTCGGACTCCGGCTCGACGACCGTGCGGCGGAGCCGCTCGCGGGTGACGGTCGGCAGTGGATGCAGGGCGACGGGACCACGTCGCTGTCGTCACCGTGGGACGTGGCCTGGTGGCGCGGCCGGGTCTGGGTCGCGATGGCCGGGATCCATCAGCTCTGGACCTACGACCCGGCCACCGGAACCGTCGAGGTGGTCGCCGGCACCACCAACGAAGGACTGGTCGACGGGCCGCTGATCGACGCGTGGTTCGCCCAGCCGTCGCGCCTCGCCCCCGACGGGGAGGTGCTGTGGCTGGCCGACCCGGAGGCGAGCGCGCTTCGCCGCATCGTCGAGCGCGACGGTGAGCTCGTCGTGGAGACGGTCGTGGGGCAAGGCCTCTTCGACTTCGGTTTCGTCGACGGCCCGGCCGACGAGGCGCTCCTCCAGCACCCGCTCGGTCTTGCGGTCCTCCCCGACGGCTCGGTGGCGATCGCGGACACCTACAACGGCGCCGTGCGCCGCTACGACCCGGCGACCGACGAGGTGAGCACCCTGGCCACCGGCCTCGCCGAGCCGTCCGGCCTGCTCGTGGACGGTGACACCGTGCTCGTCGTCGAGTCGACGGGGCACCGGCTCACCCGAGTGGCGGTCGGGTCCTCCGCGGCCGCCAGCGGCGCCAGCCACACGACCGGCCGCCCGACCACCGACGTCCGCGGCGGCGAGGTCGAGCTGGTGGTCGCGTTCACGCCGCCACCGGGGCAGCACCTCGACGAGCGGTACGGCCCCGCGACGCGGCTGGTCGTCACGTCGACGCCGCCGGCACTCCTCCGCGAGGGCGAGGGCCGGGAGACCGGACTCGACCGTCGGTTGGTCCTCGATCCCGCGGTCGGCGACGGAGTCCTCCACGTGGCCGCCATGGCGGCGTCCTGCGACGACGACGGCGGAGTCGGCGCCGCCTGCTACATCCATCAGCAGGACTGGGGGGTCCCGGTCCGGGTCACACCAGACGGCGAGGCTCGGATCGTGCTCCCGCTCGGCGGTACGGCCTAGCGGACCGGTCGCGGCTCAGGGCCGCAGCGTCCGCCTCCGCGCGAGCCACACCAGGAGCGCCGCGAGCGTCCCGACGACGACGCCGCCGACGCCGAACGCGAGCGCACCGAGGGACAGCGCGACGACGCCGAGCACCTGCGGCTGCTTGCCCGTGCCCCACGTGGCCGTCGCCAGCCGTGGGTCGGTCGCGTCGCACGACAGCGTGGCCTCCGTGCCGACCCAGCCGGTCGTCGAGTCTCGTGCCGACAGCGCCACGAGGTGCCACCCACCGACCGCCGCGGACTGGTTGCGCAGCGCGGGAACCTCGATGACGGGCCCGCCTTGGGGGATCAGGTCGCACGCGACACCGAGGTCGGCACCCGTGGCTTCCGCGGGGACGTCGGCTCGCACCCACACCGCGAGGCGGTTCTTGGTCACGGTGACGGAGCTGTCGTCGGGCAGCGCCGTCACGGCTGCGTCGCGGGCGACGCCCACGGCGCCGAGACCGAGGACGAGTGCGCCGGCGAGCCCGACGAGGGCGATCACCGCGCCGACGGCGTACCAGCCTCGAGAGAGCCGCCGCGGGCGTCGTGGCTCGCGCGAGGTGACGGGCTGGACCATGGCGCGAGCGTATCGGTGCCCTCTCCGGGCCGGAGGCGCTAGGGCGTCAGCGGGATCCAGGTGCCGTGGTCGGCGATGCGCAGGACGGCAGCGAGGCCGGCGTCGTCGAACGCGGAGACGATCGCGTCGCGACCCTCGGTGAAGTGCGCCCACCCGTCGTAGTGGACGGGGATGGTGACCGGGTCGGACAGGATCGCGGCTGCCGCAGCCGTGCGGACGCTGTCGAGGCTGACCGGGCGCCCGCGCAACTTCCCCGGGACGCGGGCCGCGCCGGCGTGGAGGACCGCCGCGTCGATGCCGGGGACGCGCCGGGCGGTCTCGGCGACGGTCCGGACCGACGCGTTGTCACCGCTGACGTAGACGGTCGGCAGACCGGCTCCGGCGAGGACGAATCCGACGACCTGGCAGTTGACGTTGCCCTCCGCGTCCCGCTCGCCGTCCTCGGGGCCGTGCACGGCCGGTACGGCGGTGACAGTCAGCTCACCGTCGTAGGGCCGGGGGAACCTCCGTGTCTCCCAGGCGGCGAGGCCTTGCGCTGGAGAGCCGAGGCGTTCTGCGCCACCGGTCGTGGTGAGCAGCAGCGGAGCCGCCATCGCAAAGGCACGGCCACGGTCGTCGAGGTTGTCGGCGTGGTTGTCGTGGCTCACCAACACCATGTCGACGTCGGCCAGCTGGCCCTCGGTCACGACCGGGCCCGAGGTCTTCGTGAGGTAGCCGTGCGGTCCCGGGTCGTCGAAGGTGGGGTCGCTGACGATGCGCAACCCGCCCAGGTCCATCACCAGCGTCGGGCCTCCGACCACCAGCACCTCGCCGTCGTGACGGGGCAGGAGGGACGGCATCATGACCCGGCCGCGCTCGCCCCGAGCAGCCCCCGGGCGCAGACCTGCAGGCGCTCCATCAACGCGCGGATGACGGGGACGGCCTCCGCGCCTCTGCGGTGGACCATCCCGACGTGCCGCTCGCCGAACAGTGTGGACCGCCGTACCTCGACATCGGGGTGTCGGAACGCCGAGAGGGCGAGCTGCGGCAGGACGGTCACTCCGAACCCGTGCGCCACCAGGTTCTGGACCGCGACGTAGTCGTCGCTCTCGTGGAGCAGTCGCGGTTCGAAGCCTGCGCCGTGACAGCAGGACACGAGGTGCTGACGGCATCGAGCGCAGCCGGCGACCCAGTCCTGCTCGGCGAGCCACGGGGTGTCGAGCTCGGTCGGCGCCGTACCGGGCGGGATCACGAGGTGGATCGGCTCCACCCCGAGCGGCGCCCAGCTGAGCGAGCCGTCGTCGTCCGGCGGGCCGTCGTAGCCGAAGACCAGGGCTACGTCGGTCTCGCCGGCAAGCACCGACGCCCACGCCTCGGGCGGCTCGGTCTCGACCAGGGAGACCCCCACACCGGGGTGGTCGGCGCGCAGCGAGCGTACGGCCGGTGGCACGAAGGTCGCGACACCCGAGGGGAAGGACGCGAGGCGTACGACCCCGCTGTGCCTCTGCGCCAGCGCACCGAGCTCCTCGCCGGCGAGGTGCAGGGCCCCGTGCATGACGTCGGCGTGCCCCAGCAGGGAGGCGCCGGCCTCGGTGAGCTGTGTCCCCCGCGCGGTCCGCAGCAGGAGCGGGCCGCCGGCCTCGCGCTCCAGCTGTCTCAGCTGCTGGCTGACGGCCGACTGCGTGGTGCCGAGCTCGCGGGCCGCGGCACTGAGCGAGCCCGTACGAGCGACGACACGGAACATGAGCACACGTCGTGGGTCCATCTCGACCCATTAGAGGCGCTAAGAGATGCCCTCGGCAAGTGTGGGCTTCCGGGGACGCCAGGGTCGGAACAGCATGGAGGCATGGAGACCTTAGGACTGATCGGCGGCATGAGCTGGCACTCGACCGCGACCTACTACCGGATCATCAACGAGATCGTGGCCGCCGCGAGAGGCGGTCACGCCTCCGCGCGGATCACGCTCGAGTCGCTCGACTTCGAGGAGATCCGCCAGTGCCAGATCCGCGGTGACTGGGCTTCGGCCGCGGCTCTGCTGACCGAGGCAGGGCAGCGCTGCGTCCGCAGCGGAGCGACCACGGTGGCGATCTGCACGAACCTGATGCACAAGGTCGCCCCCGAGGTCGAAGCCGGCATCGACGTCCCACTCGCTCACATCGCGGACGCCGTCGCCGCGGAGGCGGCCCGCAACGGGTGGCGGACGCTCGGCATCCTGGGCACCCGGTGGGTGATGGAGGAGGACTTCTACGCCGGGCGGCTGGCTCGGCACGGGATCGACTCGGTCATCCCCGACGAGGCTGACCGCGAGATGTCCGACACCATCATCTTCGACGAGCTGACCAAGGGGATCGTGCAGGTCGCCTCCCGGTCGGCGTACATCGACACCATCCAGCGGTTGGCTGACCAGGGTGCGGATGCGGTCGTGCTCGCCTGCACCGAGATCGGTCTGCTGATCCAGCCCCACGAAGTCCCAGTTCCCCTCGTCGACAGTGTCGAGGTGCACGCACGGGAGCTCGGCCGCCTGGCCTTGGGGACGGTGACCGCGACTCGCTGGTGACGTCCGATATCCGCCAGCCCGGAGTGCTGCGATCCCGGTGTACTAGGGCGATGAACGCGACGAGCAACGACAAGGCCGCCCGCTTCCGCTCACTCCATGAAGGGACGCGACCGCTGGCCCTGACCAACGTCTGGGACGTAGCGAGCGCGGTCGTCGCCGAGGAAGCCGGTGCGTCGGCGGTCGCGACGACCAGCGCGGGAGTCGCCTGGGCCTTGGGGAGGCCGGACGGCAACCAGCTGGACCGTGCAAGGGGTACGGCCGTCGTGTCCGCGATCGCTGCCGCGGTCGACGTGCCCGTCACCGTCGACGTCGAGGGCGGCTACGCGGCGTCGGCCGACGGCGTCGGCGAGACCGTGGCTGTGATCCTGGACGCGGGGGCCGTGGGCATCAACATCGAGGACGGCGACCGCGGTCCGGAGGAGCTCGTCGCGAGGATCGTCGCGGCGAGACGAGCTGCCGACGCCGCCGGCGTGCCGATGTTCATCAACGCTCGTACAGACGTCTTCCTCGCAGCGGTCGGCTCCCCCGACGAGCAGCTCGCCGAGGCGCTCGCGCGCGCCGACCGCTACATCGAGGCCGGTGCGGACGGCATCTTCGTCCCCGGTGCCTCCACCGCCGAGTGCATCGGTGCCCTCACGGCCGCGCTCCCCGTCCCCGTCAACGTCATGGTCGGACCCGGAGCACTCAGCATCGACGACCTCGGCCGTCTCGGGGTGGCACGGGTGAGTCTGGGGTCGAGCGTGGCGCAGGCCGCCTACGCCGTGGTCCAGCGCGCGGTCGAGGAGATGGCGTCGAGCGGCACCTACGGCGCGACCGCGGGCGCGGTCGACTACGGATGGCTCAACGATCTGATCGCGGGGCGTCGAGGGAACCCGATCGTCGGTGGTGGACTCTCCAGGGTGTGAGCAGCCAGGTGGAGGACCGCATCGACCCGCACCCCGATCAGGAGGTGTGGGCACAGCTGCGATCGGGGAGCGAGCACGCGTTCGCCGAGCTGTTCACCCGGTACGGCGACGCGGTCTACAACTTCGCGTTCCGCCGGGTGGCGTGCTGGGCGACCGCCGAGGACGTCGCGCAGGCCACGTTCGTCGCCCTGTGGCGGCGGGCCGCTGACGGACGGGTCGACGAGCTCAGGGGCGAGTCCGCTCGCGGCGTCCTGCTCGCGATGGCGTCGCAGGAGTGCGCCAACGCCTTGCGTGGGCGTCGGCGGCTGGCGGCGCTGAGGCGCAAGGTGCCGTTGAACGAGATCGACCACGACCACGCCGACGGGGTAGCGGCCGACGTCGACAGCGAACGACGGATGCGTGAGATCCGCGCCGTCGTCGGTCGGCTGCCCGCCGGCCAGCGGGTCGTGGTGGAGCTGGTGTGGTGGTCGGGCTGCTCGATGCAGGAGGCCGCCGAGGCGCTCGGGCTGCCTGTCGGCACGGTGAAGTCCCGGCTCGCTCGCGCCCGTGCGCGCCTCGGCGAGCAGTCAGTCATCCTGCAACGTGAGGAGCGGTCATGAGGATCGAGCTTCCGACCGAGCGAGTGCTCACCGACAAGGACGAGCGCGCCGCGCAGATCGTCGCGACGGCATCCCGGGGCCGCCGCCCGATCACACGTGGCTGGGCGGGCCCGGCCGTGGCGTCCGTGGCGGCGGCGGCGGTCATCGGCCTGAGCCTGGCCTTCGCCGGCGACGACCCCGCGACCTCGCCGCCCGCCGTCCCGGAGTCCGAGGTCGCGGCGTCGCCGACGGCGCGACCGGAGCCCGCCCAGCCCGATGTCGAGCTGTGGCTGCGTGACCTCCCGCGCGAGGAGGCCGCCGCTCTCGCCACCGACTGCGCGAAGGGGATGGGGAGCAGACGCTCGGTGTTCGAGCCGGAGGAGGTGCTGTCCGCCCAGGTGCAACGCGGGATGACCGGCCTCGGCCGGACGGCGGTCGTCGTCGCCGAGGACTCCGCGACGGGGCAGCGCATCGGGTGCGAGATCCCGCTGCGCTACCGGGGCACCACCGTCGGGATGGATTCCGCGCTGATGCGTGGGCCGGGGAGCAAGTCGACCAGGAACGCCAACGACACGACGCATCCTGCGGTCCCGGTCGACGGTCCGGGCGGCTACGCCCTCGGGTACGCCGGGGACACCTACCAGGTCGACGAGCGGGTGGCGTCCATGCGCCGGCGCTTCGTCGTCGACGGGCAGGCCGGTCCGTGGCACGTGGCTCGGGCTGTCGACGGCTACGTCTTCCTCCAGGCGCGGATCGCGAAGCGTGATCTCGTCGGGGTGCGCGCGTTGACCCTCGAGACGCAGGTGCTCGACGACGACGGCAACCTGCTGGACGCGCCGGGAGACCAGGAGAACGGTGGCGGGATCAGCAAGAGCCCGGGCACCACCCGTACGGACGACCGCAGCTGGGATCTGTGCGAGTTGGTCCGACCCAAGGACGTGATCAGCTCGCGCACCTGCTCAGGTCCGTCGTCCTGAGACGAGGACCCGACAGAAGGACCCGACGTTCCCCCGTCTCCGGGGCGAACAGTCGGGTCCTTCTGTCGAGATGTTCGTCAGGTCGTCAGAACGCAGCCTCGTCGAGCTCCATCACGTCGAGGTCGATCGCCTCGGCGATGGCCTTCTCGGCGGCGAGCTTCGGGAGGACCTGGCGCGCGAAGAACTGCGCCGCGGCGATCTTGCCCTCGTAGAAGTGCTTGTCCGCCGGCGAGACGGCGCCCTCGAGCTTCGCGAGGGCGACCTCGGCGCCGCGCAGCAGCAGCCACGCGCAGACCACGTCACCGAGCGCCATGAGCAGGCGGGTGCTGTTGAGCCCCACCTTGTAGACGTTCTTCGGGTCGCCACCGTCGGCCGGGTTGGCCGACATCATCTGACCGAAGACCGCGCCGAGGATGCCCTGGGCGTCCTCGAGACCCTTGGCGAGGAGCTCGCGCTCGACCTTGAGGCGGCCGTTGCCCGCCTCCGAGCCGATGAACGACTGGATCTCCTGCGCCATGTGGGCGATCGCCTGGCCCTGGTCCTTGACGATCTTGCGGAAGAAGAGGTCCTGCCCCTGGATCGCGGTGGTGCCCTCGTACAGGGTGTCGATCTTGGCGTCACGGACGTACTGCTCGACCGGGTAGTCCTGAAGGAAGCCCGAGCCGCCGAAGGTCTGGAGCGACTCCGTCCCGAGCAGGACCCACGAGCGCTCGGAGCCGTAGCCCTTGACGATCGGCAGCAGCAGGTCGTTGACGCGCTCGGCGAGCGTGTCCTCCTCGCCGGCCGCCTCGGACATCATCACGCGGTCCTGCCAGGTCGCGGTGTAGATGACCAGCGAGCGCAGCGCCTCGGAGTACGACTTCTGGGTCATCAGCGAGCGACGCACGTCCGGGTGGTGGGTGATCGTCACCCGCGGCGCGTCCTTGGCCGGGTCGAGCATGTCGGCACCCTGGATGCGCTCCTTGGCGTACTCGAGGGCGTTGAGGTAGCCGGTCGAGAGCGTCGCGATGGCCTTGGTGCCGACCAGCATGCGGGCGTTCTCGATGACCTGGAACATCTGGGCGATGCCGTTGTGCACCTCACCGAGCAGCCAGCCCTTGGCCGGAGCGCCGTTGCCGACCGACGGGTCGCCGAAGGTGACCTCGCAGGTCGTCGAGACCTTGATGCCCATCTTCTTCTCGACGTTGGTGACGTAGGCGCCGTTGCGGGTGCCGTCGAGCTCACCGGTGTCGAGGTCGAAGCCGTACTTGGGGACGATGAAGAGCGACAGGCCCTTGGTGCCGGGGCCGCCGACGCCCTCGATGCCGACCGGGCGCGCGAGCACCAGGTGGATGATGTTCTCGCTCATGTCGTGCTCGGCGGAGGTGATGAAGCGCTTGACACCCTCGATGTTCCAGGTGCCGTCCTCCTGGAGGTACGCCTTCGTGCGGCCGGCGCCGACGTCGGACCCGGCGTCGGGCTCGGTGAGGACCATCGTGGCGCCCCACTTGCGGTCGACCATGTGCTGCGCGATCTTCTTGTCACGGTCGGTGCCGTTGCGGTGCAGGATGGAGCCGAAGTTCGGGCCGGCCGAGTACATCCAGACCGGGGGGTTGGCACCGAGCACCAGCTCTGCGGTGGACCACACGAGCGACGCGGGAGCAGGCTGACCGCCGAGCTCGACCGGGAGCTGGAGGCGGTACCACTCCGAGTCCATCCACGTCTTGTAGCTCTTGGCGAAGCCGGCCGGCATCGTGACGGTGCAGGCCTCGGGATCGTAGACCGGGGGGTTGCGGTCGGCCTCGGCGAAGGACACGGCGAGGTCCTCGCGCGCCATCCGGTCGATCTCGCTCAAGATGCTCTTGGCGGTGTCGACGTCGAGGTCCTCGAACAGGCCCTTCCCCAAGACTTCGTCGCGGCCGAAGACCTCGAAGAGGTTGAACTCGATGTCGCGAAGGTTGCTCTTGTAGTGGCTCACGGCGACAGGTCCTTAGTCTTTCGTGCTGCCTCGCACGCAGCGGATTACTCGCGAGTAATAACAAGTGTCCTACTCGCGGGTAACCGACGCAACCCCGGGGCGCCGAACCGGGGTACGTCGAGGGATCTGGGAGACTTCAGCCATGCGGGTCTCCACCAAGTCCGACTACGCCCTCCGGGGCCTGATCGAGATCACCAGCCGCGACGATGCCTCCCCGGTCTCTGCCGAGGAGATCGGGCGCAAGCAGGAGATCCCCCACGGCTTCCTCCAGGCGATCCTCGCCGACCTCCGTCGTTCGGGGATCGTCGTCAGCCAGCGCGGCCAGTCCGGTGGCTGGCGCCTTGCCCGGGCCGCCACCGAGATCACCGTCGCCGACGTCATCCGTGCGGTCGACGGCCCTCTCGTGAGCGTGTACGGACTGCGGCCCGAGTCCGTGGCCTACACCGGGTCGGCAGAGGTGCTGCAGCACGTGTGGATCGCCGCCCGGGCGAGTCTCCGTGAGGTCTTCGAGTCGGTGACGATCCAGCACCTCGCCGACGGGGTCCTCCCGGATGCGGTGGAGGCGATGACCACGGACGAAGACGCGTGGCAGCCGCACTGAGTCGCTGAGACGACGGGCCGAGCGGATCCGCTCACGGCTCGAGGCGCGCGGGCTCCTCGATCAGCCCGGGGACCGGGACGCGGCGGCGCTCGCGCGCCATCACCGCGCGCGTCACGAGGAGTGACGAGGTGATGAGTCCCATCGCGAGAAGGGCCACCTCCATCGGGATCGCCCGGAAGCCGAGCGCCGAGAGCGCCGCGATCCACACCACGACGACAGCGGCGTTGGCCGCGAGGATTCGCAGGACGAGCAAGGGGGACCTCCTCAGGGAGAAGTCCCGCCGAGTCTAGCGACGGCGCCCTGCGCGGGGCCTCTGGGGGCGGCTACCGTGCACCCATGCCCCCCGCGAACCCCTGGCGCGACGCGCTCAACACACTCGGCAGCACCTTCATGACGTCGACCATGATCCGGTCGACCTCCAAGGAGGCCGGCATGCCGGCCTCAGCCCTCTACTTCCGCGGGCGCGTCGGCGTCCTCGGCGACGTCTCGACGGACGCGGCCTTCGACGTCCTGGGGATCTTCTCCCGGCGTGTGGTCGACAGCGTCTGGGAGCGCAGTGCCGAGACGGCGCCACAGGCCGCGGTGGACGCCTACCTCGACGTGTGTCACCGGTGGGGCCGCGAGAACCTCGTGGACGACAAGGCGGCAGGTCGCGCCACGGCCCTGCTCGAGCAGGTGCTCGACGAGGCCGACCTGGCGCCGATGCTGCTGGCTCAGGGCTGGCAGCGGGCCGAGCGCCCGAACGACGTCCCGGCACGGTTGGCGCAGGCGGCGATGGCGGTGCGGGAGATCCGGGGGGGTCAGTACTTCGCCGCCCTCGGCCTGGTCGGGCTCTCCGTCCCGCGCGCGATGCTCGTCGATCCGGGCGCAGGCGCCGAGCGCATGTCCACGCTCGGGTGGAACGACGACGAGATCGCCGAGGCGAGGCTGCGCCAGCGGCCCAGCGACTCCGGCCGCTGGCGCGATGCGCAGAGCGCGCTCGAAGGCGCGTTCCTGGGTCTCCTCGGTGACGTCGTCGGCGAGGATGGTGTGAGGGCTCTCGGCGAGGCGCTCCTCGCGGTCCAGCGCGTGCCGAACGACTGAGGACACACCGATGCCCCTCCGCCCGAGGGAGCGGAGGGGCATCGGTCAGATGGTGAACCGGTCGGTCGGCTCAGCGCGTCGCCGCGTGACCCTGATGCCGTGCCGGGGCCGGCGCGGACAGGGCCTGGGCCTTCGCCGACGCCGCAGCGTTCGCCTTGCGGCTGCCGTCGGGGAAGAGACCGGACTTCGACTTCGTCAACGTCAAGGTCGCGTGCGCAGCGGCGTCGCCGAGCTCGTTGAGCGCCTTCACGCTGAGGTTGGTGATGTCGTCGCAGGCCTGGTGATAGCACGGGTCGTACCACTCGCCGGCCGTACCGCCGTAGACGGCTGCCTCCTCCGGCGTCTTCACACCCTCGGCGCCCGAGAAGAGACCGCCCGCCGGGATGCCGGCCGCGATGAACGGCCCGTAGTCGGAGCGTCCGTCGAAGTCGGTCGGCTCGCTCGCCAGACCCTGGCTCTCGAAGTAGTCCGTGAAGATCGTCTCGATGACGTCGGATCCGGGCGGACCGACCGGACCGCCGGAGGAGCCGTCGCCGTCGTAGACGAAGCGGACGTAGTTCGGCGACCCGATCATGTCGAAGTTGAGGTTCGCGTAGATCTTCGAGCGCTGCTGATCGCTCAGCGACGCGACGTAGTGCTCGGCTCCGAGCAGACCGGACTCCTCAGCACCCCAGAACGCGAAGCGCACCGGGCGGGACAGCTTCTTGGTCAGCTTGAGGTCCGACATCGCCTGTGCGATCGCGAGCGTGCCGGCCGAGCCGCTGCCGTTGTCGTTGATGCCGGGGCCCTCGGGGACGGAGTCGAGGTGGGCGCCCACGACGACGACCTGGTCCTTGTTCTTGACCTTCTTGAGGTCCTTCGGCGAGAGGTCCGCGATCACGTTCCACGTGGTGCGGTTGGGATCGGTCTCCACCTCGGTCGAGACCGAGAGCGTCACGGGGCCTGCGGCGGCCTGCTCGAGCAGTGCCACGGCGTCGGCGTAGGACAGCCCGACGACCGGGATGTCCTTGGGATCGCCGAGGGTCCCGATGGACAGCTCGGTACGGCCCGGGTTGCCCTCGTTGAAGATGATCACGGCGTCGTAGCCCGCCGCCGCGGCGTTGTCGACCTTGACGGCGAAGTCGCAGCCGCCGCGCTGGACGAGCGCGATCGCGTCCTCGGCCGGCGCGGGATCGAAGCTGCCCGGGGTGCATCCGGCGGTGCTGCTCGGCTCCTCGGTCGCGGGGATGACGTTGTCGTTCGCGGGCACGACGACGCCGGTCACCTCACCGCCGCCGGAGTAGCTGTAGATGTCGGTCTCGTAGTCGGTGGCCGTCGGCGACACCTGCGAGAGGGTCGGCTCGGAGAGCGACCGGAAGAACGAGAACGTGAAGGCCTGCTTCTTGACCGAGTAGCCCGATCGGCGGAGCTGCTTGGTGACGTAGTCGACGGATGCCTCGTAGCCGGGGAGCCCGGAGGCGCGCGTCCCGTCGTTCTGGTTGGCGATGACCTGAAGCGCACGTGCGTGCTTCAGGATGCCGTTGACGGTGACAGCCTTGCGGAGCTGCGTCGTGTTGACGTCGTCGATTGCCGCTGCCGGTGTTGCAGTGGTCACCAAGGTGGCGGCGACGGCTGCTCCCAGGGCTCCGGTAAGTGCTCTTCGCACTACGGACCTCCTCGTTGAGTCGTGTTGGACCGCCTCAACTTAGGCCAGCCGACGAGACAGCAACAGGGGCAGCAACCGAAATGTCCCGTTCGTGGCAGCAACTCGCCGCGCGAGCCAGGCGGCGCGGGCGAGAACCTGGCGAATCGCTGCCAGCGACGAATGAACTGATCGCACGGTGGGCACAAGGTCTTGCTCGACGAACGACGATGGCCCCGAAGTGGCCTCGCGGTCGGTACGGTCTCCGCATGACCGACGTCGTCGTGATCCCCGGCGCTCGATTCGGACCGGGCGCGCCGCTGCTGATGTATGCCGGTGACGTCGCAGAGCGGCGGGGCGCGACCGTGCACCGGCACTCGTGGTTCCGACAGCCCTCGGCTCTCGATCAGCCGGGGATCGAGCACTGGGTCTGCGGCGAGGTCGTTCCTCTCATCGACCACGTGGGCGGCCGACCGCTGTTGATCGGCAAGTCCCTGGGCACGAATGCCGCGGCGATCGCCGCGGAAAGATCGTTGCCCGCCGTGTGGATCACGCCGCTACTCACCCTCCCGTGGGTGGTCGACGCCCTGAGCCGCGCAACCGCGCCGTTCCTGCTCGTGGGAGGCACGGCGGACCCACTGTGGGACGCCGACGCCGCGCGCCGCCTCTCGGCGCGGGTGCTCGAGGTCGAGGGCGCCGATCACGGCATGTACGTCCCCGGCCCGCTGACCGACTCGGTCGCTGTCCTGGGTCGCGTCGTGACCGCGGTGGAGGAGTTCGTCGACGGCCTCGGTTGGTCGAGCTAGTTCACAGCAAAGGCCCTGGCCGGGACTGTTGTCGTCTCGGCCAGGGCCTTCGTGAAGGGAGCGGGCGACGGGAATCGAACCCGCACTATCAGCTTGGGAAGCTGATGTTCTGCCATTGAACTACGCCCGCGGGCGTCGTCGCCGAGGCGACGCCGACCACTATATAGGTGCCGCTCAGCTCACCGTCACGTGGACGTGGTCGTAGTGGTTCGCTGTCGACGAGCCGCGGTCCTCCATCGGGCGCCAGCCCTCGGAGGCACGCTGGGTAGTCCAGATCTTCTGCGCCCAGAGGACCTCTGAGACGCCGAGCTTGGAGGCGTTCGCGCGCACGAAGGCGGCGATCGCGTCACCGGTCGAGCCGCTCACCATGATGTCGAGCGCGCGTCCGGTGCCGTGCTCGCCGCCGTCTCCCGCGCGGACCCCGCCGTACGAGGAGACGCTGGGGAACTCGGCGCACACCGCCCGGTGGACGGCGATCGCGTTCGAGGAGAGGCCGCTCTCGACCGAGGAGCCGCTGGCGCACGGCTTGCCCGAGACCGATCCGCTCGGCGTGCTGGTGTCGGGGCTTTCGGAGTCTGCGCCCTCGGTCTCGGCCGCGTCCTCCTCCTCCGGCTCTGCGGTGGCCTCGGCGACGCCGGCGACCACCTGCTTGCCGGGGGCGGTGAGGGCCGCACGTCCGCTCGAGCGCGTGACGGCGATCTCACGACGCTCGGCGATGTGCTGCTCGAGGCTGGGGGCGGACCGGATCACGATGCCGCTGGTCGACGCGCCCTCGACGTTGGCAGCGGTCGTGCTGATCGCCTGCGGGGCAGAAGCGGCCACGGTCGCCACTCCTGCGAGCAGAAGACCGGCCAGCGCGGCGGGTCGGCGACGGGCGGAGCGCAGAGGCAGAGCCTCCAGGCGCTCGTGCGGGGTCTCGGGCGTGACCGTCACGGAAGGACGGATCCTGGACGACGTCGGGCTCGTCTTGCGCTTGCGGGGGGCGCGGTGAGCCTTCCTGCGGCCGGGGGTAGCCACAAGTTCACCTTCCGTGGAGAGCAGGGGGGACCTCGGAAGTGAAGCACATCCACCCGGGGTCAGCCAAGGCCTCCGTCCACAGACCTGCGCTACCGTCGGTCTGTGCTGCTCTCCGACCGCGACATCCGAGCCGAGCTCGACGAAGGACGGATCGTCCTCGATCCCTACGACGAGGAGATGATGCAGCCGTCCAGCATCGACGTCCGCCTCGACAAGTTCTTCCGGGTCTTCGAGAACCATCGCTATCCGCACATCGACCCCGCAGAGGACCAGTCCGATCTCACCAAAGAGGTCACGGCGGCCGACGGTGGACCGTTCATCCTGCACCCCGGCGAGTTCGTCCTGGGGTCGACGTACGAGCGGGTCGCCCTCCCTGTCGACGTCGCCGCCCGGGTCGAGGGCAAGTCGTCGCTCGGGCGTCTCGGTCTCCTGACCCACGCCACGGCAGGGTTCGTCGACCCCGGGTTCGACGGGCACGTCACGCTCGAGCTCGCCAACGTGGCGACGCTCCCGATCAAGCTCTACCCCGGCATGAAGATCGGCCAGCTCTGCTTCTTCCGGCTCTCGTCGCCGGCCGAGCACCCGTACGGCTCCGAGAAGTACGGGTCGCGCTACCAGGGCCAACGCGGTCCCACGCCCTCGCGTTCCTTCGCCAACTTCTATCGCGCCACGATCTGAGGAGAGACCGCTCGGATGAGGATCCACCCCGACGTCGCCGCTGCCTGCGAGGCCGGCCGACCTGTCGTCGCGCTCGAGTCGACGATCATCTCCCACGGCCTGCCACGACCCCGCAACCTGCAGGCGGCCCGTGACTTCGAGGAGATCCTGCGCAAGCGCGACGTCGTCCCCGCGACGATCGCCGTGCTCGACGGGGAGCCGCACGTGGGGCTCGACGACGCCGCGCTCGAGCGGATCGCCCTCGACGACTCCGTGGTGAAGGTGTCCGTACGCGACCTTCCCGTCGCGATGGCGACCCGGACCTCCGGTGCCACGACGGTCGCGGCCACGGCCTTCCTCGCGGCCCGGGCGGGGATCCGCGTGTTCTCCACCGGCGGCCTGGGTGGGGTGCACCGAGGGGCGAGCGCCACGTTCGACGAGTCGGCCGACCTCACCACGCTCGCCGGCACGCGGATCACGGTGGTGTCGGCCGGCGTGAAGTCGATCCTCGACATCCCGGCGACCCTGGAGCGCCTCGAGACCCTCGGCGTCACGGTGCTGGGCTACGGGACGGACCAGTTCCCGAGCTTCTGGCTGACGGAGTCGGGGGAGACTCTGGACTGGGCGGTCCCCGACGCCGCGACGGTCGCTGCGGTGATGGCCGCCAACGACGCCCTCGGACGTGAGAGCGCGGTGCTGGTGGCCAACCCCCTGCCGTCCGACAAGCAGCTGGACCCGCGGGTCCACGACGAGGCGCTGCGGCAGGCGCTCGCCGAGGCCGAGCGCGATGCGATCACCGGCAAGGACGTCAGCCCCTACCTGCTCGCCCGGATCGTCGAGCTGACCCACGGCTCGAGCCTCGAGGTCAACCTCGACATCGCGGCCAACAACATCACAGTCGGCGCCGAGATCGCCACTGCCTGGAGCGCACGAGACCGGTGACACCGGTCTCGGTGACACCGGTCTCGGTGGTGTCGGCTCTGACGGTCGTCGGTCACGACTGGCCGTCGAGGCGGTCGGCGACCCTGTGCAGCGTCCTGGCCGTCCGGTTGCGCAGCGAGGGGCGGTAGGTCGTACCGAGGTGCTCTCGCTGCTCGAGTCGGCGGGTGAGCTCTCGTTCACGCATGTTCGTGAGCAGGAGATGGGTGTACTCGTTCATGTCATTGCCCCTATGCCTGTGCAGGCGTCGTCGACGTGCCCGTACGGGACGTCGATGATGTGTGGTTCGTGCGGTAGACGGGGAGGATTCACCGTCGTGGCGGCGCCGCGTCTGCGGCGCTCGGCGTCACGTCGATCCGGGGCGACCGAGGGTCACATCGGACGAGTGGGCGCGGTCGTCCCCGCTGGGCGGGAGTCGACCGAGTCGGCGAGCCGGCGCACCGCGCCGGCTGCCCGGGCCCGCCAGGAGGCCTGGTGGATCGTCCCGGGCCGACGGCGCTCCAGCGTGCGGCGTACGTAGGCCTCGCGCTGACGCGTCATGATGTCGTGCGTGCAGTCATCCATCTCTGCCTCCCTCCGCGGCTCGTTCGTTGGCAACTGGCTCCGACACTAGGGCGAGGGCAGGTCCGGCGCACCCGATTATCCGGGCGGTAGCGTTCGACGCATGGCACGCATCCTCGTGGTCGGTGACGTGGTCGACGACCTCATCGTCCGGCCCCTCTCGACTGTCACCCCAGCGAGCGACACCCCCGCGGTGATCCGCAGGCGCGATGGCGGTTCCGCGGCGAACGTCGCGGCGTGGCTGGGGTCGCTCGGTGCCGATGTGATGTTCGTCGGACGTGCCGGCAGGGACGGCGCACGCCGGCACACGGAGTCGCTCGAGCGCTTCGGCGTGCAGGCGCGCATCGCCGCCGACGGGGAGCACGACACCGCCACGATCGTCATCACCCTCGACGAGGCGGGAGAGCGGACGATGTTCGTCGACCGCGGCGCGAACAGCGCCCTGTCGACCAAGGACGTCCCCCTGTCGGCCTGGAAGGACGTCCGGTGGGTCCACCTCACCGGCTACTCGTTCTTCGATCCCGCGACGCGTCCGGTCGCGCAGGAGATCGTCGCCCGTGCACGCGACCGCGGCGCTGTGGTGTCGGTCGACCCGGGGTCGGTGGCGTTCCTGCGCGAGGCCGGGGTCGAGGAGTTCGTGGACTGGACGTCCGGGGTCGACGTGATTCTGCCCAACGCCGACGAGCTGCGATGCATGACCGGGGAGGACGAACCCGACAGGGCGCTGCTGGCGCTGGGCCGGTGGTACCCGACCGCGGTCGCCACCCTCGGCGCCTCGGGGGCGGTCCAGATGACCCCCGACGGCTTCCTCGTACGCCAGCGCGCCGAGAAGACGGAGGTCGAGGACCTCACCGGCGCGGGTGACGCGTTCGCCGCCGGCTTCCTCTCCGCGAGCGTGGACGGCCTCGACGCGCAGCAGGCGCTGCGCCGAGGGGCGGAGACGGCCGCTCTCGCGGTGTCTCGTACCGGCGCACGCCCCGCGCTGGGGGAGTCACGCCCCGTCATCGGCTGACGCCGTACGACGGCGGTCTCCAGGGTCGGCTCAGGGGACGGCCGGGGTGTTTCCCCGATGCCCCCAGGCGCCACTGCCCGTGACTCTGAGCGCATGGACAGCTCAGACATCGGGGCGGGCGATCGGATGATCCGCGCCCAGGCACTCACCAAGACGTTCGGCGACAATGTCGCCGTCGACGCCATCGACTTCACGGTCAGACCAGGTCGCGTGACCGGATTCCTCGGCCCCAACGGTGCGGGGAAGTCGACCACCATGAGGATGATCCTCGGTCTGGACGCCCCGACGGCGGGCTCGGTGACGGTCAACGGTCATCGGCACCAGACGTCATCTGCGCCGCTGCGCTCGGTCGGCGCGCTCCTCGACGCCCACGCCTTCCACCCAGGCCGATCAGCGCGTGACCACCTGCGCTGGCTCGCCGCGAGCAACGGCATCCCGGCCACCCGCGTCGGTGAGGTGCTCGAGCTCGTCGGTCTGGAGTCCGTGGCTCGTCAGCGGGCGGGACGCTACTCGCTGGGGATGGGGCAGCGGCTCGGGATCGCCGCTGCGCTGATCGGCGATCCGCCGGTCGTCATCCTCGACGAGCCGGTCAACGGGCTCGACCCCGAGGGCATCAGGTGGGTCCGCGCACTCGCGCGCCGGCTCGCCGACGAAGGCCGTACGGTCTTCATCTCCAGCCACCTCATGTCGGAGATGGCGATGATGGCCGACCACCTGATCGTCATCGGGCGCGGACAGATCCTCGCCGACATGTCGACCGAAGACTTCATCGCCGCGCACGCCACCTCGTACGTCCGGGTCAAGTCACCGGCACGCACGGCCGTGACCGAGCTGCTGACGAGGAGCGGGCTCGACGTGGAGGGCGTCGGCGACGCGCTCCACGTCCAGGGCCTCGACGCGTCGGCGATCGGCGATCTCCTGCACCACGACAGCCTCCCGCTGCACGAGCTCACGCTGGTGCGGTCCTCGCTCGAGGACGCCTTCATGAGGTTGACCGCCGACAGTGTCGAGTACCGCTCGAAGGTTGGCGCCGTCACGGCAGGAGCAGCGGCATGAGCACCGCGACGCAGACCGTCGCGGTCGGGTCGGAGCAGGCGGTCCACCGGCAAGGGTTCGGCGACGTGCTCAGCGCCGAGTGGATCAAGCTGCGCTCGGTCCGCGCGACGTGGTGGACCCTCGCCGCTCTGGTCGGCCTGGGAGCCGGCCTGACGATCGTCGTGTGCTGGGGCAATGCCGACTGGCTCGCGAGCCCGGAGGCCGACGAGTCGCCCGGCGCCTTCCTCACCTGGGGCATGATGATCGCCCAGATCACGGCCGTCGTGCTGGGGGTGCTCGCCGTCACCAGCGAGTACGGCACCGGGATGGTCCGGGCGACGTTCGCCGCCGTTCCCCGACGAGGGCGCGTGCTCGCAGCGAAGTCGCTGCTGGTCGCGAGCCTGCTGTTCGTCGTCGGCACGCTGACGGCCCTGATCGGCTACTTCGGCGGCAACTACTTCCTCGACCGCGAGGGCATCGGCATGGCGCTCGAGGGGGACGTGCTGCGGGCGATGTACGGCAGCGGCCTCTTCATGGCGGGTCTGGGGCTGCTCTCGATCGCGATCGGGACCCTGCTGCGCCACACCGCGGCGGCCATCACGATCACCATCGGGCTGTGCTTCGTGGCCAGCAACATGGTCGCGCTGATCCCCGGTGACTTCGGCCTGTTCCTCGAGCGGGTCATGCCGGGGAGCGCCGGAGCGGTGATCGCGACGCCCGTGTCGTTCAACCCGAACCTGCTGGACGCCTGGCCGAGCTTCGCGATCTTCGCGGCGGAGATCGCCGTGCTGATGGCGCTCGCAGCTGTCGCGCTCCGCCGCCGCGACGCGTGACCCCGCCCGCCAAGACGGCGATTCGGTGAGGAAATCGGGACTCGGCCGTCGACGGCCCCCGATCTCCTCACCGAATCACGCGAGGGCGGGCGTCAGGGCTTGGAGTGGCCGTGGCCCTCGTCGTCGACGGGGATGTCGGACTCCTCGGCGATCTTGCGGTTCTCCTCCGGCGTGCCCGCCTCGGGCTCGTCGAGGTCCTCACCGGGGCCCTCGGGCCGCTCGAGGACGGCGGTCGCCGTCGCCGCCATGCCGGCGTCGGCGGCGGTCGCGTCGGGCCCGGGCTCGGTCGCGGGGTCGGCGGCCGCCTTGCGCTTGACGCCGGCGAGGAGGAGCTGCGCCACGTCGAGCACCTCGACCTCTTCGCGAGCAGCACCGTCGGCCTGCTTCGCGGTTAGGCCGTCGGCCAGCATGACCCGGCAGAACGGACAGCCGACCGCGATCTGGTCGGCACCGGTGTCGATGGCCTCCTGGGTGCGGTTGAGGTTGATCCGCTCGCCGAGCGTCTCCTCCATCCACATCCGGGCGCCACCAGCACCGCAGCAGAACGAGCGCTCGGAGTTGCGCGGCATCTCCTTGAGCTCGGCGTTGGGGATCACGTCGAGCAGCTCGCGGGGCGCCTCGTACACCTTGTTGTGGCGGCCGAGGAAGCACGGGTCGTGGTAGGTGATCGTCTTGCCGGCGACCTTCTCGTCGGCCGGTGCGAGCGGCGTGAGCCGGCCCTCGCGCACGAGCCGGTTGAGCAGCTGCGTGTGGTGCACGACCTCGAGCTCGATGCCGAAGTCCTTGTACTCGTTCTTGAGCGTGTTGAAGCAGTGGGCGCAGGTCGAGACGACCTTCTTGACCTTCGTCTCCTTGAAGACCTCGACGTTCTGCGCCGCGAGCTGGGCGAACACGATCTCGTTGCCGGCGCGGCGGGCAGGATCACCCGAGCACGTCTCGCCGTCACCGAGCACGGCGAACGAGACGCCCGCGGTGTCGAGCAGCTCGGCGACCGCCTGCGTGGTCTTCTTGGCGCGGTCCTCGTACGCCCCGGCGCAGCCGACCCAGAACAACCAGTCGACCTCGTCCAGGTCCTCGATGTCGACGCCGACCTGCTTCACCTCGAAATCGAGGTCCTTCGCCCAGTCCATCCGGTTCTTGGGCGACATGTTCCAGGGGTTCCCCTTGCGCTCGAGGCCCTTGAAGATGTTGTTGAGCTCGGTGGGGAAGTTGGACTCCACGAGCACCTGGTAGCGGCGCATGTCCATGATGTGGTCGACGTGCTCGATGTCGACCGGGCACTGCTGGACGCAGGCGCCGCAGTTGGTGCAGGACCAGAGGACGTCGGGGTCGATGACGCCGTAGACCGACTCGTCGCCGATCAGCGGACGCTCCGCCTCCGTGGTGACCGCCTCGGAGAGACCGTCGCGACCGTCCTCGCCGGCGAGGACGTACGGCGCCTTGGCGTACGCGTGGTCGCGCAGACCCATCACGAGCAGCTTGGGCGAGAGCGGCTTGTCGGTGTTCCAGGCGGGGCACTGCGACTGGCAGCGGCCGCACTCGGTGCAGGTGGTGAAGTCGAGGATGCCCTTCCAGGAGAAGTCCTCGACCTTGCCGACGCCGAGCTTCTCGAACGCGTCCTCGTCGAGGTCCTCCATCGTCTCGATCGTGACCGGCGTGTCGTCCACGTAGATCGGCTTCAGCCCACCGAGGGCGGGAGCGCCGGAGGCCTCGCGCTTGAACCAGATGTTGACCCAGGCGGTGAAGCGGTGCCAGGCGACACCCATGGTGATGTTGAGCGAGATCGTGATCAACCAGGTCATCGAGATGGCGATCTTCACCATCGCGACGGCGTAGATGGTCGTCTCGAGCGCTCCGGCCGACATCCCGGAGAAGAGCTCCCCGAGCCAGAAGGTGCCGGGGAAGTGGGCGAACGTCGCCTGGGCGGGGTCGTCGTGCGAGAACAGCGCGTACTCGAGGCCGCGGAGCAGGAAGCCGCAGACGACGACCGACAGGATGACAGCCTCGACGAAGTAGGCCTGCCAGAACGTGGAGCCGAAGAAGCGGGACTTGCGGCCGAGCTTGTTGGGCTTGTTCCGCTGGCGGACGAAGATCAGGTACAGGATGCCGATCAGGGTCAGCCACGACAGGAGGTCGCTCACCCACTGGTAGACGACCCAGTGCCCGATGATCGGAAGCACCGCGTGGGCGTCGAAGATCTGGAAGTAGGCCGCGGCGACCATCGTGGACAGCAGGATGAATCCCGCGAACACGAACCAGTGCATGATGCCGATCCAGTGCCACTGGAGCATCCGCGTGTGGCCGAGGGTCTCGACCAGCATGTTCTTCCAGCGCGTCCCCGGGTTGTCGGTCCGGTTGTGCGTCTGCCGGCCCATCCTCACCACGCGCACCATCGAGGCGACCGCCCTGGCGGCGAGCGCGACGGCGACGGCGGTGATGGCCAGCGAGACGACGATCGCGACGACCTGCATGCTCTGCTCCTGCCGGTAGTACTGACTAGCGCACCTTAGCCCCAGCGAAGGGCGTTCTCTGGGTAAGGTACGCCAAACACTACCGGTGGGTAACTTCGAGGCGTCTCGTACGCTGTGATCAGCCACCCGGCTCCGGACGAGAAGCGACGTACCCGGTCATGCGAAGACGTCGACACCACGTGGTCAGGAGCCCGTCATGGCATGGCTGGTCCTCGTCGTCTCCGGCGTCCTCGAAGCGGTCTGGGCGACCGCGCTCGGGCGATCGGCCGGTCTCACCCGACTCGTCCCGTCGGTCGTGTTCGGCGTGGCGGTGGTCCTCAGCATGGTCGGGCTGGCGTACGCCATGCGGAGCCTGCCGACCGGCACCGCGTACGCCGTGTGGGTCGGCATCGGCGCCTCGCTCACCGTCGCGTACGCGATGGCGACCGGTGTCGAGCCGGTCTCCGTGGTGCGCCTGCTGTTCCTCGCGATGATCATCGGCGGGGTGGTGGGGCTCAAGGCGGTGGGCTGAGGCGGTCAGCCGCCGAGCACCCCCAGGTAGCCCAGCGCCTGCCGCAGCAGGGCCCCGCGACCGCCCTCCATCTCGGCCGCGACCGCGTCGGTCGACGCCTCGCCCGGGGTGAGCCACGTCAGCTCCAGCGCGTCCTGGCGCGGCTGGCACTCGCCCGAGACCGGCACCACGTACGCGAGCGCGACGGCGTGCTGGCGGGCGTCGAAGAACTGCGACGCCCCCGGGTAGGGGAAGTACTCGGTGACCGCGAACGGCACGGTGCTGACCGGCAGCACCGGGAAGGCGGTCGGGCCCAGGTCCTTCTCGAGGTGGCGCATCAGAGCGTCGCGGACGCGCTCGCCGTGCATGACGCGCCCGGAGACGAACGAGCGCGAGATCGCGCCGGTGTGCGCGGAGCCCCGCAGCAGCAGCCCGATCTCGGCGACGAGCCCGTCAGGATCCATGCGGACCGGGATGGCCTCGACGTAGAGGATCGGGACCCGGCCGCGGGTCTCGTCGAGCGCGTGATCGGAGAGCCAGCCGGGGTTGGGGTCGGGCGTGCGTACCGTCATGACGCCAGTCTTCCCCATGAGGCCCCATCGGTGCGTACGGTGTCGCACGTGGACGAGCCCGTCCGTCTCCGCAGCGCCGCAGGCCGCTGGCTCCTGCTCGCCACCGTGCTCGGGTCGAGCATGGCGATGCTCGACGGCACCGTGGTCAACGTCGCCCTCCCCACGATCGGCGACGACCTCGACGCCGACATCGGCGGTCTGCAGTGGGTCGTCAACGGCTACACGCTGAGCCTCGCGTCGCTGATCCTGCTCGGCGGTGCGCTCGGTGACCGCTTCGGCCGGCGGCGGGTGTTCGTGATCGGCGTGCTCTGGTTCGCGGTCGCCTCGCTGCTGTGCGGCGTCGCTCCGGACGTCTCCACGCTGATCGCCGCCCGCGTCCTCCAGGGCATCGGCGGGGCTCTGCTGACACCGGGGAGCCTGGCGCTGATCTCCGCGTCGTTCGACCCCGAGGACAGAGGAGCGGCGATCGGGGCGTGGTCGGGACTTGGCGGAGTCGCTGCGGCCGTGGGCCCCCTCCTCGGGGGATGGCTCGTGGAGGCGGTGAGCTGGCGTGCGGTGTTCCTGCTCAACCTGCCGCTCGCGGTGCTGGTGGTCTGGGTGTGCGCCCGGCACGTGCCCGAGAGTCGGGACCCGCGGGCGCCGAAGCATCTCGACCTCGTCGGGGTGGCGCTGGCCGCGGGCGGACTGGCCGTCCTGACCTACGGCCTCATCGCCTCCAGCGACTGGCTGGCCGTCGGCGGTCTCGTCGTCCTGCTGCTCTTCGTCGTGCAGGAGCGTCGCAGTCCTGACCCGCTCGTGCCGCTCGGTCTCTTTCGCGACCGGGTGTTCAGCGGCGCGAACCTGGTGACGTTCGTCGTGTACGGCGCGCTGGGCGCGGTCTTCTTCCTGCTCGTGGTGCAGCTGCAGGTCGTCGCCGGCTACTCGCCGCTGGCGGCGGGCGCGGCGACGCTTCCGGTCACGTTCCTGATGCTTCTCTTCTCCTCCTACGCCGGCGCCGTGGCGACCCGCATCGGGCCGCGGATCCCCATGACCGTGGGGCCGGTCGTCGCGGCGGCTGGGCTGCTGCTGATGCTGCGGATCGGTCCGGACGCGGCGTACCTGAGCGAGGTGGCGCCGGGAGTCGTCGTCTTCGGGATCGGGCTCACGGTGCTGGTGGCGCCGCTGACCACGGCGGTCCTGGCCGCGGCGCCCGACCGCCTCGCCGGGATCGCGTCGGGGGTGAACAACGCGGTGGCGCGTACGGCGCAGCTGCTCGCGGTGGCCGCGCTGCCGCCCCTGGTCGGGATCGTCGGCGGTGCACTGTCGGACCCGGGAGTGTTCGACGCGGGCTTCGACCAGGCGATGGTCATCTGTGCGGCGATGCTGGGACTCGGCGCGGTCGTGGCCTGGGCGACGATCCGTACCAGGCCGAGAGCGCACACCATCCCCGTCGAGAGGCAGCCGGGATGCGACCTGGGTGCGCCCCGCGCGTATCCGAGGTCACGGGGACCCGAGGGCTGACCCGCCGGCGCCTCAGACCGAGGCGGTCCGCCTGGACGTGCGCGAGGCTCTCGGACCGGGAGCAGAGAGCTCGCTGAGCGCGGCGTGCACGGCGCAACGGAGGTCGTCGCCCTCGTCGGGCCGCGGTGTCTGGCACCACGAGCGCACCTGTGTCGTGTCCGGCTGCGACGGGCTCACCAGCTCGAGAAGGTCGGCCCCGTCGAGGACGGTGAGGAGGCCGGCCGCCCGTGGCTCGAGGTCGGTGCCGGGCTCAGGTGCCGAGCCGCCGACAGCTGCGAAGATCGTCTCCAGGTCGGCGCGGACGGAGTCGCTCGTGTCGGGTGACGCGGTGTACCACCGGACGAGGATCTTGAGCACCAGGCTGCGGTGGATCTCGCGCCGCAGCATGCCGCGCTCGGCCATGCTCTCGAGCACCGTGGCCCGCAGCGTGGGCGCGAGGTGCCGGATCGCGTCACGCACGCCGACGGGGAGCTGGCCGGTCAGCAAGGACAGGCCGCCGCCGAGCAGCGGCGACCTCGGTGACGTGTCACCGAGGACGAGCATCGTGTCGTCGTCGAGACGGAGGTGGCCGGCCGCGGCGAGGTCGAGGAGGACGGCACCGGCGAGGGCGTGGTCGACGCACGCCTCACGTCCCCGGAGCATTCCCGTCTCCGGGTCGAGAGCGAGCAGCGTGAGTTCCTCGGCGAGCAGCATGCGGTGAGGCTACTCGTGATGTTGATCACATGCCAAGATCATCGTCGGACGGCAGGCCCCACGACCCCCGGTGGACGACCTCGTCGAGTCCACGGCGCGCACGTCCGCGCGAGGACGGCACGTGGTCCTCGGCGCGGTATCCGACCGTGACCGCGCCGATCGGGTCGTACGCCTCAGGGACGCCGAAGGTGCTGCGGAACGCGGCCGTACGCGTCGGGGGGATCCCGAAGAAGCACGCGCCCAAGCCCTCGTCGACGGCGGTCAGCAGGATGAGCAGCGACGCCATGGCGGTGTCCACGTACCAGTACGGCACCGCCCAGCGTGCCTCGTCGCGGTCGGTCCATCCTTTGTCGGGCTCGGCGTAGCGCTCGAGGTAGGCGTCCTTGTGCGCCAGCGGCACGATCACCACCGGAGCGGTCCGCATGCCGCGCTGCCACCGTGACGGCGCGGCCGCCCGGTCCGGGGGCGTCGTCGCCTCCCAGAACCGGGTGACGTCCTCGGGGGAGTCCAGGACGAGGAAGGCCCATCCCTGGCTGAACCCCGCGCTCGGAGCGTGGGTCGCGTGCTCGAGCATCCGGTCGACGAGTGCCCGCGGCACCGGTCGTCCGTCGTAGGCCCGCACCATCCGTCGCCTCCGGACGACGTCCCCGAGCTCCATGTCAATCGCTCTCGTCGCTGTCGATCGCGACGTGCGTGTCGGCGGCCTCTGCCTCCTCGTCGTACCCGTCCTTGGGGCGGCCGAGGCGTGCGCGCAGGTTGCGGCGGGACAGGAGCAGAAGGTCCCAGGTGCTCGTGTCCACCATGTCGGGGTCGAGGTGCTCGAGCGCCCGGATCCCGATGTTGAGCCACCGCTCGGCCGCCAGCGGCTCGCCGGCCTCGTCGTAGAGGTCGGCCATGTAGTGGGCCGACAGTGGCGTGATGCGTCCCGACCGGCGGTAGCGGTCGGCGTACTCCGACGGGTCGAGACCACGTGCGAGCGCAGCGCCGACCCGCACGACGTCGGGGTGGATGGCCGAGGCGCCCGCGGCCGTGTCCGCCATCGCCAGCACCTCCTCCTGCCGGTCCCACGAGCCGTCGAACCCGAGGAACTCCGAGGCGGCGACCAGGAGCGAGCGCGGTGTGACGTCGTCGGCGAGCTCGTAGCCCGCGCCGGTGGCGAGCTCGACCAGCTTCTCGGCCTTCTGGCGGGCGGTGAGGTCGGACTCCTCGACAGCGTCGGTGTCGTCCCGGGTGATGCGCATGGCGCCAGTATCCCGTGCAGGTGTCGCGCTCCTCGTGCCAGACCCGGCAGGATGGCCGTCATGGACGGTGCGTCGGTGGTGGGGGAGGGGCCCGGGTGGACGTGGTGGCGCACACCCTCGGGCGTCTGGGTCGAGGTCGCCGACGACCTCGCCTGCGTGCTCCCACCCGAGGCCGCGGCGGGGGTCGTCTCAATCGCCTGGCCACGCGGTCGGTGGAGGTTCACCTTCCGCGGCGACCCCGTGCCGTACGAGGCGCCCATGGCGGTACGCGCCGACCCCTCGCTGACCTGTGCGATGACGGTCCTGGCGGCCGCGAAGCAGGCCAAGGTGCACGGAGATGCCGACGTGCGCGCCACCTTCGGTGAACTCGCGTCCCGCGAGCCCGCCGACGGCCTCACCGCCGGGGAGACCACCGGCGTCCTCGACGTGCGGGCCCCGACCGAGCCGGAGCGCGACTCCCTCGTGGACGTCGTCGTGGCTCAGGCGCGCGCTCGTGCGACCCGCGACCGCACGCGGGTGGAGGTCGACCGCGACGAGATCCACGGGCCGCTCGTCCTCGATGCCCTCGCCGTACGCACGCTGACCGACGAGGTGGGCGCTGTGGAGATCGGGTCGCCCGGCGCGGACCGGGCCGCCCGAGCGGTCCGACGCGGCGAGCGTGCGGTCACCCTCGTGGTGCGTGAGCGGGACGAACGGCTGATCCGCGCCGCTCTGGCCGCACTCTCCTAGGTGTCGGAACGGGGAGCCGGGTCGTCGCTCGCGGGCCCGCGCACGGGCTCGTCAGCGCCTCCGTGGTCGGCGTACTCGCGCAGGATCGCGATGGCGTCGTCGAGGAACGTCGTGATCGTGCGGGCCGACTCGTCATCGAGGTCGGAGGTGAGCTCGCGGATGGCGGAGATCAGCGGAGAGAGAGCACGTCGGGCGTCGGAGTAGGCGGAGCCGGTCGGCTGGAGGCTGGTGCGACGCCGGTCGGTCGGGTGCGGAGTGCGCTCCATGTGCCCCGACGAGACCAGGCGGTCGACCGCGACGGTCGCCGAGGCGGAACGGATTCCGAGCCGGTGGGCCAGGTCGCCGACGCCCAGGGGTCGCGGCAGTGCCGCCATGGCGTTGTCGAGCGCCAGGGCGTCGGTGACGCCGATCCCGATCTCGGAGGCGAGGCGGGCGTGCACCGATGGTGCGACGCGCAAGAGCTCTCGCAGCTGCATCCCGAGCGTGAACCGGATGTCGGTCTGGTCGACCGGAGGCAGCGAGTCCACAGACCTATGTTATACGCCCGTCAACAGATAGACCTTCTATGCAATCCCCCGGCTCTGCTGAAGGTGCCGCCGGTCACACCCCCATGACGGTGCTGTGCCACGGCCTGCGAGCAGTGCCGGTCACGTCCTGCATCACGTGCTTGACCTGGGTGTACTCCTCGAACGAGTACGCGCTCATGTCCTTGCCGTAGCCCGACTGCTTGTAGCCGCCGTGCGGCATCTCGGAGACGATGGAGATGTGGTCGTTGATCCAGACGCAGCCGGCCTGGATCTCCGCGGCCGCGCGCTGGGCACGGTAGACGTCACGCGTCCACGCCGACGCCGCCAAGCCGTACGGGGTGTCGTTGGCGAGCCGGACCGCCTCGTCGTCGGACTCGAACGGAAGCGCCACCAGGACCGGCCCGAAGATCTCCTGCTGGACGGCCTCCGCGTCCTGGGGGAGCCCCGTCAGGAGGGTCGGCTCGTAGAAGAAGCCCGCGCGCTCGGGCGAGCTTCCACCGCACACCACCTGGGCGCCGGCGGCCCGGGCGCGGTCGACCATCGCGGCCACCTTGTCGCGGTGCGCCGCCGAGCTGAGCGCCCCGAGGTCGGTCGCGGGGTCGCTGGGGTCTCCGACGACCACCTTGCGCATCAGCTCGGCGACCCCGTCGACGAACGCCTCGAAGAGGCTCGCGTGGACGTACGCCCGGGTGGCCGCCGTGCAGTCCTGCCCGCCGTTGATCAGCGAGCCCGCGACGGCGCCACGGACGGCCGCCTCGAGGTCGGCGTCGTCGAACACGACGAACGGCGCCTTGCCGCCCAGCTCGAGGTGTACGCGCTTCACCGAGGCGGCGGCCGTCGTCGCGATCTGCCGACCGACCGCCGTCGACCCGGTGAAGGACACCATGCGGACGCCCGGGTGGCCGACGACGGCGCTCCCGGTCGTCGGACCGGGGCCGTTGACGACGTTGACGACACCGTCGGGCAGCCCGGCCTCGGTGGCGGCCTGGGCGAGCATCAGGGAGGTGAACGGTGTGATCTCGGCCGGCTTGAGGACCACGGTGTTGCCAGCGGCGATCGCCGGGAGGACCTTCCAGGCCGCCATCTGGAGCGGGTAGTTCCACGGGGCGACCGAGCCGACCACGCCGATCGGCTCACGCCGGATCGAGGAGGTGTGGTCGGCGGAGTAGCGGGCGCTCGCCCTGCCCTCCAGGTTGCGGGCAGCCCCGGCGAAGAAGGCGGTGTTGTCGATCGTGCCCGGGACGTCGAACTCCGTGGACATCCGGATCGACTTGCCCGTCTGCAACGTCTCGGCGGCGGCGAGGTCGTCCGCGATCTGCTCGAGCCGGCGCGCCAGCGCGTGGAGCGCGGTGCTCCGCTCACCAGGGGTGGCGGCGGACCATCCGGGGTACGCGCGGGCCGCTGCGGCCACCGCGTCGTCGACGTCGGAGTCTGTGGCCGAGGCGAACCTGCGTACGACCTCCCCCGTCGCGGGGTTGCTGACCACGACGTCGTCGGCACCGGAGCCGTCGGCGTACCGACCGCCGATGTGCTGTCCGGCGGGGATGCTGGCGGGGTCGAAGGCGCGGGGTGTGGTCATGGCGCGATTCCAGCACGTCGTCCGCGAGCGGACAACAGCCGGTGTGTCACCACAGGGTCGTCTGCGGTGACGTCGTGTCGCCGCTCAGGCGATCGTCTTCGGCAGTGCGATGACGAGGAGGGCGGCGAAGAAGGCGAGCACCAGGCACGCCGCGGTGGTGCCGACGAGCTTGGCGGACGTCGCGCGGTCGACGACGAGCGGCAGCATGCCGAAACCTGCCACCACGGTGAAGACGGCGATCCAGCCCCAGGTCGTCATGTCGTGCTCCTCGCTCCCGTGGCCGCCGGTGCGGCCTGGGTCACCAACCTATCGGTCGAGGCGGCGTCGACCGCGCGCGGTCACCGCGGCTGGTCGTGCACCAGGAGGGCGACCCCCAGGGCGAGCCGGGAGTCGGCGTCGTCGAGGCGGACGCCGAGGATGCGCTCGAGGTGCGCGAGCTTCTTGTAGAGCGCGGGGCGGCTGCGGTGGCTGACGCGCGCCAGTTCGGTCTTGTTGCCGCCCACGGCGAGGTACTGGCGGAGCAGCTGGAGCATCCCGTCCTCGTGCGTCGCCTCGTGGACGAGCAGCCGGTCGAGCTCTGCCTCGGCGAACGCCTGGACCCGCGGGTCGTCCTGCAAGAGGGCCACGAGTCCGTGGAGACGGACGTCGCTGGCCCGGAAGAACGGTCTGCGGCGTGCCGGTGGCAGGGCGTGGGCCACCTCCGCGACGTGCTGGGCGTGCCGCAGCCCAGCGCCGGCGGTGAGCACCGTCTCGGCAGGGACGCCCACGCCGACCGACACGGGATCGAGGTCGGGCTGGCGGACGCGCTGGGCGTGCAGGGTCTCCGCGAGCTGCGCGACAGCGGCGTCGCCGCCCCGCTCGCCGGTCGCGAGCAGCACCGCCACCTCCACAGGCCCGAGCGAGCCGAGGATGAGGGGGAGCCGGGCGTCGCGCCCGGCCTGGGCGACGCGCTCGACGAGGCGCCGTGCGCCGCGGTGGGCCGCCACCGGATCGGTGCTCGTCCCTCCGGCGCGCGGTGCGGCGCGCACGACGAGGGCCACGTACGGCGCCACCGCGGGGAGCCCGAGCGCTCGGGCGCGCGCCTCGGCCTCGGCGACGTCGACCACGCGACCCGCGGCGAGCTCGGTGAGGAATCCACCCTGAGCCTGGTGGGTGATCCCGAACCGGTCGCTCTCCACCATCCGGCCGAGCTCCAGCGCCTGGGCCGCGCGCTCGAGGACCATCGCGAGGCGCTCCTGGTCGGAGGCGGGATTCACGACGACCAGCCGGCCCCAGCGCTGCTGCTGCACGCCGACCGGGGAGGTCATCCAGCCCTCGGGCCCCGTCACGCCGGTGAGGTCGGTGAAGGCGACCAGCCGCGAGCGTCGCTCCCACGCCTGGAGCAGGCCGGCGGCGGGACGCCCCAGCGCCGCGTAGGCCACGACGTGACGAGACAGATCCTCGAGCACGACGGACGAGCCGGCCAGGGCGGCGGTCTCCTCGACGATCACCTGGGCCCCGGCTCCCTCGAGGCTCAGCGAGGTGAAGCGTTCGTGGACCCGCCGCGCGAAGTCGACGTGCTCGTACTGCTCGGCGACGATCGCACGGTGCACCTGCTCGGTGATCTCGACGAAGCGGGTGGGCCTCCGGAGGGCGACCACGGGGAACCGGCGCCGACGGGCGACGGCCAGCGCCGCCGCGGGCACCGCGCTGAAGGACTCGCCGAGCTCGACGAGGAGCCCGGTCGCGCCGGCGTCGACGAGCTCACCGACGTACGCCGCCGCGTCGGCCTCGTCCCCCCGCATCGCCAGGCCGGTGGAGAGGAGCAGCTCGCCGCCGGTGAGCAGCCCGGTGACCTCTCGGACCTCGCTGACGTGGACCCAACGGACCTGCCGGTCGAGCCGGTCGGCGCCCGCCAGCACCTGCGGCTCGGCGACGCGGAGGGCGTCCGAGGCCAAGACGGCGCGGAGCGTCGGGAGCGGCATGGCAGAAGGCTACACTCCGCAATCCTGTATCGAGCACGGGTGACAATCCGTCCATTGTGGGGGGTGGCCCGCCGGGCGCACGCTCGTGCCCATGAGCACTCCCACCGTGATTCCGCACTGGCTCGACGGCGCACCGTTCCTCGGCAGCTCCAGGTCCGGCGCCGCCGCTCGTACCGGCGATGTCACCAACCCCGCGACCGGCGCCGTGACCGGGCAGGTCGTCTTCGCCGACCAGGCCGACGCCGAGCGCGTGATCGGTGCGGCCTCGGCCGCGGCGCGCTCCTGGGCCGACACGTCGGTCACCAGGCGCACGCAGACCGTCTTCGCGTTCCGCGAGATCCTCAACGCCCGCAAGGACGAGCTCGCGGCGATCATCACCGCCGAGCACGGCAAGGTGCTCGACGACGCTCTGGGGGAGGTGACCCGAGGCCTGGAGGTCGTCGAGTTCGCCTGCGGGATCCCGCACCTGCTCAAGGGTGGCTACTCCGAGGGCGTCTCCTCCGGGGTCGACGTGCACTCCAAGCGCCAGCCGCTCGGCGTGGTCGGGATCATCAGCCCGTTCAACTTCCCGGCGATGGTCCCGATGTGGTTCTTCCCGGTCGCGATCGCCGCGGGCAACACGGTGGTCCTCAAGCCGAGCGAGAAGGATCCCTCGGCCGCAATCTGGATCGCCGAGCGGTGGAAGGAGGCCGGGCTGCCCGACGGTGTCTTCAACGTCCTCCAGGGGGACAAGGTCGCCGTCGACGCACTCCTGGACAGCCCCGACGTCAAGGCGATCAGCTTCGTCGGCTCGACGCCCATCGCCCGCTACGTCTACGAGCGGGCGAGCCAGTCGGGCAAGCGGGTGCAGGCGCTGGGTGGTGCCAAGAACCACATGGTCGTGTTGCCCGACGCCGACCTCGACCTGGCCGCGGACCAGGCGGTCAGCGCCGGCTACGGCTCTGCCGGCGAACGCTGCATGGCGATCAGCGTCGTCGTCGCCGTCGGTGGAGTCGGGGACGAGCTCGTCGCCAAGATCGCCGACCGCACGCGCACCCTGCGCACCGGCGACGGGACGAAGGGCGCCGACATGGGGCCGCTCGTCACCCGGGCGCACCGCGACAAGGTCGCGTCGTTCGTCGATGCCGGCGAGGAGGCCGGAGCCAAGCTGGTCGTGGACGGGCGCGAGGTCGCCGCCGACGGTGGAGCGGAGGGCTTCTGGCTCGGCCCCACGTTGTTCGACCAGGTCACGCCCGACATGAGCGTCTACACCGAGGAGATCTTCGGCCCGGTCCTCTCGGTCGTGCGCACCGACACGTACGACGAGGCCGTCGCCCTCGTCAACGCGAACCCGTATGGCAACGGTGTCGCGCTGTTCACCAGCAACGGCGGGGCCGCGCGGAAGTTCGAGTACGAGGTCGAGGTCGGGATGATCGGCATCAACGTCCCGATCCCGGTGCCGATGGCGTACTACTCGTTCGGCGGGTGGAAGAGCTCGCTCTTCGGCGATAGCCACGCGCACGGGACCGAGGGCGTCCACTTCTTCACCCGTGGAAAGGTGGTCACCTCGCGGTGGGGTGATCCCGCCGTGAAGCCCGTCGGCGGCCTCGAGCTCGCCTTCCCGAAGAACAGCTAGAGAGGACGTCATGACGAACCGCACGTACGAGCTCGACCGCGCGCACGTCTTCCACTCGTGGGTCGCGCAGGCCTCCATGAACCCGATGGTGATCGAGAGCGCCGAGGGGAGCTACGTCGTCGACGACCAGGGGCAGCGATACCTCGACTTCTCCTCGCAGCTGGTCTTCACCAACATCGGGCACCAGCACCCGCGCGTGGTCAAGGCCATCCAGGACCAGGCCGCGCGCCTGTGCACGATCGCGCCCCAGCACGCCAACGCCGCCCGCTCGGAGGCCGCGGCCCTCGTCGCCGAGCTCGCGCCCGAGGGGATGGACCGCGTCTTCTTCACCAACGGCGGGGCGGACGCCGTCGAGCACGCCGTGCGCATGGCGCGCCTGCACACCGGACGCCGCAAGGTGCTGAGCCGCTACCGCTCGTACCACGGTGGCACCCAGACCGCGGTCAACCTGACCGGTGACCCGCGGCGCTGGCCCAACGACTACGGGGCGGACGGTGTCGTCCACTTCTTCGGGCCGTTCCTCTATCGCACCGAGTTCCACGCGACGACCGAGGCCGAGGAGTGCGAGCGTGCGCTCACGCACCTCGAGCACACGATCCAGATGGAGGGGCCCGACACGATCGCGGCGATCATCCTCGAGACCATCCCGGGCACCGCGGGCATCATGCCCCCGCCGCCGGGCTACCTCGAGGGGGTGCGGGCGCTGTGCGACCGCTACGGGATCGTCTGGATCGCCGATGAGGTGATGGCCGGGTTCGGCCGGACCGGCACGTGGTTCGCACTCGACCTGTACGACGCGACACCGGACCTCATCACGTTCGCCAAGGGCGTGACGTCGGGATACGTGCCGCTGGGCGGCGTGATCATCTCCGAGCCGATCTACGGGACCTTCGCCGATCGACCCTATCCCGGCGGCCTCACCTACTCGGGCCACCCGCTCGCCTGCGCCGCCGCGGTCGCCACGATCGAGACGATGAAGGACGAGCGCATCGTCGAGAACGCCGCCACGCTGGGGGAGACGGTCTTCGCACCGGGGCTCGCCGAGCTGGCCGAGCGACACCCCTGTGTCGGTGAGGTCCGTGGGGTGGGGGCGTTCTGGGCGCTCGACCTCGTCGCCGACCGGGAGACCCGGGAGCCGCTGGCACCGTACGGGGGGACGAGCCCGGCGATGAACGAGATCGTCGCGGCGTGCAAGAAGCACGGGCTGCTGCCGTTCGTGAACTACCACCGCCTCCACGTCGTGCCCGCCCTCAACATCACCGCCGACGAGGCGCGTGCCGGTCTGGCGGTCCTGGACGAGGCGCTGTCGGTCGGCGATGCCCATGCCGCCCGCTAGATCGTCGCGCGGAGGCGGACGACCCACGGTCTTCGAGCGCCAGGCGCCGCCGGCAGGGCTCGTCGACGAGGCGCTGGACGGCGTGCGCGACGCCTGCTTCTGGCTGGAGGACGTCGGTGACGTGGTCACGTACCCCGTCCTCACCGCGGCGCGCACCGCCGACCTTCTCGTGGTCGGCGGGGGCTACACCGGACTGTGGACGGCGGTGAAGGCGAAGGTTCGCAACCCCGCGGCCCGCGTCGTCCTGCTCGAGGCCCAGACCGTCGGATGGGCGGCCTCCGGCCGCAACGGCGGGTTCTGCGACGCCAGCCTCACCCACGGCGAGGACAATGGACGCGCGCGCTGGCCGGACGAGTACGACACCCTCGAACGGCTCGGGCAGGACAACCTTGAGTCGCTCGCGAAGGCCGTCGATGCGCTGGGGATCGACTGCGAGCTCGAGCGCACGGGCAGCCTCGACGTGGCGGTCGAGCCGTACCAGGTCGAGCAGCTCCTGGAGGGCGGTGGCGACGTGCTCGACGCCGCTGCGGTCCGCGCTGAGGTCGACAGCCCGACCTACCTGGCGGGCGTGTGGCACCGCGACTCGACCGCGATGCTGCACCCGGCCAAGCTGGTGAAGGAGCTGGCCCGGGTCGCGACAGGGCTCGGGGTCGAGATCTTCGAGAACAGCTCGGCAGAGTCGCTCGAGACTTCGGGACGCTCCGGGCCCGTGCTCGTCCGGACCCCGCGCGGATCGGTGCGGGCCGACCGCATCGCCCTGGCGACCAACGTGTTCCCGTCGCTGCTGGCACGCACCCGGCTGCTCACCGTGCCGGTCTACGACTACGCCCTGATGACGGAGCCCCTGTCGCAGGAGCAGCGCGACGCGATCGGCTGGCACAACCGCCAGGGCGTCAGCGACATGGCGAACCAGTTCCACTACTACCGGATCACGCCGGAGGGCCGGATCCTGTTCGGCGGGTACGACGCCGTCTACCACTACGGGCGCGCGGTTCGCTCCGCCTACGAGGACCGTCCGGCGACCTACCGGACGCTGGCCTCGCACTTCCTCACGACGTTCCCGCAGCTCGAGGGGATCCGGTTCACCCACCGGTGGGCCGGTGCGATCGACACGTCGACGCAGTTCTGTGCGTTCCACGGGCTGGCCAAGCAGGGTCGCGTCGCCTACACGGCCGGGTTCACGGGGCTCGGCGTCGCCGCCACGCACTTCGCGGCCGACGTCATGCTCGACCGGCTGTCGGGTGAGCGGACTCCCCGGACCGAGGTGGCAATGGTCCGTAAGAAGCCGCTGCCGTTCCCTCCCGAGCCCGCGGCAGCCGTGGGGATCAACCTCACCCGCTGGTCGCTGGACCGTGCGGACCACCGCGAAGGCCACCGCAACATCTGGCTCCGCGCCCTGGACGCCGCAGGGCTCGGGTTCGACTCCTAGATCGCGGCGGGTTCGACCAGCGGGGGCTGACACGGGAACACGGAAGGGTACGCATGACCACCACCACGGTCTCGCTGAGCGGGATCCGCAAGACGTACGGCACGGTGACCGCCGTCGACGGAGTCGACCTCGACATCGCCGAGGGGGAGTTCCTCTCGCTTCTCGGACCGTCGGGCTGTGGCAAGACGACGCTGCTGCGGGTGATCGGCGGGTTCGAGGAGCCGGACGAGGGTGACGTCCTCCTCTCCGGGACGTCGGTCGTCGGCGTGCCCCCGAACCGGCGCGCGGTCAACACCGTCTTCCAGGCGTACGCACTGTTCCCGCACATGACCGTCGCGGAGAACGTCGCGTACGGCCTGCGCCAGCGGCGGGCGGGCCAGCCGCGCCTCGCCAAGGCCGTGATCGCGGAGCGGGTCCGCGAGGCGCTCGCGCTGGTCCGGATGAGCGACTACGCCGAACGGCGCCCGAAGAAGCTGTCCGGCGGCCAGCAGCAACGTGTCGCGCTCGCCCGCGCGATCGTGAACCGACCCGACGTGCTCCTGCTCGACGAGCCGCTGTCGGCGCTGGACCGCAACCTGCGCGAGCAGATGCAGGTGGAGCTCAAGCTGATCCAGCGCCAGGTCGGCATCACCTTCGTGTTCGTCACCCACGACCAGGCCGAGGCGTTGTCGATGAGCGACCGGATCGTGGTGATGAACGCCGGCCGGATCGAGCAGGTCGGGACGCCGGAGGAGGTGTACGGCGCGCCCGCGACGGCGTTCGTCGCGGGGTTCATCGGCACCCAGAACTTCGCCGACGGCATCGTGAAGGACGGTGCCGTGATCGCCGACGGCGTCACCTTCGTGCCCGAGTCGTCCGCGCTCGACGGCATGGACGACGGCGTCGCGGCACGCGTCGCGGTGCGCGCCGAGGCTGTGACGGTGACGGCCGACGAGCCTGTGGTGGGTGCGCCGAACGTCGTCGCCGGCACGCTCGCCAGCACGTCGTTCCTCGGCGACGTCGTGCAGCACGTCGTGCTCGGCGAGGAAGGCCGGGAGGTGCTGGCGAGGACCCCTGCGTCCACGTCGCCTGCGCTCGCCACCGGGTCGACGGTCTGGGCGACGTGGGAGCCGTCCGCCGTCCACGTGTTCGCGGAAGAGCAGGGATGACCCGCCGACGCCCGCCCGCCACGGTGCGGGTTCTCGCACCGCGCGCCGAGGCGGGGCGGATCAGCAGGCGGGCGCTGCTCGGCGGCTTTGCGGCGATCGGCACCGCGACGCTGCTCGGGTGCAGCGGCAGCCGCACGATGGCGACCACCGCCGTGCCCGACGGAACCCTCGAGGACCGGCTCAACGTCTACTCGTGGGGCGACTACGAGAGCCCGGACAACATCCGCGCGTTCCGCAGCTCGCACGACATCACCGTCCAGGTCGACAGCTTCGCCTCCAACGAGGAGATGATCGCCAAGATCGGCGCGAGCCGGGGGACCAGCGGGTACGACGTCCTCGTCCCGTCGGGCCAGTTCGTCCCGATGATGGTCGCGAACGACCTCCTGTCCCCGCTGGACCACCGTCTGATCCCGAACATCGCGAACCTCGAGACGGCGTTCGTCGACCAACCCTGGGACCCGGGCAACACCCATGCCGTCCCGAAGGCGTGGGGGACGACGGGCTTCGCCTACGACGCGACGAAGGTGGACGGCAACCCGACCTCGTGGCGCGATTTCCTCGATCTCGCCGCGGGGCAGGCGAGCGGCTCCGTGTCGCTGCTCGACGACCCGTGGGAGGTCGCCTCGATCTACTTCGGCTCCGAGGGGATCGACCCGAACACGACCGATCCGAAGGCGCTCGACGCGGCGGAGGCGTACCTGACGAGCCGGCTCGCCCCGCACGTACGGGCCTTCAACTCGGCACCGACGCAGAGCGTCGTCCAGAACGAGCTCGCGCTGTTGCAGATGTACAACGGCGACGCCCGGCTCGCCTTCTCCGAGTCCGACGACCCCGACCGGTGGCGCTTCGTCTACCCGACGCCGACCGCGAATCTGTGGGTCGACACCTGGGCGATCGCGCGGGGCGCGCAGCACGTCGACGCCGCGCACGCGTTCATCAACTTCATGCTCGACCCCGAGACCGCGATCGGCGAGGTCGACTGGAACGGCTACCCGACCGGGATCACCGGCCAACGGGACCTCGCCGAGGAGTGGGAGCTGGAGATGCTCGACCTGATCTTCCCGTCGGACGCGGTGGTCTCGCGACTCACGCCGGCCACGCTGAGCGATGCCCAGGACCGTCTCACCGCGATCCTCGAGCACGTCCAGGCGAAGGCGGGATGAGGACGATGTCGCGACTCCGTCCCCGCGCGACGAGCGCCTGGCTGTCGTTCCCCGTGTGGGCGTGGCTGGCGTTCTTCGTGTTCACCCCGCTGGCGCTGGTCGTCTGGTACTCGTTCGGCGAGAAGCCCGACCTCTTCACCGCCGTCTCCATGGACAACCTGTCGTTCGACCGGTACGCCGAGGTCCTCGACGGCGTCTTCATGTCGACGTTCTGGGCAACGCTGAGGATCGCCGCCACCGGCACGCTGCTGTGCCTCCTGGTCGGCGTCCCGTTCGCGTACTGGATGGCCGTCAAGGTCGACCCGCGCTGGCGCCCGCTCCTGCTCGCCCTCGTGCTCGTGCCGTTCTGGACGAACTTCCTGGTCCGGACGCTCGGTTGGCAGATCATCCTGTCGCCGAACGGCATGGCGTCGGACGCACTCCAGTGGCTGGGCATCCTGAGCGGCCCGCTCGACGTCCTCTACACGCGTGGGGCCGTCCAGCTCGGCGTCGTCTACAACTACCTGCCGCTGATGATCCTGCCGCTGTACGTCGTGTTCGAGCGGCTCGACCCGAGCCAGCGGGAGGCGAGCCGCGACCTCGGCGCCGGACGGTGGAGGACCTTCTTCTCCGTCACCGTCCCCGACACGCTGCCGGGGATCGCCTCGGGTTGCCTCCTGGTGTTCATCCCGCTGATGGGCGACTTCCTCACCGCGTCGGTGCTCGGCGGCGCTCGCGGCACGATGATCGGCCAGGTCGTGGCACGCCAGTTCACGTCGGCCCAGAACTGGGCGCTCGGGGCGGCGATGGCCGTCACGCTGATGGTGTTCGTGCTGCTGACGGTGGTGCTTGCCGCCGCGGCCTTCCTGCTCGTACGGGCGGTCATACGACGAGCCCGCCACCTGAACCTGGAGGTGACGCCGTGAGCGCCACTCGTCGCCGTACGGATCCGGTGAACCTCGCGCTCGCGGTGCTCGGCGTGCTGGTCTTCGTGTTCCTCTTCCTGCCGATCCTCGTGATCGTCGTCTACTCGTTCAACACCGGCCGACTCCTCGGCGCCTGGGACAGCTTCGGGTTCGACGCGTACACGCGGGCCTGGGAGAACCCGGTCATCGGCAACGCCGTCCGTACGTCGCTGGTCTCCGGGGTGCTCGCGTCGCTCGTGGCCACCGTGCTCGGGACGGTGGGCGGTGTCGCGCTCGCCCGCGCCCGGTCCGGCGCCCGGTGGGCGGGGCTGCTGACCGCGCTGCTCGCGGTCACGCTGATCACGCCGGAGGTCATCGACGGCATCGCGATCCTGCCGTGGCTCGTGACGCTCGGGACCGACGGCGGGCTCTCGGTCGTCAACAACGGGATGGTGCGGCTCGTCATCGTGCACACCTCGCTCGCGCTCGCCGTGGTCACGTTCATCGTCCGGGCGCGCATGCGGGGGATGGACGAGCAGATCGAGGAGGCGGCGGCCGACCTGTACGCGAACCCGTGGAACAGGTTCCGTCAGGTCACGATGCCGCTGGCCTGGCCCGGCATCTTCGCCGGCGCCCTGATGGCGTTCACGCTGAGCCTCGACAACACGATCGTCGCCTCGTTCATCCAGGTCCCCGGCTACACGCCGTGGCCGGTCTATGTGTTCGGGTCGCTCAAGGTCGGGCTGCGGCCGGAGATCGCCGCGGTGTCGACCGTGATGCTGCTCCTCACACTCGCTGCGCTCGCGGTGGTGTGGGCGGTGCTGCGCCGCTCGGGCGACGACAACGCCGCCGTCGCCTCGACGTTCACGGGCGGGTGAGAGACATGGATCCCGTCGACGACCGCGTCGTCTCCGTCGACGTGCGGACGCACGCGCTCACCGGTGACGCGCTCGACCCGAGCGACGTCGTCGCAGGGGTGCCACAGACGGCCTCGGCCGTACTCGCTGCGCTCGGGGACACCGAGGTCGGGATCTGGGAGATGACTGCCGGCACCGTCCGTGACACCGAGGTCGACGAGGTGTTCGTGGTGCTGTCCGGGGACGCGACCGTACGGTTCGAGGACCGTAGCGCCCTCGAGCTGCGACCCGGAGTCGCCGTACGCCTGCACGCCGGCGATCGCACGGTGTGGGAGGTGCGCGAGCGGCTGCGGAAGGTCTACGTGGCCTGATCTGTTCCGCAGGTTCTCACCGTTCGGCGCCGCGGGGAGTGATCATGGGGTGGTGAGAGCACGTCGCGTCGCCCGACCACGTCTGCTGGACGTCTCCTGGCGGGCGCGTCTGGCCGTGGTTCTGCTCCTCCTGACGATCAGCGCGGCGTTCCTCACCGACCTCGGGCAGAGCCGGGCCGACGCCGTGCGGTGCGAGCGGTTCACGTCGCAGTCCGAGGCACGCCGGGTCGTCGGCGCCCCCGCCGGGAAGCGGGTCGTCGTGATCGGCGACTCCTGGTCCGCCGGGCTCGGTCTGGACGATGCCGGCGACGCCTGGACATCCCGGTTGTCGGGGCAGGTCCACGTCGACGCGTTCTCCGGTTCGGGCTTCAGCCGGTCCGCGAGCCCGTGCGACGGCTCGTGGTTCGCCGCCCGTGCTGCCCGTGCCGTGGCCGGCGGAGCGGATCTGGTGGTGATCGCAGGAGGGCTCAACGACGTCGACCAGACGCCGGAGGCGGTCCGGGCCGGCTTCGAGCGCGTGATGAGGTCCGTGCAGGGTCCGCCCGTGGTCGTGGTCGGGCCCGCCGCCGCGCCGGCCCGCGAACGGGGGGCGCGGCGGGTGGACGCCCAGCTCGCGCTGCTCGCGGGCCGGGCCGGGGCGGCGTACGTCTCGACGGTCGGGCTCGACCTGCCCTACCTCGACGACGGGCTCCACCTGACACCTGCGGGTCATCGAGAGCTCGGCGACTTCGTGGCCGAGAGTCTCGTGGACCTCGGCGTCGACTGACGCCTCCGCTCAGTCGACCGGCTCGAGGCTCTCGACGAGTCGTCGGACCCGGGCACGGATCTCGTCCCGGATCGGGCGGACCTCCTCGAGGGTGCGTCCCGCGGGGTCGTCGAGCACCCAGTCCTCGTACCGGGTGCCGGGATAGACGGGGCACGTGTCGCCGCACCCCATGGTGACGACGACGTCGGCGCGCCGGACGTCGGTCGTCTCGAGGAGCCGCGGCTGGTTCTGGGCGATGTCGATGCCGAGCTCGGCCATGGCTGCCACGGCGACAGGGTTGAGCCGGTCAGCAGGCTCGGAGCCGGCAGACAGCACGGTGACGGACTCGCCGGCGAGGTGCCGGACGAAGCCGGCTGCCATCTGAGAACGGCCTGCGTTGTGGACACAGACGAAAAGCACGGCGCGAACGCTCATCGGGGGATCTCCTGAGGTGGGGGTGGCCGGAGGGCGCGGGCGGCGTAGACGAGCGCCAGGAGCGCGGGCACCTCGATGAGAGGGCCGACGACGCCGGCGAGGGCTTCACCCGAGGTGGCGCCGAAGGTGCTGATCGCCACGGCGATCGCGAGCTCGAAGTTGTTGCCGGCAGCCGTGAACGCGACCGTCGTCGTCCGTGCGTCGTCGAGCCCGGCGGCGCGCGAGCCGATCCAGGCGAGGGCGAACATCGCGACGAAGTAGAGGAGCAGCGGCACGGCGATGCGTCCGACGTCCAGAGGTCGGCGGGTGATGGCGTCGCCCTGGAGTGCGAACAGCACCACGATCGTGAACAGCAGCCCCCACAGCGCGAGCGGGCTCACCGTGGGGAGGAAGCGGGTCTCGTACCAGGTGCGGCCCTTGAGGCGCTCGCCCAGGAGCCGGCTGGCGGCGCCGGCGGCGAGCGGGATCCCGAGGAACACCAGCACGCTGATCGCGATCGCTCCCACGCTCAGCTCGGCGCTGGTCGTCGGCAGGCCGAGCCACGCGGGGAGGATCTGGAGGTAGAACCAGCCGAGCGCGGCGAACGCGACGAGCTGGAACACGCTGTTGATCGCCACCAGGACGACGGCGGCCTCCCGGTCGCCGCAGGCGAGGTCGTTCCAGATGAGGACCATCGCGATGCACCGGGCCAAGCCGACGATGATCAACCCGGTGCGGTACTCGGGGAGGTCGGGAAGCAGCAGCCAGGCGAGCGCGAACATGAGCGCCGGACCCACGATCCAGTTCAGCGTCAGCGACACCGCGATCAGACGGCGGTCGCCGAGGATCGCGCGTGTCCGGTCGTAGCGGACCTTCGCCAGGACGGGGTACATCATCACGAGCAGGCCCAGCGCGATCGGCGCGGAGACCTCCCCGATCTCCCAGCCGCCCAGCGCGTCGTCGAGTCCGGGGACCAGGCGCCCGACCAGCAGCCCGACCGCCATCGCGGCGACGATCCACACCGGCAGCAGCCGGTCGGTCGCCGACAGCCGCCCGGCGAGAGCGGGGCGGGTGCCGGCGTCGGAGACCGTCATGCAGTCGGCTTGGTGGCACGGATGATCGCACCGTGCATGCCCGGGGCCGCCTCATGGGTCAGCTCGACCGTCGCGTCGGCGAAGCCCGCCGCGGCGAGCCCGTCGAGGTACTCGCTGCGCGACAGCGCGCCGGCGATGCAGGCGACGTACGACCCGCGCTCGGCACGGTCGGCCGGCGTGAGGTGGTCCTCGGCGACGACGTCGGAGATGCCGATGCGCCCGCCCGGAACCAGCACGCGGAACATCTCGGCGAGGACCTGGGGCTTGTCGACCGACAGGTTGATCACGCAGTTGGAGATGACCACGTCGACGGCCGCGTCGGGCAGCGGCACGTCCTCGATCGACCCCTTGAGGAACTCCACGTTCGTGGCCTCGGCCTTCGTGGCGTTGGCCCGGGCCAGGTCGAGCATCTCGTCGGTCATGTCCACGCCGTACGCGAAGCCGTCGGGACCGACGCGCCGGGCGGACAGCAGGACGTCGATCCCACCGCCGGAGCCCAGGTCGAGCACCTTCTCGCCGGGGCTCAAGGCAGCGACGGCGAGCGGGTTGCCGCAGCCGAGCGACGCGGCGAGCGCCTCGGCCGGGAGCTCGGCCGCCTCGGCGCTCGAGTACAGGCCGGCACCGAACGAGGGATCGACCTCCGCGGTGGAGCCGCCGCAGCACGAGTCCGCGGCGTCGGCGGCCGGCGCGCAGCACGACTCGGTCGTCGCGAGAACCAGGTCGTTCGTGGTGCCGGAGCGGGCCTGGACGGCGGCGGCGGCGTAGCGCTCGCGGACCTGCTCGACGAGCTCGTCGTTCGTGAGGGTCATGATGTCTCCTGAGATCGAGGAAGTTCGATGCATCGAACACTACCGATTGATCGACGGATGTCAATACGTGTGGCACGATGGGGTGATGGACATGACGCTTCCCGTCCTCGAGACCTCCGCCGGAGCATGCTGCTCGCCGCTGACCGGGGGCGTCCTCGACGACGACCAGGCCGCGGTGCTCGCCCGGATGTTCAAAGCCTTGGGTGATCCGACCAGGGTGCGGTTGATGTCGCTGATCGCCGCGTCCGAAGGAGGCGAGGCCTGCATCTGCGACCTCACCGAGCCGGTCGGGCTGAGTCAGCCGACCGTCTCGCACCACATGAAACAGCTCGTCTCCGCCGGCCTCGTCACCCGCGAGCAGCGAGGCCGATGGGCCTACTACCGCGTCGTCGACTCCGCACTGACCGATCTGGCGTCCTCGCTGCGGACCGCGCCCTAGCGGGCGCTCGTCACGATGCCGCGGGTGCGGCTAGAGTCGACCTCACGACAGGGGAGCGCAGGTGCCCGACGGCACGGTGCGCTGAGAGTGCGGAAAGCCCGCAGACCCTCCGAACCTGCACCGGTTAGCACCGGCGAAGGGAGTCACCGTGGCTGATGCCATTCGTCCTCGCACGTCCTCGACCCGCTACCGCACGATCGACCTCGTCACGGTGGCGATGCTCGGCGTGGCGATCGGCGTGGTGTTCTGGGGATGGAACCAGTTGTTCGCCGTCGTCAGCGGCACGGCGCTGTTCGCCTACCCCCCGAGCTCCGGCCTGATCTCCGGCGTCTGGCTGATCGGCGGTGTCATCGGCGGGCTCGTCGTCCGCAGACCCGGCGCCGCGGTCGGCACCGAGGTGGTCGCAGCCGTCGTCTCCGGCCTGCTGGGCAACCAGTGGGGCATGTCCGTCCTCGTCTCGGGCCTGATCCAGGGCCTGGGGGTCGAGCTGGTGTTCGCCCTCTTCCTGTACCGCCGGTGGGGTGTCGTCGTCGCCGCCGCAGCAGGCGCGCTCGCCGGGGCGTTCGAGGCGGTGTACGAGTGGTACGCGTACTACGCCGACTGGGCCTTCGGCTACCAGCTCGTCTATCTCGTGTTCTTCGCGGTGTCGGGGGCGCTCGTCGCGGGCGTCGGAGGGTGGCTGCTCGTCCGGGCCCTGGCGAAGACGGGTGCTCTCGACGCCTTCGGGGCCGGTCGCGAGCACCACGACCGAGCCGCGGCGTCGTCCACGAGCCCTTCCCCGCGAGCGTGACCGGATCGGTCGCGTTCCGCGGCTTCGGCTGGCGTCCGCTGGGCCGGCGTACGCCGGTCGTCGCCGGCCTCGACCTGCGCGTCGACCCGGGTGAGCGGGTGCTGCTGGCGGGGCCGTCGGGCGCCGGGAAGTCGACGGTGCTCCGGGCGGCCGCAGGGGTGCTCGAGACCACCGGCGACGGCGACGCCCTCGGCGAGGTCACCACCATCGGCCGCGTCGGAATGCTGCTGCAGAACCCCGGCGACGCGGTGGTCGCCGAGCGGCTCGGCCGCGACGTGGCCTTCGGGCTCGAGAACGCCCGCGTCGCCCCGGCTGCGATCTGGCCGCGGGTGCGCGACGCGCTGCGAGCCGTACGCCTGCCGTACGGCATGCAGCACCCGACGTCCGCGCTGTCCGGAGGAGAGCTTCAGCGCTCCGCGCTGGCCGGGGTGCTGGCGTCGCAGGCGGACCTCCTGCTCCTCGACGAGCCGACGTCGATGCTCGACGACGTCAACGCCGACGCCGTACGCCGCTGCGTCGCGGAGGTCGTCGCCGAGACAGGGGCGACCCTCGTCGTGGTCGAGCACCGCATCGCCCCGTGGCTCCCTCACGTCGACCGTGTGGTCGTCCTGGGCCACGACGGATCCGTGGTCGCCGACACCGACCCGGTGAGCTTCGTCGCCACACTGCGCGACGACCTCGCCGGCGTCGGGGTGTGGATGCCGGGGGTCGCCGCGCCGGAGCCGGTCGAGCCGCCGGTCGTGCTGGTCGAGACCGACCGCGCGGTGCCGCGCCTCGATGCGCTCGCGCTGGGCGTCGACCTGCGCCGCACCGACATTCGGGGCGCCACTGTCACCGCGGCGCTGCGCGACGTCGACGCCGCCCTGGAGTCGCGGGCCGTCACCGTCCTCAGCGGGCCGAGCGGGGCGGGCAAGTCCACGTTGCTCGAGGTCGTCGGGGGTCTGCGACGTCCGGGTGCCGGCGAGGTGCGAGGGCTGGGTCGACCGCCGCACCGGATCGGGTCGCGCGACCTCGCCGCGCTGATCGGGTGGGTCCCGCAGAACCCGGAGCACGGCTTTCTCACGACCCGCGTCCGCGACGAGATCGCGGCGACCTCCCGGCGGATCGGCGTCCCGGTCGACGTCGACGCCGTTCTCGTCCATCTCCGGCTGGACCACCTCGCCGACGCGAACCCGTACCGGCTCTCCGGCGGGGAGCAGCGACGGCTGGCCCTCGGTGCTGCCCTGGCTCACCGTCCGCCCGTCCTCCTGCTGGACGAGCCCACCGTCGGTCAGGACCGGGGTACGTGGGCTGCCGTCACGGGGTGGATGCGTGCCGCTGCGGGTGCCGACGCGGTGATCGGCGCGGCCAGCCACGACGCCGATCTCGCAGCGCGGGCCGACCGTGTCGTGCCGCTCGAGGGCGGTCGTAACGTCGCGCCCGGGCCTGTGCCCACGCCCGCACCGGGGGACGACGCTCGATGAGACGCTTCGTCCGAGGGGCCACCCCGCTGGTGCTGCTCGCGATCGGCACGCTGGCGATCGTCGCCTCGCTGGCGGTGCGCGACCTGCAGACCGCGTGCCTCGCTCTCGGCGCGTACGCGGTCGCCGGTGCCGTCCTGCTCCCGTCGCCGAGGTTCGCGCTCGCCCGCTTCGGGGCGATCGCCGTCGCCTCGGTGTCGCTCGTGTGGTCGACGTGGTGGCTTGGTGGGCGTGATCTCGAGGTCGCACTGACCGCGGGTCTGCGCATCGTCGTGCTCGCGCTGCCCGGGGCGGTGCTCGCGGCGTACGTCGACCCGTCGAAGCTGGCCGACCAGCTCGGCCAGCGGTTGCGGCTGCCGGCGCGGCCGGTGGTGGCGTTCGCCGCGGCGATGCAACGCTTCGGTGCGCTGCGCGAGACGTGGGGCCAGCTCGACCGGACGCGACGAGCGCGCGGGTTCGGGCCGACGCACAACCCGGTCTCACGGGTGAGTCACGCGGTCTCGCTCGCGTTCGCGCTCCTCGTGTCCGCGCTGCGCGACGCGTCCCGGATGTCGGTGGCGATGGACGCACGCGGCTTCGCCTCGGCGCAGCGGCGCACGTGGGCGGAGCCGGCGCCGTGGTCCCGCACCGACAGCGCGCTGCTGGCTCTCGGCGTCGCGCTCGCCGCCGTACCCTGGCTCGTCCGCTGAGCCCCTCCCCTCTAGGATCGGGGCAGTAAGCGAGCGCTTAGTGCGGAGGAATCGGATGCGCGTCTTCAAGAACCTGGCCGAGCTCACCTCGTGTGTGGGGGAGGAGCTCGGCGTCAGCGAGTGGCACGAGATCACCCAGGAGCAGGTCGACCTGTTCGCGGAGGCGACCGGTGACCACCAGTGGATCCACGTCGACCCCGAGAAGGCAGCCGCGGGGCCCTTCGGTCGTACGATCGCGCACGGCTACCTCACGGTCTCGCTGATCCCGATGCTGGCCGCGGAGACCTACAAGGTCGAGAGCGTGAAGATGGGCGTCAACTACGGGTCGGACAAGGTCCGCTTCCCCGCGCCGCTGCCCGTCGGGTCCAAGGTGCGCGGTCGCGCGAGGCTCGTCGAGGTCGTGCCGGTCGCCCTGGGTCAGCGCGTGAGCGTCGAGTTCACGATCGAGGCCGAGGGCATCGACAAGCCCGTGTGCGTCGCGCGCACGTTGGCGATCTTCGCGGAGTAGCCGCCTCACGCCACAGGACCGTGTCCGGCGACCGCCGTAGGAGTCAGAGGCTTCTGCTCCATGCGCACCCGAGCAGCGCGAGCGCAACCGCCGCGACGAGCACGCCCAGCCCGTACGTGGCGGCGAGGACGTAACGCTTCTCCCGGACCAGCGTGACGGTCTCGAGGCTGGCCGCGCTGAATGTCGTGTAGCCGCCGAGGAAGCCTGCCCCGACCGTCACCGCGATGTCGGACGGGGCCCGGTCGCCGGACGCCAGGCCGAGGAGGCAGCCCAGCACGAGAGACCCGGTCAGGTTGACGATCATGGTTGCCCAGGGGAAGCCCGAGCGCGACGTCCTGGCTGCGACCGTCCACGTGACCACGTAGCGCACGCCGGCCCCTGCGCCGCCGGCCACGACGAGCATCAGGAACTGGAGGAACGTCACGAATCCGCCCCTCCAGCCTCGTGCCTGTCCGCAGCCCTCCGGTCATGGAGCCCGGACGCGAGCACGATGCCCAGCAGCGTCGCGCCGGCGCCGACCACGACGGTGCCTAACGCGTACGCGATGCCGACGCCGATCCTCGAGTCGTCGAACAGCGCCGCGGTGCCTGTCGCGAGCGCGCTGTAGGTCGTGAGGCCACCGCAGAATCCCGCACCGACGAGAAGCATCAAGCGCCTCGTCCGCTCCGGCGCAGGAGCGGTGCGGGTCAGGGCTTCGAACAGGTAGCCGAGGATGAACGCGCCGATCACGTTCGCCAGCGGCACCACGAACAGCCCCCCGTCCGTGTGCCGACCGGCGAGCACGAGTCCCTCGCGCGCTGCCGCGCCGAGGGTTCCTCCGCAGACGACGAGCCCGATCGATGCTGCGCGAAGGGGCGCGCGTCCCCCTCTCGTCGTGCTCACCGTGATGGGTTCCGATCTCGTCCGGGGTGGCCGGTGCGGCGGCTGTCCCTCCGATTGTCCGTCACACGCGCACCCTCGAGATCTTCGCGGAGCTGGCCGCGGCTACAGGGTCTTGCCCCAGACGAATCCGAGGAGCGAGAGCGCGACGCCTCCCCCGAGGATGCCGAAGGCGTAGGCGGCAGCCGCACCATAGCGCATCTCACGGATCAGCTGAACGGTCTCGAAGCTTGCCATGCTGAACGTCGTGTAGCCGCCGACGAACCCCGACCCGACCACGGCGCGTACGTCTTCCGAGGCGAGCCTGCTGACGACGAGGCCGGTGACAAATCCAAGCACGAAGCAGCCGCTCAGGTTGATGAGCGCGGTAGAGATCGGGAAGGGTGGCTCCGGGTTCCTCGACCTGATCGTCTCGTCGAGGACGAAGCGCACGCACGCGCCGACGCCGCCGGCCACGATCATCAGGAGGAAGAGCGGAAAGGTCATGTCTCCACCCCGGTGTCGCCGGTGCTCCGCGCGCGCAGCCGCGACGCGAGCATGAACCCCGCGAAGGTCGCGACGGCACCGAGGATGATCGTCCCGATGGCGTACACCACGCCGATGCCGACCCGTGAGTCGTACAGGAGCACGGCCGTCTCAGTAGCGAGGTAGCTGTACGTCGACAGCCCGCCACAGAACCCGACCCCGATGAGCTGCATCCACGGCGAGGTGTTTTCGGTGCCAGGCGCCTTGCGGGCGAGCGCCTCGAACAGGTAGCCGAACACGAACGCGCTGAGGACGTTCACGACGGGGACGACGATCGGGATCCCGTCTCTGTTCGGGATGGCGAGCTTGAGGCCCTCGCGAGCCGCGACCCCGACCATCGCACCCACGAAGACGAGCGCGACCGAGCGACCGCGGATCTTCGTCGGTCGGGAGTTCGACGCCATGACAGAAGCCCCCGTCGCATAGTGAGAGTCGCCTCCTGCCGACCGTAGGCCGGACGGTCGATACCCGCGCGCCGGACGTGTCCTGGCAGCTCTGTTCGGCTTGCGGCGGTTCTGACCGCGGCGAACCATCGAGAAACGACGACACCCAGGTTGGTTGTCTGTCCGGTGTCCAGCCGTGAGCGCTGACGAGGGGTAGGTGCGGACGTGCGTGTCGTACTCGACGACGTCAAGGTGCACGGGCGGCGTGGCCTGCTGCTCGACATCGACCACTTCTCGGTGGACACCGGTGAGTGCGTCCTGATGGCAGGCGAGCCGGGCCAGGGGAACACGGCGATGGCTCTGGTCGCCGCGGGGCGGCTGGCACCGTTCGAGGGCAAGGCGACGCTCGTCCGCGACGACGGGACGACGACCAACGACAAGGCGGAGCTGCGGAAGCACGCGGCCGTCGTGGACCTGCCTGCTGTCTCCGAGCCCGACGACGCGGTGCCCGTCGGGACCGTCGCCGCCGAAGGCCTTGCCCTCGCCTGTCGTGGCTCGATGCCCGGCGAACCCACGAAGTGGCTCCGTGCTCACGGCTGGGAGCAGCTCCGGTCGGTCCGGATGGACGCGATCTTAGGAGCCGTGCGTACGGCCCTTCTCAGCGCGCTGGCGGCCGAGCGCGAGGATGTCCGGTTCCTCGTGCTCTCGCTCCCGGACCGTCACGGCGGTGAGCCGGTGGACTGGTGGGAGATCGCGCAGTCCTACGCATCCTCCGGGTACGGGGTCCTCGTTCAGTGCGGACGGTCGTCAGCGCGGGACCTCGGCGCCAATCTCCCTGCCGCCCGCGGCGACAGCGCACGTCTGGCGACACCGGTCGAGGCCCTGCGCACCCGCCCGGAACCGGTCGACCCGGAGCGCTCGCCGTCCGACGAGACCGACGATTCCGACTGGCTGTTCGGCGAGAGAGAGAAGGATCAATGATCGCGATCCGGCTGGCCGTCTCGGAGATCCGGCGCATCAGCGCCGGCACGCTGCCCAAGCTGGCGATCCTCGCCATGGTGGTGATCCCTTCGTTGTACGCAGGGCTCTACCTGTTCGCCAACGAGGACCCGTACGGCGAGCTCCACCGCGTACCGGCGGCCCTCGTGGTGCAGGACCGTGGGGCGACGATGACCGACGCGATCAACGGGACGACCGAGAAGGTCGACTACGGGGACCAGGTCGCCGACCGCCTCCTGAGCGGCGACGGTGGATTCGGCTGGGTCGAGACGTCGGAGGGAGAGGCGGAGTCCGGTGTGCGGAACGGACGCTACGACGCCGCGCTCATCATCGGTCCACAGTTCTCCGAGGAGCTGACGTCGTCCGCCCGGTTCGAGCCGGAGCGAGCAGGGCTCACCCTCATCACCAACGACGCCAACAACTACCTCGTCACCCGGGTCGCCGAGACGATCGTGGGAGACGTGCGGGACACGATCGCGACACAGGTGGGCACCTTCGCCGCGGGCACCTTCCTCGACGGGCTCTCCGTGGTGCACACCGATCTGACGAAGGGGGTGGACGGTGCGCAGGAGCTCGTCGCCGGCTCCAGCCGGCTCACCAACGGGACCGTCGAGCTCGTCGACGGGACGGCGACGCTCGCGCGTGGTGCGCAGGAGGCTGCGAACGGGTCCGCCCGGCTCGAGTCGGGTGCCGACGAGCTGGCGAGCGGGACGCGTCGCATCGCCAACGGCGCGAGCACGCTCTCGAACGGGCTCGACGAGCTGAAGCGTCGCACCGGGAGCCTGCCGGCGGACACGCGCAAGCTCGCGCACGGCGCGCAGGAGGTCGCCGACGGGAACGCGAAGGTCGCCGCCGTCGGTGACGACGCGGCCGAGGTGGCGGGAACGGTCGTCGACCAGTTCCGCGCCTCGCGCGCCTCGCTCGACGAAGGCCTCGATGCGCTCGTCGAGCAGGGGAGGATGACCGACGCCGAGAGAGACGCCCTGATGGCGTTGTTCGCCGACGCCGAGGTCCCCGTCGACGCGGTGGCAGCGCAGATCGAGAGCGCCGCAGACCGGCTCGACGCGCTCAGCAGAGGGTCCTCCGAGGTCGCCGCCGGCACCGAGAAGCTCGCGGCCGCTGCCCCGGTCCTCACGCAGGGCGTCAGGAGGGCCGCGTCGGGAGGAGCGGAGCTCGCCTCGGGATCGGCACGCGTCGACCGCGGCGCCCAGACGCTGGCGCGTGGTGCCGGCACCCTGGCGGACGGGACGGAGAAGGTGGCGAACGGTGCTGAGCGGCTCGCCACCTCGAGCACCGCGCTGCGCAAGGGCAGCGCGAGGCTCGAGACCGGGACCGGCGAGCTCCGGAACGGGCTGCAGGACGGGCTGCGCAAGGTCCCCGACCTGGACAAGACGACCGCGCGCGATACCGCAGAGACGATCGGTGACCCCGTGGCGGTCAAGGAGGACACCCTCGCGCGTGCCGGGTCGTACGGGGCCGGCCTCGCCCCCTTCTTCCTGCCGCTCGCAGCATGGATCGGGGCGTACGTGCTCTTCCTGCTCGTCCGGCCGTTGTCGTCGCGTGCCCTCGCGGCGAACGGTCCGGCGACCCGGACGGCGCTCGGCGGATGGGCCCCGCCGGCGGTCGTCGGGCTGGTCCAGGTCGCGGTCATGTTCACGATCGTCCGGTTCGCGCTCGACATCGCTCCGGTCTACGAGGTCGCGACGGCCGCTGTGCTCGTGATCGCATCGATGTCCTTCGTCGCGATCCTGCAGGCGCTCAACGCCTGGCTCGGCGAGGTCGGCGAGTTCCTGGGGCTCGTCCTCATGCTCGTCCAGCTCGTCACGGCGGGCGGCACGTTCCCGTGGGAGACGATCCCCGAGCCGCTGCGGTCGCTGCACTGGCTCCTGCCGATGTCCTACGCGGTCAACGGGCTTCGGCAGACCCTCTACGGGGGCGAGGCGTGGATCGTCGTCCGGGACCTCTCGGTGCTGGTCGGCGTGTTCGTCGTGGCGATCATCCTGACCGCGCTGGCCGCGCGACGGCAGAAGGTCTGGACACCGAAGCAGCTGCAGCCCGAGCTCGTCATCTGAGCGCCCACCGCAGGGTCGGTGCCATCTCACCCGTCCGCGCGGTCCGGGATCGGGGCCGCTACGGTGGAATGAAGTCGCGCTCATATAAGTTGATACGATCAGACTCAACTCATTGAACGCAGGCAGTCGGCGGGTCACAAGCCCGCCCCGCGAACCCTCAGGAGGAACACATGGCCCGTGCGGTCGGAATCGATCTCGGCACGACCAACTCTGTCGTCGCCGTGCTGGAAGGTGGAGAACCCACCGTCATCGCGAACGCCGAGGGTGCACGCACGACCCCGTCCGTGGTCGCCTTCGCCAAGAACGGCGAGGTGCTGACCGGTGAGGTCGCCAAGCGCCAGGGCGTCACCAACGTCGACCGGACGATCCGGTCCGTCAAGCGCCACATGGGCACCGACTGGTCGGTCAAGATCGACGACAAGTCCTTCACGCCCCAGCAGATCTCCGCGTTCGTGCTGCAGAAGCTCAAGCGCGATGCCGAGGCCTACCTGGGCGAGCCGGTCACCGACGCGGTGATCACCGTCCCGGCGTACTTCAACGACGCCCAGCGTCAGGCCACCAAGGAGGCGGGCGAGATCGCCGGCCTCACGGTGAGCCGGATCATCAACGAGCCGACTGCCGCCGCGCTGGCGTACGGGCTCGACAAGGGTGACGACCAGACCATCCTCGTCTTCGACCTCGGTGGCGGCACGTTCGACGTGTCCCTGCTCGAGATCGGTGACGGCGTCATCGAGGTCAAGGCGACCAGCGGTGACAACCACCTCGGCGGCGACGACTGGGACCAGAAGATCGTCGACTGGATCGTCGACCGGTTCAAGTCCAGCACCGGCCTCGACCTCACCAAGGACAAGATGGCGATGCCGCGTGTCCGTGAGGCCGCCGAGCGCGCCAAGATCGAGCTCTCGAGCTCGCAGTCGACGTCGATCAACCTGCCGTACATCACCGTCGACGCCGAGAAGAACCCCGTGTTCCTCGACGAGACGCTGACCCGTGCGGAGTTCCAGAAGATCACCGCCGACCTGCTCCAGCGCACCCGTGCGCCCTTCGAGCACGTCATCAAGGACGCGAGCATCAAGGTCGCTGACATCGACCACGTCGTCCTCGTCGGCGGCTCCACCCGCATGCCGGCCGTCTCCGACCTGGTGCGCGAGCTGCTCGGCGGCAAGGAGCCCAACAAGGGCGTCAACCCTGACGAGGTCGTCGCTGTGGGCGCGAGCCTGCAGGCCGGTGTCCTCAAGGGCGAGGTCAAGGACGTGCTGCTCCTGGACGTCACTCCGCTCAGCCTCGGCATCGAGACCAAGGGCGGCGTGATGACCAAGCTCATCGAGCGCAACACCACGATCCCGACCCGGCGCTCGGAGGTCTTCACGACAGCCGACGACAACCAGCCGTCGGTCGCGATCCAGGTCTACCAGGGCGAGCGCGAGATCGCGGCGCACAACCAGATGCTCGGCACGTTCGAGCTGACGGGCATCGCGCCGGCTCCGCGTGGCGTGCCGCAGATCGAGGTCACCTTCGACATCGATGCCAACGGCATCGTCAACGTCTCCGCCAAGGACCGTGGCACCGGCAAGGAGCAGTCGATGACCATCACCGGCGGGTCCGCCCTCTCCAAGGAGGACATCGACCGGATGGTGCGCGACGCCGAGAAGTACGCCGAGGAGGACCGCAAGGCCCGCGAGGCCGTCGAGGTCCGCAACCAGGGCGAGACCCTCGTGCACTCGACCACGACGTTCCTCTCCGAGAACGGCGACAAGGTCTCCGACGACGTGAAGTCCGAGGTCCAGGCCGACGTCGACGCGCTCAAGGAGTCGCTCAACGGCGACGACATCGACGCCATCAAGGCCGCCATCGCCAAGCTGGGCGAGTCGAGCCAGAAGATGGGCACGGCGATGTACGAGGCCGCGGCCGCCCAGACCAACGCGGCCGGCTCGGGCGAGGGTCAGGCCCAGGCCCAGGCCCAGGCCGAGGACGACGACGTCGTCGAGGCCGAGATCGTCGACGACGAGGGTGAGAACAAGTGACGAACGAGTTCGAGGAGACCGTGGAGCCGGAGCAGGAGACCCCTGCTCCGGCCCCCGGGCCCGCGGACGCGCAGCCGGAGGTGGCCGGCGCAAGCCGGGAGGGTGGCGAGGACGACCTCGCCCGTCAGCTCGCCGAGCGCACGGCCGATCTCCAGCGTCTGCAGGCCGAGTACGTCAACTACAAGCGGCGAGTCGACCGTGACCGTGAGGCGCAGAGACTGAACGCCACCGCGGCGGTCCTCGTCTCGTTCCTCCCGGTCCTCGACGACATCGGGCGTGCCCGTGACCACGGCGAGCTCGAGGGCGGCTTCAAGGCCGTCGCCGACTCGTTGGTCCAGGCCACCAGCGCTCATGGGCTGGAGCCGTTCGGAGCGCCCGGAGACGTGTTCGACCCGATGCTCCACGAGGCGCTCATGCACCGTCTCGACGCCGACGCTCCCGAGGGGGAGCCGACCGTCGACGCGATCATGCAGGTGGGCTACCGGATCGGTGACAAGGTCCTCCGGCCGGCGCGGGTCTCCGTGGTCGAGCACGACGACACCCCGGTGGCCGAGGCCGACGAGGACGCGTCGCAGCCGGCGACCGAGTGATCCGTACGACGAGGTGTGAGGAGGTGGTCTCGTGAACAACGAGTGGTTCGAGAAGGACTTCTACAAGGTCCTGGGAGTCTCGAAGGACGCGAGCGCGTCCGACATCAAGAAGGCGTACCGCAAGCTCGCACGGGACCACCACCCCGACGCCAAGCCCGGTGACAAGGCTGCCGAGGAGAAGTTCAAGGAGATCTCCGAGGCGTACGGCGTGCTCTCCAACGCGGACAAGCGCAAGGAGTACGACGAGCAGCGGGCGATGTTCTCCTCCGGGGTCGGCGGCTTCGGTCGTGCGGGCTCGGAAGGTGGGTTCGGCTATCCCGGCGGTACGACGACGACCGGCGGGTTCGACTTCTCGGACCTGCTGGGCGGGATGTTCGGCGGGGGTGGGACCACCCGCACCCGGTCGGCGCCGGCCCGTCGCGGGGCCGACGTCGAGACCGAGGCGACGCTGTCGTTCGACGACGCGATCGCCGGCGTCACCGTGCCGCTGCGGACGACCAGCGACGAGCCCTGCCCCACGTGTCGTGGCACCGGCGCCAAGGCCGGCACCGTGCCCCGGGTCTGTCCCCGCTGCGAGGGCAGCGGGATGCAGACCAGCGCCTCGGGTGGCCTGTTCGCGATGACCGAGCCGTGCGACGTCTGCCGCGGACGCGGCCTCGTGGTCGAGGATCCGTGCGAGACCTGCCACGGGTCGGGCCGTGCGGCGTCGACACGCACGATGCAGGTCCGCATCCCCGCGGGGGTCAAGGACGGGCAGCGCATCCGACTCAAGGGCAAGGGCGCGAAGGGCGAGAACGGCGGCCCCTCCGGCGACCTCTACGTCTCGGTCCACGTCAAGCCGCACCGTCTGTTCGGCCGCAAGGGCGACAACCTCACCATCACCGTGCCGGTGGCGTTCGACGAGGCCGTGCTGGGTGCCGAGATCGCCGTCCCGACGCTCGGCGGAGCACCGGTCCGCATCAAGGTGCCGGCGGGGACCCCGAACGGCCGCACGTTCCGTGCGCGTGGCAAGGGCGCTCCTCGCAAGGACGGCACCAAGGCCGACCTGCTGGTGACGGTGGAGGTTCAGGTGCCGTCGTCCCTGACCGACGATGCTCGGACCGCGGTCGAGTCGTTGCGCAACGCTCGTGAAGGAGACGACCCCCGCGCGCAGCTCTTCTCCGGAGGTGTCTGATGAGCCGTTCCCAGGGTGACTTCGTCCCGCCCGGCCCGGAGGCCAAGGTCTTCGTGATCAGCGTGGCGGCGGAGCTCTCGGGGCTCCACCCGCAGACCCTGCGGGCGTACGACCGGCTCGGGCTGGTGAGGCCCGCCCGGACCGGTGGTGGCGGGCGGCGCTACTCGCTGCGCGACATCGAGCTCCTCCGCTCGGTCGCGCGGCTCACGGCCGAGGGTCTCGGGCTCGAGGGCGTCAAGCGCGTCCTCGAGCTCGAGAACCAGGTGCTCGCCCTGCAGGCTCGGGTCGTCGAGCTCGAGACCGAGCTGGAGGAGCGCGACTCCGACGCTCCGCGCGTACGCAATCTTCCTGTGCGCTTCGACGCCCAGCCGTTCCTCATCCGCCGTACGCGACGCTGAGCGACGTCCGGTGCGGACCGGGTTGGACGGTCCCGGACGTGCCTCCCTGGTGAGGGCCGCCGATCGTGGTGTCATGGCGCTATGCGCCGGTCTCAGCCCTTCCTCGTCGCCGCTGCCCTGGCAGCGGTCGCCTGCCTGCCAGGGTGCTCGGGCGGCGGGGCGCAGCCTGTCGCTGCGGACCCGTCCGCCACGGCGTCCTCGTCGGCTCCGACGCCCGCTTCCAAGACGCGGGCAGCCCCCGAGGACCTCCTGTCGCTGCGGTGCGTGGCGACCGCCGACCCGAAGGTGTGGACAGCGCAGGGCGTCATCGTCAACTCGGCGAGCACGGCCGACTACCGGCTGACCGTGATCGTCGCCTCGCCCGGTTCGACCCGGGCGGCGGCGCGGCGGATCGTCATCCCCAAGGTCTCGACCGGGGTGGACACCCCGTTCACCGTCGACCGGCTCCCGGTGAACCCCGGCTCCGCGCCCTCGTGCCGCGTCCAGCTGGTGAGGTTGGGCTGAGGCGTGGTGCTGCATCTCGGGGGTAGGGAAGCGTCACGTCCGCTCGAGCGAGCGAGCGAGGGCTTACGGCGCCCGGAGGCCGCCGGGCGCCGGACCGGGACGGGCGGCCGCAACCTCCCGCGCCGGCCCACGGCGCGCCGGCCGACGGCGCCCGGCCTCGACGGTCTCCGGGCGCTGGCCGTCGTCCTCGTGGTCGCCTATCACGTCGCGCCCTCGCAGATGCCCGGCGGATACGTCGGGGTCGACGTGTTCTTCGTCCTCAGCGGGTTCCTCATCACGGCCGTGCTGCTCGAGGACGCCGACCGCACCCGCAGGTTCGACCTGCCGTCGTTCTGGGTCCGGCGCGTCCGCCGGCTCGTCCCTGCAGCCACCGTGATGATCGTGGTCGTCGCCGCGCTGACGGTGCTGGTCGGCCGTGACACCGCAGCCGGTCTGAGGTGGCAGGTGCTCGGCGGCCTGACCTGGTCCTCGAACTGGTTCCAGGTCGCGCAGGGGCAGGCGTACGCGGAGCGGGGAGAGCCTCCCGTGCTCAACCACCTGTGGTCGCTCGGGATCGAGGAGCAGTTCTACGTCGTGTGGCCCGTCGTGCTGGCGCTCGGCATCCTCGTCCTCTCGCGGGCCCGGTTCGTCCGTGCGGCGACGATCCTCGCGGTGGCGTCGGCGGTGTGGATGGCCGTCCTCTACACCCCCGACGACCCGACCCGGGCCTACGTCGGGACCGACACCCACGTCTTCGGTCTGCTCGTCGGCGCGGCGCTCGCACTGAGCCGGGCGCCGCACCTGCTGCGGTCCGACCGGGCCTCGGCGACGTTCGAGAGCCGGCTAGGGATCACGGCCTGCGGCGTGTTCGGCCTCGCCATCCTGCTGGCCTACGCGGGGACGGTGTCGTGGTCGAGCGCGGTCCCCTACACCGGTGGCCTGCTCGTCGTCAGCGTGGCGAGCGCCGCGCTGGTGCTGTCCGCGGTCAACCGGACTCCGCTCGCCAGTGCGCTGGCTGTCGCGCCGTTGCGTTGGCTCGGCGCCCGGTCGTACGGGATCTATCTCTGGCACTGGCCGCTGATCGTGCTCGCCACCCGGGTCGCTCCTCCGGAGTGGTCGCCCTTGGCGGGTGGGCTCGCCGCGCTGGTCGCGGTGGGCGTCGCCGCCGTGTCGTACCGGTTCGTCGAGATGCCCATGCGCAGCGACGGCATCGCGTTCACGCTGCGGCGGTGGGCTGCGCCCGCCTACCGCCTTGCGGAGGACCGGCGCCGGCCGCGGCGCCGCTGGGTGCTCGTGACGGCGACGGCTGGCGTCGTCGTCGCGGTCGCTGCCGGCGCGGTCGCCACCGCGCCGGACCGGAGCCCGCTGCAGGCCAGCCTCTCGACGGGAGAGCGGGTTCTCGCCGAGGCGCCGCGGCCCGCGGCGGAGAAGCCCTCACGGACGAAGCCCTCCGCCCCTGCCGCGACGTGCCGGACGGTGGGCAGGTCCGTACGGGTCAGTGCGTTCGGCGACTCGGTCCTCGTCGCCGCCGCGCCGCAGCTGGTGTCGGCGATGCCGAGGCTCGACGCGACGGCGAAGGTCGGCTGGCAGTACGACGACGTCGCTGCTGCCGTACGCCGTGCCGCGTCACGCGGCGTCCTCGGGCCGGTCGTCGTGATCGGGACGGGCACCAACGGGTTCGTCGACCGCCGCGACCTCGAACGCCTGGTCACGCGACGGCTGGCCGGGCGCCAGGTCATCCTGGTGGCCCCGTACGTGCCCGGGCGCCCGTGGCAGCGCAGCGCGCTCTCGGCGGTGCGCCGTGTGGCCGCCGACCATCGGTCCGTGAGGCTCGCGGACTGGCACGGAGCCGTCGCGGGGCGTTATTCGCTCCTCGCCTCGGACCGGGTGCATCCCAACGCGCGAGGAGCCAAGGTCTACACCCGCACCGTGCGTGAGGCACTCGGCGGCTGCTGAGCTCGCCCCGTCCGCGTTGTGAAGGGTTGCGGTCGCTCTGCGCGCCCAGAACCGACCGCAACCCTTCATCACGCGGACGCGGGCAGGGCATGTTAGAAAGGGACAGAGTTGAGTGGAATCGACTCAACTCTCGACGCGTTGAACCTGGTAACCGTTGAACTGACAGACCAGAGGACCCACATGGACGCTTCCAAGCTCACGACCCGCAGCCAGCAGGCGCTCGCCGCGGCGATCCAGGCTGCGGCCGCCGCCGGCAACCCGGCGGTCGACCCGCTGCACCTGCTCGACGCGCTGCTCGACGCCGACGGCGGCACCGCCGTGCCGCTGCTCCAGGCTGCGGGAGCCGATCCTGCCGTCGCGCGGGCCCGCACCGACGAGGCCGTCAAGACGCTGCCGTCGGCTGCAGGCCAGAGCGTGGCCTCCCCCGGATATGCCCGCGCCACCCTCGAGGTGTTGCAGCGGGCCCAGGACCTCGCCAGCGAGCTCGGTGACGAGTACGTCTCGACGGAGCATCTGATGGTCGGCCTCGCGACCGTCCAGTCGAAGGCCCGCGAGATCCTCGACGGTGTCGGAGCGACCGCCGACGCGCTGCGCGGCGCGTTCCAGACCGTACGAGGCTCTGCGCGGGTGACGAGCCAGGACGCCGAGGACACCTACCAGGCGCTGGAGAAGTACGGCGTCGACCTCACCGCTGCGGCGCGTGAGGGCAAGCTCGACCCCGTCATCGGCCGCGACGCCGAGATCCGGCGCACTGTCCAGGTGCTCACGCGGCGCACCAAGAACAACCCGGTCCTCATCGGCGAGCCCGGCGTCGGCAAGACCGCCGTCGTCGAGGGCCTCGCCCAGCGCATCGTCGCCGGCGACGTCCCGAGCTCGCTTCAGGGACGGCGGCTGGTGTCGCTCGACCTGGGCGCGATGGTCGCCGGCGCGAAGTACCGCGGCGAGTTCGAGGAGCGGCTGAAGGCCGTCTTGCAGGAGATCAAGGACTCCGATGGACAGATCATCACCTTCATCGACGAGCTCCACACCGTCGTCGGTGCCGGCGCGACCGGGGACTCCTCCATGGACGCCGGCAACATGCTGAAGCCGATGCTGGCCCGCGGCGAGCTGCGTCTGGTCGGTGCCACCACCCTCGACGAGTACCGCGAGAACATCGAGAAGGACCCCGCGCTGGAGCGCCGCTTCCAGCCCGTGCTGGTCGACGAGCCGAGTGTCGAGGACACGATCGCGATCCTGCGGGGTCTCAAGGAGACCTACGAGGCGCACCACAAGGTCGAGATCTCCGACGCGGCACTCGTCGCGGCGGCCGCGCTGTCCGACCGCTACATCTCCGGGCGGCAGCTGCCCGACAAGGCGATCGACCTCGTCGACGAGGCCAGCAGCCGGCTGCGGATGGAGATCGACTCCAACCCCGTCGAGATCGACACGCTGCGGCGTTCGGTCGACCGGATGAAGATGGAGGAGCTGCACCTCGCGAAGGAGACCGACGAGGGAAGCCGCGAGCGGCTCGAGAAGCTTCGTGCCGACCTCGCCGACTCCGAGGAGCAGCTGCGGGCGCTCGAGGCCCGGTGGGAGCGTGAGCGCTCGGGTCTCAACGAGGTCGGTGAGATCAAGAAGCAGATCGACGAGAAGCGGCGCGAGGCCGAGCGCGCGCAGAACGCCGGCGACCTCGAGACCGCCGCGCGGCTGAACTACGGCGAGATCCCCGGCCTGGAGAGGCAGCTCGAGGAGGCCGTGGCCGACGAGGAGGCCGAGCCCGAGGACAAGATGGTCAACGACGAGGTCGGCCCCGACGAGATCGCCGAGGTCATCGCGTCGTGGACCGGGATCCCGACGGGCCGCCTGCTCGAGGGGGAGACCGGCAAGCTGCTCCGTATGGAGGAGGAGCTCGGTCACCGGCTGATCGGCCAGTCCGATGCGGTCAAGGCTGTCTCCGACGCCGTGCGCCGTTCACGCGCTGGCATCGCCGATCCGAACCGGCCCACCGGCTCGTTCCTGTTCCTCGGCCCGACCGGCGTCGGCAAGACGGAGCTTGCCAAGGCGCTGGCGGAGTTCTTGTTCGACGACGAGCGGGCGATGGTCCGCATCGACATGAGCGAGTACTCCGAGAAGCACTCGGTCTCGCGTCTGGTCGGTGCGCCTCCGGGCTACGTCGGCTACGACGAGGGCGGTCAGCTGACCGAGGCTGTGCGTCGGCGCCCGTACTCGGTCGTGCTGCTGGACGAGGTCGAGAAGGCCCACCCGGAGGTCTTCGACATCCTGCTCCAGGTGCTCGACGATGGGCGTCTGACCGACGGGCAGGGTCGTACGGTCGACTTCCGCAACGTGATCCTGATCCTCACGTCGAACCTCGGCTCGGTCTACCTGGCAGACCCCGCGCTCGACGAGGCCGCCAAGCGGGACAAGGTCATGGAGATCGTACGAGCGTCGTTCCGTCCGGAGTTCCTCAACCGCCTCGACGAGGTCGTCATGTTCGACGCGCTGTCGGTCGAGGACCTCACGCGGATCGTCGACCTGCAGGTCGAGGCCCTCGCGAAGCGGCTGGAGACCCGGCGGATCCGGCTCACGGTGACCGACGCGGCCAAGGAGTGGCTGGCACTCACCGGGTTCGACCCGACCTACGGCGCTCGTCCGCTTCGTCGCCTGATCCAGCAGGCGATCGGGGACACGCTCGCACGGGAGCTGCTCGCGGGCGATGTCCGCGACGGGGACGAGGTCGTGGTCGACCTCGACCCGTCGCGCGAGGGCCTGCGCGTCGCGGCGGCCTGACACGTCGAGTGAGCCCGCCGTCACCCTCTCAGGTGGCGGCGGGCTCACCGCCTGCTGGTGCGCTAACAGCAGCGTGATGGGATAGCCCCATGTCCAACGCGACGACAGCACGCCCCCAGAAGGTGACGATGGCCTGCCTGGCGGCGGGGGTCGCCTCGGCGATCGTGCTGGTGAGCATCGTGTCGACGCTGTCGAACTGGGGCTCGATCGAGGTCCGCGAGCAGATCGAGGACGCGCTCTCGGCAGGGCCGGTCAGTGACGCGATCTCGGTCGACCAGGCGCTCGGATGGCTGCGCGGCGTTCTGATGGGTGCCGGGGCGGTCTCCGCCGCGGCCATCGTCTTGTCGATCTGGACGGCCAAGCGGCACCGCGGTGCGCGGATCGGGCTGACCGTCCTCGCCGTGCTCTCGAGCCTCGCCTTCGTCGTCGCCGGGGCGACGGGCATCGTCCCGGCGCTTCTCGGGGTCATGGTCGTCGTGTTCCTGTGGGGCCGAGAGAGTCGTGCCTGGTTCGCCGGAGAGGCTCCCCCCGAGGCCACGTCGGAGCAACCTCGGCCTGTCGACCCGCAGAGCTCTCCGACGCCTGTGCTGCCCACGTCGCAGACCCAGGCGCCGCCGCCCTCCGTGCGCGCGCCCGACCCGGCGGCGTCGGGCGGTCAGCCGGCACCTGCTGCGCGTCCGTACGCGTCTGGACCCGAGGCGGTCTCGCAGCCGTTCTCGCCGCAGTCGGCGCAGTACGGACCGGGCGCCAACCCTGCGCCGTACGGTCGGATGCCGGTCCCGGGTCGACCGCGCCCGCTGGTGACGGCCGTGGTCGTCGCCGCGGCGCTGTCTGGTCTGGCTGCCGCGGTGTTCGGCCTCAACGTCCTGCTCTATCTCGCGTCGCCGGGGCAGTACGCCGACCTCATCGCCGAGCAGCCCATGATCGCCGACTCCGACATCCTCGGCCAGCTCGGCATGACGGCCGCCGAGCTGGCCCGGACGATGTTCTGGCTCTCCCTCGCTCTGGCGCTCCTCGCGGTCGCCGGGGCGGTGTCCGCACTGGCGATGCTGTCGCGCCGCCCCGCGACGCGGATCGTCTTCACCGTGGTCGCCGCCCTCGGCATGGTCGCGTCCGTGCTGACCGCGCCGTTGGGGCTCGTGTGGCTGTTGGCCGAGGTCGCCTGCGTCGTCCTGGTCTGGCGCCGCGAGGTGTCGGACTGGTTTCGGGCGGCCCGCTAGCTCGGGAAGTTTGGTCCCGCCACGACACGGGTAAGGGCCGAGCATGACCTCACTGGCCCATCAGGACGTGAAGCAGCTCGGCGGCAGTCTCAGCGTGCTGACCCCGCCAGAAGCGCGACCACGTCCGGCTCGACGAGCTGCTCCAGCACCTCGGCACGTCCTCGCCCGGCACGGAGCAGGAGCTGGTCCTCAAGCGGATCGCCCGCCTCGTGTTCCCCCACGCGTTCGCCGAGGAGTCGGTGCTGTGGCCGGAGATCCGGCGGGAGCTCCCCGACGGCGATGCCCTGACGCTCCGGGTCGAGGAGGAGCACCAAGAGGTCAACGAGCTGTGGACGGAGCTCGAGAAGCTCCCCCTGGATGCTGAGCGCCGACAGCAGGTGCTGGACCGTCTGGTCGAGGTGCTCCGCGAGGACGTCCGCGACGAGGAGGACGAGTTCCTGCCCCGCCTGCAGGACGCGGTGGACGTCCGGCGGCTGCAGGTCCTGGGCGTCGCCTGGGAACTCGTACGCCGGACGGCGCCGACACGGCCGCACCCGGTGGTGTCTCGGCGTCCGCCGGGGAACGCGCTGGCGGCGCTGCCGTTGACGGTCCTCGACCGCACGCGGGACGGCCTCGACACCGTCGCCCTGCGGTCGCAGCGCTGGCGGGGTCCTGCGTCCCGGGCGAGCCGAGGACTGGCGGGGGCCGCCGGCCGCGTCGAGCGGATCGGCGTGCTGCGCCGCGGCGAACGCCCATCGACCCGCTCGGGATGAGGCGTCAGGCGACCTGGTCGAGCAGCACCTGCATCCGTGCGATCTCCGCGCCCTGCCCTGACGCGACATCGGCGGCGATCTCGCTGACGACCAGGTCGGATCCCTCGGCCTGGGCCGTCTCGGCCATGGCCACCGCGCCCGAGTGGTGCTCGATCATGCCGCGCAGGAAGAGCTGGTCGAACGCGTTGCCGTCGGCGCCTGCCAAGGCCTTCATCTCGTCGTCGGTCAGCATCCCGTAGGCCATGTCGGGAGCCTGGGTCGTCGGTCCGTGGTCACCGTGGCCTCCGTGGCCCTCGGCACCCTCGGGCACCGGAAGTCCTCGAGCCTCCAGCCACGCCACCATCGCGTGGATCTCCGGGCCCTGGGACGCCGAGATGCGGTCGGAGAGGCTGCGCACGCTCGCGTGCTCCGCCCGGGTCTTCGCCAGCTCGGTCATCTCCAGCGCCTGGAGGTGGTGGGTGATCATCATCGTGATGAAGTCGACGTCCGCCTCGTTCTGCTTCGCGGCCTTCGGGTAGTCCTCGGGGGCGACTGAGGCGTTGGGCTCGCCAGGGCGACCCGGCTGCAGCACGGTGCCCTGGGCCGGCGGTGGGCTCGTCTCCTCGCCTCCCGCCTCGCCGTCCTCCGAGCAGGCGGTGAGCGCTCCAGCGGTCAGGACGAGACCGACGAGCGTGAGAGCGACCGGGCGGCGTGAGCGTGAGGTCAACGGACGAACGTCCCTTCGGAAGTGGTGATGTCTGAAGCGTTGCGGAATTCTGCTAATGGCGCAATGCTGCTGGGAACCTCACGAGAAGGGGTTCTCACCATGAACCCATTGAAACGATCACGTCTCACCCGCGCAATTACCGTCTCCGCGGGCGCAAGCGCGCTCGTCCTCGCCTCCCTCGCTGGTGCCGGCCCTTCGGCCGGCGTCCCCGACGACGGCAGCTCGCCGGCTCCCGTGGCCGCCCAGCGGCTGGCCGCCGTCGACGACAGCTCCACCGAGCTCGGCGTCGGCGAGACCGCCTCCAGCCCCAACATGAGGCTGCTCGCGAACATCCCCAAGAACGGGGCCTTCGCGCCGGAGGAAGCCTTCCAGACCGACCTGGCGTTCCAGGGCAACTACGCCTTCGCCGGCAACTACAACGGCTTCACGGTCTATGACATCAAGAAGGGCAGCAGGCCCAAGCAGGTCACCCAGGTGCTCTGCCCCGGCTCCCAGAACGACATCTCGGTGAGCGGCAACCTGCTGATCCTCAGCACCGACTCCAGCCGCAGCAACGACTCGTGCGACAACACGACCCAGCCCGCGACGGTGAAGGAGTCGTGGGAGGGCCTGAAGATCTTCGACATCAGCCGGCCCACGGCCCCGAAGTACGTCGCTTCGGTCGAGACCAAGTGTGGTTCGCACACGCACACGCTGGCGCCGTCGAAGAACAAGAAGGACCTCTTCGTCTACGTCTCGTCCTACTCGCCCAACGTGGCGTTCCCCGACTGCCAGCCGCCCCACGACCTGGTCTCGGTCGTCAAGATCCCGGTGAAGAACCCGGCCGCCGCGGCGGTTGTGTCCGAGCCGGTCGTCTTCCCTGACGGCGGCAACCCGCCGGGCAACTACTCGTCGACCACGTCGGGCTGCCACGACATCACGGCATACCCGTCGAAGGACATCGCCGCAGGCGCCTGCATGGGTGACGGCGTCCTCTTCGACATCAAGGACCGTGCGAACCCGAAGGTGATCGAGCAGGTCCGCGACACCACCAACTTCGCGTTCTGGCACTCGGCGACGTTCAACAACGAGGGCAGCAAGGTCGTCTTCACCGACGAGCTCGGCGGCGGTGGCGGCCCGACCTGCAACCCGACCGTCGGCCAGACCAAGGGCGCGGACGCGATCTACGACATCGAGCGCGGCAACCAGCTGGTGTTCAAGAGCTACTTCAAGATCCCGCGGACCCAGGCCAACACCGAGAACTGCGTGGCGCACAACGGGTCCCTGATCCCGATCAAGGGCAAGGACATCATGGTCCAGGCCTGGTACCAGGGCGGCATCTCGGTGTGGGACTTCACCGACTCGGCCAACCCGAAGGAGCTGGCGTGGTTCGACCGCGGCCCGCTCTCCGCTGATCGTCTGATCCTCGGTGGATCGTGGTCGGCGTACTACTACAACGGCTACATCTACTCCAGCGACATCCAGAAGGGCTTCGACGTCTTCCAGGTGAAGGATCGTCGCCTGGCGGGTGCCAAGGGCTACAAGTACGACGAGTTCAACCCGCAGTCGCAGCCTTCGTACTCGCGAGGCCACGGCAACGGGCACGGCAACGGGCACGGCCACGGGCACGGCCACGGCCACGGCCACGGCAAGCACTGACCGCTCTGGTCTGAACGCCGAAGCCCCCTCCCGCTGGTGCGGGAGGGGGCTTCGGCGCTCTGGCGTCGAGGTCAGAGGTTGATCATGTGCCCCGCTGCGCCGTGGACGGCCTCCTGCACCGCCTCGGACAGCGTGGGGTGGGCGTGGACGTTGCGTGCCACCTCGTCCGCGGTCAGGTCCCAGCGCTGGGCCAGCGTCAGCTCGCCCAGCATCTCCGTGACCTCAGGGCCGACGAGGTGTGCCCCGAGCAGCTCCTTGTAGGTCGTGTCGGTCACCAGCTTCACGAAGCCCGCCGTGTCGGCCAGGCCGGGCGCCTTCCCGTTGGCGGTGAACGGGAACTTGTCGACCTTGACGTCGAACCCGAGCTCCTTGGCCTGGGCCTCGGTGTAGCCGAACGACGCGATCTGCGGGTGGCAGAACGTCGCGCGCGGCATCATCGCGTAGTCGAGCGGGAACGTCTCGACGCCGCCGATCGTCTCCGCCGCCACGATGCCCTGGGCCTCGGCGACGTGGGCCAGCATCAGCTTGGCGGTGACGTCGCCGATCGCGTAGATGCCGTCGACGTTCGTCCGCATGTAGTCGTCGATCTCGATCGCGCCACGGTCGGAGACCTTGACGCCGGCCTTGTCGAGGCCGATGCCCTCGCTGCGGGGGGCGAAGCCGATGGCCTGGAGGACCTTGTCGGCCTCGAGGACCTCCTCCTTGGCGTTGCCCTCGGGGTTGCGGGTGACGGTCACCTTGACCTTGTCGCCCGAGTCGTCGATCGCGTCGACGCGGGTGGAGGTGAGGATCTCGATCCCGAGCTTCTTGTAGCCGCGGGCGAGCTCCTTGGACACGTCGGCGTCCTCGTTGGGGACGGCGCGGTCGAGGAACTCGACGATCGTCACCTTCACGCCGTACGAGTTGAGGACGTACGCGAACTCGACACCGATCGCGCCGGCACCGGCGATGATGATCGATCCCGGCAGGTCGTCGGCCAGGATCTGCTCCTCGTACGTCACCACGCGCTCGGAGAGCTGAGTGCCGGGGAGCAGGCGGGTCGTCGAGCCGGTGGCGATGATGCACGCGTCGAAGGTGACCTCCTGCGAGCCGCCGTCGTTGAGCGCCACCTCGATCGCCTTGGGGCCGGTGAAGGTGCCCGTGCCGTGGATCTCGGCGATCTTGTTCTTCTTCATGAGGAAGTGGACGCCCTTGACGCGCCCGTCGGCGACCTCGCGGCTGCGGGAGTACGCCTTGCCGTAGTCGAGCGTGACGTCACCGACGCCGATACCGAAGACGGACTCGGCCTCGTGCTGGATGATGTGCGCGAGCTCGGCGTTGCGCAGGAGGGACTTGCTGGGGATGCACCCGACGTTGAGGCAGACACCTCCCCAGTACTTGGGTTCGATGACAGCCACGGACTTGCCGAGCTGTGCGGCGCGGATCGCGGCGACGTAACCGCCCGGTCCGGCGCCGAGGACGACGACGTCGTAGTGATCACTCATGTGCCAATCGTAGGGAGGTGAGACACGTCACGCCCCGCCGGTCGCCGCTTCGACCTCATATACGGGTCTCACATCCGCGGCGTACGCTGAAAGTCATGGGAGACTCGCAGATCATGCCCCGGAACCGGCCGCACGTGGTGGTCGTGGGCGGTGGCTTCGGCGGAGTGTCTGCAGTGCGGGCGCTCAAGCGCGCCGACGTCGACGTGACGCTCGTCGACCGGCACACCTACAACACGTTCCAGCCCCTGCTCTACCAGGTCGCGACCTCGACCCTGAACCCCGGCGACATCACGTGGTTCCTGCGTTCGATCCGCTCCAAGCAGGACAACGTGCGCTTCTTGAAGGGCACCGTCACGTCGATGGAGCACTCGACGCGCACCATCAACCTCGACGGCGGCCTGACGCTGTCGTACGACTACCTGATCATCGCCTCCGGCACGACCGCCAACTTCTTCGGCATCCCGGGTGCCGAGGAGTACTCGCTGCCGCTCTACCGCCGTTCGCACGCTCTCGCCGTGCGTGACCGGATGTTCGCGATCCTCGAGGACGCGGCGGTCAACGGCCGCGACACCGAGTTCCGGGCCGTCGTCGTCGGCGGCGGTCCGACCGGCGTCGAGACGGCCGGGGCGCTGGCGGAGATGCGCAACCACGACATGCCGGTCACCTATCCCGAGATCGACACGGAGCGCGTCCACATCACGCTGGTGGAGATGGCGCCCCACGTGCTCGGGCCGTTCGCGCCCAAGCTGCGCAACTACGCTCGCCGGTCGCTGGAGAAGCGCGGGGTCGACCTGCGGCTCGAGACCTCGGTGAAGGAGGTCAGGCCCGACGGCGTGATCGTGAACGACGGGGAGTTCATCCCCGCCGACATGGTCATCTGGGGCTCCGGCATCACCACCCACCCCGTCATCGCGAACTGGGGCGTCCCGCTCGGCCGCGGACGTCGGATCATGGTCGACGACCACCTGCGCGTGCAGGGCCTGGAGAACGTCTACGCCGTGGGCGACATCGCGGTGGAGGACGGGGACCGCGCGCTGCCGCAGCTCGCCCAGCCGGCGCTGCAGGGCGGCAAGTACGCCGCGAAGGACATCCGTGCGCGTCTGAAGGGCAAGGAGCACAAGCCCTTCTCGTACCTCGACAAGGGCACGATGGCGACGATCGGCCGCAGCTCGGCCGTCGCGGAGCTGCGGCCCTTCGGCAAGCTGACCGGCTTCTTCGCGTGGGTGACCTGGATCGTCGTCCACCTGTACTTCCTGCTCGGCGGGCGCAACCGCCTGGCGACGATGATCAACCTGGGGTCCCGCTACATCTTCTGGCGCGGTGGCCACAACGCCATCGTCGGCGAGACCCCGCCGGTCATCGCTCGCGTCGCTCCGCCCGGAGCGGTCCTGAGCACGCCGGCGGGCGCCCTGACCGAGACGCAGGCCTCTGAGACGCAGTCCACTGAGGAGACGGCGCCCGAAGGGGATGCGTCCGAGCAGGTGCTCAAGGAGACGGCCCAGGCCGACGCCGAGGCCGACCAGCAGGTGGAGTCTTCCGCCGGCTCCGTCGACCCTCGCTCGTGACGGGTGCGGCGACCGAGCTGCGCGTCGCGCTCGGTGACGGTTATCTGCTCCGGTCGGTGACGCCCGACGACGCTCCGGCACTGGCGGCGGCCTACCTGCGCAACCGTGCGCACCTGGCTCCGTGGGAGCCGGTGAGAGGCGACGGGTTCTTCGCCGTGGACGAGCAGGCGCGACGACTCCACTCCCGCGTGGCGTCCGACGCCAGGGGCGAGAGCATCACCGCGGTCGTCGTGGACGGGGCGGACGCCGTGGTGGCGTCGGTCAACGTCAACGACATCGTGCGCGCGGTCTTCGGCAACGGTCATCTCGGCTACTGGACCGACGGCGAGCACACCGGTCGAGGGTTGATGACCCGGGCGGTCGCGGCGGTCTGCGACCATGCGCGCGCCGAGGGGCTGCACCGCCTCCAGGCCGCGACGCTGCTGCACAACGCCGGCTCGCAGCAGGTGCTCCGCCGCAACGGCTTCTCGGCGATCGGCGTGGCGCCGGACTACCTCTTCATCGCCGGGGCGTGGCAGGACCACGTCCTGTTCCAGCGGATCCTCAGCGACGCCGACCCTGTCTGACGCCGACGCCTGAGCGGTCCGGTGGCGGCTAGGGTGCGGCCATGCCCAAGATCACCGTGATGGGACGCGCCGTCCAGACCATCGCCGCCGAGCGTGGGACCGTCCGGCTCACCGTGTCGTTCGCGGGAGCGCGCCGCGACGACGTCGTGGCCGCCGCTGCGCGCACTCACAGCACTCTCGTCGGACAGGCCAAGCAGCACGTCACCTCGGGTTCGGCGACGTGGTGGGGGGCCGACCAGGTCTCGGCGTGGATCTACGACGAGTGGATCAAGCCGAGCGCGCAGGAGGACGAGACGAAGGTCCGACGCTTCCGCGCGAGCGCTGGCGTACGGGTGACGTTCCGTGACTTCGATGCCCTCTCGCGATGGGTGGGCGAGGTCGCGCTGCTCGACGGCGTCGCCGTCGACGGTGTGGAGTGGGCACTCACCGAGGTGCGTCGCGACGCCGCCGTCGCGACGGTCCGTGCGGACGCGGCGCGCGACGCGGTGGTCCGCGCTCAGGCCTACGCCGGCGCTCTCGGCCTCGGGCCCGTCCACCTCGTCGCGCTGTACGAGCACGGACTGCGTCCACACGTCGGGCCGGTGTCGGCCTTCGGCGAGGCGACAGCGATGCGAGCGGCTGCCGGGCCGGAGTCGTACGGCGGCATGGAGCTGCGTCCGGACGACATCGAGGTCGGCGCCGAGGTCAGCGCCGACTTCGAGGCCTCGTCGGGCTCTGCCTAGCGCAGCATCTCGACGTCGAGGAGGTTCTCCGGGATCCCGAACGCATCGACCAGGTCGGCGGCGTGGGGCCGCAGCCGCTCGCAGAGCCCGTTGACCGAGGCCGTCACGTTCTTTGCGCGCCCGACCGACAGCCTCCGGTGCTCCAGGAACCATGCCTTGTCGGCCTCCACCACGCTCAGTGCGTAGAGGTCGCAGACGGTGTCGAGGACCGACCGGACCTCGTCGTCCTCGACCTCGCACACGGCAGCCACGAACGACTCGAGCACCACCCGCTCGACGTGGGCGCGGCCGAGGTGGACCAGGTGGTCCTGCGCCCGGTTGACGGCGGCGAAAGCCTCCGCGCCGGACAGCTTGCGGGCGGCCTGCATGCGGCGGGCGAGCGTGTCGAGCAGGTGCTCCTCGCGGTCGGTGAGCAGCGAGATCTGGGTGCCGCGGTCGAGCAGGTCGGGCTCGTCGCCCTCACGGCGCGTCGCGTCGCGCAGCCGCGCCACCAGCGGTGCCACCGGGGTGCGCTCGAGCACGACCTCGGCGGCGTTGGAGACCGCGAAGCTCGCCATGCCGAGGGGGTCGAGCCCGCGCACGTCGTCGGCGTAGCCGGTGAGCAGCTCCTTGCCGACCAGCTGCATGAGCACGGTGTTGTCACCCTCGAAGGTGGTGAACACGTCGGTGTCGGCCTTGAGGGTGGTGAGGCGGTTCGCGGCCATGTAGCCGGCGCCGCCGCACGCCTCGCGGCACTCTTGGATCGTCTCGGTGGCGTGCCAGGAGGCGTACGCCTTGACCCCGGCGGCGAGTGCCTCGAGGTCGCGCTGCGCGGTGGGGTCGGCCACGGCGCCGCCGCCCTGGATGTTCGAGAGGGTCTCCACGAGGCCGTTCTGAGCGGTCTGGAGGGCGTACGCCCGGGCGAGCGCGGGCAGCAGCCGGCGCTGGTGGGTGCGGTAGTCCATCAGCAGCACCTCCTGCGGCTCGCCCGCAGCGGCGCCCGGTGCGCCGAACTGCCGACGGCGCAGGGCGTAGCGGACCGCGATCGCCAGCGCCTGGCGGGCGGCCGCGCCGCTGGCGCCCGCGATGCTGACACGTCCGCGGATCAGGGTGCCGAGCATCGTGAAGAAGCGGCGGTTGGGGTTCTCGATGGGGGAGGAGTAGGTGCCGTCCTCGGCCACGCTCGCGTAGCGGTCGAGCAGGTTCTCGCGCGGCACTCGGACCTGGTCGAACACGATCCGGCCGTTGTCGACGCCGTTGAGGCCGCCCTTGACCCCGCAGTCGGAGGTGGTGACACCGGGGAGGTCTCGGCCTTCGTCGTCCCGCAGCGGCACGAGAAGGCAGTGGACCCCGCGCGAGTGCGCCTCCTCGCCCGGGCCCGCGGTGACCAGCTGCGCGAAGACCGCGGCCAGCGTCGCGTCGTGGGCGGCGCCGCCGATGTAGTCCTTGCGCGCCGTCGCGGTCGGCGAGTCGATGATGAACTCACCCGTGGCGGCGTCGTACGTCGCTGTCGTCTCGAGGCTCTGGACGTCGCTCCCGTGGCCGGTCTCGGTCATCGCGAAGCAGCCGAGGAGGTCGCCGTCGATGATGCGGGGAAGGTACGTGTCGTGGTGGCGCTGGGTGCCGAGGTTCTCGACGGCGCCGCCGAACAGACCCCACTGGACTCCCGCCTTCACCATCAGCGAGACATCGGCGTACACCAGCATCTCGAACCCGACGATCGAGGCGCCGGGATCTCCCGTGCCGCCGTGGTCCTTGGCGAACCCGGCGGCCGGGATGCCGCTCTTGGCCAGCGCGAGGAGCGCCTCGCGGGTCTGGGTCCGTTGCTCCTCCACGCGGTGGCTCGGGTCGGTGAGGACGCCGGTGCTCGCGAGCAGGTCGCGTGTCGACTCGCGCGCCTGCGCGTACGGGCCGTCGAGGAGGGAGCGGAGGGCCGTGCCGAGGTCTGCCATGCCCCCGACGCTACCTGGGTGCTGGCGGCGACCGACGGGGTGTGAGCGAGCACACCTGTCGGCGATGTTCGTTCTCAGGTGTCGCGGCCTACGATCGATACGAAACGGTTTCGTTTCGCTGTCACGTCATGTCTCGTCCACTGGTCTGCGAGGTCTCCGCATGAGCCGTCTGACGCCCGAACGTACCGACGAGCTGTACGCGGCTGTGCTGCGCCTGCTCGCCGACGTGGGCTACGACAAGCTCACGATGGACGGTGTCGCGGACATGACGCGCTCCAGCAAGGCGACGTTGTATCGCCAGTGGGGCAGCAAGGAGGCGCTGGTCACCAGCGCCATCGGTGCCCTGGCACCGGATGCGTCCGAGCTGCCCGACACCGGCAGTCTGCGCGGGGACCTCCTGGCCCTGGCCTGCGACCACGGTCACGCCGAGGATACCGAGATCGGCCTCGTCGTCGCGGTCATCCACGCCTGCAAGACGCACCCGGAGCTGGCCGAGTCGCTCCGCGAGCGCATCGTCGCCAGCCGGAGCGCCGAGATCGGTGTCCTCCTCGAGCGTGCCGTCGCACGCGGGGAGGTCGCGGCCGACAACCCGGCGCTCCCGTTCGTCGTCGTCACCATGACGGGGCCGGCCCTGCTGCGAGAGGTCATCGACGGAGAGCCGTCCGACCTCGCGTACGTCACCCGGTTCCTCGACGCCGTGCTGCTCCCCGCGCTCGGCGTCACGTCCCCCTCTCCCTGATCCCTCCCACGCGCCCACTGGCGCACGAACCACAGGAGACACCGTGTCCTGGTACCTCTACCGCCTCGGTCGGTGGGCGTTCCGCCACCGCAAGAGTGTCCTCGTCGCGTGGCTGGCCGTCCTGCTGCTCGCGGGGACCGGTGCGGCGACGCTGTCGGGCAAGACCTCGGACAACTTCTCGATGCCGGGTCTGGAGTCGGTCCAGGCGTTCGACCTCATGAAGGAGCGCAACCCCCAGGCCGCCGCCGACGGCGCCACCGCGCGCATCGTCTTCAAGGCCCCCGAGGGCTCGAAGGTCACCGACCCCGAGTTCGCCGGCGTCATCACCGACACGGTGTCGTCGATGGCCGCGGACAAGGGGGTCGTCAACGCCGTCGACCCGTTCCAGGCCAAGCAGGTCTCGCCGGACGAGACGATGGCCTACACGACCGTCACCTACGAGTCGCAGGCCATCGACCTCTCGGAGGCGCAGGTCTCCGCGCTCGAGGAGGCGCCCGAGGCCGGACGCGACGCCGGCATGACCGTCGAGGTGGGCGGTGACGCGCTGACCCAGATCCCCGAGACCGGGAGCTCGGAGATCATCGGCGTCGTCGTCGCGCTGATCGTCCTGATCATCACGTTCGGCTCGCTGATCGCGGCCGGCATGCCGCTGCTGACCGCGCTGATCGGCGTCGGCATCGGCGTCGCGGGGATCACCACCCTGACCGGCTTCATGTCGCTGGGCTCGACCACGCCCATCCTCGCCACCATGCTCGGGCTCGCGGTCGGCATCGACTACGCGCTCTTCATCGTGTCCCGGTACCGGCACGAGGTGATGGTCGGACGCGATCCGGAGGAGGCCTCCGGGCGTGCGGTCGGCACCGCCGGCAGCGCGGTCGTCTTCGCCGGGCTGACGGTCGTCATCGCCCTCGTCGGACTGTCGGTCGTCAACATCTCGATCCTCACCGAGATGGGACTCGCCGCCGCGGCCACGGTCGCGATCGCGGTGCTCATCGCCCTGACCCTGCTGCCGGCCCTCTTCGGCTTCTCCAAGCGCCGCATCATCAAGGGCAAGATCCCGGGTCTGCGGCAGCACGACCCCGAGGCGGACGACCACTCGGGCAAGCCGGCCATGGGCCAGCGCTGGGCCGGACTCGTCACCCGGCGCAAGGCCGTCGTCGCCGTGCTCGGTGTGGCCGTCGCGCTCGTCGCCTCGATCCCCGTCCTCTCGCTGGAGGAGTCCCTGCCCGACGACGGCACCGCCTCGGTCGGGACGACCCAGCGCAAGGCGTACGACCTCATCGCCGAGGGGTTCGGGGCGGGGTCGAACGGACCGCTCCTCGTGGTCGTCGACACCGCGAAGGCCGACGATCCCGAGGCCGCGGTGGCGGAGACGACGAAGGCCGTCGAGGGCATCGACACCGACGTGGCCGCGGTCGTGCCCGGCCAGCCGATGCCGGACACCGACCTCGCCACGATCACCGTCGTCCCCAAGAGCGGCCCCGCAGACCAGGAGACCCAGGACCTGGTCGGCGAGATCCGTGACGCCGTGCAGGACGTGAAGGGCGAGACGGGTGCCGACGTGCTGGTCAGCGGTCAGACGGCGGTCTCGGTGGACGTGTCGGAGAAGCTGGCCGACGCCCTGCCCATCTATCTGACGCTGGTGGTGGGCCTGGCGTTCGTGCTGCTGATCCTGGTGTTCCGCTCGATCCTGGTGCCGCTGTCGGCGGTCCTGGGCTTCCTCCTCACCATCGGGATGGCGCTGGGCGCGACCGTGGCGGTCTTCCAGTGGGGCTGGCTGGCCGACGTGTTCGGTGTGGACACGCCAGGGCCGATCATCAGCATCCTGCCGCTGCTCATGGTGGGCATCCTGTTCGGGCTCGCCATGGACTACCAGGTGTTCCTGGTGTCGCGGATGCGGGAGGACTACGTCCACAGCAAGGACGCCCAGCGCGCCGTCGTCAACGGGTTCAGCCACAGCGCCCGCGTGGTGACCGCCGCGGCGATCATCATGATCTCGGTCTTCGGCAGCTTCATCATCAGCGACGAGGCGATGATCAAGCCGATCGGCTTCGGGCTCGCCTTCGGCATCCTCGCCGACGCGTTCCTGGTCCGGATGACGCTGATCCCGGCCTTCATGGCGATCGCCGGTCGCTCCGCCTGGTGGCTTCCCGCCTGGCTGGACAAGATCATCCCGGACCTCGACATCGAGGGCGACGCGCTCGCCAAGCGCCTCGGAGAGCGGACTGAGTCGGAGCCCGTCGGCGCTCAGGCGCCGTAGGAGTCGGCCGCGGCCAGCACCGCGGCAACGTAGGCGTCGGAGTGGTTGTACGACCTCACCGCGGCGGTCCACCCGGACCCCGTGGTGAGGTCGTCGCCGTTGGCGCACAGATAACGGCCGGCGGCGTACGCGGCGTCGTCGAGGTCCGCACGGTCTGCCACGCCGTCGCCGTCGCCGTCGGAGCCCCACCGTCGCCACGTGCTCCCGATGAACTGCATCGGGCCGACGGCGTGGTCCCAGGCCGGGTTGCCGTGGGCGGCGGTGTCGTCGGCCGAGGCCGCGAGCGCGGAGACGCCGCCGGTGCCGTCGAGCGCCGGACCGTGGATCGGTCGCCGGGTGGTCCCGTCGGCGAGCAGCGTGTTGCCGTCGATGGTGCCGTGCTGCGACTCGACCCAGCCGATGCCGGCCAGCGTCGTCCACCCCAGGCGACAACCGGGATCCTCCTCCTCGAGCCGCAGGGCGGCTCTCGCGTAGGCGGTCACCGCCCTGGCCGCGATCCCGGTCCGACCGGCCTCCGCCGACACCCATCCGCGGTCGAGGCCCGATCCGAGCCTCCCGACGCCCGAGTCGAGCGACGAGGTCGCGAGGAGAGGAGCGGTCGTGGAGGCCGGGGCCGCAGCCGTGGACGGTGGGTCGTACGCGCTCACGCTGGCCGCACCCACACGCGCGTCCGCGCCGGCGCCCGCCCACGTCAGCAGCCCGGCCGTCGCGCACAGCACCCCGAGCGCAGCGGGGACCACCACACCCTTGCTCCACGCGACCCGGCTGTTCACGCTGGCCAGCGTAGACGCCGTCGCGTCGACGGGTCCCTCGTACGCTGGAAGCGTGGACATCGTCACTGAGCAGCCGGCGCTCGACGAGGTGCGTGCCCTGCTCGACGGGCGGCGCGTGGTCGCTTTGACCGGCGCTGGCATCAGCACCGACTCCGGCATCCCGGACTACCGCGGGCCGGGCTCGGTGCCGCGTCAGCCGATGACGTACCAGGAGTTCGTGGCCAGCCCGCAGGCGCAGCAGCGCTACTGGGCGCGGGCCCACATCGGCTGGCGGCACATGACCGGTGCCGAGCCGAACGCCGCCCACCACGCGCTGGTCGCCCTGGAGCAGGCCGGCGTGGTCTCAGCGGTGATCACCCAGAACGTCGACGGGCTGCACGAGGCCGCCGGCCAGCGCGAGCTCGTCGCCCTGCACGGGCGGATCGCCGACGTCGTCTGCCTGGGCTGCGGCGCCCGTTCGCCGCGCGCCGAGCTGCACGAACGGCTCGACGTCCTGAACCCCGGCTACGGCGACGGCGCGTACGCGATCGCACCCGACGGCGACGCGGTGCTGGAGGAGACCAGCACGTTCCGGGTCGCCCCGTGCCTGAGGTGCGGCGGCATCCTGAAGCCGGACGTGGTCTTCTTCGGCGAGAGCGTCCCGAAGCCGCGCGTGGAGCACTGCCGCGCGCTGGTCGACGCCGCGGACGCGCTGCTCGTCGTCGGGTCGTCGCTGCAGGTGATGTCCGGGCTGCGCTTCGTCCGGCAGGCGGCGAAGGCCGGGAAGCCCGTGGTGATCGTGAACCGGGGGGCGACCCGCGGGGACGACCTGGCAACCCTGAAGCTCGACGCCGGGTGCGCGGAGACGCTCGTCCCGCTGGCGGCCTCGGTCTGCTGACCTCGGTCGGAGCGAGGCGGCCCGGCGATCATCGGAGGTCGCAGGCCTCGGCGTGCGAGACCAGCGCGGTCGCCCCGTCAGGCGTCAGCACGAACAGTCGCCCGCGTGTCATCGCCAGGTGCGACACGTGCGGCTGCGGCAGGTCGGTGGCGGCCCAGCGTGCGGTGTCGGCCGAGACCAGCGCCGTACGGGACCCTGCTCCGACTGCGATCGCTGCGCACGAGCCGTCGTACGCGGCGCGCGGCTGTGCGACGTACGGCTCGACCCGGACCGCAGGCAGCCGGATGCGGCGTACGTCCTCGGCACCGATGCGCCACCCGGCGAGCCGGTCGCCGACCCATCCCGCGACGAGGCAGGCGTCACCGGCGCACGCGACGTCGACGGCTCCGCTGGAAGGACCGTCGGACGTGCCCAGCGCGAGCCGTCGCCACGTCCGCAGGTCCGGTGTGGTCCACGCGGCCGCGGTCTGACGGGTGCCGTCGTCGTCGGTCACGGTCTCGGTGCCGACGACCACGACCGCGGACCCGGTCGCGCCGACGGCCGTCGGCAGGGCCTGGACGTCGCCGGCGCTGGAGAAGGGACCGATGTCGGTGCGCCGAACCCATCGGCCGCCGTCCTCGCGCCACACGGCGGGGGACAGGCGCGACGGCGACGTCGCCCAGCTCCCGACGACAGCGTCGACAGGAGCGGCCGTGACCCCGGCGAGCCCTCCGGCCGACGGACCGCCGAAGGTCTCGAAGACCTGAGCCACCTCCGCGACGCCGTCGAGCGTCCCCGACCACGCCGTCCAGCGCGGCATCAGGTGCGCGCCTCCCGTCGCGTTGCCGAGGGCGACGACGCCACCGTCGGGAGCGACGGCGAGGTGGACCAGGGACGCGATGCGGCCGTACCCCGTGGCAGGCTCCAGCGGGACGTCTGCCCAGGCCGATCCCTCGTGCGCCAGCAGGCGCGGACGTGCACCGTCTCCGCTGCCGACCGACCCGCCGACCACGAGGCGGTCACCGGCCGCCTCCACGGACGCCGGTCGTGTCCGGCCCGGAAGCGGCTCGGCGAACCAGCCCCCGGGCAGCGTCGCGCGTGCGGGCGGGGCCAGTGACGCGGGGGCCGGGGTGGGGTTTGAGGAAACGTCGTCGACGCGGTCTGCCGCCGAGGAGCATGCGGTGAGCGCGACCACCGTCGTCGCCAGCGAGAGGACCACCCGGTGCATGGGTCGACCGTACGACGGCGGGAGCCCTCGTGGCCTGCGCCGGCCAGGACAGCCGCCACGTGAGACCCGGTGAGGCGGTCGGGCCTGCACCGTGCGAGGCTCGCAGGAGAGCTGGAGCCAGGACGGCCTTCACGGGGTGAGAGGGGCGGACATGAGCCGCAGAGTGCTGGTGACCGGAGGCGTACGCTCCGGCAAGTCGCGGTACGCGGAGTCGCTGCTGGCGCGTCAGCAGCACGTCACCTACATCGCGCCGGGACCCATCCCGGACGACAGCGACCTCGACTGGCAGGCGCGGATCCTCCAGCACCAGCGGCGTCGGCCCGAGGGCTGGACGACGATCGAGACCGTCGACGTCGCGGGTGCGCTCAGGGGTGCCGAGACGCCCGTCCTGGTCGACTGCATCGGCACCTGGGTGACGGCCGTGCTGGACGAGCTCGGGGCGTGGGAGGTTCCGGAGGACCAGTGGCGCCCCGAGGCCGAGAAGCGGATCGAGAGCCTGGCCCAGGCGTGGCTCGCGCGCGATCGGCTGAGCGTCGCGGTGACCAACGAGGTCGGGTTCGGCGTGGTGCCGGACCACCGGTCGGGCCGCATCTTCCGCGACGTCCTCGGGATGACCAACCAGCGGCTGGCCGAGGCGTCCGCCGAGGTGGCGCTCGTCGTCGCGGGGCGCGTGCTCCACCTCTGACCGACGGCCGCACGCCGGCTCAGGCCGCGGCGACCACGACGCACAGCACGGTGAGCGCGACCTCGACGCAGGCGCCGACGACATCGCCGGTGATGCCGCCGAGCAGCGCGACCGCTCGGCGGACGACGCTCACGACGACCGCTGCGGCGACGACGACGGCCGCCGCTCCCTGCCACCACGGTGCGGCGCCGGCCGCGGACGCGAGGCCGACCGCCGCGGCGGCGACCACGGCGATGCCGACAGCGGCAGGCAGGGGCACCGAGCGGGCCACCGCGGCACCGAGCCCGCCGGTCGTCGCGGGCGGTACCGGCGAGGCGCAGGGGGCGACGACCGCCGCGCGAGAGACGCACACCAGGACGCCGACGAGGAGCCACCCGTACGGACGGCTAGCGACGGTGCCCAGACCCGCCGCCTGGATGAGCAGGACGACGACGAGTGCGACCACCCCCGCCGGCCCGACGTCGCCGGACTTCATGATCGCGAGCCGACGGGAACGGTCGTACGGGGCAGCAAGCCCGTCGACGGTGTCGGCGAGACCGTCGAGGTGGAGGGCGCGGGTGCCGAGGGCGATCGCGGTCACCGCGAGCGCGCCGGTGATCAGCGCCGGGAGCCCGGCCGCGGAGCCGAGGGCGACGACGACCGCGGCGGCCGCGCCGAGCGGCAGCGCCGCCAGCGGTGCCAGCAGCATCGCGACGCGTGCGCGGGGGCGGTCGACGACCGACGGCGCCGCCACCCGGATGGTGGTGAACGTCCCGGCCGCCAGGAGCGCGGCGTCGGTGAGGACACCCCGAGCCGGTCGGTCGCCCATCACGGCGATGTCAGGCGTCCTGCGGGCCGAGCACGTCGGCGAGCAGCGACACCTCGGACAGCAGCGAGGCCGCAGAACGGAGGACGGGGAGTGCGGCGACGGCGCCACTGCCCTCGCCCAGCCGCATGCCGAGGTCGAGCAGAGGCTCCAGCCCGAGCTTGGACAGCGCCGACGCCTGCGCGGGCTCCGGCGAACGGTGACCGGCCGCGAACCACGCCGCCGACCCAGGGGCGAGGTCCTCGGCCACCAGGGCGCACGCCACCGAGATCACCCCGTCGAGGAGGATCGGGACTCCTCGGCGCGCGGCTTCGGTGAGGAACCCGACCTGGGCGGCCAGGTCGGCCGACCCGAGCGCGGTCAGACGGTCGATCGGGTCGGCCGTGCGGTCGCCCGCGCGCTCGAGCGCCTGAGCGACCACGGCCTCCTTGCGTGCGAGGGCTTCCCCGTCGACGCCCGAGCCGCGGCCCGTCACCTCGGCCGCGCTCAGGCCCAGAGACGCCGCGACCAGGGCCGCAGAGGGCGTGGTGTTGCCGATCCCCATGTCGCCGGCGACAAGGAGGTCGGCACCGGCCGCGACCTCCTCGACGGCGACGGCGACCCCGGCCGCGAGGGCCGCGGCCGTCTCCGCCGGAGCGAGCGCGTCCTCGAGGTGGATGGCGCCCGAGCTCCGGCGAACCTTGTGCGCCGTCACCTCGGCCGGGAACGCGGTCGCGTCGACGTCGACGGCGATGTCGAGCACCCGCAAGGTGGCCCCGTGAGCTCGGGCCAGGACCGCCACTCCAGCGCCGCCGGAGAGGAACTGCCGAACCATCAGAGCGGTGATCTCCGACGGGTAGGCCGAGACCCCGTGACGGGTGACGCCGTGGTCGCCGGCGAACACGACGACGCGGACGTTGCTCGGCGGTCGAGGCGGACACTGCCCTTGCACGGACGCCAGCCACACCGCGCACTCACCCAGCCGCCCGAGTGCTCCCGCGGGCGTCGCGAGACCAGCGAGACGCTCCTCCGCGCGGCGCCGTACGTCCGCCGACGGCGGGGCGACCCGGCCCTGGCCGACCTGCGGTTGAGTCATCGAGAGGCCCTTCCGAGCGGGTGGTGAGAGGTCTCCTCACCCTAATCCTGTGCCGCCGGGCGATCAGTGGCGACCGTCTGTCGCGACATACCGACCGCTCACCGACAGGAGCCGTGTCCCCGTGGACCGGTGCGGACGCCACTGGCAGCGTGTGAGCGCGGTCACACGGGGTGACGACGACCTCCCCGCGCGACGCAGACCTCGGGCCCGCCCAGGGCCGTGACGCGAAAGGGTTGCCGATGACCTCCGGACCTCCGCCGACTGCCGACGATCCCACCCTGCACGAGACGACGCCACCGGCCAACAAGCCGCTGCTGGTCCTGGCCACCGTGCTGCTCGCCATCCCCGTGATCGCCTTGCTGTGGGTCGACTCGTACGCCCGCATCGAGCCGAAGCTCGGACCGTGGCCGTTCTTCTTCTGGTACCAGTTCCTCTGGGTCTTCATCACCGCCGCCCTGACCTACACCTCGTACCGGATCGTGCTGGTCGCGCGGCCGCACCGCCCTATGCACCATCGCGACGAGCACCATCCCGACGAGCAGACGGACAGCGATCGAGCGGAGGGTGACCGGTGAGCAACGTCAACGGGGTCGGCCTGACCGTCCTGATCCTGCTCTTCGCGCTCGTCACGGTGATGGGGTTCTACGCGTCGCGGTGGCGACGCCCGCCGTCGATGGAGTCGCTCGACGAGTGGGGACTCGGCGGACGCAAGTTCGGCACGTGGGTGACGTGGTTCCTGCTCGGCGGCGACCTCTACACGGCCTACACGTTCGTCGCCGTGCCCGCCGCGATGTTCGCCACCGGAGCCGTCGCCGGCTTCTTCGCCGTGCCGTACACGATCGTGCTCTATCCGATCATCTTCGTGTTCATGGCGCGGCTGTGGTCGGTGAGCCACCGGCACGGATACGTCACGCCGGCCGACTTCGTCCGCGGTCGCTACAGCAGTCGCGAGCTCTCGCTGGCCGTCGCGATCACCGGCTTCCTCGCGACGATGCCCTACATCGCGCTGCAGCTGGTCGGCATCCAGGCGGTCCTCGAGGTGGCCGGCCTCGGCGGCGGCTCCAACTGGGTCGCGAAGGACGCGCCGCTGTTCATCGCGTTCGCCCTGCTCGCGGCGTACACCTACTCCTCGGGTCTGCGGGCGCCGGCGGTGATCGCGTTCGTGAAGGACACGCTCATCTATCTCGTCATCATCGTCGCGATCATCTACCTCCCCACCAAGGTCGGTGGCTGGGACGCGATCTTCGGCGCCGCCCAGGACAAGATGAGCACCCCGAACCCGGCGACGGGCGCGCCGACCGGCTCGTTCATCCCGACCGGGATCGACGCCCACTGGGCCTACGCGACGCTCGCCCTCGGCTCGGCGCTGGCGCTGTTCATGTATCCGCACTCCATCACTGCCACCCTGTCGAGCCAGAGCCGCAACACGATCAGGCGCAACGCGTCGATCCTGCCGGCGTACTCGTTCATCCTCGGTCTGCTCGCGCTGCTGGGGTGGGTCGCGATCGCCGCCGGGACGCAGCCGATCGGACTCGACGGCGAGCCGAACGCCCAGCTGGTGATCCCCCAGCTCTTCGAGGACATGTTCCCGGCGTGGTTCGCCGGCGTCGCCTGGGCGGCGATCGCGATCGGGGCACTGGTGCCGGCGGCGATCATGTCGATCGCGGCGGCGAACACGTTCACCCGCAACGTCTACAAGGAGTTCATCAAGCCGGACGCGACGCCGAAGCAGGAGGCGCAGGTCTCCAAGCTGTCGTCGCTGGTCGTCAAGCTGTTCGCGCTCGTCTTCGTGCTCACGCTCGACCGGCAGAACGCGATCAACTTCCAGCTGCTGGGCGGCATCTGGATCTTGCAGACCCTGCCCGCGATCGTGTTCAGCCTCTACACGAGGTGGTTCCACCGCTGGGGTCTGCTGCTCGGGTGGGCCGTGGGCATGGTGTACGGGACGATCACGGCGTACAACGTGGTCAACCCGACCACGGGCGGCCACTTCGGCGGCTCGCTGGCCGACATCCCCGTGATCGGGACGCTCGGATACATCGCGTTGACCGCCTTCGCGATCAACGTGCTCGTCGCTGCCCTGATCACGGTGGCGCTGCGTGCCGGCAAGGTCGACAACGGGCACGACGAGACCATCGCGGGGGACTACTTCGCCGATGCGGGAGACCCGCGGGTCATGAAGAGGCTTCCTCTCGTCGGCGAGCCGACCGGGAGGGACACGACGTCCTGACGACGGCTAGGTCCTGACGACGGCTCAGGGGAAGCGGGAGTCGGGCTGCAGCGGTGGCAGCCCGGATCCCGCGCCCTCGCGAGCACCGACCACCATGGCCGAGAGCGCGTCCGCCGCGCTGTGCTGCGGCTCCCAGCCGAGCTCGGCCCGGGCCCGTGCCGTCGACATCACCGGGAGGCGCAGCAGGGCGTCGAAGAGGTCGCCCGGAGCGCCGACGAGCCGGGCTCGCCACGCTCCTTCGACGACCGCCCGAGTGAGGCGCGCCGGGACCTCGAACGTCCGTGCGTCGAGGATCCGTCCCAGCTCGTCCTGGCCCAGGACATCGGCGGCCGCGATGTTGAAGGCGCCGTGGACCGGCCGCTCGACCGCCTCCGCGTACGCCCGCGCAAGGTCGCCCGCGTGGACCGCCTGCAGCCGGAGCCCGCGAGGGATCGGGACGACGGGCAGGATGCGGCGCTCGAGCATCCAGGGGCGGAGTGCGGGAGCGCCGAAGATGCGTCGCTGCTCGGACCCTGCCGAGCGCTGGAAGACGAACGCCGGGCGCATCCGTACGACCCGGACGTCGGGCCGCTGAGCCTCGAACGCGTCCAGCAGCCGCTCGACATAGGCCTTCTCCCGGCAGTACGCCGCAGGCGAGGGGCCGTCGGTCGGCCAACCCTCGTCGACCGGGTGGTCGTCGACGGCGGGCGAGTACGCGCCGACCGACGAGGCGACCACCACGACCGGGACCCGGCTCCGTGCGGCGCTCTGGAGGACCCGCCGAGTCCCGACGGCGTTCGCCTCCCACGTCGTGTCGGGATCGTGGGTCGGCTGGAACATCCACGCCAGATGGACGAACGCGTCGCACCCCTCGAGCACGGCGTCGAGGCGGTCGTCGGCGACGTCCGCGGCGTGCCACTCGATCGAGCCCTGCTCGGTCTCGGTGGCCTCGGGAACCCGGCGCGCGACCGCAACGATGTCGTGCCCCCGGCTGCCCAGCTCTCTGAGCAGCGCACTGCCGACGTTGCCACTTGCCCCTGTCACCACCACGCGCACGCGCTGCTCCCTTCGTCGCAGACCCGATACCCCGCCGGCGAGGAGGTCAAACGGAGGGAGCGAAGCCCGCGACGCGTCCGACGATCGTGACCGCCGGTGCGCCGATGCCGGCCTCGGCCACCCGCGAGGCGATGGTGGCGACGTCGCCTCGGACGACGCGCTGGGTCGGGAGCGCGGCGTCGGCGATCGTGACCGCCGGCGTCGCCGGGTCCAGCCCTTCGGCGACGAACGTCTGCGTGATCGCGGGAAGGGTCGCGACCGCCATGAGCAGGACGATGTCGGTCCCGGTGCGCGCGAGTGCTCCCCAGTCGACCGTCGAGCGGGGATCACCGGGAGGCACGTGGCCCGAGACCACCGTGAATCCCTGGGTGAGGCCGCGGTGGGTCACCGGGATCCCGGCCAGCGCCGGCCCCGCGATGGCCGACGTCACCCCCGGCACGACGACGACGGGGATGCCGGCCGCCGTGCACGCCTCCATCTCCTCGCCTCCACGCCCGAAGACGAAGCTGTCACCGCCCTTGAGGCGCACCACGCGCCGACCGGCCCGGGCGTGCTCGACGAGGATCCGGTTGATCGCCTCCTGCGGGGTTGAGCGACCCCGAGGGATCTTGCCGACGTCGATCACCTCGACGTCCAGGCCGTGGAGCACCCCCAAAGGGGCGAGGCGGTCGGTCACGACGACGTCGGCGGTGCGGACCGCCTCCAGGCCGGCGACCGTGATCAGCCCTGGATCGCCCGGGCCGCCGCCGACGAGGGTCACGGACCCGCCTCCTGCTCGGGGCCGCGTCGCGTCGGTGTCGGAGCCAGTGTCGGAGCCGGGCCCGGGCACCGCGTCGGGGACGGTGCACCACCGGCCGAAAGCCTGTGCGTCCCCGGCGACCCGTGCGTCGAGACCCGGATCGCCCGTGGCGGGGACGACGAGGTCGTGATCGGAGACGTCCGCGGTGTCGTACGCCCGGGAGTCCCAGCGCAGCAGCCCTCGCTCGGCGAGGTCCTGGACGGACTGGACGACCTCGGGGGCGATCACCGTGATCTCGGCGCCCGCGTCGCGCAGCGCCGCGATCCGGCCGAGCGCGGTGGACCCTCCGCCGACCACGAGGACACGGCGACCGGAGACGGGAAGGGTCGTCCGGAAACCTGCGTCGCGTGCCATCGGCCAGACCATCCTCTCGGCGCTGCGAGGGGTGGCGCCGGCGGCGCCTCCCAGGGCCACGATCGTAGGCGCGGGTCGGCAGGTGCCTCCTGATCCGCCGCATCGCGGACATTCCGGGACGCCGTGGCTGCCGATCCTCCCCGATGCGCGGGGCGGGCTTGGGTCAGGACCCCGATGACGGATAGCGTCTGCGTCCATGCAGCGGATCACGGTCGTAGGCATCGGTGCGGACGGCTGGGACGGGCTCGCGATGGAGTCGCGGCGCCTCGTCCGGGAGGCCGAGGTCGTCATGGGCGACAAGAGGCATCTCGACTCCGTCCCCTGGTCGTGGTGGCAGGCCAGGGTCGAGTGGCCGTGGCCGGTCGAGGAGGCGCTCCCGGGTCTGCTGGAGGAGCACGACGGCAAGCGCATCGTGGTCCTGGCCGCCGGAGACCCGCTCGTCGCGGGCATCGCGACCCCACTGGTGAACCTCGTCGGCGCCGACGACGTCGACGTGATCCCGACCGTCTCGTCGGAGTCTCTCGCCCGGGCGCGGATGCGGTGGTCGTTCGACGAGACCTCGCTGGTGTCGCTGCACGGGCGCGACGTCCGCCGCCTGCTCCCGCACCTCGCCCCGGGCCGCAAGCTCATCGTGCTGTCGTCGGACGGCGGCACCCCCGCGTCGGTCGCGGCGCTGCTCGTCACGCAAGGGTACGGCGAGACCGCCATGACCGTCCTCAGCGACCTGGGTGGCCTCGCGGAGTCCCGTACCGAGGCCACGGCCGCCGCGTGGCGCGACCGAGTCTCGGCGGAGGTCAACGTCATCTGCCTGGAGTGCGTCGCGGACGGGTCGCGCCGTTCTGCGATGTCGAGCGTGCCGGGGCTTCCCGAGGCCGCGTTCGGATCGGAGATCGCCCCGATCGGCCGCGATGCGCGTGCTGCGGCCCTGTCGCGCCTGGCTCCTGCGGGTGGTGACCTCCTGTGGGCGCTGGGTGCCGGTGCCGCCGCGGTCGCGATCGAGTGGCTGCGCAGCGAGCCCCTCGCCGCCGCGGTGGTCGTGGTCGGGGCTGACGAGGCCGTCGCGGTCAAGGAGAGCGCGGCCGACCTCGGCGTTCCTGAGCTGCGGATCGTCGAGGGCGCGGCACCTGCCGCGCTCGACGGTCTCGACGCCCCCGACGCGGTGTTCGTCGGCGGTGGGGCCGCCGACGCCCCGATCCTCGACGCGGTGCGAAGTGCCGTACGCCCCGGGGGTCGGCTGGTCGTCCAGGCGGCGTCCCTCGATGAGGAGGCGGCGCTGCTCGAGCTCTTCCGGGCGCACGACGGCGAGCTCGTGCGGATCGGCGTCGAGGAGGTCCTCCCCGCAGACTCGCTCGCGTGGACGCCGCGGCGGGCCGTCGTGCAGTGGAGCCTGGTGCGCTGACCCGGCTTGCCCTGCCGCCGCCCTGCCGCTAGGGCAGGAGGCGGTCGACCACCCGGCGGGAGACCTCCAACGTCAGCCCGAACACGACATGGCTCGCGGCCTCCCAGAGGACCGCGGAGCGCGGGAGGTCCCACGGGGGCTCCTGGATCTCGAGCACCGGGAGCGCGGTGCCGTGGGTCAGCGCGTAGAGCGCGAGCCCAGCCGGAGCCCCTCCGCCGCGGGCGACCCATGGCAGCGACGCCGCGGCCGCTCCGTACGCCGTGCCCGTCACAGCGCCGAACGCGTAGTGGATCGTCCGGCTGGCCCGGATCTTCTCGTCGGTGTCGAGGCCCGGGCCACCCCGCAGCTCGTCGACCTCCGCGGCGACCACAGCCGGGGGCATGTTCTCGGGTCGCCCCGCGGGGTCTGCACCGACCAGCCACTTCTGCCACGGCTCAGGCGGGAGCAGCCGCTCGGCGGCCCGCTGGAGGCCGGGTTCCGTCACCGCTTTGACGTACGACGCGGGCACCGATGCGAGGGCGCCGACCACCGCTCCGCGCAGGACTCCTCGAGCGCTCATCCGGTCACCGTACGCCCGGTGTGCCGATGGTGTCCGACGGTGAGACGGTCACGAGGACCGGGAGGTGGTCGGACGCCTGGCTCGTCCCCACGGCGGAGTCGGTGGCTGTCAGGTCCCCGGTGACGAGGAGATGGTCGATCCGCGCGGTCGGTCGGTCTGCCGGCGAGGTCGGCCCGGCGCCGCCGAGCCCGTCGACGAGGCCGACGTCGAGGAGCATCTCGTACGCGGCGCTGCCGGGCTGGGTGTTGAGATCGCCGCCGAGGACCAGCGAGAAGCCGTCGTCCAGACGGTCCCGGAGGGCGTCGGCCAGATCGCCGGTCTGCTCACGGACACCCTCGTCGCCGTCGTGAGGTTGGAGGTGCGTGGAGACGAACCACGTCGGCACGCCGGAGACGTCGAGCCGGACCGAGAGCGCCTGGGCGCCGGTGACCGCACCGTACGACGGCAGCGGCGTGCCTACGGCCTCGTCGATCGGGAAGCGGCTGAGCACGGCGTCGCCCCACACCGGGTCGGCGGCGGGGGCGAAGACGCTGTCCCGGTCGAGGAGCCTGGCGAGGATCGCCAGCTGGTCCTGGCCGCCGTTGAGGTACCAGCCACGGTCGACCTCGCTGAGGAGTGCCACGTCGGCCTCCTTCAGCACCTCGGCGACGCGGTCCGGACGGAAGGTCCCGTCCATGCCGTACCCCATGCGCAGGTTGTACGCCGCGACACGTGCGGCACCGGGCGCACCGTCGGTCGGACCGCCGCCCTCCAGCGGACGCACGGTGACCGCCGGGCCGAGCGCCGCGGCCAGCACGGAGGCGACGGCGGCGAGGACGAGGACCGGAGTGCGCGGTCGTCGGTCGCGGGCATCCGGGGCGCGCGAGGCGCTGGTCGTCGCCGCGGCGACACCGACCGCTGCCGCCGTGGCGACCACCACCAGATCGGCGCGATAGCCGAGGTCGTAGCCGGCGTAGTAGACGAACAGCAGCACGACCCAGACCAGCGCGCCCCACCCGACCGCCGACGGGGACGCCGGCGTGCCCTGGGACGACGCGGCCCAGAGCGTCGCGAGCGCCGGCAGCCCGACGGCGTACGCGACGACGACCCACGGTGGACTCGTGGCCGGGACGCCGTCCCGCTGGACGGTGACGAGGAGGACGAGCGCCACGGAGGCGACCAGCGCCGCTGCCGCGACCCATGTTGCCGCCGGGGAAGGGCGGGTGCCGGCGAGGGCGACGGCCAGCACCCCCGCCGCCGCGAGCACCGCCAGCCCGCCCGTGCCGGCGACCGCGCTCGCTCGGCCGGCGTCGGCGACGACGATCCCCGCGAGCAGCACACCGGGCATCAGCAACCAGGCGAACCGACGCCCGGCGGCGGGCGACGGCTCACGGTTGCGAGCGCCGTACGTGCCGAGGCAGGCCAGCGCCACCTGCACGACGAGCAGCGCCCATCCCCAGGCGTCGTCCCGCCAGACCGCACCCCACGTGCCGAGCGCCGCATGGGTCGTCACCGAGATCGCCAGGCCGGTCACGGTGCCGACCACGGCCACGTCGCCGTACCGTGCGACCGCGAGCGCAAGCCACACGAGGGAGGCGACGAGTCCCACCGAGGCGAGGACCAGCTGAGGGCGGCCGCCGTCGCCCAGCTGGAGACCGGCCCGGGCGACGACCGCGACGGCGAGCGCGGCCACGAGGGTGACCCCCGCTGCGCGCCGCGCGGTGAGCCCGACGACGACCACCGCGACCACCACGCATCCGAGCGCGTACGCCCCCATGAGCTCGGGAGGCGTGGTGGCGGCCTGACCGAAGATCGTGATCAGCGACGGCGCCCAGACCCGGACGACGTCGACGAGGATCCACACCGCCGCGGCCATCGCGAGCAGGGCGGACGTGCGAGGGCGGACCAGCGACATGAAGGAGTTCTACCGGAGCCGCGGGAGCAGCCGCCAGAGCCGACGTGGCTCGGGGTGCCGCTCGATCACCCTTCGGCGCCGAAGAGCGCCGCCAGTACGTCGACCAGCTGCTCGGGCGCTTCCTCGGCCATGTGGTGGGACGAGTCGATGACCGCGCCGCCCCGGACGTCGTCGGCCCAGGTCTTCCAGACCTCCACCGGGTCGCCGCCCAGGTCGTCGAGGTCCTCACCGGCGGACCACGCGACGAGCAGCGGGGGACGGAGGCGCCGACCCGCGTCGCGGTCCTCCTCCTCGTCACGGCGGTCGACGGTCAGACCTGCTCGATAGTCCTCGAGCATCGCCCGGACCACGTCCGGGTCGCGGGTCGCCGCGCGGAACTCCGCATAGTTCTCGTCGCCGAGCTCCTCAGGTCCTCCCGCGTACCAGCTGTCGGGGTCGGCGTTGATGACTCGCTCGGGCGTCTCGGGCTGGGCGAAGAAGAACCAGTGGAACCACCGCGTCGCGAAGCCGGGCGTGATCCGTCGCAGGTGCTCGCTGATCGGGATGCAGTCCAGCAGGGCGAGCCGGTCCACGACCTGGGGGTCGTCCATCGCCAGCCGGAACGCGACGTAGCTGCCACGGTCGTGCCCCGCGAGGTGGAAACGCTCGATCCCGAGCCGCCGCACTGCTCCCAGGATGTCGGCGGCCATCGCGCGCTTGGAGTGAGCGGCGTGGTCGGGAGTCGGCGCGGGTCCGCGGGAACGACCGTACCCACGGAGGTCCGGACAGACGACGGTGAACCCGCGCTCGACCAGACCTGGCGCCACCCGGTGCCAGGTGGAGGACGTCCGCGGATGCCCGTGCAGGAGGACGACCGCAGGCCCGGAGCCGCCGTGGCGTACGAAGACCTCGCTGTCGTCGAGGTGGACGACACTGGTCTGGAAGCCTTCGAACACGGCAGCATCATCGCGCAGACCGACGGCGGCGGCAGGCCCCCACGGGGTGGGCTACCCTGAGGGCGGCATCAGGGGAAGCCGGTCGAAGTCCGGCGCTGACCCGCAACCGTAGGCCTCATCCGAGGCGAGCCGGAGCACCTGCTGCCACTCCGGGTCCGAACCGTGACCTGGAGCCACCTCCTGACGCTGCCGAGGAAAACGGGCTGTGCCCGTCGCAGCAGGAAGGATGCGTCATGCGTATGCGCGCTGCCGCCACCGCCCTACTCATCGCCGCGGCCCTGCCGCTCACGGCGACCGCACTCCCCGCCCACGCCGCCGATGGTGTCTGTCCCGATGCCGACGGCACGACCGTCGTCGTCGACTTCACCGATCTCGGGGGCGACGTCGAGGTCGGCTGCGCCGAGGACTCCGACGGGATGACCGGCATGCAGGCCCTGGAGGCCGCCGGCTTCGAGATGACGCCCGTCACCGCCAGCGGGATGACGGGGGCGTGCCGCATCGACGGGCAGCCCGCGGCCGACGACACGCTCGACGTCGGTGGACGGGACTACGTCGAGAAGTGCCAGCAGTTCCCGCCCGGCGGCGCCTACTGGTCCTACTACGCCGCCCCGGCCGACGGCGACTGGGCCTATGCGCAGGCCGGTGCCGACACCACCAAGGCGGTGCCGGGCGGCTTCGAGGGGTGGCGCTACCAGCTCAACCAGCCGGTCGACTCGGCCCCGATGCCGGACTTCGACCCGGCGAACCCGCCGACGGCCGCGGCGAGCGACACGGCCGACGACGCGGATGACGCCGATTCCGCTGAGGATGGCGGCTCGATCGTCTGGATCGGCCTCGGCGTCGCGGTCCTGGTCGCCGTCGCCACCGGGTTCGCGCTCGTGCGGCGTCGTCGCAGCGAAGACGCCTGAGCCGTGCCCGAGCGTCGCGCCCGGCGCGACCTGCACCCCGGAGCCTGGTGGGTGTGGGCGCTCGGGCTCGCCGTCGCGGCCAGCCGCACCTTCGACGTCCTCCTTCTCGGACTGATCATCGGCGTCGCCGCGCTGATGGTCGCGGCGCGGCGTCCGGTCGCGCCGTGGGCGATGTCGTTCCGGCTCTACCTCTGGCTGGGCGCGGTGGTGGTCGTGATCCGGGTCCTGTTCGGCGTTCTTCTCGGGGGAGCGTCGACCGGGACCGTGGTCCTCGACCTGCCGCAGGTGCCGCTGCCGTCGTGGGCGGACGGGATCAGACTGCTCGGACCGGTGACCTGGGAGTCGTTGCAGCGGTCGTTCGCGGTCGGGCTGCAGCTGGCGGCGCTCATCATCTGTGTCGGCGCTGCCAACTCGCTGGCCAACCCCCGCCGGCTGCTGAAGTCGCTCCCGCCGGCGCTGTACGAGGTCGGGGCGGCGGTCGTGGTCGCCCTGACGCTCTTCCCTCAGCTGGCGGAGAGCATCGGACGCGTACGGCGAGCGCGCCGCCTGCGCGGTGACACCGGCCGCAACACGCGAGCGCTGCGCGCCGTGGTGATCCCCGTGATGGAGGACGCTCTCGAGCGGTCGATGCGGCTCGCGGCCTCGATGGACGCGCGCGGCTACGGACGCAAGGGCTCCGCGAGCCGCGGCAGCCGTACCCTCAGCGGCGCCCTCCTGCTCGTCGGGCTGATGGGTGTCTGCGTCGGCGTGTACGCGACGGCGGACCTCACGGCGCCGCGGCTGCTCGCGGCGCCGGTGCTGGTGAGCGGCTTCGCGGTCGCCGGGGTCGGGTTCTGGTTGTCGGGGCGCACGGTCGGGCACACCCGCTACCGGCCCGACCCGTGGCACGGGTGGGAGTGGTTCACGGCCGGCTGCGGCGTCGTGGCCGCGGCAGCGTTCTTCGGGTCGTACGAGCTCGACGCGCTCACCCTCGCCGGGCTCGTCGTCGCCGCGCTGCCTGCCCTGGTGACGCCGGAGCCCACCTCGCCGTACGCCGCCCTGCATGCGACGGCGGCCGTGCCTGCAGCCGCGGGGGTGGCGGCGTGATCGCGATCGAGGGCGTGACGTTCTCGTACGACGGCGCGGCCCGGCCGGTCCTCCGCGATGTCGACCTGCACGTCGAGGAGGGTGAGCTGGTCGTCGTCACGGGGCCGACAGGCGCCGGCAAGTCGAGCCTCCTCGGGCTGCTCAACGGGCTCGTGCCGTACTTCACCGGTGGTCACCTCGAGGGCACGGTCACGGTCGGCGGGCTCCGGACGCAGGACCATCAGCCGCGCGAGCTCGCTGCCACCGTGGGCTGGGTCGGACAGGACCCGCTCGCCGGCTTCGTCACCGATACGGTGGAGGAGGAGCTTGCGTACGGGATGGAGCAGCTCGGGGTCGACCCGCAGGCGATGCGGCGGCGTGTCGAGGAGACGCTGGACCTGCTCGGCATCGCCGACCTGCGGGGGCGTTCCCTCCGGTCGCTCTCCGGCGGGCAGCAGCAGCGGGTCGCGATCGGGTCGGTCCTCACGATGCACCCGCCCGTGCTGGTGCTCGACGAGCCGACGTCCGCGCTCGACCCGACGTCGGCGGAGGACGTGCTCGCGACGCTGGCCCGGCTGGTGCACGACCTGGGGACCACGGTCGTCCTCGCCGAGCACCGGCTCGAGCGGGTGGTCCCGTTCGCCGACGTCGTGGCGTACGTCGGGACGGACGGCTCCGTCGTCGCGGGGGCCCCGGCGTCCGTGCTGGCCACGAGCCCTGTCGTCCCCCCGTTGGTGGACCTCGGCCGGTTCGCGGGGTGGGAGCCGCTGCCGTTGACCGTCCGCGAGGCGCGCCGTGCCTCGACGACGCTGCGCAAGGCTCTCTCCGACGCGCCCCCGCCCACGTCGTCCCGTCAACGCGGATGGGACGGAGGGCTGCTGACTGCTCGCGGGGTCGCGGTGCGGTACGGGCCGCTGCACGCCGTACGGAAGGTCGACCTCGACCTCCCCGCCGGGTCGGTCACGGCGCTGATGGGCCGCAACGGATCGGGCAAGTCGACGCTCCTCTGGGCGCTCCAGGGATCGGGCGAGCGGCACGGGGGAGACGTCCGCGTCCTCGGCGACGACCCGGCGACACTCTCCCGCAAGGACGCGCGCCGTCGGGTCGGCCTCGTCCCGCAGACCGCGAGCGACCTCCTCTACCTCGAGTCGGTCGCCGCCGAGTGTGCAGCATCCGACGCCGAGGCGGACACCGCCGAAGGCACCTGTGCCGCGTTGCTCACGCGCCTGGCCGGGCCGATCGACCCGGCCACGAACCCGCGCGACCTCTCCGAGGGCCAGAAGCTCGCGCTCGTCCTCGCCGTGCAGCTCACCGCGGCGCCGCAGGTGGTCCTCCTCGACGAGCCGACGCGTGGCCTGGACTACACGGCGAAGACGGCCCTCGCCGAGGTTCTGCGCGGTCTCGCTCGCGAGGGAGGTGCGGTGCTGGTGGCGACCCACGACGTCGAGTTCGTCGCGGAGGTCGCCGACCGGGCGGCGGTGATGGCTCAGGGCGAGCTGATCGCCTCAGGGGACGTACGGCAGGTGCTCGCGACGTCGCCCGCCTTCGCGCCGCAGGTCGCGAAGGTCCTCGGGCAGCCGTGGCTCACGCTCCGCGACGTGCGCGAGGCGTTGGAGGACCGGTCGTGACCGCCGTCGCGCTCCGGCCGCGCTCCACCGCGGTGCTCGTCCTCGTCTCCGTCGCCGGCCTCGCGATGTTCGGCTGGCCGCTGCTGTTCGAGCCGGGGTCGGGTCAGCAGGACGCCCAGAGCCCGATGTACTTCGTCCTGCTCCTGCCCCTGCTCCTCCTCATCGTGCTCGCCGAGCTGTCCGAAGGTGGGATGGACGCCAAGGCGCTGGCGATGCTCGGCGTCCTCTCGGCGATGCAGTGCGGGATGCGAGCGCTGAGTGCAGGGACGGCCGGGCTCGACCTGGTCTTCTTCCTGCTGGTCCTCGCCGGACGGGTCTTCGGGCCAGGTTTCGGCTTCCTGCTCGGGTGCACGTCGTTGTTCGCCTCGGCCCTGCTGACCGCGGGCGTCGGGCCGTGGCTGCCGTTCCAGATGATGTGCGCGGCGTGGCTCGGGATGGGCGCCGGCCTGCTGCCGAGGAGGATCACCGGGCGCTGGGAGATCGCGATGCTCGCCGCGTACGGCGTGTTCTCCGCGTACTTCTACGGGGCGCTGCTCAACCTGTGGTTCTGGCCGTTCCTCGCCGGGGTCGACACGAGCGGGGAGCAGGGCCTCGCGTTCGTCCCCGGCGCGTCGCTGGCCGAGAACCTCGGGCGCTTCTTCTGGTTCACCCTGCTCACGTCGAGCGGCTCGTGGGACACCGGCCGTGCGATCACGAACGCCGTCGCGATCGTGGTGATCGGCCCGGCCGTGCTGCTCACCCTGAGACGGGCGGCGCGGCGTGCGTCGTTCGGCCGTACGCCGACGTTCGGTGCCCGGAGCGCGGACGACCCCGCGGTGAGACCGGTCACGAGTGGGCCGGAGGCGCCTTTTTCGCCCGTACGCTCGGGGAAGTGACAGCAGAGACGACCGTGTCCGGCGCGCCGGTGACCGTGGCGATCACCCGCCGGATCGACCCGTCGACGGTCGACCAGGTCGTCGCGTGGGTGCATGCCGGCTCGGCGCTCGCCGAGCGGTTCGAGGGCTTCCTCGGCACGGGGTGGATGCGGCCCAGCGTGGTGTCCGACGAGTGGCACATGCTCTATCGGTTCGCCGACGCCGACAGCCTCGCGCACTGGGAGGCGTCTCCGCAGCGCCGCTGGTGGCTCGACGCCGGCAAGGACATCGTCGAGGACCAGCACGCGGAGCGCCGCACGGGCATCGAGGGCTGGTTCGACCCGCCTCAGGACTACGACGTCGAGGACCTCAGGCCGCTGCCGGCACCACCGCCCCGATGGAAGCAGGCGACGCTGATCTGGGTCGGTTTCTTCCCGCTGTCGCTGCTGCTGGGCACGGTGCTGCACTTCCTGTGGCCAGACCTCCACATCGTCGCCCGCACCCTGCTGACGACCCTCGTCGCGACCCCGATCATGACCTACGCGGTGCTGCCCGCCGTCACGTCGACGTTCGAGTGGTGGCTGCACGGACGGTCGCCACGCTCCCGCGGCCCGCTCGAGGGTTAGCTCAAGAACCCGCGCAACAACGCCGCGGACCCGGCCAGGTGCTCGTCCATCGCGGCCGCCGCGCGGTCCGCGTCCCCCGCCAGGACGGCGATCACGATGGTCTCGTGCTGTTCGTCGGAGTGGGCGATGTTGCGGGGGAGCAGCGGGATGTCGTCGAGCAGGACGTTGACGCGCGTCCGGGCGTCGGCCACCAGCGGGAGCAGGGACGGCGAGCCGGCGAGCTCCGCGAGGGTGAGGTGCAGCCGCGAGTCGAGGCGCCGGTAGTCCGCGGGCGACGAGCCGCGCACGTCCTGCAGACGTGACCACAAGGCCTCGCGCTCGGCCGAGGTGAGGGTCCGGCCGGCAGCCATCCGTACGGCACCGACCTCGAGGATCTCGCGCAGCCGGAGGACGTCGTCGAGCTCGCCCGCGGAGATGGCCGGCGACTCGCGCCCGGTGCCGCGCGGCAGCTCGTCGACGACGAACGTGCCGCCGTAGCGGCCGCGGCGCCGTACGAGGTAGCCGGCGTCGGTCAACGACCGGATCGCCTCGCGGACCGTGTCGCGGCTGACGCCGAGCCGCAGCGCGAGGTCGCGCTCCGCCGGCAGCGAGTCACCCGGCGCGACGACGCCGAGACGCACCGTCTGGAGGAGGCGCGAGACGGTGTCCTCGAACGCGTTGCCGGTGCGCACGGGGCGCAGCAGCGCGTCCTCCACGCCGCCGTCCTCGGCCCCGTCGGACGGTGCGGTGCTCATCGCCGCGACCTTATCCCGGCTCGCTCACGAGGGCGCTGTCAGAGGGGCGTGACGTAGGCCGAGCTGATGCCGCCGTCGACCATGAACGTGGTCGCGGTGACGAAGGACGCGTCGTCGCTGGCCAGGAACGCCACCGCCGCCGCGATCTCCGCCGGCTCGGCGAACCTGCCTGCGGGCACGTGCACGAGTCGGCGGGCCGCGCGCGCGGGGTCGGCGGCGAACAGCTCCTGCAGCAGCGGCGTGTTGACCGGGCCGGGGCAGAGCGCGTTGACCCGGATGCCCTGGCGCGCGTACTGCACGCCCAGCTCGCGGGACAGGGCGAGGACTCCTCCCTTGGAGGCGGTGTAGGAGATCTGCGAGGTGGCCGACCCCATCACGGCGACGAACGAGGCCGTGTTGACGATCGACCCCCGGCCCGCGGGCACCATGTGACGCAGCGCCGCCCGGCACGAGAGGAAGACCGACGTCAGGTTCACGTCTTGGACGCGCTTCCACGCGTCGAGGTCGGTGACCTCGATCAGGTCGTCCTCCGGCGGCGAGATGCCGGCGTTGTTGAACGCGACGTCGACCGCGCCGTACGCGTCGGCCGCCGCGTCGAAGAGCGCGTCCACCTGTGCCTCGTCGGCGACGTCGACGGCGACGAAGAGGCCCCCGACCGACGCGGCCGCCTCCTTGCCCGCGGTGTGGTCCACGTCGCCCACGACGACGCGGGCGCCCTCGGCGGCCAGCCTGCCGGCGGCGGCGAGGCCGATCCCGCTCGCACCACCGGTGACGACCGCGACCCTGCCGGCGAGTCTCTGTGTCAGGTCGAGCGGGCTCATGCGGACTCCTCCGGTGCTGGGCCGTCGTCGACGGCGATGAAGACGTTCTTGGTCTCCGTGAACGCGAACGGGGCGTCCGGACCCAGCTCGCGCCCGATCCCCGACTGCTTGAAGCCGCCGAACGGGGTGGTGTAGCGGACCGAGGCGTGCGAGTTGACCGAGAGGTTGCCGGCCTCGACCGCCCGGGCGACCCGTACGCCGCGCGAGAGGTCGCGGGTCCAGAGGGACCCCGACAGGCCGTACGCGGTGGCGTTCGCGAGCGTGATCGCGTCGGCTTCGTCGCGGAACCGTTGCACGGTGACGACCGGACCGAAGATCTCCTCGACGACGGCGGGGTCGGTGCGCGACTCAGGTGTGAGCACCGTCGGGGCGAACCAGTTGCCCGGCCCGTCCGGCGCCGAGCCGCGGAAGGCGACCGGCGCGTCGTCGGGGACGTAGGAGGCGACCTTCTCCCAGTGCGGTCGCGACACCAGCGGACCCATCTCGGTCTCCTCGTCGGCAGGATCACCGACGCGGACCGCGGCGACCGCGGGCTCGAGCAGCTCCATGAACCGGTCGTACGCCGACTCCTCGACGAGGATCCGGCTCCGGGCGCAGCAGTCCTGGCCGGCGTTGTCGAACACGCCGTACGGGGCGGTGGCCGCGGCGCGTTCGAGATCGGCGTCGGCGAAGACGATGTTGGCGCTCTTGCCGCCGAGCTCCAACGTCACGGCGGTCACGGTCGGCGCGGCGGCGGCCATCACGCGGGCACCCGTCACGGTGGAGCCGGTGAAGACCACCTTGCCGACGCCGCGGTGGGTCACGAGGCGCTCGCCGACGACCGCGCCCGAGCCGGGCAGCACCTGCAGGAGCCCGTCGGGGAGCCCCGACTCGGTCGCGAGCTCACCGAGCCGGATCGTCGTGAGTGGTGTCCACTCCGCCGGCTTGACGAGCACCGCGTTGCCGGCCGCGAGCGCCGGCGCGAACCCCCACGACGCGATCGTCATCGGGAAGTTCCACGGGGTGATCACGGCGACGACACCGATCGGGTCGGCGAAGGTCAGGTCGATGCCGCCGGCGACCGGGATCTGACGCCCGAAGAGCCGCTCGGGCGCGGCGGCATAGTAGGTGAGGACGTCGGCGACGTGCCCCGCCTCCCAGCGTGCCTGTCCGACGGGGTGGCCGCTGTTGGCGACCTCGAGGGCGGCCAGCTCGGTGACGTGGGCGCGTACGACGGTGGCGAACGCACGGAGCCCGTCGGCCCGTGCGGCGGGCGCGAGGCGCGACCACGTCCGCTGCGCCGAGCGGGCGCGAGCGACGGCAGCGTCGACCGCCTCGGCGTCCACCAGCTCGACCGTGGCGAGGACCGAGCCGTCGGCGGGGTTGTGGACCTCGGTGGTGGTCATGTGCGCACGCCGCTCCGGTCGGCGGCCGCGCCGACCAGCGCCGCGAACAGCCGAAGGTCGTCGAGCGTCTCCTCGGGGTGCCACTGGACGGCGACCACGAACGTCGCCGCCGGCATCTCGACGGCTTCCACCGTGCCGTCGTCGGCCCGGGCGGCGGCGACGAGACCGTCACCGAGCCGGTCGAGGCCCTGATGGTGGTAGCACTGGCCGTCGACGGCGTCGCCGACGATGGTCGCCAGCCTCGTGCCTGCCACGACCGTCGCGGAGGTCGTCGAGAAGGTCGCGTCGCCGAGCTGGTGGCGCGGGTGCCCGACGACGTCGGGAAGGTGCTGGTGCAGCGTGCCCCCGAGGGCCACGTTGAGCACCTGCGCGCCTCGGCAGATGCCGAGGACGGGAAGGTCGCGGGCGAGCGCGCCGTCGAGCAGCGCGCGCTCCCACGCGTCGCGGTCGTGCCGGGGCTCGTCGGTGAGCGGGTGCGGCCGTTGTCCGTACGACGCGGGGTCGAGGTCCTTGCCGCCGGTGAGGACGAGCCCGTCGAGGCGGTCGAGCATCTGCTCGGCGCCCTCGGGCGGCTGGGGCGGGAGGAGGGCGGCGACCCCGCCGGCAGCCGTCACACCGTCGACGTAGATCCGAGGGAGGAACGACGCCTGCACGTCCCACACGCCGGTGACCGACTGCTCGAGATACGTGGTGAGGCCGATGACGGGTCGGACCTCAGAGCCGCTCAAAGCCACGCACCCGCTCCCAGTCGGTGACCGCGGCGTCGAACGCCGTCTGCTCGACCCGCGCGTTGTTGAGGTAGTGGTCGACGACGTCGTCGCCGAACGCGTCCCGGGCCACCTTGGACTCCGCCAGCAGCGCCGCCGCCTCGCGCAGCGTGGTCGGGAGGTGCTCGGCCTCACTGGTGTAGGCGTTGCCGGTGAGGGGGTCCGCCAGCTCGAGGCCGGCGTCCATGCCGTGGAGGCCACCGGCGATCAGCGCCGCCACGGCGAGGTAGGGGTTGACGTCACCGCCGGGCGCCCGGCACTCCATGCGCATCCCGTGCCCGTGGCCGACCACGCGGAGCGCGCAGGTTCGGTTGTCCAGCCCCCAGGCGACCGCGGTGGGCGCGAAGCTGCCTTCGGCGAAGCGCTTGTAGGAGTTGATGTGGGGCGCGTAGAACATCGTCAGCTCGCGCATCGTCGCGAGCTGGCCGGCGAGGAAGTGACGGAACGTCTCCGACATCCCCTCCGGACCGCTGTCGTCGGCGAAGACCGCCGTGCCGTCGTCTCCGCGCAGCGAGAGGTGGATGTGGCACGAGTTGCCCTCGCGCTCGTCGAACTTCGCCATGAAGGTGAGGCTCTTGCCGTGCTGATCGGCGATCTCCTTGGCGCCGTTCTTGTAGATCGTGTGGTTGTCGCAGGTGGTGAGCGCGTCGGCGTAGCGGAAGGCGATCTCCTGCTGGCCGAGGTTGCACTCACCCTTGACGCCCTCCGAGTACATCCCCGCCCCGTCCATGCCGCGACGGATGTCCTGCAGCAGCGGCTCCATCCGGGTCGAGGCGTGCATCGCGTAGTCGACGTTGTAGTCGCTGGCGCGAGCGAGGTCGCGGTAGCCCTTGGCCCACGCGTCGCGGTAGCCGGTGTCGAAGACCATGAACTCGAGCTCGGTGCCGGCGTACGGGACGAGGCCCCGCTCGGCGAGTCGGGCGATCTGCTCCTGGAGGACGGCGCGTGGTGACGGTGCGACGGCGCCGCGGCTGTGGTCCTCGAGGTCCGCGATGACCAGTGCGGTCGAGGCGAGCCACGGGACGCGCCGGAGCGTGGGGAGGTCCGGACGCATCACCATGTCGCCGTAGCCGGTCTCCCAGCTCGACATCGCGTAGCCGTCGACCGTGTTCATGTCGACGTCGACAGCGAGCAGGTAGTTGCAGCACTCGGCGCCGTGTTCGGCGACCTCCTCGAGGAAGAGTCGTGCCGACACCCGTTTGCCGGTGAGCCGTCCCTGCATGTCACCGAACGCGACGATCACCGTGTCGATGTCACCGGTGCGGACGTCGTTGCGCAGCTCCTCCAGCGTCAGGTTTCCCGACGACACACCCATGGTCTCCTCCTCGGCCCGGCGTCTGCTCAGTCAATCACGCCCGGCCGACCATTGGGACCCGTCAAATGCTGCGATCTCATGGTGCTCGACCAGAATTTGGCCAGCCAAAGGTATGTCCAAGCGACCATTGACGGGTCTAACCTCGGTCCAAGCAACGGCCCTCCCGACAGGAGACAGCGATGTCCGGTGACAAGCTCTCGGCGTCGGGAGCGACCTACTCCCACGCCCAGGACGGCTACTTCGAGAAGCGCCAGCTCAAGCGCTCGGCCGGCTTCTGGGGGCTGTGGGGCATCGGCGTGGGCGCCGTGGTCTCCGGCGACTTCTCGGGCTGGAACTTCGGCCTCGACGCCGCAGGGTGGGGCGGGCTGCTCGTCGCCAGCATCATCATCGTCGTCATGTACTTCGGGATGCTGTTCTCGATCGGCGAGATGTCGGCCGCGATGCCGCACACCGGGGGCGCCTACTCGTTCTCCCGGGCGGCGATGGGTCCGTGGGGCGGCTTCGTCACCGGGCTGGCGGAGACCATCGAGTACGTCTTCACCACCGGCGTGATCGTGCTCTTCTCGGCCGGCTACGCCAACGCGATCACCGCCGAGCTGATCGGGCTCGACCTGAGCGACACCATGTGGGTCTGGTGGATCTTCCTCTATGCCGTGTTCATCGCGCTCAACTCGGTCGGCGCGGAGATCTCGTTCAGGTTCGCGATCGTGGTCTCGATCATCTCCATCGGTGTCCTCGTCCTGTTCGCCGTCCTCGCGTTCGCCAACGGGGCGGTCGACGTCGGCAACCTCCTCGACATCGCACCGGAGGACGGCAACTCCGACTTCCTGCCGTTCGGCTGGGAGGGCGTCCTCTATGCGTTGCCGTTCGCGATGTGGTTCTTCCTGGGGATCGAGGAGCTGCCGCTGGCGGCGGAGGAGGCCCACGACCCGCAGAAGGACATCCCCCGCGCTGGGATCGGGGGCCTGGTGACGCTCGTCGCGACCGGCGGCCTGGTGCTCTTCCTCAACCCGGCCGTCACCGGGTCGGAAGCGATCCGCGACTCCGACGAGCCGCTGCTGGACGGCTTCCGCGCGTTCCTGTCGGCCGACCTGGCTGCGCTCTTGTCGGCGTTCGCGCTGATCGGCCTGCTGGCGAGCCTGCAGGGCATCATGTTCGCGTACGGCCGCAACATGTTCTCCCTGTCGCGGGCCGGCTACTACCCCAAGTTCCTCTCGCTCACCGGCTCACGTCAGACGCCGTGGGTGGCGCTGGTCGCCGGTGCCGTCATCGGCCTGGTGGCGCTCTTCGTCGTCGACCTCGTGGGCGACGCCGCCGGCGACATCGTGCTCAACATCGCCGTCTGGGGCGCGGTGCTCGCCTACTTCCTCCAGATGGTCGCGTTCCTGCTGCTGCGGCGGAAGTTCCCCAACGCCGTACGCCCGTACGTCAGCCCGGTCGGGCGGACCGGCGCAATCGTCGCCGCCGTGATCGCCGCGGTGACGTTCGTGGGCGTGCTGCTCAACCCGGACTACCGTCCGGCCGTCGTCGCCATCGTCGTCATCTACGTCGTGATGCTGGCGATCTTCGCGGTCTGGGGACGCCACCGCCTCGTCCTCTCGCCGGAGGAGGAGTACGCGGTGACCGGCGGCCTCCACGGCTACGACCCGGCGAGCGAGGGACTCGGTGGGACCATCGAGGACGAGATCCTCAAGGGCCGCACCGAGTGACCCCGCTCGCGGGCTAGATGGAGCCGTCTGTCACGGGACGAGGACGACCTTGCCGAGCGCCTCGCGCGCGTCGATCATCTCGAGGGCGCGGGCCGCGTCCTCGAGCGGGAAGCGCCCGCCGATCGGGGGCGCGAGGGCGCCGGACTCGAGGTGCGGTACGAGCTCCTGCCACTGCGCAGCGACGTAGCCGGGGCGCTTCATCACGTACGCCCCCCATCCGACGCCGCGGATGTCGATGTTGTTGAGGAGAAGCCGGTTGACCTTCACCTCAGGGATGTCGCCGGCGGTGAAGCCGATGACGAGGAGGCGGCCGTCGTCCTTGAGGCTGCGCAGGGAGTCGGTGAACCGGTCGCCGCCGACCGGGTCGATGACGAGGTCCACGCCGTGCCCGCCGGTCAGGTCCTTCACCGCCTCCTTGAAGCCGTCGGCCAGCACGTACGAGTCTGCCCCCGCGGCCACGGCGACCTCCCCCTTGGCATCGGTGGAGGTGACCGCGATGACCTGGCCGGCGCCGTACGCCTTCGCGACCTGGATCGATGCCGTGCCGACGCCGCCGGCCGCGCCCTGCACCAGGACGGACTCGCCGTTGCGCAGGTGCCCGCGCTTGAGCAGCGCGAAGTGCGCGGTGAGGTAGTTGAGCGGGACGCCCGCTCCCTCCTCGTACGAGACGTTGTCCGGGAGGTGGAACGTCATGTCGACGCCGGACACCGCTCGCTCGGCGAAGCCGCCGAGCATCGGGAAGGCGGCGACGCGGTCACCGGTGGAGAAGCCCGAGCCGGACGGTGCCGACACGACTTCCCCGGCGACCTCCGAGCCTGGCACGAAGGGGAGCGGGGGCTTGAGCTGGTAGAGGCCGCGGGTCTGGAGGACCTCGGGGAAGGACACGCCCGACGCCTTGACGTCGATGACGATCTGCTCCGGACCCGGCTCGGGAGCGTCGATGTCGACGACCTCGACGGCGGAGGGGCCTTCCAGGGATGTGATCTGCACTGCACGCATGACCGGAGCCTACCTAAGCGGGCGCTTAGTCGTCAGGAGGAGCGGGCGTGGAGGGTGACGACGGCACCGTGCTCGGGGACGTGGGTGATGTTGCGGACCACGGAGACCTCCTCCGCGTCCACGCTCACGCGGTAGCGCGTCAGGATCTCCTTGAGCACCGCCGTCCCTTCCATCAGCGAGAAGCCGGCTCCGAGGCAGCGTCGCACGCCGCCCCCGAACGGGATCCACGTGCCGGGCGCGATGTCGTCGTCGAGGAACCGGCGCGGCCGGAAGCGTGCAGGCTCAGGGAAGCTGGCGTAGGTGAAGTGGGCGCCCGCGATCGACGGCGAGACGACCGTGCCGGCCGGCAGGTCCCACGGCCCGACCCGCTGCGGTGTGGTCAGACGCCGGGCCACCGAGTCGATCACGGGGTGCCGCCGCATCGCTTCTTTGAGGCAGGCCTCCACGAACGCGTCGTCACCGGTGTCGGCGGCGCGGAGCGCCTCGTCCTGGACGTCGGGGTTGGCGCCCAGCTCGTACAGCGTCCACGAGAGCGCCGACGCGGTCGTCTCGTGGCCGGCGAGGAGGAGGGTGACGAGCTGGTCTCGCAGCTCGGCGTCGGTGAGGGGTGCCAGGTCTCCCTCGACGCCGACCTGGAGGAGGCGCGACAGCACGTCGGTGCGCGCATCGAGGTCCGACACCTGGCGGCGCGCGGCGATCTCGGCGTACAGGATGCGGTCGACCGCCGCCTGGTTGTCGAAGTAGCGCTTCCAAGGCCCGAGTGACCTCAGCCTCGGGAAGATCCAGCCGACGAACATCGTCGGTCCGATCTCGACCATCCGGCGGATGCGGGGGCGCAGGGCGCCGAGCGTCTTCTCGTCGGTGACGCCGAAGACCACCTGGAGGATCACCTCGAGCGTGAGGGCGTTCATGCGCTCGTGGGTCACGAGGCGCTCGCCGTCGTGCCAGCGGTCGACCTCCTCCTTGGCGAGCGACTCGACGAGACCGCGGTAGCCCCGCAGGGACGCGCCGTTGAAGGCCGGCATGAGGAGCTTGCGGGCGCGCATGTGCTCGGCCTCGTCGGTGAGCAGGACCGAGTGCTCGCCCATCACCGGACGCAGCACCTGGTTTCCCTCGCCGGCATGGAGGTCGCGGGGGTCGCCGGCGAAGACCTGCTTGATGTGCTCCGGCGCGCTGATCGTCGCGATCGTACGAGGGCCGGGATGGATGCGGATCGTGTACGCCGGCCCGTAGCGCCGTACGAGCATCCGCATGAACGGCGTCCGGAACCCGAGGAAGGCCACCGTCTGGACCGAGGCCGGCCAGCGCGGGCCGGGGGGCAGGCTCATGCCGCGACCGGCTCGTCTCGGCGCGCCCGCGCGAACACGTAGTCCTGCTCGCGGACCGTCCGGGTCTCCCACCAGTACTGGAAGGTGAACTTCGGCCAGATCGTGCGGTTGTTGCCCTGGGAGTCGAGATACCAGCTGGTGCAGCCGCCCTGGGTCCAGATGCCCTTCGTGACTCGGGCCTGGATGTCGGCGTTGTACGCGTCCTGCGCGAGCCGGGTCGGCTCCATGGCGTCGGCCCGCAGCCTGTCCATCGTGCTGAGGGAGCGAACGATGTACTTCGCCTGCTGCTCGATCATGAACACCACGGAGTTGTGACCGAGGGCCGTGTTGGGGCCGAGCATCAGGAACAGGTTGGGGAAGTTGTTGACGTTGATGCCGAGGTAGGTCTCCACGCCGCCCTCGGCGAACTGGTCCGACAGCTGTACGCCGCCGCGTCCGCGGATGTCGAGGTGGTCGTAGGCGTCGACGACGTGGAAGCCGGTGCCGTAGACGATCACGTCGGCCTCGTGCAGCGTGCCCGCGAGGTCGACGACACCCTCCGGCACGATCCGGGCGATGCCGGTCGTCTCGAGCGTGACGTCGTCGCGGTTGAAGGTCCGGTAGTAGTCGTTCGACTGGAGGACGCGCTTGCATCCCAGCCGGTAGTCGGGGGTGAGCTTCTCTCGCAGGGCCGGGTCCGGGACCTGCCGGGCGATGTGCGCCGCGACGACACGCTCGGCGATCCGCAAGATGGCGGGCACGTGTCCGTTGAACGTGATCGCGCGGGACTCCAGCGCCCAGTAGAGCGCGTCGCGGTAGGCGCGGTTCGCGCCCGGGACCTTCTGCAGGAACGCCTGCTTGCGCGGGCTGATCGGCTTGTCGCGCTTGGGCAGCACCCACGGAGCGGTGCGCTGGAACAGGGTGAGGTGCGAGGCCTGCTCGGCGATGATGGGCACGAACTGGACGGCGCTCGCCCCGGTGCCGATCACGGCGATCCGCTTGCCACGGAGGTCGAGGTCGTGGTCCCACTCGGCGGAGTGGAAGCGTGCACCGGCGAAGGTCTCGGCACCGTCGATGTACGGCACGTTGGGGATGTGGAGCCCGCCCATGCCGGAGACGAGGACGCGCGCGTCGTACACGTCGCCGTCGGCGGTGTGGATCTGCCAGCGGCGGCGGTCGTCGTCCCAGTGCGCTCCGACGACCTCCTTGCCGAAGTGGATGCGCTTGCGGATGCCGCGCTCGTCGGCGACCTTGCGCATGTAGTCCCAGATCTCGGCCTGGCCGGAGAACGACTTCGACCAGCGCGGGTTGAGCTCGTACGAGAACGAGTACATGTGGCTCGGGACGTCGCACTCGCACCCCGGGTAGGTGTTGTCGCGCCAGGTGCCCCCGACCTCGTCGGCCTTCTCGAGGATCACGAAGTCGTCGCGACCGGCCTCCTCGAGCTTCATGGCCATGCCCATACCGGAGAAGCCGGAGCCGACGATGACGATATCTTGGGTGATCACGACTCAGATACTAATGGTATCCGAGAGGGATGCAACACTCTTGATGTCACATTCTTTCCCGGCAGGAGAGGTCGATGCCCACACGAGCAGAACGCCAGGCGCAGACGCGTGAGGCACTGGTCGGCACCGCACGATCCCTCTTCCTCCACGACGGCTTCGCCGCCACGAGCCTCGACCGGGTTGCCGTCGAGGCCGGGTTCTCCAAGGGCGCGGTCTACTCGAACTTCAAGAGCAAGGAGGAGCTCGGGCTCGCCGTCCTCGACGAGATCCACCGCGAGATGGTGGCCGAGGTCGTCGAGGCACTCAGCATCGCCACGGCGTACGAGGACGCACTGCACGCCCTCGAGGGATGGCTGAAGGTGCGTCTCGGACAACCGCGCTGGACGGCGCTCGAGGTCGAGTTCGCGGCGGTCGTGCGGACCAGCCCGTTCGTCGCCACCGAGCTCGCGACCCGGCACCGGCAGATCCGCGCCTCCATCGCCTCGCTGCTCGTGGAGCTCCAGCACCGCACCGGGATGCGCCTCGCGCTGCCGGCCGACCAGGTCGCGCTCGTCCTCCTGAGCCTCGGCATCGGCCTCGGCGCGCAGCGGTCGCTCGACCCGGGCCTGGACGTGCATGCGTTCACCGCCACGATCCGCTCGCTGCTGCTCCCCCCGGACGCGGACTGAGGTCAACCACCCAGCGCCGCGACGACCGCCGAGCTCAGAACGCGCTGACCGTGTCCGGCATCCGCTCGCGGCGCGTGAGAGCGCTGATGATCGCGGCCTGGCCGTGCCGCTCGGTCGCGAGCTCGGCCAGCAGGTGGAGGACGGGCAGGTAGACGTCGTCGGGGAACGGCGGCGTCGGCACGTCGATGCTCCGAGCGAGGTCGTCGGCGTGCACGACGATCTCGACCATCCGCGTGAGCAGGAAGTCGGGGCGCCGCAGACTCCAGCCCTGCCACGGGATCGCGACGACCTCCGCCGCGCCGCCGTCCCGCAACAGCCGGCCTACGGCGCTGACGGTGTCGCTGCACCGGTCCCGCATCGCTGCGAACCCCTGCGACGCCTCGTCCGCGTCGGTGCTCCGGTCGTGCGCCGGATCGCTGAGATCCGTCGTGCGCACCCAGGCGGCGCGCCGGTAGTGCTCACCGGCGTCGCGCAGCGGAGCGTCTGGTGAGTCCATCACGAGGACCGCGGCGGCACGCGCACTCTGCCTCCCGAGGTGGCAGGCCAGCATCCCGACCGTCATCTCGGGCAGCGCGCTCCGCGCGTCCCAACGGCTCGCGACCTCGGGCCGCGTCACGAGGTGGAGGGCGAGGTGCGCTGCGGTCACGAAGGCGTCGTCGCAGGAGTCCATGCGACGCGATCGTAGGCGGGACTGCACGGGGACGACCTCCGACGCGGGCACGTCCGTGGTGATGACGGGACTGCGGCGCGCCACCCGCCCTCGCGCTCGTCACACCGGGCGGGGTGGGGTGACGGCGGACACGGCGGCAGGATGAGGGCATGACCTCGACGCCACGCTGGTTCACCGACACCTCCGACGGGCACTCCCAGTGGTACATCGATCGCTTCCGCACCATGGAGCGCGAGGGTGTGGATCTCGGCGGTGAGGCCCGTCTCGTGAACGCGCTGGTCCCGCCGGGTGCTCGGATCCTGGATGCCGGCTGCGGTCCTGGGCGGATCGCGGCGCGTCTGCACGCCGCCGGCCACGACGTGGTGGGCGTCGACGTCGACCCCGCACTCATCGCGGCCGCGGAGGAGGACCATCCCGGTCCGGAGTGGCGGGTCGCCGACCTCGCCACGCTGGACCTCCCCGGCGACCCGTTCGATCTCGTCGTGTGCGCGGGCAACGTGATGATCTTCCTCGCCCCCGGGTCGGAGCGCGCCGTGCTCGAACGCCTGCGGGTGCACGTCCGCCCCGGTGGCCGGATCGTGCTCGGCTTCCGGACCGACCGGCCGTACGGGCCTGCGGACCTGGACGTCGACGCCGCTGCGGTCGGCCTCGTCGTCGAGCAACGGTTCGCGACGTGGGACCTCGTGCCGTACGACGACGACGCCGACTTCGCCGTCACGCTCCTGCGCGTCCCCGAGTGACGGGGGACGACTGGCGTCCGGCGCTGGCCTCGCTCGGGCCGTACTTCTCGCTCGACCCGGCGCCCGCCGACCCTGCCGCCGCGGGATGGCGTCCGTTCGAGGATCTGCTGCAGCCGGGGCCGCTGGAGGAGCGGACCGCGTACACCCGCGCGTCCCTGGCCGGGCTCGCCGGTGGTGAGGTCGAGGAGCGGGTGGCGGCATCGACGGTGTCGCTCGGGCTGTTCTCCCGGCTGCTGTCCCCGGTCGTCGGCGCGGCGGCACTCGGGGTGGCGGCCCCGCCGCTGGCGCTGGGCACGGTGTGGTGGCGGCCGTTCGAGACGGGACCCTGGCCGCTTGCGGTCGAGCGCGCCGGCCAGCCGGGGGGGCTCGACGAGGCCCTCTCCGTCCTCGTGGACCGCTTCGCCACCGGCTTCGGACTCTCACGCACGATCCTCTGGGGCAACGTGTCCTCCGCGCTGTTCGGAGCGGTCGCGGGCCTGCGGGCGAGCCGGCCCGACCTCGTGCCCGCGGCCACCGCGTTCGCCCTCGCCACGCTCGGCCGACCTCCGTACGCCGGCACCGGCGACGTCGTCCGCGGCACCTTTGTCCGGCGGTCGTGCTGCCTCTACTACCGCGTGCCGGGCGGCGGCTACTGCGGCGACTGCGTCCTGACGCGATGAGCTCCCGCATTGCGATCTCGGTCGCCGTCCTCGGTGTGGTCGCGGCCGGACTGGCCGCGCGGGTCGTCGCGCCCGCACCGCTTGCCGGGCCGCTCGGGGACACGCTCTACGCGACCGTCGTCGTCCTGGTCGTCGTGGCTGTCCGGCCGCGGACGTCGCCTCTCGTGGCGACGCTCGTCGGCTTCGCGGTGTGCGTCGCCGTCGAGCTCTTCCAGCTCACCGGTGTGCCGGCGGCGATGGCCGAACGCGTGCCCGCGGCACGTCTCGTGCTGGGGACGACGTTCTGGGCACCGGATCTGCCGTGTTACGCCGTCGGCGCGGCGCTGGGTGGCGTGCTCTGTGCGACCTGCTTCTCGTACCGGCGGCACGGCACGGGGAACCGGCCCCCGGCGACCTCTGCCTCGTACGTGAAGCCGCCGGCGTCGACCCACCCGGACCGCTCGTAGAAGCGTCGCGCCCGCAGGTTGCCGGGGGCAACCGCGAGCCACGAGCGGGTGTGACCGGCTGCGGCGACCTGCCGCTCGGCCTCCGCGAGCAGCACAGGGGCGACGACGCGGCCCCGGTACGCGCGGTCGACATAGACCTGCTCGACCTCGTCACCGTCCACGATCACGAACCCCGCCACCGTGTCGTCGACCACGGCGACCGTCATGTCGGCGATCCGGGCGAGCGTGCGCTCCTCGAACGACGCCGAGGTCCGTGCCGCCACCAGCGCGTCCGGGACCTGGCCGAGATGGCCGTCGCCCCAACCCTCGTGCCAGATCTTCGCCAGCGTCGACGCGTCCTCCACCCGTGCGGGACGCAGCTGCGGACTCATGCTGGTCAGGCTAGGGGTGCCGCGTGTCCGGCGGCGCCGACCCGGCGACGTTGCGCCGGGCCACCCGCACGGCCCCGCACGGGGCGGTAGGTACGTTCGTTCCATGAGTTCTTCCATCTCTCGGACCGCAACACCGATGGACCAGCTCGCCGACTCATGGTTGGACGAGCTCCTCGGTCTCAACCCCGAGCTCCACGTCGAGCTGGGCCGACCCGGTCGCGAAGGCGACTACACCGATCTCTCGCCGGAGGGGGCCGAGGCCCACGTCGATGCGGTGCGCCGCACGCTCGCGCAGGTCCGTACGACGGAGGTGCGCGACGCGACCGACGAGATCACCCGCGACGAGCTCGTCCGCACCCTCGAGCTCGAGGTCGAGCGTCACGACGCCGGGGAGTGGCAGCGCAACCTCAACGTCATCGCCTCCCCCGCGCAGGCCGTCCGCGAGATCTTCGACCTGATGCCGACGGCGACCGAGGCTGACTGGGACCACGTCGCCAAGCGCCTCGCGAACGTCCCCGCGGCGATCGACGGCTACGTCGCCTCCCTCCGTGCCGGCATCGCGGCGGGCACCATGCCGGCCGTACGGCAGGCGTGGGCGGTCGCCGAGCAGGCGCGCGGCCACGCGGCGCCGGACGGCTACTTCGCGCGCCTGGTCGAATCGTCGACCGCGCCCGACTCGCTGACGGCCGACCTGGAGCGCGGCGCGCGTGCCGCGGCGGAGGCGTACGCCGGGCTCGCCCGGTTCCTCGACGACGAGCTGGCCCCGGCGGCGCCGACCGCCGACGGCGTAGGACGCGAGCGGTACGCCCTCGCCGCCCGCGGCTTCATCGGCGTCGAGGTCGACCTCGAGGAGACCTACGCCTGGGGGGTCGAGGAGCTCGCCCGGATGGTGGCCGAGCAGGAGGCGCTGGCCGACCGGATCCTTCCCGGGGCGAGCGTCATCGAGGCCGTCGCCCACCTCGAGTCCGACACGGACAGACGCCTGAAGGGCACCGACGCCCTCCAGGCCTGGATGCAGACGACCAGCGACCGCGCCGTCGCCGAGCTCGGTGCCACCCACTTCGACATCCCCGAGCCGCTGCGCCGCCTCGAGTGCTGCCTCGCTCCGACGCACGACGGCGGCATCTACTACACCGGCCCGACCGAGGACTTCACGCGGCCGGGGCGGATGTGGTGGGCGGTGCCCGAGGGCGTCACCGAGTTCGACGCCTGGCGCGAGCTGACGACCGTCTACCACGAGGGCGTCCCCGGCCATCACCTCCAGGTGGGTCTCGCGACCTACAACAGCGCCGAGCTGAACGGCTGGCGGCGCCTGAACTGGAACAGCGGGCACGGCGAGGGGTGGGCGCTCTACGCCGAGCGGCTGATGGCCGACCTCGGCTATCTCGACGACCCGGCGGACCGGTTCGGGATGCTCGACGGTCAGCGGATGCGCGCGGCGCGGGTCGTCGTCGACATCGGCGTCCACCTCGGCCTGCCGAAGCCCGACAGGAGCGGACGGTGGACCGGCGACGACGCGCTCCCGTTCATGCTCGAGCACGTCAACATGGACGAGGCGTTCGTCCGCTTCGAGGTCGACCGCTATCTGGGCTGGCCGGGGCAGGCGCCGTCCTACAAGGTCGGTCAGCGTCTCTGGGAGCAGCTCCGCGAGGCATGGGTCGACCAACACGGCGGCCCCGGCGTGGCCGACCTCAAGGAGTTCCACTCGAGGGCGCTCGCGATGGGCAGCGTCGGCCTCGGGACGCTGCGCCGCGCTCTCCTCGGCTGACGGCCCGGAGCCCCAGCGCCTAGGGTCGGCGTCCATGACGACCACCGTCCGCCTCGCGGCCGCCGACGACCGCACCGCCGTCCTCGACCTGCTGCGCGCAGGCCTCCCCGACGACGCGGGCGACGACACCGGCGGTCTGGAGCACCTCCTGTGGGGAGCCCTCGACGACCAGCGTCTGGCGTTCCTCGCCGAGCGCGGCGGTGAGGTCGTCGGGGGAGCCTTCGGCAGTGTCGCCGAGCGCGACGGGACGGTCCGTGCGTACGTGACGGTGGTCGTCGTGGGGGAGGGGCACCGGCGCTCCGGGGTGGGTCGCCTGCTCATGACCGCGCTCGAGGAGGCTGCCGCCGCGCGTGGCGCGACCGGCATCCAGGCGGGCGGGAGCGCCCCTGCGTACTGGTGGCCGGGCGTCGACACCGCGGACGAGGGCACGACCGCGTTCTTCGCCGCGTGCGGCTACGAGCCGCCCGACGGGCCACCGGCGACCAACCTGGACGTCGATCTCGCCACCCACGTCGACCTCGTCCGTGCGGCCACCCCTGCGTCGGTCCCGCTGCGTCGGCTGAGGCTCGAGGAGTGGCCGGCGTTCGAGGCGTGGATGCGCGAGACCTGGGGCGAGACGTGGGCGGCGGAGGCGGGGGCGGCGCTGCTGCGGCAGCCCGTCAGCTGCTTCGTGGCGGTCGAGGACGGCGCCTACCTCGGCTTCGCCGCGTACGACACCAACCGCGCCGGGTGGTTCGGGCCGATGGGCTCCTCGCCTGCGGCACGGGGCAGGGGCATCGGGTCCGCACTCCTGCGTGCGTGCCTGTCGGACTACGTCGATGCCGGACGCACCTCGTGCGAGATCGCCTGGGTGGGACCGGTCGACTTCTACGCCCGGACGGTCGGCGCCGTGCCGGGGCGCACGTTCCTCGCGCTCCGCAAGCCGCTGGACGCGGGCAGCGACGCGTCAGCGTAATGCGGCAAGGCTGCTGACCAGGCGCCCGAACACCTCACCGTCGACCACGGTGCCGCCGTCGCGGAGGGCGAGGACGGCCGCACCCGCGGTGCCGTCCTCGACCAGGTGGGCGGCGCCCGTACGACCGCGCGCGCGCCATGTCTTCTCGACCGCGGTCGAGACCTCCTCCTGCCGGAGCAGCACGCTGCCACCGAGGACGAGCGGACCGTCGACGTCCGGGACGACCGCGGCGGTGATGGTCCTCGCGAGGGCGCCGACAGCCTCGTCCACGATCTGCCGGGCGATCGGGTCCCGGGGATAGGCGAAGGCCAGCGGGGCGAACTGGGCGAGCCGCACCGGTCGCATCGCGTACACGACGTCGACGAGCTGCTGGAGCGCAGGTGCGCGCGGGACGGTCCTGGTCGTCTCCGTCGGGGTGAGGTCGAGCATCCCGAGCAGCGCCGGCGTCATCGGGGTCGAGGGGCCGCGGCCGTCGACGTCGGCGACGACCGCGCGGGCGACCGCGTGGCCGATCCAGAACCCGGACCCCGAGTCACCGAGCAACCACCCCATGCCGTCGACAGCACGCTCGACCTGTCCGCCTCTGACGCGGATCGCGGCGGCGCCGGTGCCGGCGACCATCGCGTAGCCGTCGAGGTCGGGGGTCCCTGCGCAGAACATCGCCAGGAGGTCGGAGCGGAGGGCGAACGGTGCGACCACTCCGCAGGCCCCGAGCGCGTCCCCGATCGCGTCGTTGCTCGGGTCGGCGGGAGGCAGGTGGGTCGCCGCCCCGGCCATCGCGATCGTCACCGACGAGACCGAGGACGCCGCGACACCGGCGGTGCCCAGAGCCCCGCCGACCGCCTCCGCCAGGGACTCAGCGGCCGCGGCGCGGCCGGACGAGACGGGGTTGCCGCCGCCGGACCGGCCATAGCCCAGGGACCGTCCGGACATGTCCACCACGACGGCGCGCGTGGAGGTTCCTCCGGCATCGACAGCGAGCACGACAGACATCGTTATCGATCCGAAACCGCATGTGACATTGACCACACACGCCTGGTGGGAATAGTTTTCAACCGATTTCCAAGTCTCTGAGATGGATTTTCACGGAGAGCAGGCATGGACGCTCGCACAGACACCGCGCCAGGGATGCCGAGCGCGCTCGGGGTGGCCGAGCGGATCCAGGCTAGACGCCCGCAGATGTCGAGCGCCATGGCAAAGATCGCCGCGCTCCTCCTCGAGCAGCCCACCGCGCCGCTGGAGCTCTCCATCACCGAGCTCGCTGCCCGCGCCGGCACCTCGCCCGCGACAGTCACCAGGTTCTGCCGGCTGATCGGCTACTCCGGCTACGTGCCGCTGCGGGTGGGGGTGGCGGCCGACGTGGGACGGGGCGACGTCCAAGCCTCGTGGCACACCGACATCGGGCGGGCGTTCGACCCCGAGGACTCCTCCCACGACATCCTCCACTCCCTCCTGCACGCGCACACCCGCTCGGTCCAGGCGACCGCCAGCTCGGTGGACCTCCCCCAGATCGATCGCATCGCCACCGCGATCGCAGGCTGCCAGCACCTCGACATCTACGGGATCGGTGGCAGCGGGCTGATGGCCGACGAGCTGCAGTCGCGCCTCTACCGGATCGGGATCAACGTCCACGCCTGGTCCGAGGTGCACGCGGGCCTGGCGAGCGCCTCGATCCAGGACGAGCACAGCGTCGCCATCGGGATCTCCAACACCGGACGCACCCTCGAGACCATCCAGATGCTTGCCCAGGCGCACTCGTCGGGCGCGTACGCGGTCGCCCTCACCAACAACCCCGACTCCCCGCTGGCCAGCGTCGCCCACGAGCACGTCGTCGCCGCGGCCCCGGAGGAGTATCTCCAGCCCGATGACCTCTCCGCCAAGCACTCGCAGCTCTTCCTCCTCGACCTGATCTACCTGCTCGTCGCCCAGCAGGACTTCGCGCGGACGACGACCAAGCTTGCAGCCTCCGCGATGGCGGTGCTCCCGCACCGCCGGTCCATCAGGTCCCGAGCCGCCCGATCTGCCCGATCCGCCCGCCCGACCTCCGACAGCACCGGAAGCGAGACGCATGTCTGACACCTCCCAGCAGTTCCTGCACGAGACCACGAGCCGGCTCGAGCAGCTCGCGAGGCTGGCCGACGACGGCGGGCTGGACCCGGCGATCGAGCTGATCACGACCGCGCTCCAGGCCGGCGGGATCGTGCAGGCCTTCGGCACCGGCCACTCGCAGGCGTTCGCGATGGAGATCGCCGGCCGTGCCGGTGGCCTGATCCCCACGGCCAACCTCGCCCTGCGTGACGTCGCCCTGTTCGGCAGCCAGGACGTCTCGGTCCTGAGCGACCCGAAGCTCGAGCGTGACCCGTCGGTCGTCGAGGAGCTGTGGGAGATCACGAAGGCAGATCCGAACGACGTCTTCGTCATCGCCTCCAACTCCGGCGTCAACGGGTCGATCGTCGGCCTCGCCCTGCTGGCCAAGGAGCACGGCAACCCTGTCATCGCGGTGACGAGCATCGAGCACACCTCACGCGTCACCCCCAAGCACCCGAGCGGCAAGCGCCTCAGCGAGGTCGCCGACGTCGTGATCGACAACCTCGCCCCGTACGGAGACACCACACTGACGCTCGACGGCGACATCGGCGTCGGCGCGGTCTCGTCCCTGACCGCCGCGTTCATCGCGCAGCTGCTGACGATCGGCGTCTCCGAGCGCCTCGCGGCAGCCGGCTCGGTGCCGCCCATCTACCTCTCCGCCAACATCCCCGGCGGCGACGACCACAACCACCAGCTCGAGGACCAGTACGGCGACCGGCTCCGGCGCCATGCCTGACACCACACCACCACAGGGAAGGCACTCCAGATGAGTATCGAGAAGAAGACGGTCGACCGGCGCACCCTGCTACGGGGCGCGTTGGCCGCGGCGGCGGTGCTGCCGCTGAGCAGCGCGCTGGCCGCCTGCGCCGGGAGCAGCAACGACTCCGACAACGACAGCTCCACCAAGGGCGGCAAGAAGAGCGAGGACAACCCGTTCGGGATGGCCGCCGACTCGACCACCGACGCGGTGATCTTCGACGGCGGCTACGGCACCGACTACGTCGCCTTCGCGGCGACGATCATGCAGAAGAACCACAAGGGATCGACGGTCAAGGTCTCGCCGACCACCGAGATCTCCCAGGAGCTGCAGCCGCGCTTCGTCGCCGGCGACCCGCCCGACCTGATCGACAACTCCGGCGAGAACTCGATCGGCTTCGCCACGATCCTCGACCAGGTGGAGGACCTCTCCGACGTCCTGGACGCGGAGAACCTCGAGGGGACGAAGATCCGGGACACCCTGTACGAGGGCATCGAGGCGCCCGGCACGTTCGACGGCAAGTTCGCCGCGCTCAACTACGTGATGACGGTGTACGCCGTCTGGTACTCCTCGAGCCTGTTCGAGAAGAACGGGTGGACGCCTCCGAAGACGTGGGACGAGGCCATCGCGCTCGGCGCGGAGGCGAAGAAGGCCGGCAAGTACCTCTTCCTGTGGGGCAAGGAGGCGGCGACCTACTACCAGACGATGGCGATCGGGTCGGCGATCAAGCAGGGCGGCGACGAGGTCCGGCTGGCGCTGGAGAACCTCGAGGCCAACTGCTGGTCGAAGCCGGCGGTGCAGGCGGTCTTCGAGGCCATGGGCACGATCGTGGACCGCGGCTACATGAAGCCCGGCGGTGCGGGCACGCAGTTCACGGCCGCCCAGGCGCAGTGGAGCAACAACCAGGACGCGCTGCTCTACCCGTCCGGGTCCTGGATCGAGAACGAGATGAAGGACCAGACGAAGGCCGGCTTCGACATGAAGGGCTTCCCCGAGATGGTCGTCGACGACAGCTCGGCGATGCCGTGGGAGGCCTTGCACGCTGCGGCAGGTGAGCCGTTCCAGGTGCCGTCGAAGGGCAAGAACGTCCCCGGCGGCAAGGAGCTGTTGCGGACGATGCTCTCGAAGGAGGCGGCGACCAACTTCGCCAAGACCAAGCTGGCGCCGACCATCGTCAAGGACACCGTTCCCGCCGACGGCTTCGGGTCGACCGCCCTCGTGTCGCAGACCGACATGCTCAAGGCGGCGGGCCCGAACGTCTTCACCTGGACGTTCGTCGACCTCTACGGCACCAACGTCGACCAGCTCGTCGTCTGGAACAGCTTCCTCGCGGGCAAGTCGAGCGTGAAGGAGCTGACCTCGCGTCTGCAGGACATCACGGACAAGGTCCGTGAGGACGACTCGATCAAGAAGATCCCCGTCACGTGATCGAGTCCCCTCTGGTCCCCATCGCGGACACCGAGAAGCCGCGCAAGAAGAAGCGGCGGCCCTGGACGTTCGACCGCATCAGCTTCGTGCTGGTGTTCCTCGTGCTGCCGCTCGCGATCTTCTCGGTGTTCGTGGTGTGGCCCTTCGTACAGGCGTTCTGGTACTCCCTGACCGACTGGTCCGGCTTCACGCCCGACATGAACTTCATCGGCCTGGAGAACTACCAGAAGCTGCTCGACGACGACATCTTCATGACGTCGCTGCGCAACAACGTCTACCTGGCGATCGTCGTACCGTTCGTGACCGTCGTGCTGGCGTTCGCACTGGCCACGATGATCACGGTCGGCGGCTCGTCGTACGGAGCAACCCGGGGCCTGAGGGGGTCCAGCTTCTACCGCGTCATCTCGTTCTTCCCGTACACGATCCCGGCGATCGTCATCGGGCTCATCTGGCTGCAGATGTTCGACCCGTCCAACGGGTTGCTCAACGGTGTGCTGACCGGGATCGGGCTGGACGGGTTCGCCTCGTACCCCTGGCTCGGTGACGCGCGTACGGCGATGCCCGCGTCGATGTTCGTCATCATCTGGGGCTTCGTCGGGTTCTACATGGTGCTGTTCGTCGCGGCGATCAAGAGCGTGCCCGGCGAGCTGTACGACGCCGCCCGGATCGACGGCGCGGGTCGCCTGCGTACGGCGTTGTCGGTGACGCTGCCCCTGATCCGGGACAACGTCCAGACGGCGTACATCTATCTAGGCATCCTCGCGCTCGACGCCTTCGTCTACATGGCGGCGCTCAACCCGGGCGGTGGCCCGGAGAACTCGACGCTGGTCATGCCGCAGCGACTGCTTCTCACCGCGTTCGAGAAGGGTCAGTTCGGGCTCGCGAGCGCGATGGGTGTGGTCATGGCGATCGCGACCCTCGTCTTCGCGGCGCTCGTCTTCACCGTGAACCGCCTCGCGGGCGGCCGACAGGAAGGGGTACGGCGATGACGACGAGCACCGAACCGTCACGACAGGAGTCCGTGCGAGAGGTCGCCGCCCCGGCGGGCGGCGCGCCCGGCCGCAAGGCCGATCGCGCGGTCTCGTCGCTCGCCCACATCGTGCTGGGCTTCTGGGCGTTGCTGGTCATCGTCCCGCTGCTGTGGACGCTGCTCTCGTCGTTCAAGACCAGCAACGAGATCTTCTCCTCCCCGTTCTCCTGGCCCGCGACCTGGAGCTTCGACAACTACGTCTCGGCCTGGACGTCGGAGGGCATCGGCCGCTACTTCCTCAACACCGTCGTGGTGGTCGGCACGGCACTGGTGCTCGTCATGCTGCTCGGGTCGATGTGCGCCTACGTGCTCGCGCGCTACACCTTCCCCGGCAACCGCCTGATCTACTACATGATGCTGGCCGGGCTGACGTTCCCGGTGTTCCTGGCGATCGTGCCGCTGTTCTTCGTGCTCAAGGGCTTCGGTGTCCTCAACACGCTGCCGGGGCTGATCATCACCTACGTCGCCTTCGCCCTCCCGTTCACCGTCTTCTTCCTCTACCCGTTCTTCCGGGTGCTGCCCGAGGAGATCGCCGAGGCGGCGGAGATCGACGGTGCGGGGGAGTGGCGGAAGTTCTTCCAGGTCATGCTCCCGATGGCCAAGCCGGGCATCGCGTCGGTGGCGATCTTCAACTTCCTCGGGCTGTGGAACCAGTTCTTGCTGCCGGTCGCGCTCAACACCAACCGGGACAACTACGTCCTGTCGCAGGGGATGGCGGCGTTCGCCTCGCGGGCGGGCTACAACACCGACTACGGCCGGCTCTTCGCGGCCGTCGTGATCACCATCGTCCCGGTCCTGATCGTGTACGTGATCTTCCAGCGCCAGCTCCAGGGGTCGGTGTCGCAGGGGGCGAGCAAGTAGCGGCTTCGTCGTCCGCCGGACCGGCGGAGACCGCTACAGTCACGCCGTGATCGCCCACCTCCCGAGCGCATTGCGCCGTCGCGTCGTCCTCGGTGTCGTCGCCGCGCTCCTCGCCGGGTCGGGTGCCCTCGCCGGGGCGGCCGTCGGCATCCACCACAGCGTCTGGATGCAGGTGCGGGCGGAGCGCCTGGCAGTGACGGAGCCCCGGGCGACGGCCACCTACCTCGGTTCCGCCGACTCGGGGTCGGGGACGGGAATCACCTTCTCGCTCGCCGACGACGAGCACGCGCGCCTGGCCGGCGGGCGCGTCGTGTCGCTGTGGCGGCCGGAGTTCCCGGTCAGCGAGGTGGCTCCAGACCTCAACGAGAAGGTCGAGGTCGTCGTGTTTCCCGGTCAGGATCGGGCCGTCCTTGCCGCCGAGCTCCCCGACGCCGAGTACGCGGTCTGGCAGCGAGGCGTCGACTGGGTCACCCGCGTCCCGCGAGCGTCGCTGTTCTTCGGGCTGCTCTTGGGCATCTGGGTCGGCGCGGTCCGGCTCGCGCTCGGGTTCACGCCGCGTGCCCTGCCCTCGCTCCTGCGCGGCCGCGACGGCGTCGACGCGGTGGTGGTCGACTGGGCACGGCTGGCGAAGCCGGACGAGGCCCTCGTCAGCGTGGCGGTCGGTGACGTGACCCACCAGTGGACGACCAGGGTCGGGTCCGACGCTCCTCCTCGGCTCGGCGACACCCTGAGGATGGTCGGCCGGGTCCGCGACGGCGGGTGGGTCCTGGCCTGGACGGACGAGTCGCGGCTGCTCCCGACCGGCCCGCTGCACACACCGGACGCCGAGGTCGTACGCACCTAGGCTGGGCCGCGTGGTGGATCCACGGGCCGGCTCGCCGGGAGAGCCGAAGGAGCTGGTCGATCTCGACACGCTCGCCACGGCGTACGACGGAAGTGGCGGACGTTCTTCCAGGTGATGCTGCCTGCCGATGGCCAGGCCGGGCATCGCCTCGGTGGCGATCTTCAACTTCCTGGGCCTGTGGAACCAGTTCTTGCTGCCGGTCGCTCTCAACACCAATCGGGACAACTACGTCCTGTCGCAGGGGATGGCGGCGTTCGCCTCTCGGTGTCCCAGGGGGCGAGCAAGTAGCGGCTTCGTCGTCCGCCGGACCGGCGGAGACCGCTACAGTCACGCCGTGATCGCCCACCTCCCGAGCGCACTGCGCCGTCGCGTCGTCCTCGGTGTCGTCGCCGCGCTCCTCGCCGGGTCGGGCGTCCTCGGGGCCGCCGCCGTCGGTGCCCACAGCGTCTGGATGCAGGCGCGGGCCGAGGCTCTCGTCGGCTCGGAGCCACACGTCGCCGCTCGCTACCACTCCGACGACACGGTCCGCCTCCAGGACGGTCGCGACGTGGAGCTGTGGCGGACTATGACGGCGCACCAAGCCAGTCCGAACGACGGCGGCAAGGTCCGGGTCGTCCTCCTCCCTGCCGACGACCGGGCGTTCCTCGTCGATGACGTCCCGCCCGCGGACTATCCTCTCGTTCTCCGTGCGATCGACTGGCTGTGGTTCCTCGCCTTCGACGGCGCGCGGTTCTTCGGACTCGCGCTCCTGCTCGCCTACGGCGTCGTGCGGCTCGCGCTCGGGTTCACGCCGTTGGCGCTCGCCTCGCTCCTGCGCGGCCGCGACCGCGTCGACACGGTCGCGGTCGACTGGGTACGGCTGGCGAAGCCGGACGAGGCCCTCGTCAGCGTGGCGGTCGGTGACGTGACCCACCAGTGGAGGACGAGGGTCGGGTCCGGCGCCCCTCCTCGTCTCGGCGACACCCTGCGGATCGTCGGACGCGTCCACGAGGGCGGGTGGGTCGTGGGGTGGACGGACGAGTCCCGGCTGCTCCCGACCAGGCCGCTGCACACATCGGACGCGGAGGTCGTCCGCACCTAGCCGGCGCGATGGACGCACGAGAACACGTGGACGCCAGGCACCCGTGCAGCCGTCCGCCAGGTCGAGCGTCTTGCCCCAGCCGTTCCAGACCGGAACTGCCGGGTCACACCCTGGGGGCACCGAGAAGGCGTCGCGGTCGCGCGCTGCGGATCCCGACCACGGTGAGCCCGACGGTGAAGACGGCGGTCAACCTACCCATATGCTCACTCCGCTCGGAAGGCGTCCCATGGGAAAGAACAAGTACGAAAAAGGTACGTCGGTCATCGAAGACGGGATGACCGACGGGAAATACACGTGAGTCGCTCCAGCTCTCTGGTGATCGCGCTCGTGTGGACGGCGCTGCTCTGGGTCGGGCGAGACCGCCTACCTGACATGGTGTGGACCTTCCTCCTGCTGTTGGCCGTCTTCTGGGTGGCGCGAGCGGGGGCACGGGTTCTGGAAGGGGTCGTCGGCCAGGCCCCGCAGCCTGCGGGGCCGGTCACGGTGTATGTCGACGACTGGGGTGATCGGCCGGAGGAGGTCGTGCAGGAGGCGCGGCGCCTCGGCTGCGATCTGCACCCGAGGATTCTCGAGCGGAATGGCCGGACCCGCGTCGCGGTCGCGATCCGCATCTCCGAGGAGACGGCGAGCACGCTCGCGGCCAGTCTGCGGGCGGTGGGCGCGGACGTGTCGCTGCGCTGGCGCGGCCGGCGCGGACCGCGCTTTTCCCCAAGCGGTTCGTGAGTGGCCCTGTCGCTCCTCCCACTGGAGGAAATGGATGGTCTGGGCGTCGAGGCCATCGGCCGATCGCGTGACTGAGACCGGGGCCTGCCCTCACCTCTAGGCTGAGCCGCATGGTGGATCCACGCGCCGGCTCGCCGGCAGAGCCGAAGGACCTGGTCGATCTCGACGCGCTCGCCACGGCGTACTACGACCGGACCCCCGACCCCGACGATCCGGCGCAGCAGGTGTCGTTCGGCACCAGCGGACATCGGGGCTCGAGTCTCGACGGCGCCTTCAACGAGGCCCACATCCTGGCCACGACGCAGGCGATCGTCGAGCACCGCGCGCACGCGGGCATCGCTGGCCCGATCCTGGTCGGCAGGGACACCCACGCCCTCTCGCACCCGGCGTGGCAGACCGCGCTCGAGGTGCTGATCGGCAACGACGTGGTCACCCTCGTCGACGCCGAGAACGGCTTCACCCCGACGCCGGCGGTGTCGCACGCGATCCTGCGGCTCAACGGTCTCGGAGCTCACGGGCAGGTCGACGGCATCGTCGTCACGCCGTCGCACAACCCGCCGCGCGACGGTGGCTTCAAGTACAACCCGCCCCACGGCGGCCCAGCCGGGTCCGACATCACCGGCTGGATCCAGGACCGTGCCAACGAGCTCCTCCGCGACGGGCTCCGCGGGGTGAGGCGCGCCAGCACCGACGAGACCCGCGACCGTGTCGAGACATACGACTTCCTGACCCACTACGTCAACGACCTCGGATCGATCGTCGACCTGGAGGCGATCGCCTCGGCCGGCGTACGGATCGGAGCCGACCCGCTCGGCGGTGCCTCGGTCGGCTACTGGGGGCGGATCGGCGAGGAGTACGGGCTCGATCTCGTGGTGGTCAACTCCACCGTGGACCCGCAGTGGGGGTTCATGACGCTCGACCACGACGGCAAGATCCGGATGGACTGCTCCTCGCCGCACGCGATGGCGTCACTGGTCGCACAGCGCGAGCGCTACGACGTGGCGACCGGCAACGACGCGGACGCCGACCGGCACGGCATCGTCACCCCCGACGCCGGCCTGATGAACCCCAACCACTACCTGGCGGTCGCCGTCGCCTACCTCACCGAGCACCGTGACTGGGACGCCGCGGCCGCGGTCGGCAAGACCGTGGTCTCCTCCCGCATGATCGACCGCGTCGTCGCGGACGCGGGTCGGGCGCTGTACGAGGTGCCGGTCGGCTTCAAGTGGTTCGTCGACCCGCTGCTGGCGGGGTCAGCCGTCTTCGGTGGCGAGGAGAGCGCAGGCGCGTCGTTCCTGCGCAAGGACGGCTCGGTGTGGACGACGGACAAGGACGGCATCGTGCTCGCCCTGCTGGCCGCCGAGATCCAGGCCGTGACAGGGCGGAGCGCGAGCCAGCACTACGCCGGACTGACCGCGCGTCACGGTGACCCGGCCTACGCCCGGGTCGACTCTCCGGCGACCCGCGAGGAGAAGAAGCGTCTCGCTGCCCTCGATCCGGACGCGATCACCGCGTCTGAGGTCGCCGGAGACCCGATCACACGCGTGCTCTCCCACGCGCCCGGCAACGATGCGGCAATCGGCGGCATCAAGGTGGAGACGGAGCAGTCGTGGTTCGCGGCCCGACCCTCGGGCACGGAGGACGTCTACAAGATCTATGCAGAGTCCTTCCGGGGACCCGAGCACCTGGCCGAGGTCCAAGATGCAGCAAAAGCCGTGGTGAGCGAGGCTCTGACGTAGAGTGCGCAGCACGGTCGGCAACTGTCGCTGACCTGCGACGACGCTGGTCTGCGAGAACGCATCAGGGGGACGACGTGGGGCTCGGGCACGAGGGACGCGCGGTGTCGCCGAGGCGCCTGCGCTGGCGCCGTACGGCGCCGCTGCTCGCCGCCGGCGCCTTGACGCTGACCGGCGTCTCCGCCGTCCACGCCGACGAGGTCCCGAGCGCGGAGGCCGTCGCGCAGGCCCAGCAGAACGTCGTCGCCAAGGGCGACCAGGTGGCGGCGATCCGGTCGCGCATCGCCGCGGCGACCAAGCGGGTCGACGACCTGGCGGTGCGAGCGGCCGAGGCGGCAGAGAAGGACAACGGCGCCCAGTACGCCCTCAGGAAGGCCGAGCACGCCGCGAAGGCCGCGCAGGCTGCCGCCAGGACCGCCGCCACGGCCGCCGAGCAGGAGCGTCTCGCCGTCGAGCGGCAGGCTGTGGGTGGGATCGCCGCACGCGCGCCGTACAACCGGCTCCGCAGCTTCTTCTCCGACGACGGGCCGAGCTCGCTGCTGCACCAGCTCGCGGCGTACGACTCCGTCGGGGACGCGAGTCGTGCCGCGCTCGCGACGTACGAGTCCAAGCAGGCGGTCGCCATCGCGCTGAAGCGCCGCGCAGACGTCGCCGTCGCCGCGCGCGAGACCGCCGCCGACGCCGCGAGGGCGGCGAAGCAGGAGGCCCAGAAGGCCGTGGCCGCCGCCGCGGCGGCGCGGGCATCGCTCCAGCGCGACCGCGACCAGCTCATCCGCGAGCTCGCACACGCCGAAGGCATCTCCGTCACCGTGGCCAGCAAGCGCCAGCGGGCGCTGGAGAAGCTGGCCCAGGCCGCTCAGGAGCAGGCCAACCGTCCACCCGCTGCTGCCCCCTCGCTGCCGCCGACCGTCGACGAGCCGCCCGCGGCCGTCCCGGCGCCCGCGCCAGGCCCGGCGCCCGCGCCGCAGCCAGGAGCCACGCCCCCCAAGCGGGCGAAGGGCGTGGAGGCCGCGGTCCAGTTCGCGCTCGCCCAGGTCGGTGAGCCCTACGTGTGGGCGGGCGCCGGCCCGAACGCCTGGGACTGCTCGGGTCTGACGATGCGAGCCTGGCAGGCCGCGGGCAAGAGCCTGCCGCACTTCAGCGGCGCCCAGTACGCGTCGTCGACGCCGATCGCGCTGTCCGACGCGCGCCGCGGCGACCTGCTCTTCTGGAGTCGCGGAGGCCCCGACTCCATCCACCACGTCGCGCTCTACCTCGGCGACGGCTGGATGGTCGAGGCGCCGCGACCGGGCAAGAGCGTGCAGGTCGTGTCGGTCTACTCCTGGACCGGGCCGGACCTCGCCGCCCGCATCCGCTGAGGTCGGGCGGCAGACACTCTCCCTCCGCACCGGTCGCGAGAACGACGAAGGCCGCCGACCCCGTCAGGGATCAGCGGCCTCCGTGCAGTCTCAGCGGACGATCAGTGCTCGCCGTCCTCGTCGTGGGCAGGCTGCTCGTGGACGCGCTTGAACGACGCCTCCACCTCCAGCTCCGCCTCGCGACGGCCGACCCACTCGGCGCCCTCGACGGACTTGCCGGGCTCGAGATCCTTGTAGACCTCGAAGAAGTGCTGGATCTCCAGCCGGTCGAACTCGGGGACGTGACGGATGTCCTGCAGGTGCTCCTGGCGGGGATCGCCGACGGGTACGCAGAGGACCTTGTCGTCGCCACCGGCCTCGTCGGTCATCCGGAACATGCCGATCGCGCGGCAGCGGATCAGGCAGCCGGGGAACGTCGGCGCGGAGAGCAGGACGAGTGCGTCGAGCGGGTCGGTGTCCTGGCCGAGGGTGTTCTCGATGAAGCCGTAGTCGGCCGGATACTGCGTGGAGGTGAACAGGGTGCGGTCCAGCCGGATCCGCCCGGTCTTGTGATCGACCTCGTACTTGTTGCGTACGCCCTTGGGGATCTCGACCGTGACGTCGAATTCCAGCACTGTTCCTCCATTGGTTCTCGGCGACCGGCTCGTGCGCGGGTGTCCGGGCCGGTCCGACCCGACACGCACGGCGTGTCTAGTGTCTCGTACGTGCGCAAGACGGCAGGACACCGGGTGATCGACTGTGACGTGGGCAACACCACGTGCCGGCCGTGACCGCACGTCTCACCGTGGTCGCGACGACCGACCTGCACGGGCAGGTGCGCGATTTCGACTACGGCACCGACGCCCCGTACGCCGACGTCTACGGCAACGGCATCGGACTCGCTCGGGTCGCCTCGGTCGTCGAGCGCATCCGCGCGGACGCCCCTGGCGCCCTGCTCGTGGACGCGGGCGACCTGCTCGAGGGGAGTGCGCTCGCGCACCACTACTCCGGCCGCCTCCGCGACGACGACCCGCCGCTCCACCCGATGGCCGCGGCGATGAACTACCTCCGCTACGACGCCGTGACGCTCGGCAACCACGAGCTCGACTACGGTGTCGCCGCGCTCACCAGGTTGCGCGAGCAGCTCGACGCGCCGCTCCTCGCCGGCAACGTCCGCGACGCCGCGACCGGGGTCCCCGCCTTCGAGGGAGGCCTGGTCCGGGACGTCCCGCTCGCGGGCGGCGCGGTGGTCCGCGTCGGGATCATCGGTCTCACGACTCCCCAGGTGACGACGTGGAACCGCGACGTCGCGGCGCAGCTCCGGTTCGACGACCTCGTGACCGCTGCCGGACCGTTGGTCGACGATGTGCGCGGGCGTGGTGCGGACGTCGTCGTCGCCGTCGTCCACTCCGGCATCGTCGAGCCGGCGACCCGCGAGAACGCCGCCGTCGCGCTGGCCCGCGAGGTCTCGGGGATCGACGTGATCGTGGCGGGGCACGCGCACGTCGAGGTCGCCGAACACCGCGAACGCGGGCCGGACGGCCGTACGGTGGTGCTGACCGAGCCGCTCTGCTGGGGGATGCGCGTCGCCGTCGTCGAGCTCGACCTCACCGTCCGAGGCGGCCGCTGGTGCGTCCTGGACTCGCGGGCACGCCTCGTCGACACCGCGCGATCCCCCGAGGACCCGGCCGTGGTCTCGCTGGTCGAGCCGCAGCACACCCACGTCCGGGCCCTGGGCGCGCAGATCGTCGGGCACGCGGTCACAGCCGTCGATGCCGAGCCGGCGCGCTATCGAGCCACCGACGCACTCGCGCTCGTCGCCCGCGCCCAGGCCGAGGGCGCCCGTCGCCGAGCAGATGCCGACGTGCCCCTCATCAGCCTCGTGAGCCCCACGAGCCGCCACGCATCCATCGCGGTCGGCCCGGTACGCCGCCGTCAGGTGGCGGCGCTCTGCACCTTCGACAGCGGCATCGTGGTGGTCGCCCTGGACGGACGGCGCCTGAGGGCGCACCTCGAGCACGCCGCCGCCTTCTTCCACGGCGTGACGACCGCCGGGGATCACGACCCCGACACGCTCACGAACGCGCCCACCCCTCGTACGCCGCTGGGGACGCCGGACTTCGACTACGACGTCGCCTACGGGATCGACGCACCGGTGACCTACGACATCGACCTCGCGCGGCCCGTCGGCCGGCGGATCACGGGGCTGTCGTACGACGGCGCGCCCCTCGCCGACGACCAGCCGCTGCACGTGGTGGTGAGCCGATACCGCGCCTCGGGTGCGGCGGCGTACCCCGACGTCGCCGAGGCGCCGGTCGTCCACGAGGTCTGCGACTCACTGCGGACGCTGGTGGAGCGCCACCTCGCGGCGGGTGCGGCGTACGCCTCGACGCACGCGCACTGGCGGCTGGTGCACGCCGGGACGCCACTGACGTTCGCCCCCGCCGGATAGGCTCGTCCGCATGCGATCGCGCACTTCCGAGGCCGGCCGGGCGTGGCCCTACCTGCTGCTCGCGGTCGTGCTGCTGATCGCCGGTGGCGGAGTCGCGGCGTACGGCCTGGGCTACCTCGACCGGTGGGTCTGCGAGGACGGCACCTGCGAGGCACGCCAGCCGGAGCGGGCCGCGGTCCCCGACACCCCGCCCGCGCCCGCCCTCCGACCGGTCCTCGCTGCCGCACCGGACCCCGGGCTGGACGCCGCCGCGGTCCAGAAGGCGGTCGGCCCGCTCCTCGGACGCAAGGCGCTCGGCTCTCACGTCGGGTTCGCCGTCTCCGACCTGTCGACGGGCAAGCAGGTGTGGTCCTCGGGCACCGGCACCTTCGCGCCCGCGTCGACGCTGAAGCTCTTCACCGCGTTGGCGGCGGTGACGTCGATCGGCGCCGAGCACCGCTTCCGCACGACGGTCCTGCACGACACGACCGGCACCGGCACCGGAGGGTCGGTCACCCCCGGCACCGCCGCCCCGCCGGCGACCGACGCACCGTCGCCGGCACCCGCCCGCATCGTCCTGGTCGGCGGCGGCGACCCCTACCTGGCCGCTACGTCCGGCCCCGAGGCCCGTGGGTCGTACCCGCAGCAGGCGTCACTCGCCCAGCTCGCCCGCCGGACCGCCGCCGCGCTGAAGGCCGACGGCGTCACGGAGGTCTCGCTGGGGTATGACCCGTCGCTCTTCACCGGTCCGGCGGTCAGTCCGGCGTGGGAGCCGACCTACATCACCTCGTTCGTCACCACCCCGGTCAGCGCCCTGTGGGTCGATCAGGGCAGGGAAGGATGGCGACGCAGCGCCAAGCCGGACCGTCAGGCGGCGCAGGTCTTCGCCCGGCAGCTGAGGGCCCGCGGCATCGCCGTCTCGACGGTCGCGAAGGCAGCACGGCCGGTGGAGTCGGAGGAGCTCGCTGCGATCACCAGCGCGACGGTGGCACAGATCGTCCAGTCGGTCATCGAGAACAGCGACAACCAGGCGGCCGAGGTCCTGCTGCGCCACATCGCGCTCGCCGAAGACCAGCCGGCGAGCTTCGCGGGAGGCGTGAAGGCGGTCGAGTCCGTGCTGAGCGGTCTGGGGATCCCGTGGCAGGGCAACACCGTCTACGACGGCAGCGGCCTCGCACGCGGCAACCGGGTCACCCTCGCGTCGATGCTCGCGGTGGTCACCTCGGGCTCGGAGCTGTTCGACCGCTATCCCGTCGCCGGTTTCAACGGCTCCCTCGCCGCGCGGTTCACCGCGACCGGGACGGAGCCCGCGCTCGGTGCCGTCCGCGCCAAGACCGGCACGCTGAGCGGCGTCCACAGCCTGGCGGGCACGACGACGACGCGTGACGGCACTCCCGTCGGGTTCGTCCTGATGACCGACCGGGTCCCGGTCCCGAAGACGCTCGACGCGCGCACGACCCTGGACCGGATCACCGCCCGGCTGTCGGCCTGCACCTGCGCTAGCGGCTGACCGCCGCGGCGACCGCGTCGGCGACCTCGGTCGTGCGCGCCGTCCCGCCGAGGTCCGGTGTCCGGGTCGCGGGCGAGCGGACCGTGGATCGCACCGCGGCCAGGAGGTCGGCCCCGGCTTCCTCGTGACCGAGGTGGTCGAGCATCATCGCCGCGGACCACAGAGCGCCGACCGGGTCGGCGACTCCCCGGCCCGCGATGTCGGGAGCCGAGCCGTGCACCGGCTCGAACATCGAGGGGAACGTCCGGGTCGGGTCGAGGTTCGCCGACGGCGCGACGCCGATGCTGCCTGCCACCGCGGCCGCGAGGTCGCTGAGGATGTCGCCGAAGAGGTTGGAGCCCACGATCACGTCGAACCGCCCGGGCTCGAGCACGAGCTTCGCGGCGAGCGCGTCGATGTGCTCGGCATCCCAGCGCACGTCGCCGAACCGTTCGGCACGTTCGGCCACCACCTCGTCCCAGAACGGGAGCGTGTGCACGATGCCGTTGCTCTTGGTCGCCGACGTGAGGTAGCCGCTGCGGGCACGGGCGAGCTCGAAGGCATAGTCCACGACGCGCGTCACGCCCGCACGCGTGAACACCGACTCCTGCACCGCCATCTCGTCGGGGAAGCCCCGGTTGTGCCGGCCACCGATCTCGCTGTACTCGCCCTCGACGTTCTCGCGGACCACCACCAGGTCGACGTCACCGGCGCGGACGTCGCGCAGCGGACTGTCGACGCCGTCGAGCACCGCCACCGGGCGCAGGTTCACGTACTGCCGGAAGGTCCGCCGGATCGGGATGAGCAACCCCCACAGCGACACGTGGTCGGGAACACCGGGCCACCCGACGGCGCCCAGCAGGATCGCGTCGTACGGCTGGAGCAGGTCCAGCCCGTCCGCGGGCATCATCGCGCCCTGCTCCAGATAGCGGCGGCACGACCAGTCGAAGGTGTCGTACGCGAGGTCCAGCCCGTGCGACCGTGCGACCGCGTCGAGCGCCGTGCGGGTGGCGCTGATGACCTCCGGCCCGATCCCGTCGCCCGGGATCACCGCGATCTGCTGCGTCATCGTCGGCTCAGGTGCCCAGCCCGAGCACCGAGATCATCAACGGCAGGATGACGATGATGAGGATCGCGCCGATGACGTCGAACGAGATGCCCGAACGGATCATCCGCGTGATCGGGACCACGCCGGAGCCGTAGACGATCGCGTTCTGCGGCGTCGACACCGGGAGCATGAAGCCGAACGACGCCGCGAACGTCGCCGCCAGCGCGGGGACGAACGGGTTCACGTCGGCCGCCATCGCGATCGGAATGATGATCGGGACCACGACCGCCGCCGACGCCGTGTTGCTCGTGGTCTCCGAGACCGCGATCGCGAGCACCACCGCGAAGGCGGTGAGGAGGACCGCGCTGCTCAGACCCAGCCAGTTGTAGGCCCCGTTGCCGATCGTCTCGGCCAGGCCGGTCGAGGCGAGCAGCGATCCGAAGATGATGCCGGTGCCGAAGAGGACGACGGTGCCCCAGTCGATCTTGGTGGCGTCGCTCCAGCGGAGGGTGAACTCACGGTTGGCCCAGTCGGTGGGCAGCAGGAACAGCAGCGAGGCGCCCAGCACCGCGACGACGCCCTCGTCGAGGCGGTCGGAGACTGTCTCGTACGTCCCCGACTCGGTGCCGGCCACCAGCGCCACGATGCCCGGCAGGATCCACAGCGAGACGGTGACGACAAAGGCGAGGAGGGTGTTCTTCTCCGCGCGCGAGAGGGGACCGAGCTCGGCCTTCTCGGCGCGGACCCACTCGTCGACGCCCTCCAGGCGCTTGATCTCGGGCCGGTTCACCAGGAGGAGGACGACGGCCAGCGCGACGAACATCAGGGCGCAGACCGGGATCGCGAGCAGCATCCAGTCGAGGAACGCGATGGTCTCCCCGGTCGCCTCCTCGATCAGGCCGCGGCCGATGAGGTTGGGCGGGGACCCGACCGGGGTCAGCAGCCCACCGACGCTCGCGCCGTAGGCCAGCATCAGCATCAGCGCCGCGCCGACCCGGAGCCGCAGGGGATCGAAGTCCTCCTCGACGATGCCTTGGGACTGCATGAGCTTCGCGATGACGGTCAGGATGCCGATGGCCGTCGGGAGCAGCATCGCCACCGTGGCGGTGTTGGAGACGAAGGCCGAGAGCAGACAGGTGATGGCGCCGAACGCGATGATGACCCGCGTCGTGGACGTCCCCACGCCGGGCAGGTTGAGCACGAACATCGCGAACCGCTTCGCCAGCCCGTGCTTGAGCATCGCCTGGGCGAGGATGAAGGCACCGATGAACGTGAAGACGGTCGACGAACCGAACGGCGCCAGCGCGTCGTCAGCCGGGACGACGCCGATCAGCACGATCGCGGCGATGCCGATGAAGCCGCCGACCGGGATCGGGACCGCCTCGGTGACCCACAGGATCACGACGCCGACGAGGACCGCGGCCAGCTTGTGCTGCTGGTCGGGGAGGTCGAACGGGATCAGCAGCATGACGATCGTGGCGAGCGGCGCGAGCGCGAGACCGGAGGTGCGTCGCGCCTTCTCGAACCGCTCCTCCTGCGGTGACAGGCGTTGCTCGCCGAGACTGCGGTAGGTGGCGCTCCCGAGGAATGCCTGGTCCACGTCGGTGGTGTTCGAACCAGGCTCGCGGTCGACGGTGCTCATGGCATCTCTCCTGGGGTCGGCAGGGCGTCGTCGGTACGCAGTCGGTGTTACCGGGATCACACTGTCACAAAACGTCTCCCTTCGTGAGTGAGGACAGCCGCGTAGGCTCGGCGCATGACGCAGAGCATGATCGACTGGGACTTCGCGCTCGCCACGGCCGTACGCATGACGCGTACGGGCCCGGAGGTCGCCGGCGCCGAGGCAGCTGACGCCGTCGCCGAGCTGCGTGAGGGGGCGGCCCGCTCGGAGGGTTCGGTCCGGGAGTTCACAGGGCTGTCCGCGACCGCGGCCAGCGCCCCGATCCTGGTCGTCGACCGGCCGGGATGGATCGCGGCCAACGTCGCGTCCTTCGAGGTCGTGCTCGCTCCGATGCTGACGAAGGCGTCGCGTGCGGCGGCCGACCGCGGGCAGACGCCAGGCCGGATCGGTCGCTCCGTGGGCTCTCGGATCACCGGGGCCGAGCTCGGGGCCGCGCTCGCGTTCCTCTCCACCAAGGTCCTCGGTCAGTTCGACCCGTTCTTCACCGCTCCCGCCGGCGCCGACGGGGTGCCGGTCGGCGGCCGCCTCCTCCTGGTGGCGCCCAACGTCGTCCACGTCGAGCGCGAGCTTGACGTCGACCCGCACGACTTCCGCCTGTGGGTGTGCCTGCACGAGGAGACCCACCGGGTCCAGTTCACCGCCGTGCCGTGGATGCGTGCGCACGTCCAGGGGCTGATCGACCAGCTCGTCGACGCCACCGACATGGACCCCGAGGGTGTCTCGCGGTCGCTCGGCGAGCTCGGCAAGGCGGCCGGCCGGATGGTCAAGGGCGAGCGCGTCTCCCTGATCGAGGTGCTCCAGAACGACCAGCAGCGTGAAGTGGTGGACAAGGTGACCGGCGTCATGTCGCTGCTCGAGGGACACGCCGACGTCGTCATGGACGGCGTCGGCCCGTCGGTGATCCCCTCGGTCGCGCAGATCCGCAAGCGCTTCGAGAAGCGGCGCGGGAGCGGTGGGCCGCTGGACCGCATCGTGCGCCAGGTCCTCGGGCTCGACGCCAAGATGCGTCAGTACCGCGACGGCGCCGCGTTCGTCCGTACGGTCGAGAAGCAGGTCGGGCGCGACGGCTTCGACGCGGTGTGGGCGGCGCCCGAGAACCTCCCGTCCGCGGCCGAGATCGAGAAGCCCGATCTCTGGGTCGCGCGGGTCCACGGCTGAGGGCGTCCCCGTGGAGGGCGCGCCGCGCGGGAAGGGTCGGCTCGACGCGGCGGTCGCCCGCGGACGACGTGCGGTCGCCGATGCTCTCGACGACCTCGCCCCGGGCACGGGGGTCCTCCTCGGGGTGTCGGGGGGAGCCGACTCGCTCGCGCTGGCGGCGCTGACCGCGTTCGTCGCGCCCCGTCGAGGCCTCTGCGCGCGTGCTCTGGTCGTCGACCACGGGCTTCAGGAGGGTTCGGCGAGCGTGGCTCGCGACGCCGCGGACGTCGTACGGCAGCTCGGGCTGGAGGCGGACGTGGAGGCGGTCGAGGTGGGTCGCTCCGGTGGGCAGGAGTCCGCCGCCCGGTCCGCGCGCCGTGCTGCGCTCGCATCGTCTGCGCACCGGCACGGGTGCGCAGCCGTCCTGCTGGCGCACACGCGTGACGACCAGGCCGAGACCGTGCTGCTCGGGCTCGCCCGAGGGTCCGGCGCGCGTTCGCTGGCGGGCATGGCGCCCCGCGCCGACCCGTGGCGGCGTCCGCTCCTCACGCTCACGCGCGCCGACACCGAGGCGGTCTGCCGTGCCTCGGGGATGACCTGGTGGGACGACCCGCACAACGGGGACGAGCGGTACGCCCGGGTGCGCGTGCGGCACGACGTGCTGCCGGTCGTCGAGAGGGCCCTCGGCCCCGGCATCAGCGGGGCGCTGGCGCGCAGCGCCGACCTGCTCCGTGACGACGCCGACCTGCTCGACGGTCTGGCCGTCCACGCACGTCAGGAGGTCTCGCGGCCCGACGGCGGTCTGGACGTCGCCGGCCTGGCCGCGCTGCCCCGGGCGATGCGGACTCGCGTCCTGCGCGCTGTCGCCATCGACGCCGGCTGCCCGGCGGGAGACCTCACGGCCGCCCACGTCGCCGACGTCGAGGGTCTCGTCACGCGGTGGCGGGGCCAGGGCGGCCCGGCGCTGCCGGGCGGGGTCGCTGTGATCCGCGCCGCAGGCGCCCTGGAGTTCCGGAGGCCGAGCACCTGCGGCTGAGCCGTCTGTGTCACGCTGGTCACGTGGACGCATCGCAGATCGAGGGCGACCTCGCGCTCGACCAGACCTTCATCTCCGAGGCCGACATCCAGGCCCGGCTTCGTGAGCTCGCCGCCGAGGTGACGCGCGACTACGAGGGGCAGCAGCTGCTCCTCGTCGGCGTCCTCAAGGGCGCAGTGATGGTCATGGCCGACCTCGCGCGGGCTCTCGACCGCGACGTCGAGATGGACTGGATGGCCGTCTCCTCGTACGGCTCGGGCACGACGTCGTCGGGCGTCGTCCGGATCCTCAAGGACCTCGACACCGATCTCACCGACCGCCACGTGCTGATCGTGGAGGACATCATCGACTCCGGTCTGACCCTGTCGTGGCTCACCTCCAACCTGCGCTCGCGCAAGCCGGCGTCGGTGGAGATCTGCACCCTGCTGCGCAAGCCGGAGGCCCTGAAGATGGCCGTCGACGTGAAGTACGTCGGGTTCGACATCCCCAACGCCTTCGTCGTGGGATACGGCCTGGACTACGACGAGCGCTACCGCAACCTGCGCGACATCGCCACCCTGGCGCCGCACGTCTACTCCTCCTGACGCACCTCCTCGCCCCGTGTGCGGGGTAGTCCGGGACACGTGATCGGCCGTTCTGGGAACATGAGCCAGGGTGCCGATCGTTGAAGCACCTGGGGACACGAGTCGTCCGGCCGCCGTGGTCGAGGCGTGTAACGTCGTTCACCGTACGCATCCCTACGCAGGAGGAGCGAGGCGCGGCCTCGGATCATGGACGTCAAACGCATCTTCAAGGGCCCGTGGCTCTGGATCATCATCAGTGTCATCGCGGTGCTCGCGCTGCTCCAGATCGTGTCGTCGAACAACGGCTACCAAGAGGTCAAGACCGCGACCATGGTCCGTTACTTCGAGCAGGGCAAGGTCTCGGAGGCCACGTTCGTCGGGGCCGGTGACAACGAGATCCGTGCCACGCTCGACGACGACAAGAAGGTGCGCGCCAACTGGCTCGGCAACCAGGGCAACCAGCTGCGCAAGCTCGCCGACCAGAGCGTCTCCGACAAGGAGATGAAGACGTACGACGTGCAGATCCCCAAGCCGAGCTTCCTCGGCAACCTGCTGGGCCTCCTGCTCCCGTTCGCGCTGATCTTCCTCCTCTTCATCTTCCTGATGAACTCCATGCAGGGCGGCGGCGGCCGCGTGATGCAGTTCGGCAAGTCCAAGGCCAAGCTCATCGCCAAGGACACGCCTCAGACGACCTTCGCCGACGTCGCCGGGGCCGACGAGGCGGTGGAGGAGCTCGGCGAGATCAAGGAGTTCCTCTCCGACCCGCAGAAGTTCCAGGCGGTCGGCGCCAAGATCCCCAAGGGCGTCCTCCTCTACGGTCCGCCCGGCACCGGCAAGACGCTCCTCGCGCGTGCCGTGGCCGGCGAGGCGGCGGTGCCGTTCTACTCGATCTCCGGCTCCGACTTCGTCGAGATGTTCGTCGGCGTCGGCGCGAGCCGTGTCCGCGACCTGTTCGAGCAGGCCAAGGAGAATGCTCCCGCGATCGTCTTCATCGACGAGATCGACGCCGTCGGTCGTCACCGTGGTGCCGGTCTCGGCGGCGGTCACGACGAGCGCGAGCAGACCCTCAACCAGCTTCTGGTCGAGATGGACGGCTTCGACGTGCGGGGTGGCGTCATCCTCATCGCGGCGACCAACCGTCCCGACGTGCTCGATCCCGCGCTCCTGCGCCCCGGACGCTTCGACCGCCAGATCGCCGTCGAGGCCCCCGACCTCAAGGGCCGTCTGCAGATCCTCACGGTGCACTCCCGCGGCAAGCCGCTGGCTGCCGACGTCGACCTCCAGTCCGTCGCGCGACGCACGCCCGGCTTCTCCGGCGCCGACCTCGCCAACGTGCTCAACGAGGCGGCTCTGCTCACCGCGCGCCAGTCCGACGCCCTGATCGACAACGCGACGCTCGACGAGGCGATCGACCGGGTCGTCGCCGGTCCGCAGAAGCGCACCCGCCTGATGAGCGAGCACGAGCGCAAGATCACCGCCTACCACGAGGGCGGGCACGCTCTCGTCGCCGCGGCACTCCCCGGCAGCGACCCGGTGCACAAGATCACGATCCTTCCGCGTGGCCGTGCCCTGGGTTACACGATGGTGCTGCCGGACGAGGACAAGTACAGCCAGACGCGGGCAGAGATGCTCGACGCGCTCGCGTACATGATGGGCGGCCGTGCCGCCGAGGAGCTCGTCTTCCACAATCCGACCACCGGTGCGGCCAACGACATCGAGAAGGCGACGAACCTCGCCCGCGCGATGGTGACGCAGTACGGCATGACCGAGCGGATCGGCGCGGTCCGTCTCGGCGAGAACAACTCCGAGCCGTTCCTCGGTCGCGACATCGGGCACTCGCGCAACTACTCCGAGGAGCTTGCGGCGATCGTCGACGAAGAGGTGACCAAGTTCATCTCGTTCGCCCACCAGGAGGCGTTCGACATCCTCGCCGACAACCGCGACGTGCTCGACGCCCTGGTCCTCGAGCTCCTCGAGCGCGAGACGCTCGACAAGGAGTCGGTCGCGCGCATCTTCGAGCCGCTGCGTCGTCGTCCGCCGCGTCCTCCCTGGACCGGCTCGGAGACGCGCAAGCCCTCCACGCTCCCACCGGTGATCTCGCCCAAGGAGATCAACGGCCACGAGCCGGAGCGTGACTCGGAGGAGGGCACGATCGTGCTCGCCCCGGGTCAGGGTGGGACCGACATCCACGGCCCGGGTGCCGACCCGACGGGAGGCACTCCCGAGCCGCCGTCTCCCGGAGACCGCTGAGGTGGCGGAGTCCGGCGGCGACGAGCCGACGAGGTCGCTCCCGACGTTCGACGCGGCGCGGGCCGAGGCGGCGGTCCGCGAGCTGCTGATCGCGATCGGTGAGGATCCTGGCCGAGACGGGCTCCAGGACACACCCGCGCGGGTCGCCCGGGCGTACGAGGAGATCTTTGCCGGCATGCGGCACGACCCGGCGGAGGTGCTGTCACGCACCTTCGCGGTCGACCACGAGGAGCTCATCCTGGTGAAGGACATCGAGCTGTGGTCGATGTGCGAGCACCACCTGGTTCCGTTCACCGGTGTCGCGCACATCGGCTACATCCCCGCCAGCGACGGGCGCGTGGTCGGGCTGTCCAAGCTCGCGCGCCTGGTCGACATCTTCGCCCGTCGCCCGCAGGTGCAGGAGCGGCTGACCACACAGATCGCCGACGCACTCACCAACACCTTGCGTCCCCTCGGGGTGATCGTGCAGCTCGAGGCGGAGCACCTCTGCATGACGATGCGTGGGGTCCGCAAGCCCGGAGCCAAGACGGTCACCAGCGCGGTGCGCGGTCAGCTGCGTGATCCGGCGACCCGGGCCGAGGCGATGGCGCTCATCAAGGGCGGCTGATGTTCGAGCGACGTGCCGTGCCGTTGCTGCCCGATGCCGGCCGATGCCAGGTGATGGGCGTGGTCAACGTGACGCCCGACTCCTTCTCCGACGGTGGGCGGTGGCTCGACGCCGAGGACGCGGTCCGCCGCGGCATCGCCCTCGTGGAGTCCGGCGCCGACATCGTCGACGTCGGTGGCGAGTCGACCCGCCCCGGAGCACAGCGCGTCGACGCCGCCACCGAGCTGGCCCGTGTCGAGCCGGTCGTGCGGGCGTTGTCCGAGCGCGGTGTGGTGGTCTCCGTCGACACCATGCGCGCCGAGGTCGCCGAGCGTGCGGTCGCTGCCGGCGCGCGCATCATCAACGACGTGTCCGGCGGCCTCGCCGACCCGGACATCCTCCAGGTCGCGGCCCGTACGGGTGTTCCGTACGTCGTCATGCACTGGCGAGGTCACTCGGCGCGGATGCAGGACGAGGACGCGACGGCGTACGCCGACCTCGTCCCCGACGTGGTCGCCGAGCTGCGCCGTTCGGTCGAGGCCGCGCTCGCCGCCGGCGTGCGCCCGGAGCAGGTCGTCGTCGACCCCGGCATCGGCTTCTCCAAGCGGGGGGACCAGAACTGGACCGTCCTGTCCCACCTCGCCGCCTTCGCCGACCTGGGCTACCCGCTCCTCGTGGCCGCGAGCCGCAAGCGGTTCCTGGGCGAGCTGCTCGCCGAGCCCGACGGCGTCCTGCGAGACCCGCTGCACCGCGAGGCCGCCACCCTGGCTGTCACGGCGCTGGCAGCGGCCGCCGGCGCCTGGGCGATCCGTGTCCATGAAGTTCCCGACAACGCCGACGCGGTCCGCGTCGCAGAACGGTGGCGCCGTGGCTGACCAGCCCGACCCCGTGCTCCGCACGCACCAGGCCTTCTACGACGCGATCGAGCACGGCGACCTGGACCTCATGACGTCGCTGTGGCTGCCCGGCGACGAGACCGTGTGCGTCCACCCGGGGGCGGAGGCGATCCTCGGCACACCCACGATCGTGCGTTCGTTCGCGATGCTCATGGCCAACGTGGGCTACATCCAGTTCATCCTCACCGACGTCAGCGTTCTCCGACGCGGCAGCGTGGCCGTCGTCTCCTGCACCGAGAACGTCCTGTCGGAGGCGGCGGGCGAGGCGCCCACGGTCTTCGCGGGAGGGCGCGGCGTCGCGACCGACGTGCTGGTCGAGACACCGGTCGGGTGGAAGCTGTGGTCGCACCACTCGGGCCCGTTGATGGAGGGATGACCATGCCGCCAGACCTGGACCGGATCACCGTCACGGGCATCGAGGCGTACGGCTACCACGGAGTGCTGCCGCACGAGCGCGAGCACGGGCAGCGGTTCGTCGTCGACGTCGTGCTCGCGCTCGATCTCTCGCCCGCGGGGGAGACCGGGGACTTAGCCGCGTCGGTTCACTACGGTACGTTGTCGGAACGGGTCGCGGACGCCATCGCGTCGGACCCGGTGGACCTGATCGAGACGCTCGCGCTCCGGATCCTGCGGATCTGCTTCGGCTTCGAGCCGGTGCGGTGGGCGAGCGTCACGGTCCACAAGCCCGATGCACCGATAGCGGTGACGTTCTCCGATGTCGCCGTGACGATAGAGCGGAGCCGTACGTGACCGAGACGCCCAACCCGCACATGCCTGATGCCGACACGATGACCGGAGGCATGCGCCCGATCCGGCAGGCCGTGATCGCTGTCGGGTCAAATCTGGGAGAGCGGCTCAACAGCGTGCAGGGCGCCGTCGCGGCGCTCGCGGACACCCCCGGCGTCACCATCGTCTCCGTGTCGTCGGTGTACGAGACCGAGCCCGTCGACGCGCCCGAGGGCTCGCGCAACTTCCTCAACCTCGTCGTGCTCATCGACACCACCCTCACCGTGCACACGCTGCTCGACCGCTGCCTCGCGATCGAGGACGCGTTCGGCCGCGAGCGCGGTGAGAAGAACGCACCTCGCACGCTCGACGTCGACCTCATCGTGGTCGGTGACCGCGTCGCGAAGGACGAGCGCCTCACGCTGCCGCACCCGCGGGCCCACGAGCGCGCGTTCGTGCTGATGCCGTGGCTCGAGCTCGACCTCGAGGGTGAGATCCCCGGCAAGGGCTTCGTCGTCGACCTCGCCCAGGGCCTCGACACCTCCGGCGTGAGGCGGCGCGAGGACCTCGAGATCCTCCTCTGACGCCGATGCCTCCCCGTCCGCTCCGCCGGTCGTCGCCGGTCCAGCTCGCCGTCCTGGGAGTCGTCGGTCTCGCGGTCGGGCGAGGGTTACGGCCGTTCGTCGAGTGGCGTGGCGAGCCTGCGCCCACGGTGTCGTGGGTCGCCGCCGGCACGATGCTCTTCCTCGCCGGCGCGCTCGCGTTCCTCGCCTGGACGACCTTCCAGTCGCTGCACCGCGAGCGCCGCACGATGCACCCGACACGCGCCCTGCGGCTGCTCGCCCTGGCCAAGGCGTCGGCGATCGTGACCGCGTTGATCGCCGGCTACTACGTCGGTTTCGCGCTGTCCTTCGCCGGCGACATGGAGCTGGCGCTGCCCCGTGAGCGCGTCGTCCACTCCGCCGCAGCCGCCGTGGCGGCACTCCTCGCGCTGGCCGCGGCGCTCACGCTCGAGCGTGCCTGCGAGGTGCCCAAGGACGACGACGACGAGGACGCTCCGGCCCAGGCCTGAGACCGCTCTCGTCGCGGCGGTGTCGGTCGCCTGCGGCGGCGTAGTCGTAGCGTACTGTTCTGCCATGTCCCACGATCGCCGCCGTCAGCGCTCCACGCGCATCCTCGTCGCAAGCATGTTCCTCACGGCCTCTGCCGCGTTCGTTGCGGTTGCGGTGGTGACAGCCTCGCAGGGGACACTGATCGCGGCGGCGATCACGGCGGTCGTCGTCGGAGCGGTGGCCGCGCGCGTGGTCGCCGACGAGGTGATGGAGACGCGCCGCGAGTGGTTCAAGGACCGCGCCGAGCAGGCTCAGGCCTACCGTGACATCACCATCGACCGCACCCGCGAGAACATGGAGTTCGTCGAGGCGGTCAACGAGACCCTCTCGATCACGACCAAGCGGATCGCGGAGCTCAACGGCACCCTTCGGCTCGCCGAGGCGCGCACCGAGGAGACCGACGCTCAGCGCAAGCTCCTGCAGCGTGAGGTGGAGGCGCTGCGCGGAGAGCTCGAGGAGCCGGCGCCCTCGACCATGACGCTGTGGGACGGCGCCGACGTCCCCACCATCGTCGACCTGCTCAGCTGGGAGGCGACTGCCGCCGCTCGCGCGCAGGCGGCCGACGACGCGCCAGAGCACGTCGCTCCGGCGGACGAGGCGACGTTGCCCGAGGCCAAGGAAGCCTGACCGGCTCTCGCGGCCTCGTCAGACCGGCTCGGTCACCCGCACCGAGCGGCGCAGCGCCGCGTGCAAGGAGTCGGGGGTGAGCACGCCCAGCAGCCGCCGGTCGTCGTCGAGCACCGCCACCCATCCGGCGTCGTAGCGGAGCATCACCGACCACGCGTCCTTGAGTGTCGCCGAGCGGTGGACCGAAGCCTTCATCGGTCGTACCCGGAGGTCGCTCGAGCCCTCGAGGTGGTCCGAGGGCGCCCAGCCGACGAGCCGCTCCGCGTCGTCGACCACGAGCGCCGACGACATCCCGGCCGCCTCGGCGACCCGCCGCGCGTCGGCGACCGTCGCGTCCTCGCGCACCAGCGGGGCGTCCTCGAGGTCGGCGACGTCGATCGGCGTGACCGCGAGCCTGCGTAGCCCGCGGTCGGCGCCGACGAACTCGGCGACGAAGTCGTCGGCGGGCGTGCCGAGCACCGCGGCGGGTGAGTCGTACTGGCGGAGGTCTCCTCCGCCGGCGAGCACCGCGACGCGGTCGCCGAGGCGCACGGCTTCGTCGATGTCGTGGGTGACGAACATGACCGTCTTGCCCAGGTCGTGCTGCAGACGCAGGAACTCGTCCTGCAGCCGCTCGCGGACGATCGGGTCGACCGCGCCGAACGGCTCGTCCATGAGGAGGACCGGCGGATCGGCGGCGAGGGCGCGCGCTACGCCCACCCGCTGACGCTGACCGCCCGACAGCTGGTGCGGATAGCGGTCGGCGTACGTCGACGGGTCTAGACCGACGAGGTCGAGCAGCTCGTCGGCGCGCGCTCGCGCCCGGCTGCGGTTCCAGCGCAGCAGCGTCGGCACCGTGGCGACGTTCTCGCGGATCGTCTGGTGCGGAAAGAGCCCCACCTGCTGGATGACGTAGCCGATGCCGCGGCGCAGCTCCACGGGGTCCGCCTTCAGCACGTCCTCGCCGTCGACCAGGATGCGGCCCGACGTGGGCTCGATGAGGCGGTTGACCATCTTGAGCGTGGTGGACTTGCCGCACCCCGACGGCCCGACCAGGGCGACCAGGGCCCCTCGGGGGATGGTGAGGGAGAGGTCGCCGACGGCGACCGACCCCTCGGGATACTGCTTGCCGACGTGCTCGAGCACGATCATCGCATCCTCGGTAGGTTGCATGACGTGAGCCTAGTCGCCGACGCGAGCAACGTCGCCGTGCTCGCCGCCGACCCCCCTTGCTACACGCGGACGGTCAACTCGTGGGTCTGCCCCGAGTACGTGAGCCGCTACGCGCCGGAGCTGTGGGAGGCGACCGTCCAGCACGTGCTCCTCACGGTCACCTCGGTGGTGCTCGGACTGGTGCTCGCGGTCGCGCTGTCGCTGGCTGCCCGCAACCGTCCGAAGGCACGCTCGCTGCTCCTCGGCAGCACCACGCTCGTCTACACCATCCCGTCGCTGGCGATGTTCTCGATCCTTGCGCAGGCGACCGGTCTGACCCCGACGACGGTCGTGATCGGGCTCGCGCTCTACTCGCTGTCCATCCTCGTGCGCAACGTGCTCGCCGGGCTGGACAGCGTGCCGGACGAGGTGGTGGAGGCGGCGACGGGCCTCGGGTACGGGAGACTCCGGCTGCTGACGCGGATCGAGGCGCCGCTCGCGCTGCCGATCGTGATGGCCGGCCTTCGCGTCGCCACCGTCTCCACCGTCGCCCTGGTGACCCTCGGCACGATCGTGGCCTACGGCGGACTCGGCAACATGCTCGCGAACGGCATCGACGACAGCTTCAAGGCGCAGGTGCTGACGACCAGCGTCCTGTGCGTCGTCCTGGCCGTGCTCCTCGACCTCGTCATCGTCGCCTTTGCCCGTCTGGTGACGCCGTGGACGCGAGGGGCCGCCGCATGAACGAGCTCGCCGGTGCGATCGACCTCCTCCTGGACCCGGAGAGCTGGAAGGGCGGCGACGGCCTGTGGACCCAGCTGGTCGAGCAGGTCCTGCTCACGGTGACGGCGCTGGTCCTCGTCCTCGTCGTCGGTCTCCCGCTCGCCCTCTGGCTGGGTCACCGCGGCCGGGGCGGCACGTTCGCCATCAACGTGTCCAACGTCGGACGCGCGGTCCCCGTCTTCGCGGTGCTCGGGCTCCTGGCGCTTGGACCGATCGGGACCACCACGCTCGGGCCGTACGGACGCGCCGGGCTGGCCACGCTGATCGCGCTCGTGCTGTTCGGGCTGCCGCCGGTGATCACCAACTCGTACGTCGGCGTCCGCGAGGTGGACGCCGAGATCGTCGAGGCTGCCCGGGGGACCGGCATGAGCGAGTGGCAGGTCTTCCGTCGCATCGAGCTCCCGCTCGCGTCGCAGATGGTGGCCAACGGGGTGCGTCTCGCGCTCGTGCAGCTGTGGGCGACCGCCACCATCGCGGCCCTCGTGGCAGGGCCGGGCCTGGGCAACGTGATCACCTACGGCTTCAGCAACAACTCCTACGACTACGTCATCGCGGGCGCCATCCTCGTCGCGGGCGGCGCCCTCGTGCTCGAGGGACTCGCCGCCGTCGTCGAGCGTCGCGTCGACCCGATGCGTCGTGTCACCGGTTCCCGCCATGATGGTCTTGTCCAGATGCCGGAGATGACAGCCCGATCCCGAGACAGCACGGCCGCCGAGTCGTGACGGAAGGAACCCCGATGAAGAGCACGACACTGCGGCGCCTCCGACGCTCTGCCGCCGCCCTGGTCTGTGCCGCAGCGCTGGTCTCGCTGTCCGCCTGCGGAGACGACGACAACGGTGGAGGTGACGGCTCCCAGGGATCGGTGACCCTCTCCGGTCAGAACTTCACCGAGATGCAGATCCTCGCCGAGCTCTACACCCAGGTGCTCGAGAACGAGGGCTACGACGTGACTCAAAAGCTCGTCGACACCCGCGACATCTACATGGCGCAGCTGGCCGACAACAAGGTGCAGGTCGTCCCCGAATACCTCTCCGGCATCGGCGACTACCTCAACGACCAGGCCAACGGCGCCGGGTCGACGCCTGTCACCAGCAACAACGTCGAGGACTCCCTCGACAAGGTGAGCGTGCTCGCCGAGGGCGCGGGCGTGACGCTGCTGGAGCCGGCCGAGGCGACCGACCAGAACGCGTACGCCGTCACCAAGGAGTTCGCCGACAAGAACTCGGTCACGACGTTGTCCGACCTCGCTGCCACCAAGCAGCCCATCAAGCTCGCCGCGGCTCCCGACTGCAAGGACCGGCAGGACTGTGCCAAGGGGCTCAAGGAGGTCTACGGGATCGACATCACGGAGGTCCTCCCGCTCGGCTTCGGCACCCGCGAGGGCAAGGACGCCGCCGCCAACGGCGAGGTCCAGCTCGTGCAGGTCGCGACGACCGACGGCTCGCTCGAGGACGACGGTCTCGTCCTCCTGGAGGACGACAAGGGTCTCCAGCCCGCCCAGAACCTGATCCCGGCGGTCAACACCACGTGGCTCGCCGACAACAAGGGTGCCGCCGATGCCCTCAACGAGCTGTCGGCCCAGCTGACGACGGACAAGCTGGCCGACCTGAACACCGCGGTCGACGTCGACCGCGAGAAGCCCGCCGACGTCGCCAAGAAGTTCCTCGAGGACGAGGGCCTGCTCGGCTAGCTGCGAGGTCCGGGGAGATCAGGCTCGTCGAGCCGGACGAGCTGGCACGGACCGCCGAGATAGATCCCGCCGTCGATGTCGAGGACGAGCCCGTCCGCATAGAGCACGGGCTCGTCCTCGGGCGTCACCGGCCCGCCCCGCACCAGCGCGCCGATGGTGTGCCCGTGGACGATGCGTCGGCCACCGAGCGCGCCCAGCATCTGCTCCGCAGCCGCGACGCCGTCCTCTCGAGCGAACGCGTAGCGCGTCGTCAACCTGCGCCACATCTCCCACCAGGTGTCGAGATCGGGCATCTCCAGCTCTGCGCGCACAGCGGCGTTGACCTCGTCGACGGAGTCGCCCCACAGCAGATAGGCCGTCGTGTCGGAGTGCAGGAGCAGGTGGTCGGCGTCGGTGGCGATCACCGGCAGCGTCGTGAGCCAGTCGATCCGGCCCTGGTCGAGACGCTCGAGGTCGCTGACGACACCGCCGTTGCCGATCCAGTTGGCCTCGAAGCTGTAGCGGCCGTCGCTGGGGACCGGCGTCGGCCCGTAGCGGTGCATGCCGAGCATGAGGATCTCGTGGTTGCCGAGGATTGCCGAGGCAGAGCCGCCCGCGTCGGCCGCCTCACCCTCGAGGCGGCGCGCGAGGTCGATCACCCCGATGCCGTCCGGCCCACGGTCGACGTAGTCGCCGAGGAACCACAGCCGAGCGTCGCCGCCCGACCAGTGCTCGTCCTCGTCGATCAGGTCGGCAGACCTCAGGACCTCCACCAGCGCGTCACGGTGCCCGTGGATGTCGCTCACCGCCCACACGTCTCCCACGCACCGACCCTAGAGCGCGCGGGGGGAGTCGGCAGATCGACCCGCCGTGGCGTCGGGCACACCGTCCGGCGTCACTTGTCGATGTCGCCCACCACGAAGAACATGGAACCGAGGATGGCGATCAGGTCCGCGACGACGCAGCCGCGCACGATCTCGGGCAGCACCGCGATGTTGTTGAAGGACGCCGTCCTCATCTTCAGGCGCCACGGTGTCTTCTCTCCCCGTGAGACCAGGTAGTAGCCGTTGATGCCGAGCGGGTTCTCGGTCCACGTGTAGGTCGAGCCCTCCGGGACCTTGAGGATCTTGGGGAGCTTGACGTTGACGGGCCCCTGCGGCAGGTCGCGCAACCGGGCCACGCAGGCGTCGGCGAGGTCGAGCGACACCCGCACCTGCTCGAGGAGGCATGCGAACCGTGCATAGCTGTCACCCTCGTGACGGGTGACCACCCGCAGCGTCTTGTCGGCGACGAGCTCGTCGTACGCGAGATAGGGCTGGTCACGTCGAAGGTCGAAGTCGACACCCGACGCGCGGGCGATCGGCCCGGAGACGCCGTACGCCTGGACGAGCTCGGGCGACAGCACACCGACCCCTCGGGTGCGGGCGACGAAGATCTCGTTGCCGAGCAACATGTCCTCGATCTGCCCGAGGCGGCTGCGCACGGCCGCGGTCGCAGCGCCGACGCGACCGAGCCAGCCGGCGGGGAGGTCCTCCTTGAGGCCGCCCACGCGGTTGAACATGTAGTGCATGCGCCCGCCCGAGAGCTCCTCCATGACCTCCTGGATCGTCTCTCGCTCGCGGAAGGCGTAGAAGATCGGCGTGATCGCACCGATCTCGAGGGGGTACGAACCGATGAACATGAGGTGGTTGAGGACTCGGTTGAGCTCGGAGAGCAGCATGCGTGCCCAGGTCGCGCGCTCGGGGACCTCGAGGCCCAGCATCCGCTCGACGCCGAGGACGACGCCCACCTCGTTGGAGAAGGCGGAGAGCCAGTCGTGACGGTTGGCCAGGACGATGATCTGCCGGTAGTCCCGGACCTCGAAGAGCTTCTCGGCCCCACGGTGCATGTAGCCGACGATCGGCTCGCAGTGCACGATGCGCTCACCATCCAGCGTCAGGCGCAGCCGCAGGACACCGTGGGTCGCGGGATGCTGGGGGCCCACGTTGAGGACCATGTCGGTGGTGCCGAGGTCGACGCCGCCGCCGCGCTCGTGCCCGAAGCCCGCCGAGCCCGCACCGACGCCGACGGTCAGCGTGCGGGGAGGGGAGACCTCGTCGCTCGGCATGCCGCTCAGCCTAGCGGCGCCGTGACTGCAGGCGAGAGGAGACGGGTTGACCCGCGCGGTGCAATGATGTGCCCGCGCGCGGCGGCGCGCTACGACACCGAGGAGACCCGTGCCGACCCTTCGCCTGAACGCTCCCAGCCCTTGGAACGGTCGGAGCGGGGGTTCGTTCGACGCGAGGCGCCTGGTCGCGGCCCTCGTCGCCGTCCTGCTCGCCGTCGGAGTCCTGGCGGCTTCGCCGGCCAAGGCCGAGCAGAGCACCCTCAGCTACAACGGCTGGACCGAGGCGTGGGCCGACAGCAGCCTTTGGGTCTCGTTCACCGTGACCGGTGACGTCACCACGGGCACGATGACAGCGGCCTTCGACGGCAAGACGGTCACGCTCGAGCCGGTCGAGGGTTCGGACGCGGTCTACGCCGGCAGCGTGCCAGGCCCGTTGACGGTCGGCACCGGGGTGGTCACCGCGACGTTCACGCCGACCACCGGTGGCCCTGTCACCGGCAGCGGCTCCGTCGTGGTGCGGCAGGAGCTGCGCTATCCCGGCCCGGCGCCGGCAGGGGCGCCGTACGACCGGCCCAACTCCGCCTTCGTGTGGGGCGTCAGCGACACCCTTCGAGCCACGGTGGCAGCCGAGGGCGGCAGCGTCACGCTCTCGGGCGGAGCGGTGCGCGATCCGAGGTTCACCGACCGGTTCCGATTCCCGATCACGGACATGCGCAAGGCGTACCCGGCGAGGATCCAGGCCGGTGGCGTCGTCCGGCTGGCCAGCCCGCGCCGGGAGGTCGTGGTCTCCGACCTCGAGTGGGTGACCCAGGGCATGACCGGTGAGCTGCGCGCTGACGTGACCTACCGTCACCCGGGCCAGACCGCGAGGACAGAGAAGGGCATCGCGTTGGCGTCCGTCGCGGGCCTGTCCGGCGGCGGGGAGCCCGCCTGGTCCCAGGCGATCGGCGAGACGCGCGCCACCGTGGCGGGTGCGCGGGTTCTCGGGGTCGCCGCCGGTGCCGACCTCGGCCCGCTGATCTGGACCGTCTACTACTCGGCGACACCCTTCGCGGCTACTGCCCGGATGACGGTCACGCCTGCGGTCACGACGTACGGACGGGCCGCACGGGTGGGGGTGTCGGTCGCTCGTGGCGCGACCTACGCGGCGGGGACCGTGGCGCTGACGGCGGGCAGCCGGTCGCTGGGTACCGTGCGTCTCTCACGGGGTGCGGCGACGGTGGCCGTCCCAGCAGGACTCGCGGTCGGGACGCACCAGATCATCGCGTCGTACCGTGCCGACTTCTCGCCGACGACCGCGGCGGTACGCACCGCCGTGCGGATCACGAAGGCGGGTACGGACACGAAGGTCCGACTGTCCAAGAAGAAGGTGACCCGCAAGCAGCGGGCGAAGGTGACGGTGACCGTCACCGGCCGCGGCACGGCGATCCGTCCCACCGGCACGGTCACCGTCTTCAACGGCAAGAAGCGGGTCGGCAGAGCGACGCTCACGGCGGCCAGGCGCGGCGCGGTGACCGTGACGCTGCCCCGGCTGAAGAAGCGCGGCAAGCACACGCTGCGCATCGTGTACGGCGGCTCGTCCGCCTTCACCGGCTCGTCGGCGCGCGCGGTGCTCCGGGTCCGTTGACGCTCCGGCAGCCCGTCCGATGACAGAGGACTCGCAGCTGCGACCAGACGGCGGTCGCAGCTGCGAGTCGTGCGGTGCGAGACGACGTCAGCAGGTCTCGAGCGGCGTCCCCTCGGCGAGGCGGTACTCCGACCGCGTGTCGAACATCAGCGGCACGAGCGCGCGGTTCGCCTGCGCGAGGCTCACCACTCGACCATCGGCGTTTCGGGTGGCCTTCAGGTCGTGCAGACGCAGTGTCCGGCGCAGGTCCTGGAAGGTCGCCTCGGTGATCTGGTAGGCGCACATCGGCTCGGGCTCGACCTGGTCGGGATCGGTCGGCAGCATGTCGTCCTGGCCCCCGAAATAGACGACCCCGCCCTGCGTCGCGCCGAGCTCGCGCTGCCGCTCGGCGGCGGCCGCGGTCTCCCGCGCCAGCGTCGCGCGGTTCTCGGCGACCATCTGCGTCGACCCGAGCGCGCTCGCGTAGTTGGTGTCGACCCGGCGGTTGTTGAGGACGCGGACGTCGGCCGCCTCCTCGTCGTTGAGCGGACGGGTCGCGGTCTCGCTGAGCATGCCCACGACGTTCACCAGCCCCGCGTAGTTGCGGAGGATCCGGACCTGCTCGTCTCCGGCCACCTGGAGGAACGGCTCGCCGTCCTTGACGTACTGGCCGTAGATCCCGGCGGTGAAGCCCTCGCTGCGCGCCTGGGCGGCGGAGTACTCCTCGCTCATCTCCTTGCTGAGCGAGTGGACCTGGTCGTCGACGTTGCGGTTGCGCGGCCAGAGGTGGAGCAGGTCGGTCCGGTAGTACTGGTTGGGACCGTACTCGTGGAGGTCGTTGAGGACGTCGGGGTTCCAGTCGCGGATCACCTTCGTGATCGCCCGGCCCTCCGGCGTCGACAGCTCGAGGTAGTCACGGTTGACGTCGACGCCGTCGGCGTTGCCGCGGGTGTTGGCCACCCATCCGTCGGGGTTGGCGTTGACGATGAGCACCGTGGTCCGGGCGAGGAACCGGGTCACCGTGGCGTCGGTGCTCGTAGCGAGGTCGCGGGCGAGCTTCATGCAGGCTTCGCGGCCGGAGGGCTCGTTGCCGTGGACCGAGCAGACGAACATCGCGACCGAGCCACCGGCCGCCTCGGCCTGCGACTTCGGCGCGGGAGAGCCGATCGAGACGAGCTGGAGCGGGCGGCCCTGCGTCGTACGGCCGATGGTGCCGACCGTGACGCGTCGGGAGGAGGCGTCGAGCTGGCGGTAGAACGCCAGGGACTGCGGGTGGGTCGTCCAGGTCGCGCCGCCGGACTGCTCGAACGGCGTCTGCAGCGCGGCCGGGGCGTCCTCGGCCGCCGCGGCGAGGGCCGCCTCGAGACCGTCGTCGCGCTGTCCGGCACCGGCTGACGTGCCGCTGCCGACGAGCGCGGAGGCTGCGAGTGCGATGCCTGCGGCGGTCGCGAGGATCGTGGACCAAGGTCGGGGTGGGGAGGTGGAGCGCAAGGGATCGTCCTTTCGCCTGAGGCCACCGTTCGCCGAAGACGTCGAGCCCCCGCGGCGGCCACGTGTTCCCCCACCGTGAGGGTCCGTCACCGACTCGGCAACTCCAGTCTGTGAAAAGTCCAGACAAGTGGGGCTCGTCCCTGCTAGCCGATGACGAAAACGGGAACCTCCGGCACACTGTGAGCCACGCCACATTCGTTCGGAGGCCCCGAATGCGCAGCACCATGCAGGACGTCCCCCTCAGCCTCGGCCGCCTCATGCGGTACGGCACGACCGCGTACGCCGACGCCACCGTCGTCACCGCCACCCCCGACGGCACCCGGACCCGCACGTACGGCGAGATCGGCCGCCGAGCAACGCGCCTGGCGCAGGTGCTGCGAGGGCTCGGGGTGACTGGTGACCAGCGTGTCGGCACCTTCATGTGGAACAACGCCGAGCACCTCGAGTGCTATCTCGCGGTGCCGGCCATGGGCGCGGTCCTGCACACCGTCAACATCCGGTTGTTCCCCGAGCAGGTCGCCTACGTCGTCAACCACGCGGAGGATGCGGTGGTCGTCGTGGACGCCTCGCTCGTCGCGCCGTTCGCGGCGGTGCTCCCGCAGATGAAGACCGTCACCCACGTCCTGGTGGCCGGGCCGGAGGCCGCGGAGGCCGACCTCAGCCCGCTGGAGGCGTCGGGCAGGACGGTCCTGCGCTATGAGGACGAGCTCGCCGCTGCCCCCGACGACGACTTCGCGTGGCCGTCGGTGGACGAGCACGACGCCGCCGCGATGTGCTACACGAGCGGGACCACCGGCCACCCCAAGGGCGTCGTCTACAGCCACCGCTCGGCGTACCTGCACTCGATGTCGATCGCGATGGGCGACAACGCCGGGATGGGCCCGGAGGATCGCGTGCTCCCGATCGTCCCCATGTTCCACGCCAACGCCTGGGGCCTCCCGTACGCGGCCGTGCTGGTCGGCGCGTCGCTGGTGATGCCCGACCGCTGGCTCCAGGCCGAGCCGCTCGTACGCCTCATCGAGGAGACGCGCCCGACCCTCGCGGGCGGCGTGCCGACGGTCTTCAACGACATCCTCGGCCGGATCGACGAGCACCCCTCCGACCTGACCTCGCTGCGCACCGTCCTCTGCGGCGGCTCCGCCGTCCCGGAGTCGTTGCAGCGCGCGCTCTGGGACCGCCACGGCGTGCGCATCCAGCAGGCGTGGGGCATGACGGAGACCTCTCCCGTCGCCACCTCCGGGAAGCCGCCGCTCGGCGTGGACGAGGAAGAGGCGTGGCGCTTCCGCGCCGGCCAGGGTCGGCTCCTGGGCGGCGTCGAGGCGCGGCTCGTCGGCGACGGTGGAGAGGAGCTGCCGCACGACGGCGAGGCGGTCGGAGAGGTCGAGGTGCGTGGCCCGTGGATCACCGGCTCCTACTACCTTGACGACGACCCCGAGAAGTTCCGCGACGGCTGGCTCCGCACCGGTGACGTCGGGACGATCGATCCACGCGGCTACATCACCTTGACCGACCGCGCGAAGGACGTGATCAAGTCGGGCGGTGAGTGGATCTCGTCGGTCGACCTCGAGAACGCGCTGATGGCCCACCCGGACGTCGTCGAGGCCGCGGTCGTGGGGATCCCCGACGAGAAGTGGCAGGAACGCCCCCTCGCGACGGTCGTGGTCCGCGCGGGCGCCGACGTGACTCCCGAGGCGCTGCGAGACCACCTCGCGGGGTCCTTCGCGGCTTGGCAGCTGCCTGAGGCGTGGACGTTCATCGAGGCCGTACCCCGGACCTCGGTCGGCAAGTTCGACAAGAAGGTGCTGCGCAAGGCGTACGCCGACGGAACGCTGGACGTGCGCCGACGCGAGTGACGGGGCTCCGGGGTCGTCCGGTCAGGGGACCTCGGTCACGATCCACCAGAAGTCACCGAGACCGCCGGCCGCCGTGAGCTCGGCGGCCTCGGAGGCCGCCGCCAGCGCGGCGAGATAGGCGTGCGGGTCGGTGGAGGCGAGCGTGAGCGGAGGGCGGGCGCCGACGACACCCAGGTCGCGCAGCACATCTCGCTGACGACGCAGGGTGCCGCCCACGGCGTCCGCGAGGGCATCGACAGCGACGTGCGCCGTCACGTCGCGGGTGCCGTCGGGGACCACGTCGACCTCCGCGCCGCTGCGGTAGGCCCGCAGGCTGCCGAACGGAGGACGGTCGTCGGCGCGGTGGCCGTAGTCGATCGCGATCGCCGCTCCTCGGACCACCCTGCCGACCGCGTCCCGCCACCACGCCTCCCGTGACAGGCCCACCTCGGCGCGCTCACCCGGGTCGGGGCACGGCCACCAACGGTCGAGCCACGCCAGGGTGTCCGGGTCGCGCACGAGCGGGCCGAGCTCCTCCTCGCCGGTCGCCGGGTCGACCATCACCACCCGCAGGGACCCGTCCTCGTCGCGCTCGACCACGTCGCACGGGAGGTTGTCCAGCAGCTCGTTGGCGATCAGCAGGCCGTCGACGCTGTCCGGGACCTCAGGGCTCCAGCCGATCGTCGGCGGGAGGTCGTCCGGGCGGGGCCGGAGGTCGACGCCGTGAAGGTCCAGCTCACCCGGCGCGGCGGCGTCGAGGGTCCGCAGGAGCTCGCCGCGGCCCGCGCCGGCGTCGACCACCGCCCTCAGGCCGGTACGGCGTACGTAGGTCAGCACCGCTGCGGCGAAGGCGTCGGAGGCGTGCACCGAGGTGCGGAAGTGGTCGACCGGGTGCTCGCGGCGATAGAAGCCGCCGGGCCCGTACAACGCCTCCTGCCAGGCCTCCCGCCACGCGATCACGCCGCGACGCTAGCAGTCGGGGGTGTGCATGGTGTTCGATGTCGGCTGTGCGCATGAATCGACTTCGACCGTCGCGGTGGCTCGGCCGTGCCCTCGTTTCGTCGCCGGACGACGACGTCCGGAGGCGGCTCACGAAGACCCGGCGCGCCCTGCGGCGGACCGAGCGCGAGCTCGCCGAGGTGCGTGCCCAGCTCGATGCCGCCATGGGCGGTCTGACCGTCCCCGACGAGGTCGAGAAGGTCATCGCGGACGTGCGGCGTGAGGGCCTCACCTACCTCACGCCGACGTACCTCCGTACCCTCGCGCTGGCAGTCCTCGAGGCCGAGCGCAGCGGGCTCGAGGGCGCGGTGGTCGAGGCGGGCACGGCACGCGGGGGGTCGGCCATCGTGATGGCGGCGGCCAAGGCGCCCGCTCGCCCGATGCACGTCTACGACGTCTTCGGCATGATCCCGCCACCCACGGACGCCGATGATGCCGATGTCCACCAGCGTTACGAGACGATCGTCGCCGGCGGCGCTAGCGGTGTCGGCGGATCGACGTACTACGGCTACCGGGACGGGCTGTACGACGAGGTACGGGATTCGTTCGAGCGCCACGGCGTCCCCGTCGAGACGACATCCGTCTCGCTGGTGAAGGGTCTGTTCGCCGACACGATCGACCTCGACGAGCCCGTCGTGCTGGCCCACCTCGACGGCGACTGGTACGAGTCGACGATGACGTGCCTCGAGCGCCTCGCACCGTTGATCGTCAGTGGCGGGCGGATCGTGCTCGACGACTACTACGCCTGGTCGGGCTGTCGGAAGGCAACCGAGGAATACTTCTCCGGACGCGCCGGCTGGCGCCGCGAGGAGCGGGCGAAGCTGCACCTGGTCCGGGAGTAGCGGGTCGGTCGTACCGAGCTCAGGCGGAGACCCGCAGCTGCCCGGCCTTTCCTTCTGCCAGGTTGAGCACCCGCGCGGAGTTCTGCCATACGACGACCAGCCGTGCGCGGACGACCTCATCGCCGAGGGAGTCCTGGAGCGAGCGCAGCGAGACCTTCCCGCGGGTACGGATGCCGTCCCGGGTGACGGACACGCGCAGCGGAGTCCGTACGACACCGCCGGTGCCGGCGGCGACGTCGAGGAAGGCCTCGACCGTCCGCGGGCCCGGATCAGGGCCGGTGCCGGTGAGCGTGACCGCGGCGTCCAGCCCGAGGCGCGGACCGCCTGGACGGAGCCGTCGGCGCACGTCGAGACTCGCGCGGCTCAACGTGCACGCCGTGATCCTCGTCCGAGACGCCCTCTGGTCGCGAACGCGCGCGAACACTGTCGCCCAGGCTGACAGCGTGCGCTCGGGAGCGTGCTCTGCGGCGCGCTGCCGGGCGGCGCGGCTCATCCGCACGACGAGTCCGGGGTCGCCTGCCAGTGTCACCATCCGTGCAGCCATCGCACCGACGTCGCCGGCCTCGACCAGGAATCCGTTCTCGCCGTCTTGGATCTGCTCTCGCATGCCGTAGGGGACGTCGTAACCGATGACGGGGCAACCCCGGCTCATCGCCTCCAGCGTCCCGAGGGGATATCCCTCGTGGATGCTGGTGACCAGGAGCGCGGTCGCGGTCTCCAGGGTGTCGCGAGCGCCCGGGTCGTGGCCGTGGAAGGTGGCGTGGTCGAGCACGCCGAGCCTGCGGGCGTGCTCCTCGAGCGCGGGGCGGAGGTCGCCGTCGCCGTACACGCTCAGGGTCGCCGTGCCCACCGAACGCCGGGCCAGCGCGAAGGCGTCGAGGGCGTGCGTGACCCGCTTCTGCGCCGCGAGCCTTCCGAGGACGACGAAGCGGTCCCGCGCGCGAAGGGCTCCGGTCGTGTCCGTGGCTGGCCAGACGGGATTGGGCACGGTGAACAGGTTGTTGGTGGGCCCGAAGGCGAGGGCGACGTCCTGGCGCTGGCGCTCGGTGAGGAGAACCAGTCCGTCGAGCTCGGCGAGACGGTCGAAGACACCCCGGAAGGTCGGCTGCAGCGGGCGGTCCCACCGGAAGTCCGGCACCGTGTGCGGGTTGTGCACCACCTCGAGGACGTGGAAGCGCCGCTGCGTCAGCTCCCGGATGATCCGGACGGTGAAGCGGCTGTCCGTCACGACGAAGACGTCGCCGTCGGGTACGAGCTCCCGCAGCCATGCGCGCACCATCGCGGGCCGTCGCCTCCAGCGACGTACGACACGTTCCTGGTGGTCGACGAGGAGGAATGCCGTCCCCGCGGGGTCGACGAGCTCACGGAGGAAGACCGTGCCGTCGGGCCGGAGGTGGTCGACCGCCTCGACCGTGCCGCCCTCGGTGAGGTGGGTCCGGGTGCCGGGTGATCCGTCGGGGCGCTCCTCGTCGTCGGATCGGGTACCGGCGAGGGGGAGGAGCGGGTCGGTGCCGGTCCCGAGGTCGGCGGCCGAACGGCAGCGGTAGTCCTCGAAGAGGTTCACGAGGTGCGACGCGTGCTGGAGGAGTCCTCTGGCGACCAGCACCTCGCGGACCTCGTCATAACCCGGGTAGGCGTCGTAGGTCACCACCAGCGAGCGGCGCCCTCCGACCTCGCCCAGCATGCGGGCGCGCATCAGCAGCGCTGCGGTGCGGCCCCCCTTGCCCAGTCGGATGCTGCGGGCGACGGAGAGATAGGTGCCGTGCGGGAGGGCCGGGGCCTCGGGCGCCACGGCGTTCGGCGCGACACCGGGTGTCATCGCGACATGGTAGCCGGGCGTGCAGCCGCCGGGGAGCGATCTGGTCGTCGCGACCGTAGCGGCGGATGCTCGCGGCGGGTCATCTACGCTGTGCGAGGCCCTACCCGAGGAGAATCGATGCCCACCACGCCGCGGCGTGCGTCCCGCCTGACCCACCGGGTGCGCGCTGTGCTCGGCCGACGCGCAGGGCGCGGGCGGCCGACCCAGGCGATCCCGTTGAGCACCCCGAAGGCCGCTCCCGAGGCGAGGCATCTGGCCACGGAGGCGGTCGAGGCGTACGAGGCCGGTCTCAGCGGCCTGGCGTGGGAGCGCTTCGACGGCGTGCCGCCGCAGGTGTGGGCCCGTCGTGCGATGACGGCCTACGTCCGGTCGGGGCTCGTCCACGATCGCGAGCGGGTCCTGGCCGACCTGCGCGCGCTCGCCGACGATCCGGGCTTCGAGCTCAAGCCGCGGGCCTGGTACGAGGCCCTCGGGCCGGTCTACGCGCTGGGCGAGAGCGACCTCGCGCGTGCCCTGTTCCGCAGGCTCGACGCCGAGGTGTCGTCACGTGACGTCGTCGGCGAGCGGACGCGTGAGGCCCGCGACTGGATGCGCGACTGGATCGAGAGTGCGCCGACGTCCGCGAGCGCCCCTGCTGTCGGGACGGGCGCCGTGTCGTTCGCCGTCCTGACCTATGCGCACCCCGGCCGTCGTCGCGCCTCGGCCAACATCGGCGACCACGTCCAGAGCCTCGCGTCCCTCGGCCACCTGGTCCGGCACTCCGGGGCGACCTTCGGCGGCGACAAGGAGCTCGCCGAGGCGTTGACGGAGCTGCAGGAGCGCGTCCCCGAGCGGCTGCGCGTCGACGGCACGGCGGTGCAGGTGAAGGTGATCGCCGCTCCCCGTGACGCGTCCGCGTACGCGGAGATCCCGCCGGGCACGTGGACCCTGGCGTTCGGCTGGTACATGCACGCGCTGTTCGACGTGCGCTACGGGTTCCCGTTCCACCGCAACCTTCTCCCGCTGTTCGTCTCGTTCCACTGCAACAAGCGCGACCTGATGACCCCGGAGGCCGTCGACTACCTCCGCCAGTACGGCCCCATCGGCTGCCGCGACTGGACGACGGTCGACCTCCTTCTGTCCATGGGGGTGCCGGCGTTCTTCTCGGGATGCCTGACGACGACGGTGAGCGCCGTCTTCCCGGACCAGGACAAGAGGCCGGGCCGCCGAGCGCCGGTCGCCTACGTCGACGTCCCCGCCGAGGACGTCCCCAGGAACGGCACCGTCTACAAGCACAGCCGCGACACCATCCGTACGACGTCGTTCGCGGACAACCTGCGCGATGCGGCGACCCTCCTGGACACCTACCGGAGTACCCACCGGTCCCTGGTGACATCGAGGCTGCACGCCTATCTGCCCGCGCGCTCGCTCGGCCTCGAGGTCGACTTCGTCCCCAAGAACCTGTCCGACCCGCGGTTCGAAGGGCTGGCCGGGATCGACGACCAGGAGTTCGACGCGATCCGGACCCAGATCACCGACCTCCTCGAGCAGATGACGACGGCGATCCTCACCGGTGCGGGGGAGAGCGACGTGTACGCGCTGTGGCGGACGCTCACCGCCGACCGCGTGCGAGAGGCGGAGGCTCGGCGGGCCGCTCTGGTGCCGACGGCGGACGGAGGGTTCGCGACGCCCTCGGTCGTCGGCGGGACCGTCGTCGGTGCCGAGACTGCCCACGACGAGGACAGGCCGTCGGCTGTCGACGAGATCGTGGTCCCGGTGGGAGCGGACGACGCCGCCACGACGACCTCGCAGGTGTGTGACCTGCTGATCGGTCTCGCCGAGCACGCGCAGCGACCGCTGCGGGTGACGCTGCTCGGCGCGGGGGTCAGCGGGGTCGACCTGGAGACGCTCCGGCCGCTCGCCTCTCCGTCGCTCGCGATCCGGACGGTCGAGACCGACGGCGCGACGGTCCACGACGTCCTCGCGCTCGGTGAGCTGCTGCCCGATGTCGACCGCGCGGTGCTCCTGCCTCCAGGGGCCGTCGTCCACCGCGACCCCGGTGGTCTGTTCGACCTCGACCTCGGCGGGCATGCGTTCGCCGCCCCCACCGCCGTCAGACGAGGCCGTACGAGCGGCTTCGGCGTGATCGAGGCGGCCGCGCTCCGCCTGATGTCGGACACGCGCCGTTCGACCGAGCTGCGGCGCGTTGCCTACGGCGCCCACACCTTCGACTTCGACGCGTTCGAGGTCGACGTCCTGGTGCTCGACCTCGCGACGATGCGGACCACCGGCTTCGCCGCGACCACGCTCGAGCGAGCGGGTGCCTACCGGCTCGAGCTGCGGGAGGCGCTGCACCTGCAGGCGGGACCCGACCGCGGCGTCGTTCCCGCCGAGTGGGCCGTCGACTCCCGGCTCCTCCGCCCGGTCGAGGGGGCCGCGCTCAGCTACGGCCGTTGATCGACGGTGTCGCCGGGCGCCGTGACGGACGGCCGACAGACGGTCGCGTTCAGAAGGAGGGAGACACCCCTTCTTCTGCCGAGGGGGAGGTGTCGCTCGAGCCTGATGACAGCCCCGAGCGCCGCGTTGACGGGCGCGGCCATGGGCTCGATGTCGCTTCCCTCGCTGTCGCGCCGGGCCAGCCGGATCGCCGGTCGGAGCAGGACGTTCCACGACTTGACGAGGTCGAGCGTGAACTCTGGCCTGTGGAAGAGAGCCATGAGGGATTCCCTCGTGTAGCGACGGACGTGGCCGACCGCCTCGTCGTGGGCGCTCCACAGCGCCGGATCGGCCGGGACGGCAATGAACACCTTGCCGCCCGGGCGTACCACCCGTGCGATCTCTGCGACCACGACGTCGTGCTCCACGATGTGCTCGAGCACGTCGTAGGCGACGACGGCGTCGAACTCATCGGCCTCGAACGGAAGGTCACGGGCGTCGCCTTGCACGACATCCAGCCCGCGTGCGCGGGCGAGCTCGACCGCTGAGTCGTCGTACTCGAGCGCGACCGACTCCCACCCCTCCTGCTGCAGGGTGCGGGTGTTACCGCCTGCGGCGGCACCGATGTCGAGGGCCCGCCCGGCCGGGATGTCCGCGATGAACGACGCGATGAGTGCGCGCCGCTCGCGGAACCACCAGTGCTTGTCCTCGATCGATGCGAGCTTGGCGATCTCGCTCTGTTTCATCGTCGCTCGGCTTCCGCGTGCTGTGGGATGGACTGCTCGTACGCTACGGGACCTGCTCGCCGTCGGACACCCCTTGGGACGATGCGTTGTCGATCGGTGGACGATCCGCAGCCGGGAGGTCGGCGTACCTCGACCTGAGGATCGAGCGACGACGGGTGCCTTCGCGGTTGTCGCCCTTCTCGATGATCACGAGGTTGTGGTAGCAGTGCACCGCCACCACGTGGAGATCGGTGTAGCTGGGCTCGTACGTCTCGTCCACGAACTCCTCGTGGTTGAGGCCGTCGACGAGCGACTTCACCAGCGCCATCGTCGTGGTCGGGTCGTCGAGGTCGTCGCTCCCGCCACGCTCGGGCCAGTAGGACGTCTGCGTGTCTTCGATGGCGTAGAGGCCGCCGTCGGCCAACCGCGGGAACAGGTAGGCGAAGGTGGCGCGGACGTGCTCGGGCCGGTGGCTGCCGTCGTCGATCACGATCGTCAGCTCGCCCACCTCGTCGAGGATGCGCTGAAGCACCCCCGGGTCGGTCTGGCTGCCACGGTAGGTCGTGATGCGGGGGCGGTCGACGAACGACTTGTCCTCGATGTCGAGCCCGACGATCTGAGCGTCGCGGAAGAAGTGCTTCCACATCCGTAGCGACTGACCGCCGCGGCCCTCACGGGCGTAGCCGCCGATCCCGACCTCGAGCACGTTGATCCTGCGGTGTCGGAACGGCGCGAAGTGGCGCTCGTAGTGCGGCGTGTAGCGGTGGGTCCCCCACTTGTCCGTACGGAAGTGCTGGGCCAGCTGTGTGAGGTCCATCTCGGACAGGCGCTGCGGGCGCGAGTGGCGAGGCAGGGGGGCGACGGGCGCGCGGAGGTTCAGCGGGTCGCGCAACCACGACCACGCGCGTTCGCCGACCATGGGCTTGATCCGTCTGACGGCAAAGGACTTCGCAAACTCGCTCACGTGTGCCTCGTTCTGTGGGCGCGTGCAGAACACACTAGCTAGTCAGGGCTCTTCATGCACCGACGTGAAGCTGGCGCGCCACGGCCTGCGTGGTCGCGAAGACGCCAGCCGGAAGCGCGGTCCCGGCGAGCCCGTCTAGCGCGACCATGCGTACGGAGCGCAGGCGCAGGTCGCGCACCTGGAGCCGGGAGTTCGGGGACTGGGCGAAGATCACGGGCGGCCGGCGCTTGAAGATCCGCTCGATAACCCTGATCAGCGCTCCGACCGTGGTCGTTCGGCCGGCGGCGAGGATCTTGAGGTGACACCCCCCACGGAGCTCTTCTGACGTCAGCAGGATGAGCGCTTCGGCGATCATCGCCGCACCGTCGTCGACGTACAGGTAGTCGCGCATCGTGTCGATCGGGACGTAGATGGAGATCGGCTGGCGGGTGAGCGACGCGCGAGCGATCTGAGAGACGAGCCCTTGGGGCTTCTTCAGGTCCTGGCCTGGTCCGTACAGGTTCGAGATCCGGGCGAGCATCGCGGTCATGCCCGAGGCGCGGGTGAGGTCGACGACTATCTGCTCCATGTGCAGCTTGTGATGACCGTACGCGGCGAGGGGGTGTGGCACGGTGTCTTCGGTGAAGGGTGCTCCGGTGCTGCCGGCGTACACGCCTCCGGCCGACGAGGCAAGGACCATCGCACCGCGAGCGGCTACCGGTGCCCTGAGTGCGCTGAGGCGGTCGACGAAGCTTGCGAAGCAACCGATCTCGACGGCGAGCACGTCCGGGGTCGTCCCGACCACGCCCGCGCCCGCGACCCAGCACACGCGCCAAGGCCCGCTCCCCGCCGCCGCGATGAGGTGGTCGAGATGCGCCTGGAGGGCCTCGGCGGCAAGGAGGGGATCGTTCCACGGGACACGAGCCGGGATGACCTCGCCGGCTCCGGTGGTCAACCGTCGGAGCACGTGGCGGCCGAGCATGCCTCCTGCCCCGACCACCAGCGTCGGCGCGTTCATGATCGCGGGGTTTGCTGACCGTGAGGTCCGACAGCGCGGTCGGAAACGATGACGTAGAGAGGTTTGCCCATCGCCATGTTCACCGCGACACCGATGTACTCGGCGATGACCCCGAGCGAGAAGAGGATTGCGCCCGCGCAGATGAGGGTCACGGTGATGATCGAGGTCCACCCTGGCTCGATGTCGGATCCGCTGAGCCTGCCGATCACGAAGACGAGCGCGAGCACGATGCCTGCGGTCGCGAAGGTGACCCCGAGCGCGCTCACGAGTCGAAGCGGACGCGTCCCGCCCGTCACGACCATCCTCCAGAAGTGCGAGGCGAGAGTCCGGGCCCGATAGCCCGACTCGCCCGCCTCTTCACGCAGGGTTACGGGCTGCACCGATGCTTTGCCTGCGACCCAGGTCAGGGCGACGTCGAGGTACACGCCGGCACCGGCGTAGGCTGCGACGCTGCGTGCGACCTCGCCGAGCATCAGTCGGAAGCTGTTGAACTGGGCGGCCTGGGGAGTGCCCGCCACGGTGTTCGCAAACCATTTGGCGAGGCGGGACGCGGTGTTGCGCAGTGAGCCGTGCGGCGCTTCGTTGACGGCCTTCCCGTAGACGAGGTTGACATCGTCGCTAAGGGCGCGGTCGAGCATTCCCCCGATGTCGGCAGGGTCCTGCTGCCCGTCCTCATCCATCGTCACCACCCAGTCGCCACCCGAGGAAGAAATGCCGGCGAGCGTCGCGGCGTGCTGACCGAAGTTGCGGCTGAGCCACACGGGACGGACGTAGTCGTACTTACGCGCGAGCTCACGGATCACGCGAGCGGAGTCGTCAGGGCCGTTGTCGAAGACCAGGACGATTTCGTGAAGGACTGTCGTGTGGCCGGAAGGAGTGGAGAAGGTTTCGCGGTACGCGTCGAGCTCGCCGACCAAGGTGGACAGGTAGCGCTCGCCCTGATACACCGGTACCACCACGGAGACCCGATGCACGAAGGTTTGCGGCTCGACAGGGCTCGTCACGCGCGCCACCCTACTCTTTGCCGGACCTACTCGGTCCGGCGCGACGCTGAAGGAGTCCCGTGTCGTCGATCAAAGACGTCCTCTCGTTCGTCCCCGCGTACATCGGTCTTCAGAAAGGGCTGGGGGCTGACCGTCTGCGCTACGCCGCGATCGACGCTGCGGCCATCCGACCTGGTGAGGTAGTCGTCGACGTCGGCTGCGGACCTGCCTACTACTTCGACCGGCTCCGCCAGCCGATCACCTACCACGGGTACGACACTGACGAGCGGTACGTCCGGTGGTCGACAAAGAAGTACGGGGACCGGGGCACTTTTCACCATGCGGTCTTCGATGAGAAGCAGGCCGAGGCGTTGCCGGTGCTGGATGTCGTCCTGCTGCTGGGACTGCTCCACCATCTCTCCGACAAGCAGGCCCACGCGCTGCTGGCGCTGTGCGCGAAGCACCTGACGCCCGGTGGGCGGGTCGTGAGCATCGACCCGTGCTTCGTGTCCGGCCAGGGAAGAGTCGAGGTGGATCTCGGCGAGCGACAGGGGCGAACACGTCCGAAAGAAGGTCGCGTTCGAGGCCCTCGCCGACGACTACTTCGGCTCGGTCGAGAGCCATGTCATCACCGACGCCCTCCGCGTCCCCGCGGCCATGCTCGCCTTGAAGATGAGCAGTCCTCGGTAGGCGTCAGCCCGGCATCTCACCCAGCCCGGCAAAGGCGTCGGCCACCCGACGCCTCCCCTCACCGTCGACGGCCTCCCAGCCCGCACGCGCGAGCCGCGCACGGAAGGCGTGGTCCTGTAGAAGGTGCACCAGCGTCTCGACCGCCGTCGGACCGAGACCGTGTCGTGCGTCGCCAAGCCCTGCCACGACCGACGCGGCAACGGCACGCCGCATGCCTTCGAGCTGGTTGTCCGCCACGGCGAGGAGGGCGGTCGGAACTCCGAGGCAGAGGAGCTCCCAGCTCGATGATCCGGCGGCGCTGAGGACAATGTCCTGCTGACGGGCAACGTGCGCCAGGTCGTTGAGCGGCGAAACCACGACAATCTCCTGGTCGGGACGCGTCTCTATACGCGCGAGCGCGTCAGCGAGGGCAGGTCGCGCGGCGACCATCGTCGCGACGAAGGGAGACCCCGTGCGGACGAGCGCTTCCGCGGCGGCCACGGTCGCCCCCACCGGGTCGGTGCCGCCGAAGACGCCGAGGACCCGCGGCGGGCCGTCCGCGGCCGGCAGGCTCGGATCGCGTGGCCGCTGCGCGAGGATGTCGTCTCGCATCAAGGCGTAACGCACCCCGGCCAGTCGGCGAGAGCCCGGCGGGACCGCGATCTCCTCGAGCTCGGCTCCGAGATTCTGGTCGACGTAGACGTCGGCGAGTGCACCCGCGAGATCGTGGTCAACCAGCGCCAGCACGGGGACGCCGTTCGTCCGGAGCGCTGCGTGGTCGGCCGCGCTCATGACGTAGGAGTCCACGACGATGGCATCGGCACCGAGCTCGCTGCGCGCCCGGTCGTGCGGCACCGGCGCGACGACCCCAATGCCCGCTGATTTCAGGCGCCGCTCGACCCAGCCGATGCTGGCGACGTCGGCGGCGAAGTCCACCGTCCACCCTCGACCGAGCAGCTCCTGGGCGAGAGCGAAGCAGCGCATCGCGTGCCCCGAGCCCAGGGTCGGCCCGATGTCGCACACCACCACGACATGGGTCATGACGGGGTCACCACGCCGTCCAGCCTCCGTCGACCACCAGGTTGGTCCCGGTCACAAAGGTTGCCCCGGGCGAGGTCAGGAAGAGCACCGGCGCCGTGATCTCGGCCGCCTCGCCGACCCGACCGAGCGGGACGCGATCGATGAGGCGAGAGACTAGCTCGGGGTTGGTGGCACGCACCGGTTCCTGGGGAAACGGGCCGGGGGTAAGGGCATTGACGCGGATGCCCTCGGGCCCGAGCTCGACCGCAGCGTAGCGTGTCCACTGCACCAGCGCCGCCTTCGCCGCGCCGTAGAACGGTGGGTTGGCGACGGCGGGGGACGCGTACACGCGGAGGTCGGGAGCGACGAGACCGTACATCGAGGCCAGGTTGACGACGCTCGCGTCCTGACCTGCGGCGCGGGCCTGTCGCATTGCCGGGAGAGCGTGGCGAAGAAGGGTGTGCGGGGCGGTGACACCGACGGCGAAAGCGTCGTTGTACTCGGCGGTTTCGGCGGTCTGGATAGTGCCGGCTCCACCGGTGTAGGCATTATTGACCAGGGCGTGGAGGGGACCCTCGAAGCCAGAGAAGTATGCGGCGACGGCTGCGGCGTCGGCGACGTCGAAGACCGCGGCCTCCGCACGTCCGTCGGTCGCACGCAACGACGCGACAAGATCATCGACCGGACCCTGCGAACGCGCATTAGCGTGGACAGTCCACCCCGCGTCTGCGAACCCGTGCGCCATCGCACGGCCGAGGTAACCGGTCGCGCCGGTGATCAGGACGTGGCGGGACAGGGGAGTTTCGGAGCTCATAGTGCCTCCCAGCTGGCTGGGTCCAGCGTCGACTCGGGTAGCCATGGCCGCGTGCGGAGAACCTCCGAGACCTCGGCGGGGGTCAGCGGTGGGCGTTGGAACAGTGACAGGTTGACGGAAAGCTGGTCGAGAGACTCCATCCCCAGGACGACGGCGTCGATCCAGTTCTGAGCACGGACGAAGGCCAGCGCGAGGTCGACGACGTCCGCGCGGCCGAGCTCGTGGGTGGTCTCCCTGAGCCACGACCTCACCGTGACGGCCTCGGTGACTCCGGCACGGCGCCAGGCGTCGTCCGCGTCGGCGATGAGCAGGCCCTGGAGCAGCGCACTTCGAGCGTGCACGGTCAGAGGGCGGGCCGCACGTACCTGGGCGAGGTCGTCGAGGACGTCGTCCCACCGGTGGTCGAGGAGGTTGAAGGGCAGCTGGACGACGGTCACCTCGTCGAGGGCCAGGGCGCGCCGCAGCTCGTCCGGTGTCTGCACGGAAACGCCAAGGGTGCCGATCGTGCCTTCGGCGACCCACCAGCGAAGGCGCGCGAGCGCCTCACCGTCCCAGGCCTCGAGGTGTGCGGCGCGATGCAGCGAGAGGACGTCGAGTCGAGAGCGCCGCAGTGCATGGCACGAGGCGAGGACCGACTGGTCGACGAACGCGTGCACGGTGGCGGGAAGGGCTCCGGAGGGGCAGTCTTCCAGCGTCGACAGCTTCGTGAAGACCTGGGCGCGCGACTGCCATCCTTCGGCGAGAGCCACCCCGATCGTCTCCTCGCTCGCACCGTACGCCCGTGCGGTCTCGAGGATCGTCACGCCGTTGGTCAGTGCTGTACGGACAAGGACGGTCGCCATCGCCGTCGTCGGTCTACCGCTCGTGTTGGCGATGCCGTAGTCCATGCCGAGTTGTGCGGTCCCGACAACGAGGTCGTCGACGGGCCGATCGACGACCGGCGCCCCGGGAAGACTGCGCAGCCGCGTGGCGAGGTCGAGGGCCGACGCAGCGACCGGGTCGTCGATACCGTCGAAGAGGCGACTGATCCGGACGTAGTCGTCGAGCTGGTCGACGGTGGCGCGGAGGGCACCGAGCCCACTGTCGGCATAGCGGGTGAACGAGGCGAACCCATGACGTCTGACGATCGCGGGGGTGACGTGCTCGCGGTCGGCGTCGGTCGTCGCGGGGTCCGCGTGGGCTTTGCGGAGGGAACCGACGCGGACGACCTCGGCGCTCAGCCCGTAGGGCAGGCCCGAGGGCGTGCCGTTACAGCTGAGGTAACCCAGCTCTCGGTCGAGGAAGTCGTCGACGACTTCCTCGAGGAGGTCGCCGTCGGGGAGGGCGTTGTCGGCGGTCAGACGCACGAGGACGTCGTGATCGTCGTACGTGGCGACGGCCTCGACGAAGCGCTCAAGGGTGTCGGACAGGCTGCCGCGGTGATGCCGGACGCCGTGCGTGGTGAGCAGGTCGGCGAGCAGGTCGTCGCTTGGGTCCGTCGAGGTCGCCACGACGACGTCCATCCCGGCGCGCGCCGCCCGCCGTGCGGCGAGGACGACGAGAGGCAGCCCGGCGACCGGGAGGGCGACTTTTGCTGGCAAGCGCGTGGAGGAGATGCGTGCCTGGAGCACGGCGACGCGCTTCACGACGCGCTTCACGACGCGATGATCCCGACGAGTGTCTCGATGACACGGTCGACGTCGCCGTCGGTGAGCGACGGGTACAGGGGGAGTGAGAGCTCTTCGGCGTAGAACGCCTCGGCTCGCGGGCACGTGCCGCGGCGGTAGCCCATGTCGGCGAACACCGGATGCCAGTAGGCCGGGATGTAGTTTACCTGGACGCCGATGCCCGCCTCGCGCATCCGCTCGAACGCCTCGCGGCGCCGACCGTCGAGGATCCGGATGGGATAGAGGTGCCAGGCAGGGGCGACGTCCGCCGACTGAGTCGGAGTCCGAAGCCCATCGACACCAGCGAACGCATTGTTGTAGCGGGCGGTGATCTCGGCGCGGCGCTTGACGAAACCGTCGAGGCGCTCGAGCTGCGACAGCCCGAGCGCGGCGCCGACGTCGGTGAGCCGGTAATTCAGGCCGAAGGAGTGCACCTCCTGGTGCCACGGGCCCTCATCGGGATAGCGCAGCCGCTCGGGGTCGCGTATGAGCCCGATGTTGTGGAACTCGCGCGCGGCCGTTGCCACGGCGGTCTCTTTGGCCACGACGGCGCCGCCCTCGCCCGTCGTGAGGTTCTTGGTGGGGAAGAACGAGAAGGTCGTCACGTCGGCGAGGTCGCCGACCGGCCGACCGCCTCGGGTACCGCCGATCGAGTGGGCGGCGTCGTCGAGGGTGCGGGCGCCGACACGGTCGGCGATCGTCTGAAGCGCGTCGAAGTCACAGGGGTGGCCCGCGTAGTCGACGGCAGCGATGACCTTCGTCCGGTCGGTCACCACGGCGTCCACGGCTGTGGGGTCGAGCAGCGCGGTGTCCTCCGTCACGTCGGCGAAGACGATCGTGGCACCGAGCAGGGCCGCGCTGGACGCCGTGGCGACGAAGGTCATCGGCGTCGTGACGACCTCGTCGCCTGGACCGACGCCCAAGGCTACGTAGGCCACGTGGAGCGCCGCAGTGCCCGATGTGCAGGAGATCGCGGGATGACCGCCCGCGACGGCGCCCACCGCTGCCTCGAAGGCCGTCACGGTCGGACCGGTCGTCAGCCAGTCACCACGGAGGACTGCGGAGACCGCGTCGACGTCGGCAGGGTGGATGCTCTGGCGGCCGTACGGAAGCACCGGTCAGACATCCGACTCGAGGATCTTGCGGATCTGATCGATCGAGTACCACTCGTCGTTGTTGTCGGACCGGTAGTGGAACCCGTCAACCACGGATTCACCATGCTCGGGTGCGACGTAACCCCATGTCGCGAGATCGGGCTGGAGAGCGTAGCGGTCACCGACGCGCAGCGCTCGTCGACCCTCCTCGGGGCTGATCATCTCCTCGTGGAGCTTCTCGCCTGGCCGCAGGCCGATGTCATGCAGGGCGGCGCCCGGCGCGATCGCCTGTGCGAGGTCGGTGACCTTCATCGACGGGATCCGGGGCACGTAGAGCTCGCCGCCCTGCATCTGCTCGAATGAGTCGATGACGAACTGGACCGCCTCGGGCAGCGTGATGAGAAACCGGGTGCACCGCAGATCGGTGATCGGCAGAGACTTGCCCTCGGCGTGCAGCGCGCGGAACTTCGGAATGATCGACCCGCGGCTGCCCATGACGTTGCCGTAGCGGACGACTGAGAACCGAGTCGGGTACGCGGCGGCATAGTGGTTGCCCGTGATGAAGAGCTTGTCTGCGGTCAGCTTGGTCGCGCCGTAGAGGTTGATCGGGCTGGAAGCCTTGTCCGTCGACAGCGCGACGACCTTTTTGACACCGGCGTCGATCGAGGCCTCGATGACGTTCTGGGAGCCGATGACGTTGGTGCGGACGAACTCCCACGGGTTGTACTCAGCGGTGTCGACCTGCTTGAGTGCTGCGGCGTGGACCACGTAGTCGACGTTGTGCATCGCGCGGTGGAGGCGGTCACGGTCTCGGATGTCCCCGAGGAACCAGCGAAGGCGAGGATCGTCACCGAAAAGCTGGCGGACCTCCCACTGCTTCAGCTCGTCTCGGCTGAAGATGATCACACGGTTCGGATCGAGGTTGTCGAGCGCATACCTGATGAACGCCTTGCCGAAACTCCCGGTACCACCGGTGACAAGGATGTCCGATCCGGTCAAGACCGACACGTTAGCCCCCTCCTGCGCTGACGTCGCCGAGTGGACACTACCAGGGGCCACACTTGTCAGACGGGTGCTGCTCGTCCGTGTGCGAGACTCGGAGCCCTCGTCGTCACAGCCTGCCAAGGATGCCTCACGCATGCAGCCGCTCCTCAGCGTCATCGTCCCGTTCTACAACGTCGAGCGCTACGTACGCCGCTGTCTCGCATCCCTGTCCGCCCAGACGTACGCCAACCTGGAGATCATCGTCGTCGACGATGGTTCGCTGGACGGCAGTCGGGGGATCGTCGAGGGGGTGTGTGCAGAGGACTCTCGATTCACCCTGGTCACGCAGGAGAACCAGGGCCTTGGTCCCGCCCGGAACACCGGTGTTGCCCATGCGACCGGAGACTTCCTGGCGGTTGTCGACAGCGACGACATCGTGCCGGTGCATGCTTACGAGTTGATGATGGACAGTCTGCTCGCCTCAGGTTCTGACCTGGCCGCCGGCGACGCGCGCCGGTTCACGTCACTTTGGGTCCGTGACTCCTACACCCACCGGGTCCCGTTCGCGGAGGGGGCGACGGCCACTCACGTCCGGGAGCGTCCGGAGCTGGCGCTCGATCGGATGGCGTGGAACAAGGTCTACCGCCGCTCGCTGTGGGAACAAGTCGGTCTGTCGTTCCCGGCGATGCTGTACGAGGACTACCCGGTGACGATCCGAGCCCAGGTCGAGGCGCACAAGGTCGATGTCCTGAAGGACCCGGTCTACTACTGGCGCGAGCGTGAGGGCGGTGAGCCTTCCATCACCCAGAGCCTGTGGCGACTTGAGAACCTCGCCGACCGGGTCCGCTCCGCCGAGATGGTCGTGGAGTACCTGCGCTCCGCGGCGCCAGAGCTGCTCGAGCGCGTGCGTGCCCACTTTGCCGTCGTCGACCTGCGGACCGTCGTGGCAGCGCTGCACTCCGCGCCCGAGGAGGACCTCGACACCGTCTTCGCCCTCTCCCGGCGGATGCTCGGCGTCGTCCAGCCTTTCCCCTACGAGGACCTCCCGCCGTTCGACCGCGTCCAGGCGCGGCTGCTCGAGGCGGGGGACCTTCCCCGCCTGCGGCGCCTCCTCACGTACGAGGACCAGCACGGGACCAACGCCCCGGTCGTCACTCGTGGGCTCCTGCGCAAGCGCACCTACCAGGATCTGCCGTTCCGTGGGGACCGCGCCGCTGGTGTGCCCGCCTCTGCCTACCTCGTCGGCGCTCCGGCCGCCGTGGTCGCGACGGCCATCCACGACATGAAATGGTCGGAGGGCGCCCTCGTCATCGAAGGGGTGGCACGCGTTCCGGAGGTCATCCTCGACGAGCGTTCGAGCCTGGAGGTATGGCTCGAGTCCCCGCAGGGCAACAGGGTCGCCGCGACAGTGGTGCGCTCTGACGGCCCGACCCCGGACGGCGTCCAGCCGATCCACTTCGTGGCCAGGTTCAACCCGTTCCTTGTCAAGGCGGCCCAGAGGAGACTGAAGACCTGGGCGGCGCGCGTACGTATACGCCAGGGAGACCTCGACGTCACGAGTCCGCTCGCCTCAGGGTTGCGGACCCGTGCGGCATACCTGCCGCCGGAGCCGCTGGGTGACCGGGTGTGGGCCCAGCCGCAGATCGAGGCGGGCGAGGTTGGAGTCGCCCTGCGATCTGTCCGTCATTTCGTCACGCACGCCACCGCTGTCCCCGAGGGGATCCTCCTGCGCATCAAGGTCGACGTGGCCGACCTGGGGGACGGAGCGCCGATCCTCGAGCTCACCCGGCACTCTCGAGTGACCCACGAGCTCGTCGGCGAGTACCGCGACCAGCCCGCGGGTGCCGACGGCACCCGCGAAGCGCTCTTCCGGGTTGACGTGGGCGCCCTCGGGCTCGGTGAGGTGACGTTCGACCCCATGGAGGAACCGGTCGCCTGGGTCGTGCGCATCCGTGCGGGGAGCCGCCGCCGGACGCTGCCGACGTCCCCGCAGTTCGTCGGGGCGGCTCGAACCATCGGGTCGACCCAGCTTCGTGCTACGCGCAGCCCGAAGGGCAATTTCACGCTCCAGCAAGGACCTGCCGCAGTTGCCGTCGACGCAGCCGAGTGGGAAGGCGACGACCTCCTGCTCGCCGGCGACCTTCAGGACACCCTGGACCGTCCCGGCAAGGTCTCGGTCGAGCTGCGGCGGGTCCGCGGAGTCGAGGCGGTCGAGAGAGTCGACGTGCCTGTTGTGGTCGCCGAGGGGCGGTTCACGACAAGGATCCCCATGGCACACCTGGCCGAGGTCGACCGCCGGGTTGGTGTCGGGCTGGGCGAGACGAGCCACCAGGCGGTCGCAACCTCGTGGCACGTCCTCCTGCGCAGCGGCGACGACGTGTCAAAGCTCCACGTCGTGCGTGAGCAGACCGCAGGTCTGCCCGGTCCCCGACCGCTGGGAGGTCTTGAGGCCGTGCTCACGATCGGACGAGGTGACACGCTCGCCCTCACGTTCCTGCCGACCGCGGTCGTCGCGCCGCCCGTCGGGGAGCGCGACACGGTCGAAGCGCTAGGCGTTACCGCCTGAGTCTGCGGCCGACTCTCTTCACCAACCGGCGCAACGGACGGCCTGTGGGACGCGCGGCGAGCGCGGCCTCGAGCGACGCGATGCGCTGCTGGAGGCGAGCCTCACGTTTGGCCGCGCGGCGCTCGGCCGCTGGGTCGGGGCGCATCTGCTGCTGCCGGTAGCGCAGAAGCTGCCGGTCACGCGCGCCGACCGCGGACTCCAGCCAGTGGTCGCGAGAGACGAGCGCCTCTGTACGCGCGAGCAGGCGCGACACGAGTGCAGGAGTGGGCTCAGCCTGCTCCAGCTCTGTTCGCGCGCGTGCCGCAAGCACGTCGACCTCCGCCGTCGAAAGGTCGCGTCCGGCGTAACCGGCCATCAGCGCGGCATTCTCCGCTGGACCGTTGGCCAGGGGAAACGGGTTTCGCCACCCGAGGACGAACAGCCGCCGCGCCACGTCGTACAGGCCGTCGAGGAACGGATCGCCCTCGGTCTCACGGCGGGGCCTGTATGTGAGTGGCCGGAACGATCCGGACGTCGTCACGGCGATGTTCGACGGACGCTGATCGTCCCCGCCGCCGGCGACCTCCTCGGCGTAACGGCTGACGAGCGTCCGCAACGCGGGGACGTCCTGAGCTAGGCATGCTTCCAACATCAGCTCTTCGAGCGTCGCAGCCGGCTCGCGCGCGGTCGCGGGCGGAATCTGTTCAGCGACCCCGTTGTTGCCGACGACGAGCGTCATCTCGGTGGCCGGGTCGGCGGGGGCTCGAACGACGAGCCACGCTGCCGCGCTCATGGTCACGGTCCGTGCAGCGACGGCGGTGCGCACCAGCCACGCAGGGTCGCTGGCATAGCGCCCGGGTGCCTCGGCGGTTTCCCGGTACAGCAGAGACGAAGCGAGGGTTCCCGACGTCGGCGCGGTGTCGTCGGTCGATGCGAAGGCAATCGTCGGGTGGTCGGCCGTCGGAAAGACGCTCCACAACGTGACGGGCGTGTCACCGGCGGAGAACGCTTCGCGCGCCTGGCGAGGCGATCGAGGACGGGACGCGTCCTGAGCCTCTGCGGGTGACCACGCCGCGTCGCTGTCATCGAGCGCGCGCGGCGTAAGCGAGGCGGCTTCCGTCGCCGCCAGGGCATTCGTGACCCCGACCGCGAGCGTCCCCGCCGGAGCGAGGCGGTGGAGGAGGTCGGCGTACGTCTGCCACGAGCGAGGCTCGAGGTCGTACGACCCCAGAACGGAGACGTCACCGAGTGCAACGACCGCGGAGAACGGCTTGCCTCCGCGGAGACGCTCGAGGTCGATGCGTTCCAGGTCGCCGCACCAGACCGTGACCTCAGGCATCGCGCGGGCGATCGTGAGGGCGTCTCGCTGCCCTCTGACGACGATGGTTGTGCGTGACGCGAGCGACTGCACCGCGCCGAGCACGTCGAGTGCGTGCGGGCCGGCCACGAGCACCTCGGCGCCGGCGGGCACGGTGGTCGCGACCACTGCGGCGCGCACCGGGTCGGCCTCGGGGACGCCGTCAGCCCACAGCTCCATCTCCCCACCGATGAGGGACAGGTTGTCCGGAAGCGCAGCGTCGTCGGCCAGCGCCTCCTCGACGCGCCAGGACACCCAAGGGCCACTCACGATGCCTCCTGCCGACGCTCGTACGCGCCGCGCCAGCCGAAAAGCTCGCGGAGCTCCGCGGGGCTTGCCAGACGGTCCATCGACAGCTCGTAACGGCTCACCGCACGCGACACCGCGGGGGCGACAGCCAGACCGTGCATCTCGGGCAGCAGACGCAGCACGTGATCCTTGCGCTCGGCGACCGACATGCCCGCGTTGAACGACATCGGGTCGCCGTAGATGCCGACCTCACAATCGACGCTGGCGCCGTACATGATTGCCGTACTCACCCGGTTGCTGGCGACCCGGCGGTGGCGGCGCAGCTCGACAAGCTGTCGGTACATGAACTCCGGGTCTGTGCCTTCGCGGTCACGTCCCCGTCGACCGTGAGAGATGACGTGAAAGCCAGCACGCTCGTACACGTCGCGGATCGCCGGCTCATCGAACTCGAGCCAGTAAAGGCAGACCGTCACATGGCCGTCCTCGGTCGCACGGATCTCGTCGGCGAGCGCCTGGTGGCTCCCGTCGACCCTTCCGGATTCCCAGCCGTGGAACGGGTAGAAGATCGTGCCCTCTCGCTCGACCGCTGGGTCGGCCGGCTCCATGGCGACGAGGTACGACCACGCCGCACCGACCACGTAGTAGTTGCGCCAGCCATACGCCTGACCGCGCCGACGTGCCGCGTCGGACCACACGAGCTGCGGGTAGCCGAGCGGGATCGGCTGCTTCTGGAACCCCTGACCGTGAAGCGGGTTCCAGCCATGCTGGAGCAGACCGTCGATCTTCGGCGGCGCCTCACGGTCCAGACCACAGAAGCGGGCGAACACGTGCGCTTGCCCGTAGTAGTGGTTGCTGGCGTGCATCAGAGGAGCTCCCAGCTCATGGGCGTGCCCTTCTTCGCGTCGACGCGGAACGTGCGGTCCTCGATGCGCGAGAACTCGTCGGGTGCGAGCCCGTCGGCAGGCCGGATCGAACGGACGTTCTGCGAGGTCACCGGGTCGCCTGCGTTCACGTCCTCGACAACGAAGAGCGAGCGACGGAACCGCAGGCCCTCTGCCTCGATGGCGCGTGGTCCGATCGTGGGCTCGCCGAGCGCCTGCCAGGCGACCGTGGTCTCGGTGACCAGCGCTCGCATCTCGCCCGGGGTGAGCGAGAAGTCGGAGTCGACCGTGCCGTCGTCGCGCCCCAATGTCAGGTGCTTCTCGATGACGGTCGCGCCGAGTGCGATCGCGGCGACGGACGCACCGAGGCCGAGCGTGTGGTCTGACAGGCCCACCTGACAGTTCAGTGCGTCGCGCAGCACGGGGATGCCCCGCAAGTTGGACGCCTCAGGAGGTGCTGGGTACGACACTGTGCACGAGAGGACGACGATCTGTTCGTTGCCGGTCTCGCGTGCTGCGCGGACGGCGGCGTCGATCTCGCCCAGCGTCGCGGTCCCGGTCGAGATGATCATCGGGAGACCGGTCTCGGCGATCCGCCGGATCAGCGGCAGGTCGGTGATCTCGCTGGAGGCCGACTTGAGGACGGGGACGCCGAGGCCGACCAGGAAGTCAACGGCGGTGGGATCGAAGGCAGCCGAGAACGGCACCATCCCGAGCTCGCGGGCGAGGGAAAAGATCGGCTCGTGCCACTCCCAAGGGGTGGAGGCCTCTTGGTAGAGCTCGTACAGCCGGCGGCCGGGCCACAACGGGTGGTCCTCGCTCAGGCGAAAGCGAGGGCTGTCGACGTCGATCGTGATCGTGTCGGCGGTGAACGTTTGAATCTTCAGCGCGCTGGCGCCCGCGTCCGCCGCCGCGCGGACGATGTCGAGGGCGCGGCCCAGATCGCCGCCGTGATTGCCCGACATCTCGGCGATGACGAACGGAGGATGGTTGGGGCCGACAGGACGCGAGCCGAACATGATCGTGGGCAGGTCGCTCATGCGTCCTTCTTCCTGCGTCGTGTGCGGCGGCCCCGCTCTTCCCTCGTCAGCGTGATCGGGACGAACCGGCGGCCGTCTATCTCGCGCACGTCGTCCGTTCGCTCGACCAGTCCGAATCGTCGGTTCATCTGGCGCACGGGGGCATTGTCCTCCAGCACCTCGCCGTGGAGCCTGTCGAGCCCGAGGGTGTCGAAAGCGTAGTCCGTAGCCTGACGCATGATAGCCATCCACGCGGAAAGCAGCGTGCCTTCGGCCGAGAGCGTCTCGTTGTCGAGGAAGAATCCCCACGACCCCGTCCGCGCGTCGAGGTCGATGTCGAAGAAGTTGACCGCCCCACAGGGGAGGTCGTCGTGCACGAAGACGAGCATGCGGCGGGAGGGATCCTCGGCCACCGCATCCCACCAGCGTCGGTGCTCCGCCTCCGAGATCATGTGGTCGGTGACGCTTACCTCCCGGTTGATCGCCTGGTTGCGCCAGGCGCGGACGGTGTCCCGGTCGGCGGCGGTCGGGGCACGCAGCATGGCGGATCCTCCGCAGGGAAGGGGTGGGTGGTCAGACTCAGCCTACGGGGGCTCAGCGTCAGCGACCGGGGGCGCTGGGCTCGTTATGCTTGCCGACATGACTCGACTCGACCGGTCCGCGGTGCGTTCCCTCATGGCAGACGTCCTGACGGAGCAGGGCAAGGAACTCCCTGCGAACGAGGCTGTCCCTCTGCGCGACATCGGGTTCCGCTCGCTCGACTTCTCGGAGCTCGCCCTGCGCGTGGAGGACGCGATCGACGAGGAGCTCAATTTTGAGGCGGCCGAGCTTCGCCGGATCGAGACCGTGGCACACGTCCTGGATCTGATGCTCGAGCTTCAGGACGCCTGAGCCGTGCTCGCAGACTCCCAGCCGTGGTCGAACCACGTCATCGACGTGCGCGACGGCTCGACCACCGCGTGGGAGACGCTGCCCGCCGTCACTCTGGAGCGCCCGACTGTGGCCGCTGTGGCCAGCAGCGTTGATGCCCTCCCTTACGTGGCTGCTGTCGCGCGGTCGGGTGGCGAGCTGCTGGTCGTCGCCGAACGTCGGGTGGACGACGCGCTGCGGACGGAACTGCTGTCTGACGGCTTCAGGCTCGTCGGCGCCCTGGACGGGGCGCCGGACTCGGGAACGCGCGCGGCCGAGGACGGTCGGATCTGGCTTCTCACGTCCGGTTCGACGGGTCGACCGAAGCGGGTCGCCCACACCCTGGCCTCGTTGACGACGGTCAAGGGTGCGCAGGCGACCCCGCGGCGCTGGCTCTGCCCGTACTCGCCCGGTACCTACGCGTGGTGGCAGGTGGTGACGCTCGGTTTGACCCAACCCGGGCACGACCTCGTGGTCGTCGACCCTTCCGATCTCGAGCACTGGGTGCCGCTCGCCCTCGATCACGAGGTGACCGCGGCATCGGGCACTCCCACGTTCTGGCGCCAGAGCGTCCTGCGGGACCCCGAAACGCTCGCACGGGTGCCGCTCCAGCAAATCTCGCTGGGCGGTGAACCCGTCGACCAGGCCGTCATCGACCAGCTTCGGGAGCTGTTTCCCGAGGCCCGGATCTCGTGGATCTACGCGTCGTCGGAGGTCGGGGCGTCGATCGTCGTCCACGATGGTCTTGCGGGGTTCCCTCAGGCATGGCTCGGACGCGCGAGTGTCGACCGACCGCTGATCGAGGTTGACGGTGACGAGCTCGTGATCACCTCGCCGCACCACGGACGTGGTCTCGACGGTCCCGTGCGTACGGGCGATCGTGTGCGCGTCGAGGACGGCCGCGTCTACATCACGGGCCGGCTCGACCGAGACGAGATCAACGTCGGCGGCTCCAAGGTTTCGGCCGGACACGTCCGCGACACCCTGCAGAGCCATCCGTCGGTCGTGTGGGCCTCGGTGCGCGGGCGGCGAGCGCCGTTGGTGGGCTCGGTCGTGGTCGCCGACGTCGTCCTCCGCGACGACACCCCGACCGCCGAGCTGACCGGGTGGGCATCGGAGCGTCTGCCCGAGTATGCGGTGCCGCGGCGCCTCAAGGTCCTCGACACCATCCCGACCAAGGAGACTCTGAAAAGCGATGCCTGACCCAGGAACTCCCCCCGTCTTCCCGCCGAGCTCGGTGGTCCTCGTCTCCGGCGCCTCCCGAGGGCTCGGCCTCGCCATGGTCGAGGGACTGCTGGCCGAGGGCGTGAAGGTCGCCGCCTTCGCTCGCACGGTCACCCCAGAGCTGGAGGCTCTCGCGGAGAAGCACCCTGACGTCGTCCACGTCGATTCGGTCGACATCACCGACCAGGTCGCGTGCAAGGCGTTCGTCAAGGCGGTGGAGGCCCACCTCGGCGTGATCGACGGACTGGTGAACAATGCCGCGATCGGTCAGGACTCGCTTCACGTTCACACCTCCCCGGAGCGCATCGAGCAGATCATCGAGACGAACCTCACCGCCCCCCTCATCCTGACGCGGCTTGTGCTGCGGCGGTTGCTGGCCAAGGGAAAGCGCGGACGCCTCGTCAACGTCACCTCGATCTGCGGGCGGCGGGGGTATCCCGGCTTGGTCGCGTACTCGGCGACGAAGGGCGGGATGGACGCCGCGACTCGCTCGCTGGCGCGGGAGTTCAGTGGTCGGGTGCTCGCGAACGCGGTCGCACCGGGTTTCTTTGCCTCCGAGATGTCTGCCGTCCTCGGGCAGACCGAGCTCGATCAGATCCTCCGCCGGACTCCGTCCGGTCGTCTGACCACGGCCGAGGAGGTGTTCCCGGTGGTTCGCATGCTCCTCCTTGAGACCACGAACATCAACGGCCAGAGCCTCGTCATCGACGGTGCAGGCTCTATCTGAGGGCCTTCTCGTCGGCACACCCGACGAGATGGCTGGTGCGCGCACTCGGACGTACCTGTCCGACGGGTCGTGCGTGGGGTGGTACGGCGACGGTGACGTGGTGATCGACGCAGAGCTGGTGGACCGTCCCGTTCCTTCCGCCCTGGCGGCGCGCTACGGCCATGAGCGCTTCTGGGAACGCTGGACGGCCATGGAGTGCGCGGCGAAGCTCGCCGACGTCCCCGTGGGGCGCTGGCTCTTGCGGCATGGCCTGGACGGACGCGTCGAGAGCGTGCTCGTTCACCACCGTCGTTTGTCGACCTCCCGTGGCAGCATGGTTCTCGCGTGGGCCGTGCCAGGCGGCCGACGGGGGAGGAGCGAGACGTGGAGCTCGAGAACGAAGGGGTCCGGCGACGGCTGACCGAGGCGGCGTCCTCGATGGTCCGGCTGACCGTCCCTGCGTCCGGCAGCCGGGTGATCCTCGTCGAAGCGATGAGCCAGGACCTGCGCGTCACGATGCGCAACGTGCTCGCGGCCAACGCGATACGCAAGCTGGAGCCCGCGCGGATGATCGTCTACTCGGGCTCGGACGACCTGTGGAAGGCCGCAGTCTGGACCTGGTTCGACATGGAGCGGATCAGCGAGGTAGCGAGGGGCTACGGTGCCTCGGAAGTTTTCGACGTCCACGACATGGTCGACGCGCGCGAGCGCGGTGAGGCTGTCGGAAGGACTGTCGCAGGGGTGGACGTGAGCGCCGCGCACCCGGTCGAGCACCTGAAAGGGGAGGTCTTCGAGAACATCGTCTACGCCACTGCGTGCCGGATGAAGCGTGTTCCCGGACTCGGGACGAGTGACGAGGACCGCGCGTTCCTGGACGTCGTCCGCCGCCGCAGCACAGGGTTCCTCAGTCTGTTCGACCTCCTCTTGAGCTCTCTCGACGTGGTGGCGCTGGTCTCCAGCCATGTGGACTACAGCAGCTTCGGCCTCGCCGTGGAACGGGCACTCGACCACGATGTTCCCGTGGTTTTTACCCAGTCGACCGGCGGAATGAAGGCGTACGGCCTGTATCCGGGCCGGCAGCTCGGTGACGGGACCCTGCGGTCTGGGCTGACGCTTGAGGTCGCGGAGTACTTCGACAAGCACGTGTGGTCGCGGCACGAGGCCCTGCAGGGCGTGGCCGAGCGGGCCTACGCCCGTTACAAAGGTGCATTGAGCAGACCGTCGTGGTGGCGTGCCGTCGGCGCCGTCGCGACGATCGGCATCGCGGACGAGAACGAGCGCCGCGCGCTGCGCCGGGTCACGGCTCATCGCCTCGGTCTGTCGCCCGGACGACCGGTGGTCGGCGTCTACAACCACGCGGTCTCGGACGCGATGTCGACGAACCGAGAGGCGTTCTCCACCCTCGCCGAGTGGTTCGAGCGCACCGTCGCCTATGCCGCCGACACCCCTGAGGTGCAGTGGCTGATGCTGGAGCACCCGCAGCAGGGCCTGTACGACGGCACTGGCTTCTTCGAAGGGCTTGCGGAAGAGTACGCGCACCTGCCGCACATGTCGTTCGTTCGCAGTCTGGATCTCAGTCGAGCCGCCCTTGCGAGTGTCGTCGACCTCGGCCTCACGGTACGAGGAAGCATCGGCACCGAGCTCCCGATGATGGGCGTCCCCGTGATCCAGTGCGGGTGGTCCGAGTACAGCCACTGTGGCATGACCCGTCGTGCTGACACGGTCGACGACTACTTCACGCTTCTCGACGAGCACGTTGCGGGACTGTCCGCGGGCGATCGGATGATCACCGACGAGGAGATCCGCCGAGCGCGTCTGTGGACGTGGTTCTATCGGTCGGCCACCGACGTGCCGAGCTACTTCACGCCGCATTTCGCGTTCGGCGAGGGCACGTGGATGCAGATGATCGCTACGCGGATGCTGGAGGACGTCGAGCCTGACGGCGATCCCGCAGAGATCGCCGTGCAGCGGATGTGGAAGCGGAGAGAGCCGATGATCACCCGCGGCGACTGGAGCCAGGGGGATGCCGTCGTCGATCAGGCGTCGACCGCTCCGCGCAACACCCCGCCGGTGGACGGCTTCGCCCTGTCCAGTGCGTTCGACCTCCCGATCGTCCGTGTCGGGCAGCTGAGCGATCCGGTGACCTCGGTGGACGCGCGTGCGCTGCTCCTGGACTCCCTCGGCGGGACGGTGCCGCTGCGCCTGGCGCGTGACGCGGGGACGATCGGGATCAGAACCGAGCTCGGGCCGACTCCCTTTGCGCTCGAGGCCGTGCTGCGCGCCGATCGGACGACCTACACGAAGTGGGCGAAGTGGAACGACGTCACGGACGCGGACGACGAGGACCATGCGCGGATCGACCTCGACAGGCACCGCCTCGTGATCGTGTCCTGCGAAGGACGGCGGACGGCGGTGCTCCTGGCGGTACGCCCCAATGACGTTGAGGCGAAACGCCCGCCACGGATGCGCGTCGGCATGGTAGTCGGACCCTCTTGGTACGACGCCGCTGCGCCGCTGATGGTGACACTGGACCCGCCGAGCCCGGACCTCCCGGCGTGGGTGCACGACAGGCTGCTCGAGACGCCGCTCGTCGGCGTCCAGGTTCGACGTCTCGAGCTCAGACCCTTACCGAGCCGTCCGCGGATGACGTTCTCCGGAGGGACCGATCTCCGGGAAGACGGGTGGAGCGAGCTGAGGGCGGGCTTCGCGGTGGTCAATCCGCACCCGGTCGCGCCGCGCAAGGAGGAGGTGATCCTCACGGTGGGCTTCGGCCGGGCGCCACTTGCCCACGGCCCCATCCAACGAGCGCGCGCAGCCGCCCTGCTCGCCGCCGCCACGGTCGAGGCGTGCACTCTCGACGGGGATGTGGTGGACGTCGAGGTCGTTCGCCAGAAGCGGGGGCTGCGGGTATTGATCCCGCAGACTCCCGAGCCCGTGCTCGTCCATCCCGTGGCCTCAGGTGGTCACGAGGCCGACGTGACCTGGTGGGTCGGCTCAGGCTCACACCTGCGGCGCGCGGGTTACCGCGAGTCGTTCGGTGGAAGGGTGTCGCCGCGCCGGCTCGCGGCGGGGGCCGTCCGTCGTGGGCGGAGGTTCTTGAGACGCCGGGCGAGGCGGTAGGCGCGAGAGGACTCCGCGCGTCGACGGCGCGTCTGCTCGGTAGCCAGCTTCGCCTTCAGCTTCCGCGCTCGGGCAGTCTCGGCGCGCAGCTGACCGTCGCGCATCGTGAGCGTCCGTTCGAGGCCGAGGACGTGACCGTGCATCTCCGTCAGCTCGCGCTCGAGATCGGCCACGCGCGCAGCGGCGGTCCGCAGGTCGGTCACCACCGCCGGATCCGGCTCACCCCGCGCAGTGCGCAGGGCGTCCGCAGTCTCGCGGCCTCGTACGAGGACGTCGTCCCGCGCGTCCGCGACGCCGGACATGGAGAGCCAGATGCGGACCAGGCCGTCGCCGAGCGTCCACGGAGGCCATGGGTGACGGCGGTCCTGAGACAGCAGCCGGTCAAGGAAGCGGAACCAGGCGGCCGCCAGGGCGACGTCGGCTGGCAGGTCGCCTCCGACCGAGGGCTCAGCGCGCACCGGCACGCCGCCGACCAGGACTGCATCCCAGATCACCGGAGAGACGAGCGCTCCTTCGTCCCGCACGAGCTCGCCGAGCCGGGCGGCGACCGCGCGGAACCCGGGCACATCCTCGGATTCGGCATGGCCGAAGAGGAGCGCCTCTGCTGTCGGCGCCTCGGGGAGTGGGGAGGTGCGATGCCCATTGCTCGCCTCGGCGATCCAGCCGCCCTCGTCTGCTGCAGCGACGAGGAGGTTGTCGCCTGCCATCCAAGCGCAAGCCGGGAGGGGAACACCGACGACGGCGAGCCAGGCGGGGACGACGATCTCGAGAGTCCCGGCGTCGCGCGCGCGTTCAGCGATCTCTCCCAGCGGGGCGAGGACCGCGTGACCGACCGCCGCCGAACGGACCGCATCGACGAGGACGCGGGTCCCGAGCCCGTGCCGCGAGCTCGCGAGTCCCGATTCGACCGAGGCAACCATCGCCCCGCCGGAGGAGACGATCGAGAAGACATTCGCCTGGCGCGGCGCCAGGGCGGCTCGGACTTCCGTGGTCGAGCGGGGACGGTCCGAGTCGGAGTAGAGCGGGACCCACTCGTCGTCGCCGTCGCGATCGCGCGGGACGGCGGTGTGGAAAAGAGAGGGCAGGCCGAACTCATTGCGTACGCTCACCAGCAGCGCTGCATCGGATGTCGCGGTGCGCGTGAGGAGGGCGAGACGTTCGGGCCACGACAGGGCGGGCGAGTCAGCGCCGAGAACCCGTTCGAGCCCGTCGGCCGCGACCACCAGGTCGAAGCCGTCCTCGTCCAGGCCATCGAGCGCACCTGCGACGACGCGCGTCCCGGGGAGGGCAAGCGAGGCGACGTGCTCAGCGTCGGTGACCGACCTAAGCAGCACGGTGGCGTGCTCGACGGACTCAGCGACTGCGCTCAGCACGTCATCACCGTGCGGGCCGACGACCAGCGCACGCGTGCGGCCGGAGGAGGCGCGGACGACGAGATCGATGAGCAGCGGGCCGTGAGCAGGCGCCGAGGCACTCTCAAGGTCGGACCACGGCTGCATCTCACCGCGGACGACATTGATGACCACGTGCGGGTCAGTCATGGTTCTCCCAGTCCAGAATCAGTCGGAGCTCTTCGGGTGGCATCAGCCAGGGCCTGCCGAGCTCGAGGTCGGTGATCTCGCGTGCGGTCGTCATGTCGACGTCTTTACCGAGGAGGTCGCCCCACAGGCGTGCGATGCGCGCGGTTCCGCCGAAGAGCGGGTTCTCACCGGCCAGCTCCATGGGGTCGCCGTAGACTGCCGGCTGGCATCCCGCGGAGATGCCGTAGAAGATCGCCGTGGACAAGCGGTTCGAGGCGACCCGCTCGTGACGGCGCAGTGCATGAAGCTGCTTGTGCAGGAATCGACGATCGGTCCCCTGGTAGTTCCAGCCGCGCTTCCCGAAGGAGACCACGTCGAAGCCGGCGTCCTCGTACGTCCTGCGGACCTCGGGTCGTTCGTACTCGGTGTAGTACAGGCTGAACGTCACGGGACCGGGCTCGGTCTCCCGGATCTCGTCGATCAGACGCTGGTGGTCACCGGTGATCTTGCCGCCCTCCCAGCCATGGAACAAGAACCAGAGCGTCCCTTCGCGGGCGGGCGGCGGGACGGGCTCCGGCTCGTTCTCGAGCAGGTAGAGCCAGGGGGCGCCGATGACGTGGTAGTTGCGGCGTCCGAGCGAGTGGCCACGGCGCCGTGGTGCGTCCGACCACACGTAGCGCCAAGCGCCGTCGAAGAACTCGTGCACCGGATTCCAGCCGCAGGAGATGTTCCATCCGTGCTGCAGGTAGCCACGAAGTCGCGGTGGCTGCGTGTCGTTGAGCCCGCAGTAACGCGCGAGGACGTGCGTCTGCCCGTAGTAGTGGTTGTGGTGATGCACGGCACCTCGGGGATCAAGTCGGTCGGACCCGGCAATCCTACTGTCGGCTCCTGAGGGTGGGTCGGGGTGCGGGGGCTCATCCGCCCCCGCCGGGCGGCCGCGATGCCGCGATAGGAGGTCGGTCTCGCACCAAGGCGCGATCAGGAGGCCGGTGAACGGGTTCAGGCTAGTGGATCGAGGTGTCACTCAGCGCGTAAATCGACACCGGGCCGTCGCGATGGACCAGCCGTGCGAGCGTTGCCAGGTCTGGCGAGACGGGCGTGGCGCGGCGGTCGGCGAACACGTGGGTGACGCCGAGATCTCGCAGAGTCGTGACCACCCTGGCGGTCGGGCGCTCGACGACGGCCAGGCTCACGTGCAGACGGTCCGGCCACGGTGGCTGCCGGAGCTGGTAGGACGTCGGGTCGTCTGCGGCCATGTTCTCGGAGGTGTAGGCCCAGGCGCCCAGTAACAGCTGCCGGCCGGTAAGGCCACCGACCCAGAATCCTTGGGCGCGACATCCTTCACGGTAGGACGCGCTGAGGCAGAAGACGTTGGTGACGAGCAGCGCCGACTCCGGCGTGTGGTCTCGGACCCAGAGCGCGGCTCGCTGCTCGGGCGGGAGGACGCTGAGCGAGGGGTGAACCACGCGCGTCGTAGACGGCGAGGCGAGTCCGTCCGCGATCGGGTGTGCGTTCGCCGTGACGCTGGCGCAGACGACGAGGACCACGGCGGCGCCGACCAGCGTTCCGCCGCGGAGGCCCACGACCAGGCGCAGTACCAGCAGGCTCACCAGCAGGGCTGTCACGAGAACGAGGGACATCTCGCTCGCCTTGAGGGCACGGTCTAGTGCACCGCCGGAGTACGAGGATGGAGTGAGGGCGTGGACGACCAGACCGGTGGCGACACCGACGACAGTCGAAACCGCGAAGAGAACGGCTCGTGCCCGGGTGGGAACGTCGGTGAGGAGTCGAGTTGCGGCGGCGAAGGTGAGAGCGAACCCGAGCGGGGCGACGGCGAGGAAGAAGTAGCCCTGGGCGAGGCTGGGGTGGGAGAGCGTCCAAGAGGCGCACCATCCAGCAACCACGATCCCCGCGGCGCACCACCAGAGCGGGTCGCGGCGCAGGGCACGGGTGAGGACTGCGAGCACACCGACCACCTTGGCCGACGCCGTGACGAGGGAGGCGGCCACCAGCACGGCGGCGAGCCAGAGGGTGCCGCTGCTCTCGGTGACGCGGGCGGACAGAACGCCGGTCCCGTCGCTGACTCCCTGGGCGAGACCCGCGAACGCCGGCGACCACACGGCTGTCGTCAGGGGCTGCAGTCGGCTGCCGCCCGTGCTGCCGACGACCTGCGTGGCACTCAAGACAAAGATCGCGGCACAGAGCACAGCGACGCCGAGCGCTAGACGATGGAGCCGTCGGCGCGCGAGCATCCAAACCGCCGTGACGAGCAGGGCGCCGCACGCGACGACGGGCAGGACGGTCGGCTTGGTTCCCGAGCCGAGGGCAAGGAGCGCCGTGACGACCAGCCAGACCCCGGGCGTCGACTCGCCGCGGAGCAGCCTGTCGAGCGCCCCGATGATCGCCATGACCACGATGATCGAGAGCGCGGTGGTCGGGCTGATCGCGACGAACCCGTTCCCGGTGCCGCCACCGGTGCGGCCCAGCCCCAACCCGCCGAGACCAGTCAGCGCCAGCACGCCGCCCACGAGCGCGACGAGAGGCCCGAGCCACCAAGGCGCGGGTCGGTGACCGACTCGCGCGAGCGTGTTGGCGGTCGCGCCGAGCGCCAGCAGGAACGCGAACAGGGTCGCGACCAGCCAAAGGTGGAAGAGGACGTCGACCGGGGAGACCCCGCTGGCGCTGGCGGTCGCGGCGATGTCGGCGTGGGTGAACCAGTGGTAGCGCAGTGGCTCACCCACCGCGAAGGGGTCCTCCGGAGGGAGCCCTCGCTCAACCGCGCCGACGAGGGCGAGGTGGTACCAAAGGTCGACGTAGGTAGCGTCGGCGCGCGGTGGGAGAGGCGTCGCGCGGAGGACCGTCTGGTTGATGGCGGCGACGCCAAGGGTGGCGACGGCGGCCATCGCGACGTTCCACGCGAGTCGTGTTCTCGGAAGCCGCAGAGCCCGGGCGCGCAGGCGTGCACGGGCGGCAGGCAGCAGAGTGACCACGGCGAGAAGGAGCATCGGCCACGCCCAAATCCACGACACTCCGGTCACGACGCCCAGCGCCCACCACGGCAGCAGAAGGGCGATGCCGAGGATCCCCCCGAAGCCGACTGATTCGCCGAGCGAGCTTCGGGGGACCAAGATGCGCCATGCGAGCGCGCCCGGGAAGGCAGTGGTGGCGACCCACGTCGCGCCGTACGCGAGGACGTCGCTGAGCCTGGTGCCGCCGTCCACGAGGACGAGCACGGCGTACGAGAGAGGGACGAGCCAGGCGACCACGACCGTACCGGCCTTGGCAGCCGCGCGGAGGGTGCGACGTCGCCGCACGGACCCGGTCGGGACTGAAGGGGCCGAGATCGGCGACGTCGCGGTCATACGACGTAGGAGTCGAGTGAGGCCGTCACCGGCATGGGCACGAACCCCGCGCCCTCGATCTTGGCGAGGTCGAGCACCGAGTGCTTCGGACGGGGAGCGAGGTCCTTGTCCGCGCCGTACGCTCCCGTGGAGGTCGGCGTGACGTCGCCGGGGTCGCGTCCGCAACGCGCGAAGACCTCGCGGGCGACGTCGTACCAGGACATCGGAGCGCCGCTGCCGCTCAGGTTGTAGGTCCCATACGTCGGGCGCGTGCGCAGCAGGTGGACGATGCCGCGGGCGAGGTCGTCGGTGAAGGTGAGTCGGCCGACCTGGTCGTCGACGACGGACGGGCTGACTCCGTCCTTGGCCAGGCGCGCCATCGTACGGACGAAGTTGCCGCCGTCGCCGATCACCCAGCTGGTACGGACGACATAGTGGCGGTCGACGGTGGCGACCACCGCGTCGCCCGCCGCCTTGGTCTGTCCGTAGACGCCCAGCGGGGAGAAGGGCTCCTCCTCGTCGTGGCTCTCCTGGGTGCCGTCGAAGACGTAGTCGCTGGAGATGTGGACCACCGTGAGCCGGTGGCGCCGCGCAACTCGCGCGAGGTGGGTCAACGCGGTCACGTTGGCGGCCCATGCGGCCCTGCGACCATCGCCGCTCTCGGCGGCGTCGACCGCGGTGTAGGCCGCGGCGTTGACGACCGTGTCGTACCGCGCCCAGTCGACTGCCGTGTACGCGGCGGGATCGGTCGTGTCGAACGTGTCAAGGTCGACGGCGTCCGCGTCGGGAAGCGCCGCTCGCAGCGCGCGACCCAGCTGGCCGTACCCGCCGAGGATCAGCGCGCGACGCGGCTCCATCGGCGTGACGTCGTCCAAGAGCGGGTTGGCACGGTCCTTTTCGGAGACCTCCGCGTCGATGATCGGGATGGGCCAGTCGATGTCCAGTGCGGGGTCGTCGAGGGCCACTGCTGTGTAAACGACGTCAGGTCGCCAGTGCTCGTTGACGAGGTAGGCGTACGACGTGCCATCCTCGAGCGCTTGGTATGAGTTGCCGACGCCACGGGGAACGTAGATCGCGAGGGTCGGGTCGAGGTCGAGGGTGATGCTGGTCCCGAAGCCGGGCCCGGGACGCAGGTCCACCCACGCGCCGAACGCGCGCCCGGTCGCCAACGAGACCAGCTTGTCCCATGGTTCGGCGTGGATGCCACGCGTGGCACCGGCATGGGCGTTGAACGAGACGTTCTGCTGTACGGGGCCGAAGTCAGGCAGCCCGATGGCGAGCATCCTTTCGCGCTGCCAGCTCTCCTTGAACCACCCGCGGCTGTCGCCGTGCAGAGGAAGGTCGAGGACGAGGAGACCGTCGATGGCGGTTGCTCGGACCGTGAGGTCGGTCGTCACTGACCCGCCTCCGCGTACTGTGCCTCGACGGCCTCCTTCTTGGGACGCCACCAGGTCTCGTTGTCGCGGTACCAGTCGATCGTCGCCGCCAGCCCTGACCGAAAGTCGGTGAACTGCGGCGCCCACCCCAGCTCGGTGCGCAGCTTGGTCGAGTCGATCGCATAGCGCATGTCGTGACCCGGACGGTCCGTGACGAGGTCGTACGCGTCGGTCGGGAGCCCCATGATGTCCAGGATGGTCTCGACGACCTCGCGGTTGTTCTTCTCGCCGTCGGCGCCGATCAGGTAGGTCTCGCCGATCCGGCCGCGCTCGAGGATCGTCCGGACCGCGCTCGAGTGGTCGGCGGCGTGGATCCAGTCGCGGACGTTGGCGCCCTGACCGTAGAGCCGAGGCCGCCGGCCGTCGAGGACGTTCGTGATCTGGCGCGGGATGAACTTCTCGATGTGCTGGAACGGTCCGTAGTTGTTGGAGCAGTTGCTGATCGTCGCCTCGACGCCGAACGAGCGGACCCAGGCGCGCACCAGGAGGTCGGAGCCGGCCTTGGTCGACGAGTAGGGGCTCGACGGGTTGTACGGCGTCGTCTCCGTGAAGCGGGCCGGATCGTCGAGCTCGAGGTCGCCGTAGACCTCGTCGGTGGAGACGTGGTGGAACCGCGTGCTGTGGCGACGGACCGCCTCGAGGAGCGTGAAGGTGCCGACGAGGTTCGTGCGCACGAACGGGCTCGGGTCGTCCAGCGAGTTGTCGTTGTGGGACTCGGCAGCGAAGTGGACGACCGCGTCGTGGCCGGCGACGAGCGGGTCGACCGTGTCGGCGTCCGCGATGTCACCGACCACGAGTGAGACCCGGTCCGCAGGCAGCATGTCGATCGACTCGCGGCTCGCGGCGTACGTCAGTGCGTCGAGGACGGTCACCGAGTGGTCGGTGTTTTCTACCAGGTGGTGGACGAAGTTGGACCCGATGAACCCGGCGCCGCCGGTGACGAGGATCGTGGACACCCGAGCAGTCTAGTCAGGCCGGTCGTCGCTGCGACCGAGTCGAAGTCGTCCGTCCCGGACAGGGCTGACGACCTCGATCGGCGACTGCCAGGCCGCGTTGCGCCAGACGACCATCACCCGCGAACGCACCGGCTGGTCCCCGAGCGTGGACGCGACGCGGGCGTCGTCCACGCGGGCCGCCAGTCGTGCGCGTCCGCGCCAGGACCCGAGCGCCACCGGTCGCACGGAGACGGGGAACGAGATCACGTCGCCGGTCTCCTCGCCGATCACGTCGAGCGAGACCGTGAGCTCGTGCGGATCGAGCCTGCGCCGGCCCGCCCGCAGCAGCAGGTGGCCGGAGAAGGAGCCGTCGCGCAGCCCCGTACGGTGCAGAGCCGCCGCCGTCAGGTGCACGCGACGTGCGTCCTGCGCCTTGACCGTCCGGAAGACCCCGGCCCAGTCCTCGGCGAACCTCTGCGGTGTGTGCTCGGCGGCCTTGGCGAACGCCGCTCGGCTCATCGCCGAGGAGCGGTCGCGGTCGGACGTGAGCGCGAGGATCCGGTCGGCGAACGCCGCGACGTCACTGTCGGCGACGAGGAAGCCGTCCACCCCGTCGTCGATCTGCTCACGGGGTCCGAACTTGATGTCGTAGCTGATCACCGGACACCCCCGGCTCATCGCCTCGAGGGTGGCGAGGGGATAACCCTCGTGCCGGCTGGTCACCAAGAACGCCCCGGCCGTCAGCGTGCGGTCACGCGCGCCCGGGTCGTACCCGTGGAAGGTGACGGCGTGGGCGATGCCGAGGTCATGGGCCTGCTTCTCCAGCCGGTGACGGCCGGCGCCGTCGCCGTAGACGTCGAGCCTCAGGTCGGGATCGGTCCGCAGCGCGAGCGAGACGGCCTTGAGAGCGTGCCCCACGCGCTTCTGCGCCTCCAGACGACCGACGACGACGAGGCGCTTGGGGTCTCTCGGGGGCAGCGGGTCGGGCAGCGTCGGGGGAGCGACCGGGTTGGGGACGACGAAGAGGTTGTCGGTGCGCCCGCAGCGCAAGGCGATCTCGTCTCGTTGCCGCTCGGTGAGGAGGACGAGGCCGTCCAGGTCGGCCAGGCGCTCCAGCGCCGGGGCGTACGGGCCCTTCAGCGATCCGTCCCAGCGGCCCTCCCGCTCGACGTGCGGGTTGTGGAACGCCGCGACCAGGTGCATCCGTGGCGAGGGAAGACCGAAAAGCATGGGGAGCAGGCGCCGTGAGTCGGTGATGACGAAGCCGTCCCCGTCGCCGACGAGTCTCCTCAGCCACCACCGCACGAACGGACCCCGGTAGGAGAAGCGGCGGACGGCACGACCGTCGTGGTCCACGAGCTCGATCGTGGTGCCGGCGTAGGAGGACCAGCGAAGGAAGAGCGAACCGTCGGAGCGAAGGTGGTCCACCACAGCCGGCTCAGCGGTCGCCGGGTCGTCCGGCCGGCGCCAGACCTGCTGGTACGGCGTGCCGTCGGCACGGGTCTCCTCGGTCATCACCAGGCCCTTCGGCGGTGCCGTCGGGCTGCCGCTGCCGGACCCGAACGTCGCCGGGTCGCGGTCACGGAGGTCGGTGAAGATGTTGACGACCTCGACCGCCGGCGAGAGCGAACCGCGGGCGACGAGCTGGTCCCGGAAGTCGTCCTGCTCCGGGACGTCGGCGATGGTGGCGATGACGCTGCGGGCACCGGCGTCGGCCAGCGCACTGGCACGCATGAGCAGGACGGCGGTGCGTCCGCCCTTGTCGGGGCGGACGGCGCTCGCGACGGAGACGTACGTGCCGTCGGGCAGGCTCAGGGGGTTGGCGCGCACGAGGGTCAGGCTACCGGGGGCTCTCCGCGGCTGACGACGCGCTGCGGACGCTCAGTGCGCCAGCTGCCGGAGGGCCCGGGCATGACGGCGCAGGTCGAAGGAGAAGTCGTCGGCGAACACCGTCTTGCGCTTGCGCGGGTCCGGGGGTCTCCTCTCGGTCCGACCCCAGAAGTAGTGCAGGTCGTTGCCGTTCACGGCGGCGATCAGGGCCTCGTTCTGAGCGACGTAGCCGTCCCCGGAGATGATCACGACACGCGCCTGCGGCGCGTGCATCATCGTGAAGAGTCCACTTCCGCCGTACCCGGCGATGATCCGCGCCTGTTGGAACAGCCGCACCTGCTCCCCGTACGAGTAGTGCTCCGGGCGGACGACCGCGAAGCCGCGCCGCCGGAAGAACCGTTCGACCCGCGGGCCCTGCAGGCACGCGCGCCGGCCGCCTCGGGAGATGAACACCTTCTCCGCCGCGACCGGGGAGACGACCTCCCCGAGACCGTCGGCGATGCGCCGCCAGGTGTCCCCGAGGGCGAGGTCGGCGTAGCGCGGGTTCTCGAACTGCGGATCGGCGGCGAGCAGCAGAGGCACCTCGAGGGCCTCGTCGCCGGACTGGACGACGAGGGAGTCGGGGTCGATCCCGAACCCCGCCAGGATCTCGCGGGCGAACGCCGGGACGTCGGTCTGGCCGGGCCGCAGGCTCATCAGCGGACGGAGCTCGGGGTGCCTGGCGCGGGCCTCGTCCCAGGCCCACAACCGGGAGACCACCTCGGTGGTCACGTGGCCGAAGTGCCCCGCGAACTCGCTGTCGAGGTAGAACAGCGGTCCGCCGTCCCAGCGTCGCCGCAGGGCGGGTCGCCAGCGCGGGCGCATGTACGTCAGACGGTCTCCGGACCGGATCAGCCCGTGGTGACCGAGGTGGGCCGCCTGCTGGTGCCGGAAGGTGTCGGGCAGCCAGAAGTCCCCGTACGAGACGAGCTGACGAGGGTAGGTCACGACGTCGGCGTACGCGCGCAGCTGACGCGTGGGGACCGTCAGCTCGCCCTCGAGCACCGCAGGCCCCTCGCCCACGGAGGTGATGCTCGCCCGCGAGGTGAACGTGTACCGGTCGTGGGTGAGGAGGGTCTCCACCGGACTGTCGTCGCCGTAGCGCGCCGTCAGCAGCGGCTCGGTCTCGGCCGTCCGGAGCATCCGGAGCAAGGGCTCGCTCTTGGTCAGCAACGCCAGGTCCCGGTGGTACGTGACCGCGGCGAGCGTCCGCGCGACGGTGTCTTGCCAGGTCGCCCACCCACGTTTGGGCAGCCGTCGCTCGACGCGTGCGACCACGTCCTCGATCACCGCACGGACCGACGGGCCCGCGTCGGACTCGGACCGGTCCCCGGGGGCCCGGTCGATACCCTCCACCGCGTAGATGCCACCGGCCCGCACGTAGCCGTGCATCTGACGCAGTGCGGCGATCTTGGAAGCGGTCTCCGAGACGAACGCCTCGACGAGCAGGTCGGGTCGCGGGAGCACAGCCTGAAGGTCGCGCCGTTCGCGGGGGCCGGTGAACGCATGGACGTGGACGTTCGCCGGCCGATCCTGACCTGTCGCGACGCCGACGACCTCGCCTGCGCTGCGTGGGTGGAGCACGTGCACCTCCGCCTCCGGCCAACGCTCGCCGAACGTGCAGGCGGTGGTGAGGGCGCCGTCAGCGAGCACGAGCACGATCACCGAGGGAGTCCCCGCCCGAGTGAGCGCCGCCTCGTACGCGGTCAGGTAGTCGTGGCCGTCCGACGACTGGCGCGCCCCCCGCCGCCGGCCGATCTCGTCGAGCGCGTCGCCGGTCATGGGGTCATCGTGCCCGAAAATGTCGGCGATGACGGGGTGCTTGAGCGACGACGCGCCCTACGATGTCCGCATGCGAGGCATCATCCTGGCCGGGGGAACCGGATCGCGACTCCATCCGATCACCCTGGGCACGAGCAAGCAGCTCGTCCCCGTCTACGACAAGCCGATGATCTTCTATCCGCTGTCGACCCTCATCCTCGCGGGGATCCGGGACATCCTCGTGATCACGACACCGGACGAGGCGCCGCAGTTCCACCGCTTGCTGGGCGACGGCTCACGCTTCGGTGTGGCGCTGTCGTACGCGGTGCAGCCGCGGCCGGAAGGGCTCGCGCAGGCGTTCGTCTTGGGGGCCGACCACGTCGGTGACGATCGGGTCGGCCTCGTGCTCGGTGACAACATTTTCTACGGCGCCGGTCTCGGGACCCAGCTGGGACGGTTCCACGACCTCGACGGTGCTGCCGTCTTCGGTTACCAGGTGAGCGACCCGAGTGCCTACGGCGTGGTCGAGTTCGACGCGGACGGACGCGCGGTCTCGCTGGAGGAGAAGCCGGCGACGCCCAAGAGCAACTACGCCGTCCCCGGGCTCTACTTCTACGACAACGACGTGGTCGAGTACGCCGCGAGTCTGCGACCCTCCGACCGGGGGGAGCTGGAGATCACCGACCTCAACCGCATCTACCTCGAGCAGGGACGTCTGCAGGTGGAGGTCCTGCCGCGCGGCACCGCCTGGCTCGACACGGGCACCTTCGACTCGCTCAACGACGCCAGCAACTACGTCCGCACGATCGAGAGCCGCCAGGGCCTCAAGGTCGGCTGCCCCGAGGAGGTCGCCTGGCGGATGGGGTTCCTCGACGGCGATGAGCTGCGAGAGCGGGCCGAGCCGCTGGTCAAGAGCGGCTACGGCGCCTACCTGCTGGGACTGCTGGAGTCCTGATCCCTTCTCCCGGGTGGTCGTCGCCTACTATCAGCGCGTGAGATCGACCCCTCGTCCTCCGTCGGACTCGGCACTCTCCCTGGCCACCGAGACGATGAACCACGACTATCTCTACGACCTCGTCGGCCTGAAGGGCGGTCGCTACCGAGGTCTCCAAGGCAGGGGCGTCGAGACGTCGCCGACCATCGGGTCCGACTTCGAGGCCGACGTCCCGCACCTGCGGGACCTCGCGTGGCTGCACGGGGACACTCCCTGAGCGCCGTCGGGCGCGTGCTCGCCTGGGGGGTGCGGGTCCTGGGGCGTCCGAGCGGGTTTGCTGCTCCGACCGACCAGGACGCGGTGGTGATCCTGTCCGACCTCCGGTGGGTGCGGCCTGCGACCGTCCGCCTCGCAGGGTGGGCCTACATGCCCGGAGGCGACTCCCTCACGGTGAGCGCCGTCGAGGTGCTCGACCCGCGAGGTCGGCGCCTGGCACGAGGGTCGGCTCTGCCGCTGGCCGACCCCGATGCGGACGTCAGCCCGGGTGACGAGGCCGGGACCCGTGCTGACACCGGGTTTACGGCCGAGGTCGACGTGAGCGGTCTCCTGGATCACCCCGAGGGATTCCGGGCCGATGTCTGCGTCGTCGTGGACGACGCCGAGCGCCCCTTCCGCTGGACCGGTCGCCGCGCCCGGTCGTGGGCACGGCGACCACGTGCATCGGGAGCGCTCGGAGACAGCCTCGTTCGAGCGGTCTGGTCCGACGAGCGAGGGTTGCGGCTGAAGGTCGAGCGTGCTGAGGCGCGCCTCGAAGAGGCGACAGGGATGAGCGCCGGGGTCCGGCTGTCGGTGCACGGGAAAGGTCTCACCGGGCTCGCTCTCGTCGAGCGCAACGGCGGCGCCGACCGTCTGCTCGCTGCCGAGCGGGTCTCGCGGCACGTGCTCGTCGCCGAGGTCGAGCGCGGTGGTCCGGTGGGCGACGGAGACCTGGTCGCCGCGGGTCGCGGTGGTCGTCGCCTCGCGGTCGCGTGGAGCGCCGCACTGGGCGCCGGGCCGCTGCCGCCGGAGCTGATAGTCCGACCATCCGGCCGCGTCGCGATCTCGACGGCGCCGGCTCTCGTGGTCGACAGCGTCGTGGCCGGTGATCGAGGCATCCTGCTCGAGGGAGACGCGGTCAGTGTCGGCCCCGAGCTTGGGCTGGAGCTGGGCAGCGCGACCAGGACGCTCCCGGGCGAGGTGACGGTCAAGGGCGGACGGTTCGAGGCTCTGCTGCCGTACGAGACCGCCGAGTGGTCCGGTCCGAGACCGTGGCCCGCGGACCGTTTCGACGTGCGGGTGACGGAGCGCCCACGTGGTCGCTCGGTCCTCGTCCGACTGGCCCCCGAGGGCGAACGCATGCTCCCGTTGTGCGTGGTCGCGCCGGGGGCCCGCCTCCGTGCGACGGTCTCGGCCTCGGGCCGGATCGTGGTGGAGAGCGAGCCGGACCTCCGCACGGACGAGCGCGGCCCTTTCCGGCAGCGGCTCCTCACGCAGCACTACCTGGCCTCGTCGGCATCGCCGCGCCGCGCTGCCTACTTCGAGTGCTACTACGGCGCGAGCACCACCGACAGCGGTCGCGCAATCTTCGACGAGCTGGTCCGGCGAGAGAGCGACCTCGACCTCGTCTGGGGAGTGGCAGACCGGTCCGTCCCGGTCGCTCCGGGTGGGCGCGGGGTCGTCATGGGGTCGCGGGAGTGGTGGGACGTCCTCGCCCGGGCGTCGTACCTGACTTTCAACGCCGGGCTTCCTCCCGCGGTCGTCCGCCGCCCTGGCCAGGTGATCGTGCAGACGTGGCACGGCACGCCGTTGAAGCTGCTCGGGGCCGACAGAGCGGCGGTCCGTGAGGGCGCGCCGGGCTGGGACGACTGGACGCGCCGATCAGTGGGGCGCTGGGACGCCCTGCTGGCTCCCAACCCGTACAGCGCGGAGATCTTCCCGCGGGCGTGGGGCTACAAGGGCGACATCGTCCAGCTCGGCTACCCGCGCAACGATGCGCTCGCCGGCGTCGACGACGATCGGGCCACGGACGTCCGACGTCGCCTGCGTATCCCCGACGACCACATGGTCGCCCTCTACGCGCCGACGTGGCGCGACGGGGACCGGGTCATGCCGCGGCTCCTCGACCTGGAGGCGGTCGTCCGGGGGATGGGAGACGGCTTCACCCTCCTCGTGCGCGGGCACATGAACATCAGGGGGTGGGAGTCGGCCGTCGCCGGCCCCGCCGTCCGGGACGTGACGACCTACCCGGAGATCAACGACCTCTATCGCGTGGCCGACGTGGCGATCACCGACTACTCGTCGATCATGTTCGACTACTCGGTCACGCGGAAGCCGCTCGTGTTCTTCGTCCCCGACCTCGACGACTACCGGGGCCGGCGGCGTGGTCTCTACTTCGACCTCGAGGAGACCGCGCCCGGACCGGTCCTCCGTGAGACGGCCGCGGTCGTCGACGCCCTCCGAGAGCTCGATGGTCACCGTGACCGCTACGCGCGTCGCTACGCGGACTGGGTCGCCACGTACAATCCTCTCGACGACGGGCACGCGGCCGCCCGTGTCGTCGACGCCTTGTACGGCGGAGGATGACCTCCCCCTATCATGGGCGAGCCCGCCGAGCCCCCCGACGAGACTCCGAGGAACGAACGACGTGAGCAGCCGGTCGCTGGTCGAGTCCTCGAGTCGATCGCACGACGAGCGTGCCGTGCCGGGGACGCGGACCGACATCCAGGCGCTGCGCGCCGTCGCGGTGACCCTCGTCCTCGTCTACCACCTCTGGCCGAACCGTCTGACCGGCGGCTTCACCGGCGTGGACGTCTTCTTCGTCATCTCCGGCTTCCTCATCACCTCCCACCTGCTCGGCAAGCCGCCGAGGGGCGGGCGCGACCTCGCGCAGTTCTGGTCGCGGCGGATCCGGCGGCTGCTGCCCGCGTCCCTCCTCGTCCTCGCCGTCACCCTGGTCGGCTCGCGCCTGTTCGCGCCGGAGACGCAGTGGGAGGCCACGGCCAAGCAGAGCGGAGCCGCCGCTCTCTACGTCGTCAACTGGCTGCTGGCCGCCGACGCCGTGGACTATCTCGCGGCAGAGAACTTGCCGTCACCCGTGCAGCACTTCTGGTCGCTGTCGGTCGAAGAGCAGTTCTACCTCGTGTGGCCGCTGCTCATCCTCGTCCTGGTCGCGGTCGCGACGAGCCTCCGTCGGTCCCCCGCCGTCGTGGTCGGGGTCGGCCTGGGCGCGGTGGTGGCCGCATCGTTCGCCTACTCGGTCCACGAGACCGTCACCGAGCCCGCGCGGGCCTACTTCGTGACGCCGACCCGCGTGTGGGAGCTCGGGGTCGGCGCCCTCCTCGCGGTGCTCGTGGGCAAGCACGGCTTCGGCCGCGGCCGTGACGTCGAAGCGGTCGCGTGGCCGCCCATGGCGCGCGTCGCCCTGGCGTGGGTCGGGCTGGGCGCGATCGTGTGGACCGGCCTCGTCTACGACGGCGCCACACCGTTCCCGGGCTGGCAGGCTGCGGTGCCGGTGCTCGGCACAGCGGCGGTGATCGCGGCGAACGCTCCTACGGCACCCGCATCGCCCGCTCAGCTCATGGCAGCGCGGCCGGTCCAGTGGCTCGGTGACGTCTCCTACTCCGTGTACCTCTGGCACTGGCCCCTGATCGTCCTGCTGCCGTACGCGACCGGCTCGAGCCTCGGCCTGCTCGACAAGCTCGCTGTCCTCGCGGCGTCCCTCCTGCTCGCAGCGCTGACAAAGCGGTACGTCGAGGACCGCTTCCGGGCGCCCGAGTGGGGCCGCCCGCTCAGGAAGCCGTACCTACTCGGTCTGGCGGGCATGGCCGTCGTGGTGGCCCTCGCTGCGGCGCAGCTGGCGGAGGTCGACCGGCTGGAGGCGGGTGCACGCGATGACCTCGCCGCTGCGATCGCCGCTGACGACCCGTGCTTCGGGGCTGCAGCGCTGGTCCCCGGGGCCGGCTGTGCTCGGACCACCTCGGGGCCGGTCGTGCCCGCCCCGGCGCAGGCGCTGAACGACAAGTCCGACGCCTACGCAGACGTCTCCGGGGGCAAGGACTGCTGGTCGAACGCGCCGCGGTTCCCGGTGACCGTGTGCGAGTTCGGTGATCCGGACAGCGAGACGTCGGTCGCGCTCGCCGGCAACTCGCACGCCGGCCAGTGGCTCCCGGCGCTCGAGGAGATCGCGGAGACCCGCGGCTGGCGAATCACGACCTACCTGGCCTCCCGCTGCGCGCTCGCGACGGCGGACCAGGAGTTCGACGCGGCCGACAAGACCGACCGCTGTGCGGCGTGGGGGCGTCGAGTGACGCGAGAGCTGGTCTCCGGCGACTTCGATCTCGTCGTCTACACCAACCGCATCTCGGTGCCGGCGGTCGGCAAGGACGTCGCCGGAAGCCACGGCGACTACCGACGCGGCTACGAGAGTGTGCTCTCGACCATCCGTGAAGCGCGGGTCCCGGTCGCGGTCATCCGAGACACCCCGGCCCCCGGCACGATCGTCCCTGACTGCGTGGCCGACAACGAGGCGGACCTCACCCGGTGCTCGGGACCTCGCAGCAGGTGGGAGCCCGACGAGCCGGTCGTCGATGCCGTCCGCAGTCTCGACGACCGCGGTATCGTCCTGGCCGACCTGAACGACCTGATCTGTCGTCCGGACGTGTGCGACGCCGTGGTCGGGGGCGTGGTCGTCTACTTCGACGGGTCGCACCTTACCGCGACCTACGCGCGGACCCTCGCACCTGCGCTCGAACGCCCGCTGTCGAGGGCGCTCAGACGGTGGTGACCCCGGTCGTGTCCCCGACGATCGCCCAGACCTCGGTTCCGCTTCCGGCGTAGACCTGGCGCCGCGGCGGGCGCCGCGGTCTAGTGCTCGCGGAGCAGGGCGGCTGCAGCCCGCGCGGCCGCACGCCCGTCGGCGAGCGCGTTGAAGGTCGCGTTGACCCGCTCTACGGCTGCGGCATGGTCGGCCACGAGCCTCGAGGGATCCTTGAGGGCGTCGGCCACTTCGCCGGTGGTCGTGACGACGGGCCCGATAGTGCTCTCGTCCCACGGGAGGAGGGCGGGGTGCGCAGCGGCGTACACCTCGAGGTCGGGCTGGTGGAAGACCACGGGCTTGCCTGTCAGGGCCCACGTGAACCTCAGTGCCGTGTAGTCGAGCACCGCCGCGTCGGCTGCCAGCACAAGCTCGGACTCCTCCGGGTAGTCGGTGACGTCGATCACGCCGGGCAGGCCGTGGACACGGTCGCTCCCACGCGCGACGGCAGGACCTCCGCGGACCAGGACCGTCACCGCCGGCCCGAGCGACGCCTGGAGCCGGCGGAGGTCCAGGAGCCTGCTCAGCCGCCCGGTACGAGCGCTGGTCGCCTCCGCCAGACGGTCGGCGGGAGCGTAGAGGACGACCAAGGAGCTGGGGTTGATGGAGAGCCGATCGAGCACCTGCTTGCGGACGGTGTCGTCGCCGGACACGACGAGATCGGTGGCGGGGTCCCCGACGATGGCCACCTCCCCGTCGTACCGGAGGTCGGTGGCGATCGCGGAGGCGCTCTGTGGTCCTGCTGCGACGACAAGGTCCCACCGGCCGAAACGCTTCATCTCCTCACGGATCTGCTCCTGCGACCATCCGGCGGCGACCCACCGGTCGTGCCCGGTCGACGAGAGCTGGTGCCCGGACGGAACGTACGTCCACCGCCGTCCCGGCGGAGAGAGCAGGCCCTCGACAGGACCGTCGGCGACGACGAACCGCGATCGGTGGAGCTCGTGCGCCCACTCCGCGCTGCCGACCACCACCTGACGGGCACCCTCGGGCACGACGACTGAACGGTCGACCGTGGACCACACGACAGGCATCTCCGGCCGCAGCGCGGCCACCTCGCGGGAGATCGCCGCGGGCGCGCCGCACGCGGCCTGACCCTCTCGGCTATGGAAGAAGATCTGGTCGACGGCCGGTGCGTCGCTGCCGGCGTACCCGTCGACAACGCGGCGTCGTGCCCAGCGGCTGCGCTCGACCGGGGCCAGACCAGACATCACCGTGAGCCGGGCCTGCCCGTTGCGGGCGTAGGTCCAACGCACATTCAGGTCGCCGCTCGTCTGCTCCAACGGCAGCAACGTGCGGAAGTGCTCGCCGGCGCCCAACGTCGTCCCGTCGGGGAGGGCGAGGCGGTAGGACCCACCCGGGAGCGGGCGTCGCGGTCCACCGAACGAGGAGGCGACGAGCGGGACCACGACCTGGTGCCCGTCCTCGATCTCGGTGGGAGGTCGTGTGTCGACGGTGAGTCTGTCGCCGACGAGCCGGAGACCCTCGGCGAGCGGCTCTGCCGGCATGCCCGACACGGTGACGACCAGGGCGGGGCCATCGGCGACTGTGTCGTCCACCACGGCAGTGACGACGACAGGCCCCGACGGGCTCGACGCGGAGTCGGCGGGCTCGACCGCCGTCGACCGCACCACATCGAGCACGAAGCCCGCACGACTGTCCCACGCCGGCGTCGCGCGGTGACCGTTGACGTCGACGGAGGTCAGCGACTGGGCGGCGGCAGAGCCGCCACCCACAGCTCCGGAGAAGCCACCGAGCCGGGTGACCCCGCGGGTCGAGACCTCCGCCTCCAGCCGCCAACGTCCGGCGGCGTCGGACTCCGCGAGCAGTCGCCGGGGGTCGACCACGACGTCGAAGCCGCCGCCGGCATAGCTGGTCTCGGGATCACCGATGATCGCGTCCGCTCGTGGCTCTTGCGCGAGGACCGGCCCGAGGACGACCCGGGCACCGGACTCGTCGTGGCACAGCGAGAGCGTGAGCCGGTGGTCTTCGGTCCCGGGTTCGACGGCGCGCACCACGGCCCACCCGTGCAGGTGGAGTCGCCCACGGTCGTCCCAGCGCGCACGCAGCAACCGCGCGTCCAGGGCGGTCTCGCTGTCCGCGAGCTCGAAGAGCTCGTGGGGCGTGTCGGGGTCGATCAGCCCGACGAAGGTCGGGTCGACCCACACCCGGCCGTCCCGCACGAGAGTCCGGGGCGGCTGCCCGTAGTCGCGCACGTGCTGCTGGACGGCCTCGACGACGTCCCACCTCCCCATCGCTGCGTGCCACCCACGGAGCTTGTGCAGCACCCGGACGGTTCGCCACGCCTGGGGCGTCGCCATCGCGATGTGGCGGCGGTAGGCGTCGGCCAGCACGGCGCGGTAGTCGTCGTCGGCGGCCAGCGCATGCTTGACGTACGGGGGTAGGTCGAGGTCGAGCACCCTGCCGAGCCACGTGGAGAAGACCGTCGTCGAGGCTTCGCGCTCGAGGAGCTCCTGCGCCTCGGCCTTGACTGCGACCCTGTCCCGCAGGTTGTCCAGCCGGTGCTTCTGCTGACCCGTCGAGGTCCGGTTCTCCCGGATCCGCCAGTAGTAGGTGACCCGCTTCAGCACGTCGAACCGCCGGGCTCGGACGTACGCCTTCACCATCGGCACGTGGTCCTCGTACGCGCCGCGGCCGTTCTCGAAGCCTCCGACCTCGGAGACCCAGAACTGACGACGGAAGACGCGGTTGCAGGCGATGACGTCCTGCAGCGCGTCTGGGAAGTCGTCGATCGTGATGCCGAGACGGTCGCGCTCGTGGACGGTGTGCGCCCACGGCGGCGCCGACCGCACGTCATTGCGGACACGCTGCACCTCGCCGACGACGAAGTCCGACCCGGTGCGTCGCAGGGTCTCCACCATCTGCTGGTAGGCAGTCGGGGGCAGCGTGTCGTCGGCGTCGAGAAATGTGAGGAACGTGCCTCTCGCGCGGGAGACGCCCAGGTTGCGCGCGGCGCCCTGGCCCGCGTTGGTCTGACGGACGACGGTCACACGTCGGTCACGCTGAGCGAAGCGCGCCAGGATGTCACCAGAACCATCGGTCGAGCCGTCGTCGACCGCGATCACCTCGATCCGCTGCAGCGCTTGCGAGAGGACGCTCTCCAGGCACTCCTCGAGGTACGGCGCGACGTTGTAGACCGGCACGACCACGCTCAGCAGCGGCCTCCGGAGGGAAGACTGGTCCCACCGCCGCCGAGCCGCGCCAAAAGCGCGGCGCGCGGAGGTCTCGGCGCGGGAGGTCAAGGTGCTCAGAGCAGGTCCTCGCGACCGGCCTCACGCCACATCTCGACGAGGGTCTTGACCTGCTGAGCGCGGGCCCGGGTCGTGACGAGGACGGCGTCGGGGGTGTCAACGACGACGACGTCGTCGATCCCGAGGACCGAGACCGTCCGTCCCGACGTCACGACGACCCCGCTGCTGTCGACGGCGGTGACGAGCTCCGGCTCACCGACGACCCCCAGGTCGCCGTCTCCGGCGAGGATCGCCTCGGACACCGCGGCGAAGTCGCCGATGTCGCTCCAGCCGAAGTCGGCGCGCACCATCGCGACGCCGCCTGTGGCGGCCACGGGCTCGGCGAGAGCGTGGTCGATCGCGATCTTGGTCAAGGTCGGCCAGGTTCGCTGCATGACTGTGTCCCGCTCTTCGCTGTCCCACGCGGCCACGATCTCGTCGATCCCGGCGTGGAGGCGAGGCTGCTCGCGGCGCAGGTGGTCCAGCAGGACGTCGGCTCGGGCGACGAACATCCCGGCGTTCCACCGGAACGTGCCGGCCTGTACGTACTCTCGCGCGACCTCGAGCTCCGGCTTCTCCACGAACCGCAGCACCGAGACGGCGTCGGGAGCGTCGTGGACCTCCAGCGAGTCACCGGTCTCGACGTAGCCGTACGCCGTGGAGGGCGAGGTAGGACGAAGCCCGATCGTCGTCACGAACCCCTCGCGTGCGACGGCGGCGGCTTGCCGAACCGCCTCGTGGAAGGCGTCTACGTCGCGGATCAGGTGGTCGGCGGCGAACGAAGCGACCAGCGCCTCAGGGTCGCGCTGCAGGATGAGGGCCGCCATGAGGCCGATCGCCGGCATCGAGTCCCGGGGGGACGGCTCGGCGACGACGTGGTCGGCGGCGAGCTCGGGGAGCTGGGCGACGACCGCGTCGCGATGGCGGACGCCCGTGATGACGTTCACGCCGTCCGCACCGACGAGCGGGAGGAGACGGTCGTAGGTCTGCTGCAGGAGGCTGCGCCCGCTGCCGGTGAGGTCGAGCAGGAACTTCGGTCGTCCGGCGCGCGAGACCGGCCAGAGGCGGGTGCCCGCGCCCCCGGCGGGAATGATGGCGTGCAGCGACGGCACGTGCGAGCCCATGGCGTCCTTCCGTTCAGGTCCGGCGTCCCAGAGTAGTCGGCGGTGTGGCACGCCTTCTCGGCGCCGGTGGTATCGGCCCCTTGTACCATCGCCCGGGGACGTGAACGCCGTTCGCCCCCTCCACCAGCCACGAGGTCAGGAACTCCCTCCACCATGCTTGACGTGAACGCCGGACCACGACGGATCGAGTTCTCGCTCGTCTCAGCGGTCTACAACGTCGCGAGGTACCTCGACGACTTCATCACCTCCGTCGAGGCACAGACCTTCGATCTCTCGGCTGTCGAGGTGATCATGGTCGACGACGGCTCGACGGACGAGACCTCCCAGATGCTGAAGGCTTGGGAGGTGCGTCGTCCCGACCTGGTGACGGTGCTGACGAAGGAGAACGGCGGTCAGGCCTCCGCCCGCAATCTCGGGATCGAGCAGGCGCGGGGACGATGGGTGTCGTTCCCGGACCCCGACGATGTGCTTGCGCCGGACTACCTCGAGCGGGTAGCCCGGTTCATCGCGGCCGAGCCCGATGTGGACCTCGTCGGCTGCGCACGGTGGGTCCTCGACGACGCCAGCGGCCGCCTGACCGACACCCACCCGCTGCGGCACCACTTCGCCGGCGGTGACCGCCTCCGCGACCTCGAGGAGAACCCGCAGCACTTCTACGGGAGCGCGCCGGTCGCCTTCTTCCGTCGACAGCGCCTCGACGACCTCGGGCTTCGCTTCGACGCCGAGCTCCGTCCGAACTTCGAGGACGGGGCGTTGTGCGTGCGCTATCTTCTCGGGTCGCCGGGCCGGCCACGGGTCGGCTTCGTCGGGTCGGCGCACTACCACTACCGACGGCGCAACGACGCCACGTCGACCCTTCAGACCAGCCTCGCCCACCCGGGCCGCTACACCGATGTCCTCCGCGACGGCTACCTGGCCGTCTTGCAGGAGGCGGTCGACGAGCGAGGCGTCCCTCCGGAGTGGCTGCAGAACCACATCCTGTACGAGCTCTCATGGTTCTTCAGCAGCCAGGACGGCGCGTCGTCACGCGGCAGTGCCGAGACTGCCGGGGTGGCCGACGAGTATCACCGGCTCCTCGGACATATCCGGCGCCTCCTCGAGGACGACGTGATCGAGGCCTTCACCGTGCGGCCCATGAAGCGGATCTGGAAGGACATCCTCCTGCACTCGTACGCGGACGCGCCGTGGTGCACGCCCTACGTCCGGGTGGACCGGACGGACGCCGACCAGGGCTTGACGCGGCTCGTCTACCACTACACGGGTGACGCACCTGCCGAGCGCGTCCTCGTGAACGGGGTCGAGATGTCGCCGCGCCACGCGAAGGTGCGTGACATCGCTTACCACGGGCGGGTCGTCATGCGTGAGCGTGTGCTGTGGGTGACTTCGCGGGCGAACGTGCGGATCGTCCTCGACGGTCGCCGGCTCCCGTTCCGTTTCGACCAGCCGTCGTCGGCCATCACCTGGCTCAAGCCCGGTCGTGTCCGGTCTGAGGTCGCGGCCCGTGAGACCACCCACCCGATGGACGTCCCCTCGAAGGCCAGCGGTGTGTCGGCGGGCGACCGGGCGCTGGTCCGGATCGCCCGGTCGCGGCTGTTCCGCAAGTACGCCAAGGCATGGGTCCTCATGGACCGGATCCACGATGCAGACGACTCAGCCGAGCACCTGTTCCGATACCTGCGCGACGAGCGGCCCGACATCAACGCGTGGTTCGTCCTGGAGAAGGGGACCGCGGATTGGAAGCGGCTCGACTCCGACGGCTACGGCGACCGGTTGGTGGCGCACGGGTCACGCGACTGGAAGCTGCTCATGCTCAACTGCCGTCACCTGATCTCCTCGCACGCCGACCACCCGGTCGTGCGCCCGTCGGCGATCATGCGCCTGACCGGTCAGCGGTGGCGGTTCACGTTCCTGCAGCACGGCGTCATCAAGGACGACCTGTCCGGGTGGCTGAACCCGAAGTCGATCGACGTCTTCGTGACCAGCACGCCGGGCGAGCACGCCTCGATCGCCGGTGACCACACCCCGTACAGGTTCACCACCAAGGAGGCCGTGCTCACCGGTCTTCCGCGCTTCGACCGGTTGCGCGAGATCGGTCAGCGGGTCGCGCCCGACGACCGCGACCTGGTCCTCGTCGTCCCGACGTGGCGCAACTGGCTCCAGCCGCCGCTCGAGGAGGGCTCGCAGCGTCGTTCGGTGCACCCGGAGCTCTTCGCGTCGGAGTTCATGACGAGCTGGCGGGCGGTCCTCGAGTCGGAGGAGCTCGCGCAGGCGTGCGCCGCGCAAGGTCTCAAGATCGGGTTCCTGCCCCACCCGAACCTCCAGCCCGCTCTCGAGCAGATGCAGCTGTCGCCCCACGTGGTGCCGCTCTCGTACCACGGCCAGGACGTTCAGGAGATCTTCGCCCGAGCAGCGGTCCTCGTGACCGACTATTCGTCGATCGCCTTCAACGCGGCCTATATCGACCGCCCGGTCGTCTACTTCCAGTTCGACCAGGAGCGGGTGCTCAACGGCGGACACGTCGGGCGCAAGGGCTACTTCACCTACGAGCGCGACGGCTTCGGGCCCGTCACGTATGACGCCGAGGCGGCTGTCAAGGAGACGATCACGTCGCTGACGCACGGACGCGATCCTCGTCCCGAGTACGCCGCGCGCAACGCGGCCACCTTTCCCGCGCGTGACGGGCGGTGCCGCGAGCGCGTGACGGCGGCGATCGAGGCCTCAACCCGGAGGCTCACCGTCGCAGAGGCGGCCGAACCCGTGCAGACAGCCGTTCAACCGGCATGAGTGAGGTGCGATCGATCGCGCTGTTCGGCAGCTGCATGACACGCGACAACTTCAACTCACGCTTCAATCCTCACTACAAGGCGACGTACCGGTGTGACGTCGCCCAGAACCAGATGTCGGTCCTGAGTCTCATGTCGGAGCCCATCACGGAGCGCTGGGAGCCGACCAAGGCGATGTCGGACTACGACGTGTGGAACATTCGCACGGAGTTCGACAAGGCCTTTCTCGGCGAGCTTGCCGGGTCGAGTCCGAGGCCTGACTACCTGCTGCTGGACTTCTTCGGGGACGCGCACTTCGGTGTGCTGCAGCTCGACGACGGCAGGATCATCACCGACAACCGCTGGAAGGTGCATGCGACCGACTTCTATCAGCGGCTGCGCGACGAAGGCCGGCTGACCCGCCTTCATCCGACCAGTGACCCTGACGCCTACTTTGCGCTGTGGTCCGAGGCGGTGGACCGTTTCGCCGAGCACGTGCGCCTGACCCTGCCCGAGACCCGGGTGGTGGTGCACTGCGGGCATCACACCAACCTGTTGATGCTTCCGGACCGTCCTCGACCGGGGAGACTGCAGAAGCACCGCAGCATCGCCCGGATCGACGTGGAGGCGGCCAACGATCAGTGGCGACGGATGGACGCCTATGCGGTCGAGGCCTTCGGGGCGGCGGCGATCGACCTGACGGGCGAAGACTTCCCGACCTTCGACGACCACCCGTGGGGGCCGTTCTACGTCCACTACCGCATGGACTACTACCACCGGTTCCTCGCCGAGCTGCACAAGATCGTGATCGGTGACGGCGCCACCCCGACTCCTCAGATGGTCGCCGACATCGAGCTGGCGGCGGGGGAGACCCCCACCCTCCGGCTTGCCGCCTGCGAGGAGGAGCGCGCCGCGCTCAAGGAACGCCTCATGTCCCGCAAGGAGGAGGTCGCTCAGCTGCGTTCACGTGTGGCCCGGCTCGAGCGCACCCCCTGGCGGCGTGCAGCGTCCCGTCTCCGTCGTACCCGCGCGTTTCGCGCGCGGCGACCGTAAGCCGTGTTCGCCGACGCGAGGGCGGAGCTCTCCGACGGCGGTTGTCCGAGGCCGCACCGAAACGGCTAGCATCGTCGGCGATGTCGTCGACCGTCGAGAGCCGCCGTGCTCGCCCCGCGGTCGGGGCATCTGTGCCCCAGGCCACCCCGGTCAGGCCCGAGATCCAAGGTCTCCGCGCGATCGCGGTCGGTCTGGTGGTCGTGTTCCACCTGTGGCCCAACCGGCTCCCGGGTGGCTACCTGGGCGTCGACGTCTTCTTCGTGATCTCGGGATACCTGATCACGGCGCACATCCTGCGTGAGTCCGACCGGACCGGCACCATCGCGCTGGGAGCTTTCTGGGCCCGCCGTGCGCGGAGGCTGCTCCCCGCGGCCTACCTCGTCCTCGCGGCATCCCTCGTCGCCGTCGTCGTCTGGGTGCCGCGGATGCTGTGGCAGCAGTTCGCCCGGGAGATCGGTGCCGCCGCGCTCTACGTCGAGAACTGGGCGCTCGCCCACGACGCCGTCGACTACCTCGCCGCCGACAACGTCGCCTCGCCGGCGCAGCACTACTGGACGCTGTCGGCGGAGGAGCAGTTCTACCTCGTCTGGCCGCTGCTCGTCCTTGCCGGCCTCTGGCTGGCGCCGGTGCTGGCGCCGAGCCTGGGCGTACGGCGACAGAGGCTCGCCGTAGGAGGCGTCCTCGGCGCCGTCACGCTCGCGTCCTTCGCCTACTCGCTCTACCTCACCGCCGCGGACCCGGCCCGCTCCTACTTCGTCACGACCACGCGTGCCTGGGAGTTCGGCGCGGGAGCGATGCTCGCGTTCGTCCCCGTCCTGGCCGGACGCCGTCACATCCGTGCCGCGATCTCATGGGCGGGTCTGCTCCTCCTGGTGGTGTGCGCCCTACGGATGACGGAGGAGACTCCGATGCCGGGTACGGCCGCGGTCTGGGTCGTCCTCGGCACCTGCGCCTTGCTGTGGGCTGGCCATCCGGAGGTCGGCTGGTCGCCCACGCGCGCCCTCGCGTGGCGCCCGGCCCAGTTCGTCGGCGACGTGTCGTACTCCATCTACCTGTGGCACTGGCCGCTGATCGTCATCCTTCCGTACGCCACCGGCTCCGACCTCGGCATGCTCGACAAGCTGGCGATCGCCCTGGCGACCCTCCTGCTCGCCTGGGCGACGAAGGTCTGGGTCGAGGACCCGGTGCGCACCGGTCGGAAGTTCGGCCTGCGCCGGTCCTCGGTGACGTTCGGTCTGACCGCGGCGACGGCGGGGGCGTTGGTGGTCGGTTGCTTCGCCGGCTGGTCGGTGGTGGAGCGCGACAACGAGGCTCGTGCCGCCGCAGCCGACGCGCTGCTCACCCAGCACGGCGGGTGCTTCGGGGCCGCGTCGCGCGATCCTGCGAAGTCCGAGGTGTGCCCCGACCCCTCTCTCGAGGACGCCATCATCCCGGACCCCTCCGAGGTGAAGACCGAGCACGCGACCTACGAGCGCTGCGCCAAGCACCTGCGCGGCGCGACGTTCGAGGGATGTCCGTTCGGGACCCCCCGCCGAGGGGTGCCGCACATCGCGGTCATCGGCGACTCCCACGCCCGGGCGATGATGCCGATGTTCGAGATCCTCATCGAGCAGGGCGTGCTCACCGCGGAGATGTTCTCCTCGCCCGGCTGCGCCTGGTCGACCGTCCCGCCGGCCGCGGGCAACACGCAGGGGCGCAAGAAAGCCTGCGCCGCTCTCAAGGCGAACCTCGCCGACCTTCTCGCGAAGGACGCCGACCGCTTCGACTTCATCGTCACCACGAACCGGGCCTCCAGCCAGCGCGCCTCGCAGGAGGAGCGGGTCCAGGGCCTCCTCGACGTGTGGCGACCGGCGCGGGCCGCACGGGTGCCGATCGTCGCGGTGCGCGACAACCCCGAGGGCGGTCGGCTGCCCGAGGACAACCCGAACATCTGCCTGGGCGAGGTCGGCGCCGCAGGAGCGGAGTCGTGCGCGCTCTCCCGCAAGGAGGCGGTCACCGACAACTTCGACCCGTACGGGGAGGCCGTGAAGAAGATCGGCAAGAAGAAGCGTGCGGTGCACCTCGACATGACCCGTTGGTTCTGCGACGAGGACACCTGTCCCGTCGTGATCGGGGGCGCGAACGTCTACCGGGACAGCAACCACATCACGATGACCTACGCCCGCACCATGGCGCCGTACTACCGGAAGGCGTTGGTGAAGGCGGGTCTTCTCGACCGACGCCGCTGACGGACGCGGGTGTGAGGCGCGCCACAAGCGGGTTACGGCGAGGTTTCGCGCACGTAGACTGAACGAGTCCGTTTGTCTGGTACCCCGAGGGGACTGGAACGAAAGGCACGTCGATGACGTCGCTCCACGCCGTAGGCGTGGTCGGTGCAGGTCGCGTCGGAGCGGTTCTTGCCGCCCGGCTGCGCGAGGCCGGCCACGAGATCGTCGCAGTCAGCGGACGGTCCGCCGCTTCCCGCACCCGCATCGACACCCTCCTTCCTGGTGTGGACGTGCTGACGCCCGCGGAGGTGGCCGCGCGCGTTGACGTCCTCCTGCTCGCGGTCCCCGACGACTCGCTCTCCGCGCTGGTCGCCGAGCTCGCGCTGGACGGACACCTCCGTCCAGGACAGGTCGTCGTGCACACCAGCGGTCGTCACGGTCTCGGAGTGCTGGCGGCTGCCGCGCACGTCGGCGCGCGCCCCGTCGCCATGCACCCGGCGATGACCTTCACCGGCACCGACATCGACCTCGAGCGGCTGGACGGCTCCGTCTTCGGGCTCACCGCCGGTCCGGGCGAGCGGGAGGTCGCCGAGGCCCTCGTCGCCGATCTCGGCGGCCGGGCGATCTGGATCCGGGACGAGGACCGTACGACCTACCACGCGGCACTGGCCCACGGGTCCAACCACCTGGTCACGATCGTCTCGCAAGCCATGCAGATCCTCCGTCGGACCGGGGTCGACGACCCGGCGAGCGTGCTGCGGCCGCTCCTGACCGCCGCCCTCGAGAACGCACTCCTCTACGAGGACGCGGCGCTCACCGGGCCCGTCGTGCGGGGCGACGTCGAGACCGTGCGCTCCCACGTGGCGGCGCTCCACGACCAGCCCATCCCGGTCCTCGACACGTACGTCGCGATGGCGCGTGCGACATCGGTGCACGCCGTCGCCGACGGGCGCCTCGACCGGCGTGGCGCTCTCGCCATCCGCCAGGTCCTGCGCGAGTCCGAGTGGGACGTCCTCGCCACGCTCGTCACCGACGAGGGCTCGCGGACCGACGCATGAGCACACCTCTGGTCGCCACGACGCGTGGCGCCCTCGACGCCGCGCTCGCGCCCGCCCGCTCGGAGGGCCGCTCCGTGGCCCTCGTCCCGACGATGGGCGCCCTCCACGACGGTCACCTGGCGCTCGTCTCCCGCGCACGCGAGCTTGCCGACGTCGTGGTGGTCTCGGTCTTCGTGAACCCGACCCAGTTCGGCGCGGGGGAGGACCTCGACCGTTACCCCCGCACCTGGGAGGCCGACCTCGCGCGGCTGTCGGACGTCGGCGTCGACGTCGTCTTTCACCCTGCCGTCGCCGAGATGTATCCCGCCGGCCCCGACTCCGACGGTGTCACGGTCGACCCGGGGCCCCTCGGCAGCGAGCTGGAGGGCGCCGTACGCCCGACCCACTTCCGTGGTGTCCTCACCGTGGTCACCAAGCTCTTCGGCCTCACCCGCCCAGACGTCGCGCTGTTCGGCGAGAAGGACTTCCAGCAGCTCGTCCTGATCCGCCAGGCCGCACGTACGCTGTGCCTCCCGGTCCGGGTGGTGGGCTGCCCGACCGTCCGAGAGGACGACGGGCTCGCCCTCTCGTCACGCAATCGCTACCTCGACGCCGTCCAGCGAGAGCGCGCGGTCATGCTCTCGCGCGCGCTCCAGGCCGGAGTGGACGCAGGGCCGTCCGGCGCGGTCGCCGTGCTCGAGTCCGCGCGCAAGACCTTGGGCGAGGTCGACGGCGTGGATGTCGACTACCTCACCCTGCGCTCGCCCGACCTGGGCGAACCCGTTCCCGGCCAGGAGGCGCGGCTGCTTGTCGCCGCCCGAGTCGGGTCCACCCGTCTGATCGACAACGTCGCCGTCTCGCTCGGCGCGGAGGAGGACTCCTGATGCTGCGGACGATGATGAAGTCCAAGATCCACCGCGCGACGGTGACCCAGGCCGACCTGCACTACGTCGGGTCGGTGACCGTCGACGCCGACCTTCTCGAGGCGTCAGACATCCTGCCCGGCGAGCTGGTCCACATCGTCGACATCGACAACGGTGCGCGCCTGGAGACGTACACGATCGCGGGGGAGCGCGGCTCGGGCGTGATCGGCATCAACGGAGCGGCCGCCCGCCTCGTCCACCCCGGCGACCTCGTCATCCTCATCGCGTACGCGCAGGTCACCGATGCCGAGGCGCGTGAGCTGGCTCCTCGCGTCGTGTTCGTCGACACCGACAACCGGGTCCTCGGCACGGGGTCGGATCCCGCCGAGCCGGTCCCGGGGTCGGACACGGTCCGCGGCGACCTCGTCGCACCCACGGGCTGAGGGACGGCTGCGCCATGATGGTGCCGTGAGCCTGCTGTGTCTCGACGTGCGCAACAGCCAGACGGTCATCGGAGTCTTCGATGGGGACCGGTTGACGGCGCGCTGGCGCGTGGCGACGCTGGACACGCGGACGGCCGACGAGTGGCAGCTGCTCCTGCGGGGCATGCTCGCCCAGCGTGATCTCGGGCGGGTGGACGCTGTTGCTCTGGCCTGCACCGTGCCCGCCGTCCTGCACGAGCTGCGCCTTCTCCTGGAGCGCGACTACGCCGACTGTGCCGTCTCCATCATCGAGCCCGGCACCCGCACGGGAGTCGCCATCCTCATGGACAACCCCCGCGAGGTGGGAGCGGACCGCATCGTCAACGCCGCCGCGGCAGGCGTTCTCTATCCCGACCGGCCCAGCATCGTCGTCGACCTCGGCACCGCGACGACGTTCGACGTGGTGGACGCCCAGGGTCGCTACGTCGGGGGCGCGATCTCCGCCGGCATCGGCATCTCTCTCGAGGCGCTCGCCCGGCGCGGAGCGCAGCTGCGCTCGGTCGAGCTCGTCCGCCCGCGCGGTGTCGTCGCCAAGAACACCGTCGAGGCCATCCAGTCGGGCATGGTCTTCGGCTTCGCCGGTCTCGTCGACGGGATCGTGACGCGGATGGTGCGCGCGCTGGGGACTGACGACGTGGCCGTGGTGGCGACGGGCACCCACGCCGACGTCGTCCTCGGCGAGTGCGCGAGGGTGACCGCGCACGAGCCGGACCTCACGCTCATCGGGCTGCGCATCGTCGCCGGACGCAACGCCTGAGCCGTCGACCATCGCGACTACCCTGGGTCGCATGACCGAGCCCGTCCCCACCGTGCCCGCCGACGACCTCCCGGAGCAGATGCGCGTCCGGCGCGAGAAGCGTCAGCGGATGCTCGACGCGGGGATCTCGCCGTACCCGCTCACCGTCCCCTACACGCGGACGATCCACGACATCGTGGCTGCGTACGACGCCGAGGCGCTCGGTCCGGACGCGCGCACCGGTGACGACGTCGCGACCGCCGGTCGCGTGATCTTTCTCCGCAACACCGGAAAGCTGTGCTTCGTCCGGCTCCGCGAGGGGGACGGCAGCGAGATCCAGGGCATGCTCTCCCTTGCCGAGGTCGGCGAGGAGTCGTTGGCCGAGTTCAAGTCGCTCGTCGACATCGGCGACCATCTCGCCGTCGAGGGCGAGGTCATCACCAGCCGGCGCGGTGAGCTCTCGATCCAGGTCAGGTCGTGGCAGATCGCCGCCAAGACGCTCCGCCCGCTGCCCAACGAGCACAACCCCTTGTCGGAGGAGCTCCGGGCGACCCAGCGCTACGTCGATCTCGTCGTCCGTCCGCAGGCCCGCGAGGTGGTGCGCGCAAAGGCGACGGTCCTCCAGTCGCTGCGCCGCACCCTCGACACACGTGGCTTCATCGAGGTTGACACGCCGGTCCTGCAGTTCACCAACGGTGGTGCTGCCGCACGTCCTTTCAAGACCCACATGAATGCGTTCGACCAGGAGATGCTTCTCCGAATCGCTCTGGAGCTTCACCTCAAGCGAGCACTGGTCGGTGGCGTCGACCGCGTTTACGAGATCGCCAAGACTTTCCGCAACGAAGGCGTCGACAACACCCACAACGTCGAGTTCGCGATGCTGGAGGCCTATCAGGCCTACGGCGATTACCACACCATGGCCGATCTCCTTCGTGACCTCGTCCGCGATGCCGCCCGCGCGCTCGGTCGCACGGTCGTCGCCGGCCGGGACGGGACCGAGATCGATCTCGAGGCGGAGTGGCGGTGGGCCAGCATCCATGAGCTCGTCGCGGAGGCCGTCGGGACCGACGTCACGCTCGAGACCGACGCCGACACCTTGCGCAAGCTCGCTGCGGAGCACGACGTGGCGCTCCGGGACGGCTGGGGGGCCGGCGAGATCGTCCTGGAGCTGTTCGAGAAGCTCGTGGAGCACACCCTCGTCCAGCCGACGTTCGTCGCCGACTACCCGCAGTCCGTACGGCCGCTCGCCAAGCCCCACCGGAGCAAGCCCGGTCTGGCCGAGGCCTTCGACCTCATCATCAACGGTGTCGAGCTCGCGCCCGCCTACTCGGAGCTGAACGACCCGGTGCTGCAACGCGAGCTGCTCACCGAGCAGGCGGCGTTGGCAGCCGCTGGGGACCCGGAGGCGATGGACGTCGACGAGGACTTCTTGCGCGCGCTCGAGTTCGGGATGCCGCCGGCGGGCGGAATGGGGCTCGGTGTCGACCGGCTCGTGATGCTCTTGATGGGCGTCGGAATTCGGGAGGCAATTCTGTTCCCGGCCTCGCGCGAGTCCTGATTTGCCCTTTCGGGTGCGGCGATCGCGGATTATCGGCAATTTTCGCGAGCGCGTATATTGCCAGGCATGGCTCAGAAAATTCAAGTAATCCTGGTGGACGACATTGACGGTGGTGACGCGGACGAGACCGTTTCGTTCGGTCTCGACGGCGTGATGTACGAGATCGACCTCTCCGCAAAGAATGCACAGAAGCTCCGCGACGCATTCGCGCCCTACGTGGCCGAGGCGCGCAAGGCACGAGCCGGTCGCCGCAGGTCGGCGGCGAGCGGCTCGGGCCGCCGTCGCAGCGGTGGAGCGGGAAGTGCATCCGAGATCCGTACCTGGGCGCGTGAGAACGGCTACGAGGTGTCCGAGCGGGGCCGCGTGAGCGAGGAGGTCCGGTCGGCGTACGACGCCGCGCACTGATCGAGGGTCGGTGTGGGTGCGGAGGCAGACCCTTCCATACCCCTCGCCGCTGACGGCAGCTGCCCGTGAACGGCAGGTCGAGGCTTCGACTACTCGCTCGGCTTACTTGCTTCCTGCCCTCGGAGGAGAGATCGACTGCAGGTGCGCGGAGGCTCGCGTAGATCGGGCGTTCACGGCGTCCGGCAGCGCAGGAGCGCCACGGCCGGCCGGTCCGAGTCTCGGCGCTGTCTTCACGGATTCGCCTCCGCGTCGCCGACGCCGAGACCGCAGAACCGCGGCCTTCGGTCGGTTTCATCGCTGCCTCACCGTGCCGCCGCGCCCCAATGAAGCACGCACTGCGAAGGATCGCACGGGCAGCGGACGGTGGTCCGCTGGAAGGACGTGGTGGTCGTCCGGATGCCCGCTGCCCCGGAGTGGGTGTGAGTCGGGTCGGGTCGACCTGTCACGACCTTCCCTTCAGCACCCTCCGGGATGCGTCACGCCCGCACGTGCCTGGATGTGGCGGCACCTCACGGCCTTCGTCGTCGCCAATGCCGTTGCCCTCGCGATTCCCGCGGTGTGTCTCGGAGTCAGCAGGTACGCACTCGGGCTGTCGTCGCTGCTCGCCGACAACGTCGCCGCGAACGTGGTCGGGCTCGTGCTCGGGACCGGCGCCCGCTGGGTGCTCTACCGCCGTTTCGTGTTTCGCGCCCACTGAGCCGTCGCGCGCCCGTTCGCTGTGGGTGAACATTCGCCCGTCCCGGTGTTCGCCCTGCGTGAACACGGGAAGCCCGAACGCCCCGAATCCCTTGTATTCAGGCGTCACCGCCGCTTTCAGGCGGTCCACTGCCGTTGTCCTCTCCCACTAGCATGGAGTGGACAGAGACCCGACTTTGCACAAGGTCTCGGATCAAGGGGAGTTGCATGTTCGAGAGGTTCACCGACCGCGCCCGTCGTGTTGTCGTGCTCGCCCAGGAAGAGGCGCGCATGCTCAGCCACAACTACATCGGCACCGAGCACATCCTTCTTGGTCTCATCCACGAGGGTGAGGGAGTCGCCGCCAAGGCGCTCGAGAACCTCGGCATCTCGCTCGAGGCCGTGCGCGAGCAGGTCGAGGAGATCATCGGTCAGGGCCAGCAGGCCCCGAGCGGACACATCCCCTTCACCCCGCGCGCCAAGAAGGTCCTCGAGCTCAGCCTCCGCGAGGCGCTCCAGCTCGGGCACAGCTACATCGGCACCGAGCACATCCTGCTCGGCCTGATCCGCGAGGGCGAGGGTGTCGCCGCGCAGGTCCTGGTCAAGCTCGGCGCCGACCTCAACCGCGTGCGTCAGCAGGTCATCCAGCTGCTGAGCGGCTACCAGGGCAAGGAGACGGCGGCGTCCGGCGCACCGGCGGGGGAGTCTGCCCCGAGCAGCTCGCTGGTCCTCGACCAGTTCGGCCGCAACCTTACGCAGGCTGCCCGCGAGGGCAAGCTCGACCCGGTCATCGGGCGTGAGAAGGAGATCGAGCGCGTGATGCAGGTCCTCTCGCGCCGCACCAAGAACAATCCGGTGCTCATCGGCGAGCCCGGCGTCGGCAAGACCACCGTCGTCGAGGGTCTGGCGCAGGACATCGTCCGCGGCGACGTCCCCGAGACGCTGCGCGACAAGCAGATCTACACGCTCGACCTGGGCGCGCTCGTCGCCGGCTCCCGCTACCGCGGTGACTTCGAGGAGCGCCTCAAGAAGGTTCTCAAGGAGATCCGCACCCGCGGCGACATCATCCTGTTCATCGACGAGATCCACACCCTCGTCGGCGCAGGCGCGGCCGAGGGCGCGATCGACGCGGCGAGCATCCTCAAGCCGATGCTGGCCCGTGGCGAGCTGCAGACGGTCGGTGCCACGACGCTCGACGAGTACCGCAAGCACTTCGAGAAGGACGCCGCCCTCGAGCGGCGCTTCCAGCCGATCCAGGTCGCGGAGCCGTCGATCGCGCACACGATCGAGATGCTCAAGGGCCTGCGTGACCGCTACGAGGCCCACCACCGCGTGACGATCACCGACGAGGCTCTCGTCTCGGCGGCGACGCTCGCCGACCGCTACGTCTCCGACCGGTTCCTCCCCGACAAGGCCATCGACCTGGTCGACGAGGCCGGCTCCCGGCTGCGGATCCGTCGGATGACTGCTCCGCCGGACCTGCGCGACTTCGACGAGAAGATCGTCGACGTCCGCCGTCGCAAGGAGAACGCCATCGACGTCCAGGACTTCGAGTCCGCCGCGTCGCTGCGCAACGAGGAGCGGGAGCTCCTGACGGCCAAGACCGAGCGCGAGAAGCAGTGGCGTGCCGGTGACATGGACGAGGTCGCCGAGGTCGACGAGGAGCTCATCGCCGAGGTGCTCGCCCTGGCGACGGGCATCCCGATCGTGAAGCTCTCCGAGGAGGAGTCGACCCGACTGCTCAACATGGAGGACGAGCTCCACAAGCGGGTCATCGGTCAGGAAGAGGCCATCAAGGCGCTCTCCCGGGCGATCCGGCGCACGCGTGCGGGCCTCAAGGACCCGCGCCGTCCCGGTGGGTCGTTCATCTTCGCCGGACCCTCGGGTGTCGGCAAGACGTGGTTGTCCAAGGCGCTCGCCAACTTCCTCTTCGGCGACGACGACGCGCTCATCCAGCTCGACATGAGCGAGTTCTCGGAGAAGCACACCGTCTCGCGGCTGTTCGGCTCGCCTCCGGGCTACGTCGGCTACGAGGAGGGTGGCCAGCTCACCGAGAAGGTGCGGCGCAAGCCGTTCTCGGTGGTGCTCTTCGACGAGGTCGAGAAGGCCCACCCGGACATCTTCAACTCGCTGCTGCAGATCCTCGAGGAAGGTCGCCTGACCGACTCGCAGGGCCGGATGATCGACTTCAAGAACACCGTCATCATCATGACGACCAACCTGGGCACGCGTGACATCGCGAAGGGCGTCAACCTCGGCTTCAGCCAGGCCAGCGACGTCCAGGGCTCGTACGACAAGATGAAGGCCAAGGTGTCGGAGGAGCTCAAGCAGCACTTCCGTCCCGAGTTCCTCAACCGTGTCGACGAGATCGTCGTCTTCCCGCCGCTGACCCAGAACGAGATCATCGACATGGTCGACATGATGCTCGACTCCGTCGAGAAGCGGCTCAAGGACAAGGACATGGCGCTCGAGCTCACGCCTGCCGCCAAGGAGCTGCTCGCGAGGCGTGGTTTCGACCCGGTCCTCGGTGCTCGACCGCTGCGTCGTACGGTCCAGCGCGAGATCGAGGACACGCTCGCCGAGAAGCTCCTCTTCGGTGAGGTCCGTCCGGGTCAGATCGTCCTGGTCGACGTCGAGGGCGAGGGTCCGACCGCGACCTTCACCTTCAAGGGCGAGCCGAAGGCCGAGCTGCCGGACACGCCGTTCGAGGCGACGGCCGGCAGCGGCAACGCCGGCACGGAGGGTGGCACCGCCACCGCCAGCTGATCCCGGCGACGTACGCACGACGAAGGGCCCGCGACGACCGTCGCGGGCCCTTCGTCGTCCCCGCACCCGGCGGGAGTGGGCGGAGCAGCTCCGCCTCAGCCGGGGAGGGCGTACGTGTCGGGCCCGGCGGTGACCACGAGCCCGTCGTCGAGGAGGCCGTCGAGGGCGCGCTCGCGCTGCGTGGTGTCGTCCCAGACCGCACGGAGTGCTGCGCCCGCGACGGCGCCTTCGGCCTCACGGAGCACGGCCAGCAGCCGTCCGCGGCACTGTCGGTCGGTGCCTGCCCAGGTCTGCCCGCGGCGTGCGGGACCCTCGTACGGCGGCCGCCCGGCCGCGTACCACCGGCACGCCCCGCGCACGGGGCACGCGGCGCACGACGGCGTACGGGCGGTGCAGACGAGTGCGCCGAGCTCCATCAGCCCGATCGACCACACCGCGGCGGTCTCGTCGTCCGGCGGGAGGACGGAGGCGGCGAGCAGCCGCTCGGGCCTGGTCAGGGACGGCGCCGGCTGGCCCGCGCCCTCGAGGAGCCGGGCGAGGACGCGCCGGACGTTGGTGTCCAGAACGGCGTGCCGGCGACCGTAGGCGAACACGGCGACGGCCGCCGCGGTGTACTCACCGACTCCGGGCAGCGCGCGGAGCTGATCCAGGTCGTCGGGGACCACACCGTCGTGGTGCTCGCCGATCGCGACCGCTGCGGCGTGGAGTCGGAGCGCCCGGCGGGGATAGCCCAGGCGCCCCCAGGCACGCACCGCCTCGCCACTCGGCTCGGCTGCCAGCGCCCCAGGCGTCGGCCAGCGGGCGATCCAGGCCTCGTAGACGGGGACCACCCGCTCCACCGGTGTCTGCTGGAGCATGATCTCCGAGACGAGCACGTGCCAGGCCGTGGCGGTCTCGCGCCGCCAGGGCAGGTCACGGGCGTGCGCGGCGTACCAGGTCGTGACGGCGTCGTGCACGGCTTCGGGCTCCGCGACGGCGGACCCAGTCAAGGAGGTGGGAGAGACCATGGCGAGTCGATCCTGCCACGGCGGGCGCGACGGTTAGTTTGGTGGGCGTGAGCTCGGTGATGCGCCCTTCGGGCAAGCTGCCCCCCGGTGTCTACTGGCGCCGGCGGCTCGTCGTCCTGACGGCCGTCCTCCTGCTGGGCTGGCTCGCCCTCCGCGTGATCGGCGGGGGAGACGACCAGAAGGCGGGCGGAGAGCCGCCAGCGACGTCGACGTCCGTCGCCAGGACGGAGCCCTCTGCCACCACGGCTCCGACCCGGGCACACAAGCCCCGCAAGGCCAAGGACGTCGCGGTGGACGTCCGCCTCGCCGCCGTCGACGGTGTGTGTCCGCCCGAGACGGTCTTCGTGACGCCGTCGGTCGTCGAGGGCGCGCGTGCCGGCGGCACCGTGCCCGTGACGTTGCGCGTGTCGAGCACCGCCACGAAGCCGTGCACGGTGCGCATCGACCCCTCGACGTTCGTGCTGAGCGTGAAGTCGAAGGACACCACGGTCTGGGACACCCAGGCCTGCGGCGAGATCCAGGGCCGTACGGTCGACGTCCACCCGACGTGGGCCACCGTGATCGATGTGACGTGGGACGGGCGTGCGAACGCCGACACGTGCGACGAGGAGGGCGCCTTCGCGAAGCCGGCGCCCTACAGCGCGTACGCGGCGATCCTCGGGGGAGAGCCGGCGGTCGCACGGTTCACGCTCGTGGCGCCCCCGACTCCCACGCCGACTCCTGCCCCGACGACATCGCCGGCCGCGAAGCCGGCGCCGAACCCGGGTGCGACGCCGGCGACACCGCCGAAGCCTGGGAGCGCTCCCGCCACGTCTCGCACCCCGTGAGGCGCAGGCGTCAGACGTAGCGTTCGAGGATGCTGGACTCGGCGAGCCGGGACAGGCCCTCGCGGACGCTGCGGGCCCGCAGCTCGCCGACGCCGTCGACGGTCTGGAGGTCCTCGATGCTCGCCGCGAGGAGCTTCTGCAGGGTGCCGAAGTGGTCGACGAGGCGTTCGATGACGGTGTTGGGCAGACGGGGGATCTTGGCGAGCAGCCGATAGCCGCGGGGTGACACGGCCGACTCGAGGTGCTCACCCGTGCCGAGGCCGAGGGCGCGGGCCACGGCGCCGAGGTCGACCAGGTCGCCGGCGACGATGTGAGAGAGGTCCTCGAGGATCTCGGCGGGAGGCTTGCCGCGACGGCCGCCTGGCGCGTAGTCGCGCACGATCAGCTCACGCTCGCTCTCGACGCCGGTCACGAGCTCGTCGAGCTGGAGCGACAGCAGGCGCCCGTCCGTGCCGAGCTCGAGCACGTAGTCCTCGATCTCGGCGGCGATCCGGGTCACCATCTCGAGGCGCTGAGCGACCGCGGCGACGTCGCGCACGGTCACAAGGTCCTCGATCTCGAGGGCCGACAGCGCGCCGGAGACCTCGTCGAGCCGCAGCTTGTAGCGCTCGAGGGTGGCGAGCGCCTGGTTGGCGCGACCGAGGATGGCGCCGGCCTCCTCGAGCACGCGGCGGGTGCCGTCGACGTAGAGGGCGATGATGTGCATCGAGGCGGAGACCGAGATCACCGGGACGTTGGTCTGGCGCGCGACACGGTCGGCCGTGCGGTGCCGGGTGCCCGTCTCGTGCGTGGGGATGGACGGGTCGGGCATCAGGTGCACGCCTGCCCGGAGGATCCGGGTGGCGCCCCTGTCGAGGATGATCGCGCCGTCCATCTTGGCCAGCTCGCGCAGGGCGGTGGGCGTGAAGGGGACGTCGAGAACGAAGCCGCCGGTCGAGAGCGCGTCGATGTCCTTGTCCTGGCCGAAGACGATCAGCGCGCCGGTGCGGCCGCGCAGGATGCGCTCGAGGCCTTCGCGCAGGGCGGTCCCGGGCGCGACGGAGGCGAGCGTCGCCCGGAGGATCGAGGGCGTCCCGCTCGCGCGATCGTTGATCGACACCTGGCTCCCCCGCGAGATCTGATTCAATGACTTCCGTCAGTGTAATGGCAGGCCCCTGAGGCCGAGGCCGCCGCGCGTCAACCGTCGCGAGAGCCGATGCCGAGAGCGCGGAGCGCGCCGGCCAGGTCATCGACCGGCAGGACGGTGAGGCCCGGGACGTCCGTGGTGCCCGGAGTCACGTCGGAGCCGTCTCGCGGGACCACGGCACGACGGAATCCGAGCCGGGCTGCCTCGCGGAGGCGTTGCCCCAGGTGGGTCACGCGCCGCACCTCTCCGGCGAGGCCGACCTCGCCGAGCGCGACCAGGTCGGTCGGGACGAGGGTGTCCGTCGCGGCCGACGCGACGGCGACGGCGGCGGCGAGGTCGACCGACGGCTCGCTCAGGCGGGCTCCGCCGACCGTCGCGGCGTAGACGTCGGCGCGACCGAGAGCCAGCCCGCACCGTCGCGAGAGGACGGCCAGGATCATCGCCATCCGCGAGCTGTCGAGACCGCTGGTCGCTCGGCGTGGCTGCGGCAGCTCCGTCGGCGACACCAGCGCCTGGACCTCCGCGAGCAGAGGGCGACGGCCCTCCATCGTCACGGTGATGCAGGTGCCGGAGACCGGTTGGTGGTGACGCGACACGAAGAGCCCGGTCGGGTCGGGCACCTCGACGATGCCGGACTCGGAGAGGTCGAAGCACCCGATCTCGTCGACCGGGCCGTAGCGGTTCTTGACGGCCCGGACCAGGCGCAGCCGCGAGTTGCGGTCTCCCTCGAAGTGCAGGACGACGTCGACGAGGTGCTCGAGGACGCGCGGACCCGCGATCGATCCGTCCTTGGTGACGTGGCCGACGAGGATCGTCGGGATGTCGCGGGACTTGGCCACCTGGATGAGCGTCGAGGTGACCTCACGGACCTGCGTCACCCCACCCGGCGTGCCGTCGACCGAGGACGAGCCGATGGTCTGGACGGAGTCGACCACGAGGAGGGACGGCTTGACCTCGTCGACGTGGGCGAGGACGGCGCCGAGGTCGGTCTCGCTCGCGAGGTAGAGGCTGTCGTGGACCGCGCCGGTGCGGTCGGCGCGCAGCCGGACCTGCGCGACCGACTCCTCGCCGGAGACGTAGAGGGTCGTGGCCAGACCGCGGGCCCAGCGTGCGGCCACCTCGAGCAGCAGCGTCGACTTGCCGACTCCGGGCTCGCCGGCGAGCAGCACCACGGCGCCGGGGACGAAACCGCCGCCGAGGACCCGGTCGAGCTCGGCGACGCCGGTCGGCTGTGAGCGAGAGCTCTCGACGTCGACCTGACCGATCGGCAGGGCGCTGCGCGTCACCGTCGTCGCGGCCGTGCGGGTGGCGGGGGAGGGGGCACCGACCTCCTGGACCGTGCCCCAGGCCTGGCACTCGCCGCACCTGCCGACCCACTTGGTGCTCGTCCAGCCGCACTCCGTGCACCGCACCGGGGTCGTGGTCTTGGCCATGACGGACACGTTAGGTGAGAGCACCGACAGTCCTGCACGGACGCGCCCGTAGCGGTGTGGGCGGTGACCGAGCTGCTCAGATCCGGCCGCGCCACGAGCGCGCGGCAGCATCCTCCCGGCGCGTGTCGAGATGGGCGCGCACGGCCCCGTAGATCGGGACCCAGGTGCTCGGGAGCACGAGGATCAGGGCGCCGAGCAGGGGCGACACGGCGCCCTCGGCCGCCCGAGTGCTGCCCTCGCTGAGCAGCAGACCGGTGGCGAGGACGGCGACCAGACCGGGCAGGTAGCCCCACAGCGCCGGACGGAGCCTGCCAGTCAGACGCATCAGGGCCAGGGCGCCGGCGAAGCAGCTGAAGGCCACGAGCGCCGACATCACGGCCGCGGCCTCGAAGCCGGCGGCGTCGAGGTTGCGGAGGATGAGGAGGTGCGCTCCGACCGCGCCGAGCACGGCCGTCACGGCGATGCTGGTCACGACGGTGGCCGTGTCACCCAGGTGCCCGGAGATCCGTAGAACGCTGCTCATGGATCAAGGGTGTAGTCCGGAATCACTACGGACATCCGTTGTCGTACTCAGTTCAACCACACGAACCGAGGCGCACGGTCCTAGATGCGGACCTCACCGCGGGCCGTCGCGAAGGTCGCCGCCACGATGCCCGGCAACCCGTTCGGGGCCACCCAGCGCACGTCGACGTCGGTGAGCGCGTGGAGGACCGACTCCCCGAGGTACTGGGTGACGCGGTCGGGCGACCCGGCGATCTCGAGAGAGCGCAGCTGCACGCTCGCCGGACCCGAGCGGGACGGGTGCTCGGAGTCGGGGACGTCCCACGACACCACGAACGGCAGCTGGGGGTCGGCCTGGGTCCCGCGGACCCCGATCTGCCGCCACTCGAGGTTGAAGCCGTCGGGTCGACGCCGGTTGCCCGGCACCGCGTGGCGGCCCATGCGGTGCTCGACGGGGCCCATGTCGTCGACACGGACGACCCATCCCAGCCAGCCGCCACCGAGGTCGGTGCGGGCGCGTACGGCCTGCCCGAAGGGCGCCTTGTCCGACGCCGGGTGGTCCAGAGCCGCCACGACCTCGAGGTACTGGTCGCCGAGGAGGGGGAGAACCATGTTGCGGGTCCCGAAGCGGGGGTGGTTGCCGCCGTCCACGAACGACGCACCGAGCGCCTCGCCGAGCCGCGACGTGGTGGCGGCCAGCCCGTCAGGGCCGGCGGCGAACGAGAGATGGTCCAGGCGCATGGGTCATTGTGGCCCCCGGCACATCGTCTTCGGGCCACCGGGGTGCGTCCTCCGGACGGTGGTCGTCGCTCAGGCGCCCGGATCGGCGCGGTGCCGGGTCCTGCGGTGCTCGCCGGCGAGGTGCTCCTCGCACAGCCCGACGAGGGCGGTGTACCCGTCCAGGCCCATCAGCGCGGTCAGCTCGTCGGCGTTGGAGAGATAGACCGGCTCCAGGCCGACGTGGGCCTCGGTGTTGGCCGAGCAGTACCAGTCGAGGTCGTGGCCTCCCGGACCCCACGCGGCCCGCGTGTACTCACCGATGGACACCTCCGTGTACGAGGTGCCGTCGCCGCGCTCCACGTCCCGGAACTGCCGGCGGATCGGAAGCTGCCAGCACACGTCCGGCTTGGTCCGCACCGGTGACACCTCGTGGTCGAGCGCCCACTTGTGGAGGGCGCACCCGACGCCACCGGCGAAGCCCTCGCGGTTGTGGAAGATGCACGCACCCTCGTAAGCCCGGGTCTTGAGGTCACCCTCCTCGTCGGTCTCGGTCCACCCCTGCGCGGTGCCCTCGGCGTGGTGCTGCCAGTCGTCGGGACCGAGCTTCTTCACGTACTTCTTGACGCGCCGGTAGTCGGCGTCGTCGGCGAAGTGCGCACCGAGCGTGCAGCAGCCCACGTCGGGTGCGTCGGCATAGATGCCGCGGCACCCGCGTCCGAAGATGCAGGTCCAGCGCGACGTGAGCCAGGTGAGGTCGCACCGGAACACCTGCGTGTCGTCGGCAGGGTCGGGGAACTCCGCCCACGCGCGGGGAAAGTCGAGCAGCACCTCGGGCACGACTTCACTGTAGACCGGCGAGACGAGGCCGCTCGGTACGCTCACCACCATGCGCATCGGAGTCCTGGACATCGGCTCGAACACCGGGCACCTCCTGGTGGTCGACGCCTACCGGGGCGCTCCGCCGTTGCCGGCCTTCACCTACAAGGAGCCGCTGCGGCTGGCCGAGCACCTCGACGCCGAGGGCGCGGTGGAGCCGCGAGGGGTCAAGGCGCTGGTCCGCTTCGTCGACGAGGCACGTGCCGTGGCGGCCGACAAGGGGTGCTCGGAGGTGATCGCCTTCGCGACCTCCGCAGTCCGCGACGCCGTCAACGCCGACGCCGTGCTCGCCAAGGTCGAGGCGCAGACCGGGGTCCGGCTCGAGGTGCTGCCGGGGGAGGACGAGGCCCGGCTCACGTTCCTCGCCGTCCGCCGATGGTTCGGGTGGTCGTCCGGCCGGCTCGGCGTGTTCGACATCGGTGGCGGCTCGCTCGAGATCGCGGCCGGCCGCGACGAGACTCCCGACGTCTGCGCATCCCTGCCGCTGGGCGCGGGTCGCCTCACCCGCGACCGCTTCCCCGACGGGGTGCCCTCCGACGCGCAGTACGAGGAGACACGCCTGTTCGTCCGTCAGCAGATCGCCGCCAGCGTCGGTCCGCTCCGTCGAGGAGGAGGGTTCGACCACGCGGTCGCGACGAGCAAGACGTTCCGCTCGCTCGCCAGGCTGTGCGGCGCGGCACCGTCCCAGGAAGGGACGTACGTGCGCCGCGTCCTCGAGCGCGACCTGCTGGCCGCCCACCTCGAGGAGCTGCGGACCTTGCCGGTGAGCGCGATCGCCCAGCGTCCCGGTGTCTCGGCCAACCGCGCGCACCAGATGGTCGCCGGCGCCGTCATCGCGGACGCCGTGATGGACCTCTTCGACCTGCCGGCTCTCGAGATCTGCCCGTGGGCGCTGCGCGAGGGTGTCCTGCTCGAGCGCCATGACCACATGTGACCCCCTTCGCCTCCGACGGGGCCCGTGGGCCTCGGCGCGTAACCTGGTCCCGTGACCGACGACCCCGCTCACCCCGTCTCCGTCCCCGCCGCCCGCGTGGCGCTGTCGACGTCGTCGGTCTATCCGGAGTCGACGGAGGTGGGATTCGAGATCGCCAAGCGCCTCGGCTACGACGGTGTCGAGGTGATGGTCGGCACCGACGCCACGAGCGCCGACATCGACGCGATCGTCGAGCTTCAGGAGCGGCACGGGATCGACGTGCTCTCGGTGCACGCTCCGTGCCTGCTCATCACCCAGCGGGTCTGGGGCACCGACCACTGGGTCAAGCTGGAGAAGAGCGCGGAGATGGCGCGCGCCTGCGGCGCCGGACTGGTCGTGGTGCATCCGCCGTTCCGCTGGCAGCGCGAGTACGGACGCGCGTTCGAGGACGGTGTCGCCGAGCTCGAGGAGAGCACCGGGGTCGTCTTCGCCGTCGAGAACATGTACCCGTGGCGTACGGGCAAGCGCGAGTTCCAGGCGTACGCGCCCGGCTGGGATCCGGTGGTCTTCGGCTACGAGCACGTCACCCTGGACGTCTCCCACTGTGCGACGTCGGGCAGCGACCCGGTGGAGATGGCGAGCGAGCTCGGGCGGCGGCTGGCGCACGTCCACCTCGGCGACGGCACGGGGTCGGCACGCGACGAGCACCTGGTCCCCGGGCGGGGCGAGCAGCCGGTGGGCGAGCTCCTCGGTGTGCTGGCCGAGCGGGGTTACGCCGGTGACGTGGTGGTCGAGGTGACGACGCGCAAGGCCGCCGACCGGGCGGAGCGCGAGGCCGATCTGGCCGAAGCGCTGGCGTTCACCCGTCTCCACCTCGCCTCGATCGTCCCCTCCGGCGACCACTGACCCGGCGGACACCCGACGACGCGAGGGCCGCGAGTGTGAACAAGAGCGCCTCGCGACCCCCTCTCGGCCTTACGCTGCCGCCATGGCAGGAAGACGCCCGGGCGCACCCGACACGCGGGGCGAGATCGTCGTCGCCGCACGGGCCGAGCTCGCGCAGCGCGGCTACGACGGCACGTCCATCCGCGCGGTCGCACGGCGGGCCCGCGTCGATCCGGCGCTCGTCCACCACTACTTCAAGGACAAGCAGCGACTCGTCCGCGCCGCACTCGCGCTTCCCGTGGACCCGGTCGTCGCCCTCGGCCCGGTCCTGGTGGCCTCGACCGACGACGCCGGCAGCGCCTTCGTCCGGGCGATGCTGACGGCGTGGGACGATCCGGCCAACCGGGAGGCCGTGGTCGCGATGGCTCGCAGCGGGCTCGGCAGCGCCGACCAGGGAGCGATCGTCCGCGACGCCATCCTCGACGGTCCCGTGAGGGAGCTGCTGCGGCGCCACCGGCCGGATGCGCCACCTGCGGTGCCGGCACTCCTGCTCGCGGAGATGGTGGGCCTCGTCGCCGCGCGCTACCTCCTCGAGGTGGAGCCGCTCGCCACGATGACGGTCGACGAGCTCGTCGCCGTGGTCGGCCCGACAGTGCAGAGCTACCTCGGCCTCGACGCCCTCGCCACCTCGCCGGCACGCGACCACAGCGCCTGACGGAGACCGTCACCCCTATCCTCAGACCATGGGCAGCAGAGTTGCGGTCGTCGGTGCCGGCGCGATGGGAGAGGCGATCGTCTCGGGGATGCTCGCGCACGGCTGGCGTCCTGCCGACCTCGTGCTGGCGGTACGCCGTGAGGAGCACGCCGCCGCGCTGCGCGCCTCGTACGGGGTCGAGGTGACCGACGCGCTCTCGGCGGCGGCGGAGGCCGACGTCGTCCTCGTGGGCGTCAAGCCGTACGACGTCGCCGGCGTCCTGGCTCAGATCGGCCCCCGCCTGCGCCCCGGCACGCTCGTCGCGTCTCTCGCCGTCGGGATCACGACGACGGCGCTCGAGGCGGCGCTCCCCGAGGGCACGCCGGTCGTCCGCGTCGTGCCCAACACGCCGTCGCAGGTCGGGGCCGGCGTCGCCGTGATCTCCGCGGGGACGCACTGCGACGACGCGCAGCTCGCCGTCGTGGACGAGATCATGAGCGCCGTGGGCATCGTCGTCCGCGTCCCCGAGCGGCTCCAGGACGCCGCCGGAGCGATCTCCGGGTCCGGTCCGGCGTACGCGTTCCTCGTGATCGAGGCGCTGGTCGAGGCCGGGGTCCATCTCGGACTTCCGCGGGCGACCGCCACGGATCTCGCCGTTCAGACATTCGTGGGAGCGTCCCGGCTGGCCGCCGAGACCGGCGAGCACCCGGCGGTGCTCCGCGAGCGCGTCACCTCGCCGGGCGGGACCACTGCGGCGGCGTTGAGCGAGCTGGAGGAGCGCGGGCTGCGCGCTGCCTTCATCGCCGCCACCCGGGCCGCCCGGGACCGCTCCCGCGAGATCGGCGACTGACGCGGTCGTGAAGGGGACGCGACAGGGCAGAGACCCACGTCACGCTCGGGGCTAGGCTGACGGTATGGATGACCGACCCGGGACCGCATGCGTCGTCTCCGACGACCGACTGACCGGCTACAACTTCGGTCCGTCCCATCCGATGGCGCCGATCCGGGTCGACCTGGCCATGGAGCTGGCGACCGAGCTCGGGGTGGTCGGCGACGACCTTCGGCGGGTGGGGTCGAAGGCTGCCGACGATGATCTCATCGCGACCGTCCACACACCGGCCTACATCGAGGCGGTCCGCGCGGTGAGCGCGGACCCGTCCGTCCCGAACCTCGCCGCCGGGCTCGGCACCGACGACAACCCGACCTTTGCCGACATGCACACCGCGGGCGCCCTGATCGTCGGCGCCTCCGTGGAGGCGGCACGGCGCGTCTGGACCGGTCAGAGCCTGCGCGCGCTCAACGTGTGCGGCGGCCTGCACCACGCCATGCCGGACCGCGCGAGCGGCTTCTGCGTCTACAACGACGTGGCTGTCGCGATCCGGTGGCTGCTCGACAACGGGGCGCAGCGGGTCGCCTACGTCGACGTCGACGCCCACCACGGCGACGGCGTCCAGCAGATCTTCTACGACGACCCTCGCGTCCTGACGGTCTCGCTCCACGAGACTCCGCAGACGCTCTTTCCCGGCACCGGGGTCGCGACCGAGATCGGCACCGACGACGGCATCGGCACCGCGGTCAACGTCGCGCTCCCTCCGGGCACCTCCGACGCCGGGTGGCTGCGCGCCTACCACGCGGTCGTCCCGCAGCTCGTCGGAGAGTTCAAGCCCGACGTGCTCGTGACCCAGCAGGGGTGCGACTCCCACATGGACGACCCGCTGACCAACCTGATGCTGAGCGTCGACGGTCAGCGTGCGTCGTACCTCGCGCTGCGGGACCTCGCCGAGGAGGTGTGCGCAGGACGCTGGGTCGGCTTCGGAGGCGGCGGCTACGCGGTGCTCGACGTGGTGCCGCGCTCGTGGGCGCACCTGATGGCGATCGTCGCCGGACGTCCGATCGAGCTCGACACCCCCACACCCCCGGCATGGCGTGAGCACGTCGTCGCGCTCAAGAGCGGGGGCATGGCCCCCCAGCGGATGACCGACGGACGGTCCACGTCCTACCGCGACTGGCGCGAGGGGTACGACCCGGCGAGCTGGCTGGACCGGCAGATCCTCGCCACCCGCAACGCGCTCTTCCCTCTGTACGGGCTCGACCCGATGCCCTGATCGCGACCTAACCCGGGTCCGCTTGACCCCGATGCCCGCCGAACCCGTACCCTTGGCTGGGTCGTCCCACGTCCGGGACGCCTCGTGTGTGGCCGTGTGAAGCAGAGAAGGTGAACCGTGGGTTCTGTCATCAAGAAGCGCCGCAAGCGCATGTCGAAGAAGAAGCACCGCAAGATGCTCAAGCGCACACGCGTCCAGCGTCGTCGTCTCGGCAAGTAGCCCCCGGGTCACCACGATGGGTCGCGTCGTCCTGGTGACCGGCGTCGCGCGCGACCTCGGGTCGAGGCTCGCGCGTCGTCTGGCGGTCACGCCAGGCATCGACAAGGTGGTCGGGCTCGACGTCCAGCCGCCGCCCGGCGACATTCACGGGATCAAGTACGTGCGTGCCGACATCCGCACGCCGGTGATCGGCAAGGTCCTGGCCGTCGAGGACGTCGACACCGTGGTGCACATGAACGTCGGGGCCCCGCAGCGCCAGCTCGGCTCGCGCAGCGCGGTCAAGGAGATCAACGTCATCGGCACGATGCAGCTCCTCGCTGCGTGCCAGAACTCCCGGACGGTCGAGCGGCTCGTCGTCCAGTCCTCGACCGCCGTCTACGGGACGTCGGCGCGCAACCCGGCGATGTTCACCGAGCACACCCCCTCCCGGTCGGTCGCCGGCAGCGGCTTCCCGAAGGACGCCGTCGACATCGAGGCGTACGTCCGCGGCTTCGGCCGCCGTCGGCCCGACGTGACGATCGCGACCTTCCGGCTCGGCAACGTCCTGGCGGCCGACGTGCTCGGCCCCTTCAGCGAGTACCTCCAGCTCCCTGTCCTGCCGGCGATGCTCGGCTACGACCCGCGGTTGCAGTTCCTGCACCCGTTCGACGCGCTCAACGTCCTCTCGCTGGCCGCGACCGGCGACGTCACCGGCACCTACAACGTCGTCGGACCCCAGGTCCTCGCGCTGAGCCAGGCGGCACGTCGGCTCGGACGTCCGCTGCTGCGCCTGCCGTCGGTGGGGTTCAACAGCGTCACCCAGCGCATGGTGCGGATGATGAGCTCCGACTTCACGCCGGAGCTGGCACGACTGTTCAAGTACGGCCGGGTGTGCGACGGCTCCAAGCTGGAGCGTGAGCTCGGCTACGAGATGCTCTACTCCACTCCGCAGACCCTGGACGCGTTCGCCGAGACCATCGAGCCCGGTGTGCTGTCCGCGATGGGAGGCACCCGTGTCTGACGCCCCGCAGGAGGACCCTCCGATCGGCTCGCCGGAGGTGACGAAGACCGCTGCGAAGAAGGCCTCGGCCAAGAAGGCGCCGGCCAAGAAGGCCTCGGCCAAGAAGGCGTCCGCCGTCAAGAAGACAGCCACCGCGAAGGCTCCGGCTGCGAAGAAAGCGTCGGCCAAGAAGGCACCCGCCGCCAAGAAGGCGTCCGTGAAGAAGGCGGCCCCTGCCGCGAAGGCGCCCTCCTCCCGGCCCGCACCCGTCGAGAAGCCGGCCGTGCAGATCGCGCCGAAGGCGGACGTGCCCGCGATCGGCAGCCCGGTCGAGGTCATCACGGTGACTCCCACGCGGGTCGAGCCGGAGCCCCTCCACGTCGCACCGGAGCCGGACCGGGAGACGCCCACTCCGGAGGCGACCACCCACGAGCGGCCCACGTTCTCGCTCGTCGTGGACAACGAGCAGGAGCCCGCCGCAGAGGCGGCCCCGGGCATCCCGCTCGCCGAGCTGGTGTCTGCGCTGGTCGAAGGCGCACGCTCGGTCCTCGGCGAGGACTGGGAGGCGAAGGCTGCCGAGCTGCTCGCCCTGGTGCGCCGGCGGATCGCCGGTGACTACGAGGTCGACGAGTTCGGGCTGGACTCCCAGCTGCACGCCATCGGCATGGCGGCGATCCGTCCACTGGCCGAGAAGTGGTTCCGCATCGAGGTTCGCGGGGCGGAGCACATCCCTTCCGACGGCGGCGCCCTCGTCGTCGCGAACCACTCCGGCACCATCCCGGTCGACGCCGCGATGACGACGCTGATCGTCAACGACCACGCGCAGCGCACGCTCCGGCTGCTCGGCGCCGACCTGGTCTTCGAGCTGCCGTTCGCCGGTGAGCTCGCCCGCAAGATGGGCGCGACGCTGGCCTGCAACGAGGATGCCGAGCGTCTGCTCGGCGACGGGCACATCGTCGGCGTCTGGCCAGAGGGGTTCAAGGGGATCGGCAAGCCGTACAGCGAGCGCTACAAGCTCCAGCGGTTCGGACGCGGCGGTTTCGTGTCTGCGGCGATGCGCGCCGGTGTGCCGATCGTGCCGGTGTCGATCGTGGGCGCCGAGGAGATCTACCCGATGATCGGCAACGTCCCCTCGCTCGCGCGTCTGCTCGGGCTGCCGTACCTCCCGATCACGCCGTTCTTCCCCTGGCTCGGCCCGCTCGGGCTGATCCCGTTGCCCAGCAAGTGGATCATCGAGTTCGGGGAGCCGGTCCGCACCGACGCCTATCCCCCCGAGGCCGCCGACGACCCGATGCTCGTCTTCAACGTCACCGACCAGGTGCGCGAGACCATCCAGCAGACGCTCTATGCGCTGCTGGTGGACCGCGGGCACCCGTTCGTCTGAGTCGTCGACCTCGGCCGGGCGGCGGTCTCAGTCGGCGGGTCTCAGTGTCGACGGGCGCGCGCTGCGCCGAGGGCGGCACCTGTCACCGCTCCGGCGGCCGCCACGCCGAGGAGACCGACCTTGGCCGCCTTGCGCCCCGTCCGGTAGTCGACGACGTCCCATCCGTGCTTGCGTGCGTGGTAGCGCAGGTGCGAGTCAGGGTTGACCGCGTACGGGTGGCCGACGAGCGAGAGCATCGGCAGGTCGTTGAACGAGTCGGAGTACGCGGAGCAGCGATCGAGGTCGAGACCCTCCTCTCGAGCGAGCGCCAGCACCGCGTCGGCCTTGGCAGGACCGTGGAGCATGTCGCCGACCAGGCGACCGGTGTAGACGCCGTCGACGGACTCCGCGACCGTCCCGAGCGCTCCCGTGAGCCCCAGCCGACGGGCGATGATCCGGGCGATCTCGACGGGGGCCGCCGTGACGAGCCACACCCGCTGCCCGTCGTCCAGGTGCCGCTGCGCCAGTGCGCGGGTGCCCGGCCAGATCCTGCTCGCCATCGTCTCGTCGAAGATCTCGTTGCCGACCAGCTCCAGCTCGCTGACCGCATGGCCGGCGATGAAGGCGAGCGCCGCCGCGCGCGCCGACTCGACGTGCTCGGGATCCTCGACCCCCGCGAAGCGGAAGTAGGCCTGCTTCCAGGCGGCGTCCGCGATCTCACGGGTGGTGAAGAACTTGCGCTTGTAGAGGCCACGGGCGAGATGGAACAGCGACGCGCCCTGCATGATCGTGTTGTCGACGTCGAAGAACGCCGCTGCCGTCGAGTCAGGAGGGACGGTGAAGCTGGTCTCCACCTCCGCCGCGGCCGCCGAGGCTTCCCCGGCCAGCATCGATCGAGCACGGAGGTTCTGCGGTCGTCTGTGCCCCTTCGCATCCACGGCACGAGCGTACAGATCGGGGCAGGGGGGCATGGTGATCGTGCTGTGCAAGACTCGACGCCATGACGGTGAACGTCGCGGAGCTCGTCCGGCAGCAGGCGGAGCAGGACCCCGACGGGACGGCGCTCGTCGAGGGCTACGGACCCGGCCGGTCGGTCACGTGGGAGGGTCTCGACGACCGGGTCTCGGCGGTCGCCGCCTGGATCTCCGCCCAAGGACTCGTCGCAGGGCAGCGGATCGCGATCGTGATGACCAACCGCCTCGAGCTGCCGATCTCCTATCTCGCCGCGCTGCGTCTCGGGTTGGTCGTCGTGCCCGTCAACCCCCGTGCTCCGGGCGACGAGGTGACGGCGCTGTGCGCCATCACCGGCGTACGGCTCGTGCTGTGCGACCCCGACTGGGCGTCGGTGTTCGCCCGCGCAGGCCTGCTGACCGTCGTCGCCGGCGAGAGCGACCCTGATCCCCAGGTCCGTCCTTTCGCGGACCTGCTCCAGATCCATCCTGGTCCACGTGGGCTCCCGCCGGCGCCTGCGGACCCGGAGGCGACCGCCCTGCTGATGCCGACCTCCGGCACGTCGAGCGAGCAGCGCATCGTCGTGCTGAGCCATCGCGCTCTCCTCGCCAACCTCGACCAGGTCGCCGCCGTGGAGCCGCCGCCGGTCCGACGTGACGACGTCGTGCTCGCCGTGCTGCCGCTGTTCCACGTCTTCGCGCTGAACGCGGTCCTGGGACAGGCGCTGCGGCAGGGGGCGACGACGGTCCTCCTCGACCGGTTCGACCCGCAGGGATGCCTCGACGCGATCGTGCGTCACCAGGTCACGGTCGTCCCCGTGGCGCCTCCGGTGGTCGCCGCGTGGAGCGGCCGGCCGGGCGTCGCGGCGGCGCTCGCCGGGGTGCGGACGGTGCTCAGCGGCGCCGCGCCGATCGGGCCCGACCTCGTCGAGGAGTTCGCCGCGACGACGGGGCACACGCTGCAGCAGGGGTACGGGCTCACGGAGGCGGCCCCGGTCGTCACGACGACGCTCGGGCGGCCCGTCGACAAGCCTGGGTCGGTCGGCGCGCCCTTGCAGGGCCTCGAGCTGCGCCTGGTCGAGAAGGACGGCGCGGACGCCGAGCTCGGCGACCCGGGTGAGATCTGGCTCCGCGGTCCCAACCTCCTGAGCGGGTTCTGGCCGGACGGCTCGGGCGGGCCGGACGAGGACGGATGGTTCGCGACCGGCGACGTCGGCATCCTGGACGCCGACGGTGACCTGACCCTCGTCGACCGGCTGCGAGAGCTCGTGATCGTCTCGGGCTTCAACGTGTTCCCCCGCGAGGTCGAGGAGGTGCTCGCCGACGCGCCGGGGGTTGCGGAGGTGGCCGTGGTCGGAGTCGAGGACCGCGAGACCGGCGAAGCCGTCCGCGCCTACGTCGTGCCGTCGCACCGTCTCGACGACACCGACGGTTTCGCCGAGGCGCTCCGCGAGCGTGCCCGCGGTCGGCTGGCGCGCTTCAAGGTGCCGCGTGAGATCGTGGTGACCGACTCGCTGCCGCACACCACGACCGGCGAGATCTCCAAGAGCCGCCTGAGGGCGGCCGAGGCGCGAGGAGTCCTGGGGTTGCAGAGTGAGCGCTGATCCGACGGAGCCGGTCCGGGTGGTCGTCTACGCCAAGCCCGGGTGTCACCTCTGCGAGGACGCGATCGCCCTCGTGGCGCAGGTGTGCGCGGAGACCGGGACGTCCTGGCGCGAGGTCGACATCAGCGGAGACGCGGAGCTGATGCGCACCTACGGCGAGCAGATCCCGGTCACCTTCGTCGACGGCCGCCAGCACGACTTCTGGCGGGTCGACCCCGAGCGGCTGCGGGCGGCGTTGGGGGCCTGAGCGCTTCCGTGCGCTGACGCGCGCACGCCGGAGGCCCCGGCGCAGGTGACCCGAGTCACCCGACCCAGACCGCGCTCGATTTTGTTCTCACGTTCACAAACTCTTACAGTGGGTTTGCCGGTGTTCGCCGGTATCCGACCCCCCAGCGACACCCGGAATCCGTACCGCGGTCCAGGAGCGACGTGAACCAGCTGCGAGCGCAGGCCAACGGCCGTCCCGCCTCGGGCATCCCCGAGGCGACGGTTGCTCGGCTCCCGGTGTATCTCCGGGCGCTCACCGGGCTCGGTGAGTCAGGTCTGCGGACCGTCTCGTCCGAGCAGCTCGCCACGGCCGCGGGGGTGAACTCCGCGAAGCTCCGCAAGGACCTCTCGTACCTCGGATCCTATGGCACCCGCGGCGTGGGCTACGACGTGGAGTACCTCCGCTACCAGATCGCCCGCGAGATCGGCGTGAACCAGGACTGGAGCGTCGTCATCGTCGGCATCGGCAACCTGGGTCAGGCGCTGTCGAACTACGGTGGCTTCCGTTCCCGCGGCTTCAGCATCGTCGCCCTGGTCGACGGCGACCGCTCGCGCGTCGGTGAGAGGCACGGCGAGCTCTCGATCGCCCACATCGACGACCTCGCCGACGTGGTCGCCGAGCACGGATGCTCGATCGGCGTGATCGCGACCCCTGGCGAGGCCGCACAGGAGGTCGCGGACCGCCTCGTCGCCGTGGGCGTCACGAGCATCCTCAACTTCGCCCCTGCCGTCCTCGTCGTCCCCGACGGCGTGGACGTCCGCAAGGTCGACCTCTCCATCGAGCTGCAGATCCTCGCGTACCACGAGCAGCGCAAGCGCACGCCCGCGCAGGAGGTCCAGGCATGAGCGTCCTCGTCGTGGGCGTCTCCCACCGGAGCGCGCCGGTCTCCGTCCTCGAGCGGGTCGCGCTCGACGGCGACGCGGTTGCGAAGGTCGCGCAGCAGGCACTCGACGCCCATCACGTGAGCGAGTCGCTGGTCGTCTCGACCTGCAACCGGGTCGAGATCTACGTCGAGGCCGAGCGCTTCCACGGCTCGGTGGAGGACATCTCCGACCTGCTCGTCGAGCAGTCCGGACTCACCCGCAACGACCTGCTCCGCCACATCTACGTGCACTACGACGACGCGGCCGTCGCGCACCTCTTCTCGGTCGCCTCCGGGTTGGACTCGATGGTGGTCGGCGAGAGCCAGATCCTGGGCCAGGTCCGGGCCGCGCTGCAGCGCGGACAGGACGACGCCACGGTGGGGCCGGCGCTGAACGTCCTCTTCCAGCAGGCGCTGCGGATCGCCAAGCGAGGTCACGCGGAGACCGACATCGACCGGGCCGGTCCGTCTCTGGTGATGGCCTCGCTCGAGCTCGTCGCCAAGGCGGGCCACCGCCTGGAGGACATGCGCGTCCTCGTCGTCGGAGCGGGTGCCATGGCGGCGCTGTCGGCGACCACCGCCGCACGTCGGGGTGTCGCGAGCGTGACCATCGCCAACCGCACCCACGCCGGCGCCGAGCGGCTCGCCGCCACGGTCGGGGGGACGGCCGTGCCGTGGGGCGAGCTCGACGCCGCCCTCGCCGAGGCCGACCTCGTCGTGTCGTGCACCGGGGCGACCGGTTCGGTCATCACGGCCGAGCAGGTCCGTGCGGCGACCACGGCGCGCACCAGCCCGTACGTCCTGATCGACCTCGCGCTGCCGCGCGACATCGACGAGGACGTCGCCGCCCTCCCGGGCGTGATGGTCCTCGGCCTGGCCCAGCTGCAGGAGATGCTGGCCGACGAGAAGGGCGCCGCCGACATCGACGCGGTGCGCGGGATCGTCGCCGGTGAGGTCGCGGCGTTCCTCGCCGCTCGTCACGCGGCGAAGGTGACCCCGACCGTCGTCGCGCTGCGCTCGATGGCGACCGCGGTCGTCGACGCGGAGCTCGTCCGGCTCGAGGGGCGGCTCCACGACGTCGATCCGGAGGTCGTCGACGAGCTGCGTCAGGCCGTCCGCCGGGTCGCCGACAAGCTCCTCCACCAGCCCACCGTCCGGATCAAGGCGATGGCGGGACGGCCGGACGCACTCACCTACGCCAACGCGCTCGCGGACCTGTTCGCCCTCGACCCGGCCGTGATCAACGCGGTCAGCGCAGTCGAGCCGACTCGTTCCACGCCTGCTGCCGAGGCACCCGAGGGGTCCTCGCCAGGTTCGCCGAAGGAGGACCGCGCATGACGTTGCGCGTCGGGACCCGCGCGAGCGCGCTCGCAACCACCCAGTCGGCCCAGGTCGCCGAGCGGCTCGGTGAGCTGACCGGTGTCGAGACCGAGCTCGTCACCGTCTCGACCCACGGCGACCGGAGCTCGCGACCCCTCACCGAGATCGGTGGCACCGGCGTCTTCGTGTCCGCCCTGCGCGACGCGCTGCTCGCCCGCGAGGTGGACGTCGCCGTCCACTCGCTCAAGGATCTGCCGACGTCGTCGGCCGACGGGATCCTCCTCGCGGCCACCCCGCCGCGCGTGGACCCCCGCGACGCGGTCGTCGCCCGCGACGGCATGACGCTCGGTGAGCTCCCGCCCGGCGCCCGCGTCGGGACCGGGTCCCCGCGGCGAGCCGCCCAGATCAACGCGCTCGGCCTCGGCATCGAGGTCGTCGGCCTTCGCGGCAACGTCGACACGCGGATCGGCAAGGTCCGCACCGGTGAGCTCGACGCGGTCGTGCTGGCCGCCGCCGGCCTCCGCCGGCTCGGCAGGATCGAGGAGGCGACCGAGCTGCTCGACCCGCTGCAGGTCCTTCCGGCACCAGGCCAAGGTGCCCTGGCGTGCGAGTGCCGCGCCGACGACCACGAGGTCGCCGGCCTGCTCGCCCGCCTCGACGACGGCGCGACCCGCGCCGCCGTCACCGCAGAACGCAGCCTGCTCGCCTCGCTCGAGGCGGGATGCTCGGCACCCGTGGGGGCGTGGGCCGAGGTCGTCGACGACGACGGCACTGCCCGGCTGTGGCTGCGGGCCTTCGTCGGAGATCCCTCCGGCGCACCGTCCATCCGACTGTCATCGACCGGATCCGTGCAGGACCCGGTCGGGATCGGAGAGCGTCTGGCTGCCGAGATGCTCGCCGAGGGTGCCGACTCGCTGATGCGGGTCGTGACCCCATGACCACCGACCCCCGTGGGCCAGTCAACCCAGAGGCAGACGAGGAATGAGAAACGTGAGCACCACCACCGCCACCCGCAAGCGCAAGGCGACCGAGGAGCAGGCCGCCGTGCCTGAGGTGACAGCCGACGACACCGCCACGAGCGCCGTCAAGCGACCCGTCGGCCACGTGAGCTTCGTCGGAGCCGGCCCGGGTGATGCCGGCCTGCTCACCCTCCGCGCCAAGGAGCTGCTCGACGCCGCCGACATCGTCATCACCGAGTCTCCCGACCAGGCGGCCCTGGTGCCCGAGGGGGCCCAGGTCGTCGACGGAGGACACGGCGAGGACGGCGGCGTCCTGACCCCCGCGGCCCGTGGCCGGCTCGTCGTCAAGCACGCGAAGGGCGGCAAGAACGTCGTCCGCCTGCTGGTCGGCGACCCGTTCACCTTCGCGACCGGGCCCGAGGAGGCCCAGGCGTGCGACAAGGCCAACATCTCCTTCGAGATCGTCCCCGGCGTGTCCTCGGCCTCGGCCGTCCCCGCCTACGCCGGCGTGCCGCTGACCAACCGCACGCACCGCGAGGTGTCGATCATCCGGATGGGGGAGACCAAGGTCGACTGGACGCCGTACGCCGGTGACCAGACCCTGGTCCTGCTGAGCGCGGTGAACACCATCAAGGACGTCGCCAACGGTCTCATCGAGGCCGGGAGGGCTCCCGGGACCCCGGTGGCCATGACACGGGTGGGCACGACGACCGAGCAGACGACCATCGTCTCCACGCTGGAGAAGATCGCCGCCGACGCCAAGGCCGCCAAGATGGCCCCGCCGGCGGTCACCGTCATCGGTGACGTCGTCGACCTGCGCGAGACGCTCTCGTGGTTCGAGACTAAGCCGCTCTTCGGCTGGCGCGTGCTCGTTCCTCGTACCAAGGAGCAGGCGGCCACGCTCGCCAACCGCCTCCGCAGCTATGGCGCCGTCTCGGAAGAGGTCCCCACGATCTCCGTCGAGCCGCCTCGCAACCCGCAGCAGATGGACAAGGCTGTGCGCGGCCTCGTCGAGGGCCGCTACGAGTGGGTGGCCTTCACCAGCGTCAACGCCGTGAAGGCCGTCCGCGAGAAGTTCGACGAGTACGGCCTCGACGCGCGGGCGTTCTCCGGACTCAAGGTCGCCGCCGTCGGCGAGAAGACCGCCGAGGCGATCGCTGCCTGGGGCATCCGTCCCGACCTGATCCCCAGCGGCGAGCAGTCCGCACGGGGCCTCCTCGAGGACTGGCCCCCGTACGACGAGCTGCTCGACCCGATCAACCGCGTGTTCCTGCCGCGTGCCGACATCGCCACCGAGGCGCTGGTCGCCGGGCTCGTCGAGATCGGGTGGGAGGTCGACGACGTGACCGCCTACCGCACCGTCCGTGCGGCGCCGCCGCCGGCGCCGACCCGCGAGGCGATCAAGAGCGGCAAGTTCGACGCGGTCGTCTTCACGTCGAGCTCGACGGTCCGCAACCTCGTCGGCATCGCAGGCAAGCCGCACGCGACGACCGTGATCGCCTGCATCGGCCCGGCCACCGCACAGACCGCCGAGGAGCACGGCCTGCGCGTCGACGTCGTGGCACCCACGCCGTCGGCCGAGGTCCTGGCCGACGCTCTCGCCGACTTCGGCGCCAAGCGCCGGCAGGCGATGGTGGAGGCCGGCGACCCGGTCACGAAGCCGTCGCAGCGCACCAAGGGCTCGCGCCGCCGGAGCTGACGATGGTCGATCGCGACGGCTCGTTCCCTGACGTCCGGCCCCGACGTCTCCGCACCACGCCGGCCATGCGCCGGCTGGTCTCGGAGACGTCGGTCGAGGCGCGACAGCTGGTGCTGCCGATGTTCGTGGCGGAAGGGCTCACCGAGCCGCGAGCCATCTCGAGCATGCCGGGGGTCGTCCAGCACACGCGCGACTCGGCACGCAAGGCGGTCGCCGAAGCCGCGGAGCTGGGTCTCGGGGGAGTCATGCTGTTCGGGGTGCCCACCCGCAAGGACGCCACCGGCTCGGGCGCGACCGACGAGGACGGGATCCTCAACGTGGCGATCCGCGACGCGCGCTCCGAGGTGGGGGACGAGCTCGTGGTGATGTCGGACCTGTGCCTCGACGAATTCACCGACCACGGGCACTGCGGTGTGCTCGACGCCGAGGGGCGCGTGGACAACGACGCGACCCTGGAGATCTATGCCGAGATGGCGCTCGCCCAGGCTCGGGCGGGCGCCCACCTGCTCGGACCCAGCGGGATGATGGACGGACAGGTCGGGGTCGTACGGCGGGCGCTGGACGCCGAAGGCTTCACCGACACCGGCGTGCTCGCCTACGCAGCGAAGTACGCGTCGGCCTTCTACGGGCCGTTCCGCGAGGCCGTCGACTCGACGCTGGTCGGCGACCGGCGTACGTACCAGCAGGACCCGGCCAACGGTCGCGAGGCCCTGCGCGAGGTCGCCCTCGACGTCGCGGAGGGTGCGGACCTGGTGATGGTGAAGCCGGCGATGGGCTTCCTCGACGTCGTCGCCTCGGTGCGCGCCTCCGTCGACGTGCCCGTGGCGGCGTACAACATCTCTGGCGAGTACGCGATGGTCGAAGCGGCCGCCGCGCAGGGCTGGATCGACCGTGAGGCGGCGATCGCCGAGACCCTCGTGTCGATCCGGCGTGCCGGAGCCGACATCGTGCTCACCTACTGGGCGAGCGAGTTCGCCGCGCGGCTCGCACGCTGAGCCTGGCCTCCGCGGTCAGACGGCGGCGGCGCGGGCGGCGGCCTTCGCCGCCTCGGTGCCGTTGGGAGCAGCCCCGACGTAGGCCGCGATGCACGTCTGGAGCGTGTCTGCACTGACGTCGAGCGTCGCGCAGAACGCCTGGGCCAGCTCTGCCGTCGTCGGCTCCGGGTCCGGCTCCGTCGTGGCGGGCGGCTCGGTCGTGGCGGGCGGCTCGGTCGTCGGAGGCGTCGTCGGGTCGGTCGGGTCGGTCGGCGGCTTGGTGGGATCCGTCGGCGGCTTGGTCGGCGGCTTGGTCGGCGGCGTGGTCGGCGGCTTCGTGGGATCCGTCGGAGGCTTGGTGGGATCCGTCGGAGGCTTGGTGGGATCCGTCGGAGGCTTGGTGGGATCCGTCGGAGGCTTGGTCGGCGGCTTCGTGGGAACCGTCGGCGTGCCGGGCTTGGGCGAGGTGATGCCGCCGGGGTCGAGCGGCTTCGGCGTCGGCGGCTTCTCGATCCCGAGCGCCACGATCGTCGGCGTCGGCTGCGAACCGCCGGCTCCAGGGCCACCGGGAACGCCGGCGGCCGGAGGTCGGGGTCCGACCGGCCCGAGCGGCGCGACCGGGCTGCTCGGGTAGGGGAAGGTGGGGAGAATCGAGACGGGGCTGGACGATCCGTACCTCGCCGCGAGCGCGAGCACCTGGTCGGCGTACGCCGTCGAACGGTTGTAGGACATGAGGGCGGCGCGCGCGCCTGCCTCGACGCTGAGGTCGTGGCCGCCCACGCAGAGGTAGACCGCCGCGCCGAGCGCTGCGTCGTTCATGTTGTTGGGGTCGGCCTTGCCGTCGCCGTCGGCGTCCACGCCGACCGAGGACCACGTGGAGGGGATGAACTGCATCGGGCCGACCGCGCGGTCCCACTTCGCGTCGCCGTCCCAGGCGCCCTTGTCGGTGTCCGGGATGCGTGCGGTGTTGTTGGTGCCGTCGAGCGCGATGCCGATGATGGCGCGCGAGGTGGCGCCGGTGCTGGTCACCGTTGCGCCGCCGAACTGACCGTGGTTGGACTCGACCCGGCCGATCGCGGCGAGGAGCTCCCAGGACAGCTTGCACTCCGGCTTGGTGACCGCCATGACGTTGGCGGCACGCTGGTAGGCGGCGAGCGCGGGTCCGGGGATGTCCGACGGAGCGCCGACGAGCGCGGCAGGAGTGACGGCGTTGCTGGAGGACTGCTGCTCGACAGGGTCCTGGAGGGGCGTGACCTGGAGGTCGGGGCCGGTGACCGGGACCTGCGGGGAGCCCTCGGCGTACGCGGAGTAGGCGGCGCTGTCCACAGGCCCGGGCTGCTTGGGAAGGGCGACGGCAGCGCCCCAGGCGCCGGCGATCATCGCGCAGGGCAGGAGCGCAGCGGTGGTCTGCCACCAGCTGGTGCGCTTGCCGTTGGCCTTCTGGCCTCTGCGTGCTGCCCCCATGCCGCCGATCAACTCCCTCGTGGCCCGAACCCGAACCTGGTGTGACACTGTCCGTCCACCGCTCACCCTAGGTGAGGGTGGCGTGATGTGGCCACCGTCTCAGCACATCCTTAGCCTCCAGCCTAGACGCGATGTTGGGTCACCGCCGCGTACCTGCGGAGCCTGCGGACCGCCGCCGCTCGTCGCCTCGGGCGCGCTTGGCCCGTCAGGGACAATGGCAGGGTGTCCGGATCCGAGATCTCCCATCAGCTGTTCGATCGCGCCCGTGCCGTGTCGCCGGGTGGAGTGAACTCCCCGGTCCGCGCCTTCCGCGCTGTCGGGGGCACGCCCCGCTTCATGCGCGAGGGTCGCGGCGCGATCCTCACCGACGTCGACGGCAACACCTACGTCGACCTGGTGGCCTCCTGGGGGCCGATGCTCCTGGGCCACGCGCGCCCAGAGGTCATCGAGGCGGTTCGCGACGCGGCGAGCCGTGGGACCTCCTTCGGCACGCCGAGCGAGCCTGAGGTCGCGCTGGCCGAGGAGATCGTCGCTCGTACCCCGGTCGACCTGGTGCGCATGGTGTCCTCCGGCACCGAAGCCACCATGTCGGCGATCCGGCTGGCCCGCGGCTGGACCGGCCGCGACCTGATCGTGAAGTTCGCCGGCTGCTACCACGGCCACGTCGACGCGCTGCTGGTCGAGGCGGGCTCGGGCGTCGTCACGTTCGGGCTCCCGGGCACGCCGGGCATCCCCACGGCGTCCACCGCACAGACGATCGTGCTGCCCTACAACGACCGCGAGGCCGTCGCGGCGGCCTTCGCCGAGCACGGCGCGCAGATCGCCTGCGTCATCACCGAGGCTGCGCCCGGCAACATGGGCGCCGTCCCGCCGCTTCCCGGCTTCAACGCGTTCCTCGCCGAGACCTGCCGGTCCCACGGCGCCCTGTTCGTCTCCGACGAGGTCATGACCGGCTTCCGGGTCAGCCGCAGCGGGCACTGGGGTCTGGACGGCGCCCACGAAGGGTGGGCCCCCGACCTGATGACGTTCGGCAAGGTCATGGGTGGTGGGTTCCCGGCGGCGGCGTTCGGTGGTCGCGAGGAGATCATGCGACAGCTCGCACCGGAGGGTCCGGTCTACCAGGCGGGCACCCTCTCGGGGAACCCGGTGGCCACGACGGCCGGCCTCACGACGCTGCGCCTGGCCACCGACGACGTGTACGCCCACCTCGACGCCGTCTCGACCACCCTCCAGGGGTTGGTGGACAAGGCCCTCGACGCGGCCGGTGTGCCTCATGTCGTCCAGGCCGCGGGCAACCTCTTCAGCGCCTTCCTCGGCCGTACGGACGCCGTCGTCGACTTCGCCGACGCGCAGGCGCAGAGCCAGCCGGCGTACCGGGCGTTCTTCCACGCGATGCTCGACAACGGCGTCTACCTGCCGCCGAGCGCGTTCGAGGCGTGGTTCGTCTCTCACGCCCTCGACGACGATGCCCTCGACACCGTCGAGCGGGCTCTCGTGCCGGCGGCCCAGGCTGCAGCCGAGGCGCTCCGGGCCTGACCGGCGTGCCTTCTCGGCCCTGCTGGGCGACCACCCCACCGCAATCCTCGAACGACCGGCGAGAATGACCCCATGACGACCCAGGACCGCACCATCGTCCACCTGATGCGGCACGGCGAGGTGCACAACCCCGCTGGTGTCCTCTACGGACGCCTCCCCGACTACCACCTCTCCGACCTTGGCCGCCAGATGGCCGAGCGGGGCGCGGAGTACTTCGACGGTGGCGACGTCACGCACCTGGTGGCCTCGCCCCTCGAGCGCGCGCAGGAGACGATGCAGCCCATCGCCGCGACGCTGGGCCTCGAGGTGACCACCGATCCGCGTGTCATCGAGGCGGGCAACCGGTTCGAGGGCAAGACGTTCGGCGTCGGTGACGGGTCCCTCCGGCACCCCGTCACGTGGTGGATGCTGCGTAACCCCTCCAGGCCGTCCTGGGGCGAGCCGTACACGCAGATCGCCGCCCGGATGCTCGCCGCGATGGCGGACGCACGGGACGCGGCGCGCGGGCACGAGGCCGTGATCGTCTCGCACCAGCTGCCGATCTGGGTCTCACGGCTGACCGTCGAGCGACGCCGCTACCTCCACGACCCCCGCCGACGCCAGTGCTCCCTCGCGAGCGTCACCTCGGTGACCTACGAGGGCGACGTGCCGGTGGCGGTCGCCTACAACGAGCCGGCCGGTGACCTCATCCCCGCCAAGCTGCGCAAGAAGTTCGTCGGCGGCGCATGACCTCCCACGCCATCCGTCCTCTCGCTGCGCGACTGCTCGTCTCCGTCGCCGCGGTGGCGCTGCTCGCCGGCTGCTCGTCGTCGACGCAGGCAGACGAGACGACGGGTGGCTTCGTGGCCGGCGACGGCAGCATCACCGTGCCGAAGCCGGCCGAGCGCGAGCCGGCCCCGGAGCTGTCCGGGGAGACCCTCGAGGGCGACCCGATCGCGCTGTCCGACTTCGCCGGCAAGACAGTCGTCGTGAACGTCTGGGGCTCGTGGTGCGCCGACTGCCGGGTCGAGGCGCCCGCGTTCGCCGCGCTCGATGCCGAGACCGGTGACGACGTGCAGTTCCTGGGCATCAATATCCGCGACTCCCGCGCGGCCGCGCTGGCCTACGACGAGAACTTCGACATCGGCTACCCCTCGATCTTCGACCGCACCGGTCAGGCCGTGCTCGGCTTCCGCGACAGCCTCCCGTCGATGGCGGTCCCGACGACCTGGGTGATCGCGCCGGACGGGACCGTCTCGGCCCGCATCCTCGGCTCGATCACGGAGTCGACGCTGCGGGGTCTCATCGAGGAAGCGGGAGCGGTCTGATGGGTGGATGGGCCTCAGACGCCGTCATGTCCGGATCGCTGCTGGTCGCCACGGCCGTCGCGCTCCTGGCAGGGCTCGTGTCCTTCTTCTCGCCGTGCGTCGTGCCGTTGCTCCCGGGTTATCTCTCCTACGTCTCGGGGATGACCGCGGCCGAGGTGGCGGCAGACGGCAAGTCGGCCAGGCAGCGCGGGAGACTGCTCGCCGGCGCGGTGCTCTTCGTGCTGGGCTTCAGCGCCGTCTTCGTCTCCTACGGGGTGCTCTTCGGCTCGATCGGCTACGAGCTCAGGGAGTACGAGCGGCCGATCGCGATCGTGATGGGAGTCGTCGTCATCGTCTTGGGCCTGGGCTTCATGGGCTTCGTCCCGTGGCTCCAGCGTGACGTCCGGATCCACGCCGTGCCGTCGGTCGGCCTCGCGGTCGCCCCGCTGCTCGGGGTGCTGTTCGCGATCGGGTGGACGCCGTGCATCGGGCCCGCGCTGGGCGCGGTGCTCACCCTCGCCTACGGCGAGGGCACGGCGGGTCGTGGCGCGTTCCTCACTTTCGTGTACTGCCTCGGGCTGGGCATCCCGTTCCTGCTGGCGGCGGTGGCGTTCAGCCGCTTCGCGCGGGCGACCTCCTGGGTGCGCAGGCACCAGCGGGTGATCTCCCTCGTGGGTGGAGGGTTGCTCGTCGTCGTCGGCGTGCTCCTCGTGACAGGGCTGTGGGGGCAGCTGATGACCGAGCTGACCTCGTGGGTCGGCAGCTTCAGGCCGGTGGTGTGATGGCAGACGATCGACGGGCTCCGACCAAGAAGGGCCGTGGAGGCGCTGCACCGGCGCTCTCGTTCGTGGAGACGGCCCGGTGGGCGTGGCGACAGCTGACGTCGATGCGTACGGCGCTGTTCCTCCTGCTCCTGCTCGCGCTCGCGGCGGTCCCGGGCTCGATCGTGCCGCAGCGGTCGGTCGACGCCCGCGCCGTCCAGGCCTACTTCGAGCGTCACCCCGACCTGGCGCCTGTGCTCGACACGCTGGGGGCCTTCCACGTCTACACGTCGGTCTGGTTCAGCGCGATCTACATCCTGCTGATGGTGTCGCTGGTGGGCTGCATCATCCCGCGCGTGGGCGTGTATGCCTCCGCGCTGCGGGCCCGTCCGCCGCGTGCCCCCAAGAACTTCTCCCGGCTCCCGGCGTCGGCGACGTACGAGACGACCGCCGACGTCGAGACGGTCCTGGCCGCCGCCCGGGGGGCCCTCGGTCGCGCCCGCAAGGACACGGTCACCGACGCCGACGCCTCCGGGGACGTCGTCGAGGGCGAGGTCCGTGCGGAGACCGGCTACCTGCGCGAGCTCGGCAACCTCGTCTTCCATGTCAGCCTCGTGGTCGTGCTGGTCGGCGTGGCGTCGATGAGCCTGCTCGGCTATCGCGGCAACGCCATCGTCACCGAGGGCAGCGGCTTCTCCAACACGCTCACCCAGTTCGACGAGTTCACCTCCGGGGGCCTGTTCGACACCGACGACCTGCCGCCCTTCTCGCTGACGCTCGACGACTTCGACGCGACGTTCGAGACCGACGGACCGCAGCGCGGGGCGCCACGCGACTTCGTCGCGACCGGGACCGTCACCGACCGCCCTGGTGACGAGCCGCGTCCGTACGAGCTGAAGGTCAACCATCCGCTGCGGGTCGACGGTGCGTCGGTCTACCTCGTGGGCCAGGGATATGCCCCGGTGATCCGGGTGAAGGACGGCAACGGTCGCGTCGTGTTCGAGGACGCGGTGCCGTTCCTTCCCTCCGACCCGAGCTACACGTCCAACGGCGTGGTGAAGGTCGCCGACGCGCGACCCCAGCAGCTCGGCTTCCAGGGCTTCTTCCTCCCCACCGCCGTCTCGACCGGTGACGACGACATCCCGGTCTCGGCGCACCCGGCCGCCGCGAACCCGTTGCTCGGACTGTTCGCCTACTACGGCGACCTCGGGCTGGACGACGGCGAGACCCAGTCGGTCTACATCTTGGACAAGGACAACCTCACGCAGTTCACCGGTGACGACGGGGAGCCGTTGCGGATCATGCTCGGGCCGGGCCAGAGCGTCTCGCTCCCGGACGGCGCAGGGACGGTCGAGTTCGTGGAGCTCCGGCAGTTCGTCCGCTTCCAGTTCAGCGCCCAGCCCGGCGTGATGGTTCCGCTGTGGGGCGTCTCGGTCGGCGTGATGGGTCTGATCCTGTCTCTGACGATCAGACCGCGACGGACGTGGGTCCGCGCTCGTCGACGCGAGGACGGCGTGACCGTGGTCGAGGTCGCCGCGCTGGACCGCGTCCCTCGCAGCGACGTCGCGCAGACCGTCGACGACCTCACGGAGCGGCTCGTCGAGCGCACGGGGCATACTGGCAAGGACTACGACGCGGCGTCGGAGACCGATGACGCCGCGGTGGGCGCGACAGGATCGCGCCGTACGAGCGAGGACGAGGGATGACACTCGAGGACTGGGCCAACTTCTCCAACGCCGCGATCGCGTCGGCGACCGCGGTGCTGGCGCTGGCGTGGCTGGCGTCGGTCGCGCAGTGGGCGTTCGGCTCGAAGGCCGTCCGGGCCGAACGCTCGGCCCGCGCCGCCGAGCCCGCGCTCGCGGGCGCGGCGATCTCGGGGGCTGGGTCGGGTGCTGGGTCGTCGGACGCCTCTGGCGCGACGACCACGGCGACGACCGACGCCGCGGCCGAGACCGCCGAGGAACGCTCCGACCTCTTCGGCCGTGTGGCGCTCTCGCTGACCGTCCTCGGCTTCCTCGTGCTCCTCGCCGGCGTCGTCGGGCGCGGTCTGGCGGCCGAGCGGGTCCCGTGGGGCAACATGTACGAGTTCGCGACCACCGGGATCGCCGTCGTCCTCGCCGGCTACCTCGTGATGGTCGTCCTCATGCAGGTCCAGTGGCTGGCGCCGATCGTCCTCGGCTTCTCGGTGGTCGTGCTCGGTCTTTCGATGACGGTGTACGTGCCGGCCGGTCCGCTCGTGCCGGCTCTCGACTCGTACTGGCTCGTCATCCACGTCATCTCGGCGATGGTCGCCGGCGCGGGCTTCCTCGTCGGGGCCGGCGCCTCGGTGCTCTACCTGCTGCGCACCCGCGCTGACGCGAGGGGTGGCGCCAAGGGCTACCTCGGCCGGCTGCCCAAGGCCGCCGCGATGGACCAGCTCGCCTACCGCGTGACCGCCTTCTCGTTCCCTGTCTGGACGTTCGCGGCCCTGATCTCCGGGCCCATCTGGGCGGAGCACGCGTGGGGTCGTCCATGGGGGTGGGACCCGAAGGAGGTCTGGGCGTTCATCACCTGGGTGGCCTACGCCGGCTACCTCCACGCCCGCGCCACAGCGGGCTGGAAGGGCAGGGCCGCCGCGATCCTCGCCCTGATCGCGTTCGCGACGTTCGTGTTCAACTTCGTCGGCGTGAACCTCTTCTTCCCCGGCCTCCACTCGTACGCGAAGTAGCCTCCGGGCTCAGAGGCCCCGCAGGAAGTCGGGGTCGTCGTCCGGGCCGCGCGCGATGGGGCGCTGGGGCCGCGGAGGGCCGGCAGGCTTGGTGCGCACCTTGCCGAAGACGAGCCACGTCACGACGCCGAGGGCGGGCACCAGCGCGACGATCGCCCAGAGCGGCTTCGGGAGATAACGGACCCGGTCCGGCGGTGTGGCGATGACGTCGAACAGCGCGTACACCGCGAACGCCACGACGATGATGACCGGAATCGCCTTGCCCATGCGGCCAGGGTACCGGTGCGCCCGAACCGTCGGCAGGCCCAGGAGCCGCCCTAGGCTGGCGACATGAGCATCGCATCCTCCCTGGTCGGCCTCGACGACATCCGGGCCGCGGCCGAAAGGATCGCCGGCACCTGTCTGCGGACGCCGGTGGTCCCGTTCGTGACGCCGGAGGGCAGCGTCCCGTGGGCCGTGAAGGCGGAAGGGCTCCAGCCGACCGGAGCGTTCAAGCTGCGCGGCGCCACCAACGCCGTGGCCCTTCTCGACGACGCGCAGCGTCGTGCGGGCGTCGTGACCCACTCGTCGGGCAACCACGCGCAGGCCGTCGCGTACGCGGCCCGTGTCGCCGGGGTCCACGCGACCATCGTGATCCCCGACAACGCCCCCGAGGTCAAGGTCGCCGCGACCCGTCGGTGGGGTGCGGACGTCGTCATGGTCGCCCCCTCGCAGCGGCACGCGCGTGCGGAGGAGATCGCCGCGGAGACCGGTGCCGCGCTGATCCCGCCGTACGACGACGCGCGCGTCATCGCCGGCCAGGGCACGGTCGGGCTGGAGATCGTCGAGCAGGTTCCCGACCTGGCGACGGTGGTCGTCCCGGTCAGCGGCGGCGGCCTGGTGAGCGGCGTCGCCGCGGCGGTCAAGGCTCTGCGCCCGGACGTCCGGGTGGTCGCGGTTGAGCCGGAGCTCGCGGCAGACCTCGCGGAGGGCTGGGCGGCGGGGGAGCGCAGGGTCTGGTCGGTCGCCGACACGTCTCGGACGGTCGCCGACGGGCTCCGCACGGACTCGGTCGGCGTGCTGAACTGGGACCACATCACGGCCTACGTCGATGACGTGGTCACGGTCTCCGAGGAGGAGATCCTCGCGGCGGTGGGCGCCGTCGTGCGCGGCGCCCGGGTGGTCGTCGAGCCGAGCGGTGCGGTCGCTGCGGCGGCTGTGCTCAAGGGCGTGGTCGGTGACACCGCCGGGACCACGGTGGCGATCGCCTCGGGGGCCAACATCGACCCGGCGGTGCTCGCTCGGCTGGTCTGACCCGTCGACAGGATCAGACCACGGTCTGATGGGCGAGCGGCTCCGGCCGCCTACCCTGGCCAGGTGAGGAGAGTGACGGCGTGGACGCGTGACCACCCCTTCGCGGTGGACGCGGCCCTGGCCGGCGCACTCGCCCTGCCGCTCGTCCCCTTCGCGCTCAACCTGGGCACCGCGGGCACCGCCGGCGAGGCGGGCTACCAGATCCTCATCCTCCTGGCGCTGGCATGGCGCCGTACACGCCCGGTGGCGTCGTTCACGCTCGTGTCGCTGCTGCTGGCGGGCCAGCTGGTCCTGACCGACGAACCGCTCTACGCCGACGTCGCCCTCCTCGTCGCGCTCTACTCCGTCGCCGCGTACGGCCCGCTCTGGGCTCGGCGTGCCGGGCTCGGCGTCGGCTTCCTCGGGGTGCTCCTCTCGACCCTCGAGTGGTACGCGTCCTCGCCCGAGTCCAGCATCGTCGGCAACATCGTCGTCATGAGCCTCGTCGTCGCTGCGCCGTGGTCCTTCGGCGCCTACATGCGCACGCGGCGGGAGTACGTCGTCGGCCTGGAGGAGCGGGCCCGCCAGCTCGAGCGTGACGCCGAGCAGCAGGCACAGATCGCCGCCGCGGCCGAACGTGCACGGATCGCCCGCGAGATGCACGACGTCGTCGCGCACAGCCTGTCGGTGATCGTCGTCCAGGCCGACGGCGCGCTCTACGCCTCGAGGACGCGGCCCGAGGCGGCGAGCGAGACCCTCGAGACGATCTCGCGCACGTCGCGCCAGTCCCTCGCCGAGATGCGCCGCCTGCTCGGGCTCCTGCGCGACGACGACGCCTCCGACGCGACGCAGCGGGCGCCCATGCCGACGGCGACCGACGTGCCGACCCTGGTCGACCAGGTGCGCCGCAGCGGGCTGGACGTCCGTGCCGAGGTCGCGGGAGACCCGTCGGCGGTCGACACGACCACCGGACTGACCGTCTACCGCGTGGTGCAGGAGGCGCTCACCAACACCCTCAAGCACGCCGGCGCCGGCGTCCGCACGCGGGTCCAGGTCGGTGTGCTCCCCGACCACGTGCTGGTCTGCGTCGAGGACGACGGGGGCACCCAGCCGGTGGCTGCCGGACCCTCGCCGCGCGGAGGACACGGCATCCGCGGCATCCGGGAGCGCATCGCCATCCACGACGGCACGGTCGTGGCCGGACCATTGGCCAGTGGCGGGTTCCGGGTCGAGGCCCGCATCCCGTACGGGAAGGAGACCAGGTGAGCGACCTGCCCGAGGAGGGGTCATCCGAGCGCCCGCTGCGGGTGTTCCTCGTCGACGACCAGCAGCTGGTCCGGGCGGGCTTCCGGATGCTGGTGGAGTCGCAGCCGGACATGGAGGTCGTCGGCGAGGCGGCCGACGGGCTCGAGGCCGTGGAGCGGCTGTCGGTGACCGGCGTCGACGTGGTGCTGATGGACGTCCGGATGCCGCGGCTGGACGGTGTGGCCGCGACGCGTGTCCTGAGCGAGCGGGGATCGACCGCCCGTGTCGTGGTGCTCACGACGTTCGACCTCGACGAGTACGTCTACAGCGGACTGCGGGCTGGCGCGTCGGCGTTCCTGCTCAAGGACGCCCCGCCGGAGGTGCTGCTGGCCGCGATCCGTGACGTGCACCGCGGCGACGCGGTGGTGGCGCCGAGTGCGACCCGGCGGATGCTGGAGCGGTTCTCCGACCAGCTGCCCGACGGTGAGGCCGCCCCCGACCATCGCCTCGACATGCTCACCGATCGAGAGCGCGAGGTGCTGGTCCTCGTCGCGCAAGGGCTCACCAACTCCGAGATCGCGAGGCGACTCGTCGTCGCGGAGCCGACCGTCAAGACTCACATCGGGCGGCTGCTGGCCAAGACCGGCAGCCGGGACCGGGTGCAGCTCGTCGTCCTCGCGTACGACACCGCGCTGGTGCGCCCGACCACCTGAGCCGAAGGACACTGGCACGTACGACCGCGGTATGACCGCGCACGTCGGAGAGGGGTCCGCGGGTCGACGCTCACGACGGCCGCGGTTCCTAGCGTGGTCGTCATGTCATCGATCCCTGTCTCCTCTCTCGCCTCGGCCGTGCCGGGCGGCGTCCAGACCCCCACCGACACGGCGGCCGCGCGGACCCGCGGGCTCGTCAAGACCTACGGCCGCGGTCCGGCGGAGGTCCGGGCTCTCGACGGCGTCGACCTCACCATCGAGCGCGCCCGGCTCACCGCGATCATGGGCCCGTCGGGCTCGGGGAAGTCCACGCTCATGCACTGCCTGGCCGGGCTCGACTCGCCGACCTCCGGGGAGGTCGAGGTCGCGGGTACGGGCCTCGGCGACCTCGACGACAACGCCCTCACGAGGTTCCGGCGCGAGCACGTCGGGTTCGTGTTCCAGGCGTTCAACCTGCTCCCCACCCTCACCGCGCGCCACAACATCCTGCTCCCGCTGGACCTGGCGGGTCGCGAGCCGGACTGGCGGCGCTTCGACACGCTCATCGAGGTGCTCGGCCTCGCCGACCGACTCTCGCACCGTCCGTCGGAGCTCTCCGGCGGCCAGCAGCAGCGGGTCGCGATCGCGCGGGCGCTGCTCTCCTCGCCCGACGTCGTCTTCGCCGACGAGCCGACCGGCAACCTGGACAGCCGCTCCAGCGCCGAGGTTCTCGACTTCCTCCGCCGCTCGGTCGACGAGCTCGCGCAGACCGTCGTGATGGTGACGCACGAGCCGACCGCGGCCGCGTACGCCGACCGTGTGCTGCTGCTGCGAGACGGGCGGCTGGCCGGGACGCTCGAGCGCCCCACCGCCGAGGACGTCGTCAGCGCGATCGCCGGACTGGACGCCTGATGCGCACGGTGCTCTGGGGGTCCTTGCGGGCGCACTCCCGGCGCTACGTCACCGCCGTCGCCGCCATCGTCATGTCGGTGGCCTTCATGGTCGCCGTGAACGCCCTGAGCGCCTCGGCCCGTGACGGGCTCAGGTCCGACGTCGTCGCTCAGTACGCCGGCGCCGACCTGGTCGTGGACACGTCGGCCGACGACTCCCGCACCCTGGACCGGCTCATCGACCAGATCCGGGCCGTCGACGGCGTCGAGGGGGCGGTCGTCAACCGGCTCGGCTTCGTGGAGGTGGAGGCCCGCTCGGCCCGGCAGCTGATGAGTGTCGGCACAGTCGCCGCGGACCGCGACCTGAGGTGGCAGGAGGTCGCCGACGGAGTCGCTCCGCAGCGGCCGCGGGAGGCGCTCATGGCCGCTTCGAGCGCGAAGCGGTACGACGTCGCGCTGGGCGACACCGTGCGCGTCTTCGGGCAACGCGGCCCGGTGGAGGTGGCGATCACCGGCTTTACGACGAGCCCGGGCGGCACGCTGGGATCGACGGTGTACGTCTCGGAGCAGGTCGGCTCGCGGCTCGGTGACGTCCTCACGGCCGACGACGTGTCCGTGCGCGTCGCCGACACGACCGCGGCAGCGACGGGGAAGGCGCTGCGGTCTGCCGTGGGTGCAGACAGGTCCGAGCGTCCGGTCGCCGATCGTGAGGCATGGGTCGACTCCGCGGTCGCGGAGGCCACCAACGACGTGGACATTCTCCAACGGATGGTCCTGGTGTTCGCCGCGATCTCGGCATTCGTCGGGACGCTGGTCATCGCGAGCACCATCACGACCGTCCTCGCCCAGCGCCGCCGTGAGCTCGCGCTGCTGCGCTGCGTCGGCGCGACCCGCCGTCAGATCGTCCGCTCGCTGCGCCTGGAGTCGCTCGCCCTCGGAGTGGCGGCCTCGACGGTCGGGGTGCTGGTCGGCTGGGGACTCGGGCACGCGACCGTCGCCGCCCTGCGCGCGTGGACGGCCGGGATCAGTTTCGGGGCGGTGTCGCTGAGCCCGCTCGGCGTCGGCCTGCCGTTCGCCCTCGGCGTGCTGGTCGCGGTGGGGGCGACGGTCCTGCCTGCTCGCCGGATCGGTCGCCTCACACCGCTGGAGGCCCTCCGCCCGCACGAGACCACCGGACTCTCCGGGGGCGCCGGGAGGATCCGCGTGGCCCTGGGCACGGTGCTCGTGTCCGTCGGTGGCGCCGGCCTGGTCCTGGGGACCGGTGACCTGATCCCGGTCGGCCTCGCCGGCGGCATGACGTCGTTCCTCGGCGTGGTCGTCCTCGCCCCGTTGCTGGTCCCCGCCCTCCTCCGGCTGGTCGGGCCGGTCGTCGGGCGCAGCGGTGTCTCGGGCCGGCTCGCGGCGGACAACGTCGTCCGCAACCCTCGCCGGACCGCCTCGACGGCGACCTCCCTCCTCATCGGCGTCACGCTCATCACGATGGTGGTGATCGGCACCGCCTCGTTGCGCGGGTCGATCGACCGGGACCTGGACGCGTCGTACGCGCTCGACGTCGGGGTGGTCGCGGCCGGGGGCCCTCTCGCCGAGGGTGTCGGGGACCGCGTCGATGGCGTCGACGGCGTCGACTCGGTCGCCACCCTGCCGGGAGGGGAGGTCGAGATGGACGGGCACCGTGTGCTGGCGCTGGAGGTGTCGCCGGCGGCGGCGCGCATCGTCCACGGCGACACGGTGGTCCCGGGTCCGGGAGAGCTCGTCATCGGTGAGGAGCTCTCGACCGCCCTCGACCTCTCGTACGGCGAGAGCGCCCGGCTGCGGACGACGTTCGGCGAGCTCGACCTCCGTCCACGCGGCGGCGGGTCGCTCGGCGAGGTCGTCCTCGTCGGACCGGGGGTGCTCGACGAGCTGGGCGTGGCAGCGGAACCGCGCGCGGTCTGGGCGCGCGGCGAGGGTGGGGCGCCCGCGGAACAGGTCATGGCCGACACGGCGACCGTCGCCCGGTCCGCCGGTGCCGACGTCGCCGGAAGCATGGTCCAGCGGACCTGGATCGGCCTGCAGCTCGACGTGATGCTGGCGGTCGTCGTCGGCCTGCTCGCCGTCGCGGTCCTCATCGCCGTCGTCGGCATGACGGGGACCTTGAGCCTGTCGATCCTCGAGCGCTCGCGGGAGAACGCGCTGCTGCGGGCGCTCGGCCTCAGCCGCGGCGGGCTGCGACGCACGCTCGCGGGCGAGGCGCTCCTCATGGCCGGAGTCGGCGCCGTGCTGGGAACCACCCTCGGAGGTGCGTACGCATGGCTCGGCGTCCGGGCGCTCACCGAGGGTCTCGTCGACGACGTCGCGTTCTCGGTGCCGTGGCTCCAGGTCGCGATCGTGCTCGCCGCCACGACGGCGACCGGTCTGATCGCCTCGGTGGTCCCGGCACGGCGGGCCACGCGGGTGTCGCCGGCGAAGGGAATCGCGATGCTCTGACGCTCTGTCCGCGTCGCACTCGGCCGGCGGCCCTCCGACCCGCCACAATGGAGGAGGTCGCGTCGTCGGAGCGCGACCGACGACGATGAAAGGTGGGGCCGCGGTCGATGTCGGAGCCGACGAACGGCCGGGTCGGTGAGCTGGTCGACGGGCGTTACCGCCTGTTGGCGCTCGTGGGCCGTGGCGGCATGGCCGACGTGTACCGGGCGCGTGACGAGCTCCTCGGTCGTGTCGTCGCCGTCAAGATGATGCGCGCCGAGGCGGGGGTCGAGGTCGAGGACGCGCTGCGCCGTCACGAGATGGAGGCGAGGATCGGCGCCGGCGTCTCCCACCCCGGCCTGGTCACGGTCTTCGACGTCCAGGCCGACGGTGACGCGCCGTACCTGGTGATGGAGTACGTCCCCGGCAAGACGCTCAGCCGGGTGCTCGTCGACGGGCCGATGGATCCCGAGACGGTCGCCGACATCGGAGCGCAGCTCGCCGACGCGCTGGCGGCCATCCACGACAACGGTGTGCTCCACCGGGACGTGAAGCCGTCCAACGTGATGCTCGTCGAGCGGAGCGGCGCGGCGCCGCGGGTCAAGCTCACCGACTTCGGGGTCTCCCGCTATCTCGAGGGCACTCGTCTGACCTCGCCCGACCTTCTGGTCGGTACGGCGCGTTATCTGAGCCCCGAGCAGGCGGTCCTGGACGAGGTCGGGCCGCGCGCCGACGTCTATGCCCTGGGCCTGGTCCTCCTGGAGGCACTCACCGGTGAGGACCCGTTCCCCGGCACGCGGGTCGAGACGTTGTCGGCACGGCTGCACCGTCCGCCGCGCATCCCGGAGTCGCTCGGGCCCGACTGGGCGTTGGCGCTGGGTGCGATGACACGGCGCGACCCCGACGAGCGGCCGGACGCGCGGGGTGCCGCGGCGGCACTGCGGGCGGTGCGTGACGGCGGAGACGTCGCGGCCGCGCTCGCCGCGGCCGGCGTGACGGTCACCGACCCCGGAGGCAGCGACACGGTGGTCGGTCTTCCGGTCGCCGACGATCCCACGGAGGCCGCGGCACCCGCCGCGGGCCCGGTGATCGGCGCTGCTGCCGGGGGTGCCGCGGCCGGTGCGGCGCTCGGTTCCGCGGCACAGGCTGAGGGTGACTCGGAGGAGCCGGATCCCGTCACCGACACGGCCGAGCAGGAGCCCGTCACGGCCGAGGCGGTGGCCCCGGCGGCTGCCGCCGGAGCGACCGCGCCGCTGGCCGCCAGCGACGAGCCGCCGACCGGTGGTGGCTCAGCCCTCGACGACACCGGCAGTCCGGCGGACGAGCCCTCGCCCTGGGCACGCCGCGCCCCCTTGATCGCGGTCGCGGTGGTGCTCATCGCCGCCGCAGTGGCCGTGGGGCTCGTCCTGACCAGCGGTGACGATCCGTCCGACCCTGTCCCCACCCCGACGCCGACGCGGACGACGCCGACGGAGACCAGCAGCACGCGCTCCCCCTCTCCGACGCAGACCAGCAGGCCCGCGCCGACGCGGACGACGCCCACCCGGACGACGCCGACGCGGACGAGGCCGACGGAGACGTCACCGACTCGGACGCCGACCACCGCGTCTCCGACGCCGACGACCGCGCCGCCCACCACGACCGCCCCGCCCACCCCGACCCGAACCACACCGCCACCGACGACGGCCGCGCCGACCACCGCGCCGCCGACAGACGAGGGAGAGGCGCTGCCGTCCTCGCCCGCCGGGACGCCGCCTCCGGTGATAGGTCCGCAGGACAGCTGAGTGCGCGGCCCGGGTATCCTCGACATGTGAGCGCCTTCGTCCGGTACACCCTCGCGCGACTGGGATTCTTCGCCGTCGCGTTCGTCGTCGTGGGTCTCGTGTCGTCGATCTGGCTCGAGGTCAGCGACGTCACCGTGCTGTGGGTTGCCCTCATCGCCCTGGCGATCTCGGCGGTGGCCTCGTTCTTCCTGCTCGGAGGGCTCCGCGAGGAGGTTGCCGTGTCGCTCAAGGCCCGCGCCGACAAGATGAACGACCGGCTCGAGGCGGCGCGCGGCGCCGAAGACGTGGACTGAGGCCGTGCCTCGCTCGTCCGCGCAGCGGCGGGCCTGGGTCGACGAAGCCGTACGGCGGGTCGATGCCGATGCCAACCGAAGCGCCGACACCCACCTCCACGTCTGCCCTCTGCCGGGTGCCCCCGGCATCGAGCTGTACCTCAAGGACGAGTCTGTCCACCCGACCGGCTCCCTCAAGCACCGGCTCGCGCGGTCGCTGTTCCTCTATGCCCTCTGCAACGGGTGGATCGGCCCTGACACCACGATCGTCGAGGCGTCCAGCGGCTCCACCGCTGTGAGCGAGGCCTACTTCGCGGGCCTCGTCGGACTGCCGTTCGTCGCCGTCATGCCGCGCAGCACCAGCGAGAGCAAGATCGCTCTGATCGAGTGGTACGGCGGGCGCTGCCACTTCGTGGACGACCCTGCCGACGTGTACGCCGAGGCGGCGAGCCTCGCCCACCGGTGCGGCGGCCACTACATGGACCAGTTCACCTACGCCGAGCGCGCCACCGACTGGCGTGGCAACAACAACATCGCCGAGTCGATCTTCGCGCAGATGAGCGAGGAGCCGCACCCCGTGCCGTCGTGGGTGGTGGTGGGTGCCGGGACCGGTGGGACGTCGGCGACGATCGGCCGCTACGTCCGCTACCGCCGGCACCCGACGCAGGTGATGGTCGCGGACCCCGAGAACTCCGCGTTCTTCGACGGGTGGGAGCTCGACACGTCGGACCACACCACCGGGATGCCGTCGCGCATCGAGGGGATCGGCCGGCCACGGGTCGAGCCGTCGTTCGTCGGAGGCGTCATCGACGACATGCTGCGCGTCCCCGACGCGGCCTCCGTCGCGGCGATGCGCTGGTGCACCCGCCGGCTGGGGCGCAGCGTGGGTGGGTCGACCGGCACGAACGTGTGGGGCGCGCTGACCGTCATCGAGCGGATGCGCGCCGCGGGGGAGTCGGGCAGCGTCGTGACGCTGCTGTGCGACTCCGGTGACCGCTACGCATCGACGTACTACGACGACGACTGGGTAGCGCAGCAGGGACTCGACCTGGCGCCCTACGAGGCGGTGCTGGCCGACTACGACGCGACCGGACGGTTCACGCCCGGCGTGGGCGGCGTCTAGCGGTCGGCCTCCAGGGCCGCCTCGGCGAACGGCAGCGCGATCTCGCGGTCGGCCGCCACGAGACCGACACGCGTCCGTCGATCGAGCAGGTCGTCGACGTCCAGCGCTCCCTCGTGGCGTACGGCGAACCGCAGCTCGGCCGGCGTGGTCGCGATGTGCGGGGCGATCGGCTCGAGCAGGGTCGGGTCTCCCTCGGCGCCGGCGAGGACCGCGGCGGCCTCGGTCCCGTACCGGGCGACGAGCCGCTGGGGAGCGGGGATGTGCGAGAGCGTCACCCGGTCGGCGGCGCCCACCAGCGGGAGCGTCGTGGTCCGTGAGGGCCCGGCGGTGCGCCGCGTGGCCTCGAGGGCGGCGTCGACCGCGTCCTCGGCCATCCGGCGGTAGGTCGTCAGCTTGCCGCCGACGATGCTGACCAGGCCGTCGTCGGCCGTGAGCACGACGTGTCGGCGCGACAGGTCGGAGGTGCGTCCGCCCTCTCCGTCGAGGAGCGGGCGCAGGCCCGAGAAGGTGCCGACCACGTCGTCGCGGGTGAGTGGGCGCTCGAGCGCCGGCGACACCGTGTCGAGGAGGAACGCGATCTCGGACTCGGTGGCGACCGGGACGTCGGGGACGTCGCCGTGGACCTCCTCGTCGGTCAGGCCGACATACACGCGGCCGTCCCAGGCCGGCAGCACGAGGATGAACTGGTTCGTGGCGCCCGGCACCGGGATGGTCAGTCCCGAGGTGAGCCCGCCCAGCGTCTCCGCCCGCAGGACGAGGTGGGTCCCGCGGCTCGGCCGCAGACGGACCCCGTCGGCGAGCGTCCCGGCCCAGACGCCCGCCGCGTTGACCACCATCCGGGCGTCGACCTGCATCGTGGCGCCCGTCTGCTCGTCGCGCAGCACCGCACCGGTGCCGCTGAGCTCGACCGCGCTCGTCCGTGTCAGGACCCGTGCTCCGAGGGAGGCCGCGGTCCGGGCGATGCCGACGACCAGCCGCGCGTCGTCGACCACCTGCCCGTCCCAGAAGACCAGGCCCCCGCGGAGGCCGTCGGCACGCATCGTGGGGGCATAGCGCCGGACCTCGAGCGCCGACAGACGGCGGGAGCGGGGGAGGGTCCGGCTCGACGTCCCGGCCGCCTGACGAAGGGCGTCTCCGATCAGGTAGCCGGCCCGTACGGTCGCCGCGGTCCTGCGACTCACACCGTCCAGCAGGGGAAAGACGTTGGGAAGCGCCTGGACCAGGTGGGGTGCCGTGCGCTCGATGAGCACACCGCGCTCGACGGCGCTCCCGTAGGCGAGACCGACGTCACCGCTGCCCAGATAACGGAGCCCACCGTGGACCAGCTTGGAGCTCCACCGGCTGGTCCCGAAGGCCAGGTCGTGCTTCTCGACCAGGGCGACCGACAGCCCTCGCGACGCCGCGTCCAGAGCGACCCCGGCCCCGGTCACGCCTCCACCCACGACGAGCAGGTCGACAGCGTCCCCCGAGGCCAGGTCGTCGAGCTCTCGGGCCCGACGGGCGGCGTCGAGCGAGGCAGGAGCGGTGTGCATCGTCAGTCCTCGCGGCGGTCGGGGGAGAGATAGCGGTCGAGCGCCTCGGCCAGCTGGTCGTCCAGTGCCTCGAGGGTGACTCCGCTGCCGGTGGCGGACGTTGTCACCGCCGGTGCGGTCATCGCGAACGACCACGCCAGCAGGAGGACCGTACGCGCCTGCAGGGCGACGTCGAGGGGACGGATCGATCCGTCGTGGTGCCCCTCTCGGAGCAGGTCCTCGAGCACCTGCAGCATGTGCGTGCTGGTCCTCCCCATGCGCTGGAACACGTAGGGCACGAGGAACTCGGGGTCGGAGTCGACGATCGCGCGGTGGAGGGGATGGGCCCGGATGGTCGCGATGGTGGCGACGGCCGCGGCGACGACGCGTTCGCGTCCGGTCGGGAAGACGCGGTCGGCGGCCTCGGTCGCGACGGCCGTCCACTCGCGCGTGAGCAGCGCGGCGATCACCGAGTGCACGTTCTCCCAGCGGCGGTAGAGCGTCGCGCGGGCGACACCGGCGCGCGTGGCGATGTCGGCCATCGTGACGCGCTCGAGGCCGTTGTCGAGCAACGCGTCCGCGGCCGCGTCGAGGATGCGATCCTCGGGGATGGCCTTGCCCGAGTCAGCGGGGCGGGCACGCAGCCGCTCGAGCTCCGATCCGGCATTGAAACGCTTCGCCATAATGTGTTCAACTTAGCATGACATCGAGGGTGTCGAGATCGGAGAACCATGTCGGAGCTGGCACTGCCTGTCGTGGAGTTCGCGCCGGACCGGTGGGGCAATCCGGCCCACGCGACGGGGCTCTCCCCGGCCACCAAGGAGGCGCTCGACGCGCTCGGGGTGCGCCCCCGCAGCGTCGCGGTGGCCCCGGAGGACGTGGTGCTGCCAGGCCCGGCGGTGCCGGCCTCCGCCCGTACGGCGCTGGAGGCAGCAGTCGGGGCCGCGTACGTCAGCGACGAGGAGATGGACCGGCTGCGCCACACCCGCGGCTGGTCGACGCCCGACATCCTGCGCATGCGGGCCGGCGACGTCGCCGATGCGCCCGACCTGGTCGTGCGGCCGGGGTCGCACGACGAGGTGGTCCGCGTCCTGCAGGCCTGCTCCGAGGCAGGCGTCGCCGTCGTCCCCTACTCGGGCGGGACGTCCGTGGTGGGCGGTCTGGCCCCGGAGCGGGAAGGCTTCGCCGGGGTGGTGGCCCTGGACCTGGCCCGCCTGGACGCCCCGGTGGCGCTCGACCCCGTGTCGCGGACGGCGACGCTCCAGGCGGGGATGCGCGGCCCCCGTGCCGAGGAGCTGCTCCAGGCGGAGGGCTTCACCCTGGGGCACTTCCCGCAGTCGTACGAGGGCGCCTCGCTCGGCGGATACGCGGCCGCACGGTCGGCGGGCCAGTCCTCGGCGGGCTACGGGCGCTTCGACGAGATGGTCGTCGGGTTGGTCCTCGCCACCCCGCGAGGGACGCTGGAGCTCGGCACCGCGCCGAAGTCCGCATCCGGACCCGACCTTCGTCAGCTCGTCCTCGGCTCGGAGGGTGTCCTGGGCGTGATCACGTCGCTCACCGTCCGGGTCCGGCCCGTGCCGCGCGAGCGCGTGTTCGAGGGATGGCGGTTCCCGTCGTTCGAGGCCGGTCTGGAGGCGGTGCGCCGCCTGGCCCAGGACGGGCCGTTGCCCACCGTGCTCCGGCTCTCGGACGAGGCCGAGACCGCGATCAACCTCGCCGACCCGTCGGGCGGCCCCGCGCCAGGCGAGGGCGGATGCCTGGCGATCACCGGCTACGAGGGCGATCCGGAGGACGTCGCCGTCCGCCGCGGGCGTGCCACGGCAGTGCTTCAGGCGTGCGGTGGCGAGCCGCTCGGTCTGGAATCCGGCGAGGCGTGGCGGCGCGGCCGCTTCCATGGGCCCTACCAACGTGACCCCCTCCTGGACGCGGGCGCCTTCGTGGAGACCCTGGAGACGGTCACCTTCTGGTCGAACGTCCCACGTCTCAAAGCCGCGGTCACCGAGGCGGTGCAGGGGGCGCTCGGCGAGCAGGGCACCCCGGCGATCGTCCTCTGCCACGTCTCGCACGTGTACGAGACCGGGGCGTCCCTCTACTTCACGATCGCCTGCGCCCAGGCGGACGACCCGCTCGCCCAGTGGGCCCCGGCGAAGGCGGCGGCGAACGCCGCCATCCGCGCCGCAGGGGCAGCGATCAGCCACCACCACGGGGTCGGGACCGACCATCGTGCCCCGTACGCCGAGGAGATCGGGCCGCTCGGTGTGGAGGTCCTCCGTGCCGTCAAGGCGACGCTCGATCCGGCGGGGATCCTCAACCCCGGCGTCCTGGTGGCGCGATGAGCACCCGGCAGATCACCGCGCTGGTCAACCCGATCTCGGGACGGGGCGATTCCCAGCGGGTCTGGGACCCGCTCGCGGAGCGCCTTCGAGCGGCCGGGGTCGACGTCGCGACCGTCGTCACGACCAGCGTGCACCACGTCGGTGAGGCGGCGTTCGAGGCGGCCTGCGCGGGCCGCGTCGTGGTCGCCGTCGGCGGAGACGGGATGGTGCGCGACGTGGGCGGTGGTGTCGTCCGGGGTGACGGAGTCATGGCGGTGGTCCCCGGTGGTCGCGGCAACGACTTCGCCCGAGGGTTCGGGATCACCGAGGACCCGGCGACGCTCCTCGAGATGCTCCTGCATGGGCCCGTGCGCCCGATCGACGTGCTCGACGCCGACGGCGTCGTGGTCCTGGGCAACGTCTACGTCGGGGTCGACTCGCGAGCGACCCGGCTGATCAACCGCATGCGCCGCTTCCCCGCGGTCGTCGCCTACCGGGCGAGCGGACCGCTGGCCATGCTCACGTGGCGGGCACCGACGTTCACGCTGACCACCGACGGCGGGACCCGCACCGTACGCGCGCACAGCGTGATCGCGGCGAACTCCGGCCGGTACGGCCGCGGGCTGGACATCGTGCCGTCGGCACGGGTCGACGACGGGCTCATCGACCTGCTGGTCGCGAGCACCGACGGCCTCGGACGCCGCCACATGGCCGCCTACATGGTCGAGGCAGGCACCGGTGCGCACGTGCGCCGCGATGCCGTCGACGTGGTGCGGACGCGTTCTGTCACGATCGCCGCCGACGGACCGGTCCCCGTCGGCATCGACGGTGACGAGATCGGCGCGTTGCCGATCACCGTCCGCGTGCGTGCCGGCGCGTTGCGGATGGTGGTGCCGGTCTGAGCACACGCGTCGACGAACCTCACTCGGCTGCGGCTAGCGGCGGTGGGGCACCAGCGTCTTCGAGAACAGGGCGCCACCGTCGACGTCGCGGAGCGTGACCGTCAGGGCAGCCGTGTCGCCGTCGACCTCGACCTCCCCGAAGAACTGGAACCCCTCGGCGGGTGACGTATTCGCCCGTGGTGGTGCCGCCACGAACTCCGCACGTGGCCCGAAGGTCGCGTCGAGCGCGTTCGGGCCGAACGCCCCGGCGTTCAGCGGACCCGAGACGAACTCCCAGAACGGGTCGAAGTCCTGGTACGCCGCCCGGTCGGGCGAGTAGTGGTGCGCGGCGGTGTAGTGGACGTCGGCCGTCAGCCACACGTGGTTGCGGATGCCGGCACGCTTCAGTGCGGTGAGCACGGGAGCGATGTCGAGCTCGCGCCCCAGCGGTGCTCCCGGGTCGCCCTGGGCGATGCCTTCCTGCTCCGTCCCGTCCGGCACGACCAGGCCGACCGGGAGGTCGGCGGCGATCACCTTCCAGGTGGCACGCGACCTCTCGAGCTCACTGATCAGCCAGCGTGTCTGCTTCGCGCCGAGCACGCCTCCGTCGCGGAGGGTCTCCTTGTCGGCGGTGTTGGGGTCCTTGTGCGTACGCATGTCGAGCACGAACAGGTCGATCAGGGGGCCGAGGTGCAGGACGCGGTACACCCGTCCGTCGGGGTCGGGCGAGATCGGTGCTACCGGGATGTACTCGTGAAAGGCCCGCCGCCCCCGCGCGGAGAGCGCGTCGACGCGCTTCTCGGTGTAGCGGGCGTCGGTCAGGAGCTCGCCGGGATACCAGTTGTTGGTCACCTCATGGTCGTCCCACTGCGTCACCTGCGGTGTCTCGGCGAGGAACCGGCGCCAGTTGTCGGCGAGCAGGTTGTAGCGGAACTGTCCTCTGAACTCGGCCAGGGTCTCGGCGACCTTCGTCTTCTCCTCCGTCACGACGTTGCGCCAGAGCGTGCCGTCGGGCAGCGTGACCGTCTCGCTGAGCGGGCCGTCGGCGTAGACGTTGTCGCCGCTGCAGAGGAAGAAGTCGGGGCGCCGTCGCGCCATCGCGTCGACGATGCGGAAGCCGCCGTACGCAGGGTTGACCCCCCATCCCTGCCCGGCGATGTCGCCGGACCACAGGAACCGGACATCCTCGCGTCGGCGCGACGCGGTCCGCAGGTGCCCGGTCTCCGGTGCGCTGGAGCGACGGGGATCGCGGAGGTCGACCGCGCGTACGCGGTAGAAGAGATCGGCGCCGGACGGGAGCCCGCGCACGGTGAAGCGGCCCGTGAAGTCGGTGTCGGGGGTGACGACCGGGCCCTGGACGGTCACGGACCTTCGGAACGAGCGGTCTCGGGCGATCTCCGCGACGAGACGGGACGGTCGGTCGGCCCGGGACCAGAGCGTCGCCTGACGGGTCAGGACGTCACCGGCTTGGACGCCGTGGGTGAGGGCTGGGCGGTCGCCACGGACCAGGGCGGCAGCGGAGCCGGAGGTCGCGCGAGCGGTGGTGGCGGAGGCGGGTACGGAGCCGAGGACGGCGGCTCCGGCTCCGACCACGGCCGCGCCCCGCAGGAGGGTGCGGCGGCCGAGCTGGGGTTCGGGCGGGGTCTGGGTCATGCAGACACGGTCGCGGGCCCCGGCGAACGCCAGGTGACTCCACGGTGAGATGCAGGGGGCGGGCTCGTGACCGGCGCGGGGGCGCCGGGCCGTCTACGTTGGCGCCATGCCAACCACAGCCATCGACCTCGGACGTCCCGTCTCCGGCGACGTCATCGACCTCATCCTCGACGACCACCGGCGCTTCGAGGATCTCCTGCGGCAGCTCCGCGACGCCAGCGCCGACCGTGACGCCGTCAGGAAGGCGTTCGCCGCCCTGCACGTCGCCCACGCGGAGGCGGAGGAGAAGAAGGTCTACCCGACGCTGCGGCGCCGCGACGCGATCGGCGCGCACGAGGAGGAGCACGGCGAGGAGGAGCACGCCGAGGGCAACCAGGCGCTGCTGGCCGTGCTCGAGCTCGTGGCCACGGACACGCAGGCCTTCGACGACGCGGTCGAGGAGCTCGCGCGGGTGGTCAACCACCACCTGACCGAGGAGGAGCTGACGATCCTCAACCCGGCGCGCGAGGCGGTCGCCGAGAAGGTGAGGCACGACCTCGGTGAGGCGTTCGCCCGTGAGCGCAACGCCCAGGTCGACGCCGACTGCGGCCGGATCGACAACGTCCGTGAGCTCGTCGCGCGTGCCGAGAAGGAAGGGCTCCTCGACGACGACGAGGAGTGACCGGAGGGATCAGCCTCCGATCGCCAACCCGACCGCCACGCCGACGGCGAGGACCAGCTCGGCGATCCCGGTGTCGCGCAGCGTGGGCACGAGGGCCAGGCCCCGCTCGCCGCGCGCCACCGGGGTCGCGGCCCGCAGCGCCCAGGGGAAAGCGAGGAGACCCAGGAGCGCCGAGGGCGTGTACGAGGCCAGCCACCACACGGTGACGAGGGCGATGACGAGCAGGACGACGTAGAAGATCCGCGTCCCCCGGTCGCCCAGCACGACGGCGAGGGTCCGCTTGCCGGTGGCGGTGTCCGTGGGGATGTCGCGCAGGTTGTTGGCGACCAGGATGGCGCACGCGAGCGCGCCCACACCGATCCCCGCGGCGAGGCTGGGCCAGGTGAACGCCCCCACCTGGACGTAGGTGGTGCCCATCACGGCGACGAGTCCGAAGAAGACGAAGACGCTCACCTCGCCGAGTGCGTGGTAGCCGTACGGCCGAGAGCCCCCGGTGTAGAACCACGCCGCCGCGATCGCGGCGACGCCGACGAGGACCAGCCACCACCCCGAGGTCGCCGCCAGCAGGAGTCCGAGGAGGCCGCCGACAGCGAAGCAGACGAGTGCGGCCCGCTTGACCGTCGCAGCGTCGGCCGCACGCGAGCCGACCAGGCGCAACGGGCCGACCCGGTCGTCGTCGGTGCCCTTGACGCCGTCGGAGTAGTCGTTGGCGTAGTTGACGCCGACCTGGAGGGCGAGCGACAGCAGCAGGCAGACGGCGGCCTTCCACCAGACGGCCTCGCCGGCGTACAGTGCGGCTCCGGTGCCGGCGACGACAGGGGCCACCGCCGCCGGGAGTGTGCGGGGCCGGGCGCCTTCGATCCACTGCGATGCTGTTGCCACGACCGCCCATCCTCCCACCCGGGCCGCGTCGTCGCGTCGAGGGGTTGGTTAGCGTGGGTGCGTGACGGAACGATCCCTTCGTCCGGTGACCGGCTCCGCGCGGGAGGTCCAGGCGGCGCTGGAGGCCTGGCTGACCCCGCGGGCCGAGCCCGCACCGCTCACCATCCGCACCTCGGGCTCCACCGGCCGACCCAAGGACGTGCTGCTCTCCCGTCGCGCGGTGACAGCGTCGGTGCGCGCCACCCACGCTCGTCTGGGCGGGCCCGGGCAGTGGCTGCTCGACCTGCCTCCGCAGTACGTCGCCGGCGTCCAGGTCCTCGCCCGGTCGGTGCTCGGGGGCACGCCGCCGGTGGTGGCGTCCGAGCACTCCGGCCTGGAGGCGGCGATCGGGGCGATGACCGGCGAGCGCCGCTACGCCTCGCTCGTCCCCACCCAGCTCCACCGGCTCGCGGAGGCAGGGCGGCTCGATCTCCTCGCCAGGCTGGACGCGGTCCTGGTCGGCGGGGCCGCGCTCGATCCGAGCCTGCGGGCGCGGGCCGCGGAGGCCGGGGTGCGGGTCGTCCGGACGTACGGGATGAGCGAGACCGCCGGTGGGTGCGTCTACGACGGCGTGCCGCTCGACGGGGTCGCCGTGCGCATCGACGTCGATCGACGGATCTGGATCGGCGGCGGCGTCCTCTTCGACGGGTACGACGGCGACCCCCGGGCCACGGCCGAGGCGCTGCAGGGCGGCTGGCTCCGGACTCATGACCTGGGCCGGCTCGACGACGACGGGCGGCTGACCGTCCTCGGCCGGGTGGACGACGTGGTGATCTCGGGTGGGGTCAACGTCGCCCTCCCTCGTGTCGCCGAGGCCGTGCGTGGCCTCGAGGGGGTCGCGGAAGCCGAGGCCGTCGGCGTCGCGGACGACGAGTGGGGACAGGTCGTGGTGGCGGTCGTGGCGCCAGCGGCCGGCTCCGTCGCACCCGCCCTCGAGGCGCTCCGCGACGGGGTGGAGGCCGCCGGGCTGCCTCGTTCCTGGGCCCCGCGTCGCGTCGTCGTCGTCCCGGAGATTCCCGTCCTCGAGCACGGGAAGGTCGACCGGTTGGCCGTCCGCCGACTGGCCGAGAAGCGCTGATCTGCCGAGGGCCTTCACAGATCGGTGGTTTCGCCCCCTAGACTGGCGGCGTAGCTGAGGTTCAAAAGCGTGCCCAGCGCGTGATCTGCCGTGGCGAGGTCTGTCGCGGCGAAGCTGGGAGGTTTGATGTGCCCGACCTTGGCGACCCCGTACGACGGTCCCACCTCCGCACGATCGATGCCGAGCTCGGCCGTGAGGTTCTCGACCACGCCTACGGCAGCAACCTGCGGCTGACAGGCGATCTTCGACACGTCGGCTTCTCGCGCGCCGACACCCGCGACTTCGCGCTGGACCACGTCGACCTCGGTGCCGACATCAGCTATGACTGCGACCCGCTCGGCTACCTCACGATCCTGGAGGGGCGGCGAGGCTGGGCGGAGTATGTCCGCGGCGGCACGACCGACCAGGCCGGCCCTGGGGACCTGGTCATGGTCGCAGGACCCGGCGACGCCTGCACCGGTCGCTCGAGCGATCTCGCCGTGCGCGGCATCAGCCTGCGCTGGGACCTGATGACCAGCGCCACGCGTGACCTTCGTGGAGACCGACCGACGGCGCCGATGCGCTTCACCCGCTACCGACCCGCTGACCGCGCCGCGGTGCTTCACTGGCGCAACCTCGTCGACTACGTCGAGGATCTCCTGGCCGACGGCCAGGAGATCGTCTCGGCGCGATCGCTCGATGCCGTCGGCCGTCTGCTCTCCCGTACGGCGCTGATCATGTTCGGGAGCGACTCGATCGCCGAGGAGACGATGCGCGACGAGGCCCAGGACCGCCGTGACGCGTCAGAGCACGCGGTGAACCGTGCCATCGCCTTCATGGAGGAGCACGCCGACACCGAGCTGAGCGTGGCCGACATCGCCGACGCCGCTCGCGTCACGCCGAGGTCGCTCCAGATCGCCTTCCGGCGCCACCTCGGGACGACGCCGATGGCCTACGCGCGCCGGGTGCGGCTCGACCACGCGCGCCGCGACCTCCTCGCGGGGCGCGACGGTGACACGGTGACGGCGGTGGCGTCGCGCTGGGGCTTCCACAACCACGGCCGGTTCGCCGCGGAGTACCGCGAGCTGTACGGCGAGAACCCGGGAGACACCCGTGCTCGATGAGACCCGGCTCACCCCCGACGCGCATAGTGGCCGGGCCGCCTTCGTTCCGCGGCTGTCGGGAGGGGACCCCCAGCGCACACACTCAGATGTGATCATCAATCGGCCCGCAGGCGCGCTTCATGATATGGCGACAGCGGCCCGCGACATCTCGGCGGCAGAGACGGTCGACGCAGCAGCCGCTCAGTCCGTGCAGTTCGTCGCCTCCTACATCGACGGATGCGTGGCAGCCGGCATCACGATCGCCTATCTCCACACCTTCGACACCCTCGCCGCCAGCGACTCCCTTGCGCGTCGCGGTGACGAGCTCCAGGCCGAGCTCGGGCAGGGCCCTTCGCTCGATGCGGTCGTGGACGTCCCCACGATCTATTCGCCCGACCTCGCCACGGATCCGCGCTGGCCGCTCTGGGGGCCACGTGCGGTCGAGGAGCTCGGGATCCGCAGCATGGTGAGCTATCGGTTGTTCACCAGCGCCGAGACGATCGGTTCGCTGACGCTGTACGGCAAGACGCTGGACCCGTTCGACGTGGAGGCGCGCGAGCTCGGCTATGTCGCCGCGACCCAGATCGCCGTCGTGCTCGCCACCACGCGCAAGGAGCAGAACTTCCGGTCCGCCCTGGCGGGCCGGGTGGCGATCGGGCAGGCCCAGGGCATCCTCATGGAGCGTTTCGGGCTCGAGGGCTATCAGGCGTTCAACGTCCTGCGACGGTCCGCGATGAGCCGTGACGTCCCGCTCCGGGAGGTCGCGGAGGAGCTGATCGAGACGCGTCAGATGCCCCGGGTCGCCGACGAGGACTGACCGGTCCTCGGTGCGGTTCGCTCGTCTCCGCGATCTGGCTTCATGGCGCGTCCGCCAACTCAACCGCGCGCGGGGTGAACGGCGAGCGGATCACCGACAACACACTCATCTGCGTCGCGATCGACCTTCTCCTCCAGCGCCGCGCCGACCTGTGCGGCAGCACACTGACAGACGCCCGCAATCTCTCGTTCCGATCCGTAGGGCCGCACGGGCCCGGCAGTCTTGTGCGAGGGCTCGCCGGGACTTGCTGTGACGTAGCGTCACAGCGGCATGCTGGTGGCATGCGGGTGAGAGACGCGGCAGACCTGGCCGGAGTGAGCGTGCGGACGGTGCGCCACTACCACGCCTGTGGGCTGGTCCCGGTGCCGCCCACGGTGGGTGGGGTGCGTGACTATGGCTTGGAGCATGTAGCGCGGTTGATTCGGGTTCGGTGGCTGGTCGAGTCGGGTCTGAGCCTGGCTCGGATCGCCGATCTTCTGGCTCCCGAGCCCAGCCATCCCGGGGCCGGGGTGGGTGACCTGCGTGAGGCATTGGCGACGTTGGATGCGCGGCTGGTGGAACTGGCCGATCGGCGTGAGCGGCTGGCGCGGCTGCTCGAATCGGTGTTGGCGGGTGGCGCGCTGACACCGCTGCCGAATGTGGTCGCGGACTTCTACGACGACCTCGAGGCACGCGCGCCCGACGCGGGCACCCGACGTGCGATCAACGCAGAGCGGGACTTCTTGGAGTTGGCCTACTTCCGCGGCGAGGTGCCGTCGGAGGCGGAGGCACTGTTCGCGGGTACGCCGGAGCTGATGCAGGAGGCGATGGCGGCCTTCGCGGAGTCGCTGACTGCAGCGGAGCTCAGCGATGAGGAGGTCGACGCGTTCGCCGCGGCCAACGTCGCGCGGATGAAGCGGCGGGTGGGCGGCCGGACTCCCGAGATCGTGGCGTCGATCGATCTCGACGTCGTGGCTCGCCTCTATGCGCTGTTCGAGGTGACGAGCGACGAGCGCGGTCGGCGGATCGGGGCGGCCATGCAGCGCCACCTGACCCGTGAGATCGAGAGCGGGTGGACCAGTGCGGAGTGAGGTCGTGAGCAGTCAAGAGGCCGTCGTCGTCGAGGGGCTGGTCAAGACGTTCGGCGACTTCCGTGCCCTGGATGGGCTGGACCTTTCGGTGACCGCTGGCGAGGTCCATGGGTTCCTGGGCCCGAACGGCGCCGGGAAGAGCACCGCGATCCGGATCCTGCTCGGCTTGTACCGGGGGACCTCGGGGCGGGTCCGCGTGCTGGGGCTGGACCCGGGGGTGGACCCTGGCGCGGTGTGCCGGCGGACGTCGTATGTGCCCGGTGAGGTGTCGTTGTGGCCCAACCTGACCGGTCAGGAGGTGCTCGACGCGCTCGCCGGGCTCCGCGGCGCCTACGACGGAGCCGCCGAACGTCGGCTGGTGGAGGCGTTCTCGCTCGATCCCACGCGCCGGGTGCGGACCTACTCCAAGGGCAATCGCCAGAAGGTGATGTTGGTTGCGGCCTTCGCCGCCCGGACGGACTTGCTTGTGCTCGATGAGCCGACCTCTGGGCTGGACCCGCTGATGGAGGAGGTGTTCGCCGCGTGTGTGCGGGAGGCCGCCGACGCGGGCCGGACCGTACTGCTGTCCAGCCACATCCTCAGCGAGGTGGAGCACCTGTGCGAGCGGGTCACGATCATCAAGGACGGGCGGCTCGTGGAGACCGGGCGGGTCGAGGAGTTGCGCCACCTCGCCTCCTCGACCATCGGTGCCGTCGTCCCCCTTGGCCTGCGGCACCGGCTCCCAGGCGAGCTGGCGAGCCGCCTGGATGGAACCGGCGCGACCACCGACGTCGAGGTTTCCTGGACCGGTGATCGGGTCTCGATGCGGGTCGAGGTGAGCGAGGTCAACGAGGTGCTGCTTGCTCTCGTGACGCTTGGGGCGACCTCGATCACGTGCGAGCCGGCCACGCTGGAAGAGTTGTTCCTGCGCCACTACGCGACGGCCGCCCGGTGACGGGCACGCTCGCCCAGGACCCGGGGGTACGAGCGCCATCGCGTACGACACGCGGGACACTCCGGGTGGCGTGCCTGCTGTGGCGCCGTCACCGCACCTGGACGGTGGCCTGGCTGTTGGTCACTGGCGGCCTCGCCGCGGCCGCCCTGCCCGGCTACGCCTCCACCTACGCCGATGCGGACGCCGCCCGGGAGGCCCTGGCCCAGGTGCGCCATGACCCAGCCACGCTGTTTCTCTATGGCCAGCTCGGCCAGGCCGGAACCCCGGCCCAGGTGTTCGCCTGGGAGCTGGGCATGTTCCTGACGATGATCGCCGCGGTCATGGCGATCCTGCTTGCCGTCCGGCTCACCCGAGCCCTCGACGAGGACGGCTCCCTCGAACTGCTGCTGTCCACCGGCCACCAGCGCCGCGACGTTGCCCGCGCCGCGATGGTCGTGCTCGTCGGGGTCGGCGTCGGGCTCGGGGTGGCATGTTTCGCGGCGACCGCGGCATACGCCGGCCGTGTCGACGGGGTGGACGTGGTCGGTGCAGCAGTTCTCGGCCTGGTGGTCGCGCTCACCTTCCTCCTGGTCGGGCTCCTCACAGGGGTGCTGGCACTACTGCTGCCGACCACGTGGAGCGCCCGGGCCGCGGGTGGGCTGGCGGTGGCGGTGGCGGTGGGGGTGCGTGCGGTCGCCGACGTCGAGCACGCGCCCGCGCTGCAGTGGGTGGCGCCGATGTCCCTGCGTGCGCTGGCGCAACCCTTCGACGGCGACCGGGTGTTGGCGCTCCTGCCGGCAGCCGCGGAGGCTGCCGTGCTCGGCTGGCTGCTCCTGCGCTTGGCCACCTCGACCGAGGTCGGTGCCAGCCTCGTCCGGCTCCCGCAGCGCACGGGCGCCCGGCTACCGATCACCGACGTCACAGGACTGGTGCGGCGCCTCGACCGCCGTCGGCTCATCTGGTCGGGGCTGCTGATCACGGCCGCCGCCGCGATGTTCACCGGCCTCGGCAGCGGAGCGATCGCCAACATGCGCAGCGGTCGCATCGACGGCGGGTTCCTGGGCGCCCAGCTCTCCGGGCGCGATCCCGCCGCCGCCTATTTCGCGTTCGACGGCACGGTCACTGCCCTGGTGGTGGCCGCGGTCTGCGTCACCGTGGTCGTGCAGGCGGCCGCCGACGAGCGCGCCGGGCTGGCCGAGCACGTGCGGGCTACCGGAGCGGCCCACTCAGCCCTGCTGCGGGCCTACGTCGTCGTGGCCTCCGTCGCCTCCCTGGTCACTCTCGCGCTGAGTGGAACGGTCTCCGCGATGGTCGGTCACGGGCTCATCGGCGGTCCACATGTGGCCCGCGACGCCTTCAGCCAGTCGATCGAGCAGTGGCCCGCCGTAGCGCTCGTCATCGGTCTCACCGCTCTCGTCGTCGCCGCAGCACCGCGAGCCGCCTGGTCCGCCTGGCTTCCACTCCTCGCCGGCGGCGGACTCACCTTGCTCGGCAAGCAGCTCCAGGTTCCTCCACGCGTCATCGACCTCAGCATGTTCGGCCACACCTCGGCGGGTGTCGCCTCCAGCACCAGCCCCACGGCCCAACTCATGCTGCTCGCCCTGGCCACTGTCGCGCTCACCGGAGCCCTGATCCTCATGCGGCGGCGGGACCTCGCCGCCTGACTGACTGCTCATCCCAGCCCGGTGCTCCGCGCGGCGCATAGGCGAAGGGGCGCGTTCCCTGCTCGCCATACCCCGAGCTTCCTGCCGATGCACCGTTCCCTTCCTCCTCCGCGCGTGCCCTCAGACACCCTGGTGACGCGAGGCCAGCAACCGCGTGCAGCCGTCCGGCGCTTCGGTGAGTCCTCGTTGGAGATGATCATGGCCGAGCGGGCCGACGTCTAACAGGCTGTGACCCTATTGCGCGGACGGCGTCGGGACACATCTACCAAGCGGCGTCAACGCTCACCTGGGCTAAAACCTTGTGGCTTACCGCCGCCGAATCGAAAGGCCACGGCCTGGGTGCCAGGACTGAATCTCCAACCCGCCGTTGGCGAGATGGGTGAAGACGACCTCGCTGATATCGAGGCGGAATCGGTGCCCCGAACCGCCCGACTCCAGGTCGTTCACCTCCACGGCGGTTCCGGCGAGCTTGGCCTCTCCTGTCCACCGTGAGTGATCCTCCTCGGGCGGGTCCACCGAGGGCGAGTGGAGGGCGAACCGCCCGTCTCGCCGGAGGTCGAGAGCCTTGACCGCGTTCGGCATGCTGCCCAGCCAGACGTTGCCGTCGCTGAACTCGACCTCGGTGCCGCTGATCCGTGGCGAGCCGTCCTTGCGGAGTGTGGCCAGGGTGCAGTGTTTGCGGATGTCGAAGCACCGCCGGACCGCCTCGACAAGCTCCGGCGCCTCGGCGGCGAAGCTCTCCCATGTCGTCATGGTCGTGAATCACGCTCCCCTCTGCTGAGCACGAGAGTAAATGAATGAATCACGCGGGGAACGGCCGTCCCCGGACCCAGAATCGAAACAAGCCGGCCCAAGAGGACCTCCTGACCGTGACCGACGAGGCCCGCGGCGCGGTCGACCAGACCGAGCATGCAAGTCGCGTCGCAGCAAGGGTGTCTCGCAGGCGATCCCGTCGTCGTAGAGGTTGGCTACCAGTAGTACGGCCGGTCGCCGACGAGGACTGACCGGTCCCCGGTGGGTCACCCGATACCGTGGCGACGTGAGTGACCCCGACCTGGCCTGGATCCCGTACTCGACGCCGATGCGCACCCGCTTCCGTGGGATCACCGTGCGGGAGGGCATGCTCGTCCGCGGGCCGGCGGGCTGGGCAGAGCTCAGCCCCTTCTGGGACTACGACGCCGTGGTCTCCCACGCCTGGTACACCGCCGCCCTGGCGAGTGCGACCCGGCCCTGGCCCGCGGCGGTGCGCGACGTCGTCCCCGTCAACTGCACGGTCCCCGCACTGAGTCCCGAGGCGGCGCAGGTGTTGGTCCGCGCGGGACACGGCTGCCGTACGGCGAAGGTCAAGGTGGCCGAGCCCGGTCAGACGCTGGCCGACGACGAGGCGCGGGTGGCCGCGGTCCGCGACGCGCTCGGCCCCGGCGGCGCGGTGCGCGTCGACGCCAACGGTGCGTGGTCCCTCGACGACGCGGTCGAGGCCCTGGCGGTGCTCGACCGGGCCGCCGGCGGGCTGGAGTACGCCGAGCAGCCCTGCCGCACGGTCGAGGAGCTGGCGGCCCTCCGCCGGCGCACGCACGTGCCGATCGCCGCCGACGAGTCGATCCGTCGTGCCGACGACCCCTATCGCGTGGCCCAGCTCGAGGCGGCCGACATCGCCGTCCTCAAGGTGCAGCCTCTGGGCGGTGTCGAGGCCTGCCTGCAGATCGCCGAGCGGATCGGCCTGCCCGTCGTCGTCTCCAGCGCGCTCGAGACCTCGATCGGCATCGCGGCCGGGGTGGCGCTCGCCGCGGCGCTCCCCGAGCTGCCGTACGCCTGCGGTCTGGGCACGGTGACCCTGCTCGAGCACGACGTGGTCGCCGACCCGCTCGTCCCGCGCGGCGGTGTCCTTCCCGTGGTCCGCCCGGAGCCGTCGGCGGAGTTCCTGGCGGTGGAGCCCGATCCCGACCTCGCGGTCCGGTGGGCCCAACGCCTGGAGCAGATCCGTATCCTCCCGGAGGGCGTCCGATGAATCCGTCCACCGCGCTGGGGCGCGTCCTCGTCGACGAGCTCGCCCGGTCCGGGGTCCGTGACGTCGTCCTCTCGCCGGGCTCCCGATCGGCGGCCCTGGCCCTCGCTCTGCACGCCGCCGACGCTCGCGGCGAGCTGCGGCTGCACGTACGGATCGACGAGCGGAGCGCGGGCTTCCTCGCGCTCGGCCTCGCCAAGGGGTCGCACCGCCCCGTCGTCGTGGTGACGACGTCCGGCACCGCGGCCGCCAACCTGCACCCTGCCGTCCTGGAGGCGGCGCACGCCCGCGTGCCGCTGATCGCGATGACGGCCGACCGCCCCGCGGAGCTGCGGGGTACGGAGGCGAACCAGACCACCGACCAGGTGAAGCTCTTCGGTGACGCGGTGCGGGCGTACGTCGAGGTCGCCGCGCCGGACGTCGTGCCGGACAGCGCCGCGCCGTGGCGGGCGGCGGTGTCGCGGGTCGTCGCTGCGGCGGTCGGGCGTACGGGGGAGGGGCCGATGGCACGGCCCGCCGGCGGCCCGGTGCACGTGAACGTCGCGTTCCGCGAGCCGCTGCTCCCGGACCCCGACGACGTCGCCACGAGTCTGCCGCAGGCCCTCGCCGGGCGACCGGGCGGAGCTCCGTGGCGTGCGCCGATGATGGAGTCGCCGCCGCTGCCGGGCGTGCTGCCGCTCGGCCCGCGCACGGTCGTGGTGGCGGGAGACGACGCCGGACCACCGGCGCGCCTCCTCGCGGAGGAGGCCGGCTGGCCGCTCTTCGCCGAGCCGTCCTCGGGAGCGCGGACGGGCACGCACCCCATCGCGACCTACCGCCTTCTCCTGGGCCTGCCCGAGCTGGCCGAGCGGATCGAGCGCGTCGTCGTGCTCGGCCGGCCGACGCTGTCGCGTCCGATCACCCGGCTGCTGTCGCGACCGGACGTGGAGGTGGTCGTCGTGGGGGCTTCGCCGTTCCCCGACCCCGGCAACCGGGTCGCTGCGGCGTACCCCGCCGTGCGGGTCGACGGGAGCGACGACCCCGGGTGGCTGGAGGAGTGGCGCCGCGCGGACGTGGCGACGCTGACGGCGGTCGAGAAGGTCGTGCTGGACGGCGGTGAGCTCAACCCGTGGCAGGTCGCGCGTACGGTCTCGGGGGCGGTCAAGCCGGGCGACCTGCTGGTCGTCGGTTCCTCCAACCCGATCCGCGACCTCGACCTCATGGCTCTCCCGTACCCGGTCGGGGAGCGTCGGATGGTGATGGCCAACCGGGGTCTCGCCGGCATCGATGGCGTCGTCTCGACCGCGATCGGTGCCGCACTCGGTCGTCGGTCGTCGCACGCGCTGGCCTACATGGGGGACCTCACGTTCCTCCACGACAGCAACGGCCTCGTGATCGGCCCCGACGAGCCGAGGCCCGACCTCACCATCGTGGTCGCCTCCGACGACGGCGGCAGCATCTTCTCGACGCTGGAGCAGGGCGGCGCGCCGTACGCCTCCGCGTTCGAGCGGGTCTTCGGGACGCCGACCCGCGTCGACATCGGGACGCTCTGCCAGGCGATGGGCGTGGATCACCGCCTCGTGACCACGTCCGACGAGCTCGAGGCGGCCCTCGACGGACCCGCCGGCATCCAGGTCGTGGAGGCCCGGGTCGGGCGCGCCGACCGCCGGGAGGCGGACCAACAGCTCCGCTCGGCAGCACGGTTGCATTAATACATCGCCGATGTAACATGAGGTCCGTCACGTCAACCGGACCTGGAGGCACCATGACCGTCGCCGCGACCGCCTTCCGCGAGACCGCCCGGCAGCGCACGAGCATCGGCGACGTCACGACGCGGCTGCTCGCCTCGTCGGCCGAGCTCTCGTACGACCCCGACACCGAGGTCGCGTGGGACCGGCCGATCCCCGACGACCACTACGGGCTCAACCCGGAGTGGAGCACGCTGTACGGCACGCGTCTGTGGGACGAGATGAGCGAGGAGCAGCGGGTGCTCCTCACGCGGCACGAGGTCGGCTCGATCATGCAGACGGGCATCTGGTTCGAGATGATGCTGCAGCAGCTGATCCTCCGTGACCAGTACGCGAAGAACCCCGCCGACAGCGAGTTCCGCTTCGCGCTCACCGAGATCGCCGACGAGTGCCGCCACTCGCTGATGTTCGCGCGGACCTGCGAGGTGCTCGGCATCCCGAAGTACCTCCCGCCCCGTCCCGCCGTCGAGCTCGCCCGCCTCCTGAAGACGACCGCGGGCGCCGAGCAGGCGTACGGGCCGATCCTCATCGCGGAGGAGATCCTCGACGTCATGCAGCGCGACTGGATGCGCGGCGAGAACGTCGTCCACATCGTGCGGACCACCTCCAAGATCCACGTCGTCGAGGAGGCACGGCACATGAAGTTCGCCCGTGCCGAGATCCTCGAGGGCCTGAGGACAGCCGGTCGCCTGCGCCGTGAGTGGGGTGCGCTGCTCTTCGCCGGTGCCGCCTTCGTGATCGTCAGGTCGATGGTCAGCCCCGAGGTCTACACCAACGTCGGCCTGGACAAGGAGCGAGCGCTCGCCGAGGTGAGCACCAACCAGCACCGCAAGGCGATGATGCGGCTGTCGTGCGTGCACCTCATGGACTTCCTCGCCGAGGCCCGGCTGCTCACCAAGCGGGCGATGCCGATCTACCAGTCCGTCAACATGATCTGAGCGAGGACCCTCGATGGCCTACGCGGTCACGCAGAGCTGCTGCAACGACGCGACCTGCGTGTCGGTCTGCCCGGTCAACTGCATCCACCCCACCCCCGAGGAGCGTGCCGCGGGAGTCGGCGGCCTCTCGGAGATGGTCTTCGTCGACCCCGACACCTGCATCGACTGCGGGGCGTGCGCCGACGCGTGCCCGGTGGGCGCGGTCCTCCCGGTCGACCTGCTCCGCGGCCCCGACACCGTGTTCGCCGACCTCAACCGCCAGTACTACGAGGCGCACCCGGAGTCGGCCACCTGGGACGCGCTCGCCTTCCCGGTCGCACCGCCGCAGGGCTCCGGGCCCTTCCGGGTCGCCGTCGTCGGCACCGGTCCCTCGGCCGCCTACACCACCCGGGCGCTCCTCACCGGGTCCCCTGCCACCGTCACGATGATCGACCGGCTGCCTGTCGCCGGAGGGCTGCTCCGCTCCGGCGTCGCGCCGGACCACCCGCAGACCAAGCGCATCGAGGACACGTTCGCGTGGACGTACGACCACCCGCGCGTCAGCGTCCAGCTCAACGTCGCCGTGGGTGCGGACGTCTCGCACGCCGAGCTCCTCGCCCACCACCACGCCGTCGTCTACGCGGTCGGGGCAGCGACGGACAAGACCCTCGGCATCCCCGGCGAAGGGCTTCCGGGCAGCGTGTCCGCCACCGAGGTCGTCGCCTGGTACAACGCTCAGCCCGACCGCGCACCGGTCGAGATCGACCTGTCGAGCCCGCGGGTGGTGGTCGTCGGCAACGGCAACGTGGCACTCGACGTCGCTCGCGTGCTGCTCACCGACCCGGAGGCGCTCGCGCGCACCGACATCGCGGACCACGCCCTGGAGGCGCTGCGGCGCAGTGCCGTACGAGAGGTGGTCGTGCTCGGACGGCGAGGACCCGAGGAGGCTGCGTACTCGCGTGCCGAGCTCGTCGGCATGCGCGCGATCGATGGCGTCGACCTCGTCGTGGCGGACCACCCCGCCACAACGGCAGCCGTCGACGCCGCTCCCGTGGGCAGCAAGGCGGCGATGCTGCGAGACGTCGGTCGCGTCGACGTCGCCTGGGAGGCCGATCCGCCACCGGGCAAGCGGGTGGTGCTCGCGTTCTGGACCGCGCCGGTCGCGCTCGACGGTGACGAGGCGATCACCTCCGTACGGGTCCGCGACACCACCGGGGACGACTCGTCGGAGCAGACGATCGTCGCCGGGACCGTGGTCCGCTCGATCGGCTACCGCGGCACCCCGGTGCCCGGCCTGCCGTTCGACGAGGTCACCGGCTCGGTCCCGAACGCCCGAGGGCGGGTGCTCGGTCGCGACGGGCAGCCGGTGCCCGGGGCGTACGTCGTCGGATGGATCAAGAGAGGGTCGAAGGGCGGGATCGGCGCCAACCGTGCCTGCGCCCAGGAGACGGTCGCGGCGCTGATCGAGGACGTCTCGGCAGGCCGGCTGCCCGAGCCCACCGGCTCCGCTCGCGACTTCCGCACCCTCCTGCGCAGGCGCCGCAGCGACGTCGTCGGGGTGAGGCGGATGCGGGCCATCGACCTCGCCGAGCGGCGCAACGGTGCCCTGGAGGGTCGGCCCCGCCGCAAGTTCGCGACCGTGCCCGAGCTGCTCGCCGCCGCGACCCCCGCGCGGTGGCTCGGCCGTCAACGGTGACGACCGAGCCGGCAAGCCGACGGCCGCGGGCGGTCAGTGGACCTGGCGCTGCTGGCCCTCCCAGTACGGCGCGCGCAGCTTGAACTTCTGCAGCTTGCCGGTCGCCGTACGGGCGAGCTCCTCGCGGAACTCGATCCGCTTCGGGCACTTGTAACCGGCGAGGTGCTGCCGCGTGTGCGCGATCAGGTCGCCCTCGCCCACCTCGCCGGCGTCGAGGTCGAGGACGACCAGGGCGGTGACGAGCTCACCCCACTTCTCGTCCGGGATGCCGATCACGGCCACCTCGCGTACGGCCGGGTGCAGCATGAGCGCGTCCTCCACCTCGATCGAGGTGACGTTCTCGCCGCCGGAGATGATGACGTCCTTCTTGCGGTCGGCGATCATGAGGTGGCCGTCCTCGATCGTGCCGCCGTCGCCGGTGTGGAACCAGCCGTCGGCCAGCGCGACGGCCGTCGACTCAGGGTTGTCCCAGTAGGCCTCGAGGTTGTGGTTCGACTGCGCCAGCACCTCACCGGTGTCGTCGATCATGATGCGTACGCCGACGGCGGGGGCACCGGCCCGGCCGAGGAGGCGGGCCTGCTCCAGCGGCTCGAGGTCGTCCCACTCCTCGCGCATGCGGCTCATCGTCAGCAGGGGCGCGGTCTCGGTCAGCCCGTAGATCTGGATGAACTCCCAGCCGAGCTCGCCGCGCACCCGTTCGATGGTGCGGGTCGGGGGAGGGGCGCCGGCCACGATGATGCGGACGCGGTCCCGGCCCGGGATCTCGCCGTCCCACGTCTTCGCTGCGTCGAGCACGGCCTGGACGACGGCGGGGGCGGCGCACATCACCGTGACGCCGTGGCGCTCCACCCGCCGGAGGATCTCGGCCCCGTCGATCTTGCGGATCACCACGTGCCGTCCGCCCATCCCGGTCACCGCGTACGGCATGCCCCAGCCGTTCGCGTGGAACATCGGCAGCGTGTGCAGGTAGACGTCACGATCGCTGATGCTCGTCTGCCAGCCGAAGATGCTGGCGTTGGTCCACAGGTTGCGGTGCGTCAGCTGGACGCCCTTGGGTCGTGCGGTGGTCCCGGACGTGTAGTTGATGGTCGCCGTCGCAGACTCGTCACCCTCCCACGGCTCGGGCTCGCCCCGGGTCGCCCACATCGCCTCGTCGTCCTCGCCGAGCACGAACGTGTGCTCGGCCGTGACCGAGTCGAGCAGCCCGCGGATCTCGGGGTCGACCATCAGCACCGCCGCGCCGCTGTGCTCGACGATGTAGGCGATCTCGGCAGGCGCGAGACGGAAGTTGATCGGGACGAGGACGCGGCCCCACCCGGAGACGCCGAAGAACGACGCGAGCAGCCGTGCGGAGTTCTGCGAGACGATCGCGACCCGCGCGCCCTGCGGCACCCCGAGGTCGTCGAGGTAGGCGGCCTGCGACCGCGCGCGACGCCCGAGCTCGGCGTACGTGACCTCGCCCCAGGACGGCGCAGGCTGGTCCGGCTCGTCCACGACGCCGATCCGCTCCGGATAGACGGTGACGGCACGGTCGAGGAAGTCGCGGACGGTCAGCGGGAAGAACATCGAGCACCTCGTACGGTCGGCGGCCGGGACGCAGGTCGTGTGACCCTGATCACGTCCTATCACGCCGCCCGTGCCGCGTGAACGCGTACGAGCCGGAGAGCGCGGCCGTCAGCCGATCTCCGCGATGACGTCGCCCTCCTGGACGATCTCGCCCTCGCGGACGCGGAGCCGGACCGTGCCCGGCTCCGCGGTGTGCACCGGGATCTCCATCTTCATCGTCTCGAGCACCGCGACCACGTCGCCGGCGGCGACGCGGTCACCCTCCCGGGCAACCAGTCGCCACACGTTGCCCACGATCTCGGCCCTAGCGGCGTACACGCGCACCCCCGCCGCGGCCGCTCTCCTCGAAGCCCAGCGTCGCCAGGGCGTCGACCAGGCGGTCACGGGTTTCCTCGGGGAGGATCACGTCGTCGACGATGCCCGCCTCGGCCGCCACGTACGGGCGAGCGACGTTCTCCCGGTACTCGGCCGCCAGCTCGTCGCGCACGGCGATCGGGTCCTCCGCGTCGCGCAGCCGGCGGCGGTGCAGCAGCGCCACCGCGCCGCCGGGTCCCATCACGGCGATCTCCGCCCCGGACCACGCCCACGAGTAGTCGGCGCCGAGCGAACGCGAGCCCATCGCGATGTAGGCGCCGCCGTACGCCTTGCGGACGACGACCGTGAGCAGCGGCGACGTGGTCTCGACGTACGCCTTGAGCAGCTTGGCGCCGTGCGTGATCACGCCACGGGACTCCTCGACCGTGCCGGGCAGGAAGCCGGGCACGTCCACGAAGGTCACCACGGGCAGCCCGAACCGGCCGCAGAACTCGATGAACCGTGCCGCCTTGACCGACGACTTCGCGTCGAGGACCCCGCCTCGCGATGCCGGCTGGTTGGCCAGCACGCCCACCGGCCGGCCGTCGAGGTGGCCGAACAGCGTGAGGATGCTCGGCGCGTGCGCCGGCATGAGCTCGAGGCGCGGGCCGTGGTCGAGCACGCCGTCCAGCACGTCGCGCATGTCGAAGACCACGCTCGCCTTGTCCGGGACGACGTACGGCAGCCGCTCGGCCGCCACCGGGTCGGGTCGGCGCGCGGCGACGACCGGCATCGGGGCGCCGACGTGGGAGGGCAGGTACGAGAGCAGCAGGCGCGTCGCGTGGAACGCCTCCTCCTCGTTGGTGACCTCGAGGTGCGCGACGCCGCTGGTCTCGGTGTGCATCTGCGAGCCGCCGATGTCCTCGGCGCTCGCGTCCTCCCCGGTGGTCGCCTTCACGATGTCCGGTCCGGTGAGGAACATCTGGCCCTGCTCGCGGACCATGATCGTCCAGTCGGTGAGGGCGGGGGAGTACGCCGCGGCGCCGGCGCACGGGCCGAGGATCAGCGAGATCTGCGGGATGCGTCGCTGTGCGTGGACGTTGAGGGCGAAGATCTCGCCACAGCCGTGCAGCGCCAGGATCCCGTCGTGGATGCGCGCGCCGCCGGAGTCGTTGACGTACACGATCGGGTATCCCCGGTCGATCGCGAAGCGTTGAGCCTTCTGCACCGTCTCGGCCATCACGGCGCCGATGGCGCCGGACGCGACAGCAGCGTCGTGGCTCGCGATCACGACCCCACGGCCGTCGACACGACCCCAGCCGATCACGACCCCTGCACCCTTGCCGTCACCGTCGACGCGCATCGGGGTCATCTCGACGAACGACCCGGCGTCGACGAGCATCTCGGCACGCTCGCGAGCGGTGTATTCACGCCGTCCGCGCGGCTCGACGCGGCGGAAACGCTCCTGCCGACGACGGGCGAGACGGGCGCGGTGATCGGAGGTTGCGGTCTCCGTGTTGATCGTGGTCAACTCGGTCTCCTAAAACATGAGGGAAGCCTCAGGACTTCTACAAAGATGAGGGGTACCTCATGTTTTTGTCAACCCGAGTCGTCCTGTGTCATGGATCACCCCGGTGACCAGCGTCGGGCGAACCCTCGGTCTACGGTTGCGTCACACAAGCAACTCCCCCGAGAAGGCCCCAAGCCCATCACAGCGGTCGGGCCGGATCGTGGACCGAAAAGCAGCGGAGGACACCACCTCATGGTCAGTTCCACATCCCCACTCTCTCCTCGCCGATCTCGACGGCCCCTCGCCGCCGCGACCCTCTGCGGCATCGGCCTGGTCGCCGCCGCACTCACCGCTGGCCCGGCAGTCGGAGCCTCGGCGCCGTCGAGCGCGGCGAGCGCCTCGTCGCTCGCCGCGCCGGTCGCCGTCGCCGACGGCGAGCTGATGAGCTACGTCGTCAACAGCAAGCCCAACCCGGGGCAGACCCGTCTCGCCGAGCGCGCGGTCCGCGACGCCGGTGGCACGGTCATCCAGTCCTGGCCGCAGATCGGTGTCGTCGTCGCCCACTCGACGTCGGCCGACTTCCGCGAGGACGTCGTCGACGTCGCGAAGGGACACGCCGTCCAGTCGGTCGGCGCGACCCGTACGGCCGCGGTCAAGACGCCCGCCGAGGAGGCGCCGCAGCCTCGCTCGCTCGCGCGCAGCACCGACACCCGGTCCGCGTTCGAGATCCGCCAGGGTGTTTCCGCCACCGAGGTCGTGGAGGCGGACCCGCTCGAGGCGCAGCAGTGGGACATGACCCAGATCAAGGCCGACGTCGCGCCCGACGGCAGCCGCGACGTCACCGTCGGCGTGCTCGACAGCGGCATCGACGACACCCACCCCGACCTCGCGCCCAACGTGGACGCCAAGAACTCGGTCGGCTGCACTGCGTACGGCGTCCCGGACACGAGCCGCGCCGCCTGGATCCCGACGACCAGCGACCATGGCACGCACGTCGCCGGCACGATCGCCGCGGCCAAGAACGGTGTGGGCATCGTCGGGGTCGCGCCGAACTCGATGATGACGTCGATCAAGGTCGTCGACGACGACGGCTACATCTACCCCGAGTACGCCGTCTGCGGCTTCGTCTGGGCCGCTGAGCACGGCGTCGACGTGACCAACAACAGCTACTACATCGATCCGTGGATGTTCTGGTGCAGCAACGATCCTGACCAGGCCGCCGCCAAGGAGGCCGTCCGTCGCGCCGTCTCGTACTCCGAGCGCAACGGGGTCGTGAGCGCTGCCGCCGCCGGCAACGCCAACTACGACCTGGCCAACAAGACGACCGACACCACGAGCCCGAACGACACGACGCCGGTGACGCGTCAGATCGACGAGGGCTGCGAGGACCTCCCGGCCGAGCTGCCGGGTGTCGTGACGGTCGCCTCGAACGACCAGGCTGAAGCCAAGTCGACCTTCTCCAACTACGGCGACGGCGTGATCGACGTGACCGCGCCGGGCAGCCGGATCCTCTCGACCGTCCTCAACGGCGGTTGGGGACTCAAGTCCGGCACCTCGATGGCCTCGCCGCACGTCGCTGGCGTGCTGGCGCTGCTGAAGGCGTCGCACCCCAAGGCGACGCCGGCGGAGCTGGTCGCGCTCCTGCGTGCCCAGGCTGACGACAAGCCGTGCCCGATCGACACCCGTTGCACCGGCACGCCGGCCTACAACGGCTTCTTCGGTGACGGCCTCGTCGACGCGCTGGACGCCACTGCGGCTCGCTGACGACGATCGCGGCGCGGCACGGCCCTCACGGGGCGTGCCGCGCCGTTCGTCTGCAAACCGCGTTTGCATCATGTGTCGCGCCTCCCACGCCGAAACCTACGCATCGGTAGGGTTGATGGTGTGAACGCGACCATCGAGATTCTCGAGCCGCGGCGGAGGCCGACGCAGGAGCGGAGTCAGAAGAAGTTCGATCTGATCCTGCAGACGTCGCGCGACCTCCTGCTGGAGGTCGGTTTCGAGTCGTTCACGCTCGAGGAGGTCGCCAACCGCGCGGGCATCCCGATCGGCACGATCTATCAGTTCTTCCAGAACAAGTACGTCGTCGTCTGCGAGCTCGACCGCCAAGACGTCGTCGCAGTGCGCGCGGAGCTCGCCCGCCTCGCCGCCGAGCTGCCCACCCTCGACTGGCTCCGGCTCCTCGACCAGCTCGTGGACCACATCGCCGCGCTCTGGGTCACCGACCCGTCGCGCCGTGCGGTGTGGCACGCCGTGCAGTCCACGCCCGCGACGCGAGCGACCGCGGCGCTGACCGAGCGTGAGCTGGCCGCCGACGTCGCCCATGTGCTCGCGCCGCTCACGCCGAAGACCCCCCGCGCACGTCGCAAGATCGTCGCCGAGGTCCTCGTCCACGTGGCGTACTCGATGCTCAACTTCTCGATCCGCGACGGTCAGGAGCATGCCGAGGCCGTGATCGAGCTCAAGCGCCTCCTCGGCTCGTACCTGCTCGCCGCCGAGCAGTCCGGCTGACCTCACCCTCTTCCTCCGCTCGCGGGTCACTCTCTGGCACTCGCGGGTCACTCTCTGGCACTCGCGGGTCACTGGCACGGTGACCCGCGGCCGCCACACGGTGACCCACCGCCGCCACACGGTGACCCGCGAGCGGCAGACAGTGACCCGCGGGCGGCAGGCGGTGACCCGCGGGCGGCGCGCGGTGACCCGCGGGCGGCAGAGAGTGACCCGCGAGCGGAGGTCAGGCGGCGGTGAGGACGACGTACGCGATCGCGTAGTCGCCGTCGTGCGACAGCGACACATGCAGGGCCGCCGCGTCGAGATGCTCGCGTACGGGGGAGTGCAGCACGATCCGCGGCCGCCCCCAGAGGTCCTTCACGACCTCGATCGCGGCCAGCGCCTCGCTCTCGTCGACGACGGGCGGGGAGCCGTGCAAGGAAGCCGACCAGGCCTTGACGACGGCCTCCTTGGCCGCCCACCGCGCCGCGAGGTGACGCGTACGGTCGGCCGAGCCGTCCGCCGCGTCACCTCGCTCGCCGGGGGTGAACAGCTCGGCGAACCGGGTTCCCGGCTGCGCGAGCTGTTCTCCGAACGACGGGACGTGGACCAGGTCCACGCCGACGCCGAGCACGCTCATCGCGTGCGCGGTCCGCCGTCCGCGACGTCACCCACCCCCCTGGCGACGTTCCCCGATCCCGGTGCGGGCGGTTCGACGACGGCGGAGGCGTTCCCAACCCCGACCGCGTACGTGCCGTCCGCACCGAGTCGTGCCTGCGGGTCGAGGAGGATCGAGGCCTCCCGCTCCCGCGCGTCGGAGTCACCGAGGCGGCGTCCGACCGGGCGCTGGTACGGGGCAGGGCCGCCATACATCGCCCGCACGAGCCGCAGGCGACCCGAGATCTCCCGCGCCCGCGACGCCCGCTCGTACTCCTCGCGCTCGTCGGCGTCGAGCGTCGCGAGGAACGCCTCCGGGTGCGCGATGGCGACCAGCGCCGCGACGTGGCCGAACCCGAGGCTCGTGACCAGCCCGGCCCGCATCGGCGCCGGCGCCGGCAGCGCGTCGCGGAGCCACACCAGGTGCGGGTTCTCGTCGAGCACGTCGTCGACGCAGTCGAGGCTCCGGTTCGGCGGCAGCACCTGGCTGCCGAGGACCTGGCAGAGCCCGATCGCCTGGAACGCCGCCGCGCCACCCTTGGAGTGTCCGGTCAGCGCCTTCTGCGACAGGACGAAGAGCGGGTTGCCCTCGGAGCGCCCGAGCGACGCGGCGATCCGCTCGTGCAGCTCGGACTCGTTGGGATCGTTGGCTGCCGTGGAGGTGTCGTGCTTGGACACCACCGCCACGTCGTCCGCGGCGAGACCGAGCGTCGCGAGCCCGCGCGCCAGCGGCGACTGCGCGCCACCGCGGGCCGCGGCCAGCGCACCCAGGCCCGGTGCCGGGATCGACGTGTGGACGCCGTCAGCGAAGGAGCCCGCGTACGCGACCACACCGAGGACCGGCAGCCCCATCCGGAGCGCCACGTCGCCGCGGGCGAGCAGCACCGTGCCGCCCCCCTGCGACTCGACGAACCCGCCGCGTCGCCGGTCGTTGGCCCGGCTGACGTAGCGAGGGTCGATGCCCTTGGCGAGCATCACGCCGGAGTCGGCGGTCGCGGACATGTCGGCGAATCCGACGATGCCTTCCGTCGACAGGTCGTCGAAACCTCCCGCGACCACGAAGTCGGCCTTGCCGAGCCGGATCTTGTCAGCGCCCTCCTCCATCGAGACCGCCGCCGTGGCGCAGGCGGCGACGGGGTGGACCATCGACCCGTACCCACCGACGTACGACTGCATGACGTGCGCCGCGATGACGTTCGGCAGCGCCTCCTGGAGGATGTCGTTCTGCTTGGCCTCGCCGAGCAGCGTGTCGACGTAGAGCGAGCGCATCGACGTCATGCCGCCCATGCCGGTGCCCTGGGTGCTCGCGACCGCCGCGGGGTGGACCCAGCCCATGAGCTCGGCAGGGCTGAACCCGCTGGAGAGGAACGCGTCCACGGTGCAGACGAGGTTCCAGACCGCGACCCGGTCCAACGACTCGAGCATCTCAGCCGGGACGCCCCACACGGTGGGGTCGAAGCCGGTCGGGATCTGGCCGCCGATCGTCCGGGTCAGCGCGAGACGCCGCGGGACGCGGATCTCGGTGCCCGCCCTGCGCGTCACCGTCCAGTCGCCGTCGGAGCCCGGTGCGATGACCGTACGGCCGGGGTCGGCGTCATACATCGCCCGCGCGGCGGCCTCGTTGCCGACCGAGAACGTGAGGTCCTCGTCGAGGTAGGCCCGAGCGAGCAGGGGCGTCGAGGCGTCGACGAGCGCGCCGTCGTCGGCGTAGCGACGGATGCCGCACCGCTCGACCACTTCGTCGTGGTAGCGCTCGTGGAGCTCGGGCTCGGTGACGGGCTCGCCCGACGCGACGTCGTACCAGCCGCCGTTGTCCCAGGCCACCAGGCCGGTGGACCAGGCGAGCTCGAGCACGCCCGCGGCCGACAGCTCCTCGGACACCTCGTACTCGAACCGCGTGCGCGCCGACCCGTACGGCCCCAGCTCGCCGGCGCCCACGATGACCACGAGGTCTTCGGGGCGGGCCGAGATGCTGGGCCAGGGCACGTCAGGACGCGCAGGCAGCTGCGCCGGCGACGGCGCGAGCGCCGCGATCCTCACGGAGTCGTCGGACTCCGTCGGCACACCGGTCGCACCGACCGCGTCGGCCGCGTCCCGGGCCAGCGCGCCGAGGTCGACGTCGGCCTCGCCCAGCCCGCCGGTCAGGTCGACGGTCACCGGCGCCGTACGCGCCTGAGCGCGGGCCTGCGGTGTCGCCCGCTCGAGCAGAGCCTCGGCCATCTCGTCGGTCGACCAGGTACGGACTCCCGCCTGCTCGACCGCCTCGACGAGCGGGTCGTTGGCCCCCATCAACCCGGTCCCGCGGACCCAGCCGATGATCGCGTGGACGAGCGAGACGCGGTCGCTCCAGGTGGCCTCGCTGGACCACTTCGCGGTGACGGCGTCGAGCGCGGCCTTCGCCTCGCCGTACGCCCCGTCGCCACCGAAGGTGCCCCTGTTCGGGGAGCCCGGCAGCACCACGTGCAGCGTGGACGCGAGGTCGTGGGCGCGGCCCGTGGTGGCGAGTGCGGCGATGAGCCGCTCGACCGACCAGAGCAGGATCCGCATGTCGACCTCGGAGCGGGAGCCGACCTCCGTGAGGTCACCGGCGACCCGCCCCGCGGCGAACGGGAAGAGCAGCGTGGGCGTCAGCGCAGCCTTGACCACCGTGGTGGCGCCACCGGCGGACGTGGTCTGCTCCTCGCTCACCCACGACGCGAGCGCGTCGACGTCGGCGAAGGACGCGAGGTTGGCCGGGACGACCCAGAGGCGTGCCCCGGCGCGGGCGTGCGTGCGGTACAGCTCCTTGAACGCCCGCAGCTTGGACTGGTCGAGCCGGGACGTGGTCGCGACGACGGTGGCGCCGCCACCGAGCAGCCGACCGACGACCGATGCGGCGATCGACCCGGTGCTGGCTCCGGTGACGACGACGACGTCGTCGGCCCAGTCCCCGGGTGTGGTGTCGAGCGCTGCCTCCGCGACCGTGGTCAGCCGCTCGGCGACGCCGGTGTCGTCGGTCCGTGAGGCCCACCACCGTGCCTGCGCTGCGACGTCCTCGCCGGCGCCGACGAAGGTCTCGACCGTGGCCGTGACGTCGTCACCCGCGGCGATCCGCGCGACGTCCTCGCGGGCGCTGGCCCACCGGTCGTCGAGCAGCACCGCGCGTCGTGCGTCGAAGGCGGGGGTCGTCAGACGGGCCCAGTCGCTGCCGAGCTCGGCCTCGACCTGCGCCAGCACCGCGGCGTCGGTCGCGTGGTCGCCGGCGTCAGCCACCGCGCCGGCGCTCGACAGTCCCAGCCTCCCGAGCAGGTGGCGAGCGGTGGAGGCGAGCACCCCGTCGGGCCCCGTGATCTCCGCCGTGATCTCACCGAGGGCAGCGGCGTCGACGGTGACGTCGGCGCCACCGGCGCTCGGCATCGCGACGGCGACACCATGCCGGGCGCCGACGGCCGCGACGGCGGCGTCCACCGCGCTGTCGAGCTCCGCGGCGCTGGTCGGCGCCCCGAGCTCGCCGAAGGCTCCGCCCCGTACGCTGCTGCCCTCGCGGGTCGCGAGGGCGAGCTCCGCGACCACGTGGCTGGCCCAGCCCGGTCCGAGCTGCCACACGCCGGTGACGCGGTCGGTGATCGCCGACTGGCGCTTGCCCGTGGGGCCGAGGACCTTGGCGAGATGGTCGCCGAGGGCGGTGGACAGCACCGGGCCGAACGGCTTGTACGCCCGGGCGAGGCCCTTGACCTGGCCCGACAGGGTCGGCAGGTCCGCGTCGGCGGCGCCGTCGATGGCGCCCAGCGAGAGCTCGCCGCCGAGGTCGACGAGCAGCTGGTTGCGCCGCGAGGACGCGCCGTCGCAGAGCGACTCGATCGAGTCGGCCGCACCGATCTGGTCGAGGCGCATCTTGGTCCACCAGGCCAGCAGCACCGTCGTCGCGTCGGCGGCGTCGAAGGACAGGTCAGCCGGTCGGTCGGCGCTCGGGGCCGGCGCTGCGACGGGGGAGGGCCCCGCGGCAGCACCGGCGGTCTGGGGGGCGCCGGCCGCGGCCGCCGACTCCTCGACGGTGTCCGACGGGTCCTCCGACACCGGTTCCGGGTCGGTGTCGGTCGCGAAGACGACGGCCTGCTCGCGCTCGATGTTGACGACCTCGACCGAGCGGTGCGGTGCGCTCGGGAGCTTGAGCGTCGCCGAGGCGAGATTCGCGACGGTCGGTGCGTTGGCGACCCCGACCTCCACGAAGCGCTCGACACCGAGGTCGCCGAACATGAGGTCCTGCGTCTCGATCCAGCGCACGGGGCTGGCGAACTGCCAGGCCAGGAGCTCGACGAGCAGGCACCGTGCCAGGCGGCCCGGGTCGGCGGCCCATGCGTCGTAGTCGGCGAGGACCTCCTCCAGCGGCGCGGACGGCACGGTCGCGGCGACCTCGGCGATGAAGCCCCGGTCGAGCGTGAACGGCCGCGGGACCAGGTTCGGGACATAGCGACCGAGCAAGATCGACGGGTCGATCGTCTCGGGGAGCAGCTCCTCGAGACGCGCCCGGAAGTCCGGCACGCCACCGCGGAGCACGGTCGAGTGGAAGGGCACGTCGATGCCCGGCACCAGGATGAACGCCGCCTTGCCGCCGAACGCCGCGCGGCGTCGTGCGATCTCCTCTTCGAGGATCTCGAGGCCGCGGACGGTTCCGGCGATGGCGTACTGCGAGCCGCGGAGGTTGTAGTTCACGATCTCGAGGAACTCGCCGGACTCCTGCGACACACCCTCGACGAACGCCGCGACGTCGGAGTCCGCCAGCCCGATCTGGCTCGGGCGGATGGCGGCCAGGCGGTAGTCGCTCCGGCCCTCGGCGTCGCGGGGGACCAGCGCGTGCATCACCGATCCACGCTGGAACACGACCTCGATCACGGCCTCGAGGCTGATCACGCCCGAGACGGCCGACAGCGCGTTGTACTCACCGACCGAGTGGCCCGCCAGCACCGCGTCCTCGACGAACGCCCCGGCCTCACGGAGCTCGGCGATCTGCGCCGAGCCGAGGACGGCCATCGCGACCTGGGTGAACTGCGTGAGGAACAGGACGCCGTCGGGGTGCCGGTGCGTGACGCCGTCGGCGACGACCACGGTCGGGTTGTCCTGGACGACGGTCAGGATGGAGAAGCCCAGCGCCGTACGGGTGTGGGCGTCGGCGCGGTCCCAGATCTCCCGCGCGGCCTTGCTGCGCCGGTATCCCGCCATGCCCATGCCCGGGTGCTGGATGCCCTGGCCGGGGAACGCGTAGGCCGTGCGGGGCGCGGCGATGCGCGCGGTGGCTGCGAGCACGAGCTCGCCCTCGCTGCGGCCGGTGATCTCGAGGATCTCCGCGCCGGCGTCGAGACCGGTACGCACGGCCGTCAGGTCCACCGTCGCGCCCAGCCGGACGGGCGCCAGGAACCGTGTCGTCCAGCCGTCCACGCGGCGGTCACCGAGCATCTGCTGCGCGGTCGCCGACAGCCACATGCCGTGGACGATCGGATCGCCCAGGCCGGCCAGGCGGGCGGCGGCGGCGCTGGTGTGGATCGGGTTGTGGTCACCGGTGACCGCGGCGAACGCCCGCATGTCGGTGTGGGCGACGACCGACCGCTTCGCCCGCGTACGACGCGGGGTGTCGGTCACGGCGCCGCGCGCCGCGCCACCGGCGATGACGGGGTCGCCCAGGTCGGCGGCGCCGGTGCGGCCGCGGATCGCGAAGCGCTCGCGCAGGGTCGCGAGCTCGTGGGAGTCCGTGCACACGTCCACGTCGATGGTCACGACGCGGCCGACGCCTGCGTCCTCGACCCCGACGAGGCGCGCCTCGACGCTCAGCGTGGCGCCGCCGTGCGGAAGGTCGTCAGCGAGCCGGATCGCGTGGTCGAGATGGACGAGGTCGAGCATGCCCTCCACGACGTCGACGTCGGAGCCCGGTGCGCGGGTGCCGGCGAGGACGGCGAAGACGGCAGGCCAGGCGAGGCCGACCAGCGCGTCGGGTGCGGGGCGACCGCTGCGAGCGACCGCTCCGCCGGTGACGGCGGCGTGGTCGGAGCCGAGGTCGCCCGACCAGCGCACGGTCGTACGGGCGACGCCGTCCCGCGCCTGCGGCAACGAGCCGCCCCCGGCGACCTCGACGAGGCAACGCATCGCCGCCACGGCGCTGTCGGCGGTGACGACCGGAGCAGCGCCGTCGGCGGCGTCGGCGACCTGGATGCGGACCGACAGCGAGCGGGTGCCGCCGAGCGGCACCTCCAGCACGGCGTCGGGGCCGTCGGTGCGCAGGACCGCTCCGGTCTCGGCGTGCTCGGCACGCGAGGGGTCGACGATGACCCAGTCGACGCCGAGACGGTGGACAGGGTTGCGGACCGTACGGCCAGCCCAGCTCACGTCGGGCGCGGCCAGGACCAGCCCGAGCACGTCGTCGGCGGCGTCGACGCGGCGACGCCCGGCGACGCGCGACTCGAGCGCACCGGCGGTCAGGACGTCGTCGACCGTCTCGTCCTCGAAGCGGCGCAGCAGGTCGGCGACCGGCTCGTCGACACGGGTGATCCCGCCGACGGCGACGGGACCGGGGATGACGCAGACCGCGTCGGCGCCGTAGCGCGCGTCATGGGCCTGCCACAGGGAGTCCGACCGGTACCAGCGGCGTACGTCGGCGTCGAGGACGGGCACGAACGGCACCGGCTTCCCCGGACGGCGGCACACCTCGACGAAGAAGGGGACGTCGCCGGGGTGGAGCGTCACCTCGAGGGCACGCGGGTAGGCGGTCAGCAGCGTGCCGATCGCGGCGTGCGGGTCACCGACCGACTCGGCGTCGGCGAACAGCGTCGGGATCTCGCCGTGGTCCTCGTCGGAGAGGCGTGCCTCCGCGCGCTGCACCATGGCGTGGAAGCGGTCGCGCAGCGTGACGTCGAGCCAGTTCTCGGCGCCGGCGCCGGTGATCTCGTTCTCGCCCGGCTCGGCACCGGCGAGCTCGGCGTAGCGTGCGAGCCACGCGGCGTACGTCATCGTCGTGACGTCACCGAAGTAGGGCTTGGCGGTCGCTGCGATCGCGGCGATGATCTCGTCGCGCCGGGCGGCCACGGCGTCGGCGTCTCCCGCGACCTCGTCGATGATGCGGCCTGCCCGCGAGGCGGCGTTGTCGATCTCGTGGATGTCGGCGCCGAGCTGGCTGCGCCCGGACGCCATGCCGGCGACGGCGCGGCCCGCACCGACCCAGTCCGGGGTGCCGGGTGTGTCGACGAGCAGCTGCTTGACCTGCGGAGAGGTGGTGGCTTCGAGGGCCGCCATCGCCGCGGTGCCGACGAGGATGCCGTCGAGCGGCATCGCCGGGTAGCCGTGGCGTCGCGCCCAGGCGCCGGTGAGGTAGGCCGACGCCGACTGCGGGGTGCCGATGCCGCCGCCGACACAGACGACGACGTTGTCCTGGGCCCTCAGCTGCGCATAGGTGGTGAGGAGCAGGTCGTCCAGGTCCTCCCACGAGTGGTGGCCGCCGGCCTTGCCGCCCTCGACGTGGACGACGACCGGGGTCGGCGCCGCCTCACGGGCGATCGCCAGCACCTCGCGGATCTGCTTGACGGTGCCGGGCTTGAAGACGACATAGGAGATGCCGGCCTCGCGGAGCTCGTCGACCAGCGCGACGGCCTCGGGGAGCTCGGGGATGCCGGCGCTGACGACGACCGCGTCGACGGCGGCACCGTTGGCCCGCGCGCGCTGGACGAGACGCTGCTGACCCAGCTGCATCTTCCAGAGGTAGGGGTCGAGATAGAGCGCGTTGAACGCGAAGGTACGGCCCGGGTCGAGGAGGCCCGTGAGCTCCTCGACGCGGTCGGTCAAGATGCCTTCGGTGACCTGCCCGCCGCCGGCGAGCTCGGCCCAGAATCCGGCGTTGGCGGCGGCCGCGACGATCGGAGCGTCCACGGTGGTCGGCGTCATACCCGCGAGCAGGATGGGAGAACGTCCGGTGAGACGCGTGAAGCGGGTCTCCAGCACGGTTCGGCCGTCGGGCAGCGTCACCGGCTTCGGGGCGTACGCCGACCAGGGGGTGGCTCGCCGCGGGGCAGCGCCGGGCGTGGTGAGGGTGCGCTGTCCGCGCCGGGTGGCGGGAGCGACGACGCCGACACCACGCGCCGTGGCCTCGTAGCCGGCGAGCATCGAGGCGAGGTCACCCGGACCGAGGTCGAGGATCCACTCCGCGCCGGTGTCGAGGGCAGACTCCAGGTCGCCGACCCAGTCGCCGGGGGCGATGACGGCGCGCGTGGCAACGTCACGGGACCAGTCGGGGTCGAGGCCGCAGGCGGTGGCCCACTCGGCGACGAGGTCGCCGGCCTCGGCCAGGCGGTGGTGGTGGAAGGCGGCGCGCGGCTCCAGCACCTCGAAGACGGGGGAGAACGGCGTGCCGCCGGTGAGCTTGCGGTCGCGGAGCGACGCCTGCGTCTGCGCCTCGCGCTCGAGGTGACGCTTGATCGTCACCAGGTCGTCGGCCGGGCCACTGAGGACGACCGAACGGCGGCCGTTGCGCAGGGCGACGTCGACGTCGACGTCGCTGACCTCCGCGAGCAGGCGCTCGACCTCGGCAGGGTCGACCCGCCGTACGGCGAGCATGGTGTCGCCGAGCAGGCCGCGGCGCTGGGCGGTGAGCTGGACGGCCGCGCCGACCAGACGGGCCAGGGCGAGGACCTCGGACGCGTCTCGTCCGGCCACAGCCTCGGCGGCGAGGACGCCCTGCGAGTGGCTCACGACCGCGGTGGGAGCGCTGGTCGCGGGGTCGAGACCCTGCAGGCGCAGCGCCTCGACGCCGGCGAACTGGGCGAGGAGGATGCCGGGGACGGACACGGCGGGCTGGGCCAGCAGGTCGGTGTCCGGGGCGGGGGGTGCCTCGTCGCTGGCGGCCGACTCGGCGACCGCGAGCGCGTCGGCCCACTCCAGCGGGGTGAACGGCAGCGGGATGCGGGAGATCTCGGGGCGCACCGGCGTGAGCAGGCGCTCGGCGCCCGCGCAGATCGCGTGCAGCTGCGGCCCCAGCGCGTAGGTGCGCAGGAGGTCGCTCAGCGGCTCGAGCCACGGGCTTCCCTGACCTCCGAAAGCGAGGGCGTACGGGGTCGCGTCGTTGAGCGCGTCGACCAGCCGGGTGCGGTGGTCGTGCGTCGTCGTCCGGGTGGTCGGGGTGTCGATGATCGTCACGAGTCCCTCGAGCCTTCCTGGTGGTGCGCGGTCGGGGCAGCCCTCATCATGACCCAAACATGAGGGAAGCCTCAACATTTACCTGAGGACTACCTCATGTTTTTCTCCGATCGGTCGGCCGCCGATCCCTGCTGCCCGTGGAGCAGGCGGAGGCTGCGACGGCCGGATATGAGGTGTGTCACACTTCGGCGCATGACGTCGTACGACTACGTGGTGGTGGGCGCGGGGAGCGCGGGTGCGGTCGTGGCCGCCCGGTTGACCGAGGACCCGTCGGTGACGGTGCTCCTCCTCGAGGCGGGCCCGCCGGCCGACGCCGACGAGATCCGGATCCCGGCGGCGTTCTCGACTCTCTTCAAGACCCGCTGGGACTGGAACTACACGACCACCGCCCAGAAGCAGCTGCACGGGCGGCGCGCCTACTGGCCGCGGATGAAGGCCCTCGGCGGCTGCTCCTCGATGAACGCGATGATCTACATCCGCGGCAATGCCCTGGACTACGACACGTGGCGCGACGCGTACGGCGCCGACGGCTGGGGCTACGAGGACGTCCTGCCCTACTTCGTGCGGGCCGAGGGCAACACCCGCCTCTCTGGGCTCTACCACGGGACCGACGGGCCGCTGCGGGTCGAGGACCGCGTCTTCACCCACGAGCTCACCGCGGCGTGGGTCGACTCGGCGGTCGACTCGGGCTTCGCGCGCAACGACGACTTCAACGGTGCCTCGCAAGAGGGCGCCGGGCTCTATCAGGTGACCTGCCGCAAGGGCCGTCGGTGGTCCGTCGTCGACGCCTATCTCCAGCCCGCGATGGACCGTCCCAACCTCACGGTCCTCACCGGAGCGCTGGCCACGCGCGTCGTCGTCGAGGACGGCAGGGCCACCGGGGTCGCGTACGCGGTCGCGGGGACGGAGCAGGTCGCACGGGCCGAGCGCGAGGTCGTCCTGTCGGGCGGCGCCGTCAACAGCCCACAGCTCCTCATGCTGTCGGGCATCGGCCCCGCGACACACCTGCGCGAGCACGGCATCGACGTGGTCGCCGACCTGCCGGGAGTCGGCGCGAACCTGCACGACCATCCGGCGGTCCCGCTGATCTGGACGACGCGCGGCAGCACCGATCTGGTGCAGTCCAGCACGCTCGCGAACCTCCTCCGGTGGAAGACCACGGGCACCGGGCCGCTCGCCTCCAACCTCGGCGAGGCGGGCGCGTTCTTCTCCAGCCGCGACGGGCTCGCCGCACCCGACCTCCAGGTCCATGCCGCTCCGAGCGGGTTCTACGACAACGGGCTGCGCGAGCCGCAGGCGCAGATGTTCACGGCGGCGTCGACGCTGGTCAACGTGGCGAGCCGCGGCTCGCTGCGTCTGCGCTCGGCCGACCCCACGTGGCATCCCGAGATCGACGCGGCGTACTACGACGACCAGACCGACCTCGACGCCCAGCTCGCGGGTGTGCGGCGGGTGCTGGACACCGTCTCGTCAGGCCCGCTCGCCCGGTTCCTGGTCGACCTCTGGATGCCGAAGGCGCGAGGCGCGGTCCCGACCGACACCGAGCTCGTCGAGCACATCCGGACCATGAGCCAGACGCTCTTCCATCCCGTCGGCACCTGCGCGATGGGCAGCGGCGAGTCCTCCGTCGTCGATCCCGAGCTGCGGGTGCGTGGGGTCGAGGGGCTCAGGGTCGCCGACGCCTCGGTGATGCCGATGGTCCCGCGCGGCAACACCAACGCGCCGGCGATCATGGTCGGCGAGAGGGCGGCCGACCTGATGCGTGGCCGGACGCTCCCGCCGGCGCGGGTGGCCGCCGCGACGGCGGCGGTCTAGCCGGCGAAGAACTCAGTCAGGACCGGCGCCAGGACAGCGGGATCGACGTCGTGCGTCTGGTCCGGGAGCGACCGGTAGGCGACAGCGCCGACGACGCACGCGACGATCCGCGACGGACAGCGGAGCAGCTCCGGGCTGGCGGCGCCGTCGAGGACGAGCGTCGGCGTACGCACGCCCTCGAGCCGCGATCGTGGCACGGTCCCGTCACCGAGCAGGGCCAAGTCGTACGCCACGGTTGGCGCCAGCGCCTCGTACTCGGCCCAGACCGGGGTGTGACGTACCAGCGTGACCATGTCCTGCGGCATGCCGGTGGTCGTCATGAGGCTGGCGACCGCATCACCGAACCGCGCCGACCCGCGTGACGTGTCGGCCAGGATCGCCTCGAGCTCGCTGCGTGCCCGGCGCACGTTGGCGGCCCCGACGACCTCGCCGGTGTAGGGCGGCTCGTAGACGGCGAGGCGTCGAACCGGCACACCGGCAGCCACCGCCTCGAGCCCGAGCACGGCACCGGAAGACATCCCGAAGAGGCAGGCATCCTCGCCCGCGGCACGGAGGACTGCGGCCACGTCCTCGATCTCGCGCTGCGGGGCGTACGGCGCGGTGTCGGTGCTGCGCCCGCGCCCGCGCCGGTCGAAGTCGTGAACCGTGAAGGCCTCGGCCAGTGCCTGCGCAAGAGGTCGGCCGGGGTCGGTGCGCGAGCAGGCGAGGGCACCGTCGACGAGCACGACCGCGGGGCCGGACCCACGCCGTGTGACAGCGAGCCGCGTGCCGTCGGCGGACGTCACGGTCGCGGGATGCCCTCTCATAGCCGTACGACCGGGCGGGCTGGGTGAACTCATCGCTAATGTCGGTCTACCGAACGAAGTAACGGACTGGTCACGATCCAGTTCGTGGAATAGCGTTTCGCAATATGGAACTGCTTGGTTTAGTGCACACAACCGCCGCGGAGGTGGTTGGCTGAAGTCAGGTGTGGTCCGGTCATGGCACAGGGTTCCCGCGTGCTCGCGAGCATTACTCTTAATCTTTCTACGCGGCCTACGATTCGCGGCGGAACCCGACCGTGATCAAGGAGTCCCGCGACCCGCAGGCCGGGACGTCGGCGGGCGAAATCGAACGCGTCGCCACCTACGCCTACGACGCCATGGGACGCCTCACCTCTGAGCATCTCGTGGTGGCCAACGGCTCTCCCGGTGACGACCCGGTTCCCGCGACGACGTGCTCCTACAATCCGACGACGGGTGCGCTGCGCTCGATCTCGAATGGCGACTCCGTCATCTCCCTCAGTTATGACAGCTGGGGACGCGAAGTCTCGCGCACGGACTCGTCGGGCAATACAAGCGAGAAGGAATATGATCGGGCTGGGCACCTCGCGACGCTTGACGACGGCAAGGGAACCTACTCGTACACCTACGACGGCCCGGGAGACGGCGCGGACTCGTCACGGGGCTAGATGTCGACCTGCCCGGCGGCCAACCCGATCAGTTCAGCGTCGAGTACGGTCCCAGCGGGGCGCCGACCTCGATGATCCACCCCAACGGAATCATCGCGGAGTGGCAGTACGACACCGCAGGCAATGCCAACTCGCTCTCCTACCGCATCGGCGACGAGAGCCTCACCTTCAGCCAGACCTATGACATGGAGGGCCGGGTCCAGACAGCGTCCAGCGTCGCTTCGACTCAGACGCATAAGTACGATCGGGTCGACCGCCTCACGCAGGTGGAGGACTCCTTTGGTTTGGGCCCCTCGTCATCGCGGACGTGCCAGCGACGTGAGTACGCCTTCAGCCGCGACTCCAACCGCGAGAGCCTGACCACCAGCGGCGCCAACAGCGAGGGCAAATGTGACGGAAGCAGGCCCTTGGCCACCAGATCCACCTTCGACTCGGCAGATCGAATCTCGGGTGGGCGCCTACAGGTGTCCTACTACGCGAACGACATGGTAGCTGGCTCGAAGCAGACGGTGCCCCGCGCGAACGGCGAGGGCTCGCTTCTTAGCGAGTACGATTACGACCTCGACCCTCTGTCGCGAATCGGGTCTACTGTGTTGAAGTCAGATTCAGTCGTCACGCGGACTACCCGAAATCATTACGTTGACGACAGCAACTCGCCAGCGTGGAGTGAATACGTCGACCGTTCCGGCAACTCATCGGTCGCCTCTGAGGCACGGTTCATACGCTCACCGCTCGGGTATCAGGCTGGGCTGCAGGTCGATCGTGGAAACGCGCAGTTCTACATCGTCAACCTCCACGGCGACACTGTTGCTTCGTTCGATAATCCTGCGAGCGGTGCGGTTGCGACAATTGGCACTTGCCGTGAGTCAACTGAGTACGGAATTTCCCGCGCCAGCCTCCAGTCGCCTCAGGGAGGATCGGCGTGGCTTGGGGCCGCCCGGCCGGAGGTTGACAGTGGTGGCGGTCTGTATGCCATGGGAATGCGCCTATACAACCCGCACACCGGGAGGTTCCTATCGCCGGATCCTGTGCGAGGCGGTAACGATAATTCCTATACTTATCCTCCGGATCCAGTAAACTCCTTCGATCTCAGCGGAGAATACAGGACAACCAAGTGGTTCAACCCGTACTGGACGCGGGGCGGTTTCGGGATCGAGGCGGGGTTTTTTGTTCAGTTGACCAGAAAGGAAGCCCTCGGGACCGCAGCGGGGGTCAGTATAACCTGGGGCATCTATCGAGCAATCCACGCAGTCCTCGAAGGTCCTAAGCATCGAGCATTCTCCAGGACCAATATGGAGAAGTTCAGGCGGACAACAATGAGAGCTTTCGGAGGATTTGCGGCGCTAGCTGCCAGCGAGTTCGTTGGCTGGTACATAGGAGTTATGGCCTGGAATAAGAAAGGCCCCTTCTTTGGGCTCACGGTTAGCGCGGATGTAAGATGGGGTAGGCTTACTGTATACATTTTGCCTCTTATGCTCTTCGTTTCATGCTGAAATTCGCCCGCTATGCAAAAGGGCTCGGCTACATCGTGTTCAGCACCGGCACGTTCTTCATGGTTTGTGGCCAATGGGTTGCTGCTGCGGCTGTATGGGGGTTGGGATGTGTGCTCGTAGTATGGGGCTTCATCGCGGAGGATTCGCCGCCGCGCGATTTGGGCGACTGAGGGGCGACGAGTGTGGTAAATCTCATTCGTTGCTGGCAGGCATCTTGCGTAGCAAGAGGAGGTCTAGGGCTGCTCACGCGCAGGTAGTCACTCAATTCTCGCCGCGGAGTTCAATGAAGTTGATACGGTTTTTCGTCCAGTGCATCTTTCTCATCCCAGTCTCGATCGTTCTGTTTTTCAGTCCATATCCGGTAATCGGGCTGGTCCCGCTGATGGTGCTTATCTCCATCGCGTTGTTGATTATTCAGGAGCATCGACGCAGCGGAGACAGCACATCGCGACGCGGTGGATGGGAGTTCGGCCTGGCGTTAATGCCAATCATTGGCACGGCTCCCGCCCTTTGGGTTGCATTCGTGGTAACCGGCGAATCGGCGTATAGGTCAATAGCGCTAATCTGCGCAATTGCACTCACGGCGCCGGGTTTACTCGCCATCCTCCTGGGGCATCGAGTGGCCGCGGACGACACCCGGTGAGGTCTTCTCACCGGGTTAGTCGTGCGCGGCGGCGTTGGATGGGCGCTTGCCACGATTGCGTCCTCTACCCCGGGATCTGGAGCGGAAGCGGCCGACCCGGGTGGCGGTCGCGATCCGCGTCTCCGAGCGATACGCCGACACCTTGGCCGACGGCTTGCGGGACGCGGGCGCGGGCGTGTCATTGCGGCGGTCCGTCCGCGGTGTCCCGCAGTAGGCCACGGGTCGTGAACCTGTCCGAGCTGGACGCAATCGTTATGCGCGATCGACCCCGACCCCCTGCTGTGCAGAGGACAATGGCCTGAACGGAACGACGTCTCGTTGCCGCAGCACACTCAGACAAGGGTGGGATTGATGAGCATGGGGCCGGCGTCATGAGTGCAGAATCTGCACAGGCTCCCTTCTTCTTCGAGGCATACAGCCAGGCCTGGGCCCGGCGTATCGAATCAGGCGACCCGTCTCTTGACCTCCTCCGGTCGGAGGTCGGCAGTGTGGTCGACGGCGAGCTCGATTCGGACCTGTGGGAGGTCTACTCCTCCTTCTGGGAGCGGGGTGTGCCGCCGTCGAAACTGGGTAGAGAGTTCTCGCGGATGGGGCTTCGGACCCTTGCCGAGGTTGTCCGGGCGACCTTCAGTCTGCTGCGATCGGCGCCACGTGAGCCTCGCTGGATGAAGGAACCCTCAAACGTCGAGATGCTCCGGGGTGCGCCGGAGTTTTGGAGGCTGCCGTTGAGCGAGGTGCCGATCTCGGTCGAGGAGACGGATCGTGAGTGGGTAGTGCGCGCTTGTGAAGCGACCGAGCTCGATGAGGGTGAGGTGGTGTACGACTTCGACGTCTGGCTCGACCCGTCAGACGTGGACTCGAATCTGTGCACCGTGATGTTGGGGAGGCGACGCGTGGGTTCCACGAGAGTTCCCCACGATCGAAAAGATCTGCTCCAGCGGCTCGCGGCGAAGCGGGTGTTCGTCGACGGCGGCCTTCAGGTCGACGTCACCCAGGATCCGCCCTCCCTCCGCCTCGGTGTCGCTCTTCCGCCGACAGGGGCGGACCTTCACGAGGACTGACCTCCCAGGAGGCCCGGTCCGCCCTGTGATCCGTCGCTACCGGACAGTAGGCTTCGAGACACAGTCTGTGCCGCACGTCACACCCGGAGGACCCGACGGCGACCACCAGCCCGACGCCGAAGCGCCCGTACACGCAAGAGCGCCCACAAGAGGGCGGGCGGGGAGACGGAGGCTCCGACGCCGCACACGTTCGACTCGCTGAACCCGGCGACAGGCGACGTGGTCGGGACCCACCCGATCACCACGCCTGACGAGGTGGCCGCGGCCGTCGAACCCGCCCGGGTCGCCACCCGGTGGTGGACCGAACGATCCGCGACGGACAGCGGAGCAGCTCCGGACTGGCAGCGCCGTCGAGCACCAGCGTCGGTGTACGTACGCCCTCGAGCCGCGCTCGTGGCACGGTCCCGTCACCGAGCAGGGCGAAGTCGTACGCCAGGGTGGGCGCCAGCGCCTCGTACTCGGCCCACACCGGGGTGTGGCGTACCAGCGTGACCATGTCCTGGGGCACGCCGGTGGTCGTCATGAGGCTGGCGACCGCATCGCCGAACCGCGCCGACCCGCGTGACGTGTCGGCAGGCCCGGTGAACTCATCGACAGCGTCGACAGCGTCGGCGATGCTGGACGCGTGGAGTACGTGTCCAAGGTGCCCGGTCCGCCGTTGGACGGGCTGATCGAGGACCTCTACTACCTGGAGGGCGCCCCGCCGTACGCCCGGCTGACCCTGCCGGCGTCGCCGGCGGCGTTGCTCGTCGTCAACCTTGGGCCGCCGTTCCACATCCGTGCCAGCACCGACGTCGAGCCGTCCGAGCACGCCGACGGCTGCATAGTCACCCCGTCCACCCGCGCGTTGGGGTTCAGCTACCCGGCCTGGACTCGGTCCGTGGGCGTGCACGTCAAGCCGTGGGGGCTCGCGCCGTTCGTGCCGATGCCCGCAGTTGAGCTGTGTGACCGGCCGGTGACGGTGGAGCAGGTGTGGGGCCGGCCTGCCGTCGCTGAGCTGCGCGACCGGCTGGCCACGGCGGACGGGCCGCACGAGATGCTGGCGCTGCTCGAGGAGGAGCTCATCGGACGGCTGTGCGAGACCCCCGGCCTGGGGCTGGTCCGCCATACGAGCAGCATCATCATGGCGACCAGCGGCGCGGCGGCGATCGGCGACCTGCGGGTCGCGGCCGGTGTCAGCAGCACTCATCTGACACAGCGGTTCAAGGAGCTCGTCGGCGTCACGCCGAAGCGGCTGGCCCGCACCCAGCGCTTCGCCGCCACCCTGCTCGCGATCGACTTCGCCCAACCGATCAACTGGAGCGACGTCGCCAGTGGCGCAGGCTACTTCGACCAGGCCCACTTCGGCCACGATTTCCGGGCGTTCGCCGGGCTCACACCGACACGGTACGCCGAAGTCCGGCGACGGTTCCTGCGCGAACACCCCGACCACGTGCTGGACAGCTGGCCGCTGCCGGCCGATTGATTTCGTACAAGGACGACGGCTCACGACCCACTACTTTGGGGATCCCAAGGCGGAGGAGAGCCCCGTGAGCAAAGTGGTGATGTACGGCTCGGTGTCGGTGGACGGCTTCATCGCGGACGAGAAGGACGATCCCGGTCCGATCTTCGAGTGGTTGGTCAGCGGTGACGTCCCGTTGGACGAGAGCGGCGAGGTGAAGGTGTCGCCGGCGTCCTATGACTACACACGTCAGTACTGGGACCAGATCGGGGTGACGATCGCCGGCCGCCACGTCTTCGACCTGACGGACGGCTGGGACGGGCAGCCTCCGAGCGGGATCGACCACGTGGTCGTCGTGACGCACCGTCCACCGCCCGAGGGCTGGGACGCCGCGGCGCCGTTCCACTTCGTCGACGGGGTCGAGGCAGCGGCGGCCGCGGCGCAGGAGCTTGCGGGTGACCGCATCGTCGAGGTCGCCGCCGGTGACGTCGGTGGTCAGGCGCTGGCCGCGGGCCTGGTCGACGAGGTGCGCATGGACCTCGTGCCTGTCGTGCTCGGCTCCGGCAAGCGCTACTTCGGGTCGGTCCGTGCCCAGCACCTGCTGGAGGATCCTGACGTCGTGATCCAGGGCGACCGCGTGCTGCACCTACGCTTTCGGGTGCGCCGTTGACCGGTGGCCAGGTAATGGAAGAAGACGCGAGAGGCCGCGAACCCGCTGCCCTGATCTGCCTCGGGTACGGTTTGTGGTCATACGTGGCGCTGTGACCCTTATCTGGCTACTTTGACCAGGCTACGTTGCTCTTGTGATCGGGCTAGGTTACTCCATTCCTGCTCGAACGAGATGCGACACCCAGCGCGATATGTACGAGCACGCGGATGTGGAGTACTGGCGGGTGGAAGGCAGCCCGGGCGGGCCGCTCCCGCAGTCTATTGAGGAAGTCGAATTGGCCAGTGCACTCGCGACTCCAGGTCCTCAACGATTTCCTGTGAGTCAGAGCAGTTGATCGTCCCCACCGTTCTCGCAGGGCTGTCGCTCGTTCGTCGGCTCGACGGAAGGCGTCGGTGAAGCGGTGAGGGGCCCGCGCGCCTTTGGCTGAGTCAAGGCCGCGGAATGCGCTCTGAGTCCCGCATGACGGCGCTTGTTGGGCGAACTCATCTTCAATGGTCAGACTGACGGCAACTGTTCGGATTCGCACCCATTGTCGGGTTTTCGTTCAAAAAAGATCACGGAAGGATCACGATCCACGTCTTGGAATACGTTTCCTTGTGTGCACTGGACAGCCTTCGGCGACGTCGGCCAAGATTCAGTGGCGGGATGACAAGACTTGGGTGCGCAGCAGCGCTCGACCGACACTGTGGGTGGCTTCACCCTGATGGGTGCTCGTCTATACAGCCCGCTCACTGGCAGATTCTTGTCGCGCGACGGCGTCCAAGGCGGGAACGACAACGCTTACACATATCCCGTTGACCCGATCGGCAGCGTCGACCTTGATGGCTACATCGAACATCCAGGCGGTCGGCCCAGTCCCGGCGTCTACGTGCACAAGACAATCCGCGGGGGCAAATCTGCCGTGGCGGCTGTCCCGTCCAAGAGCTCCAAGCACAATGGCTATCCGGCTCCGTACAAGGCGCGGCCCAAGAAGGCCGCGCCGAAGCCTAAAAAGAGGTCCGCGAGGCAGCAGAGGGCCGGGATGGCGGTAGCGGGCTTCACCGGTGGGTGCACCCTGGGCGGGGCTGCAGGCTTTCTGATCGCTGGTCCGGCCGGTGCGGCGGTCGGTTGTGGAGCGGGGGCTGGCGCGCTCAACGGATGGATGGAAGGCGCCCGAAATTCGAAAAAGAAGACAAAGCGGGGGAAAGTGAAAGATGCGTCGAAGGAAGCAGCATGGGGGGGCTGAAGGGACTCGGCGAGGGCTTGGGAGGATCCTGGTTGTGGGGAAAAACCCGCAGTTGATACCGATTGAAAGGTGCGGAGATGGCTACCTTGGTCCTCAGGAGAGGCTACGACTCAGGAGGGGCGCTTCGGAGGCTCAGTTTTCGGCTGGACAATGACGTCGTCGCTCGACTTCGCCCCAACCGCGAGGTTCGCATCGAAGTGCCCGCCGGCGAGCACACCCTCCAAGTTGCGATGGACTGGGCGACAAGTGAGCCTATGAGCGTTCTTATCGAGGAGGACGAAACCGTCTGCGTGCTCGGAGCCATTCAGTTCAGCATGATCCTGAAAGTGTTCTATCGTCCCCGCACCGCGCTGAAGTTGGTCGTCACTCGGCAAGCGCGACGATAGGCCCGCGGGGCCGCTGAGATCGGGATCGGGACGGACGGCTTGCGCTGCCGGCGCTCGGCGCGAACGCGCTGCTGTGGCGAACGCTCGGGGTCTTCGACTCGCTCAGTGTCGCTCTGTCGTGGGTGGGGCCATCGCCGGCGTCCTGGCGGAGCAGGTTCTCGGGACACTAATGCGGTCGGCCCCAGTGAACACGTGCTACCGCCCAGTAGGCTTCAAGACACAGCCTGTGCCGCACGTCACACCCGGAGGATCCGATGGCGACCATCAGCACCACGCCGAAGCGCACCCGCACCCGCAAGGACGCGGGTGCCGACGAGCAGGGAGCTCCGACGCCGCAGACGTTCGACTCGCTGAACCCTGCGACCGGCGACGTCGTCGGCACCTACCCGGTGATGACGCGCGAGGAGGTCGACGCGACCGTCGAGCGGGCGCGCATCGCCAGCCAGTGGTGGACCGAGATCGGCTTCGACGGCCGCAAGGAGGTGCTCGGCCGCTGGAACGGCGTCATCACGCGCCGCATCCACCAGCTCGCCGACGTCGTCCACGCCGAGACGGGCAAGCCGCATGGTGACGCCGTGCTCGAGATCGGTCTCGCCATCGACCACATCGCGTGGGCGGCGGGACACGCCAAGAAGGTGCTCGGGCGCCGCACCGTCTCGCCCGGCCTGCTCATGGTCAACCAGAAGGCGACGATCGAATACAAGCCTCGCGGTGTCGTCGGTGTCATCGGCCCGTGGAACTACCCGGTGTTCACGCCGATGGGCTCGCTGGCGTACGCGCTGGCCGCCGGCAACACGGTCGTGTTCAAGCCGTCGGAGTACACCCCCGGGGTCGGCACCTGGCTTGTCGACGCGTTCGCCGAGGTGGTGTCGGACTACCCGGTGCTCCAGCTCGTGACGGGCCTGGGAGAGACCGGCGCGGCGCTCGCGTCGGCGAAGGTCGACAAGGTGGCCTTCACCGGGTCGCCGGCGACCGGCCGCAAGGTCATGACGGCCGCCGCCGAGAACCTCACGCCGGTCGTCATCGAGGGCGGCGGCAAGGACGCGCTCATCGTGGACGAGGACGCCGACATCGCGGCGGCCGCCGACGCGGCGCTGTGGGGTGGGATGTCCAACGCAGGCCAGACGTGCATCGGCACCGAGCGGGTCTACGTCCACGAGAAGGTCTTCGACGCCTTCGTCTCCGAGATCACGGCCCAGGCCGCCAAGGTACGGGCCGGCTCGGACGCCGACGCCGAGTACGGGCCGATCACGATGCCGAGCCAGGTCCCGATCATCAAGCGGCACGTCGAGGATGCGGTCGCGCGTGGAGGCCGTGCCGTCGTCGGAGGGCCGGACGCCGTGGGCGAGCGGTTCGTCCAGCCCACGATCCTCGTCGACGTCCCCGAGGACGCCGACGCGGTGACCGAGGAGACGTTCGGCCCGACGCTCGTCGTCAACCCGGTGCCGTCGATGGACGAGGCCGTACGCCGCGCCAACGCGACGTCGTACGGCCTGGGCGGAGCCGTCTTCGGCAAGAAGCGTGCGGCCGAGATCGCCCACAAGATCCGTGCCGGGATGACCTCGGTCAACTCCGTCACCTCGTTCGCCGGCGTGCCGTCGCTGCCGTTCGGCGGTGTGGGGGAGTCGGGCTTCGGTCGGATCCACGGCGAGGACGGGCTCAAGGAGTTCGCCTACTCGCACGCGGTCACCGTGCCGCGGTTCAAGCCGGCGATGGTGCTCACCACCTTCGGCCGGACCCCGGGTCAGGAGAAGTCGTTCGTCTCGCTGCTCACCGCCCTGCACGGAGGCAAGGCGCTGCGGGTCACCAAGAAGTAGAGCGCGCCGGGCTCAGCCTGCGTCGAGCTGCTGAGCCTGGATCGCGGTGATGGCCACGGTGTTGACGATGTCGCGCACCGTGGCGCCGCGCGACAGGTCGTTGACCGGCTTGCGCAAGCCCTGCAGCACGGGGCCGATCGCGACCGCGCCCGCCGAGCGCTGCACCGCCTTGTAGGTGTTGTTGCCCGTGTTGAGGTCGGGGAACACGAAGACGGTCGCGCGTCCTGCGACGTCGGACTCGGGGAGCTTGGTCCGCGCCACCGCGAGGTCGATCGCGGCGTCGTACTGGATGGGCCCCTCGATGAGCAGCTCGGGGGCGCGCTCCTGAGCGAGTCCGGTCGCGTTGAGGACCTTCTCGACGTCGGCCCCGCTGCCGGAGGCGCCCGTGGAGTACGACAGCATCGCGACCCGCGGCTCGATGCCGAACGCCGCCGCCGTGCGCGCCGACGAGATCGCGATGTCCGCCAGCTGGACCGCGTCGGGGTCGACGACGACGGCGCAGTCGCCGTAGACGAGGACCTGGTTCTCGAGGCACATGAAGAACACCGAGGAGACCGTCGAGACGCCCGGGACCGTCTTGACGACCTCGAGGGCCGGCCGGATCGTGTGAGCGGTGGTGTGCGCCGCACCCGACACCATGCCGTCGGCGTGGCCGAGCTCGACCATCATCGTGCCGAAGTACGACACGTCGGTGACCGTCGCCCGGGCGTCGTCGAGGTCGACACCGCGGTGCTTGCGGCGCCGGTAGTACTCCTGGGCGAAGTGCTCCAGGTCGTCGGAGGCGCTCGGGTCCACGATCGCGGCGGCCGAGAGGTCCACGCCGAGGCTCGCGGCTCGCGCGGTCAGCGCGATCGGGTCACCGAGCAGCGTGAGGTCGGCGACGCCGCGGCGCAGCAGGATGTCGGCAGCCCGCAGGATGCGCTCGTCGTCGCCCTCGGGCAGCACGATGTGCTTCCGGTCGGCGGTCGCGCGGTCCAGGATCTCGTGCTCGAACATCAGCGGCGTGACAGCGGTCGTCCGCGACACCTCGAGCCGGTCGAGGAGCGCGTCGCCGTCGACGTGCTCGGCGAAGAGCGCGAGTGCGGTCGTGATCTTGCGAGGTGACTCCCGGGTCAGCCGGCCGCGTCGCCCCGTCAACGCCTGCGAGGTCGCGTGGGTGCCGAGGTCCGTGGCGATGATCGGCATGGTCGACCCGACCCCACGCAGCAACCTGTCGACCTGCTCGGGCAGCGCGATGCCGCCGTTGAGCACGATGCCCGCGATCTGGGGGAACTCGGTCGACGCGTGCGCCGTGAGCACGCCCAGCACGATCTCGGGACGGTCGCCGGGGGCGATGACGACGGCACTCTCGAAGAGCCGGTCGAGCACGTTCGGCAGCGTCATCGCGGCGACGACGAAGCCACTGGCCTCGCGTCCGAGCAGACGCTCGTCGCCGCGTACGAGCGTGCCGTCGCAGGCGGCCATGAGGTCGGCGACGGTCGGGGACGACAGGACGGGCTCGTCCGGCACGGCATAGACGAGGACGTCACGGTCGACCAGCGTCGCGCGGTCGGACAGGACCTCGGGGTCGGTCACCCGGTTGACGATCACGGCGAACAGCTCGGCGTGGTTCGCCTCCAGCTCGGCGACGGCGACGTCGGCGACGCTGCTGACGTCCGCACGGGTACGGTCGGCGCCGTTGAGCACGAGCAGGACCGGTGAGGCGAGGTTGGCGGCGACGCGTGCGTTGTAGACGAACTCCGTCGGGGCGGCGACGTCGGTGTAGTCGGTGCCGAGCACCACGACGGCGTCGCAGGACGCGGCGACCGCGGCGTGCCGGTCGATGATCCGCTCCATCGCAGCGACCGGATCGTTGTGCACCTCCTCGTACGTCACGCCGACGGCGTCCTCGTAGGAGGTGACGACCGCGCCGTGCGACTCGAGCAGGTCGAGCACGTAGTCGCGTCCGCCGGTCGCCGCGACGTCGCCGCGGACGATCGGACGGAAGACGCCGACCCTCTGGACGCGTCGCGACAGCTGCTCGACGACCCCGAGCGCGACAGTCGACTTGCCGGTGAACCCCTCGACGGAGGCGATGTAGACGCTGTTTCCCACCTGCCCGAGCCTAGGCCGGGCGTGCCCCGCCTGCCCGCCCGGGATGGTCACAGGGCCAGCAGCATCGTGATGTCGTCGCGGTCGTCGTCGACCCCGACGCGGATCGCGCCAGGCACCCGGCCGACCTCCTTGTAGCCACAGCGTGCGTAGAAGTCCTCGAGGCCGAGCCCGCCTCGGCAGGCCAGCCGGATCGCCTCGATCCCGGGCATGCTGCGCGCGACGCCGGCGAGCGAGAGCATCAGCGCGAAGCCGGCCCCGTGCCCCTGCGACTCCGGATGGACCATCACAGTCTTGGCCCACACCCAGTGCTGCATGAGGCGGTGGGTGTTGCGCTCGAGGAATCCGGCGGCTCGCACCTCGTCGCCGTCGAGCCCGACCACGAGGCGCGTCCGTCCTCGCCCGACCGACGCGAGGACGGTGTCGAGGCTCGGCTCGACGTCGTCCTCGGTCACCGGGGGGACGAATCCGACCGCTCCACCGGCGTTGGAGGAGTCGGTCCAGGTGCGCAGGAGTCCGGCGCGCAGGGACGGGGTGATGTCGGGGTCGGCGAGGAAGAAGAGAGCCACGGAGGAACGGTACGGAGCAGGGTGCCCGTCTCAGGCATCTGCCTCGGTGAGCGGGCCGACGTCGGTGACCTGCACCACGGCCTCGCCCGCCTCGTCCGACGCGTCGAGGTGCACGGTCGCGAAGATCGCCCAGTCACGGTCGCCCTCGGGGTCCTCGAGGATCTGACGGACGTGCCAGACCCGGGTCTCCGCGCCCTCGGGGTCGGTGTCGACCACGAGCATCGCGGGACCACGGGCGTCCGGACCGGTGCCGAGCGTGTCGTACTCGGCGAAGTAGTCGTCGATCGCCTCGTGCCACAGGTCGGCGGTCCAGCCGGCCGCGGCGTCCAGCGCCCCGAGGTCGTTCCAGCGTCGCAGCGCCATGAGCTCGACGCGGCGGAACAGCGCGTTGCGGACGAGCACCCGGAACGCCCGGTCGTTGGACGTCACCGGCGGCGGCGGAGCGTCCGGGTCGTGGGCGATCGTCACGTCGACCGAGCCACCCCCACCGGCGGCGAGAGCCGCCCACTCGTCGAGCAGGCTGGAGTCGGTCTGGCGGACGACCTCGCCGAGCCAGTCGGTGATGTCGCGGAGCACGTCGTCGCGGTACGTCTCCGGGACGGTGTGCACGAGCGTGCGGTACGTGTCAGCGAGATAGCGCAGGACCAGCCCTTCCGAGCGTGCGAGCTGGTAGCGGGAGACGTACTCGCTGAACGTCATCGAGGTCTCCCACATCTCGCGGACGACCGACTTCGGGCGCAGCTCGTGGTCGGCGACCCACGGATGACCCTTGCGATAGGTCTCGTAGGCGGCCTCGAGCTCCTCCCGCAGCGGCTGGGGGTGCTCGACCTCCTCGAGCAGCTCCATTCGCTCCTCGTACTCGATGCCCTCGGCCTTCATCCCCGCCACGGCCTCGCCGCGGGCGGCCTTGCGCTGGGCGTTGATGATCGGGCGCGGGTCGTCGAGGATCGCCTCCACGACGGACACCACGTCGAGCGCATAGGTGTCGGATTCGGGGTCGAGGATCTCCAGCGCGGCCACCCCGAACGGAGCGAGCGGCTGGTTGAGCGCGAAGTTCTCCTGGAGGTCGACGGTCAGCCGGACCGTACGGCCGTCGGCGTCGGGCTCGGCGAGCCGCTCGACGACCCCGCCGGCGACGAGGGCGCGATAGATCCCGATCGCGTCGTTGATCATGCGACGCTGCTCGGCCCGGTCGGAGTGGTTGTCCTCGAGCAGGGCGCGCATCGAGGCGAACGCGTCGCCGGGGCGTGCGACCACGTTGAGCACCATGGCGTGGCTGACCTTCATCCGCGAGGCGAGCGGCTCGGGCTCGCCCGTGGTCAGCTTGTCGAAGGTCCGCTCCGACCAGTTGACGAAGCCCTCGGGAGGCCTCTTGCGCTGGATCCGGCGCAGCTTCTTGGCGTCGTCACCGGCCTTGCGGACCATCTTGGCGTTCTCGACCTCGTGCTCGGGCGCCTGCACGACGACGCGGCCGAGCGTGTCGTAGCCGGCGCGGCCCGCACGCCCCGCGATCTGCTGGAACTCGCGCACCTGGAGGTGACGCTGGCGGACACCGTCGTACTTCGACAGGCCCGAGAACAAGACGGTCCTGATCGGCACGTTGATGCCGACGCCGAGGGTGTCGGTGCCGCACACGACCTTGAGCCGACCCTTCTGGGTGAGTCGCTCGACCAGCCGTCGATAGCGGGGCAGCATCCCGGCGTGGTGCACGCCGATGCCCATCCGCACCAGCCGCGAGAGCGTCTTGCCGAAGCCGGTCTGGAACCGGAACTCGCCGAGCTCCGCCGCGATGGCGTCCTTCTCGGCCCGCGTGGTCACGTTGATGCTCGACAGCGCCTGCGCACGCTCGATCGCCGACGCCTGCGTGAAGTGCACGACGTAGATCGGCGACTGGCCGGTCGCGAGGAGCTCCTCGACGGTCTCGTGGACGGGCGTGGTGACGTACTCGTAGACGAGCGGCACCGGGCGGTCGGTCCCTGCGACCAGAGCCGTCGGGCGCCCGGTGCGCCGGGTGAGGTCCTCCTCGAACCGGGTCGTGTCGCCGAGCGTCGCGGACATCAGGAGGAACTGCGCGTCGGCCAGCTCGAGCAGCGGCACCTGCCACGCCCAGCCCCGGTCGGGCTCGGCGTAGAAGTGGAACTCGTCCATCACGACCAGGCCGACGTCGGCGGCACGACCCTCCCGCAGGGCCTTGTTGGCGAGGATCTCCGCGGTCGCCGCGATGATCGGCGCCTGGCCGTTGACGGTGGCGTCGCCGGTCATCATCCCGACGTTGTCCGCGCCGAACATGTCGACGAGCGCGAAGAACTTCTCCGAGACCAGCGCCTTGATCGGCGCGGTGTAGAAGCTGCGCTCACCGCGGGCGAGGGCCGCGAACTGGGCGCCCGCCGCTACGAGGCTCTTGCCCGATCCGGTCGGTGTGGCGAGGATGACGTTCGCGCCGGAGGCGAGCTCGAGGAGGGCGTCCTCCTGAGCCGGATAGAGCGAGAGGCCCTCGCCCTCCGCCCACGTGACGAACGCGTCGAGGACGACGTCGGCGTCGTCGGACTCCTCGGGCGCAGGGAGATGGTCGAGGAGGCGCATGATGCCTCCATCCTCCCACGCGGCTCCACCCGCCCGGGGGTTCGCAGATGCACGTCTGGCGCGACGGGCGGTGCAAGAATCGGACTTATGGCCAGCGAACCCGTCTACCACCGCTACGTCGCTCTCGGCGACTCGTTCACCGAGGGCGTCGGCGACCCCGACAAGTCCCGGCCGAACGGTCTGCGCGGATGGGCCGATCGGGTCGCGGAGGTGCTCGCGACGAAGACCGACTCCTTCGGCTACGCCAACCTCGCCGTGCGCGGCCGGCTCCTCAAGCCCATCATCGCCGAGCAGCTCGAGCCTGCCGTCCGGTTGTCGCCGGACCTCGTGACGATCTATGCCGGCGGCAACGACCTCCTGCGCCCCAAGGTCGACATCGACCTCCTCGGAGACCTGTACGACGCCGCCATCGGCCGACTCGCGGTCACCGGCACCCGGGTGGTGGTGTTCACCGCGTACGACCTCGGCTATGCGCCAGTGCTCGGCAAGCTTCGGGGACGGGTCGCGATCTACAACGAGATCGTGCGGGAGATCGCCGACAAGCACCGCGCGACCCTCGTCGACTTCTGGCGGTTCAGGGAGTACCGCGACGACCGCTACTGGGACACCGACCGCCTCCACCTGTCGGCCCAGGGCCACCAGCAGATGGCGATCCACGTGCTGGACACCCTCGGCGTCTCCCACACGATCAAGAAGCCGCGGCTGACCACCGTGACCCCGCTGACCAAGAAGGCCAAGCGGGACGCCGACCTGCTGTGGGCCCGCGAGTTCGCCGTCCCGTGGGTGCAGCGCCGCATCAACGGCACCTCGTCGGGCGACACCGTGAAGCCGAAGCGTCCGACGCTCGAGCGGATCTGAGGCAGCCGCGGGGCCGACCTCGGCGACCCGCCGCGCCGGTGATCTGCACGAGGTGCCGACTCGTCGTAGTTTCGCACCATGGATGTGAGGCGCGTCACTGCAACCTTGTCCGTCGCTGCGCTGGGCGTGAGCCTGCTCGTCGGCACCAGCCCGGCCCAGGCCCACCGCCGACCGGCACCGCCGGTGACACCGACGCCCACCTCGTACGGGACCGGTGGCGCGATCTCGTCGGTGGACGCGACGGCCAGCAGGGTGGGACGCGACGTGCTCGCCCGCGGGGGCAACGCGGCTGACGCCGCTGTCGCCATGGCTGCGACGCTGGGGGTCACCGAGCCCTACAGCGCGGGCGTCGGGGGCGGTGGCTACTTCGTCTTCTACGACGCCAAGCGCCGCAAGGTGAGCACGATCGACGGGCGCGAGACCGCTCCGGCGGGCATCACGCCCGACGCGTTCATCAATCCCGCGACCGGGCAGCCGTACCGCTTCTCGCCCGAGCTGGTCTCGTCCGGTGTCGCCGTCGGCGTGCCGGGCACGGTGGCCACCTGGGACGCGGCCCTCGAGCGGTTCGGGACGCGATCCCTCGCCCGCGCGCTCGCCCCGGCGATCGACGTCGCCGCCAAGGGCTTCCCCGTCGACCAGACCTTCCGTAGCCAGACCCTCGACAACAAGGCGCGGTTCGCGGCGTTCCCGGACACCGCGAGGCTCTTCCTGCCCGGTGGTGACGCGCCGCAGGTCGGCACGACGTTCCGCAACCCCGACCTCGCGCGCACGTACGCCGAGATCGCCCGGCGCGGCCCTCGGGCGTTCTACCGCGGCGCGCTGGCCAGCGAGATCGCAGAGACGGTCCAGGCGCCGCCGAAGGACCCTGCCTCGACCCTGCCGGCCCCTGCCGGCTCGATGACCACGGCCGATCTCGCGACGTACCGCGTGCGGCACCAGGCCCCGAGCAAGGTCGGTTACCGAGGCCACCAGGTCTTCTCGATGGCACCGTCGAGCTCGGGCGGCACCACTGTCGGGGAGGCGCTCAACATCCTCGAGAACTACCGGCTCCGCGCCGGCTCGGGGACGGCGCAGAGCCTGCACCTCTATCTGGAGGCCAGCGCCCACGCGTTCGCCGACCGCAACGCCTACGTCGGTGACCCCGCGTTCGTCGACGTCCCCACCTCGACGCTCCTGAGCCAGCGGTTCGCCGACTCGAGGGCCTGCCGCATCGACCCGCAGCAGGCCGCGGTGCGACCTGTCGCGCCGGGAGCGCTCGACGGCCGCGGGTGCGGCGAGGCAGCACGGGCGGAGAAGCCCGACACCGAGAACGTGTCGACCACCCACCTGTCGGTCGTGGACCGCTGGGGCAACGCGGTGGCGTACACCCTCACGATCGAGCAGACCGGCGGATCGGGCATCACCGTGCCCGGCCGGGGGTTCCTGCTGAACAACGAGCTGACCGACTTCTCGACCGTCTACGACCCTGCCGACCCGAACAGGATCGAGCCCGGCAAGCGTCCGCGGTCCTCGATGGCGCCGACGATCGTGCTCGGCAAGGACGACAAGGTCAGGTACGTCCTCGGCTCACCGGGCGGCGCCACGATCATCACGACCGTGCTCCAGATCCTGATGAACCGCATCGACCTCGGCATGACGCTGCCCGAGGCGGTCGCCGCCCCGCGCGCCTCCAGCCGCAACGCGGCGACGACGCCGGCGGAGCCTGCGTTCATCGAGGCGTACGGCGCCGCGCTCGCGCCGTACGGCCAGCGGCTCGTGCCGTCGGGTGACGCCTTCACCTCCGCGGCCGAGATCGGGGCCGCGGCGACGATCGAGGTCGGGCGGCGCGGCAGCATGATCGCGGCGGCCGAGCCGGTGCGACGCGGTGGCGGCACCGGGCTGGTCGTTCGTCCCCAGCGTCGGTGGTGACGCGGGAGGCCGTGCCCGGTCAACGCCGGGCACGGCCCGCCCGCCGCTGTGGGCGGCACATGGGGTCGCACGCCGCTGTGGAGGAGTAGGGGAGCGTCCGTCGCGCCGCCTACCCTGGACAGGTGCTGACTCTCGACGACCTCGCTGACGAGGGACTCCTGCGTCTGCACATGGACGAGAGCACCATCGAGCGCGGCCGCGCCTACGCGCGAGGCGGCTATGTCATCGACCTCGACGTGGCCCGCAACCGTGACGGCTACCTGCTCCAGAGCAGCGTCTCCGGCAGCGGAGCGGCGAGCTACCAGACGGTCGTCTCGGCACGCCTCGCCCCTGGACAGCCGGTCGAGCTCTACACGGCGTGCTCGTGCCCCGTCGCCCACCGGTGCAAGCACGCCGTCGCGACCGTGCTCGTCGCCCGCGACCGCGAGGCGGGCTCGCGAGAGCCGACCGCTCCCGAGACCGTCGCGGTGGCCGGCCCGAGCTGGGAGCGGGTCCTCGACGACCTCGTCGCCGACCTCGACGACGACGCCTCGCCTGCCGAGCAGCGGCCCGTTCGCGCCGGTCAGGAGCTGGCGCTCCGTCTCGAGGTGGGGCCGCGACGACAGACCGAGTGGCGCTTCGGACACTCCACGACCGACGCCGTACGCCCTCCGCTGCGGCTGCGCCCGGTGACGCGGGGGCGCCGCGGCAGCTGGGTCAAGACCGGCGTGGGGTGGCGCGACCTCGTGGTTGCCGACCCGCGGGACGGACGGTTCGTCCCCGAGCACCTCGACGTGCTGCGCGCGATCCACGGCACCCACCGCGCGCGGTTCTCCTACGGCTTCGGCTCCGAGGACACGCTGGCGCTCGCCGGACTCGGGGCGTCGCTGTGGCGCCTGCTGCGCGAGGCCACCGAGGTCGGTCTCCCGCTGGTCGCCTCCGGGTTCGCCGACGTACGCCTCGCGTCCCAGCCTGCACGACTGACGATGGACGCCCACGCCGACGGGGCCGGCGGGGCCGTCCTCGCCGTCGGTGCCGAGGTGGGTGGTCTGTGGGTGCCCGCCGAGGACGTGACGCTGCTCGGGTCCCCGGAGCACGGCGCTGCGCTGTGGGAGGGGACCGGTGAGGACGCCACGGTGGTCCTCGCACCGCTCGACCGCGCACCGACGCCCGCGGTCAAGGAGCTCTTCGCGACCGGCCGGCAGGTCGTGGTGCCGCGCGACGGCATGGACGACCTCCTCCACACCTACCTCCCTCGCGTCCGGCGGCTGGTCGACGTGACCTCCCGCGACGACTCGGTCGCGGTCCCCGAGCCCCCCGCGCCGCACCTCGTCCTCGCGCTCACCTGGACAGGCGGTCACGAGGCGCACCTGTCGTGGTCGTGGCACTACCGCAACCCGACGACCGGGCAGACCGTCCGGGTCTTCGCGCTCGACGAGGAGCCCGCCCCGTACGGCATGCGCGACCCCGACCTCGAGCGCGTCGCCCTCGACCGGCTCGTCCTCGACGAGGACGCGGCGACGTTGCTGCTGCGCGCCGGCGCCGCCGGCCCCACGCCCTACCCTCAGCTCGTCCTCCGCGAGATGGACGCCGTCCGGTTCGCGCAGGACGTGCTGCCCGGCCTGCGCACCAACCCCGCGTTCGAGATCCAGGCCGACGGCCACCAGCCCGAGTTCCGGGAGGTCCTGGGCAAGCCCGAGATCCAGTTCACCACCGCCCCGGCACCCTCGGGCCGCACCGACTGGCTCGATCTCGAGGTCGCCGTCACGATCGGTGGCCGACAGGTGGGCCTCGCGACGGTGATCGAGGCGATCGCCACCGGCCAGGACAAGATCCTGCTGCACCAGACCGAGCGCAAGGGCACCTACCTGTACGTCAGCGTCGACCATCCCGAGCTCGACGCGCTTGCCCGGATGATCGAGGACGCGCGCGCGATGAGCGACCGACGGCGTGACGCCGCGACGATGAGCGTCGCCACGCAGGCCTTCGACCTGTGGGACGAGCTGGACGAGATCGGGGTCGTCGACGTGCAGGCCGCGCGCTGGGTCGCGATGGCGCGCCGCCTCGTGGGTTCCGAGGGTGTCCCCGGCGTCGCGGCGCCGACGGGCCTCAAGGCGACGCTCCGCCCCTACCAGCAGCACGGGTTCTCCTGGCTCGCGTTCCTCGCCGAGCACGAGCTCGGCGGGATCCTGGCCGACGACATGGGCCTCGGCAAGACCCTGCAGACGCTCGCCCTGATCACTCACCGCCGCGAGGTCGACCCCCAGGCGCCTCCGTTCCTCGTCGTCGCGCCGACCAGCGTCGTCGGCACCTGGGCCAACGAGGCCGCGGCGTTCGCGCCCGACCTCGTCGTCCGTACCGTCGGCGAGTCCACCGCTCGCCGCAAGGAGTCGCTGCGCGAGGTCGCCGAAGGGGCCGACGTCGTCGTCACGTCCTACACGCTGCTGCGCCTCGAGGCCGACGACTACGCCGCCCTCGACTGGGCGGGGCGCATCCTCGACGAGGCGCAGGCGGTCAAGAACCACCGGGGCAAGACCTACCAGGCCGTCCGTCGCGTCGACGCCCCGTTCTCGCTCGCCATCACCGGCACTCCCGTCGAGAACGACCTCATGGAGCTGTGGTCGCTGCTGTCGCTGACCGCGCCCGGGCTCTTCCCCCATCCCACGCAGTTCGCGAAGGACGTCGCCAACCCCATCGAGAAGGGTGGCGACGGTGAGCTGCTGGCGCTGCTGCGCCGGCGCATCCGCCCGATCCTGATGCGGCGCACCAAGGACCTCGTCGCGGCCGACCTCCCGCCCAAGCAGGAGCAGGTCCTCGAGGTGACGTTGTCGGCCCGACACCGCAAGATCTACGACACCCACCTGCAGCGCGAACGCCAGCGCATCCTGGGGCTCCTCGAGGAGGCGGGCGACGACGAGGTGGCGCTGCGACGGCACCGGATGACGATCTTCGCCGCGCTCACCAAGCTGCGTCAGCTGAGCCTCGACCCGGGGCTGGTCGACCCGAGCTATGACGTGATCGGCTCCGCCAAGGTGGAGCTCCTCGTCGAGCACGTGCTCGAGCTGGCGGCAGAGGGCCACCGCGCACTGGTGTTCAGCCAGTTCACGACCTTCCTCCGACGGGTCCAGGCCAGGCTCGAACGCGAGGGGATCGCGACGTCCTACCTCGACGGAAGCACGCGCGACCGGGCCGGGGCGATCGACGGGTTCAAGGCAGGCGACCAGCCGGTCTTCCTGATCAGTCTGAAGGCCGGGGGAGTCGGCCTCACGTTGACCGAGGCCGACTACGTGTTCGTCCTCGACCCCTGGTGGAACCCTGCCGTCGAGGCCCAGGCCGTCGACCGGGTGCACCGGATCGGTCAGGAGTCGCCGGTGATGGTCTACCGGCTCGTGTCCGCGGGCACGATCGAGGAGAAGGTCGTCGAGCTGAAGTCCCGCAAGGCCGAGCTCGTCGCCAGCGTGCTCGACGAGTCGTCCTCGTCCTCCGGCGAGCTGAGCGCCGACGACCTCGCCGGACTGTTCTCCTAGACGCCGGTCTCCTAGGTGCTGTTCTCCTAGGCGCTGGTGAGCGCGTCGCGCACCGGGACGAGCTTGGCCTGCGCCTCGGCGAGCTCAGCCTCCGGGTCGGAGTCGGCGACGATCCCGCACCCCGCAAAGAGGCGCACCCGCGCGCCGTCGTACTCCGCCGAGCGCAGCGCGATGCCCCACTCGCCGTCGCCGTCGGCGTCGATCCACCCGACCGGCGCCGCGTAGCGGCCACGGTCGAGATGCTCGATCTCCGCGATCAGCTCGAGCGCGACCGAGCGCGGTGTCCCGCCCACCGCCGCCGAGGGGTGCAGCGCCTCGGCGAGGTCGAGGGCGCTCGCCGACTCGTGGTCGGCGACGACACCGGCGACGTCGGTCGCCAGGTGCATCACGTTGGGCAGGTGGAGCACGAACGGGGTCTCGGGGACGTTGGTCGACGAGCAGTACGGCTCGAGGGCGTCGGCGACCGATCGCACGGCGTACTCGTGCTCCTCCAGGTCCTTGCTCGAACGCGCGAGCGAGCCCGCCAGCGCGAGGTCGCGGGCGTCGTCACCGGTCCGGCGGATGGTGCCGGCGAGGACACGGGAGGTGACGAGACCTCGCTCACGGCGGACGAGCATCTCGGGCGTGGCACCGAAGAGGTGGTCGACGTGGAAGGTCCAGCAGTTGGGGTAGGCCTCGGCCAGGCGACGCAGCGGCGCTCTGACGTCGAGCGGCGCGGCGAGGTCGGCGACCAGGTCGCGCGCGAGCACGACCTTGTCGAGTCGACCGGCCTCGATACGGCGGACCGCCTCGGCCACGATCGACTCCCACTGGGTGCCGGAGGTCGACCCGTCGGTGAAGACAGCGTCCTCGGGGGCGGAGGGGGTGTCGGTAGGGGCGACGTCGGCCGACGGAGCGAGCGCCTCCTCGCGGATGGTGGTCACCCAGGTGGTCCCGCCGCGTCGACCGACCACCACCCGGGGGACGATCAGGACCGAGCTGCCGGGCTCACGGCCGCGGGTGCGTCCGGAGTCGTCGGCGAAAGCGAACGACCCGAAGGCCAACAGGCCGCTGCCGGGCACACCCACACGGTCTCGGACCACGGCGTGCGCGGAGACCTCGCGCCACCACTGACTGGCCTCGGCGAAGCGCTTGTCGCCGGCGGTCTCGATGCGGGCAGCCTCACCCCATCCCACGATGCCGTCGCCGTCGCGGACCCAGGCCAGCGCGCCGTCGGCGGGGAGCAGGTGAGTGAGGGGGACGTCCTCCAGCGCGGCGGGGTCGAGAGAGACCGTCTGCGCCACGAGCCGGAGGGGTCCACGCAGGGGGACGACGGTGTCGGTCACGTCAGCCAGGGTACGACCCGTTCCCCGGCGACCGCTGCGGCGCGTGACACAGTAGGCGCGTGAGCCGAGCCAGCCTGGACAAGCAGCCGCACGAGGTCGCCTCGATGTTCGACGCCGTCGCGCGACGCTACGACCTCACGAACGACGTGCTGTCGTTGGGGCAGGACCGCCACTGGCGCCGTCGGGTGCGAGACCTCGTCGCGGCGGGTCCCGGAGACCGGGTCCTCGACCTCGCGGCCGGCACGGGGACGTCGTCGGTGCCGTTCGCGAAGGACGGCGCGTACGTCGTGCCGTGCGACTTCAGCATCGGCATGCTCCGCGAGGGCAAGCGTCACCACGGCGAGCTTCCGTTCACCGCCGGCGACGGGATGCGGCTGCCGTTCGCCGACGACTCGTTCGACGCGGTCACGATCTCGTTCGGCCTGCGCAACGTCCACGAGCCGGCGGTCGCTCTCGAGGAGATGCTCCGGGTCACCCGGCCGGGTGGTCGCCTCGTGGTCTGCGAGTTCAGCCACCCGACGTTCGGCCCGTTCCGCAAGGTCTACCTCGAGTACCTCATGCGGGCGCTCCCGCCGGCCGCACGCGCTGTCTCGTCCAACCCCGACTCGTACGTCTACCTGGCGGAGTCGATCATGGCCTGGCCGGACCAGCTGGGCCTCGCCAAGGTCATCGCCGACAGCGGGTGGGGTCCCGTCCGCTGGGAGAACCTCTCCGCCGGCATCGTGGCGCTCCACACCGCCACCAAGGGCTGAGCCGCCCGTTACGCCCGCCCTGTGGCGATTGAATTACGCAACGCCGGTGGGACGTAATCGCAGGTGGGACAGCATGTCGCGCTGCGGCCCGTGACCTCGCCCACCCCCTGTCGAACCAGCCTCGAAGCCGTGGCATAGTGACGTGAAACACAAGATCTCACTCGACCGTGAGAGCGTGTGAACAGGCTCGTGAAGATTTTCACGAAGGGAGGATGCGGTGACCGAGTACACGCCGATCTTGGTGCTCGCCGTCATCTCGGGAGCGTTCGCGGTGTTCTCCGTGCTGATCGCGCCGATGACCGGGCCCAAGCGCTACAACCGCGCCAAGCTCGACTCGTACGAGTGCGGGATCGAGCCCACCCCCCAGGCGGTCGGCGGGGGCCGCATCCCGGTGAAGTACTTCATCACGGCGATGCTCTTCATCGTCTTCGACGTCGAGATCATCTTCCTCTACCCCTTTGCGGTGGAGTTCGACCTTCTCGGCTGGTTCGGCATCGTCGAGATGCTGCTGTTCATCGCGACGGTCTTCGTCGCGTACGTGTACGTCTGGCGCCGCGGCGGACTGGAGTGGGACTGACATGGGCCTGGAGGAGAAGCTCCCGAGCGGAGTGCTGCTGACGACCGTGGAAGGGCTTGCGGGCTACTTCCGCAAGGCGTCCTTCTGGCCGGCCACCTTCGGCCTGGCCTGCTGCGCGATCGAGATGATGGAGTTCGGTGCTCCCAAGTACGACTCGTCCCGCTTCGGCATGGAGGTCTTCCGGGCCTCGCCGCGCCAGGCCGACCTGATGATCGTCGCCGGCCGCGTGAGCCAGAAGATGGCGCCGGTCCTGCGGCAGATCTACGACCAGATGGCCAACCCGAAGTACGTGCTCGCGATGGGTGTGTGCGCGAGCTCGGGCGGGATGTTCAACAACTACGCGATCGTGCAGGGCGTCGATCACATCGTGCCCGTCGACATGTACCTTCCCGGCTGCCCGCCGCGGCCGGAGATGCTCATCGACTCGGTGATGAAGCTGCACACCAAGATCCAGGAGACCAAGCTCGGCCAGCACCGCCTCGACCAGATCGACTCGGACGAGAAGGTCGCTCTCGAGGCCGTGCCGGCCTCGGCGATGAAGGGCCTGCTGCGATGACCGGCGGGAGCACCCAGGACCCGAGCAGCACGACCGTCGGCGGTGAGGAGGTCGTCCCGTCGGAGGCCCGCACGCTCGAGGTCGTCGAGGTCCGCGAGGGCATGTTCGGCGTCCGCGGCTCCGGCGACACCTCCGGCTACGGCAGGCTGCAGCGCCCGGTCGCCATGCCGGGCACCGCGCGACGGCCGTACGGCGGCTGGTTCGACGAGGTCGCCGACCGGCTCGAGCAGCTCGCCGGCGAGGGTGCGGTCGAGTCCGTCGTGGTGGACCGCGACGAGCTGACCCTGCACGTGCGGCGCGAGAGCATCCTCGAGGTCGCCCAGCACCTGCGCGACGACGCGGCCCTGCGCTACGAGCTCTGCAGCGGGATCTCGGGGGTCCACTACCCGCACGAGATCGGCCGCGAGCTGCACGCGGTCTACCACCTGCTGTCGATGACCCACAACCGGCGCATCCGCCTCGAGGTCGCCGTGCCCGACGCCGACCCGCACGTCCCGTCGGTCGTATCGGTCTACCCGACCGCCGACTGGCACGAGCGCGAGACGTACGACTTCTTCGGGATCATCTTCGACGGCCACCCCGCGCTCACCCGGATCCTCATGCCCGACGACTGGCCGGGTCACCCGCAGCGCAAGGAGTACCCGCTCGGCGGCATCCCCGTCGAGTACAAGGGCGCCACCATCCCACCGCCAGACGAGCGGAGGTCTTACTCATGAGCACCACACAGACCGGTCCCGACCCGTACGCCCAGAGCCAGGACACGACGTCCGGGCGCGTCTTCACCGTCACCGGTCAGGACTGGGACACCGTGGTCGCGGGCGTCGATCCCGACGCCTCCGAGCGCATCGTCGTCAACATGGGTCCGCAACACCCGTCGACCCACGGCGTGCTGCGCCTGATCCTCGAGATCGACGGCGAGGCGGTGACCGAGGCCCGGTGCGGCATCGGCTACCTGCACACCGGCATCGAGAAGAACATGGAGTACCGGACCTGGACGCAGGGCGTGACGTTCTGCACCCGGATGGACTACCTGTCCCCGATGTACAACGAGGCCGCCTACGTGATGGCCGTCGAGAAGCTCCTCGGCATCACCGACCAGGTCCCTGAGAAGTCCCAGGTCCTGCGCGTGATGATGATGGAGATCAACCGGATCTCCTCGCACCTCGTCGCGATCGCGACCGGGGGCATGGAGATCGGCGCCCTGACCGTGATGACGGTCGGGTTCCGTGAGCGCGAGCTCTGCCTCGACATCTTCGAGCTGTTCACGGGCCTGCGGATGAACCACGCCTACATCCGACCCGGCGGCGTCGCCGTCGACGTCCCCGAAGGCGGGCTCGACGCGGTCGACCGGTTCGTCGCGCTGATGCGCAAGCGGCTCCCGGAGCTCGCCGCACTCTGCAACCAGAACCCGATCTTCAAGGGCCGCCTCAAGGACGTGGGCTACCTCGACCTGGCCGGCTGCCTGGCGCTCGGCGTCACCGGACCGCCGCTGCGGTCGACCGGGTACGACTGGGACCTTCGCAAGAAGCAGCCCTACTCCGGCTACGAGACGTACGACTTCGACGTCATCACGCGCGACGAGCCGGACGCGTACGGACGCTTCCGCATCCGCCTGGACGAGATGGACGAGTCGCTGCGGATCGTCGAGCAGTGCGTGACCCGCCTGCGCGGGCTGGAGGGCGCTCCGGTGATGGTCGGCGACCGCAAGATCGCGTGGCCGTCGCAGCTCTCCGTGGGTCCCGACGGCCAGGGCAACTCGGCCGACCACATCCGCCACATCATGGGTGAGTCGATGGAGGCGCTGATCCACCACTTCAAGCTGGTGACCGAGGGCTTCCGCGTCCCGGCCGGCCAGGTGTACACCAGCGTGGAGTCCCCCCGCGGCGAGCTCGCGTGCCACCTCGTCTCCGACGGCGGCACCCGTCCGTACCGTGCGCACTTCCGCGACCCGTCCTTCAGCAACCTGCAGGCGACCGCGGCGATGTCGGAGGGCGGCATGCTCTCCGACGTCATCGTCGCCGTCGCCAGCATCGACCCCGTGATGGGAGGAGTGGACCGGTGAGTGGTCTGGACTCCGCACGCGTGCGCGACGACCTTCAGGCGATCATGGCCCGCTACCCGCAGAAGCGATCGGCCCTGCTGCCGATGCTCCACCTGGTGCAGTCGGTCGAGGGCCGGGTGACCGCCGAGGGGATCGAGCTGTGCGCCGAGCTCCTCGACGTCTCGACGGCGGAGGTCAACGGCGTCGCGACGTTCTACACGATGTACAAGCGGCGTGACGTCGGCGAGCACCACGTCGGGGTCTGCACCAACACCCTGTGCGCGGTGATGGGCGGCGACGCGATCTTCGCCCGGCTGCGCGAGCACCTCGGTGTCGGCAACGACGAGCGGACCGCCGACGGCAAGGTGACGCTCGAGCACATCGAGTGCAACGCGGCCTGCGACTACGCGCCGGTGATGACGGTCAACTGGGAGTTCTTCGACAACCAGACCCCCGACTCCGCGGTCGAGCTCGTCGACGACCTGCGCGCGGGCAGGACCCGCACGGCGACCCGGGGCGCGCAGATCACCAGCTGGCGCGAGGCCGAGCGTGTGCTCGCCGGGTTCCCCGACGGTCGCGCCCACGAGGGCCCTGCCGCGGGGGAGCCGTCCCTCGCCGGTCTGCGGCTGGCGAACGAGCACGGCTGGACAGCCCCCGACGGTGCGCGCCCGAGCGGCGACCAGCTGAGCGGCGAGCGACCGAGCGAGACCGGCACCACCGGCGACGACGCCGGTGCCGCCGTCAAGCAGGCAGACACCCAGCGGGCCGAGTCCGAGACCAAGGTCGACGACAGCACCACCCCACCCGCACAGCGCGACGAGGCGGAGGAGACCGAATGAGCGTCGCACCCCTCACCCCGGTCCTCACCCGAGGGTGGGACCACGAGCGCGCGTGGACGCTGGACGCGTACGGCGAGTACGCCGCCCTGCGTACGGCCCTGCAGACCGAGCCGGACGCGCTCATCGAGACCGTGAAGGCCTCCGGCCTGCGCGGGCGCGGCGGCGCCGGCTTCCCGACGGGCATGAAGTGGAGCTTCATCCCGCAGGACCCGAGCAAGCCGGGCGGCGACAAGCCGCACTACCTCGTCGTCAACGCCGACGAGTCCGAGCCGGGCACCTGCAAGGACATCCCGCTCATGATGGCCAGCCCGCACACCCTGGTCGAGGGCGTTGCGATCACCTGCCACGCGATCCGGGCCAAGAAGGCGTTCATCTACGTCCGCGGCGAGGTGCTGCACGTGATCCGTCGCCTCCAGGCCGCGGTCGAGGAGGCGTACGAGGCAGGGTTCCTGGGGACGGACGTGTTCGGGTCAGGCATCGACCTCGACGTCGTCGTGCACGCCGGCGCCGGCGCGTACATCTGCGGTGAAGAGACCGCGCTCCTCGACTCCCTCGAGGGGCGCCGGGGCCAACCGCGGCTGCGACCGCCCTTCCCCGCGGTGGCCGGCCTCTACGCCGCGCCGACGGTGATCAACAACGTCGAGTCCATCGCCTCGGTGCCCTGCATCGTGGAGAACGGACCCGACTGGTTCGGCTCGATGGGCACCGAGAAGTCCAAGGGCATGACGCTCTACTCCCTCTCGGGCCACGTGAAGCGCCCCGGTCAGTACGAGGCGCCGCTCGGCATCACGCTGCGCGAGCTCCTCGACCTCTCCGGTGGCATGCGCGAGGGCTCGGAGCTGAAGTTCTGGACGCCCGGCGGCTCGTCCACACCGCTGTTGACCGCCGAGCACCTCGACGTCCCTCTCGACTACGAGGGCGTCGCCGGTGCCGGCTCCATGCTGGGCACCAAGGCGCTGCAGGTGTTCGACCAGACCACCTCGGTGGTCCGCTGCGTCCTGCGGTGGACCGAGTTCTACAAGCACGAGTCCTGCGGCAAGTGCACGCCGTGCCGTGAGGGCACCTGGTGGCTGGTCCAGACGCTCGAGCGCCTCGAGGCCGGCAAGGGCCAGGACGGCGACATCGAGCTCCTCCTCGACCAGTGCGACAACATCCTCGGACGTGCGTTCTGCGCGCTCGGCGACGGGGCGACGAGCCCGATCACGTCGGCGATCGAGCACTTCCGCGACGAGTTCGAGGCCGGGATGCACACCCCGGCATGGGACCTGTTCCCATACGAGGCCTCCACGGCCTGGCGGAAGGGAGCGTCGGCATGACCGTCACCCACAACAACGAGTCCGGCACCGAGGCTGCTCGTGCCGACGAGAACCTCGTGACGCTGACCATCGACGACGTCGAGGTCAGCGTCCCGGAGGGCACGCTGCTGATCCGCGCCGCCGAACTCATCGGTGTCGAGATCCCGCGCTTCTGCGACCACCCGCTGCTGGCGCCTGTGGGCGCGTGCCGCCAGTGCCTCGTCGACGTTCCTGACGCGGGCAACGGGCGCGGCTTCCCCAAGCCGCAGGCGTCGTGCACGCTCCCGGTGTCGCCGGGGATGGTCGTCAAGACGCAGGTCACGTCACCGGTCGCCGACAAGGCCCAGACGGGGATCTTGGAGTTCCTCCTGATCAACCACCCGCTCGACTGTCCGATGTGCGACAAGGGCGGCGAGTGCCCGCTGCAGAACCAGGCGCTGAGCCACGGTCGCGGCGAGACACGCTTCAACGAGGTCAAGCGGACCTTCCCCAAGCCGCTCGCCATCTCGCCGCAGATCCTGCTCGACCGAGAGCGGTGCGTCCTGTGCGCCCGCTGCACGCGCTTCTCGGAGCAGATCGCGGGTGACCCGTTCATCGCGATGGCCGAGCGCGGGGCGCTCCAGCAGGTGGCGATCTACGAGAACGAGCCCTACTCGTCCTACTTCTCCGGCAACACGATCCAGATCTGTCCCGTCGGCGCCCTGACCAGCAGCGCCTACCGGTTCCGCTCGCGCCCGTTCGACCTCGTCTCGACGCCGTCGGTGGCCGAGCACGACGCGTGCGGCGCGGCGATCCGCGTCGACCACCGCCGCGGCAAGGTGATGCGTCGCCTGGCCGGCGACGACCCCGAGGTCAACGAGGAGTGGATCAGCGACAAGGACCGGTTCGCGTTCGCCTACGACCGCCAGCCGGACCGCCTCACCCGCCCGCTGATCCGCGACCCCGAGACCGGGGCCCTGGAGCCGGCGTCCTGGCCGGCAGCGTTCCTCGCCGCTGCGCGAGGGCTCACCGACGCGGCCCGGACGGCCGGCGTCGGCGTCCTCACCGGCGGTCGCCTGACCGTCGAGGACGCGTACGCCTACTCCAAGCTGGCGCGGACGGTGCTCGGCACCAACGACATCGACTTCCGTGCCCGTCCGCACTCCGACGAGGAGGCGGCCTTCCTGGCGCACGCGGTGGCGGGCTCTGGCCTCGGCGTCACCTACCGGGACCTCGAGCACGCCGCCAAGGTGGTGCTCGTGGGTCTCGAGCCCGAGGACGAGGCGGCCACCATCTTCCTGAGGCTGCGCAAGGCGTGGCGGCAGAACGGCACCCAGGTCGTCGCGCTCGCGAGCCACGCCACGCGCGCGCTGGAGAAGGTCGGCGGTCAGCTGATCCGTACCGTCCCCGGTGACGAGGCGAAGGCGCTCGGCGAGGCCGGGCTCGACGCCGGCACGATCGTCCTCCTCGGTGAGCGGGTGGCGCGGGTCGAAGGCGCCTTCACCTCCGCCCTGACAGCGGCCACCGCACGCGGTGCCCGCCTCGCCTGGGTGCCGCGACGCGCGGGCGACCGCGGCGCCGTCGAGGCAGGATGCCTGCCCAACCTTCTCCCGGGTGGACGCCCGGTCGGTGACGCCGAGGCGCGCGCCGACCTCGCCGCGGCCTGGGGCGTCGGCTCCGTTCCCGGCGGAGTCGGCCGCAGCGGCGACGCGATCCTGGCGGCGGCACTGACCGGTGAGATCGGCGGCCTGCTGGTCGCCGGTGTCGAGGTCGACGACCTCGCCGACCCGCAGGCCGCCATCGACGCCATCGAGGCAGCCGGCTTCGTCGTCAGCCTCGAGGTGCGTGCCAGTGCGGTGACCGAGCGCGCCGACGTGGTGCTACCCGTCGCCGCCCCCGCCGAGAAGGCTGGGTCGTTCCTCACCTGGGAAGGACGCCCGCGCCGGTTCGGCGCCGTGTTCTCCCCTCCGCACGCGCTCTCCGACACGCGGGTGCTCGCCGGGATCGCCGAGGCCGCGGGACATGACCTCGGCTTCCGTACGGCCGAGGCCGCCGCCGCGGAGCTCGCGGAGCTGGGCGCCTGGGACGGAGCGCGCGCACCGAGGCCGGAGGTGCTGCCGGGCCGCGCACCGCGGACCGACCCGAGCGAGGTCGTCCTCGACACCTGGCGCCGGTTGATCGACGACGGTCGTGGCCAGGACGGAGACCAGCACTACCAGGCGACGGCACGTCCCTCGGTGGTGTTGCTGTCGGCGGCCACCGCCCGTGCGACCGGCGTGCGTGCCGGTGACGAGATCATCCTCCGTACCGATCGCGGCGCGGTCGCGGTCCCGGTCGACCTCGCCGACATCGCCGACGGGGTCGTCTGGACGCCGGCCAACTCCAACGGACTGTCGCTCCTGGGGATCCTCGGTGCGACGTACGGAGACGTCGTCACGATCGAGCGGTCCACGACCGACTCGCGTGCCGACGCCCTGTCCGGCCCGCCGCACCCGCACCAGACTCCGGCACCGGACGAGGGTGTGGAGCTGGACGCGACGACGGCGCCGGGTGACAGCGCCGCGCCGACCGATACCGACCTCGCCCGACCGGCGGAGGAGCAGCTGTGAGCGATCTCTTCGGCAACGAGCCGTGGTGGGTGGTCATCCTGAAGGCGCTCTGCGTCTTCGTCGTGCTGGTGGTCTTCACCCTCTTCAACATCTGGTTCGAGCGTCGCGTGGTGGCGCGCATGCAGCACCGTGTGGGGCCCAACGTCTGGGGTCCGTTCGGGCTGCTGCAGAGCCTCGCCGACGGCGTCAAGCTCGCGCTCAAGGAAGAGATCTTCCCCAAGCACGCCCACAAGGTCGTCTACTTCGTCGCGCCGGTGATCGCGACGATCCCGGCCTTCCTGGCGTGGGCCGTGATCCCGTTCGGGCCCGAGGTGACGATCCCGTTCACCGACACCCGGACGCCGCTGCAGCTGACCGACATGCCGGTGGCGGTGCTCTACATCCTCGCCATCACGTCGATCGGCGTGTACGGCATCGTGCTGGGCGGCTGGGCGTCCGGCTCGACGTACGCACTCCTCGGTGGGGTCCGCTCCTCGGCGCAGATGATCTCGTACGAGGTCGCGATGGGTCTCTCGCTCGTCGCCGTGTTCATCTACGCCGGCTCGATGTCCACGTCGGAGATCGTCGCCGCGCAGGCGGCGGACGGGTGGTTCGCACTCCCGCTCCTGCCGTCGTTCATCATCTACATGATCGCGATGGTCGGTGAGACCAACCGCGCTCCGTTCGACCTCCCCGAGGCCGAGGGCGAGCTGGTCGGAGGTTTCCACACCGAGTACTCGTCGCTGAAGTTCGCGCTCTTCTTCCTCGCCGAGTACATCAACATGGTCACCGTCTCCGCGCTCGCGACGACGCTGTTCCTCGGTGGCTGGCGAGCACCGTGGGGCATCTCGCAGATCGACGGCGCCAACGAGGGCTACTGGCCGGTGCTGTGGTTCCTCGGCAAGACGCTGCTCTTCGTCTTCCTGTTCATCTGGCTGCGCGGGTCGCTGCCGCGGATGCGATACGACCAGTTCATGAAGTTCGGATGGAAGGTCCTCATCCCGGTCTCGCTGGCCTGGATCGTCGTGGTCTGCGTCATGCGTCGCCTGATCACCGACGGCGACCTCGACCCGACGATGATCCTGATCATCGCCGGCGTGGTCGTGGCTGCGCTGCTGGTCGTGCAGTTCATCCCCGAGCGGCGCGCGCCCGAGGTCGCCGAGACCGAGCACGACGCGTTCGCCGGTGGATTCCCCGTACCCCCGATGCCGGGCCGGGAGCCGTCCCCCAGCGGGGCGTCGTCCAGCCGTACGGCTGAGAAGGAGGCCTGATCGCGATGGCGACGCTGAAGGAGCAGCTCTGGGACCCGATCGCCGGCTTCGGCGTGACGTTCCGGACGATGTTCAAGAAGCCGGTCACCGTGCAGTACCCGTTCGAGAAGCGGCCGACCGCGCCGCGGTTCCACGGCCGGCACCAGCTCAACCGGTGGCCGGACGGGCTCGAGAAGTGCATCGGGTGCGAGCTGTGCGCGTGGGCGTGTCCCGCCGACGCGATCCTCGTCGAGGGTGCCTCCAACACCGAGGACGAGCGCTTCTCGCCCGGTGAGCGCTACGGCCGCGTCTACCAGATCAACTATCTGCGCTGCATCCTCTGCGGGCTGTGCATCGAGGCGTGCCCGACGCGCGCCCTGACGATGACCAACGAGTACGAGCTGGCCGACACGAGCCGCGAGGCGCTGATCTACGAGAAGTCCGACCTCCTCGCCCCGCTTCTTCCGGGGATGGAGGCGCCGCCGCACGCGATGCGTCTGGGCGACACCGAGCGCGACTACTACCGCGGCGACGCGGCAGCGCGGGCGGCCGCCGACGGCACGGTGGCCGGCGGATCCTCATCGGGAGGCGAGAAGTGACCGCCTTCTGGTTGCTGGCACCGATCATGGTGGTGGCCGCACTCGGCGTCGTGCTGTCGCGCAAGGCGGTGCACTCGGCGCTGTGCCTCGCGGTCGTGATGATCTCGCTCGCGATGATGTACGCGATGCAGGACGCACCGTTCCTGTTCGTCGTGCAGATCATCGTCTACACCGGCGCGATCATGATGCTGTTCCTCTTCGTCCTGATGCTGGTCGGCGTCGACAAGACCGACTCCCTGGTCGAGACGATCCCCGGGCAGCGGCTGGCCGCGGCCGTGGTGGGCATCCTCTTCGGGTTCCTGGTCGTCACCGTCGTCGCCCAGACGACCGTCGGGCCCGTGATCGGGCTCGGCGACGCCAATGCCGACGGCAACGTGCACGGGCTGGCCCGGCTGCTCTTCAACCGGTACGTGTTCGTGTTCGAGGCGACGAGCGCGCTGCTCATCACCGCGGCGCTCGGCGCGATGGTGCTCGCGCACCGTGAGCGGCTCGAGCCCAAGCCGACGCAGCGCGAGCTGGCGCTCCAGCGGATGCAGCGCTACGCCGAGCACGGCGAGCACCCCGGCAACCTGCCCACTCCCGGCGTCTACGCCCGCCACAACGCCGTCGACGTGCCGGCCCTCCTGCCCGACGGCTCGCCGGCCGAGTCGTCGACGTCGAAGACGCTGCGCGACCGTGGTGTCGTGCGTGACGGCGCCTTCTCCGGCGACGTCGCGGTCACGCTCCGCAAGCTGGAGTCCGACGGTCCCGAGCGCGGAGTCATCGAGTCGGCACCGATCTCGGTGACCGGCCCGCGGGCACCGAAGGACGGCGCCGCGCACCCTGCGGACAACCGACCTGCCGAAGACCGACCTGCTGACGACCGACCTGCTGACGACGAGGTGACCGACCGGTGAACGTCGAACCCTTCATCGGTCTCTCGGCCCTGCTGTTCACCATCGGTGCCGTCGGGGTCCTGGTCCGCCGCAACGCGATCATCGTCTTCATGTGCGTGGAGCTGATGCTCAACGCGTGCAACCTCGCGTTCGTCACGTTCGCGCGGGCGAACGGCAATCTCGACGGTCAGATCGCGGCCTTCTTCGTGATGGTGGTCGCCGCGGCCGAGGTCGTCGTCGGCCTCGCGATCATCGTGTCGATCTACCGGACCCGTCGCTCGGCCTCGGTCGACGACGCCAGTCTGCTGAAGCTCTGAGGGGACGGGAATGACGAGTTTGTCCACCGTCGTGCTGGCTGCGAGCGAGCACGCGGACGTCGTGCCGGTCGCTGCCGACGGCGTTTTCTCCTGGTTGTGGCTGGTGGTCGCCATCCCGGCGGTCAGCGCCGCGATCCTGCTCATCGGCGACGGTGCGGGCGACCACGGTCCGCTCGACCGCTTCGGCCACCTGCTGGGCACCCTGGCCGCGATCGCCTCGTTCGTCGTCGGTCTCGTCGCCTTCATCGCGCTGCTCGGGCAGGACGTCGCCGAGCGGGCGATCACGCACGACCTGTGGACCTGGATGCAGGTCGGCGGGTTCGACGTGACGATGAGCGTCTACTACGACCAGCTGGCCGCGCTCTTCGTCCTGCTGATCACCGGCGTCGGGTCCTTGATCCACGTCTACTCGATCGGCTACATGGCCGACGACCCGCGCAAACGCCGGTTCTTCGGTTTCCTCAACCTCTTCATCGCGGCGATGCTCGTGCTCGTCCTCGCGGGCGACTACCTCGTGCTCTTCCTGGGCTGGGAGGGCGTCGGCCTCGCCTCGTACCTGCTGATCGGCTTCTGGCAGGAGAAGCGCTCGGCCGCCGTCGCCGCCAAGAAGGCGTTCGTCGTCAACCGTGTCGGCGACCTCGGGCTCGCGCTCGGCATCATGCTGATGTTCGCGCAGTTCGGCACGACCAACATCCACGACGTCGGCCTCAACGTCGCGAACGCCTCCCAGGGTGTGGCGACCGCGCTCGGCCTCCTGCTGCTGCTGGGTGCCTGCGGCAAGTCGGCCCAGGTGCCGCTGCAGAGCTGGCTGCTCGACGCGATGGAGGGCCCGACCCCGGTCTCGGCCCTCATCCACGCCGCGACCATGGTCACGGCGGGCGTCTACCTCGTCGTGCGGTCGGCGGCGATCTACGACCTGTCGGAGGTCGCCCGTACGGCGGTGGTCGTCGTCGGCGCGGTGACGCTCCTGTACGGCGCGTGGATCGGCTGCGCGAAGGACGACATCAAGAAGGCGCTGGCCGGCTCCACGATGAGCCAGATCGGCTACATGATGCTGGCAGCGGGCCTCGGCCCGGCCGGATACGCGTTCGCGATCTTCCACCTGATCACGCACGGCTTCTTCAAGGCCAACATGTTCCTGGGAGCCGGGTCGGTCATGCACGGCATGAACGACGACGTCGACATGAGGCACTACGGCGCGCTGCGCACGATGATGCCCGTGACCTTCGTGACCTTCGCGATGGGCTACCTGGCGATCATCGGCTTCCCAGGGTTCTCCGGGTTCTTCTCCAAGGACAAGGTCATCGAGGCGGCGTTCGCCACCAACTTCTGGGCAGGCCTGGCGGCCCTGGTCGGCGCCGGCGTGACCGCGTTCTACATGACGCGCGTCATGATCATGACGTTCTTCGGTGAGAAGCGCTGGCGCGAGGGGGTGCACCCGCACGAGTCGCCGAAGATCATGACCGTCCCGCTGATCGTCCTCGCCGCCCTCTCGGTCGGCGGCGGCGCGCTGCTCTTCTCGAGCTGGATCGTCGACTGGCTGGCTCCGGTGACGGGGGAGGAGCACCACGAGCTCCCGGTCCCGCCGATCGTGATCACCGCGATCATCGTGCTGGTCGTCGCGGCCGGCATCGCGCTGGCATACGTGCTCTTCGGCCGGCGCACGATCCCCGACACGGCGCCGCAGAAGGTCTCGGTCTTCACCCGCGCCGGCCGTGCCGACCTCTACGGGGACGCCGTCAACGAGGCGCTCTTCATGCGGCCCGGCCAGTACCTCACCCGGTCCCTCGTCTACGTGGACGGGAGCGGGATCGACGGTGCCGTCAACGGCACCGCCGAGCTCGTCGGTGACGGCGCGCGTGGTCTGCGCCGGCTCCAGACCGGCTTCGTCCGGACCTACGCCGCGGAGATCTTCGGCGGCGCCCTCGTCCTCGTCCTGGCCCTCCTGGCGGTGAACCTCGCGTGAGTGACATGTCCTTCCCCTGGCTGACGATCCTGATGGTCGTCCCTCTCGTCGGCGCGGCGGTGGTGGCGGCGCTCCCGCGCAGCCGTCCCGAGCTGGCGAAGTGGGCGGCGCTCGTCGTCTCCCTGGTCTCCCTGGCCGTCTCCCTCGGCGTCCTGTCGCAGTACGACCTCGACGGCGCCGGCTACCAGCTGGCCGAGCAGCACGAGTGGATCGCCGCGCTGGGCGTCCACTACGCGGTCGGCGTGGACGGGATCGGCCTGACGCTGATCCTGATGACCACGATCCTCGTGCCGATCGTCATCATCGCGGGCTGGAACGACGCCGACGGGGCTCGGTGGAGCGTCGGGACGTTCTTCGCCCTCATGCTCGCGCTCGAAGGGCTGGTCATCGGTGTCTTCGCCGCGACCGACGTGTTCCTCTTCTACGTCTTGTTCGAGGCCGCGCTCGTCCCTGCCTACTTCCTGATCGGTGGCTACGGCGGCGCCCGGCGGTCGTACGCCGCCCTGAAGTTCCTGATGTTCTCCCTCGCCGGCGGGCTGCTCATGCTCGCCTCGGTGATCGGGATGTGGGCCCTCTCCAACAGCCAGGGCGACCCGTCGTTCCTGCTGGCGGACATGAAGGACCTGTCGATCGGCACCGTCGAGGGCAGGTGGCTCTTCATGGGCTTCTTCATCGCCTTCGCGGTGAAGGCGCCCATGGTGCCGCTGCACACGTGGCTGCCCGACGCCGCCTCGGCGGCCACCCCGGGCACCTCGGTGCTGCTGGTGAGCGTGCTCGACAAGCTCGGCACGTTCGGCATGATCCGCTTCTGCCTCGGCCTCTTCCCCGAGGCCTCGGAGTGGGCGAGTCCTGTCGTGATCACGCTGGCGGTCGTCAGCATCCTGTACGGAGCCTTGCTCGCGATCGGGCAGGACCACCTGATGAGGCTGATCGCGTTCACGTCGGTGTCGCACTTCGGATTCATCGTGCTCGGCATCTTCGCGCTGACGACCCAGTCGGCGTCGGGCGCGACGTTCTACATGTTCAACCACGGGCTCTCCACGGCGGCGCTGTTCCTGATCGCCGGGTTCCTCATCCAACGGCGAGGCTCGGCACGGATCTCCGACTTCGGCGGGGTGCAGAAGATCGCCCCGATCACCGCCGGGCTGTTCCTCATCGCCGGTCTCGCCTCGCTCTCGCTGCCGGGCCTGGCGACGTTCGTCGGGGAGTTCCTCGTGCTGGCGGGCACGTTCACCCGCTCGCCGACGGCCGCGGTGTTCGCGACGCTGGGCATCGTGCTCGCGGCGCTCTACATCCTGCTGATGTACCAGCGGACGATGACCGGGCCGCTGCGCGACGACAACCGCGGGGTGACCGACATGGTGCCGCGCGAGATCGTCGCGATCGCGCCGGTCGTCGTGCTGCTCATCGGCTTCGGCCTGTTCCCGCAGCCGATCCTCGACGTGATCAACCCGGCTGTCTCCGACACGCTGGACCACGTGCAGATCGGTGACCCCGAGCCGCAGACCCCGTCCTTCCCGACCGCCGAGGGGAGCTCCAAGTGAGTGCCGTGAGCATGCTGGCCGCCCTCCCGGGTGCCCGGTCGCCGATCGACGCACCCGACATCGACTACGGCACGATCTCGCCGTTGCTCATCGTGCTGGGCGTGGCCGTGGCGGGTGTCCTCGTGGAGGCGTTCGTCCCGCGTGCCTACCGCTTCGTCAGCCAGGTGGGCCTCGCCGCCGTCGGCGTCGTCGCCGCGTTCGGCGCGACCGTCTGGGTCGGGACCGACCTTGCTCCGGTCGAGGGTGACGTGACGGCACGGGGCGGTCCGACGGCGATGGGGGCGCTGAGCGTCGACGGGCCTGCCGTCGTCACCTGGGCGATGCTCCTGTTCTTCGGTCTGCTCGGCGTGCTGCTGTTCGCCGAGCGCCGCCTGGAGGGCGGCCTGAGCGTCTTCACGAGCCAGGCTGCGACCCCGCCGGGCAGTGTCGACGAACGCCGCGCGACGCGGTTGCGCATCGAGCACAGCGAGGTCTTCCCGCTCGCCATGTTCGCGCTCGCCGGGATGATGTTCTTCGCCTCGGCCAACGACCTCCTCGGCATGTTCGTCGCTCTGGAGGTCCTGAGCCTCCCGCTCTACCTGATGTGCGGGCTGGCGCGTCGTCGCCGGCTGCTCAGCCAGGAGGCGGCGATGAAGTACTTCCTCCTGGGGGCGTTCTCCTCGGCGTTCTTCCTGTACGGCATCGCGCTCGTCTACGGCTACGCCGGCTCGTTCGACCTGGCCGAGATCTCGACCGCCGTCTCCAACCGGATCGAGGGCCAGACGATCCTCCTCGCCGGGATGGCGCTGATCCTGGTCGGCCTGCTGTTCAAGGTCGCGGCCGTGCCGTTCCACGCGTGGACGCCCGACGTCTATCAGGGCGCGCCGACGCCGGTCACCGCCTTCATGGCGGCGGGCACGAAGGCGGCGGCGTTCATCGCGATGCTGCGGATCTTCTTCGTGGCGTTCGGCGGGGCCCGGTGGGACTGGGCTCCGACCGTGTGGGCGATCGCGATCGTCACGATGCTGTTCGGTGCCGTCGTCTCCATCGCCCAGACCGACGTCAAGCGGATGCTGGCCTACTCCTCGATCGCCCACGCGGGTTTCCTGCTCGTCGCGATGGCGGGCATGGTGAGCGGTGACGGTGTGACGAGCGTGTCGGCGGTGCTCTTCTACCTGATCGCGTACGGAGCGGCCGTGATCGGGGCGTTCGCCGTCGTGACGCTGGTCCGCGACGCCGGTGGCGAGACCACCCACCTCAGCCGCTGGGCGGGGCTCGGCAAGGAGTCTCCGGTGGTGGCCGTGGCCTTCACGATCTTCTTGCTGTCCTTCGCCGGGATCCCCCTGACGGGAGGCTTCATCGGCAAGTGGACCGTCTTCGCGGCGGCCTGGGAGGGTGGCGCCTGGCCGCTCGTGGTCGTCGGTGTCGTCGCCTCCGCCATCGCGCTGTTCTTCTACGTCCGGGTGGTCGTCCTGCTCTTCTTCGCGGCCCCGCAGGGGGACGGCCCGTCGGTCGCCGTGCCCAGCCCGCTGACCTGGTCGGTCGTAGGGATCGCGGTGGCTGTCACAATCGTGCTGGGGGTACTTCCCGATTCGCTGCTCGATCTCGTGCAGCAGGCCGGGGCGTTCGTCCGTTGACCTATCGCACGATCGAGGGAGCAGCAGCCGTGGCGGCACACGCCTGGGGCATCGCCGAGTCCGACTCCGAGCTCGAAGAACGCGTCCGCGTCCGGATGGACGAGGTCGAGAAGCAGCTGAGCGCTGCCGTCCACGACGACGACGGCTTCATCGGGGAGACGGCGAGCCACCTGCTCGCTGCGGGCGGCAAGCGGTTCCGGCCGCTCGTCGTCCTGCTCGCCGCCGAGTTCGGCGACGATCCCGAGTCGGACGAGGTCGTGCCGTCGGCTGTCGTCATCGAGCTGACCCACCTGGCGACGCTCTACCACGACGACGTGATGGACGAGGCGTCGCTGCGTCGCGGAGCGGTCTCGGCCAACGCCCGATGGGACAACTCGATCGCGATCCTCACCGGCGACTACCTCTTCGCCGTCGCCTCCCGTGTAGTCGCCGGGCTCGGGACCGACGCCGTGCGCATCCAGGCCGAGACGTTCCAGCGCCTGGTTCACGGCCAGATCCACGAGACGATCGGGCCGCGCAACGACGAGGACCCGCTCCAGCACTACCTCGACGTGGTCGCCGACAAGACCGGCTCGCTGATCGCCACCGCCGCGCGCTTCGGCGCGATGATGAGCGGTGCGGACCCGGGCGTCGTGTCGACGCTGACGGAGTTCGGCGAGCGGATCGGCTCGGCCTTCCAGCTCGCCGACGACGTGATCGACATCGCGAGCGAGACCGACGAGTCGGGCAAGACGCCGGGCACCGACCTTCGCGAGGGTGTTCCGACCCTGACGACCCTGCTCGTGCAGCAGGCGGCACGCGCCGAGGACGCGCGGCTGCTCGACCTCCTGAGTCGTCCGCTCACCGACGACGCCGAGGTCGAGGAGGCGCTGGGGCTGCTCCGGACCAACCCCGCTCTCGACGACGCACGGCTCTTGGTCCGCCGCGAGGCCGACACCGCACGCGGCCTCCTCCTGCAGCTCGACGACAGCGAAGCGCGCACCGCACTGCTCGGTGTCTGCGACCGCGTCGTCACCCGGCTGGGCTGACCCCCGGACTGAGGCACCCTGACGGCGCATACTGGCACCAGGCGGTCGCCCGGAGGTCGGATGTGAGCAAGCAGAGGTCGTACGCACGCCTGTGGGCGTTCGTGGTGCTCTCGTGGCTGTGCGTCGGCGGGCTGGCCTACGCCTGGTGGACACTGGAGCACGACTCCGTCCGGAACCTCCCGTGGGCCTGTCTGCCCGTCCTGGTGGTCGCCGTCGCGGCCGCGGCGCAGTTCCAGCTCGAGATCAGGGGTCCGGCGAACCCGGCGCGGCTCTCGCTGATGACCTCGACGATCACCCCCCTGATCTACGGGTACGACGTCACCGTGGTCGCGGCCGCGGTGGCCGTCGCCCACGTCCCGGGGCTGCTCAACGGCGCATACCCCCGCCTGCGCACCTTCGCGCTGATGGCTCGATGGACCCTCGGTGCTGCCGTGGGCACCGTGGTCGCGGACGTCGTCGGCCTCCAGGCCGACCTCACCCCGCGGGTCGTCGGCGTGATCGTCCTCGCCGTCGCCGTGGTCACCGTGGTGAACACCCTGTGGGTCCTGGTCGAGGCGGCGATCACCGACCCGGTCAGCTGGCCCTACGTCGTCCGCAAGCCGGGCTTCCTCGCCGTCGCGGTGGTCGTGCACCTCGTCGTCAACACGTTGTTCGGTCTGCTGTTCGTGTTCGCCCTCGCGGGAAGCCCCATCGGGGTCCTGCTCATCCCGGTTCCGCTGGTTCTCATCTTCGCGGCGGCGAGGCTCTACTCCGGGGCGTACGCCGACCGGGCCCGCGTCGAGACCCTGAGCGAGACGATCCGCATCCTCTCCGAGCCTGTCGATCCCATGACGGCCCTGCGGCCCTTCCTCGCCGAGGTCCGTGAGCGCATGGGCGCACGCGCCGTGTCGCTCGTGGTGGTCGATGACGACGGCAGACCCGCCGCGTTCCGGTCACGGGCCGACGGGTCGTACGAGAGCGACGTGCCGGTCGGCCCTCTGGAGCGGCGCCTGGCCAGACGGGGGGAGCTGACGCAGGTGTCGGCCGGCGACAACTCGACGCTGGCGCGGCTGCTCCGGGAGGCCGGTCGGCGGTCATGCCTGTCCACGCCCATGCAGATCGGCCCGCGTGACATCGGGGTGATCGCGCTGTTCGACGTGCTCCGCCCGACAAGGGCGGTCGAGCGCGACCAGGTCTCGATGATGGTGACGCTGGCCCGGCAGACCGCACACACGCTCACGCGAGGCTGGGCGATCGCCAAGGTCGTCCAGAGCGAACGCTCGGTCGCGCAGATCCTCCAGAGCACCTCCGACGGCATCTTCACCCTCGACGCCGCCGGCGTCATCGCCACGTGGAACCCAGCGTGCGAGCGGATCACCGGTCTCTCGGCCGCGGAGGCGGTCGGACGGCGTGACGCACTCCAGCGCCTCCAGGCCCGGACGTCCGCCGGCCGGCCGGTCGACCTCGTGAACTGGCGCAGTCTGAGCGAGTTCCCGAGAGAGATGGTGGTCACGGCGACCGACGGCCGCGTGCAGCAGCTCGCGTGCTCCTTCACCCCGGCCGAGGACAGCCCCGGCGCGCCGCGTCTCGTCGTGGTCGCCCGCGACATCACGCCGGCGACGGAGTTCCACGAGCTCCGCGAGCAGTTCAGCCATCTCGTCGAGATGCAGGCAGCGCAGCGTCTGGTGGTCGACCACCTGCAGCAGGCCGTGGCCCCGGAGCCTCCCGGGATGGACGGGGTCGACATCGCCGTCGCCTATGTCGCCTCCGACCCCACGGCGCCGACCGGGGGTGACCTCTTCGACTGGCGCCGGCTGCCGACCGGCGAGCTCCACGTCGCCGTCGTCGACGTCCTCGGCCACGGTGTGACCGCCACCCGTGACGCACTCACGGTGATCCACACGCTCCGCTACGTCGCCGTGGAGGGCACTCCTCTGGAGGACCTGGTGCTCCGTGCGGACGAGCTGCTGGACGCGCAGGACTCGGAGCTGGTCGCCACGGTCGTCGTCGCCCGCCTCGACCCGAGCACCGGCGAGCTCCGCGTCGCCTCCGGTGGACACCCGCCCGCGTTCATCGTCGCCCCGGACGGAACGGTCCGGCAGGTCGCCGGCAGCGGGGGAGCGATCGGCTGGCCAGGGGTCGGCAGCACCAGCGTCGCGGTCACCACCCTGGAGGAAGGGGAGTCGCTCATCCTCTACACCGACGGGCTGGTCGAGGCGCGGCGCGACATCATCGCCGGGATGGCGCAGCTCGAGCGCATCGCCTCCGAGGTGGCCGGGCTTCCGGCGCAGGAGCTCTCCGACGCGCTCGTCGACCGGTCGCTCGAGGGGGCGGAGAGGCACGACGATGCCCTCGCCCTCGTCGTCCGCCGGGCGACCAGGCCGGCGCTCCCGCGTCGCGCCCGCTGGGAGCTCGGCCCGCAGGGCGTGTCGATGATCGGCCGCGTCCGCCGGGAGATGCGCGAGTGGATGGGAGGACACGGCGTGATCAGCGAGGATGCGCTCCTCGTCGCCGACGAGCTCCTCGCCAACGCGATCACGGCGGCGCGCACCCGTGCCGTGCTGTCGGTGGAGATGGTCGACGGCGATCTCGTGATCGAGACGACCGATGACGGGCAGGGCGACCCTCGTCTGAACGAGCACGGCAGAACGCCTCCGCCCGCCGGCCGCGAGCGCGGCCGCGGCCTCTACATCGTGCGGACGCTGAGCCGCGGCGTGGAGGCGACGAGCACCGCCGAGGGCTCCGTCGTCCGTGCCCGGGTGGCGACGCCGCGAGCGAGCGACCTGGTCCGCTGAGCGGCGGCACGTCGACGCCGGGCTAGACCAGGTTCGACGCGGACTCGCGCAGCGTACGGCGGTGGTGGCGCGTGGCCTCGACGGTGATCAGGATCAGCGCGGCCCACACCAGTGTGAAGCCGACCCACCGGCCCGTCGTCATGGCCTCGTGGAACACGAAGACTCCGACGGCGAACTGGAGGATCGGCGCGAGGTACTGCAGCAGGCCGAGCGAGGTCAGGGTGAGGCGCGTGGCGGCGCCGCCGAACAGCAGCAGCGGGACGGCGGTCACCAGGCCGGTCGAGGCGAGCAGGAGGGCGTGCCCGAGACCGTGGCTGCCGAAGGCCAGAGCGCCCGTCACAGCGAGATAGCCGAGGTACGCCGCCGCGACCGGTGCCAGCGCGAAGGTCTCCAGCGCGAGCCCCTCGACCGCGCCGATCGCGGCCTGCTTCTTCATCAGTCCGTACACCCCGAAGCTCAGAGCGAGGGTCAGGGCGATCACGGGGAGCCGGCCGTACTCCCAGGTGAGCTCGACGACGGCGGCGAGGGCGAGGGCGAGCGCGCACCACTGCACCGGACGCAGCCGCTCCCGGAGGAAGACCACACCGAGGGCGATGGTCACCAGCGGGTTGATGAAGTAGCCGAGGGACGCCTCCACCACGTGGTCGGAGTTCACCGCGTAGATGAACGTCCCCCAGTTGATCGCGACGACGACGGCGCCGGCGACGACGTACGCCATGCGGCGCGGGTCGCGCGTCACCGCCAGCGCTTGCGACCAGCGCCGCGTGACGAGGAGGAGAACGCCGACGGTGACCAGCGACCACACGACGCGGTGCGCCAGCACCTCCAGCGCCGACGCCGGCTCCAGCAGCGGCCAGTAGAGCGGGACGACCCCCCACAAGAGGTACGCACCGACTCCGTACGCGAGGCCTTCCGCGGTCTCGGAGCGCTGCGTCGTCGTCACTCCGGCAGGTTACGTTCCGATCGTCCAGGTGTCGTTGCCGGTCAGCAGCTGCTGCAGGTCACCCGGTCCCGACGACTCGACCGCGGTCTGCAGCTGCTGACGGGCGCGGTCGTCGTAGGTTGCGCGCTCGACCTGCCGGAAGATCCCGACCGGTGCCCGGTCGAGGTGGCCGCCGTCGGTGAGCCGGCTAATCGCGAACGCGAGGGTCGGGTCGTCGGCGTGGGCGTCGTGGACGAGCAGCTGGTCACGGTTGGCGTCGGTGACCTCGACCGCCGAGATGACGCCGGTGGCGGGATCGCGGACGAGCCCGTGCTCACCGTTCGGACCGTAGACGACCGGCTGGCCGTGGACCAGGGGGATGACCGCGTGGTCACGCGTCTCGGGGTCCTTGATCGTGTCGAACGCCCCGTCGTTGAAGATCGGGCAGTTCTGGTAGATCTCGACCAGCGACGTACCGCGGTGCGCAGCGGCCTCGCGGAGCACGCCCGTCAGGTGGTTGCGGTCGGTGTCGATCGTCCGCGCCACGAACGTCGCCTCCGCGCCGAGCGCCAGGGAGATCGGGTTGAACGGGTTGTCGAGGGAGCCCATCGGCGTGGACTTGGTGACCTTGCCGATCTCCGACGTCGGGGAGTACTGGCCCTTCGTGAGGCCGTAGATCCGGTTGTTGAACAGCAGGATCGTCATGTTGACGTTGCGGCGCAGCGCGTGGATGAGGTGGTTGCCTCCGATCGACAGCGCGTCGCCGTCGCCGGTGACGACCCACACCGAGAGGTCGGAGCGGGCGGTCGCCAGCCCGGTGGCGATCGCGGGCGCCCGGCCGTGGATCGAGTGGAGGCCGTAGGTGTCGAGGTAGTACGGGAAGCGCGACGAGCAGCCGATGCCGGAGACGAAGACGATGTTCTCGCGCTTCAGTCCGAGGTCGGGGAGGAAGCCCTGGACGGCCTTGAGCACGGCGTAGTCGCCGCAGCCGGGGCACCAGCGCACCTCCTGGTCGGAGGTGAACTCCTTGCCGGTCTGCCGCGCCTCGGCAGCCGGCATCCCGGCGAGTCCGTCGCGGGCGAGGATCGGGGCGGGGAGGTCGATGCTCATCGGTGGTTCTCCAGGCGGTGGGTGTCGATGCTCTTGACGGCCTGCGCGATGACCTCCGCCAGCTCGTCGGAGCCGAACGGCATGCCGGTCACCTTGTCGTAGCCCCTGACGTCGACCAGGAACTCGGCGCGCAGGAGCAGCGCGAGTTGGCCGAGGTTCATCTCGGGCACGATCACGTGGTCGTAGGAGCGCAGGATCTCGCCGAGGTTGCGCGGGAACGGGTTGACGTGGCGGAGGTGGGTGTGGGCGACGTCGATGCCCTGAGCGCGCGCCGAGCGGACGCCGGCGCCGATGGGCCCGTACGTCGAGCCCCAGCCGAGGACGAGGACCCGCGCCTCGCCCGACGGGTCGTCGACGACGAGGTCCGGGATCGAGTCGGCGACGCGCGCCACCTTGGCCGCACGGTTGCGCACCATGCGGTCGTGGTTGGCGGGGTCGTAGGAGATGTTGCCGGTGCCGTCGGCCTTCTCGATGCCGCCGACACGGTGCTCGAGACCCGCGACACCCGGAGGCGCCCACGACGGGGCGTGGGTCTCGGGATCGCGGGCGTAGGGCAGGAACTCCTCGCCCTCGGGCGGCACGGTGGCGAAGGCCGGCTCGATCCGGGGGAGGGTGTCGACGTCGGGGATCATCCACGGCTCGGAGCCGTTGGCCAGGTAGCCGTCGGACAGCAGCATCACCGGCGTGCGATAGGTCACGGCGATCCGTGCGGCCTCGAGCGCGGCGTCGAAGCAGTCGGCTGCCGACTGCGGCGCGATGACCGGGAGCGGCGCCTCGCCGTTGCGGCCGAACATCGCCTGCAGCAGGTCGGACTGCTCGGTCTTGGTCGGCAGACCGGTCGACGGTCCGCCCCGCTGGACGTCGACGATGACCAGCGGGAGCTCGAGCATCACCGCGAGGCCGATGGTCTCGGACTTGAGCGAGATGCCGGGGCCGGACGTGGTCGTGACGCCGAGCGCGCCGCCGAAGGAGGCGCCGAGCGCGGCGCCGATCCCGGCGATCTCGTCCTCGGCCTGGAACGTCGTGACGCCGAAGCCCTTGTGCTTGCTCAGCTCGTGCAGGATGTCGGACGCGGGCGTGATGGGGTAGGCGCCGAGGAAGACGGGCAGTCCGGAGCGCTGACCCGCGGCGACGATGCCGTACGCCAGTGCGGTGTTGCCCGTGATGTTGCGGTAGCGGCCGCTGTCCATCCGCGCCGGGGCGATCTCGTACGAGACCGCGAACGCCTCGGTCGTCTCACCGAAGTACCAGCCGGCCTTGAAGGCGGCGACGTTGGCGTCGCGGATCGCGGGCTTGGCCGCGAACTTGGTCTCGAGGTACGCCAGCGTCGAGTCGGTCGGGCGGCCGTACATCCAGGAGACCAGGCCGAGCGCGAACATGTTCTTGGAGCGCGCTGCGTCCTTGCGTCCGAGCCCGAAGCCGGCGACGGCGCCGACGGTCATGCCGGTGAGGTCCAGCGCGTGCACCTGGTAGTCGGCGAGGCTGTCGTCGTCGAGCGGCGAGACCTCGTAGCCGGCCTTGGCCAGGTTGCGCTTGGTGAAGTCGTGGCTGTCGACGATGACGATGCCGCCGGGGCGCAGCGCGTCGATGTTGGCCGCGAGCGCCGCGGGGTTCATCGCGACCAGGACGTCCGGCCGGTCGCCGGGGGTGAGGATGTCGTGGTCGGCGAAGTGGACCTGGAACGAGCTGACGCCCGGCAGCGTGCCCTGAGGTGCGCGGATCTCCGCGGGGAAGTTCGGGAGGGTGGAGAGATCGTTGCCGAAGGCCGCGGTCTCCTGGGTGAACCGGTCACCCGTCAGCTGCATCCCGTCGCCGGAGTCTCCTGCGAACCGGATGACCACCCGGTCCAGCTTTTCGACCCGCTTGCTCTCGCTCGCCAAGGCCCGGCCCTTCTGTGCGTCGTCTCTGAGGTGGTGCCCCCGGTGAGCAGGTTAGCCACACCTGCCAGAGTAAGGGGAGGGAATCTGGAACACCGTTCCAGGTCAGATCCCGGGCATGTCTACCGGGGGCCCGTCCACTGTGCCACGCGCGCGACGGAGCCAGTCTGGACGCAGCACTGCCCGGGACCGTGGGCCCCGGGCAGTGCAGTGCAGTGCGTCGCCTACCGCGCGAAGCGGTTCTTGAACGCGTCCTTGCTCTTGCCTGCGCCGTGCGACTTCCCGGGCTTGCGGACCCCGTTGACCGTCGAGGTGTCGAACGCGAACGTGATCGTCGCCGCGGCGAGCGCGTCGGCGTTCACGTCGAGCGCGTACTCGTTGACGTTGCCGACCAGCGTGTAGTCCTCCTCGAGCTGGTCGTACAGCGCCTCGTCCCGGCCGTCGCCCCGAAGGTTGTCGCAGGCGGCGTGGTAGCACGGGTCGTACGACGCGCCGGCGACGCCGCCGTACAGCTCGGCCTCCGCCGGGGTCTTCACCCCCTCCGCCCCGGTGAACAGGCCGCCCGCCGGGATGCCGACCGCGATGAACGGGCCGTAGTCGGACCGCCCGGAGAACTCCGTGTCCTGCGAGGGGATGCCGCGGTCTGCGTAGAACTTCTCGAACACGTCCTCGATCTGCGCCGAGCCCTCCGGGATGAAGCCGGGGGCAGCGGTGCCACCGGAGTTGTCGCCGTCGTAGATGCCGAACATGTAGTTCGGGGAGCCGATCATGTCGAAGTTCAGGTAGAGCGCGATGTCGTCGGCCTCGGCGGCGGTGAGGGCCTCGACGTAGTGCTCGGACCCCAGCAGACCGGACTCCTCAGCTCCCCACCAGGCGAAGCGCACGGTGTTGCTGGGCTTGACCTTCTGCATCTGGATCGCGGTCTCGAGCAGCGCAGCGCTGCCGGTGCCGTTGTCGTTGATCCCGGCACCCGCCTGGACGCCGTCGAGGTGGGCGCCCACCATCACCGTGTTGTCGTCGTCGCCCTGCTTGGTCTCGGCGACGACGTTGTAGGTCGTCCGCTCCTCGGACAGGTAGTCGACGGTGACGGTCACGGTGGCGCCAGGCGTCGCCGCGAGATCCTCGCCGGCGGCCGACGTCGCGAAGACTGCGGGGATCGTCAGGCCGGTCGCGTCACCGATCATGCCGACCAGGCCGGTACGGCCCGGCTGGCCCTCGTTCATCACCACGACGCCGGCCGCGCCGGCCGCCTGGGCGTTGAGGACCTTCACGGTGAACCCGCACGTGCCGCGCTGCACCAGGGCGATGCCGCCCTCGGGGAAGTCGGCGAAGTCGCTCGCCTCGCAACCACTCGTGTTGCTGTTCGGCGGGAGGTCCGCCGACGGCACCACGACGCCGACAGGGACCAGCGGGCCGGTCGCGGTGCCTTCGGGCGTGCCGGTGTCGAAGCTGTTGCGGAGGAAATCCCTCTCGTCGACGAACGTCCGCGGGTCCGGGCTCACCCTGGCCAGCTCCGAGTTCTCCTCGCTGTAGTCGAAGGTGAACTCCTGGACGACAGGGTCGTAGCCGGCGCCTTCGAGCTGGGAGACGACGTAGTCCACCGAGGCGTCGTAGCCCGGGCGACCAGAGGCCCGGTCTCCGTACTCGTCGGCGATGTCCTGCAAGGCCTCGAGGTGGTCGAGGACGCCTTCGACAGTGACGGCCTTGGTGAGCTTCTTGACCGAGTTGTTGTTGGGGACGGCGTTCGCCGGAGCTGTGCCGGCGAGGCCGAGCGCCGCGATCGCGACCGCGGCGGCGATGGTCCTCATTGACTTTCGTGACACTGGACGAGCCTCCTCGTTGAGTGCCCGGCCCCGCTCTGCCCGAGATGTGCCGAACGCCCCGACCCTAGGGGGCATCGGCGCCCGGCCGCCACCCTCGTTGTGGGGCACGGCTCGTTAGCGTGGACGCATGGCAGCTGATCCTGTGGTCTTCGACATCGGCAATGTCCTCGTCCGCTGGGACCCGGTCCCCGCGGTGGCCGCGAGCGTGGGGGACGAGCGCGCGATGGCCTTCCTCGGTGATCCCGAGTTCGACTTCCTGGCGTGGAACCACCTCCAGGACGAGGGCCGTCCGTGGGACGAGGCCGAGCGGGTCGCGCGCGGAGCGTTCCCGCACTACGCCGACGAGATCACCGCCTATCGCGTGAACTTCGAGGCTTCCCTCGTCGGCGAGATCGAGGGGTCCGTCGCGATCGTGCAGGAGCTCCGCGACGCCGGGGTGCCGCTGGTCGCTCTGACGAACTGGTCGGCGGAGCTCTTCGGCCATGCACGAGCGCGCTTCGAGGTGCTCGAGGCGTTCGACGACATCGTCGTGTCCGGCGAGGAGGGCTGCGCGAAGCCGGACCCTCGGATCTTCGAGGTCCTGGCCGAGCGGCTCGGGCGCCCTCTCGACGGGGTCGTCTTCACCGACGACTCGCCGCGCAACATCCTCGCCGCCGGGGTCGCTGGGATGGACGCCATCCCGTTCACCACTCCCGAGGACCTCCGTGGCGAGCTGGTCGACCGAGGCTTGCCGCTCGCCCGCGCCTGAGCCCGTGCCGTCCGACGGCGCCCTCCTCACGCGCCCGGCGCCGAGTCCCGGGCCGTGGTGTCGCGGGCGGTGATCATCGCCGTGACCTCGACGAGCGCCTCGTGCAGGCCGGTCCCGTAGTCGTCCTCGGGGAGCACGTCGATCCGGGCCGAGGCCGACTCCGCGTGCTCGGCCGCCTCGTCGAAGCGGCCGAGCCGGCGCAGCACGTCGGCGAGGTTGAGGTGCAAGGAGGGGAAGAACCCGGCGATCGTCAGCGACGCGTGATGGGCCTTCGCCCGCTCGTCGCTCGTCTCGCGCGCTGCGGCGAGCGCACGCAGGTCCCAGACCAGCTCCTCCTCCGCGTCGGCGGTGACGTCGGCGAGGAAGTGCGCGACGACGCACCGGTGGAACGAGTCACCGTCCTCTCCCAGCTCGTCCCACACCTCCCGCAGCGCGGCCCGCGCTCCGTCTCGGTCGTCGCGCTGACCGAGCGACATCGCCACCGCGATGCGCTGCATGATGGGGTCCGGCGTCGTGCTCTGCTCACTCATGGCCCGAGCGTAGGAGAGGGCGGGGACACTGGTCGTGTCCCCGCCCTCTCTGCCGGCCGGTGCCTGCTAGCGGACCCGCAGCGTGACCGGCCGGGACTTCGCCCGCTTGAAGGCCGGGTGTGCCGCGACGTACGTGGCGGTGATCGCGTGCTTGCCGCGCTTGAGCTTCTTCGGCGAGAGCTTGAGCACCGCCTTGCCGTTCTTCACCTTCACGGCCTTGATCTTCTTGGTGCCGTCTCGGAAGACGACCTTGCCTCGGACGGAGCCCGCGGCGACCGAGACCCGGGCCACGAGCCTCGAGCCGGTACGGCCGTACCGCGTCTTCTTCGGCGTGGCCTTCAGGCGTACGGCGGTCGCGATCTTCGGGACGCGAAAGCCGTTGGAGCTGCGCCAGAGGGCTGGGGAGCCGGCGCCCTTGCGGCCCGCGACCTGCGACTGGATCAGCGCCCCGCCGTCGGCCGGCGTGATCCGGTACGACGTGCCGTAGGCGCCGGGGATGGCGCGGCCGTTGCGCACCCAGCGGTAGCTGTAGGCGGTCGGGGCGCTGGTCCAGGTGCCGCGTGTCGTCGTGAGGGTCTGGCCGAGAGCCGCCCTGCCGCTCGCCACCGGCGCCGCCGTCGCCAACGAGAGACGGGAGACGTCCAGGATGCCGCGCCCGCACCTGGACGGCGCGCAGTTGGCTCGACCGTTGGAGAGCTGCGGGAAGGGCTTGACCGCCCACCGCAGCGCGCCCTCGATCGTCGAGGCGGGATAGGAGCCGTGCGACGCGATCAGTGCGGCGGCGGCGGACACTGCAGGTGCCGCCATGCTCGTGCCCGACTGCTCAGCCCATCCCGGGCGGGCGGGCCCCTTGGCGCCGGTGTTGACCGTGGAGAGGATGGAGTCGCCCTTGACGAGGTCGCCGCCGGGGGCGGAGAGGTCGAGGGAGGGGCCGTAGTTGGGGTAGGGGACCCACCCGGTCTTGACGAACCCGCCGGCCGCCTGACCGAGCCGGTTCGTCGCGCCCACCGTGACGACGCCGGGGCAGTTCGCCGGCGTGAAGAGCCGCGCGTTCATGGAGTCGTTGCCGGCCGCCACGACGACGACGGTCCCGCGGCCCCGTGCTCCGGCGATCGCCTTGCGGAGGGCGGTCGGGCAGAAGTCGGAACGTCCGGACAGCGACAGGTTGAGCACCTTCGCGGGAGTCCGGTTGCGCGGCAGCGTGGGAACCGTGCCGCCCGAGCCCCACGTGATCGCGGCGGCAATGTCGGAGGTGGCGCCCCCGCAGCGCCCGAGGATGCGCAGGTGCTGGATGCGGACTCCCGGTGCGTTGCCCGCGACTCCTGTGCGGTTGTTGGCACGGGCGCCGATGATGCCGGCCACGTGCGTGCCGTGCCACGAGCTCGGGGAGGCGGCGCCACACCCCTCGGTCCCCGTGACCCAGTCGCCCTCGTCGCGAGGGTTGGAGTCCCGGCCGTGCCCGTCGCGGGCGATCTGCTTCGAGGAGATGAAGTCCATCCCCGAGACCATCTTGCCGTTGAGATCGGGGTGCTTGCTCTGGCCGGTGTCGACCACCCCCACGACGACCCGGCCGGTCGTGACCGGCCATGCGGTGTAGGCCTGCGACCCGTACGCCTCATGGATGCTCCACTGCTTGTTCCAGTCGGTGTCGTTGAGAGCTGGCGGAGCGGCCGTGGTCACCAGGACGTCGGGCTCGACAGACGCGACACCGGGGAGGTCCTCGAGGTCGGTGGCCGCCTCCTGCGCCGCGGTGAGACTCACCGGCTCGGAGAATGCCAGGGAGTCCACCCCCTCGGCGACCGGCGTGGTGGTCCCGGACGTGTCCGGGCCCTCTGCCTCGACGGCCGCGCGGGAGACCGTCGCCGACGGACGTGCGCCGTCGGCGTAGGTGATGATCAGGCCCGCCGCGCGCGGGCCTGCAGCATCGCGCACCGCCGGAGGCGCGGTCTCGGATGCGGCGTCCCGCGCGCCGAGATCCGGGGGTGCGGCGACCGCCGGAGCGACGGTGCCGAGGACGAGGCTCGCGCACGCGACCAGGCCGAGCGGCCGGAGGAGGGGTGACATGCGCCCCAGTGTGACGGGTGGGCGGCTCGCTCTCTCCCGCGGTCCGGAGGTCGGTCACGGACACACCCGGTGAGCCGTCGCGCTCCGCACGCAGGCCGGCGGCGACCCCCTAGACTCAGGCGCATGTCCGACTACCCCGACTACCTGGTGACGTACGCGTCGGTCGCCGCGATCATCGGGGTCGGCGTGGCTCTGGCCGCAGGCATGCTCGGGGCCAACCGGCTGTTCCGTCCCGCGCTGCCCGATCCGGCCAAGCTGCTGACGTACGAGTCCGGCGTGGACCCCGTCGGCACCGGGTGGGCGCAGAGCAACGTGCGCTACTACGTCTACGCGTTCCTCTACGTCATCTTCGCCGTCGACGCGGTGTTCCTCTTCCCATGGGCGGTCGTGTTCGCGTCCATCGGGTGGGCGGCCGCGGTGGAGATGGCGGTGTTCCTCGGCTTCATCGCCGTCGGCCTCGTCTATGCATGGCGCACGGGGGTGCTGTCGTGGACGTGACCAAGGGTGCGGTCGACCTCGGCGTCCCTACGTTGCAGAGCCCGACGCTGCAGAGCCCGTCCATGGAGAGGCTGGGCGAGGTCGACCTCGGCGTCGGATCCGCGCTGGCGCCTCGGCCCGTGCGCTATCTGCTCAACTGGGGGCGTCGCTACTCGCTGTGGGTCTTCAACTTCGGGCTGGCGTGCTGCGCGATCGAGTTCATCGCGGCGTCGATGGCCCGTCACGACTTCATCCGCCTCGGGGTCATCCCCTTCGCCCCCGGTCCCCGGCAGGCCGACCTCATGGTCGTGTCGGGCACGGTGACCGACAAGATGGCGCCGGCGATCGAGCGGCTCTACGCGCAGATGCCCGACCCCAAGTACGTCATCTCCTTCGGGTCGTGCGCCAACTCCGGCGGCCCCTACTGGGACTCGTACTGCGTCACCAAGGGCGTCGACCAGATCATCCCGGTCGACGTGTACGTCCCCGGCTGTCCGCCGCGGCCGGAGGCCCTCCTCCAGGGGATCGTCACCCTTCAGGACAAGATCGCCGGCGAAGACCTCGCGCAGCGCTACGGCCGGACAGGACTGCGCCGCTCGCTCTCGTCGCTGCTGCGGCCGCCGGTCACGCCTGAGCAGGACGGCTAGTCGCCGATGACCTGGACCTCCGACGTGCTCGACCTCGGCCGGGTGATCGGCGGTGACCGCGTCACCGCCACCGAGGAGCTCGGGGGGCTCGCGCTGACCGTCCCCTCGGGGTGGTGGCGATCGATCGTGCTCGCGCTGCGAGACCGCGCGGGGTGCCACTACTTCGACTGGCTCAGCGCGGTCGACGAGGCGGGTGGCCCGAGCCCGTACGCGGACGAGCCCGAGCTCGCCGGCGGCCTGCGGGTGGTGTGCCACCTGGTGGCGCTGTCGCCCGGTGTCGGCCGCACGGCGGTGCGGGACGTCCTGGTCCAGACCACCGTGCCGCGCGCGGACCCGGTCCTCGACTCGCTGGTCGGCGCGTACGCCGGTGCCGCCTGGCACGAGCGCGAGACCCACGAGATGTTCGGCATCGACTTCCGTGACGGTGTCGCCCTCGAGACGCTCCTGCTGCCTGACGCCTTCGAGGGCCACCCGTTGCGCAAGGAGTTCGTGCTCGCCTCCCGGGTGGTCAAGCCGTGGCCGGGCGCCAAGGAGCCCGGCGAGTCCGACCACGACGTGTCGGCGGCCGAGTCGTCGCCAGGGCGTCGCCGGACCCGTCCTCCCGGTGTGCCGGACCCCGAGCAGTGGGGGCCGAGGCCGCCGGGCACCCCCACGCCCGATCCCCTCGCTCACGCGACCGCAGGCCCGGCGGCCGGTGCTTCCCGCCCACGCCGCTCCCGCCGAGCGACACCTCCGCCGGCGGCCGAGGACGGTGGCACCGATGGCTGAGGTCCTCGACGTGGCGCTGCGGTGCGTGGTCGTGCTCGCTGCGTTCCTCGTGCTCCCGCTGGCGGTCGGGCAGCTCGAGCACAAGACGATGGCGCACATGCAGTCGCGGGTCGGACCGATGTACGCCGGTGGCTTCCACGGATGGGCCCAGCTGGTCGCCGACGGTGTGAAGTTCGTCCAGAAGGAGGAGGTGACCCCGAGCGCCGCAGACCGACCGGTGTTCGCGCTGGCACCCGGTGTCGCGCTCGTCCCGTACCTGGTGGTGCTGTTCGTGATCCCGCTCGGGCCGAGCGCGGTGGGGGCCGACCTCGACCTGGGCCTCTTCTTCGCCCTCGCGGTGATGAGCATCGGCGTGCTCGGCACCCTCATGGGCGGCTGGGCGAGCGCCAACAAGTACTCCCTGCTCGGTGGGCTCCGGACCGCCTCCCAGCTGATGAGCTATGAGCTCCCGATGGTGCTCGCGGCGGTGTCGGCGGCGATGATGGCCGGCTCCCTGTCGCTCGTCGGCATCGCCCAGGCCTGGGAGTGGTCCTGGCTGCTGTGGCAGCTGCCGGCTCTGGTGGTCTTCGTCGTCGCGGGGCTCGCCGAGCTCCAGCGGCCGCCGTTCGACATGCCGATCGCCGACGCGGAGCTCGTCCTCGGGCCCTACACCGAGTACGGAGGCATGCGGTTCGCGATGTTCCTGCTCGCCGAGTACGCCGGGATCGTCGTGCTCTCCGCGCTCACGGCGACCCTGTTCCTCGGCGGGTGGCGAGGACCGTCCTCGGACGAGCTCGGCTGGTTGTGGGTCCTTCTCAAGACGATGGTGGTGGCATTCCTCGTGGTGTGGTTCCGGGTCGCGTGGCCGCGGATGCGTGAGGACCAGCTCAATGCGCTGGCGTGGAAGATCCTGGTCCCGCTCGCCCTCGGGCAGCTCGCTCTGACGACGGTGGTGGTCCTGGCATGAGCGGCGTGCGACGTGCGGTGACGGGGAGCGGCCTCGTGCGGGGCCTGAGGGTGACGTGGCACAACCTGACCCGACGGGCGGTCACCCAGCAGTACCCCGACGTGCTCCCGGCCCTGCCGCCCCGCAGCCGAGGGGTGATCGCGCTGCAGGAGGAGAACTGCACCTCGTGCATGCTCTGCGCCCGCGAGTGCCCGGCGTGGTGCATCTACATCGACTCGCACAAGGAGACGGCGCCTCCGGTCAACGAGGGCGGGCGTGAGCGCTCGTTCAACGTGCTCGACCGGTTCGACATCGACTACTCGCTCTGCATGTACTGCGGCATCTGCGTCGAGGTCTGCCCCTTCGACGCGCTGCACTGGTCGCCCGAGTTCGAGTACGCCGAGCTCGACATCCGTGACCTGACGCACGACAAGGAGCGACTGCGCGAGTGGATGTGGACCGTACCGCCGCCGCAGCCGCTCGACCCTGCGGCGGAGCAGCCCAAGGAGATCGGTGTGGCGGAGAAGGCGGCCCACCGTGAGGCCGCGAGGCTCGAGGCGGACAAGGTGGCAGAGCGCGAAGCCGAGCCTGGCGCATGACCGCGGTGACGGTGGTGTTCGCCGCCCTGGGCGTGGTGACCCTCGTGTCGGCGTTCCTCGTGGTCACCAGCGACCAGATCGTGCACGCGGCGCTGTGGCTCGTGGTGACCCTCGGGGCAGTCGCCGGCCTCTACATCCTCCTGGCGGCCGAGCTGGTCGCCTGGGTGCAGGTGCTGATCTACATCGGCTCGGTGGTCGTGCTGCTGCTGTTCGCCCTGATGCTCACGCGGGCGCCCTCAGGTCCGGGCTCGGCGACGGCGACCCGCAACCAGCCGCTCGCCGCCGTGGTCGCGGGCGCGGTCACGGTCGGGCTCGGGGCCGTCGTGTGGGCGGGCTTCGGCGGTGAGGTGATCGACGAGGACGAGATCCGGATCGGCACGGCCGAGCGGCTCGGCGACGCCCTCTTCCGGACCTGGGTGCTTCCGTTCGAGGTGCTGTCGGTGGTGCTCCTCGCCGCGCTCGTCGGCGCGATCGTGCTGACGCGCAAGGGGGCGCGCTGATGTCGCTGATGCTGCCCCTGACCGTCTCCTGCGGTCTCTTCGGTCTCGGGATCTATGCCGTCCTCGCCCGGCGGCACGCCGTCATGGTCCTGCTCGGGGTGGAGCTGATGCTCAACGCGGTCAGCCTCAACCTCGTGGCGTTCGACACCTGGTGGGCCGACACGCTGCACACGGGACAGTCGCTGACCCTGTTCGTGATCGCGCTGGCCGCCGCCGAGATCGGTCTTGGGCTGGCGATCGTCCTCGCGCTCTTCCGGGCGGTCGGCAACGCCGACGTCGACGCTCAGGAGCCACCGGCCAGCATGCTCGCCGAGGGCGGTGACGAGCTGTGACCCGTCGCTACTCGTCGTCAGCGGTCGCGATCACTGCGGTTCTCGCGCTCTGCGCCGCGATCGTGGCATTCCCGCGTCTGGGTGACCGCACCGGACCGTACGGCTCGCCGGCCGGCGAGCGGACGACCCTGGTCGACGGCGGTGACCTGCTCGGAGTTTCGGTGACGTTCTACGTCGACCACCTGAGCGCCGTGATGCTGCTGCTCGCGGCCGGGGTCGGCCTGATGGTGCAGGTCTACTCGGTGGCCTATCTCGCCGGAGACCCCCGCTACCGCTCGTACACGACGATCATCCAGCTGTTCCTCGTTGCCATGGCGACCGTGGTGGTCGCCGACAACCTGTGGCTGCTCCTCGTCGGGTGGGAGGTGATGGGCCTCTGCTCGTACCTGCTGATCAGCCACCACTGGGAGCTCGCGCCCGCCCGGGCCGGTGCGGTGAAGGCGTTCCTGCTCACACGCGTCGGCGACCTCGGTCTGCTGGTCGGCATCTTCGCGATCGGGCACACCTTCGGCACGTACGAGATCAGCGAGGTCCTCGCAGCGATGGCGTCGTCGGACGCCCCTGCGGGCCTGACCGCGATCGGACTCCTGATCGTCGTCGCCGTGGTCGGCAAGTCGGCCCAGTTCCCGCTGCACACGTGGTTGGCCGACGCGATGCCGGGCCCGACGCCGATCAGCGCGCTCATCCATGCCGCGACCATGGTCGCGGCCGGTGTCTTCCTCGTCGCCCGGCTGTACCCGGTGATGGCGGAGTCGGCGGTGACGATGACGGTCCTCGCGGTGGTCGCCTGCGTCACGATGCTCCTCGCCGCGCTGCTGGCGCTGACCTCGGGCGACCTCAAGCGGGTGCTCGCGTGGTCGACGGTGAGCCAGCTGGCCTACATGTTCGCCGCCCTCGCCGTCGGCGGCTACGACGCCGGCATCGACCACCTGCTGTCCCACGGCGCGTTCAAGGCGCTGCTCTTCCTCGTCGCGGGCTCGGTGGCCCACGTGATCGGCTCGACGGCGCTGCGCGACATGGGCGGACTGCGCGGAGCCATGCCGTGGACGTTCGCCACGGGGACGATCGGCTTCGCCGCGCTCGCCGGCGTCGTGCCGACGGTCGGGTTCTTCAGCAAGGACGCCGTGCTCGAGTCGGCCTGGCACGCCGTGGGCCACGAGTCTCCGGTGTCGGCGGGGGTCGCGGCCGTGGTGCTGGCGGTCGGGCTGGTGACGGCGGCGGTGACGGTCGTGTACGCCTTCCGCGCCTGGTGGATGACGTTCATGGGAGGCGACGGCGCGACGGTCACCGGCGCTGGGGCCACCGGCGCTGGGGCGGCCCGCGCGCAAGCACTCCGGGAGGCGCCGCCCCTCATGGTCGGGCCTCTGGTGCTCCTCGCGGCGGCGACGCTGCTGCTGAGTCTCGCGATGCCGTTCGACCTGCTCATGGGTCTCGTGACCACGCTGGTCGTCGCGGGGGCAGGGTGGCTCGCGTACCAGGCGCTCGCCGCGGGGCGCGACCCTGCCGACCTGCTCGGACCGGCCAGGCCGGCGTTCACGCGAGAGCTCGGGTGGGACGTCGGCTACGACGGTGCGGGGGTCGCCGCTCGAGAGGCGGGCGACCTGGTCGTGGCCACCGACCGTGACGTCATCGGCTTCTACCCGCGGGCCGTGGCCTGGCTGAGCGTGCAGCTCTCCCGCGTCTTGACCCGGAGCCAGACGGGCAACGCGCAGATCTACGTCACCGTGCTCGCCGTCGGCGTGCTCCTCGCGACCCTGCTGGTGGTGGTCCGATGAACGGCCTGGTGGTCGCCCTCGCCGTCCCCGCGGTCGCGGCCCTCCTGCTGGTCGTCGCGCGGAGCCTGGTCACCGACCTGGTCGCCGCCCGCGTCGGCACCGCCACGTCGCTGGTCGTCGCGGTGCTGCTCCTCGTGACCTGGATCGGCCACGACGGCGACGGCTACGCCGCCGAGATCGACCTCGTCTGGGTCCGTGCGCTGGGGATCCACCTGCACCTCGGGATGGACGGCATCTCGTTCCCTCTCCTGCTGATGACGGCGTTGATCTCGGCGCTGGTGTGCTGGGCGCTGGTCGACCACCCGCCGGCGGGGGACAACGCGACACCCGGTCTGGTCGGCCTGGTGATGGTGGTGCTGACGGCGGCCGTCGGCGTCTTCGCGGCGCTCGACCTCCTGCTGTTCTTCGTGTTCTTCGAGCTCGCGCTGATCCCGATGTGGTTCGTCATCGCCCGCTGGGGCGACCCGCACGACCCGGTCGGGCGCCGGACCGCGGCGACGCGGTTCCTCCTCTACACGGTCGTCGGCTCCGCGTTCATGCTCGTCGGCTTCGTGACCGTCTGGGCGCTGACCGGCACCCTGCAGATCCCGGAGCTGGCCGAGCGGGGCGACGTCCTCGACGGCGGGTGGGCGCTGTTCGCCGCCTGCACGATCGCGCTGGGGCTCGCGGTCAAGACGCCGATCTGGCCGCTGCACCTGTGGCTGCCCGACGCCCACGCCAAGGCGCCGACCGTGGGCTCGGTCCTGCTGGCGGCCGTCTTCCTCAAGCTCGGGACGTACGGGCTGCTGCGTGTCCTCGTCTCCGTCCTGCCCGGACCCGCGCGCGACCTGGCGCCGTGGCTGGGCGCTCTCGGGGTCGTCGGCATCGTCGTCGCCGCCCTCGCCTGCCTGCGCCAGACCGACCTCAAGCGGCTGATCGCCTATTCCAGCGTCGGGCACATGGGCTTCGTGGTCCTCGGCATCGCGACGCTGACCGAGATCGGCGTCGCCGCCGCGGTGTTCGCGAGCGTGGCGCACGGGCTCGTGACCGGGCTGCTGTTCTTCAACGCCGGATCCCTCAAGCGGCGCTTCGGGACGGCGGAGATCGCGGTGCTCGGGCGCGGCCTGTACGCCCGGATGCCGGCGCTCGCGGTGGTCCTGGGCTTCGCCTGCTTCGCCAGCCTCGGTCTCCCCGGTCTCGCCGGGTTCTGGGGCGAGATGATGGCGCTGCGCGGGGCGTACGAGGCCTCCGCCGGTGCCGGTGATGCCGGGCTGGGGCCGGCACTGGCGGCCGTCCTCCTCGTCGGCGCGCTGCTCGGCGTCCTGCTCACCTCCGCCTACTTCCTACGGATAGTCCGCCGTACGCTCCAGGGCGTGCCGACGCCGCACGAGCACGACCTCGACCTCGACGGGTCCGAGCGGGGGATCGCGGCGGTCCTGGTGGTGGCGGTGCTGCTGCTCGGGCTCGCGCCCGGGATCGTGATGGGTGTCGTCGAGCCGAGCATCCCGGCCATCCTGGGAGGCGCCCGATGACCGGCTCACAGCTCATCGACTGGTCGTCGGCGGGAGTGCCGCTGCTGGTCGCCGCCGGGGCGATCGTGGCGCTGGTCGTCGATGCGTTCTGGCCGGGCGGCCGATGGCGACGCGCCGGGACGATCGCCGTGGCGTCGCTGGCCGCGGCCGGCTCGTGGTTGGCGTCGACCGGGTCGACGGGGCCGATCGTCGCCGGGTTCTCGTGGGTGATCCTGCTGTCCGCCCTTGCGGTCGTGGTCCTCGCGCAGGTCCTGGAGGACGACGCCACGATGCCGGCGGGCGAGTCGGTCTTCCTCATGCTCTGTGCGACGGCGGGGGCGCTGACCCTGGCGTCGGCGAGCGACTTCGTCACGCTCGTCGTGGCGCTGGAGCTCCTCTCTCTCCCGTCGATCGCGCTGGTCGCCATGCAGCGCGACCGGCGTGAGGCGGTCTCCTCGGCCTGGACGTTCTTCCTCGCGTCGGCCACCGCGACCGCGGTGACGCTCATGGGGCTGTCGCTGCTCTACGGGCTCACCGGCACGCTCACCTACGAGGGCGTGCTGGTCGGTCTCCAGGCCGAGCGCGCACCGCTGCGGGTCGTCACCGCCGTCGTGGTCCTGGTGCTGATCGGCCTGGTGTTCAAGGTCGGCGCCGTTCCCTTCCACCTGTGGATCCCCGACGCCTACCGGGGCGCGACGGTGCCGGTGGCGGCGTTCCTCTCGGTGGTGTCCAAGGGTGGCGCGCTCGCCGGCCTGCTCGTGGTGCTCGCCTATCCGTTCGTGGCTCTCCAACCGCGGTGGGACGTCTTCATCGCCGTCGTGGCGGCGCTGTCGATGACGGTCGGCAACCTCGGCGCGCTCGCGCAGCGCGACATCGTCGGGATGCTGGCGTGGTCGTCCGTCGCGCAGGGCGGGTTCGTCCTCGCCCCGCTGGTCGCGGTCGCCGTCGGCTCGGACCTCGTGCTCACGGCCCCGCTTCGCTACCTCGCGGTCTACGCCGTCGCCAACCTCACCGTCTTCGCCGTCGCGGCGGTCGGCGTACGCCGGCTCGGCGGCACCTCGTACGCCCACTACACCGGGGTCGCCCGGCGTGATCCTCTTCTCGGGGTGGCCCTGCTGATGGGCCTGCTCGCGCTGGCGGGCTTCCCGCCGGCGGTGATCGGGCTGGTCGCCAAGTACGTCGTGCTCCAGCCGGTGATCGTGAGCGGGTACGGGTGGCTGGCCGCGGTCATGGCCGTCAACGTCGCGTTGGGGCTCGTCTACTACCTCCGGCTGGCCGTGGTCGCGTTCGCGCCGGCGAGCCGGGTGCTGCGGAGCGAGGTCGCCGCGTCCGGCGCCACCGTCCGCGAAGGTCGGGGGACGGCGATCGCGTACGCCGTGGTGGTGGTCGGCGTCGTCGCGCTCGTCGCCACCTCCGTCGCTCCGACGCTGCTTCTCGGCCCGCTTCCCTGACCCGGTCTCGGTGATCATGTCGAGAAGCGCGCGCCGGCTCCGTCCCTGGAGTGACGGCAGCGAGAACGCTGCCGCGGTTGAATGGAACAAGGAGACGACGATGGCGAAGTACCTGCTGCTCAAGCACTACCGGGGCGGACCGAAGCCGGAGCACGAGTTCGCGCCCATGGACCAGTGGACGCCGGACGAGGTGTCGGCGCACGTCGCGTTCATGGAGCACGTGGCCGACACGCTCGGTGAGCGTGGCGAGTACGTCGACGGTCAGGCGCTGTCGCCCGAGGGCACGTTCGTCCGCCACGACGGAGAGGGACGTCCGCCGGTGACCGACGGACCGTTCGCCGAGAGCAAGGACCTCATCGCCGGCTGGATGGTCATCGACGTCGATTCGGTCGAGCGGGCTCACGAGGCAGCAGCCTTCCTCTCGTCGGCCCCGGGTCCCCGCGGGGAGCCGATCAACGAGTGGATCGAGGTCCGGCCCTTCCTCGAGATGCCCCCCATGGTCACCGACTGAGCACGCCGCGGCTCATCGGACGGCATGTCGTGGACCGGCTTCTTCGGGACCTGATGCCGCAGGTGCTCGGTGTCCTCCTCCGCCGCGGCGCTGACTTCGCGTCGGGGGAGGACGCGGTGCAGGAGGCGATGATCGAGGCCGTACGCCGCTGGCCGGGGGAGTGGCCCGATGACCCGCGCGGCTGGCTGGTGACCGTCGCGTGGCGCAAGTATCTCGACACGGCCCGAGCGGCGTCGGCACGGCGCGCGCGGGAGGAGCGGGTGGTCGGCCACCGGCCGCCGGGGCCGACCGAGCAGACCGACGACACGCTGCGCCTGCTCTTCCTCTGCTGCCATCCGTCACTCTCGCCGGCCTCCGCGGTGGCGCTCACCCTGCGGGCGGTCGGCGGGCTCACCACGCGCCAGATCGCCGAGGCGTACCTCGTGCCCGAGGCGACGATGGCGCAGCGGATCAGCCGGGCCAAGCGGACGGTCGCCAAGGAGGGAGTCGGGCCGAGAGGTGACCTGCGCGCCGTGCTGAAGGTCCTCTACCTGATCTTCAACGAGGGCTACACCGGCGCGGTGGACCTGGCTGCCGAGGCGATCCGGCTCACGAGGATGCTGGCGCGGGCGACCGACGACCCGGAGGTGGCCGGCCTGCTCGCGCTGATGCTGCTGCACCATGCGCGTCGCGACGCGCGGTGGGCCGTGGACGGCTCGATCGTGCCGCTCGCCGAGCAGGACCGCTCGCGGTGGGACACGCGGCGGATCGCCGAAGGGGTCGACATCCTCCAGACCGCCCTCGCCCGTCAGCAGGTCGGCGAGTACCAGGCGCAGGCGGCGATCGCCGCGCTCCACTGCGACGCCGCGGCCGCCGACGAGACCGACTGGCCCCAGATCCTCCAGTGGTACGACGAGCTCCTCGAGCACACCACCTCACCGGTGGTCGCGATGAACCGCGCGGTCGCCGTCGGGGAGGTCCAGGGCCCCGCCGAGGGACTCCGTGCGCTGGACCGCGTGCCCGCCGAGGTTCCTCGGCGAGCGGCGGTGGCGGCCTGGCTGCACGAGCGCGCCGGAGACCGTACGGCCGCGGCGAGGCTCTACGCGGAGGCTGCGGCGGCCTCGACGAACGTGCCGGAGCGCGACCACCTGACCAGGCAGGCTGCCAGGCTCCGGCACGAGCCGCCTAGCGGTAGTTGACGAACTGCACGGCGAAGTCGAGGTCGGCGCCCTTGACCAGCGCGATGACCTCCTGGAGGTCGTCGCGCTTCTTGCTCGTGACGCGGAGCTCCTCGCCCTGGATCTGCACCTTGACGCCCTTCGGGCCCTCGTCGCGGATCAGCTTGGACACCTTCTTGGCCTGCTCCTGGCTGATGCCCTCGGAGAAGGTGCCGTTGATCACCGACTCCTTGCCGGACTGCTTGGGGTCGCCGGCCTCCAGCGTCTTGAGCGAGACGCCGCGCTTGACGAGCTTGTCCTTGAGGACGTCGAGGACGGCCAGGGCGCGCTCGTCGGCGTTCGCCTTGATGACGAGACCTGTCGGCCCGCTCTTCTCGATCGAGGCCCCGGTGTTCTTGAAGTCGTATCGGGTCGCGATCTCGCGCGCGGCCTGGTTGATCGCGTTGTCGATCTCGGCGTGGTCGAGCTTGCTCACGATGTCGAACGACGAGTCCGCGGCCATGGTGATCCTCTCCGTCGGGGTCCCGGTCACCCGGTTTCGGGCGCGCAGGAGTGCTGCGTTAAAGTCGTGCTGTTGCTCGGACAGAGTAACGAACCCCGGCAGGTTGCCCGAGCGGCCAAAGGGAGCTGACTGTAAATCAGCCGGCATTGCCTACAGAGGTTCGAATCCTCTACCTGCCACCCTCACGGGCACCCAGGCCCCCGCCTCAGGCGGGGGCCTGAGTCGTTCCCGTGCCTCGACATCGGTGGACGACGGGCAGCTCAGCTCACAGGCGCGCCGCCGCGCGCACCAGGCCCGCCACGCCCGATGATGTGCTGTGAGGCGGCCACGCGATGACGGTCGTGACCTGAGGGGCGTCCGAGACCGGGACGACAGCCAGCCCGTCGTGGAGACCGGCGGTGGCCGACTCGGGCAGCATGATCGCAGTGCGGCCCAGCCGCACCAGCTGCAGAACCTGCGTCAGGTCGCGGAGCTCAGGGCCGGGACCGGCGGGGTAGGTGCCGCGGAGATCGGGCCAGCGCGGCAGCGGGAGGTCGGCGATGGAGCCGGCCTCGGCGACGGTCACGGAGTTCTGGGCGCTCGCGGGGTGGCCGGCCGGCAGGACGAGCACCTGCTCCTCGACCGTGAGCGTGTCCACGTCGAACCCGCTCACGCCGTCGAACGGTCGGTGCAGGATCGCGACATCGGCGCGCCCGTCGCGCAGCATGAGGCTTTGATGCCCCGGTGGGCTCAGCACCACGTCGACGTCGACGGCACCGGGCTCGGCGGCGTAGGCATCGAGCAGCTTGGCCATCAGCTCGCTCGACGCGCCTGCCTTGGCGGTGAGCACCACCGAGGCCCGGCCGTTCGCCTCGACGGTTCGGCGGGTGCGTCGCTCCGCTGCCTCGACGGCTGCCAGCGCGGCCCGGCCCTCGAGCAGCAGGGTCTCCCCGGCGCTCGTGAGGGTCACCCCGCGCGGCGTACGGACGAAGAGGTCGGCGCCCAGGCGTCGCTCGAGCCGGGCGATCGCGCGCGACAGCGGCGGCTGCGCCATCCCGAGGCGGGTGGCCGCCCGACCGACGTGCGACTCCTCGGCGACGGCGATGAAGTAGCGAAGCTCACGGGTTTCCACCTCGTCGAGATTACGCGGCTCACCAGGCGTCATACCGCGGCAGTATCGGCCCCGACCGGATCGGTCTTGGATATCGACGACGTCGCGAGCACACGATCGAGGCATGCCAGAGAACAGCAACGAGAACAGCAACGAGAACAAGAGAACAGCGCTGGTCACCGGCGCCAACAAGGGGATCGGCTACGAGATCGCCGCGGGTCTGGCCCGCCTCGGGTTCCGCGTCGGCGTCGGCGCACGGGACGCGGTCCGGCGCGCCGACGCCGTGGACAAGCTTCGGGCTGACGGGCTCGACGTGTTCGGCGTCCCCCTCGACGTGACCGACGATGTCAGCGTCGCGGCCGCGGCTGCGCAGCTTCAAGCGCGAGGTGGGCTCGACGTACTCGTCAACAACGCCGCCATCACCGGGGGCATGCCGCAGGATCCCAGCAAGGTCAGCGCCGAGCAGGTGCTGTCGGTGGTCGACACCAACGTGGTCGGCGTCATCCGGGTCACCAACGCGGTGCTGCCGATGCTGCGTCGGGCGACGTCGCCACGCATCGTCAACGTGTCGAGCACGGTCGGCTCCCTCACTCTGCAGACCGCGCAAGCCGCCGCGGTCGGCCCGGTCTCGGCGGTCTACTCGCCGACCAAGTCCTACCTCAACGCCGTGACGGTCCAGTACGCCAAGGAGCTCGCCGGCACCGGGATCCTGGTCAACGCGGGGTGCCCGGGCTTCGTCGCGACCGACCTCAACGGCCACCAGGGGACCCGTACGCCCGAGCAGGGTGCGGCGGTCTTCCTCGCGCTGGCGACGCTGCCCGACAGTGGCCCGACCGGCACCTTCCGTGACGAGGACGGCATCCAGCCCTGGTGAGGCGGACGCCTCAGCGCAGGGCGGCGAGCACGTCGGAGGTGAACGCGCCGGGCGTCAGCGCGTCCGGGTCCTGCGGTGCGGCTCCCATCCGTACGGCGACGATCCGCTCGGACGGGACGACGGCCACGACCTGCTTGCCGAGCCCGAGCGCCCAGAAGGCGTCGGCGGGTGCTCCCGGAGCCAGGCGCCCGCCCTTGCGGGTCGCCGCCCCTCCCTGGCGGTCCGCGCCGGGATCGGTGGCCGTCAGCGCACCGAGCACGGGTCCCTTGCGGTTGACCCACCACAGCAGCCCGTACGCCGCGTTGAGCGGCGAGGAGGACCTGCCCGTCGCCTGCCCCACGTAGTCCTCCGAGACCACCTGGGTCGCGCCCCACCGGCCGTCGCGCATCGTCAGGAGCCCGAGGCGGGCGAGGTCCAGGCAGGAGGCGTTCACGCCCGAGAACATGGTGGTGTTGCCCGAGGGGTCCTCGCCCCAGAAGGTCCTCGACATCGTGAGCGGGTCGAGCAGCTTCTCTCTCGCGTACGCGGCGGGCTTCGTCCCCGTCGCCTTCGTCAGGACCTCGTCCAGGGTCTGGATCGCCGCGTTGTTGTAGCGCCAGACCCTTCCGGGCCGCGCGTCCTGGGTGAGCCCGATCGCATACGCCGTCTTGTCGCGGGCCGCGAGCGCCAGCTGCTGGTAGTCGCTCACGAAGTCCCAGTGGCGGCCGGAGACGTTGGCGAGGAGGTCGCGGACCGTCACGCGCGCGGCGGGCGTTCCCTTCCACTCGGAGACGTAGTCCGACGCCCGGTCGTCGAGGTCGAGCAACCCCTCGTCCGCCGCGATCCCGACCAGCAACGACGTGAAGGACTTCGTCACGGAGAACGTGGGCCCCATGGAGTCGGCGGTGCTGTCGCCGAAGTACGCCTCGTGCACGACCTCCCCGTCGCGGGTGACCACGAAGCACGACGTGCCGTCGGCCTCGAGTCGTCGGTCGAGCGCCCGCAGGGCGGCCCCGTCGAAGCCCGCGGCGGCCGCGTCCGTCCGATCCCAGTCGGCGCCAGGGACGGTCGTGCCGCGCGCGGCCGGCGACGGTGAGCTCGTGGTGCGGGTGCCGCTCGTACCCTCGTCCTCGCGTGGGGAGCCGCCGCTCGCCGTGCACGCCGCGAGTGCCAGCGAGGCGGCAACCAGCGCGGCCGTACGTGCCCGGAACATGCCTCCATCGTCCCAGGCCGCATCAACGTCGCCGTGACCGAACTCACGCACCGGGACCACTCAGGTCATGGAGGGGACCCCCGGATTTCGGTTCCGGCGCGCGGCCGTGTATCTTTTCATCCGGTTCGCCGATCGCCCCTTTAGCTCAGTCGGCAGAGCGTCTCCATGGTAAGGAGAAGGTCTACGGTTCGATTCCGTAAAGGGGCTCTGAGTCTCACCCGCTCCCTCCGCTCGGTCCCGGCAGGGTGCGGGCGGACGTATGGCGGGGTAGCTCAGGTGGTTAGAGCACACGGCTCATAATCGTGGTGTCGCGGGTTCGAGTCCCGCCCCCGCTACAGAACAGACGACAGAAGCAGTTCCACCGAAGAAGAGGCAGACTCGTGGCCAGCAAGAGCTCTGACATCCGTCCCAAGATCACCTTGGCGTGCACCGAGTGCAAGCGACGCAACTACATCACCAAGAAGAACCGTCGCAACGATCCCGATCGCCTCGACCTCAAGAAGTTCTGCCCGCACGAGCGTCGTCACACGGTCCACCGCGAGACCCGCTGACCTTCGCCTGCGACGTCGCACGTCACACACTCCACTGGGGTCCCGCCTTCTCGGCGCGGACCCCGGTGTCATGTTGGGAGCCCCCTCGATGCGTGACCTGAACGTCCTCGCCCCACTGACGACGCTGCGGATCGGTGGGCCGGCCCGCGACATCGTCGAGGTGACCAGCGTCGACGATCTCGTCGACACCGTGCACGACCTCGACGAGGCCGGCGAGCCCGTCCTGCTGCTCGGCGGCGGGAGCAACGTCGTGGTCGCCGACGAGGGCTTCGACGGCACGGTCGTGCTCGTGCGCACCCAGGGCCTGGAGGCCGACGTCGACCCCTGCAGCGGAGCGACCTTGACCGTCGCGGCCGGTGAGGTGTGGGACGACTTCGTGGCCCACGCGGTCGCCGAGGAGTGGGTCGGTGTCGAGACGCTCTCCGGCATCCCCGGAAGGGTCGGCGCGACACCGATCCAGAACGTCGGCGCGTACGGGCAGGAGGTCTCGCAGACCATCGCCCGCGTCCGGACGTACGACCGCGTCGAGCAGCGGGTCGTCACCTGCGCGGCCGACGACTGCGGCTTCGGCTACCGCACGAGCCGCTTCAAGCAGGACCCTCACCGCTTCGTCGTCCTCGACGTGACCTTCCAGCTCCGTCTGGGGTCGTTGGCCGGACCGGTGCGGTACGCGGAGCTGGCTCGGGCCCTCGGCGTCGAGGTGGGCGAGCGGGTGCCGCTGCGCGACGTCCGCGAGGCCGTCCTCGCGCTGCGCGCCGCCAAGGGCATGGTGCTCGATCCCGACGACCACGACACGTGGAGCGCCGGGTCGTTCTTCACCAACCCGGTGCTCTCGGCCGAGGCAGCCGCGTCGTTGCCGGCGGGCGCCCCGCGCTTCGCCCAGCCCGACGGCCAGGTCAAGACCAGCGCCGCGTGGCTGATCGAGCACGCCGGCTTCGGCAAGGGCTACGGCACCACCGCGGCACGCGTCTCGGGCAAGCACACGCTGGCGCTCACCAACCGCGGGGGCGCCACGGGCTACGAGCTGCTGGCGCTGGCTCGCGAGATCCGCGACGGGGTCGAGGACGCGTTCGGTGTCCGCCTCCAGAACGAGCCCGTGCTCGTCGGCGCCGAGCTCTGAGCGGCGCCGGCTCCGGACGCCGCGAACGCCCTCAGGGCTGGTCCGGGGGAGCGGCGAGCCAGGCGTCGATCGCGGCCAGGGCCTGGTCGCGGAGCCCCGCGGGGGCGTACGAGCCCCGCAGCGACATGCGGGCGAGCTCGGCCAGCTCCTCGTCGCTGAAGTCCTGCGCCGCCCGGAGCGCGGCGTACTGACCGGCCAGACGGGATCCGAAGAGCAGCGGGTCGTCGGCGCCGAGAGCGACACCCACACCGGCCTGCATCAGCGTACGCACCGGCACCTCCTCGAAGGTGTCGTAGACGCCGAGAGCGACGTTGGACGACGGGCACACCTCCAGCGTGATGCCCGCCTCGGCCACGGCCGCCAGCACCGCAGGGTCCTCCACGCACCGCACGCCGTGCCCGATCCGGTCGGGGTGGAGGTGTTCCAGCACGGCGGTCACGCTCGCCGCGCCGCGCAGCTCGCCGCCGTGGGGCATGCTGCGCAGTCCTGCGCGCCGCGCGATGGCGAACGCCGGCGCGAACGCCGCGGTGTCGCCCCGACGCTCGTCGTTGGAGAGGCCGAAGCCGACGACGCCTCGTCCCGCGTACTGTCCCGCCAGCCTCGCCAGCGTGCGTGCGTCGAGCGGGTGCCGGGTGCGGTTCGACGCGATGACCACGGCCATCCCGATGCCGTACGTGGCGCTGGCCTCCTCGACCGAGGCGAGCACGAGGTCGGTGAACGCGGTGATCCCGCCGAAGAGCGTCGCGTAGCCGGAGGGGTCCACCTGGATCTCCGTCCACACCGAGCCCTCGGCCGCGTCGTCCTCGGCGACCTCGTGCACCAGCCGGCGTACGTCGTCGGGGGTCCGCAGCACCGACCGTGCCGTGTCGTACAGGCGCTGGAAGCGGAACCAGCCCTTCTCGTCGGTCGCGCGCAGCCGCGGAGGCCACTCCTCGACCAGCGCGGCCGGGAGGCGTACACCGTCGCGCTCGGCGAGCTCGACCAGCGTCCGGTGGCGCATGGAGCCGGTGAAGTGGAGGTGGAGGTGGGCCTTGGGGAGGCGGTCGATCGAGCGTGGCACGGGGTCAGTCCCGCCCGTCTGGTGTCCGGTCGGCGAGGGCCATGCGGTCATCGTGCCAGCCGGTTCGACTCGACGCCGGGCGACCCCGTACACTTGACGACCGGTGGATGTTTCCACTGTGTTGTCATGCCCTCCGGTCGCTGCAGGAGTGCAAGGCTGCGCGGTGGGAGCGATCATCGAAGGGCAGTAGCTCAACTGGCAGAGCATCGGTCTCCAAAACCGAAGGTTGGGGGTTCAAGTCCCTCCTGCCCTGCAACAATCGCCCGGTCCGTCCCGACGGCGGACCGATGACGGGCACCACGATCGAAGGGAAACGGTCACATGAGTGAGACGTCGAGTGCGTCGTCCGAGAGCACCCGCTCCGGCCGCACGTCTCCGGTGACCTTCTACCGACAGGTCGTCGCGGAGCTCCGCAAGGTCGTCTGGCCGACCCGTTCTCAGGTCGCCAACTACTTTGTCGTCGTGCTCTTCTTCGTGCTCGTCATGATGGCCATCGTGGCGGGCCTGGACTACGGCTTCGGCAAGCTGATGTTCTGGGTCTTCGTCTGACCTACGGGTCGATGTGGCCCCTGGGCCGTGAATCCGTGGGCCGAGAAGATACGAGGAAAGAGGCGCTGTGACCCAGCCTTACGACGAGAACGAGGGCGACGAGCTCCGCGACCTCATCGGCGAGGACGCACGCTCGCCGCTCAGCTTCGACGAGAACGACCTCGAGGATCAGGAGATCCAGGAGGGTATGGACGCGGCCGTCGACGCGCTCGAGGCCGACATCCCTCAGACCTTCGAGCCCTTCGCCGTCCGCTCGGAGGACGAGGGCGAGCCCGAGATTCCGGGCCCGGCCGAGGCTGCTGAGGCCGAGTTCGAGGGCGAGGCGTCGATCGATCCCGAGGTCGAGGACCAGATCGCCGAGACGTCGACCGACGGCGCCTACCTCGCCCAGGGTGAGGACGTGACCGAGGGCCTGGCCGCCGACGCCGCGATCGAGCGGGGCGCCACCGTCGATCCGGAGGCAGAGGCGCTGATCGCCGACGCTACGCTCGACGAGGAGGCGGCTGCCGCGGCGGCCGCGGACGCCGCCGACATCGAGGCGGAGACCGACGGCGAGCCCGAGCTCGAGGCCGTCGCGTCAGACCCCCTCGCGGAGTTCCGCGAGAAGCTCCACAGCCAGTTCGGCGACTGGTACGTCGTTCACACCTACTCCGGCATGGAGAACAGGGTGAAGTCGAACCTCGAGAACCGCACGACCTCCATGCACATGGAGGACTACATCTTCGAGATCGTCGTGCCGACCGAAGAGGTCGCCGAGATCAAGAACGGCCAGCGCAAGCTGGTCAAGCGCACCGTCCTCCCCGGCTACGTCCTGGTCCGCATGGACCTCACCGACGAGTCCTGGTCGACGGTCCGCAACACGCCGTCCGTCACCGGCTTCGTGGGCAACGCCCACCAGCCTGTGCCGCTGACCCTCGCCGAGGTGGAGAGCATGCTCGCTCCCGCCATCGAGGCGCAGGCCGCGGTCGAGCAGCCGGCAGCGGCCTCGTCGTCGGCGCAGGCGCAGGCGCCGAAGGTCGAGTTCACCGACTTCGCGGTCGGCGACTCGGTCATGGTCGTGGACGGTCCGTTCGCGACCCTGCACGCCACGATCACGGAGATGAACGTCGACGCCCAGCGAGTTCGGGCGCTCGTCGAGATCTTCGGTCGGGAGACCCCGGTCGAGCTCAGCTTCGCCCAGATCGAACGGGTCTGAGCGCCCGGTACGCTCGAACGGGTGCTCCCGAGCACCACCAGTGGGAGGGCCGAGGCAGGCCCACCGTTACCACGAGAAGGAAAAGAGATATGCCTCCGAAGAAGAAGATCGCTGCCCTCGTCAAGGTGCAGCTCCAGGCCGGCGCCGCCACGCCGGCCCCGCCGGTCGGTACCGCGCTCGGTCCGCACGGCGTCAACATCATGGAGTTCTGCAAGGCGTACAACGCCGCGACGGAGTCCATGCGCGGCAACATCGTCCCGGTCGAGATCACGATCTACGAGGACCGGTCGTTCACCTTCGTCACCAAGACGCCGCCGGCTGCGGAGATGATCAAGAAGGCCGCGGGCCTGCAGAAGGGCTCGTCCGTCCCGCACACGGACAAGGTCGGCTCGATCTCCAAGGACCAGGTCCGCGAGATCGCCCAGACCAAGCTGCCCGACCTCAACGCGAACGACATCGACGCCGCGATGGAGATCATCGCCGGCACCGCTCGCTCCATGGGCGTCACCGTCGACTGACTCGTCGTCCCGACCGACCGAACTGTGGCAGGGCCAGCTGGGCCCGACGACCACGACTGGTAGAGAGAGAAGAACCAGAATGTCTCAGCACAGCAAGGCGTACGAGAACGCCGCCAAGAAGATCGACAAGGACGCGCTGTACGCCCCGCTCGAGGCGATGGAGCTCGTGAAGCAGTCAGGGTCGAAGAACTTCGACTCGACCGTCGACGTGTCGATGCGCCTCGGCGTCGATCCCCGCAAGGCCGACCAGATGGTCCGCGGCACGGTCAACCTGCCCAACGGCACCGGCAAGACCGCTCGCGTCCTCGTGTTCGCGACCGGCGCCAACGCCGACGCGGCTCGCGAGGCGGGTGCCGACTACGTGGGCTCCGACGACCTCGTCGAGAAGATCCAGGGCGGCTGGCTCGACTTCGACGCCGTCGTCGCGACGCCGGACATGATGGGCAAGGTCGGTCGCCTGGGTCGTGTGCTCGGCCCCCGCAACCTGATGCCCAACCCCAAGACCGGCACCGTGACGCCCAACGTCGCCAAGGCCGTCTCGGACATCAAGGGCGGCAAGATCGAGTTCCGCATCGACCGCCACTCCAACCTCCACTTCGTGATCGGCAAGGCCTCGTTCAGCACCACCGCGCTGGCCGAGAACTACGCCGCCGCGCTCGACGAGGTCCTGCGGCTCAAGCCGGCCAGCTCGAAGGGGCGCTACCTCAAGAAGGTCACCGTCTCGACGACGATGGGCCCGGGCGTCCCGATCGACCCGAACCGCACCCGCAACATCGTCTCCGACGAGGAGTGACGGCCTCCTAGGCCGTACGCACGACGCCGCAGGCGCCGCTTCCCTGAGGGAGGCGGCGTCTGCTGCATTCCCCGTCCTCCCAGGGCCGGTGGAGAGGAAAGACGGGATGATCGTCCCGCGGGGTACCGTGGACGCATGCGCACGCGAACCCTGACGACCGCACTCGCGGCCCTCGCTCTCGCCCTGACCGCCGGCTGCGGAAGCAGCGCCGACGTGGCCGCCGACGGTGGCGGCGGCTCCGGTGCCGCTGAGTCGTCGACGGGTGGCGGCGCGGGAGACGGCGCCACCGTCCTCACGACGAGCAACTTCGCCGAAGAGATCACCGGTGCCCAGCTGAAGGCCCAGACGACGCGGCTGACGATGACGATGAGCAGGGGCCGTCAGACGATGAAGGCCGAGGCGGACGTCAAGACGGCGAGCGACCCCCGCAAGAGCGCGATGGACATGTCGATGGACATGTCGGGGGAGTCGATGAAGATCATCATGGTCGACGGCACCCTCTACACCAAGGCCGAGGGGATGGCCGACGGCAAGTGGATGAAGATCGGCATCGACGACGTCTCCGGCGCCGTCGGCGGGTCCTTCGACCAGATGCGCGAGTCGATGGACCCGACGGCGAGCCTCCAGAAGCTCAAGGGCGCCATGAAGGATCTCAAGGACACCGGCGAGACCGAGATGATCGACGGCGTCGAGACCAAGCGCTACGACGCGGTGCTCGACACCTCCAAGATCACCGAGCTCCAGGGTTCGGCGGCCGCCAGGCTGCCCGACGAGATCACCTACCAGTACTGGGTCGGCCCGGACGACCTCCCGCGCAAGGTCGTCTTCGACGTCGCTCAGATCAAGAGCGAGATCACCTTCAGCGACTGGGGCAAGAAGGTCGAGGTCACCGCACCGCCGGCCGACCAGGTCACAGACGCGTCGTCGATGCTCGGCGGCTGACCCGGCGATTTGGTGCTGCGCGGTTCGGTCACGTAGTCTGGACGTTGCCGAAGACCGCCGGTCGTCCGCGACTCGCCCGCAGGGGAGTGTCACGGATCGAAGGTCCCGCTCACGCGGGCGGCCCGCGCAGGTTTCACCGAGTGAGACGCACTACCGTGCGCCACGCCCCGTGCCCTGCGCCGGGGCGTTCGTCGTTTCCGGGCTCGCTGCGCCGGTGGCCTTCGTACGAACCAGGTACCTGCCGCACGGCGGGTACGACACGAAGGAGAACCATGGCGCGACCGGACAAGGCCGCAGCGGTTGCCGAGCTGGCGGACGAGTTCCGCAGCTCCAACGGCGCTGTGCTGACCGAGTACCGCGGTCTCACCGTGAAGCAGCTGCAGGACCTGCGGCGCTCGCTCGGTGAGAACGTCAACTACGCCGTGTCCAAGAACACGCTGACCAAGATCGCGGCCCGCGACGCCGGTGTCGACGGTGTCGACCACCTGCTCAACGGCCCGACCGCCATCGCCTTCATCAAGGGTGATCCGGTCGAGGTCGCCAAGGGTCTGCGTGACTTCGCCAAGGCGAACGACAAGCTCGTCATCAAGGGCGGCTTCCTCGAGGGGAAGGCGCTCGACTCTGCCGAGATCACGAAGCTTGCCGATCTCGAGTCGCGCGAGGTTCTCCTCGGTCGACTCGCGGGCGGCATGAAGGCGAACCTCTCGAAGGCCGCCGCACTGTTCCAGGCACCGCTCGCCCAGGCGGCGCGTGCTGTGGGAGCCCTGCAGACCAAGGTCGAGCAGGAGACTCCCGCACCCTCGGCTCCGGCCGAGACCGAAGAAGCCCCGGCCGCGGCCGAGGGCTCCGAGGGCTAGGGCCCGATCACGTATCCGACCCCCCTCGGGGTCCCCAACAGGAAGGACGCCAACCATGGCGAAGCTCAGCACCGAGGACCTGCTCGACGCCTTCAAGGAGATGACCCTTCTTGAGCTCAGCGAGTTCGTGAAGCAGTTCGAGGACACCTTCGACGTCACCGCTGCCGCTCCGGTCGCGGTCGCCGCGGCTCCTGCCGCCGGCGGCGCCGGCGAGGCTGCCGCTGTCGAGGAGAAGGACGAGTTCGACGTCGTCCTCGAGTCGGCCGGCGACAAGAAGATCCAGGTCATCAAGGAGGTCCGCGCGCTCACGAGCCTCGGTCTCAAGGAGGCCAAGGACCTCGTCGAGGGTGCGCCGAAGGCGATCCTCGAGGGTGTCAACAAGGAGGCCGCCGACAAGGCCAAGGAGTCCCTCGAGGGCGCCGGCGCCACTGTCACGCTGAAGTGACCTCAGCTCTCTGAGGCTGCGCTCAGCGCACGGAGGCACGTCCTCCAGGCTCGTCGAACGGGCGTCCACCCCCTGTGGGGTGGGCGCCCGTTCGCGCGTCCTGGGGCAGGTGCGACATCCCGGGCTCGGCAGGGAGTAACGTCGGTCCCATGACGTGACCTGGGTCACGACCTGGAGGGTCTCAGTTCGGGTTCTGTGGGTTGTGTCACAATGCAACTTCTGGTTACAGTCACGGTTATTACCCGGGAGTAGCACCGCTGCTCCCGGAGACCACACGGTCGCTTCTGGGAGGAGATCCGGATGCGCGTCAGCGCCGCCGCACGTCGAGGGACCGCGCTCATGGCCGCCGCAGCGCTGGTGGGAGGGGCGATGCTCGCCCTGGCCCCCGTCGCGGCCGCCCAGCCGGCCTCGGTCAACCAGGTCGCCTACACCTGCGAGTCCGACAACGAGATCATCAACACCTCTCTCGGCGGCCCGCAGCGGTTCCTGGTGAATGCGCGCACCACGCTCCCGGACGCGGTCCAGTCGGGCGACACGATCCCCGCCACGGCCGCTGAGCTCGACCTCATCCTTCCTCCCGCGCTGGTGACCCGTATCCGCGAGAAGATGGAGGTGACCACGGTCGGCGGTGCGGCGACGTCCACAGTCCTGCTCCAGGGTGTCGCCGCCGGCGGCAAGCTCGTCGACACGCTGGAGCCCCAGGTTCGCGGCCTCAGCTCGCCGATGGTTCCCGTGCCGGCGTCGGGCCAGCTGCTGATCCCGGCCAAGGGCACCGTCGACCAGATCACCGTCCCTGACTTCCCGGAGGGCTCGAACGGTCTGATCTACGTCCAGATGCCCAAGGTCTTCACGCTCAATGCCAAGCTCAACCCGCCCGTCATCGGCGCGATCAGCGAGACCGAGCTGACGTGCACCCGCAACGAGGACACCGCGGCTGCCCGAGTGATCGGCACCATCCCCGTCGGCGAGGGCTGCGAGCAGACCGACTGCCCGCTGCCGAGAACCGGTGGGACGCCCGGTGGCGGCGGCAACGGTGGCGGCGACGACGGTGGCGCGGGCGGCGGTGGCGCGGGCGGCGGTGGTGGCGCCGGCCAGGACCCGCCGGTGATCAACCCGCCCGCGAACGCCCCCGGCAACGACTCCGGCGGATCTGGTGGCTCCGGCGGATCCGGGAGCGGCGACGGCGATCCCGGCGTCGCCCCGTACACGACCACGGCGCTCCCCGCGACGGGTTCGCCGGTCGGCGTCGGCCTGATCGCCCTCCTCGGCATCGCCGCGGCAGGTCGCCTCGCCCTCGCCGTCCGCACTCGTCGTCGCGCCAAGGCCTGACGTCCCCCTGCTGATCCTTTGTGGCCCCTCGCCGGTCGAGGAGCCCGTCCCCCCGAAGGAGCTCCGATGGGAGTCGAGGTACGCGTCGAAGGCCTGACGAAGTCCTTCGGCAAGCAGACGATCTGGCGTGATGTCTCGCTGACCCTGCCCGCTGGGCAGATCAGCGTCATGCTCGGACCGTCAGGCACCGGCAAGTCCGTCTTCTTGAAGGCCCTCATCGGCCTCCTCAAGCCCGACGAGGGCCACATCTTCATCGAGGGCACCGACATCGCGACGTGCACCGAGCGGGACCTCTACGACATCCGCAAGCTGTTCGGCGTCCTCTTCCAGGACGGCGCGATGTTCGGGTCCATGACGTTGTTCGACAACGTCGCCTTCCCGCTGCGCGAGCACACGCGCAAGTCGGAGAGCGAGATCCGGGAGATCGTCATGGAGAAGATGACGATGGTGGGCCTGGTCGGTGCCGAGGACAAGCTCCCCGGCGAGATCTCGGGCGGCATGCGCAAGCGCGCCGGACTCGCCCGTGCCCTCGTGCTCGAGCCGGAGATCGTGCTCTTCGACGAGCCCGACTCCGGTCTCGACCCGGTCCGTACGGCCTTCATCAACCAGCTGATCGTCGATCTCAACGCCCAGATCGAGGCGACGTTCCTGATCGTCACCCACGACATCAACACGGCGCGCACCGTGCCGGACAACATCGGCTTGCTGTTCCACCGGCACCTGGCGATGTTCGGGCCGCGCGAGATGCTGCTCTCCAGCGAGGAGCCGGCGGTGCGTCAGTTCCTCAACGCCCAGACCATCGGCCCCATCGGCATGAGCGAGGAGAAGGACGCCGACGAGCTGGCGCTGGAGGACCACAGCACCCTTCCGCCGCTGCCCCCGATCCCGCTCCAGATGCTGCCGTCCGACGGCCGGCCGCGGCCGACCCAGGCGCCGCCGGGCGCGTGGTGCGCCACCCACGGCGTCACGCCGCCGCCGGGCTCCTTCCTCGACGACGCGACGTCCCTCGGAGCGGTCGGCGTGCAGCAGCCGGTCCGGTCCGGCGGTGCGGTGTGAGTGCCGCAACCGTCATCACGGCGCCGCTGGCGACTGCAGGCAAGCTCTTCGCGTTCGGGGCGGACGTCGTGGTCAGCGTCTTCCGCCGGCCGTTCCAGGTGCGCGAGTTCATCCAGCAGGCGTGGTTCATCGCCTCGGTGACGATCATCCCGACGGCGCTGGTCGCCATCCCGTTCGGTGCGGTGATCGCGCTCCAGGCCGGCAGCCTCATCCAGCAGTTCGGCGCCCAGTCGTTCACCGGCTCCGCCGCCGTCCTCGCCGTGGTCCGGGAGGCGGGACCCATCGCGACCGCGCTGCTGGTCGCAGGTGCCGGCGGCTCCGCGATCGCTGCGGACCTCGGCGCGCGCAAGATCCGCGAAGAGCTCGACGCGATGATGGTGCTCGGCATCGACCCGATCCAGCGGCTCGTCGTGCCGCGCGTCCTCGCGTGCATGCTGATCGCCGTCTTCCTCAACGGCCTGGTCAGCGTGGTCGGCGTGGTCGGCGGCTACGTCTTCAACGTCGTCCTCCAGGGCGGCACGCCCGGTGCCTACCTCGCGTCCTTCACGGCGCTCGCCCAGACCGCCGACCTGTGGCAGGGCTTGGCGAAGGCGCTCGTGTTCGGCTTCATCGCGGCGATCGTCGCCGCCTACAAGGGCATGAACGCCGGCGGAGGCCCCCAAGGCGTCGGGCAGGCCGTGATGGAGTCCGTCGTCGTGACCTTCCTGCTCCTCTTCATGGCGAACTTCGTGATGAGCGCGCTCTACTTCCAGCTCGTCCCGGCCAAGGCGTTGTGACATGGCCGACGTGAGAGCGATCTACCAGCGACCCCTCGGAGGGCTGGACGCGCTCGGGCGGCACCTCGCCTTCTATCTGCGGGTGATCGCCTGGGTCCCGCGGACGGTCGTGCACTATCCGCGGGAGATCCTCCGCATCCTCTCGGAGGTCACGTTCGGCCGCGGGGCGCTCGCCGTCATCGGCGGCACCGTGGGTGTCATCAGCGCGATGTCGTTCTTCACCGGCACGGAGGTCGGCCTCCAGGGGTTCACCGCCCTCGACCAGCTCGGCACCAGCGCGTTCTCCGGCTTCTTCTCCGCCTACTTCAACACCCGCGAGATCGCTCCGCTGGTCGCGGGCATCGCGCTCGCGGCCACCGTCGGCTGTGGGTTCACCGCCCAGCTCGGCGCGATGCGCATCTCCGAGGAGGTCGACGCCCTCGAGGTGATGGCCGTGCCGTCCCTGCCGTACCTCGTGACGACGCGGGTGATCGCCGGTCTGGTCGCGATCGTCCCGCTCTACGTCGTCGGCCTGCTGGCGTCGTACTTCGCGACCCGGCTGACCGTGACGGTGATCTACGGCCAGAGCACGGGGACGTACGACCACTACTTCACGCTCTTCCTCCCTCCGGAGGACGTGCTGTGGTCGTTCGTGAAGGTGATCGTGTTCGCCGTCGTCGTCATCCTGATCCACTGCTACTACGGCTACTACGCGTCGGGCGGCCCCGTCGGCGTCGGCGTCGCCGTGGGCCGGGCGGTGCGCACGTCCATCGTCATGATCAACGTCGTGGACCTGATGATGTCGATGGCCATCTGGGGGACGACGACGACCGTGAGGCTGGCCGGCTGATGGCGCGCACCCCTGCTCTCGACCGTCCGGGCGCCCTCCGCGCGCTGGGTGTCGTCATGCTCGCGCTGCTGATCCTTGCGGTTTACGCGACGTACGCGGTGTTCACCAAGCAGTTCTCCGGCGACGTCCCGGTGACCATCCGCAGCGAGAGCGTCGGCCTGCAGCTCAACCGCAACGCCGACGTCAAGCTCCGCGGAGTCATCGTGGGCCGGGTCTCCGACATCACCTCCGACACCGGACGCGCCACGATCCACCTGATGATCGACCCCGACTACCAGCCCCTCATCCCCTCCGACGTAGAGGCGCTCATCGTGCCGAAGACGCTGTTCGGCGAGAAGTTCGTCGACCTGCAACCGGTGGCGGCCTCGGCCGGTACCCCGATCGAGTCCGGCGACGTCATCGCGCAGGCCGACCTGCCGGCCGAGGTCGAGACTCTCCTGGTGGACCTGGACCCGATCCTCACCGCGCTCAACCCGGCCGACCTCTCCTACACGCTCAACGCGGTGGCCGAGGCGTTGGACGGCCAGGGGGAGGCGATCGGCGCATCCCTCGAGACCCTCGAGGCCTACCTCCAGAAGATCACCCCGCTCGCCCCGCGGATCGTCGAGGACATCACGCTCCTCGGCGAGACGGCGCAGACCTACGCCGACGTGATGCCCGAGGTCGGGCAGACGCTGCGCAACGCGGTCGTCACCGGCAACACGCTGACCGGCCGCAAGGCGCAGCTGCAGGCGCTCTTCGTCGAGACGGCAGCGTTCGCGACCACCGCCGACGCCTTCCTCGACCGGACCGGCGACGACCTCATCACGCTCGCGCGTCAGTCCCGTCCGACGCTCGAGCTGCTGGCCGACTATGCCCCGACCATCGGCTGCGTGCTGAAGGGGGTCGACCGGCTCAAGCCGCGCATCGACTCGGCGTTCCGAGACAACCGGGCCCACGTCACGGTCGAGTTCGCGGCGCGCTCGCCGCGGGCGTACGACCGCCGTGACGCCGCCGACCTCCCGCCGGTCAGCGGGGGCGGGAGTGCGCTCGACCCGACGTGCTCGACCCTGCCCTCGACCCCGTACGACGGCTCGCGGCCCGCTCCGGGCATGAGCAACGCCCTGCTCCGCCAGCTGGGCATCGACGGCCCGCTCGGCAAGGCCGCCCCGCTGGTGGCACCGGCCAGGGTGAGCCCCGCCGGCTCGCAGGCCGAGGAGGAGCAGATCGATGCCGTGCTCGCGCCGGCGCTGGGTGTGGCGGCCGAGGACGTGCCCGACGTCGCGCAGGCGCTGGTCGGACCGGTGCTGCGTGGGGCGGAGGTGACGTTCGGATGAGTCGCCGCCGACGCCGCCGTACGCTCGACCCCCGGCTCGACCGCAAGACCAGCGGAGCGCTCGTCCGCCTGCTGCTGTTCCTCGTGGTCACCGGGACGCTCACCGGGATCCTCGCCGTCGTGATCGGCAACGTCTCGTTCCTCGACACCAAGGAGTACAAGGCGGTCTTCGCCGACGTCACGAGCCTCGTCGAGGGCGACGACGTCCGGATCGCCGGGGTGCGCGTGGGCAACGTCGTCGGTGTGCGGGTCGACTCCGACGCGACTGCCGAGGTCACCTTCAGCGTCGACTCCGACGTGACCCTGACAGAGAGCACCCTGGCGACGCTGCGCTACCGCAACATGATCGGCCAGCGCTACCTCTCGCTCACCGAGGGCGCCGAGGGGACGAGCCGGCGCCTCGAGCCGGGTGACACGATCCCGATGTCGAGGACGCAGCCCGCGCTCGACCTCACCGTCCTCTTCGCCGGCTTCAAGCCGCTCTTCCAGGCGCTGTCGCCCGACGACACGAACCAGCTGGCGTACGAGCTCATCCAGGTCTTCCAGGGCGAGAGCGGCACCGTCGAGTCGTTGCTCGGTCACACCGCGTCGCTGACCCAGACCCTCGCCGACCGTGACGACCTGATCGGGTCGGTGATCACCAACCTGACGACGGTGCTCAAGTCGTTCAACGCCCGCGACGCCGAGCTGTCCAGCACGATCTCGACCCTGCAGCAGCTCATCACCGGGCTGAAGGACGACCGGGGGGTCCTCACCGGCTCGCTCGACGACATCGCGTCGCTGACCAACGAGACGGCCGGGCTCCTCACCGCGGTGAGGCCCGACCTCACCGCCGACATCTCGCACCTGCGGGACCTCACCGCACAGATCGGCACCAAGCGTGCACGCCAGGCCCTCGACAGCGCCCTCCAGATCCTTCCGATCAAGATCGACCGGATCGGCAGGACCGGCCAGTACGGCTCGTTCTTCAACTTCTACGTCTGCGACGTCGGCATCGACGGCAAGCTGCCGTCGTTGAGCGGGGTGCCGGGGTGGGAGAACGCCCGCCCGTTCAAGACCACCAGGCGCGTGACCGTGACGGGACCAGGGGTGAGCCGATGCGTGCGATGAAGCCGTTCCGCGAGCGCAACGCCGCCGTCGTCGGTGCGGTGAGCGTGCTCGTGATCGCCCTGTTCCTGGTGGTGGCCAGCCAGGCGAGCAAGCTGCCGCTGGTCGGCAGCGGGCCGACGTACGCCGCCGAGTTCACCGAGGTCGGCGGCCTGAAGAAGGGTGACGACGTCCGGATGGCTGGTGTGCTGGTCGGGGAGGTCGACGACCTCGAGCTGGAGGGCGACAAGGTGCGCGTGTCGTTCCGGATCAAGGACGAGCGCGACCGCCTCGGGAAGGCGACAGGCGCATCGGTCCGGATCAAGACGCTGCTCGGGACGATGTACGTCAGCCTCGAGCCCGCAGGGGGCGGCACCCTCGAGCCGGGGAGCGTCATCCCCGCCTCGCGGACGACCCCTCCGTACGACATCGTCCAGGCGTTCTCCGACCTCAGCGAGACGACCCAGCAGATCGACACCGACCAGCTGGCGTACGCGATGCGCACCCTCGGAGAGGTCACGTCGAAGACGCCGGAGGAGTTCCAGAAGGCGGTCCGGGGTGTCACCGCGCTGTCGGAGAACCTCGCCGCTCGGGACGCCGAGATCAAGACGTTGCTCAAGAACATCGACGGCATCTCCGGTGTGCTCGCCGACCGCAACTCCGAGGTCGTGTCGCTGTTCGAGGACGGGGGAGTGCTGTTCGAGGCGCTCACCCAGCGCCGGCAGGCCATCCACGACGTCCTGGTCGGCGTCACCCGCATGTCCGACGAGATCCAGAAGCTCGTCGCGGACACGAAGGCCGACCTCAAGCCGGCGCTCGACCGTCTCGCCGGCGTGGTGAAGGTCCTGAAGGCCAACGAGAAGAACATCGAGTCGGCCCTCGAGCAGCTGCCGGCGTTCTACTCCATGGTGGCGAGCAACGGAGGCAACGGACCGTGGCTCGACGGGTTCCTCTACAACCTGCTGAGCATCCTCGGACTGGAGGACGGACTGTGAGCGCCGACGTCACGCGCGCCCCCCGGGTCTCCCGTCGCGTCGTCGAGGGCGTCGCGGCGGTGCTCGTCCTCGCACTCGTCGCGGCCCTGGTCGTGATCCTGCTGCCACGGTCGGAGAAGCAGACGGCGACCGTCGACTTCGACCGGACCGTCTCCCTCTACGAGGGGTCGACCGTGCGCATCCTCGGGGTCGACGTCGGGACGGTCGAGTCCATCACGCCGCGCGGGTCGACCGTCCGGGTCAAGATCTCGTGGGACGCCGACTACGCGGTGCCCGCCGACGTCACCGCGGTGATCGTGTCGCCCTCGGTGGTCGGGGACCGCTTCGTCCAGCTCACGCCGGCGTACGCCGGCGGCCCCAAGCTCGCCGACGGCGCTCACCTCGACCAGGAGCGCTCGGCCACTCCGACCGAGCTCGACGAGAGCTACGAGGCGCTCGACCGGGTGGCGAAGGCGCTCGGTCCGCAGGGAGCGAACGCCGACGGAGCCCTGAGCACGCTCCTGGAGACGTCGGCTGACAACCTCGACGGCCGGGGCGAAGAGATCCGCCGCAGCATCGCCGCACTCGCCAAGGTGACGACGACGGCCGACGGGTCCAAGGACGAGCTCTTCTCGTCGATGGAGAAGATCGAGCGCTTCGTCTCGGCGCTCGAGCAGAACGACGCCTCGGTGCGGTCGTTCAACTCGAGTCTCGCCGACGTGTCGACGGTGCTGGCGGGGGAGCGCGACGACCTCCAGGCGGCCCTGCGAGAGCTGGCGGCGGCCCTTGGCACGGTCCAGTCGTACGTGGCCGAGAACCGTGCGAGCCTCCGCAAGAACGTCGACGGGCTCGCCGACGTCACCGAGTCGCTCGCCGACCAGCGCAAGAACCTTGCCGCACTCCTGGACCGCGGGCCCAGGGCGCTGTCCAACCTGGCGACGGCCTACAACCCGACCACGGGCACCCTCGACACCCGCGCCACCATCCTGCGCAAGGACGACGGCAGGTACCGCACGCTCACCGAAGCGGTGTACGTCGGGGCTTACTGCGGTCTGGCCTCCAACCAGAACCCGAAGTACAGGACGACGTGCTACGCCCTCTCTGATCAGCTGGTGTGGTGGCTCGCCGACCAGGCGAGGCGTACGAGCTCCGACGGAGCCGCGTCCCCGGCCGCCGAGCCGCCGGCACCCGGCGACGCCGGTGGGGCGGACGCCTCGGACGACGCCGGTCTCGTGGCTCTGATGGGGGTGGCGTGATGCGTGAGACGTTCGGACGCGCGAGGGCGGCGGTGGTGCTCGCGGCTGCTCTGGTGCTGACGGCAGGATGCGGACGCGGCAGCGTCGGAGACCTTCCCCTCCCCGGTGGCGCCGACCTGGGTGACGACCCGTACACCGTCGTCGTGGAGTTCGAGGACGTCCTCGACCTCGTGCCGCAGAGCGCGGTGAAGGTCAACGACGTCTCCGTCGGCCGGGTGACCGACGTGGCGCTCGACGGGTGGCAGGCCGTCGTCACGATGAAGGTCAACGGCGACGTCGAGCTCCCCGACAATGCCCTCGCCGCGATCCGCCAGACCAGCATCCTGGGCGAGAAGTTCGTGTCGCTCGCCCCGCCTCCCTCGGGCGCGCAGGGCCGGTTGTCCGAGGGTGACCGCATCCCGCTGGTGCGCTCGGGCCACACCCCCGAGGTCGAGCAGGTCCTCGGCGCACTCTCGCTCGTCCTCAACGGCGGGGCGGTGGACAAGATCCAGGTCATCGCCCGCGAGCTCAACGCGGCCACGACCGGGAGAGAGGCCAACATGCGCACGCTCCTGCGTCGCCTCGACGAGTTCGTCGGCACGGCCGAGGCCTCCAAGAAGGAGATCGTCGTCGCCATCGAGCAGATCGACGCGCTCGCGAAGGCGACCAGGACTCAGCAGTCCGCGATCGACGACGCCCTCGACGACCTGCCGGCAGCGCTCCAGACCGTGAACGCGCAGCGGGCCAACCTGGTGCGCATGCTGGGAGCGCTCAACACGCTGAGCGGCGTCGGCACCGAGGTCATCGTCAAGTCCAAGCAGTCCGTCGTCGCAGACCTGAAGGCGCTCAACCCGGTGCTGGACAACCTCGCCTCCGCAGGGGACGCGCTGATCAGCTCGCTCGAGGTGCTGCCGACGTTCCCGTTCCCCGACAGCCTGCTGGGAGACAACCCCGAGCAGGCGGCGGCGTACCAGATGGGCGACTACACCAACGTGTCCCTCGACTTCACCACCGACTTCACCAAGACCATCGGCCTCATGACCGAGGCCGAGCGGGCGTCGCTCAAGGCGGCCCTGCGCAGTGACGACGTCGCAGGCGTGATGGCGCGGACGGTGGTGGCGCCGTGATCACCCGTCGCGTACGCGTGCAGCTCGTGCTCTTCCTCGTGATCACGCTCGTGGGCATCGCCTACGTCGGGGCGACCTATGCCCGGCTCGACCGGCTGATCGGCGGCAGCGGCTATTCCGTCACCGTCCAGATGGCCGAGTCGGGCGGCATCTTCACCGGTGCCGACGTGACGTACCGCGGCGTGAGCGTCGGCCGGGTCAAGGAGATGTGGCTGACCGCTGACGGTGTCGACGTGGAGGTGCGGATCGACGAGGACGCGCCTCGGATCCCCGCTGACACCGCGGTCGTCGTCGCCAACAAGTCCGCCGTCGGCGAGCAGTACCTCGACTTCCAGCCCGAGGGGGCCGCCGGGCCGTTCCTCGGCGAGGACGACGTGGTCGCCCGTGAGCGCACCCGCGTCCCGGTCGACACCCGCACCTTGATCACCGACGTGAGCGGGCTGCTGTCGTCCGTCGACGCCGACGACCTCAGCACCGTCATCACCGAGCTGGGGGCGGCCTTCGAGGGGTCGGGCAAGGACATCCGCACCACCATCGACGCGACGAGCTCGTTCATCACCAAGGCCGACCAGAAGTACGCGATGACCGCCGACCTGATCCGCGAGTCGACCACGGTGCTCCAGACCCAGGTCGACGGCCAGGACGACATCCGCGCGTTCGCCACGAACCTGCGCGACCTCTCGACCGCCATGCGGACCTCGGACCAGGACCTGCGCACCGTTCTCGACACGGGCGCCCCGACCGCGGCCACGCTCCGGACCGTCCTCAGCGAGAACGCCGACGACATCGCGTCGCTGCTCAGTGACGCGATCCGGCTCAACACCGTGGTGCGCGGACGCCTCGACGGGATCCGTGGGGTCCTCGTCATCGCCCCGTACGGCGTCGAGAGCGCCTTCTCGATCATCGCCAAGGACTCGCGCACCGGCCAGTACGCCGCGCGCATGAGCCTCTCGCTGCAGCCGGAGAACGCCCCGTGCGAGACCGGCTACCTGCCCCGGTCGCGCCAGCGGACGCCGTTCGACCGCACCCCGGCGGCGTGGCAGCGTGCGTTCGCGTGCGCCGAGCCGCAGCCGCGGTCCGCGGCCGCCGCCAAGGGGGGCACGAGCCCCGCGGGGGTGACACGTGACGAGAGCGAGGTTCTCGGTACGTACGATGTGGCGACGGGTCAGGTGGACGTCGGCGGCACGACGACGATCCCTGACGCCCCGGACCTCGGGAAGGAGTCCTGGAAGTGGATGCTGCTCGGACCGGCGGTCGCACGCTGACCCGCACCCGCCTGCTCGCTGTGGCGCTCGCGGCGGTGGTCGTCGCCGGGGTGGTGGTCGGCGTCGTCGCGCTCGTGCGGGGTCCGCAGATCCCGGCGTACGCCGACGCGGCCGCCCGCCAGGACGTCCGGGCGGCGACGGAGAAGTTCGCGACCAGCGTCAACTCCTACGACGTCAAGGACCTCGACCCGTACGTCGCTCGCGTGAAGCCGCTGCTGACCGACGATCTCGCCGTGCAGTTCGAGGCGTCGACCAAGGACCTGCTCGGACAGTTCGCCGACACGGGGATCGTGTCGAAGGGCAACGTCGAGCAGGTGGCGATCGAGAGCATCGACGACGACAGCGCCGAGGTGCTCGCCGCGATCACGGTGGAGACCGAGCCCAAGGACGTCCAGGTGGGTCAGCCTCGGCTCCGCTGGCGTGTCGCGCTGGTCCGTGAGGGAGACCGCTGGTTGGTCGACAGCTTCACCAACGTGACGGTGGAGACGGCCGCGACGCCGGCCCCGGGTGCCGCACCGACACCGACGCCGACGCAGGGGAGCGGGTCATGAGCAACCGACGGCCTCGGATCGCGGGGGAGCGGCGACGTCCCGCCACGCCCGGTGACGAGCACGACGAGCCGGTGGAGGGCCCCGAGCCGTCCGTCGAGGAGGGTGGTAGCGACGCCGTCGAGGCGGCTCCCGAGGCCCGTCCACGCGCGCCGCGGACCCCATGGGCCCCGCTGTCACGACGTGCCCGGATCGTCCTCGCCACCCTGGCCGTGCTCGCCGTCGCGGCGGTGGCCTTCGCGGTCGTGGCGACGCTGGCGGTCCGCCAGACCGAGGGCGACGCCGAGGCACGGGTGGACGCCGCCGAGAAGGCCACCTCGGCGGCGTCGTCCGCGCTCGAGTCGACGCTCAGCTATCGGCACGCGACGGTGACCGAGGACCTCGAGGCCGCCACCGAGCGGATGACCTCGGACTTCGCCAAGGAGTACGAGCAGCTGGCACCGCAGGTCGCCTCGGCGGCCAAGCAGCGCAAGATCGACGTGACGGCGACGGTGCGTGCGATCGCCCCGCTCGAGTGCGGTCAGGAGTGCTCGGACTCGCGCGTCCGCGTGCTCGCGTTCGTCGACCAGTCCCGCACGCTCGACGGGAAGCCCGGATCGCCCGCCGCGCTGTCGGTCGTGGTGAGGATGCAGAAGGTCGACGGCGACTGGCTGGTCGCGGAGATGACGACGACGTAGGCCCTTGCCCAGGCGACCTCGGTGCGGTGACCTCGGTGCGTCGGGACTCAGACGTGGCGGGAGTCGACCAACCGGCCGAAGGCGACCGACCGGTTGTCGGTGTGGAAGATCTCCGAGCACGTGGTCAGCGTGAGGATCGCTCGGGTCGGCTTCGCGCGGGACCGCTGGCTCTTGGTGCGCCGGGCCTTCTCGGGCACGGGCTGCACCACCCAGATGTCGCTGAAGTCCACGATCGTGTCGGTGCCGGACCCCTCCAGGACGTAGGTGTAGACGTGCGTCCGGGTCTCGACGACGACCTTGTCACCCGCCCGGAGGTCGGGGAAGTCCTTGAAGGGCTGCCCGTTCGTGATGCGGTGGCCGGCGACGGCGAAGTTGCCCAGCTGCCCCGGACGCTGCGTGTCGGGGAAGTGGCCGACCCCGGAGGTCAGGGCGGAGTCGTCGACTCCCTCGACCACGGGGACCTCGAAGTCGGAGCCGAACCGCGGGATCCGCATCACGGCCATCGCCTCGCCGATCCGGACGGCGTCCGTCGTCGCGTCGCCCCGGCGGTTGCCCGACCAGTCGTCGGCGAGCGCGACGGCCATCTCGCCCTGGCGCTGCTTGGCGACGATGTTGGTCCCGACGTACTTCCAGGCGAACCATCCGCCGCCGACCACGAGGACGAGCGTCAAGAACCCCGCGAGCAGCCGGGCGGGGCGCAGGTGGGGGGTCGGCTTCAGCTCCGGGCGCTCGCGGCGCGGCGGTGCGAGGTCGGCGGGCACGGCGGGCTCCTCCTGGCGTCTCGGACCCGTGGTAACACAGATCACATCCAGGGTGACACACTGGTCGAGCGATCGGTCGAGGGCGCCGCGGGAGCGTTGCCGGAGCGCGACGCGTCCACACCGAAATGCTCGCGCTGCTTGACCTGAGCGCCGGATGCGTTCATCATCGACGGCAAAGGCTTGACACCCTGGGTTGAAATCTGCCCACTGTGGCGTCTAGACTGTTTCTTTGCGCCTCCTACCTCCTGCCCACAGCCCCTTGACGGGGGCCGTTCGGCATGGGTCCGGACGGTGCCGCAACCGGGAACTGCGAGCCTTTGGAAGGACCCCTCTTGGCTTCCTCGCGCACTGCCGCCACCTCCGCCAAAACCAACCCCCGTCGTGTCTCCTTCGCCAAGATCTCTGAGCCCCTCGAGGTGCCGGAGCTGCTGTCGCTCCAGACGTCCAGCTTCTCCTGGCTGATCGGGGACGAGGGCTGGAAGGCCTCGGTCGAGGAGCAGCTTGCCGCCGGTCGCAACGACGTCTCCCGGAAGTCCGGTCTGGAGGAGATCTTCGAGGAGATCTCTCCGATCGAGGACTTCTCCGAGACGATGTCGCTGTCGTTCCGCGACCACCGCTTCGAGCCGCCCAAGAACTCGGTCGAGGACTGCAAGGACCGTGACGTCACGTACGCCGCGCCTCTCTTCGTCACCGCCGAGTTCATGAACAACGAGACCGGCGAGATCAAGAGCCAGACCGTCTTCATGGGTGACTTCCCCCTGATGACGGACAAGGGCACCTTCATCATCAACGGCACCGAGCGGGTCGTCGTGTCCCAGCTCGTCCGCTCGCCGGGCGTCTACTTCGAGCGCACGCCCGACAAGACGTCCGACAAGGACATCTACACCGCCAAGGTGATCCCGTCGCGCGGCGCCTGGCTCGAGTTCGAGATCGACAAGCGCGACCAGGTCGGCGTCCGCCTCGACCGCAAGCGCAAGCAGAGCGTGACGGTCCTGCTCAAGGCCCTCGGCATGTCCGAGGCCGAGATCCTCGAGCAGTTCGGCCAGTACGACTCGATCCGCGCCACCCTGGAGAAGGACAACACGTCCGGCCAGAGCGACGCGCTGCTCGACATCTACCGCAAGCTGCGTCCGGGCGAGCCGCCGACGACCGAGGCCGCCCAGCAGCTGCTGGACAACTACTACTTCAACCCCAAGCGCTACGACCTCGCCAAGGTCGGTCGCTACAAGATCAACAAGAAGCTCGGCACCGACGAGGCCTTCGACCAGCAGACGCTGACCATCGAGGACATCGTCTCGGTGATCAAGTACATCGTCGCGCTGCACGCCGGCGAGACCGAGCTCGAGATGCCGGCCGGCCCGACCTTCGTCGAGGCCGACGACATCGACCACTTCGGCAACCGCCGCCTGCGCAGCGTCGGCGAGCTCATCCAGAACCAGCTCCGTACGGGTCTCGCCCGCATGGAGCGGGTCGTCCGCGAGCGGATGACGACTCAGGACGTCGAGGCCATCACGCCCCAGACCCTGATCAACATCCGCCCCGTCGTGGCGGCGCTGAAGGAGTTCTTCGGCACGTCGCAGCTGAGCCAGTTCATGGACCAGAACAACCCGCTCGCGGGCCTGACGCACAAGCGTCGTCTCTCGGCCCTCGGCCCGGGTGGTCTGTCTCGTGAGCGCGCCGGCTACGAGGTCCGTGACGTCCACCCGTCGCACTACGGCCGCATGTGCCCGATCGAGACCCCCGAGGGTCCCAACATCGGTCTGATCGGTTCGCTGGCGTCGTACGGTCGCATCAACTCGTTCGGGTTCGTCGAGACCCCGTACCGCAAGGTCGACGGCATCCGCGTCACCGAGGAGATCGAGTACCTCACCGCGAGCGACGAGGACCGCTACGTCATCGCCCAGGCCAACTCGCGCCTGAACGAGGACGGCACCTTCGCCGAGGATCGCGTGCTCGTCCGCCAGCGTGGTGGCGAGGCCGAGCTCGTCCCGGCCGACGAGGTCGACTACATGGACGTCTCGCCGCGCCAGATGGTGTCGGTCGCGACGGCGCTCATCCCGTTCCTCGAGCACGACGACGCCAACCGCGCGCTCATGGGCTCCAACATGCAGCGCCAGTCGGTCCCGCTGATCCGCAACGACGCGCCGCTCGTCGGCACCGGCATGGAGTTCCGTGCCGCCGTCGACGCCGGTGACGTGACGGTGGCCAAGGCCCCGGGCGTCGTGACCGAGGTCAGCGCGGACTTCGTCGAGGTCATGCAGGACGACGGCATCTACAAGACCTACCGGCTGTCGAAGTTCACCCGCTCCAACCAGGGCACCTGCATCAACCAGCGTCCGCTGGTCAAGGAGGGCGACCGCCTCGAGAAGGGCTCGCCGATCGCCGACGGTCCCTGCACCGACGAGGGCGAGATGGCGCTCGGCTCCAACCTCCTCGTGGCGTTCATGCCGTGGCAGGGCCACAACTACGAGGACGCGATCATCCTCTCGCAGCGTGTCGTCCAGGACGACGTGCTGACCTCGATCCACATCGAGGAGCACGAGGTCGACGCGCGTGACACCAAGCTGGGCCCGGAGGAGATCACCCGCGACATCCCGAACGTCAGCGACGAGATGCTCGCCGACCTCGACGAGCGCGGCATCATCCGGATCGGCGCGGAGGTCTCCAACGGCGACATCCTCGTCGGCAAGGTCACGCCCAAGGGCGAGACCGAGCTCACCCCGGAGGAGCGTCTGCTCCGTGCGATCTTCGGCGAGAAGGCGCGCGAGGTCCGCGACACCTCCCTCAAGGTGCCGCACGGCGAGTCCGGCACGGTCATCGGCGTCCGCGTCTTCGACCGTGAGGAGGGCGACGAGCTGCCCCCGGGCGTGAACCAGCTGGTCCGCGTCTACGTGGCGCAGAAGCGCAAGATCTCCGATGGTGACAAGCTCGCCGGCCGCCACGGCAACAAGGGCGTCATCTCCAAGATCCTCCCGGTCGAGGACATGCCGTTCTTGCCCGACGGCACCGCCGTCGACATCATCCTCAACCCGCTCGGCGTGCCAGGCCGGATGAACGTCGGTCAGGTTCTCGAGACCCACCTCGGGTGGGTCGCGAAGACCGGCTGGGACATCGGTGAGAGCAAGGGCGAGTGGGCCGAGCGCCTGCGCTCCATCGGCGCAGACCGTTCGCCGATGGACTCCAACGTCGCCACCCCGGTGTTCGACGGTGCGCGCGAGGACGAGATCCAGGGACTCCTGGCCTCGACCCTCCCGAACCGTGACGGCGAGCGGATGGTCGGCCGTGACGGCAAGGCGATGCTGTTCGACGGACGTACGGGTGAGCCGTTCCCGGCACCGATCTCGGTCGGCTACATGTACATCCTGAAGCTGCACCACCTCGTCGACGACAAGATCCACGCACGGTCGACGGGTCCGTACTCGATGATCACGCAGCAGCCGCTCGGCGGTAAGGCGCAGTTCGGTGGACAGCGGTTCGGCGAGATGGAGGTGTGGGCCCTCGAGGCGTACGGCGCGGCCTACGCCCTGCAGGAGCTCCTGACCATCAAGTCGGACGACATCCTCGGACGTGTGAAGGTCTACGAGGCGATCGTCAAGGGCGAGAACGTCCCCGAGCCAGGCATCCCGGAGTCGTTCAAGGTTCTCGTCAAGGAGATGCAGTCGTTGTGCCTGAACGTCGAGGTCCTCTCGTCCGACGGCACCGCGGTGGAGATGCGTGACGCTGAGGAGGACGTGTTCCGGGCTGCTGAAGAGCTCGGGATCGACCTCTCGCGCCGCGAGCCCGCCAGCGTCGAGGAGGTCTGAGTCGCCGGGGCGCGGCACTCTCTGAGTCCGCGCCCCGCCTCCGGCCTCGTCCACAGATTTTTCATCACGAAGGAAAGAAGACAACGTGCTCGACGTGAACTTCTTCGATCAGCTCAAGATCGGCCTTGCCACCGCCGACGAGATCCGTGGGTGGTCCCACGGTGAGGTGAAGAAGCCCGAGACGATCAACTACCGCACGCTCAAGCCCGAGCGCGACGGTCTCTTCTGCGAGAAGATCTTCGGTCCCACGCGGGACTGGGAGTGCTATTGCGGCAAGTACAAGCGTGTCCGCTTCAAGGGCATCATCTGCGAGCGCTGCGGCGTCGAGGTGACCCGCTCCAAGGTGCGTCGTGAGCGCATGGGACACATCGAGCTCGCCGCTCCCGTCACCCACATCTGGTACTTCAAGGGAGTTCCCAGCCGGCTGGGCTACCTCCTCGACCTCGCGCCGAAGGACCTCGAGAAGGTCATCTACTTCGCCGCGTACATGATCACGCACGTCGACGAGGACGCGCGTCACCGCGACCTGCCCTCGCTCGAGGCCAAGATCGACGTCGAGCGCAAGAACCTCGAGTCGCGTCGCGACAACAACATCGAGCAGCGCATGGCGAAGTTCGAGGAGGACCTCGGTGCGCTGGAGGCCGAGGGCGCCAAGGCCGACGCCAAGCGCAAGGTCAAGGACGCCGCCGAGCGCGAGGTCAAGCAGATCCGTGACCGCGCCCAGCGCGAGATCGACCGTCTGGACGAGGTCTGGAGCCGCTTCAAGAGCCTCAAGGTCCAGGACCTCGAGGGCGACGAGCTGCTCTACCGCGAGATGACCTACCGCTTCGGCAAGTACTTCGAGGGCTACATGGGCGCGCAGGCGATCCAGAAGCGCCTCCAGGACTTCGACCTCGCGGCGGAGGCTGTGAGCCTCAAGGAGACCATCGCGACCGGCAAGGGCCAGCGCAAGACGCGAGCCCTCAAGCGCCTCAAGGTCGTCTCGGCCTTCATGTCGGGAGACAACCGGCCCGCCGGCATGGTCCTCGACGCGGTCCCGGTGATCCCGCCGGAGCTGCGGCCGATGGTCCAGCTCGACGGTGGCCGCTTCGCCACCAGCGACCTGAACGACCTCTACCGTCGCGTCATCAACCGCAACAACCGGCTCAAGCGTCTGCTCGACCTCGGCGCGCCGGAGATCATCGTCAACAACGAGAAGCGGATGCTCCAGGAGGCCGTCGACTCGCTGTTCGACAACGGCCGTCGTGGACGGCCGGTCACCGGACCGGGCAACCGCCCGCTCAAGTCGATCTCCGACATGCTCAAGGGCAAGCAGGGTCGCTTCCGCCAGAACCTGCTCGGCAAGCGCGTCGACTACTCGGGCCGTTCGGTCATCGTCGTCGGCCCGCAGCTCAAGCTGCACCAGTGCGGTCTGCCCAAGCAGATGGCGATCGAGCTGTTCAAGCCGTTCGTGATGAAGCGTCTGGTCGACCTGAACCACGCGCAGAACATCAAGTCGGCCAAGCGCATGGTCGAGCGCGGCGCGCGCGCCGAGGTGTGGGACGTCCTCGAAGAGGTCATCTCCGAGCACCCGGTGCTGCTCAACCGTGCACCCACCCTGCACCGACTGGGCATCCAGGCGTTCGAGCCGCAGCTCATCGAGGGCAAGGCCATCCAGATCCACCCGCTCGTCTGCTCGGCCTTCAACGCCGACTTCGACGGTGACCAGATGGCCGTCCACCTCCCGCTGTCGGCCGAGGCGCAGGCTGAGGCACGCGTCCTCATGCTGTCGACCAACAACATCCTCAAGCCCGCCGACGGTCGTCCGGTCACCATGCCGACGCAGGACATGGTCATCGGGCTGTACTTCCTCACGCTCGAGCGTGACGGACAGCCGGGCGAGGGCCGCGCGTTCTCCTCGGCGTCCGAGGCGAGGATGGCGTTCGACCGTGGCGAGATCGCGCTCCAGAGCAAGATCAAGATCCGGTTCCCCGAGGTCGTGCCCCCGGCCGACGTCGAGGTCCCGGAGGGCTGGAGCCGCGGTGACGCCCTGACGCTGGAGACCACGCTCGGTCGTGTCCTCTTCAACGAGGCGCTCCCGGTCGACTACGCCTACGTGAACTACCAGGTCGGCAAGAAGCAGCTCGGTGTGATCGTCAACGACCTCGCCGAGCGCTACAGCAAGGTCGAGGTCGCCGCGTCCCTGGACGCGCTGAAGGACACCGGCTTCCACTGGGCCACGCGGTCCGGCGTCACGATCTCGATCGAGGACGTCGTCACCCCGAGCCGCAAGCAGGAGATCCTCGCCATCTACGAGGATCAGGACGCCAAGGTCCAGAAGCAGTTCCAGCGCGGTCTGATCACCGACGACGAGCGTCGCAGCGAGCTCATCGAGATCTGGACGCAGGCCACCAACGAGGTCTCCGCCGAGATGGAGAAGACCTTCACCGAGGACAACCCGATCTGGATGATGATCCAGTCGGGCGCTCGCGGCAACATGATGCAGATGCGTCAGATCGCCGCGATGCGAGGCCTGGTGGCCAACCCGAAGGGTGAGATCATCCCGCGCCCGATCAAGGCGAACTACCGCGAGGGTCTGTCGGTCGTCGAGTACTTCATCGCGACCCACGGCGCGCGCAAGGGCCTGGCCGACACCGCGCTCCGTACGGCGGACTCCGGCTACCTGACGCGTCGCCTGGTCGACGTCAGCCAGGACGTCATCATCCGCGAGGAGGACTGCGGCACCGAGCGTGGTCTGCCCAAGCGGATCGCGGACCGTCTGCCTGACGGCCGGCTCGTGCTGGCGGAGAACGTCGAGACCTCGGCGTACGCCCGCAACGCGGCGACCGAGATCACCCACCCGGAGACGGGTGAGGTCCTCGTCGAGGCCGCCGGCGACCTCGGAGACCCCGAGATCGCACGGCTCGTCGCGGCCGGGATCGAGGAGATCAAGGTCCGTACGGTGCTGACCTGCGACGCCAAGACCGGCACCTGCGCCAAGTGCTACGGCCGTTCGCTGGCGACCGGCAAGCTCGTCGACATCGGCGAGGCCGTCGGCACCATCGCGGCCCAGTCGATCGGTGAGCCCGGCACCCAGCTGACGATGCGTACCTTCCACACCGGTGGTGTGGCCGGTGACGACATCACGCACGGTCTGCCGCGTGTCGTCGAGCTCTTCGAGGCGCGTCAGCCCAAGGGCCGCGCGCCGATCTCGGACGCCGCCGGACGCGTGACGATCGACGACAGCGACAAGGCTCGCAAGCTCGTCGTCGTCCCGCACGACGGGTCTGAGCCGCACGAGTACCCGGTGTCCAAGCGCTCGCGTCTCCTCATCGCCGACGGCGACGAGGTGGAGGTTGGGCAGCAGCTGACGCACGGCACGCCGGATCCGCAGGAGGTTCTGCGCATCCTCGGCGTCCGCCGGGCTCAGGAGCACCTGGTCGACGAGGTCCAGGAGGTCTACCGCAGCCAGGGCGTGGCCATCCACGACAAGCACATCGAGATCATCGTGCGGCAGATGCTGCGTCGCGTCACGGTCATCGACCAGGGCGAGACCAAGCTGCTGCCGGGTGACCTGCACGACCGTGCGACGTTCGAGGAGGCCAACCGTCGCGTGGTGGCCGAGGGCGGGCAGCCTGCATCCGGCCGTCCGGTGCTGATGGGCATCACGAAGGCCTCCCTCGCGGTCGAGTCGTGGCTGAGTGCCGCGTCTTTCCAGGAGACGACCCGTGTCCTCACGGAGGCGGCGATCCAGGGCAAGTCGGACCAGCTCCGTGGCCTGAAGGAGAACATCATCATCGGCAAGCTGATCCCGGCGGGCACCGGCCTCGAGCGGTACCGCAACGTTCGGGTGGAGCCCACCGAGGAGGCGCGCCAGGCGGCGTACGCGGTGACCGGGTACGAGTCGTACGACTACGACTTCGGCAACACCGGGGGCCAGTCCGTCGCGCTGGACGACTTCGACTTCGGCAGCTTCTCCGGCTGATCGACGAGGTCCTGACGAGGGCCCCCGGGAGCATCTGCTCCCGGGGGCCCTCGCACGTCGTGCACCGTCCGCCGCGTGCTCTCGGGCCCTCTCAGGATGCGTTAAGGAACGGGTGGTTACGTCGTGCCAGATGTCTACGACGCTGATGCAGCCCCGAGCAGACGCCGACAGCTCCGTCGACGCAGCGGCCCGACCGGCGGCGCGCGATCCTCTTCTCGACAACGCCCGCTACTGGGTGATGCTCCTGGTGGTCGCCGGGCACGCGTTGCAGTACCTCCTCGACGTCCCTGCCGCCCGGGGCACCTACGCCTGGATCTACGCCTTCCACATGCCCGCGTTCGTGCTCGTCTCGGGCTACGTCTCGCGACGCTACGAAGGCTCGCCCAAGCAGACGCGAGCGCTCGTCACGACACTCGTCGTCCCCTACATCGTCCTCAACGTCGGTCTCGACGGGTTCCGCGCGGTGCTGGACGGCAAGCCCCTCGACATCAACCTGCTCGACCCGGCGTGGTCCACCTGGTTCCTCATCGCCCTGGTCGCCTGGCGACTGTCGACCCCGCTCTGGCAGGTGGTGCGGGCGCCGGTGCTGGTCGCGATCGCCGTGAGCCTGGTGGCCGGACTGTGGCAGGTGAGCAACGTCGTCTCGATCCACCGCATCCTCGGTCTGCTGCCGTTCTACGTGGCGGGGATGTACCTGCGGCCGGCGCACTTCGCGTTCCTCCGCCGTCCGCTGGTCCGTGTCGTGTCGGCGCTCGCCCTGGCCGGCACGTTCGCCTGGTGCCAGCTGCGTCACGAGGGCTGGTACGTCTCGTGGCTCTACTGGCGTGACGCCTACGCCGAGTCGCCCCTCGAGGCCGACGCCCTGGGCGGCCTGACGACGCGCGCGGGCCTGCTCGTGGTCGGGTTCGCCCTGACCGCCGCGGTCCTGTCGGTCATCCCGCGGCGCGTCGACGTCACGACCGGCCTCGGCCGCCGCACGATGAACGCGTACTTCCTCCACGGGTTCGTGATCATCGCCCTGGCCCACGTCGGCGCGTTCGACCTTCTGGCCGAGCTGGGCCCGTACTGCGTGCCGATCGTCCTCGTCGGCGCGGCCCTCCTGGGCACCGCGCTGATGTCGGAACGCGTCGCGCGTGCCGTCGGGCCGCTGCTCGCCCCACGGATGGAGTGGGCGTTCCGCCGCCCGGCGGAACGCCCAGACGAGCCCGGCCGTTCAGCCGCGCGAGGGCGGGGCGTAGAAGAGCGCGATGTAGTTGCCGCGTCCGGCCTGGGTGAACGTCGCTGAGACGGTCGGGCCGTTCTTCGGCGTCACGGCGCGGTAGGTGGTGCTGATCTCGGTGCGGTCCTCGATGACGTCCTGGACGGGGTCGCCGGCCGTGCTGTAGGCCAGCACATAGCTGCGTGCGATCGCGTCGGCGTTGGCGCCGCGCTCGACAAGGATGCTGGCGAAGGCGGGCCGGTCGCCCGAGAGGAGCAGCGCCGAGTCGTCGCGCAGCTTCCACTGCGGGGTGATGAGGTCGCCGCCGGTGGCAACCGGGCGCGAGACCGGGAGCTTCGGCCACGTGCCCTCCACCTGCGGGGCCGGCGGCAGAGGCGCGGTCGTCGCCGGAACCTTCTCCGGAGCGGGCAGGACCTGCGGCTCGCCCTCGGCCGGGGTGTCGGTCTCCTCGTCGAGCGCCGCCCACACCGGCCGCATGTCGGGGGGATCGGTGGCCACGACGGTGTACGTCATCACCGGTTTGCCCTGGGCGCCGGCGGGGGACTGCTGCGTCCGCAGGTTGCCCGGGTCGATGGTCACCGAGACCCGGACCCCGACGTCCTCGGTGGTGCGCCCTGTCACGTCGAACGAGCAGCCGGTGTAGACGCCGTCTGACGCGGTGCAGAATCGCGACCACGCGTCAGGGTCGAGCTCGAGCGCGGGCATGGCCTCGGCCACCTGGGCGAGCACGTTGCTGAACACCTCGCCGGGGTCACCGTCGATCCTCAGCAGTGCCGTCGTCGTGTCGGGCTCCGGCGGCTCCGAGAGGATCGCGAAGCTGTCGTCGGTGGGGAGCGGGTTGGGGGGCTCGGTCGGTGTCGGTGTCGTCTCGCCCTGGTTCTCGACGGCGTCGGCGGCCGCCTCGAGTGCCTGACGACGCTCAGCCTCGGCCAGGACCGGCTCGTACGCGGCGAGCAGCTCAGGGCTTCGTTGACGCACGAGCGGTCCGAGCTGGGTCGCCCCGTCGGGAACGGTGAAGGAGTAGACGATGGGCGTGCCGGAGAAGCTCTCGTGCTGGGCCACGTCCACCTTGAGGCTGGTGTGGGTGGTCGCAGAGGGGTCGGGTCGTGCCGGCGCGAGCGGGCTGCACGCGCCCAGGCCGAGGACCAGGGTCGCTGCGAGCGCAGCGGCCACTGTCGACCGGTTCATCCGTCCACCTCCAGATCAAGCCCCCGAACACCCTAGAGCAACGTGGTCAGGTGCCCGACAAGTGCCCGTGACGCCGTATTGTCATCTACGCAACACGCGTACAGACGCGCCTGTGGGCCGTCGTGACCTTCAGGAGCCCGGATGCCGTTCGCCCAGCCGACCCGTCCCGAGACTGTCTTCACCTACGGGTCCCCGAGACTGAAGATCGGGTCCGGCGCGAGCGCGGAGCTCGGCTACGAGCTCGCGTCGCTCGGTGTGCGTCGAGCGCTGCTGGTCACCGACCGCGGCCTCGAGGCGACCGGTGTCCCCGACCGGGTCGTCGAGCAGGTCGCGGCCGACGGCGTGGAGCTGGTCGTCTACGCCGACTCGCACGTCGAGCCGACCGACGCGAGCCTCTCCGATGCGATCGACTTCGCACGCTCGCACGGTCCCTTCGACGCCGTGGTGGCCCTCGGAGGAGGCTCGAGCATCGACACCGCCAAGGCGGTCAACCTGCTCACGACCAACGACGGTGAGCTGATGGACTACATCAACGTGCCGGTGGGAGCAGGCCGGGCGCCGGCCAAGGCCCTCCTCCCGTTGATCGCGCTCCCGACGACGACCGGCACCGGGAGCGAGAGCACCACGATCTGCGTGCTCGACGTCCTGTCGCAGCACGTGAAGACGGGCATCAGCCATCCGCGGCTGAGGCCGGAGCTGGCGATCATCGACCCCCAGCTGACGCTGTCCCAGCCGCCGGAGGTCACTGCGGCCAGCGGGATGGACATCCTCTGCCACGCGCTCGAGAGCTACACCGCACGTCCGTTCACCTCCTACGAGCGCAAGGCCGCCTCGGAGCGCGTCCCGTACTGCGGAGCGAACCCCATCTCCGACGTGTGGGCCGAGAAGTCGATGAGCCTGCTGGCGTCGTCCTTCCGCGCGGCGGTGCACGACGGCGGTGACGTCGACGCCCGCGAGCAGATGGCGCTCGCCGCGACGTTCGCCGGCATGGGGTTCGGCAACGCCGGGGTCCATATCCCGCACGCCAACGCCTACCCGATCGCCGGCCAGGTGAAGGACTTCCGTCCCTCGGGCTACCCGCAGGACGAGGCGATGGTGCCGCACGGCATGGCGGTCTCGCTCACCGCTCCCGAGGCGTTCCGCTACACCTTCGACGCCGCGCCCGAGCGGCACGTGCGCGCGGCCGAGCTCCTCGAGCCCGGCGCTGCCCGGCCGTCCGACCTCGCCGACCTCCTGCCGCAGGTGCTCGTCCGCCTGATGCGCGACATCGGCATCCCCGCAGGCATCGGCGCCGTCGGCTTCGACAAGGGCGACGTCCCCGCTCTCGTCGAGGGGACGATGAAGCAGCAGCGGCTCCTCGCCACCGCGCCCAAGCCGGTGGACGAGGAGGCGGTGGCGGGCATCTTCGAGCGGTCGATCAGCCTGTGGTGACGCCCTCCTCGGTCGATGCGGCCACGCTCGGCCTCGACACCGCCACGGCTCTGCGTCGCGCGGGGGTCGGCGACGTCGACGACTCCCCCCTGGCGCGCGCGCTCTACAGCACCGACGCCTCGCTCTACCGTGTCGTCCCCCAGGTCGTCGTGCGGCCGCGCACCACCGACGAGGTCCTTGCGGTCGTCGACGTCGCCCGTGCGTCGGGGGTGCCGCTCACCTCGCGCGGTGCCGGGACGTCGATCGCCGGCAACGCGGTCGGCCCGGGGATCGTGATGGACTTCACGCGCCACCTCAACCGTGTCCTCGAGATCGATCGCGAGGCCCGTACGGCCCGGGTCGAGCCCGGCACCGTCCATGCCGCGCTGCAGCGGGAGGCAGCGCGGGCAGGGCTGCGCTACGGGCCCGACCCGTCCACGCACACCCGGTGCACCATCGCCGGGATGATCGGCAACAACGCGTGCGGGTCCCGCGCCCTCGCGTACGGACGCTCGGCCGACACCGTCGCCGCGCTCGACGTCGTCACGGCGAGCGGTGAGCGGCTCTCGCTCGTCCGGCCCGTGGCCGGTTCCGCCTCGAGCGGCTCCGGCTCGTCGCCGACGCTGGAAGCCCTCCGCGCCGTGGTCGGTGCCGACCTCGCGACGATCCGGACCGAGTTCGGGCGGTTCGGGCGGCAGGTGTCGGGGTACTCCATGGAGCACCTCCTGCCCGAGAACGGGTTCGACGTGGCGACCTTCCTCGCCGGCACCGAGGGCACGCTCGCCGTCACCCTCGGTGCGACCGTCGACCTGGTCTCCGATCCGCCGTACCGTGTCCTGCTGCTCCTGGGCTACCCGACGATGGCCGACGCTGCCGACGACGTGCTGGCGATCCTCCCGCACGACCCGACCGCCTGCGAGGGCCTCGACGCCCGGATCGTCGACGTCGTCCGTGCCCAGCGCGGTCCCGCGTCCGTCCCCGAGCTGCCGGCCGGCTCCGGATGGATGTTCGTCGAGCTGTCCGGAGGCTCGCCGGGCGAGCTCGAGGCGCGTGCCGCGGCCGTCGCCGCCGGTGTCGGCACCCGTTCGACGCGGCTGGTCACCGACGTCGCCGAGCAGGCCGCCCTGTGGCGCATCAGGGAGGAGGGGGCCGGCCTCGCGGCACGGTCGCTCTCACGTCCGGCCTATGCCGGCTGGGAGGACGCCGCTGTCCCGCCCGCGCGGCTGGGTGCCTATCTGCGCGAGTTCGAGGCCCTGCTGCGCCAGTACGACCTGGACGGTGTGCCGTACGGCCACTTCGGTGACGGATGCGTCCACGTCCGCATCGACTTCCCGTTCGCCGCGCCCGAGCACGAGGGCACGAGGGTGTTCCGCGCCTTCCTGCTCGACGCCGCCGCGCTGGTCGCGCGACATGGCGGCTCGTTGTCCGGTGAGCACGGAGACGGACGGGCTCGGTCCGAGCTCCTGCCGCTGATGTACACGCCGGAGTCGCTGTCGCTCTTCGGGCGGGTCAAGGCGGCCTTCGACCCCGACGACCTCCTCAACCCCGGTGTGCTGGTCGATCCCGCCCCGCTCGACGCCGACCTCCGCGGCACCGGCGTCGGCCGAGTCCGCGACCGCCTCGCGCTCCGGCTCGTCCACGACGACGGCGACTTCGGCGCCGCGGTCCACCGCTGCACCGGCGTCGGCAAGTGCATCGCCGACAACACGGCGGCGGGCGGGGTGATGTGCCCGTCGTTCGTGGCGACACGCAATGAGAAGGACTCGACCCGGGGCCGGGCGCGGGTGCTCCAGGAGATGGTCGACGGCCGGGTGGTCGACAAGGGCTGGAAGGATCCGGCGGTGCACGAGGCGCTCGACCTCTGCCTCTCCTGCAAGGGGTGTGCCAGGGACTGCCCGACCGGGATCGACATGGCGACCTACAAGGCGGAGGTGCTCCACCAGACCTACCGACGTCGTCTCCGGCCGCGCAGCCACTACGCCCTGGGCCTGCTCCCGCTCTGGGCGCGCCTGTCCTCGCCGGTGGCGAGGCTGGTGAACGCCCTGCTCCGGACCCCGGGCCTGCGGCCGCTCGCGCTGTGGCTGGCGGGCGTCGACCCCCGGCGCAGCATCCCGCGCTTCGCCTCGACCACGCTCCGTCGCTGGAGTCGCGGGGAGGGCACGGCGACCCGGGGGAGCGATGCCGCCGCGCTGCACGACACCTCCGGGGCGGACCGTCCTGAGGTGCTGATCTGGGCCGACTCGTTCACCAACTACTTCCACACCGCGCCCGGGCAGGCCGCTGTCCGCGTGCTCGAGGCGGCGGGCTACCGGGTCCGGCTGCTCGACGAGTCGGTGTGCTGCGGGCTCACGTGGATCTCCACCGGTCAGCTCGACGGTGCCCGCCGCAACGTCGAGCGCACGGTGGCTGCGCTGCACCCGTACGTCGCGCTCGGCACCCCCGTCGTGGGCCTCGAGCCGTCCTGCCTCGCCGTGCTGCGCTCGGACGCCGTCGAGCTGACCGACGACCCCCGCGCCGTCGAGGTGGCCGGGGGAGTGTTCACCCTCGCCGAGCTCCTCGCCCGGACCCCCGGATGGGTCGCGCCCGACCTGAGCGACGTGACGATCGTCGCGCAGCCGCACTGCCACCACGCCTCGGTTCTCGGCTGGCAGGCCGACGCGGCGCTGCTGCAGGGAGCCGGGGCTACGGTGACCCGGCTCGGGGGATGCTGCGGTCTGGCGGGCAACTTCGGGGTCGAGCGCGGTCACTACGACGTGTCGGTGGCCGTCGCGGAGCACCAGCTGCTCCCCGCCGTACGCGAGGCGCCCGAGGGGAGCGTCGTGCTGGCGGACGGGTTCTCGTGCCGGACCCAGCTGGACGATCTCGCCGGCGTCCAGGCCCTCCACCTGGCCGAGCTGCTGGACCGCCACCCCTCGCGCGAGGGCCGTGGTGAGGGCGCCCCCCGAACCCGTTTTGACCCCTCACGAGGCACCCGGTAGTCTTGGACATTGTGCCGTGGACTCGTGTCCGTGTGCACTGATTCGCGTGTCGCCGCACCGTCGGTCGAGTCGCGCGACCTGGCCTCGCAGCCGGGCCGTGCGGACGAGGTGCAGGACCGCGAGCAGCAACACCTACCATCGCACGACGCGGTGGCGGCACGCCCCGAGCGCGCCGCCGGACGACGCCTGCGGCGGGGACGAAGAGAGCTACAGAGACAGAGCCGGACAGAAGAAAGAAGCATGTAGTGCCAACGATCCAGCAGTTGGTCCGCAAGGGCCGTCAGGACAAGGTGGCGAAGACCAAGACGCCCGCCCTGAAGGGTTCGCCCCAGCGTCGCGGAGTGTGCACCCGCGTGTACACGACGACGCCGAAGAAGCCGAACTCTGCGCTGCGCAAGGTTGCTCGCGTCCGGCTGAGCAGCGGCATCGAGGTCACGGCCTACATTCCCGGTGAGGGTCACAACCTGCAGGAGCACTCGATCGTGCTCGTTCGCGGTGGCCGTGTGAAGGACCTCCCGGGTGTGCGATACAAGATCATCCGCGGCGCGCTGGACACCCAGGGTGTCAAGAGCCGCAAGCAGGCTCGCAGCCGCTACGGCGCGAAGAAGGAGAAGAGCTGATGCCGCGCAAGGGTCCAGCACCGAAGCGTCCCACCGAGGCCGATCCGGTCTACTCGAGCCCCCTGGTCACGCAGCTGATCAACAAGGTCCTCGAGGACGGCAAGAAGCAGGTCGCCCAGCGCATCGTCTACAGCGCGCTCGAAGGCTCGCGTGAGAAGTCCGGCACCGACCCGGTCATCACGCTGAAGCGCGCGCTCGACAACGTCAAGCCGACCCTCGAGGTCAAGTCCCGCCGTGTCGGCGGTGCGACCTACCAGGTCCCGATCGAGGTCCGCGCCTCACGCGCCAACACCCTCGCTCTTCGCTGGCTCGTCCGGTTCGCCAGTGAGCGTCGCGAGAAGACCATGGCCGAGCGCCTGATGAACGAGCTGCTCGACGCCTCGAACGGTCTGGGCGGCGCAGTCAAGAAGCGTGAGGACACGCACAAGATGGCCGAGGCCAACAAGGCCTTCGCCCACTACCGCTGGTGACGGCGTGCCGTAGGCCCGTCACGGGCCGGCGGCACCCATCTCCGGAATCGACTCACGACAGCAAGGGAAGTCAGCCAAGGTGGCCGTAGACATCACCACCAACCTCGCCACGGTGCGCAACATCGGCATCATGGCGCACATCGACGCGGGCAAGACGACGACGACCGAGCGCATCCTCTTCTACACCGGCATCACGTACAAGATCGGTGAGGTCCACGAGGGCGCAGCCACGATGGACTGGATGGAGCAGGAGCAGGAGCGCGGCATCACGATCACGTCGGCCGCGACGACCTGCTGGTGGAAGAACCACCAGATCAACATCATCGACACCCCCGGTCACGTCGACTTCACCGTCGAGGTGGAGCGGTCCCTGCGCGTCCTCGACGGCGCGGTCGCGGTCTTCGACGGCGTCGCCGGCGTGGAGCCGCAGTCGCAGACCGTCTGGCGTCAGGCCAACAAGTACCACGTGCCGCGGATGTGCTTCGTCAACAAGCTCGACCGCACCGGCGCAGATTTCTTCTACTGCGTCGACACGATCGTCGAGCGCCTCAACGCCAACCCGGCGGTGCTGCAGCTCCCGATCGGCGCCGAGGCCGACTTCCTGGGCGTCGTCGACCTCGTCGGCATGCGTGCGCTCACGTGGCGCGGCGAGACCGAGATCGGTGAGGACTACACGGTCGAGGAGATCCCGGCCGAGCTCGCCGACAAGGCCGCCGAGTACCGCGAGAAGCTGCTCGACACGGTCGCGACCGCTGACGACGACCTGATGGAGATGTACCTCGAGGGCGAGGACATCGACGTCGACACGCTGAAGGCGGCGATCCGTCGCGCCACGCTGGCCGACAAGATCGTCCCGGTCCTGTGCGGCACCGCGTTCAAGAACAAGGGCGTCCAGCCCCTGCTCGACGCGGTCGTCGACTACCTCCCCTCGCCGGTCGACGTCGGCTCCGTGGCGGGCCACAAGGCCGGCGACGAGGAGACCGAGCTCACGCGCCAGCCGACCGAGGAGGAGCCCTTCTCGGCCCTCGCGTTCAAGATCGCGGCCGACCCCCACCTCGGCAAGCTGACCTACATCCGTCTCTACTCCGGTCGCCTGACGGCGGGCACGCAGGTGCTCAACTCCGTCAAGGGCCGCAAGGAGCGGATCGGCAAGATCTACCAGATGCACGCCAACAAGCGTGAGGAGATCGCGTCGGTCGGCGCCGGCCAGATCGTCGCCGTGATGGGTCTGAAGGACACCACCACGGGCGAGACGCTCTCCGAGCCGAGCAACCCGATCGTGCTCGAGTCGATGACCTTCCCGGCTCCGGTGATCCAGGTCGCCATCGAGCCGAAGACCAAGAGCGACCAGGAGAAGCTCGGCGTCGCGATCCAGCGTCTCGCCGAGGAGGACCCGACGTTCACGGTCCACACCGACGAGGAGACCGGGCAGACCATCATCGCCGGCATGGGCGAGCTGCACCTCGACATCCTCGTGGACCGCATGAAGCGCGAGTTCCGCGTCGAGGCCAACGTCGGCAAGCCGCAGGTCGCGTACCGCGAGACCATCAAGCGCAAGGTCGAGAAGGTCTCGTACACCCACAAGAAGCAGACCGGTGGTTCGGGTCAGTTCGCCAAGGTCCTCATCAGCATCGAGCCCACGGGCCCGTTGGCTGGTGGAGAGGGCGGCTACGAGTTCTCGAACGAGATCACCGGTGGGCGCGTCCCGCGGGAGTACATCCCCGCCGTCGACGAGGGCGCGCAGGAAGCCATGGAGTTCGGCGTGCTCGCCGGCTACCCCATGGTCGACGTCAAGGTGACGCTGACCGACGGTCAGTACCACGACGTCGACTCGTCCGAGCTCGCCTTCAAGATCGCCGGTTCCATGGCGTTCAAGGAAGCGGCACGCAAGGCAGACCCGGTGCTCCTCGAGCCGATGTTCAAGGTCGAGGTCACCACCCCTGAGTCCTACCTGGGCGAGGTCATCGGCGACATCAACTCTCGCCGTGGCCAGATCCAGCAGATGTCGGAACGTTCCGGTGACCGGGTCGTGGACGCACTCGTTCCGCTCTCCGAGATGTTCGGGTACGTCGGAGACCTCCGGTCGAAGACGTCGGGGCAGGCGTCGTACTCCATGGAGTTCGACTCCTACGCCGAGGTTCCCAAGAACGTCGCAGAAGAGATCATCAAGAAGGCCAGGGGCGAGTGATCGCGGGCCTGACCTAGGCTTCGATCAGCTCAACCGCACGGCGCAAAAGCATCATTCAATCGAGGAGGAGCCTCAGTGGCTAAGGCGAAGTTCGAGCGGACTAAGCCGCACATGAACATCGGCACCATCGGTCACATCGACCACGGTAAGACGACGCTCACGGCGGCGATTACCAAGGTGCTGCATGACAAGTACCCGGACCTGAACGAGGCCTCGGCCTTCGATCAGATCGACAAGGCTCCTGAGGAGCGCCAGCGCGGTATCACGATCTCGATCGCTCACGTTGAGTACCAGACCGAGAACCGTCACTACGCGCACGTCGACTGCCCGGGTCACGCCGACTACGTGAAGAACATGATCACGGGTGCGGCACAGATGGACGGCGCGATCCTCGTGGTCGCCGCCACCGACGGCCCGATGCCCCAGACGCGTGAGCACGTCCTGCTCGCGCGCCAGGTCGGCGTGCCGGCGATGGTCGTGGCGCTCAACAAGTGCGACATGGTCGACGACGAGGAGCTCATCGAGCTCGTCGAGCTCGAGGTCCGCGAGCTGCTCAGCGAGCAGGAGTTCGACGGTGACAACGCACCGGTCGTCCGCGTTGCGGCCTTCCCGGCGCTCAACGGCGACGCCAAGTGGGGCGAGTCGATCATCGAGCTCATGAACGCTGTCGACGAGTACATCCCCCAGCCGGAGCGTGAGACGGACAAGCCGTTCCTCATGCCGGTCGAGGACGTCTTCACGATCACCGGTCGTGGCACCGTCATCACGGGTCGTATCGAGCGCGGCATCGTCAAGCTCAACGACACCGTCGACATCGTCGGCATCCGCGAGACGAAGCAGACCTCCACGGTCACGGGCATCGAGATGTTCCGCAAGCTTCTCGACGAGGGCCAGGCGGGCGAGAACGTCGGCCTCCTGCTTCGTGGCACGAAGCGCGAGGACGTCGAGCGCGGCATGGTCGTCATCGCTCCGGGCACCACGACTCCCCACACGGAGTTCGAGGCGCAGGTCTACATCCTGAGCAAGGAGGAGGGCGGCCGTCACACGCCGTTCTTCAACAACTACCGCCCGCAGTTCTACTTCCGCACCACGGACGTCACCGGCGTCGTCACGCTGCCTGAGGGCACCGAGATGGTCATGCCGGGCGACAACACCGAGATGTCGGTGCAGCTGATCCAGCCGATCGCGATGGAGGACGGTCTCCGCTTCGCGATCCGCGAGGGTGGTCGTACGGTCGGCGCAGGTCGCGTCACCAAGATCAACAAGTGATCTGAGCCCGGGGCAACCCCGGGACGGTCTCTGGACGAGGCCCCGCCCAGCTCGACGAGCTGGACGGGGCCTCGTCGTCTGTTCTCTGCCCATGGCGTGCGTCACGGCGCGCCACGGACCGGGCGACGTATCGTGAGGGCGTGGGACACGACCATGCGCACGGCACGCCGTCCGCCCAGCACCGTCCGCGTCTGGCGTTCGTGCTGGGCCTCACCGTGCTGGTCCTCGTCGTCGAGGTCGTGGCCGCTCTCCTGACCGGGAGCCTGGCCCTGCTGGCCGACGCCGGCCACATGCTCAGCGACACCTTCGGGCTCGCGATGGCCCTCGCTGCCGTGACGGTCGCGCAACGTGCCGGCAGCCCGCGTCGGACGTTCGGCAACCACCGCTCGGAGATCCTCGCCGCGGGCGTCAACGGCCTGGTGCTGCTGGCGCTGTGCGCGGTCGTCGTGGTCTCGGCCGTACGCCGCTTGGACGACGCTCCCCATGTCGACTCGCCGTGGATGCTGGCGGCGGGCGTGCTCGGGCTCGCGGTGAACGTGGTCGGTCTCCTCCTGCTGCGCAAGGGCTCCCAGGAGAGTCTCAACGTCAAGGGCGCCTACCTGGAGGTCCTCGGCGACGCGGTCGGCTCCGTGGCGGTGATCGTGGCGGCCGTCGTGATCATGGTGACCGGCTGGGACGCCGCCGACCCGATCGCCTCGTTGGCGATCGCCGCGCTGATCCTCCCGCGCGCCGTCGGGCTGCTGCGCGAGGTCGCCGACGTCCTCCTGGAGTCGACGCCGCGCGACTTCGACCTCGACGACCTCAGGGCCCACATGCGGGAGGCTCGGGGGGTCCTCGACGTCCACGACCTGCACGTCTGGACGATCACCTCGGGGATGCCGGTCATGTCGGCCCACGTCGTGGTCGCCGACGAGGTCCTCGAGCACGACGCGGGGCACGGGGTGCTCGACGAGCTGCGGGGGTGTCTCTCCGACCACTTCGACGTGGACCACTCCACCTTCCAGCTGGAGTCGGCCGGCCATGCGGCCACGGAGCAGCACACGCACCGCTGACAGCGCGCGGCCGAGCCCGTACGGCAGAGGCCGCCGGCGACGCCCGACGGCAGACCGTTTGGTGGTGTTCGCTACCGTGAGAGTTGGTCCAAGTGCGACGGATCCTGCTCCGATTTGGCAATCAGGGGTGGTGTCTGTCAGACTTGGAAAGTTGCTTCGGCGCGCCTTGCCGTTCCACTCCGGTGTGAACGGCGCTGGTGCGCCTGGTCCGAGGAAGAGCAGGCACATCCCGCACGGGGTGGGCGGCGTCCGGGGCCCAACCATCCAACTCCAGAGGTGTGAAGACTCGCGCGCGCTACAGCCCGCGACACGCCCGACCTCGGGGGTCGGAGGGGAGCAGCGCTCTTCCTCGATCCCGGGGTGGAGAGTCCGAGGCAGTACGAAGAGAAGGACGAAGCGAGAGCATGGCGGGACAGAAGATCCGCATCAGGCTCAAGGCCTATGACCACGAGGTGATTGACACCTCGGCGCGCAAGATCGTGGACACCGTCACGCGTACGGGTGCCACGGTCGCTGGCCCGGTGCCTCTGCCGACGGAAAAGAACGTCTACTGCGTCATTCGTTCGCCGCACAAGTACAAGGACAGCCGCGAACACTTCGAGATGCGCACCCACAAGCGCCTCATCGACATCATCGACCCCACGCCGAAGACCGTCGACTCGCTGATGCGCCTCGACCTTCCTGCGGGCGTCGACATCGAGATCAAGCTCTGAGGAACGATCGCTGATGAGCAACCAGAAGGCACCCGTCGGGCTGCTCGGGCGCAAGCTCGGGATGACCCAGACGTGGGACGAGAACAACCGCGTGGTTCCGGTCACCGTGATCGCTGCCGACACCAACGTCGTCACGCAGATCCGCACCGCCGAGACCGACGGCTACAGCGCCGTCCAGATCGGCTTCGGCGAGATCGACCCGCGCAAGGTGAACAAGCCGCAGGCCGGTCACTTCGACAAGGCCAGCGTCACGCCCCGCCGTCACCTCGCGGAGATCCGCACCGAGGCGATCGGGGACTACCAGGTCGGGCAGGCAGTCACCCCTGAGATCTTCGCCGCCGGTGACTTCGTCGACGTGACGGGCACCAGCAAGGGCAAGGGCTTCGCGGGCGTCATGAAGCGCCACGGCTTCCACGGTGTCGGCGCCTCGCACGGTGCCCACCGCAACCACCGCAAGCCGGGATCGATCGGCGGCTGCGCCACGCCGGGTCGCGTGTTCAAGGGTCTGCGCATGGCAGGCCACATGGGCACCGATCGTGTCACGGCGCAGAGCCTCACGGTGCACGCCATCGACGCCGACAAGGGCCTCATCCTCATCAAGGGTGCGGTTCCCGGCCCCAAGGGCGGCATCGTCATGATCCGCACCGGCGCCAAGAAGGGAGCCGTCAAGTGACCGCCAACGTCATCGACGTCGATCTCCCCCGGGACATCTTCGACGTCCAGGTCAACATCCCCCTGATCCACCAGGTGGTCGTCGCCCAGCTCGCAGCAGCGCGCCAGGGCACCCACGACACCAAGTCGCGTGGCGAGGTGTCCGGCGGCGGCAGGAAGCCGTACCGCCAGAAGGGCACTGGCCGCGCCCGTCAGGGCTCGATCCGCGCACCTCAGTTCACCGGTGGTGGCGTGGTCCACGGACCGACGCCGCGCAGCTACGACCAGCGCACCCCCAAGAAGATGAAGGCAGCCGCTCTCCGTGGCGCCCTCTCCGACCGGGCACGCAACGGCCGTCTGCACGTCGTCGAGTCGCTCGTGGGCGGCGAGGCGCCGTCGACGAGGGCCGCTCTGGCGACGCTCCGCGAGATCACCGCACGTCCGCGTGTGCTGGTCGTGGTGGAGAGCACCGACCAGACCACGGTGAAGAGCCTGCGCAACGTCGCCGGCACCCACCTGATCGGGCTCGACCAGCTCAACACGTACGACGTCCTGCTCAGCGACGACGTGGTCTTCACCAAGGCCGCGTTCGACGCCTTCGTCGCGCTCCGCTCCAACGGGGACGCCGAGACCGTCAAGCTGAGCGAGGTCGCTACCGCGAAGGACGGTGACAAGTGAGCACGCTGCACAAGGACCCGCGCGACATCCTGCTCGGGCCGGTCGTGAGCGAGAAGAGCTACGGGCTGCTCGACGAGAACAAGTACACGTTCATCGTCCGTCCGGATGCCAACAAGACCGAGATCAAGATCGCCGTGGAGAAGATCTTCGGCGTCACGGTCACCGCGGTGAACACCCAGAACCGCAAGGGCAAGACGCGTCGTACCCGCAACGGCACCGGCAAGCGCGCCGATGTCAAGCGCGCGATCGTGAGCGTCGCTCCGGGTCAGAGCATCGACATCTTCGCTGCGCCTGGCGCCTGAACGAACGAGGACTGAGTACGTATGGCAATCCGTAAGTACAAGCCGACCACCCCGGGCCGTCGCGGCTCCTCGGTGGCCGACTTCAGTGAGATCACGCGCACGACGCCCGAGAAGTCGCTGACGCGTCCGCTGCCCAAGAAGGGCGGACGCAACAACCAGGGCCGGATCACCACCCGGCACCAGGGCGGCGGTCACAAGCGTGCCTACCGCATCATCGACTTCAAGCGATACGACAAGGACGGCGTGCCGGCCAAGGTCGCTCACATCGAGTACGACCCCAACCGCACCGCGCGCATCGCGCTGCTCCACTACATCGACGGCGAGAAGCGCTACATCATCGCGCCGGAGGGTCTGAAGCAGGGCATGACGGTCGAGGCCGGTCCCGGCGCCGACATCAAGCCCGGCAACAACCTGCCGCTGCGCAACATCCCGGTCGGCACCACGATCCACGCGATCGAGCTCCGTCCCGGGGGTGGCGCCAAGATGGGCCGCTCGGCCGGCGCCAAGGTGCAGCTCGTCGCCCGTGAGGGCAACCGCGCGCAGCTGCGTCTCCCCTCGGGCGAGATGCGCTACGTCGACGTCCGCTGCCGCGCCAGCATCGGCGAGGTCGGCAACGCCGAGCAGTCCAACATCAACTGGGGCAAGGCCGGCCGCAACCGCTGGAAGGGCAAGCGCCCGACCGTCCGCGGTGTCGCGATGAACCCGATCGACCACCCGCACGGTGGTGGCGAGGGCAAGACCTCGGGTGGCCGCAACCCGGTGTCGCCGTGGGGCCAGCCTGAGGGCCGTACCCGCAAGAAGAAGCCCAGCGACAAGCTGATCGTCCGTCGCCGCAAGTCCGGAAAGCGCTGAGGAAGAGCCTGACATGCCACGCAGTTTGAAGAAGGGACCGTTCGTCGACGGCCACCTGCTGAAGAAGGTCGAGACTCAGAACGAGGCCGACACGCACACCGTCATCAAGACGTGGTCGCGTCGCTCCATGATTCTCCCGTCCTTCATCGGTCACACCATCGCCGTCCACGACGGGCGCAAGCACGTCCCGGTGTTCGTCACCGACGCGATGGTCGGCCACAAGCTGGGCGAGTTCGCGCCGACGCGTACCTTCCGCGGACACGTCAAGGACGACCGAAAGAGCCGCCGCCGCTGACGCGGGCGACAACCAAGGGAAGAGTTCAGATGAGCACATTGGAGCGTAAGGGCCTCAGCGCCCGACGCGAGAGCCTGCTCGGCGACGAGCCCGGTGCTTTCGCGGTCGCACGCTTCGTCCGCGTCACGCCGCAGAAGGCGCGCCGGGTCGTCGACATGGTCCGCGGCCTCGACGTGGACGATGCACTGGCCCTGCTGCGGTTCGCCCCGCAGGGTGCGGCGCAGGACGTCTACAAGCTGGTCGCGAGCGCCGTCGCGAACGCCGAGACCACCGAAGGCCTCGACCGTTCGACGCTGGTCATCTCGGCCGTCCGGGTCGACGAGGGCCCGACGATGAAGCGCTGGCGCCCCCGCGCCCGTGGTGCGGCCAACCGCATCCTCAAGCGCACCAGCCACATCACCGTCGTCGTGCAGCCTCGTGACGCTGTCGCCGCGCTGAGTCGAACACACAAGGCCAACAAGAAGGGTGGGAACCGCTAGTGGGACAGAAGATCAACCCGCACGGCTTCCGTCTCGGTATCTCCACCGACCACAAGAGCCGCTGGTACGCCGACAAGCTGTACAAGGGCTACGTCGGCGAGGACATCAAGATCCGTCGCCTGCTCACCAAGGGCATGGACCGCGCCGGCATCAGCCGGGTCGAGATCGAGCGCACTCGTGACCGTGTCCGCGTGGACATCCACACGGCGCGTCCGGGCATCGTGATCGGACGCCGCGGCGCCGAGGCCGACCGCATCCGCGGCGATCTCGAGAAGCTCACGGGCAAGCAGATCCAGCTCAACATCCTCGAGGTCAAGAACCCCGAGCTCGATGCGCAGCTGGTCGCCCAGGGTGTTGCCGAGCAGCTCGCCGGCCGTGTGCAGTTCCGTCGCGCCATGCGCAAGGCACTGCAGACGACCATGCGCGCCGGTGCCAAGGGTGTCCGCATCCAGTGCTCCGGCCGTCTCGGCGGCGCGGAGATGTCGCGCTCGGAGTTCTACCGCGAGGGCCGCGTGCCCCTGCACACGCTCCGTGCCGACGTCGACTACGGCTTCTACGAGGCGCGTACGACCTTCGGCCGCATCGGCGTGAAGGTCTGGATCTACAAGGGCGAGGTCGCCGGCACCCGTGCCGAGCGCGAGGCTCAGGCCGCTGCCCGCGCCGCCGCCCCCGGTGGGCGTCAGCGTCCGGGTCGTGGTGGCGCTCGTCGCCCGGCGCGTGAGGGACAGCGCGCAGAGCGCCCCGCACGTCAGGAGCAGGCTGCAGAGCCGGCTCCCGCGAGCACTGAGGCTGCTACCGCTCCCGCGGAAGCAGCGAACGGAACGGAGAGCTGAACCATGCTGATCCCGCGCAGGGTCAAGCACCGCAAGCAGCACCACCCCAAGCGTCGTGGCGCCGCCAAGGGCGGCACGTCGCTGGCGTTCGGTGACTTCGGCATCCAGGCGATCGAGGGTCACTACGTGACCAACCGGCAGATCGAGTCGGCTCGTATCGCCATGACCCGTCACATCAAGCGTGGCGGCAAGGTGTGGATCAACATCTACCCCGACCGTCCGCTGACCAAGAAGCCTGCCGAGACCCGCATGGGTTCCGGAAAGGGTTCGCCGGAGTGGTGGATCGCCAACGTCAAGGCTGGCCGCGTCATGTTCGAGCTGTCGGGCGTGACCGAGCCGGTGGCCCGTGAGGCGCTGCGACGTGCGATGCACAAGCTCCCGATGAAGTGCAAGATCGTGACCCGCGAGGCAGGTGATCTCTGATGGCGAACGCCACCACCACCGCTGACCTCCGCGCGCTGAGCGCCGAGGACCTGGCCGACAAGCTGGGCGAGGCCAAGGAAGAGCTGTTCAACCTGCGCTTCCAGGCCGCGACCGGCCAGCTCGAGAACAACGCCCGGCTCCGTACGGTGCGCAAGGACATCGCGCGCATCTACACCGTCGTCCGTGAGCGCGAGCTCGGCATCATCGAAAGTGAAGAGGCATGAGCAACAACACCGCAGGCGAGCGCAACCGCCGCAAGGTGCGCGAGGGCCTCGTCGTGAGCGACAAGATGGACAAGACCGTCGTCGTCAGCGTCGAGGACCACGTCAAGCACGCTCTGTACGGCAAGGTCATGCGCCGCACGAGCAAGCTCAAGGCGCACGACGAGGCGAACGAGGCTGGTATCGGCGACCGCGTACTGGTCGCAGAGACCCGTCCGCTGTCGTCGACCAAGCGTTGGCGCCTCGTCGAGATCCTCGAGAAGGCCAAGTAACCACTCGTTCCGTCAGGCTCGCGGAGACCCCGTGAGAACCGGCGAGACAACAGGAGATAACCGATGATCCAGCAGGAGTCGCGACTCAAGGTCGCCGACAACACCGGTGCCAAGGAGATCTTGTGCATCCGCGTGCTCGGCGGTTCCGGTCGTCGATACGCAGGGATCGGCGACACCATCGTCGCCACCGTCAAGGACGCGATCCCGGGCGGGAACGTCAAGAAGGGCGACGTCGTGAAGGCTGTCGTCGTCCGCACCGCGAAGGAGCGCCGTCGTCCGGACGGCTCCTACATCCGGTTCGACGAGAACGCCGCAGTCATCTTGAAGAATGATGGTGAGCCCCGTGGCACGCGCATCTTCGGCCCCGTGGGCCGTGAGCTGCGCGACAAGCGGTTCATGCGCATCATCTCGCTTGCCCCGGAGGTGCTGTGATGACTGCCAAGAAGAAGAGCCTGAGCATCAAGAAGGGTGACCAGGTCCGCGTGCTGTCCGGCAAGGACCGCGGCGTCGAGGGCAAGGTCATCGCCGTGCTCCCCGAGGTCGATCGCGTGATCGTCGAGGGCGTGAACCGGATCAAGCGGCACCAGAAGGCGCTGCAGCCGGGCACGACCAGCTCGATCGTGACCAAGGAGGCTCCGATCCACGTGTCCAACGTGGCGCTCCTGGTCGAGGTCGACGGCGAGAAGGTCACCACCCGTATCGGCAACCGTCGCGACGAGGTCACCAAGAAGCGCCCTGACGGCTCCACCTACAGCGCGCACCGCAGCGTGCGCGTCGCCAAGCGCACCGGAGAGGAGATCTGATGAGCGCCGAGACCACAGAGAAGGTCATCCCGCGCGTGAAGACGCGCTACCGCGAGGAGATCCTCCCCGCGCTGCGCGAGGAGTTCTCGTTCGAGAACGTCATGCAGGTCCCGGGTCTGACCAAGATCGTCGTCAACATGGGCGTCGGCGAGGCAGCTCGTGACTCCAAGCTGATCGAGGGCGCGATCCGCGACCTGGCCGCGATCACCGGCCAGAAGCCGCAGGTCACCCGTGCCCGCAAGTCCATCGCGCAGTTCAAGCTGCGCGAGGGCATGCCGATCGGTGCGCACGTCACGCTGCGCGGCGACCGCATGTGGGAGTTCCTCGATCGGCTGCTGTCGATCGCCCTCCCGCGTATCCGCGACTTCCGCGGGCTCTCGCCCAAGCAGTTCGACGGACGCGGCAACTACACGTTCGGTCTCACGGAGCAGGTCATGTTCCACGAGATCGATCAGGACAAGATCGACCGGACCCGTGGCATGGACATCACCATCGTCACCTCGGCGACCAACGACGAGGAGGGGCGCGCGCTCCTCACCAAGCTCGGCTTCCCGTTCAAGGAGAACTGACCATGGCGAAGACCTCGCTGAAGGTTAAGGCCGCGCGCAAGCCGAAGTACGCCGTGCGCGCCTACACCCGCTGCCAGCGCTGTGGACGCCCGAAGTCCGTCTATCGCAAGTTCGGCCTGTGCCGGATCTGCCTGCGGACCATGGCTCACCGCGGTGAGCTCCCGGGCATCACGAAGAGCAGCTGGTAATCCCGACTCGACCCTGAACGCCGCAGGTCCGCGCCGACAGCGCGGAAACCGTGGCAGGAAAGTGGAAACACACTCATGACGATGACTGATCCGATCGCGGACATGCTGACGCGTGTCCGCAACGGCAACCAGGCGTTCCACGACGAGGTGAGCATGCCTTACAGCAAGCTCAAGGCCGGCGTCGCGGAGATCCTGAAGCAAGAGGGCTACATCACGGGCTTCTCCGTGGCCGAGCCGACCGGGGACGTCGTGGGCAAGACGCTCACGGTGACCCTCAAGTACGGCCAGCACCGCGAGCGTGCGATCGCCGGCATCCGGCGCATCAGCAAGCCGGGTCTGCGGGTCTACGCGAAGTCGACCAACCTGCCGAAGGTTCTCGGAGGACTGGGCGTGGCGATCATCTCCACGAGCCAGGGCCTTCTGACCGACAAGCAGGCCAAGTTCAAGGGCGTCGGGGGCGAAGTCCTCGCCTACGTCTGGTGACGGGAGGAGAAAACACATGTCACGTATTGGCAAGCAGCCGGTGACGGTTCCTTCCGGTGTCGACATCGCGATCGACGGGCAGGTCGTCACGGTCAAGGGCCCGAAGGGCACGCTGGCGCACACGGTGGCCGCACCGATCACCGCGAGCAAGGCTGAGGACGGCGCGATCTCGGTCGAGCGTCCGAACGACGAGCGGCAGAACCGCTCGCTCCACGGCCTCACACGCACCCTGATCAACAACATGGTCATCGGCGTCACGACGGGCTACGAGAAGAAGCTCGAGCTCGTCGGCGTCGGATACCGCGTCCTGGCCAAGGGCCCGGCCGCGATCGAGCTCAACCTCGGCTTCAGCCACCCGGTCGCCTTCCAGGCACCGGAGGGCGTGACCTTCACGGTCGAGTCGCCGACGAAGCTCACGATCACCGGGATCGACAAGCAGCAGGTCGGTGAGGTTGCGGCCAACATCCGCAAGCTGCGCAAGCCCGAGCCCTACAAGGGCAAGGGCGTGCGATACGCCGGCGAGCAGGTTCGCCGCAAGGCTGGGAAGGCTGGAAAGTAATGGCTATCGCTCTCAAGCACCGCAAGCACGAGGCTGCGCGCGTCGCTGGTCGTCGTCGCCGTCAGGTGCGGGGTCGCAAGCGGGTCGCCGGGACGCAGGATCGTCCGCGTCTGGTGATCACGCGCTCCAGCCGTCACATCGTCGCTCAGGTCGTCAACGACCTGGAGGGCCGTACGCTTGCGTCGGCCTCGTCGATGGAGGCCGAGCTGCGCTCGCTCGACGGAGACAAGACCGCCAAGGCCCGTCGCGTCGGTGAGCTGATCGCCGACCGCGCGAAGGTCGCCGGGGTCGAAGCGGTCGTGTTCGACCGCGCAGGAAACAAGTACCAGGGGCGCGTTTCCGCCCTGGCCGAGGGCGCCCGCGAGGGCGGCCTGGCCTTCTGAGCCAGACGAGAGAAGAGGACAGTCGAATGAGCGGAGCCCAGCGCCGCAGTGGCGGCGGGGACCGTCGGGGCCGCGATCGCGGTTCGGCGGACAAGACCGCATACATCGAGAAGGTCGTCGGCATCAACCGCGTGGCCAAGGTCGTCAAGGGCGGACGTCGGTTCAGCTTCACGGCCCTGGTCGTCGTCGGTGACGGCGACGGCATGGTCGGTGTCGGCTACGGCAAGGCGAAGGAGGTGCCGACCGCCATCCAGAAGGGTGTCGAGGAGGCAAAGAAGTCCTTCTTCCGCGTGCCGCGCATCCAGGGCACCATCCCGCACCCCGTGCAGGGTGAGCGGGCAGCCGGCGTGGTCATGCTGCGCCCGGCCGCTCCCGGTACCGGCGTCATCGCCGGTGGTCCGGTCCGCGCCGTGCTCGAGGCCGCAGGCATCCACGACGTGCTGAGCAAGTCGCTCGGCTCGTCGAACGCCATCAACATCGTGCACGCGACCATTCAGGCGCTGCGTGAGCTCGAGTCCCCGGCGGACGTGGCGGCTCGCCGCGGCCTGCCGGTCGAGCACGTCGCACCGGCGGCGATGCTCAAGGCCGAGCGTGAGCCGTCGACGCCGGCCCAGGCAGGTGCATGATGTCGAAGCTGCAGGTGACCCAGGTGCGCTCGGGCATCGGGCGTACGAACAACCAGCGCCAGACCTTGCGCACGCTCGGTCTCAAGCGCATCGGCGACGTCGTCGTCAAGGAGGACCGTCCCGAGATCCGCGGGATGATCGCAACGGTTCCTCACCTCGTCGACGTCAAGAATGTGGACTGAGGGGAGGAACTGACATGACGCTCAAGCTGCACCACCTCCGCCCCGCACCGGGCGCGAAGACCGCGAAGACCCGTGTGGGTCGCGGTGAGGGAAGCAAGGGCAAGACCGCGGGCCGCGGCACCAAGGGCACGAGTGCCCGCTACCAGGTGCCCGTCGGCTTCGAGGGCGGCCAGGTCCCGATCCACATGCGCCTCCCGAAGCTGGGTGGGTTCAAGAGCCCGTTCAAGGTGGCGTACCAGGTCGTGAACCTGACCCGCCTCGGCGAGCTCTTCCCCGAGGGCGGCACGGTGGACGTCGCCGCACTCGTCGACAAGGGTGCGGTCCGCAAGGGTCAGCCCGTCAAGATCCTGGGCAACGGCGAGATCGACGTCGCGGTCCAGGTGACTGCCGACAAGTTCTCGGCGTCGGCCAAGAGCAAGATCGAAGCGGCTGGCGGCTCGGTCACCGAGCGCTGAGTCGTACCGAGTCGTATGGGACATGGCGGTCTCTGACAGTCGCTCACCGAGCGACTGTTAGAGTCGCCATGTTTCGCTTCAAGGCCCCCATTCCGCACTCCACCCGCACGGGACACCGTCGCCGTTGTCCATAGGAGGACCCGGTGCTCAGCGCTTTCGTCAACGCGTTCAAGACGCCTGATCTACGCAAGAAGATCTTGTTCGTCTTGTTCATCCTCGTGCTGTTCCGGATGGGATCCGTCCTCCCCGCTCCGGGAGTGGACGTGGAGAACGTTCAGTTCTGCCTCAACGCTGCTACCTCAGGTGAGAACGCCAACAGCCTGTTCAACCTGCTCAACGTCTTCTCGGGTGGAGCTCTCCTCCAGCTGACCGTGTTCGCGCTGGGCATCATGCCCTACATCACCGCGAGCATCATCCTTCAGCTGTTGACGGTGGTGATCCCACGGCTGGAGACCCTCAAGAAGGAGGGTCAGTCCGGCCAGGCCAAGATCACCCAGTACACCCGCTACCTCACCCTGGGTCTCGCGGTCCTCCAGGGCGCCGGCATCGTCGCGATGGCCCGTTCCGGAGCCCTCTTCGGCAACCAGTGCAACCGCGACCTCCTGACCGACACCGACTCGGTCGGTCTCTTCCTGCTGATCGTCCTGGTCATGGTCGCCGGTACGGCGATGATCATGTGGTTCGGCGAGCTCATCAGCGACCGTGGTGTCGGCAACGGCATGTCGCTGCTGATCTTCACCCAGATCGTCGCGACCTTCCCGGGCACGATGTGGCTCATCAAGGAGCAGCGCGGCTGGGGCGTCTTCGCCGTCGTGGTCGCCGTCGGTCTCGCCGTCATGGCGGCCGTCATCTTCATCGAGCAGGCCCAGCGCCGGATCCCGGTGCAGTACGCCCGCCGGATGGTCGGACGCAAGATGTTCGGCGGCTCGTCGACCTACATCCCGCTGAAGGTCAACCAGGCCGGCGTCATCCCGGTCATCTTCGCCTCGAGCCTGCTCTATCTCCCGGCGCTGGCCGCACAGTTCAACCAGGGCAAGGGCTGGGCGAACTGGATCAACGACAACTTCGTCCGCGGCGACCACCCGGTCTACATGCTCACCTTCTTCCTGCTGATCGTGTTCTTCACGTACTTCTACGTGTCGATCACCTTCAACCCGAAGGAGGTCGCCGACAACATGAAGAAGTACGGCGGCTTCATCCCCGGCATCCGTGCCGGACGTCCGACCGAGCAGTACCTCGGCTACGTGCTCTCGCGCATCACCTTCCCCGGCTCGCTGTACCTCGGTCTCGTCGCGCTCATCCCGCTCCTGGCCTTCCTGCTCGTCGACGCCAACCAGAACTTCCCGTTCGGTGGCACGACGCTCCTGATCATCGTCGGCGTCGGTCTCGACACGGTGAAGCAGATCGAGAGCCAGCTGCAGCAGCGCAACTACGAAGGGTTCCTCAAGTGATGCGTCTCTTGTTCATGGGTCCTCCGGGGGCAGGCAAGGGCACCCAGGCGACTCTCCTCGCGGAAAAGCTCGGGATCCCGCAGATCTCGACGGGCGACATCTTCCGCGCGAACGTCTCCGAGGGCACGGAGCTCGGCGTCGTGGCGAAGACGTACATGGACAAGGGCGAGTACGTCCCCGACGAGGTCACCAACGCGATGGTGCGCGACCGGCTCACGTGGGACGACGCGCACGCCGGCTTCCTCCTCGACGGCTATCCGCGGACGGTCGACCAGGTCCACACGCTCGACGGGATCCTGGCCGAACTGGGAGAGAAGCTCGATGCCGTCGTCGAGCTGGTGGTGGAGCGTGAGGAGCTCATCGCGCGCCTGCTGAAGCGCGCGGAGACCTCGGGCCGCACCGACGACACCGAGGACGTCGTCCGGCACCGCCAAGAGGTGTACGAGGCGCAGACGTCGCCGCTGCTCGCCCTCTACGCCGACCGCGGTCTGCTGGTGCGGGTCGACGGGCTCGGCGCCGTGGACGAGGTCCAGGCCCGCATCCTCGACGCCCTGCCGCAGGACTAAGGAGCCATGGGTCTGTTCGGCAGCGGCCTGGAGATCAAGACGCCTGACCAGGTCGCCGTGATGCGGCGGGCGGGCGTGATCGTGGGCGAGACGCTCGCGCTCCTGCGTGAGTCGGTCCGGCCGGGCATGACCACGGCCGACCTCGACGCGATCGCGGAGGAGCACATCCACAGCCGTGGGGCCAAGCCGAACTTCAAGGGCTACCACGGCTTTCCGGCGACGATCTGCACGTCGGTCAACGACGAGGTCGTCCACGGCATCCCGGGCGGCCGCGTGATCGAGGAGGGCGACCTCGTCTCGATCGACTGCGGGTGCGTGCTCGACGGCTGGCACTCCGACGCGGCGGTCACCGTCGCGGTGGGGGAGGTCTCGGCGAGCCGGCGCGAGCTGATGCGCGTGTGCGAGGAGTCCTTGTGGCGCGGCATCGCCGCGGCACGGCTCGGCGGCAGGGTCAGCGACATCGGCCACGCGGTCGAGACGTACGTCCGCAGCCAACCCGCCGGCGCGTCGTACGGGATCGTCGAGGACTACGTCGGTCACGGGATCGGCACGGCCATGCACATGCCGCCCAACGTCCCCAACTTCGGCCGACCGGGCCACGGCGCCAAGCTGGTCAAGGGGCTGGTCCTCGCGGTGGAGCCGATGCTGACCGAAGGCACGATCGACACGACGACGCTCGAGGACGACTGGACCGTCGTGACCGACGACAGCGGGTGGTCGGCCCACTTCGAGCACACGTTCACGCTCACCGACGCCGGCGCCTGGGTGCTCAGCGCCCTCGACGGCGGCAAGGCCCGGCTCGCCGAGCTGGGCGTCCCGTACGGCGGCCCCGAGAGCGACTGACGGCGCCCTTCCTCTCGTCGAGGGGGGCTGATTTGTCCGACCGCCACGGAGCACCGTACTATGGACAGTCGGCCGAGGTCTGCGTATCCGCATGCCTTCGGCCGATCCGAGAGACGTGCGACAGATTGCGGAGGACATGCCGAAGAAGGAAGGCGTCATCGAGCTCGAGGGCTCGGTCATCGAGGCCCTGCCGAACGCGATGTTCCGGGTCGAGCTGACCAATGGCCACAAGGTTCTAGCCCATATCAGCGGCAAGATGCGCCAGCACTACATCCGGATCCTCCCCGAGGACCGCGTAGTGGTGGAGCTGTCCCCGTACGACCTCACCCGAGGCCGGATCGTCTACCGGTACAAGTGACCCGCACCGGGAGCCGCCCGCGAGGGCGTCGTCGTCGCGCGCCGCGCAACCATCCGTCCGTTCAAGATAAGAGAGCTCGATGAAGGTTCAACCGAGCGTCAAGCCGATCTGCGAGAAGTGCAAGGTCATCCGTCGCCATGGCCGTGTCATGGTGATCTGCGAGAACCCGCGCCACAAGCAGCGGCAGGGCTGACCAGCCCGCCACCCACACGTGACCGCTCACCCCGTCGACGACGAGGTGCTTCCCCCGGACCGGAGGCCGGGGCCTGGCTGAGGCAGCCAGGACGCGTCACGACCACACCTCCGCAGTGGAAGGAAACCGCCTGATGGCACGCCTCATCGGTGTCGATCTCCCGCGCGACAAGCGCGTGGTGATCGGTCTCACCTACATCTACGGCATCGGCCGTACCCGCAGTCAGCAGCTGCTCGAGCAGACCGGCATCAGCCCCGACCTGCGCGTCCACGAGCTGAGCGAGGACCAGCTGGTCTCGCTCCGTGACGCGATCGAGGGTCAGTTCCAGGTCGAGGGCGACCTTCGCCGCGAAGTGGCCGCCGACATCCGTCGCAAGATCGAGATCGGCAGCTACCAGGGCCGCCGCCACCGCGCCGGGCTCCCCGTGCGCGGGCAGCGGACCAAGACGAACGCTCGCACCCGCAAGGGTCCGAAGCGCACCGTTTCCGGCGCAAAGAAGAAGGGTAAGTAATGCCTCCGAAGGGCACAGGCGCCAAGAAGGTGCGCCGCAAGGAGAAGAAGAACGTCGCCGCGGGCCAGGCCCACATCAAGAGCACGTTCAACAACACGATCGTCACGATCACCGATCCCACCGGAGCGGTGATCTCGTGGGCCTCGGCCGGCACCGTCGGCTTCAAGGGCTCGCGCAAGTCCACTCCGTACGCCGCGCAGATGGCCGCCGAGGCCGCCGGGCGTCGGGCGATGGAGCACGGGATGAAGAAGATCGACGTCTTCGTGAAGGGCCCCGGTTCGGGCCGCGAGACGGCGATCCGTTCGCTGGGTGCGGTCGGCCTCGAGGTCGGCACCATCCAGGACGTCACCCCCAGCCCCCACAACGGCGTGCGGCCTCCCAAGCGCCGCCGCGTCTGATCGCCCGGATCGGAGAGGAGAACACAGATGGCCCGTTACACCGGACCCCTGACCAAGAAGTCTCGCCGCCTGGGCGTGGACCTCGTCGGCGGTGACGCCGCGTTCGAGCGTCGTCCGTACCCGCCCGGCCAGCACGGCCGCGCCCGTGTCAAGGAGAGCGAGTACCGCACCCAGCTTCAGGAGAAGCAGAAGGCGCGTTACACCTACGGCGTGCTCGAGCGGCAGTTCCGCAACTACTACGAGGAGGCAAACCGTCGTCCGGGCAAGACCGGCGACAACCTCCTCCAGATCCTCGAGTGCCGTCTCGACAACGTCGTGTACCGCGCCGGTTTCGCGCGGACCCGACGTCACGCTCGCCAGCTCGTGACCCACGGCCACTTCCTGGTCAACGGCCACAAGACCGACATCCCGTCGTTCCAGGTCAGCAAGCACGACATCATCGACGTGCGGCCGAAGTCGCTCGAGACCACGCCGTTCATCGTGGCCCGCGAGACGTTCGACGCCACCACGGTTCCGGGATGGCTCACCGCCGTCCCTGAGAAGGGCCGCATCCTGGTCCACCAGCCGCCGGTGCGCGAGCAGATCGTCGTGCCGATCTCCGAGCAGCTGATCGTGGAGTACTACTCCAAGATCTGATCCGCTCACACGGCTGCCCGGGCCGGTCCCGGGCAGCCCCACCACCTCCACAGACCGTGTCCGTCAAATAGCGGGCGACGCGGAAAGGAAACCAGAAAATGCTCATTGCACAGCGGCCCACCCTGTCAGAGGACGTCGTCGACGAGTTCCGTTCGCGGTTCGTCATCGAGCCCCTCGAGCCCGGCTTCGGCTACACCCTCGGCAACTCGCTGCGCCGTACGCTCCTGTCGTCGATCCCGGGTGCAGCAGTCACCTCGATCAAGATCGACGGTGTCCTGCACGAGTTCTCGACGATCCCCGGCGTGACCGAGGACGTCACCGAGATCATCCTCAACCTCAAGAACATCGTGGTCAGCTCGGAGCACGACGAGCCCGTCGTCATGTACCTGCGCAAGCAGGGCCCCGGCGACGTCACCGCAGCCGACATCGCGCCTCCGGCCGGCGTCGAGGTGCACAACCCGGACCTCAAGATCGCGACCCTGAACGACAAGGGCAAGATCGAGGTGGAGCTGGTGGTCGAGCGCGGACGCGGTTACGTGTCGGCAGTCCAGAACAAGACCGGCGACGAGGAGATCGGGCGCATGCCGATCGACTCGATCTACAGCCCGGTCCTCAAGGTCACGTACAAGGTCGAGGCGACTCGTGTCGAGCAGCGCACCGACTTCGACAAGCTCATCATCGACGTGGAGACCAAGCGCTCGATCCTGCCGCGCGACGCCATGGCGTCGGCCGGCAAGACGCTCGTCGAGCTGTTCGGTCTCGCCCGCGAGCTGAACGTCGAGGCCGAGGGCATCGACATCGGCCCGTCGCCCGTCGACGAGGCGCTCGCCGCCGACCTGGCGCTCCCGGTGGAGGACCTCCACCTCACGGTGCGCTCGTACAACTGCCTCAAGCGCGAGGGCATCCACACCGTGGGTGAGCTCATCTCGCGCAGCGAGCAGGACCTGCTGGACATCCGCAACTTCGGTTCGAAGTCCATCGACGAGGTGAAGGCCAAGCTCGCAGAGATGGGCCTGGGCCTCAAGGACAGCCCTGCCGGGTTCGACCCGTCCGCGGTGGTCGACAGCTACGACGACGACGAGAGCTTCGCGGAGGACGAGCAGTACTGAGCCGACGCTCAGCACTGATCTCCGCACGACATCCCAGGAGACACAGCAATGCCCACGCCCACCAAGGGTCCGCGGTTCGGCGGGAGCCCGGCGCACCAGCGCCTCATCCTCGCCAATCTCGCACAGAGCCTGTTCGAGCACGGCCGCATCACCACCACCGAGGCGAAGGCCCGACGCCTTCGTCCGTACGCGGAGTCGCTGATCACGCGCGCCAAGGTCGACACGGTCGCCAACCGGCGCCAGGTCGTCAAGGTGATCCGTGACAAGCAGATCCTGCACGTGCTCTTCACCGAGGTCGCGCCGAAGTACACGACGCGCCCCGGCGGCTACACGCGCATCACCAAGATCGGGCCGCGCAAGGGCGACAACGCCCCCATGGCCGTGATCGAGCTCGTGGAGGAGAAGGACTTCTCCGTCACGACGAAGACGCCCAAGAAGTCCACGAAGGCAGAGACCGCCCCGGTCGCCGACAACGCCGACGAGGTCGAGGACCAGATCGCCGCTGCCGACGAGGCGCCGGCCGACGAGGCTCCCGAGGCTTCGGCCGACGAGGTCGAGGGCACCGACGCCGAGGGCACCGACGCCGAAGGCACCACCGAGAAGGCCTGACCTTCACCGGTCGAGCACGCACGCAGGCCGGCACCTGCTCCGAGAGGAGCGGGGGCCGGCCTTCGTGCACTCCAGGGCGCGGTCGCCCAGCTCATCCTCGGCCGCGGTGCGTCCGGCATCGACTGGCCGATGGCCTTCGTCTCGGGTCTGGTCGGCTCGTTCGTCAGCGCGCTGATCGTGACCCTGATCTGGCAGTGGTGGCGGGGACGGTCCACGTCCGCCGCCCGGTAGGACGTCGCAGGCAAGCCGTACGCGAGGGAATGAGCGACGCCTCCGTCGGCGTTGGAACCAGGTATGCCGCTCGAGCTCTCGGTCCTCGACCTCGTCCCCGTCCGCACCGACCAGTCGACCGGAGACGCTCTCGCCGCCACCGTGGCGCTGGCGCAGGCTGCCGACAATCTCGGCTACACGCGCTACTGGCTCGCGGAGCACCACAACATGCCGGCTGTCGCGGCGTCGTCGCCGCCGGTGCTGATCGCCCACGTCGCTGCCCAGACTGAGCGCATCCGCGTCGGCTCCGGAGGTGTGATGCTTCCGAACCACGCCCCGCTCGCCGTGGCCGAGCAGTTCGCGCTCCTCGAGGCGGCCCATCCTGGACGTATCGACCTGGGCATCGGGCGCGCGCCGGGCTCGGACCAGGTCACGTCCTGGATGCTCCGTGGCGCCGCGGGTCGCGACAACACCGACATCGAGCAGTTCCCCCAGTACCTCGACGACGTCATGGCGCTGATGGACTCCCAGGTGGGCGTCCGCGTGCCGCTCCAGGGACGGCAGTACCTCCTGAAGGCGACGCCGGCCGCGACCTCGGTTCCGCGACAGTGGTTGCTCGGCTCGTCGATGTACTCCGCCCACCTCGCCGCCGCCAAGGGCCTTCCCTACGTGTTCGCCCACCACTTCTCGGGCAAGGGCACCGCAGAGGCCCTGGCGACCTACCGTGCGGAGTTCCGCCCGAGCGAGCGCACACCTGAGCCGACGACCTTCTTGACCGTCAACGCCGTCGTCGCCGAGACGTACGACGAGGCCGTGGCGCTCGCGCTCCCGAACCTGCAGTCGATGGCACGGCTGATGACGGGCGCTCCCCTCGCCGCTCTCGATCTCGTCGAGGACGCCGAGAAGTCCCCTCTCACCCCGACGCAGGAGGCGATGGTGCAGGACGGCCTGGCGCGCAACATCGTCGGCGACCCCGAGCAGGCGGCCCAGCGACTGCAGGCCCTGGCAGCGGAGTTCGAGGTGGACGAGGTGATGGTGCACCCGGTGGCCTCCGCGAGGCAGGGCGCCGATCCGCGTCGCTCCGTCCCTCGGGAGCGGACCCTGGAGCTCTTGGCGGAGGCGCTGGGCTAGGTCGTGCGGTCGGCAGGGGGCGGGAGCAGCACAGCGGTCAGCGTGTCCCTGATCCAGTCCGCATAGCGCTGGTGCTCCCAGCCGAGCTCATCGACGAGGAGCCTGTGCATGTCAGGGCCGGTCAGAGCCCACACGGTGGCTGCGGCGTCCTCCTCCTCCAGGCCTTCTCGGAGCGCGCCGTTGGCAGCCACCCATCCGACGAACGCCTGGAGGTTGCTCAGGCGCGTGCGTTGATCCTGGGCCCGTTGCGTGGCGAGGACCGGGTCGACCTCGCCCGCGGACCGGATGACGTCGTCGATGGGTCGGACCCGGCGTGTGCGTTGGGCGATGTCGTCAGCGAACATCCTGATCTGGGTGCGCTGGTCCTTCTCTGCCCTGACCTCCTGGGGGCGCGTCTGCTCCAGCACGGGCGGACTGTCGACCTCGCTGGTGGCGTCGTAGTTGAGCACCTCGACGACGAGGCGATGCTTGGTGCCGAAGGTCTTGTAGAGGAGGTCCGTGCTCACCCCGGCGTCGGCGGCGATCGCCGCCATCGTCGTGCGGGCGTAGCCGCGTTCGACGAACATCCGGTGCGCGGACCGCAGCATCGCGATGCGGTTCTCGTCGGCGCGCTGACGACGCCGAGATGCGTCGTACGGACGGGATCCGGGAGACCGCTTGACGTGCTCGCTCATCGGGTCCACTCTAGAGGCGATTTAGTTCTAGTCGCACTAGAACGAAAGTGGGGGAGTCGGATGTCGAGGGGATACCAGATCGCCTACCGGTGCGGGGTCACGCCGTGGGAGGCCGCGGGTGACGGAGGCGCCGACCAGCTGGCCGGGCTGCTCACCGAGGAGGAGGCGCGCCCGCAGCCTTGGGGGTGCGCCCTCGACGTCGGCTGCGGCAGCGGGAGCCACACGATCGAGCTCGGACGCCGTGGGTGGACCGCGGTGGGCGTCGACGACGTGCAGAGGGCCATCGATCGCGCCCGGGCCCGGGACGGCGCCGAGCACGCCCGCTTCGTCTGCGCGGACGTCACGGCGCTGGCCGACGTCGAGCTCCCAGGCCCGGTCGAGCTCTTCGTGGACATCGGCTGCTTCCACGGACTCGGTGACGAGGCCCGCGCGGCGTACGGGACCGCGATGACGGCGGTCGCGTCACCGACCGCCTCGTTCCTGCTGCTGGCCTTCGCCCCCGGCCGCCGACCCCTCCTGCCGAGAGGGGCCGACGAGCGCGATCTGGCCCGGGCGCTCCCCGCGTGGGAGCTCACCGGCAGCTGCCTGGCCGACGTGTCGGGGATGCCGCGACCGCTCCGGTCGACGACGCCCCGCTTCTACCGGCTGCGTCGCCGACCCTGACGGCCCGGACGGCTCAGCTGTCGCCGTTCTTGCCGGTGGTGACGCCCATGCCGTTCGCGGCCCTGTCCACCGACCGGTGGAGGAGGCTCTCGAGGTCGAGCCCGGTCGAGGTCTTGAGCATCTGCAAGGTCTGGACGATGTTGTCGTTGACCTGCCTCGGCAGAGCCCCGGCGCCCTCGGTCGAGATCACCGTGAGCTGGTCGATCGCACTGATCGGTGCCGCGACCTCCTTGGCGATCTGCGGGAGCACCTCGATGAGCATCTGGAGGACCGCCGCGTCGTTGTAGCTTGCGAACGCCGCCGCGCGCTTGTCCATCGCCTCGGCCTCGGCGTGGCCGACGGCGAGCGTGGCGGAGGCCTGAGCCTCACCCTCGGCGCGGGTGGCCTCGGCCTCCGCCACGCGTCGGGCCTTCTCGGCCTCACCACGACGAGCGCCCTCGATCGCCTCGGCCTCCGCGATGGCCGTACGGCGTGACTTCTCCCCCTCACCGGTCAGACGCGCCTCCTCCGCCTTGGCCTCCGCGGCGGCGATGGTGGCGGCTTTGCGGGCCTCTGCCGCCGCGATGTCCGAGGAGCGGCGCGCCTCGGCCTCCTGCTCGACCTTGTACCGGGCCGCATCGGCCGGCTTGCGGACCTGAGTCTCCAGCTGCCGCTCGGTCAGGGCTGCCTGCCTGACGGCGACCTTCTCCTGCTCGACGAGCACGGCCTGGTCACGATCGGCCTGGGCCAGCGGACCGGCCGACGCCGCGTTTGCGGAGGCAGCGTCGGTCTCCGCCTTGATCTCCGCCTGCTTGAGCGCCAGCGTGCGCTGCGCGATGGCGATCTCCTCCTCGGCCTTCAGGCTCGCCTGCTCCGCGGCCTGGCGAGCCGCGGCCTCGGCGATCGCCGCGGTCTGCCGGTTACGGGCGGCTTCGGGGCGGCCGAGGTCGGCGAGATAGCTGCCGTCGTCGGTGACGTCCTGGATCTGGAACGTGTCGAGGATCAGACCCTGGCCGGTCAGGGAGTTCTCGGACTCGTCGGCCACGCGCTGGGCGAACGCGGCCCGGTCGCGGATGATCTGCTCGACCGTCAGACCGCCGACGATGGAGCGGAGCGCGCCGGCGAGGACCTCCTGCGTGAAGGGCTCGATGTCGGCCTGCTGCGACTGGAAGCGCTGGGCCGCGAGCCGGATCTGGTCGGCGTTGCCGCCCACCTTGACGATCGCGACACCCTCGACGTTCAGCTTGATGCCCTGTCCCGACACCGCACCACGGATCTGCACCGAGATGCGACGGCTCGAGAGGTCCATCGTCGCGAGCTTCTGCACGAACGGGACGACGAAGGTGCCGCCGCCGAGGATCACCTTCTGACCTGACAGGTCGGTGGTGAGGGCGCCGGTCTCCGGGTTGAGGACCGCCTTGCCCTTGCGGCCGGTGACGATGAAGGCCTGGTTGGGTCCGGCGACCTTGTAGCGGCTCGTGACAAGGAAGAGGAGCAGGAGGACGAGGACGGCGATGCCGGCGATCGGGATCAGCACGGGGGAGCCTTTCGGGTGGGGATCAGGGGAGGTCGTCCCACACCGGGGCGACCCTGACGGCGGTAGGGGAGAGGACGCCGGTCACGTGCACCTCGGTGCCGGCGTCGAGGGCTCTGTCGGCACGGGCGTTGAGCTGGAGCACGTGCCCGCCGACCGCGACGCGGACCGTGCCGTAACCGTCGTCGGGGATACCGGACACCACCCGCCCGCTGCGGCCGATGCTGTCCCCGGTCGAGGGAGTGGCGTCGCTGCTCCCACCGCGGACCAGGCCGGTCAGCCAGGCCGCCAACCACGCGACGACGACACCGCACCCGCCGCCGGCGAGCAGAGCGGGCAGGAGCGGGACACCGGCGCCGTCCGCGGCGGCAGCCCCGAACCCGAAGGCGGAGACGAAGCCGCCGACGACGGCGGTCGAGAAGGCGTCCCCGGGCAGCACGTCGAGAGCTCCGTCGAGCACTTCGCCGACGACGAGCGAGACGGCGAGAAGCGCGAGGCCGGCGAGGCCGAGGATCAGGAAGACGGTCACGCCTGCTCCGTACGTCGGGTCTGGCCCGCCCGTACGTCGGGGAACCGCTCGCCGGATCGTACTCGATGGCGAGGGCGCGCGGGACCGCTTCTCGCCAGCTCCTCGTCAGGTGGGACGGGGCGCGTCGAAACGGCGTTGACCGAGGGCGGAGACTAGGGCTGTGGGCCACGCAGAGCTGTCCGGGATCCGGTACGACCTCCCCGACGGGAGGGTGCTGCTGGACGACGTCGGCTTCCGCGTCGGCGACGGCGCGATCGTCGCCCTCGTCGGCGCCAACGGCGCGGGGAAGACCACGCTGCTGAGGATCATCACCGGTGAGATCTCGCCGCACGGTGGGTCGGTCAGCCGCAGCGGCGGCCTCGGCGTGATGAGGCAGATGGTGACACGTCACCCCGACGGCTCCCACCTCGAGACGGTGCGCGAGCTGCTCCTCTCGATCGCTCCGCCTCGCATCCGGGCAGCGGCCGCGCGGGTGGACGAGGTCGAGCTCGTCCTGATGGAGCGCGACGACGAGCCGACACAGCTGCGCTACGCCACCGCTCTGGCGGAGTACGGGGACGCGGGCGGCTACGACCTCGAGGTCACCTGGGACGCGTGCTGCACGGCCGCGCTGGGGATCTCCTACGAGCGGGCGATGTGGCGGGACCTCTCCACGATGTCGGGCGGAGAGCAGAAGCGGCTGGTGCTCGAGGGCCTTCTCCGCGGCCCCGACGAGGTGCTCCTTCTCGACGAGCCCGACAACTATCTCGACGTGCCCGGCAAGCAGTGGCTCGAGGAGCAGCTCACCGCCACGCAGAAGACTGTGCTGTACGTCAGCCACGACCGAGCTCTGCTGGCCAACACCGCCACGCGGGTGGTCACCCTCGAGGTCGGTGCCACCGGAAGCACGGCCTGGACCCACCCCGGCGGCTTCGCGACGTACCACGAGGCCCGCGCCGCTCGGTTCGCGAAGCTGGAGGAGCAGCACCGGCGGTGGGACGAGGAGCACCAGAAGCTCCGCGAGCTGGTGATCATGTACAAGACCAAGGCTGCCTACAACTCCGACATGGCCGCGCGCTACCGGGCGGCGCAGACGCGGCTGCGCAGGTTCGAGGAGGCGGGCCCGCCCGAGGTGGTGCCCCACGACCAGAACGTCGTCATGCGGCTCACCGGAGGCCGTACGGGCAAGCGGGCGGTCGTCGCCGAGAGCCTGGAGCTCACCGGACTCATGCGTCCGTTCGACCTCGAGGTCTGGTACGGCGAGCGCGTCGCGGTCCTCGGCTCCAACGGGTCGGGCAAGTCGCACTTCCTCCGCCTGCTCGCCGCCGGAGGCACCCGGCCGGACGTGGAGCACGAGCCGGTCGGGGACCAGGTGGTCGAGCCGGTCGCGCACCGCGGGCTCGCCAAGCTCGGGGCGAGGGTCCGGCCCGGGTGGTTCGTGCAGACCCACCACCATCCCGAGCTGGTCGGTCGCACCCTGCTCGAGGTCCTGCACCGTGGCGACGTCGATGCGCGCGGGATCGGTCGGCGAGGGATGGGTCGGGAGGAGGCCGCGCGCAAGCTCGACCGCTACGGGCTGGCCCGCTCCGCCGAGCAGGCGTTCGACTCTTTGTCGGGCGGTCAGCAGGCGCGGTTCCAGATCTTGCTCCTGGAGCTGTCGGGAGCGACCCTCCTGCTGCTCGACGAGCCGACCGACAACCTCGACGTCGAGTCGGCCGAGGCGTTGGAGGACGGGCTCGAGGCGTTCGACGGGACGGTCCTCGCGGTGACCCACGACCGGTGGTTCGCGCGGCGGTTCGACCGGTTCCTCGTGTTCGGCGCCGACGGTGACGTCTACGAGAGCGACGAGCCGGTCTGGGACGAGGGCCGGGTCCTGCGCGACCGCTGAGCTGTCACGTCCGGGCTCCGCCGTGTGTCATGGGGGCAGGACCTACGAGGAGAGGGATGAGCGCGAACGACCACGATGAGCTCCTCGCACGGTTCGAGGAGGACCGATCCCGGCTGAGGTCGATCGCCTTCCGGATGCTCGGGTCCGCCGACGACGCCGACGACGCGCTGCAGGAGGCGTGGCTGCGGGTCAGTCGGGCCGAGGCCGGTGACGTGGAGAACCCGGCGGCCTGGCTGAGGACGGTCGTCGCGCGGGTCTGCCTGAACGCGCTGCGGACACGGCGGAGCCGGCGTGAGCAGTCCCTGGTCCATGTGCCCGACCCCATCGTCAGTCCCGACTCGGGTCCGGGGCCGGAGGACTCGGCGCTGCTCGCCGAGGGCGTCGGACTGGCGCTGCTGGTGGTGCTGGAGGGGCTCAGCCCGGCTGAGCGCGTCGCCTTCGTCCTGCACGACGTGTTCGGGGTCGCCTTCGCCGAGATCGCCGCCGTCCTCGACCGCAGCCCGGAAGCCACTCGCCAGCTCGCGAGCCGGGCGCGGCGTCGGGTCCAGGGGCAGGCGCCAGCGCCGGATCCCGACCTGGCGCGCCAGCGGGAGGTGGTCGACGCCTTCTTCGCCGCATCGCGAGAGGGGGATCTCGACGGCTTGATCGCCGTTCTGCACCCGGACGTCATCCTGCGCTCGGACGGCGGAAGCGGTCGGCCGCAGTCCACCGTCGTGCTCCACGGCGCCGAGGAGGTCGCCGGGCAGGCCGCCGCGACCAGTCGCCTCTCTCCGTTCACCCGCCGTGTCCTCGTCAACGGGGTCCCCGGCGTCGTGGTCGCTCCGCGCGGCCGGCTCCAGGTGGTCATGGCGTTCACGGTCACGGGCGGTCGGATCGTCGCGATCGACGTCCTGGCCGACCCGCACCGTCTGTCACGGGTGGACCTGGGGCGACTGGAGGGCTGAGGGGATCGCCGGCGACCGGCGGCAGCGCCGTCTGTCACACCGGGGACTGGCTGCTGTCACACCGAGGCGCCGGGGCGTGTCTGTCTCGTAGAGTGGCCACGCTCACCGGCGTGGTCCTGTCACGAGAGGACTTCTCATGGGCATCGTCTCGACCGCCGTCGTCATCCTCGCAGCCGCCTGGGTCGGCTTCTCCGCCGTCGCCACCTACACGCGCCAGGGCTGGGTCGTCGACAACTTCGCCGACTACGGCGTGCCGAGGTCCTGGTGGCCCTGGCTGGCCACCGCCAAGCTCCTCGGCGCGCTCGGCCTCCTGGTGGGGCTGGTCGTCCCGCCCATCGGCGTGCTGGCTGCCGGAGGTCTCGTCGTCTACTTCCTCGGCGCGATCGTCACCGTCGTACGGGCCGGCGCCTACGCGCACCTGCCGTTCCCGCTGCTCTATCTCACCCCGGCTGCGGTCGCCGGGACGCTGATCGGGACCGCCTGAGAGGTCCTCACGCCGCGAGGTCGTCCGGCGCGAAGGCGACGAGCTCGGTGTCGGTGGCCAGGTGTGTCGTCTCGACCGGCACACGCAGGTAGCGCGCCGACGTGGCGAGCGCACGAGCCCAGGTCCGATCTGCGTCGTTCATGCCGCCGGGTCCCGGCCGGCTGAGCAGGAAGGCGACCGTCGTCCCCGGCTCGAGCTCGTCCACGACCTGCTTGATCGCCCCGACGATCTCGGTGACCTGCTCCGGCTCGGCCGTCGGCGGGACGTCGGCGACCTCGGCCAGACGCGGGTGCATGCGGCGGTCAGGGTCCACGAACGCGAACCAGAGGGCTCGGCGGGAGAAGCCGAGCTCGCCCACCAGCGTGCTCCACCGGGCACGGAGGTCGGCCTGGCCTCGGATCGGGTCGTGAAGGGATGCATGGGTGTCCGTCATTCGAGCAGCCTGCCCGATCCCGACCGCGCCCCGCCTGCGTCGTCCACAGGCCCGCGGCGCGGGATCAGGGGTGCGGTCCGGCCGCCCGAAGACGCTCGGGGATCCCCAGCGCGTTGACCCAGAGCCGGGTCAACGTGTGCGCGAGCCTCTCGACGTCACGCTCTGCTCCCACCACGAAGGCGTTGTACGCGGTCCGCGACACCATCGACGACAGCGCGGCGGCCGCCAGGTCGGCATCGAGCTCGGGATCGGCGAGGCCGCGCTCCTGGAGCGCGCGGACGCTGCGGGCGTTGCGCGCGGTGAAGGCCCGCGCGCGCTGCCGCCGTACGTCGGCGAACCGGTCGTCGATGGTCGAGACCTGCTCCAGGAGCCGCATCAGCTGCGCGTTGCGCTGGTACGACTCGAGATAGGCGCGGTTGGCGGCGGCGATCACGGCCACAGGGTCCTCGGTGCGGGAGACGTCGCGGAGGTCAGGATGGAGCATCTCCTCCTTCACCTCCTCGAGCACCGCGGCGAAGATCTCCTCCTTGCCGGTGAAGTACGTGTAGAACGACCCCGCAGCAGTCCCGGCCTCTGTCGTGATGTCGGCGAGGCGGGCCTCGAGGTAGCCGTCGCGCTCGAAGACCCGTCGCGCCGCCGCGACGAGGGCGGCCCGCGTCCGAGCTCCACGCGCCGTACGCGGTGGCTCGCGGGTCGTGCCGTCGGTCGCGTCGCCGTCGACCGGGATCGGTCGCGTCATCCCCGTCCTTCCGTGCCGACGCCCCGGTCGACAGCTTCGACTTGAAGTTGAGATCGGATTCAAGTATACAGAAGCCCCCGACGGAGGAGGACCGGATGGAGCTGCACGGTGCGGTCGCTGTCGTCACAGGTGGTGGCGGAGGGATCGGCAGCGCACTGGCTCGACGCTTCGCGGCCGAGGGCGCGCGCGTCGTCGTGGCCGACCTGGACAGCGCCGCCGCGGAGGCGGCCGCTGCAGAGGTCGAGGCCGTACGCCCCGGGTCCGCGATCGCCCACGCTGCCGACGTCGCCGACCCCGCTCAGATCGACGAGCTCCTGGCGCGTGCCGAGGAGGCCTACGGTCCGGTTGACCTCTACGCCGCGAACGCAGGCGTCTCCGGTGGGCACGGCCTCGGCGGTGAGGCGGCGTGGGACGTGGCCCTGGACGTCAACCTGCGCGCTCACGTGCGTGCCGCCGATTTGCTGGTCCCGCGCTGGCTCGAGCGCGGACGAGGCTACTTCGTCAGCACGGCGTCGGCGGCGGGGCTGCTCACGCAGATCGGCTCCGCGGCGTACGCGGTGACCAAGCATGCCGCAGTCGGGTTCGCCGAGTGGCTGTCGGTCACCTACGGCGACCGGGGCATCGGTGTCAGCTGCCTCTGCCCCATGGGCGTCGAGACGGCGTTGCTGCGTGCGGGGGAGCGGTCCGGTGACCGCCTCGGCGAGGCGGCCACCCGCGCGGTGACCTCGGCCGGCGAGGTCCTCGATCCGGACACCGTCGCCGACGACGTGGTCCGTGCCGTCCGTGCCGAGGAGTTCCTGATCCTCCCGCACCCTCAGGTGCTCGCGATGTACCGCCAGAAGAGCGCCGACTACGACCGATGGATCCGCGGGATGCGGCGCTACCAGGCCCAGCTGCTCGACCCCCGACCCTGACCAACCAGGAGGACGCATGTCCCTGTTCGAGACCACCGAGCGCAGCGCCAGATATCAGGAGGAGCTCCTGGCCTTCATGGACAGCCACGTCTATCCGGCAGAGGCCGTCTATGCCGCCCAGATGCGCGAGGCCGGTGATCCCCACCACCACCCGCAGGTCATCGAGGACCTCAAGGCGGAGGCCCAGCGCCGCGGGTTGTGGAACCTCTTCCACCCGCACCCCGAGTGGGGACCCGGACTCTCCAACTTCGAGTACGCGCCGCTCGCCGAGATCATGGGCAGGAGCCCGCACCTCGCGCCGGAGGCCTGCAACTGCGCGGCGCCCGACACCGGCAACATGGAGGTCCTGACGCTGTTCGGGAGCGAGGAGCACAAGAAGACCTACCTGCGGCCCCTCCTCGACGGCACCATCCGGTCCGCCTTCGCCATGACGGAGCCTGCCGTCGCCAGCTCCGACGCCACCAACGTCGAGATGCGGATGGAGCGCGACGGCGACGAGTACGTCCTCAACGGCCGCAAGTGGTTCGCCTCCAACGCGATGCACCGCAACTGCCGGGTCCTGATCGTGATGGGCAAGACCGATCCGACGGCGGCGACCCACCGTCAGCAGTCGATGATGGTCGTCCCCCTCGACGCACCTGGGATCACGGTGCTGCGCAACCTCCCGGTCTTCGGCTACCAGGACCGAGAGGGTCACGCCGAGCTCGTCTTCGAGGACGTCCGGGTCCCGGCCGCCGACGTGCTGGCCGGAGAGGGCGAGGGGTTCGCGATCAGCCAGGCACGTCTCGGTCCCGGCCGGATCCACCACTGCATGCGGGCGATCGGGATGGCCGAGCGAGCACTCGAGCTGATGTGCACCCGCGCACTGGCACGGGAGACCTTCGGGGCCCCCGTCGCCGAACGGTCGAACATCCAGGACTGGATCGCGGAGGCGCGGATCGAGATCGAGAAGAGTCGCCTCCTCACGCTCAAGGCGGCCTACGTGATGGACGAGTCGGGCAACAGGGCCGCCCGTACCGAGATCGCCGCGATCAAGGTCGACGCCCCGAACATGGCGCTCAAGATCGTCGATCGTGCGATCCAGGTCCACGGCGCGGCGGGGGTCACCGAGGACGTCCCTCTTGCGTCGTTCTACGCCCACCTGCGGACGCTGCGCATCGCCGACGGGCCGGACGAGGTCCACAAGCGCACCCTGGCCCGCCGGGAGCTTCGCCGGCACGCGGGCACGGTCGCCTGAGGCGCCGTCACCCCCGGCGTACGTGCAGGACGCGGAAGCCCTTCGCGCTCGCGACCCTCTCGGTGGGCCAGCCCTGGTCGGTCAGCCACCGCTGGAGCGAGTCGGCACCGAGGTTCTTGCCCACCACCAGGCGGGCGACGCCATCAGGTGCGAGCCGGGGGAGCCACTGCAGGAGGAGCTCGTGCAGCGCGGCCTTGCCGATCCGGATCGGAGGGTTCGACCAGATCTCGTCGAAGACCAGGGACGCAGGGACCTCGTCCGGCGCCGCCACGACGACCCGCGACCCGACGCCGGCACGCTCGGCGTTGGACCGGGTGAGATCGCGCGCGCGAGCGTTGGTGTCGACCGCGTGCACCGTGGCGGCCGGCACCGTGACCGCGACCGCGACGGCGATCGGACCCCAGCCGCACCCGAGGTCCAGCACCGTCCGCGCCTCACGGGGCGGCTCCGAGCTGCTCATCAGCACCGCCGTCGCCTTGTCGAGACCCCCTCGCGCGAAGACGCCGGCGGCCGTCGTGAACGTGAGGCTGCGACCCCAGATCTCCGCCGTCACGTCGCGCCGACCCTCGGGGCCGGTCGGATCGCTGTCGAAGTAGTGCTCAGTCATCCTCGGGGCTCTCGAGCGGACCTCGGAAGGTACGCGTCTCCTGTGCGCGGGCGGCGAGCCGGGACTCCGCCGGGTAGACGACCTCCTCGAGCGTGAGCCCGAGCGACGGCATCACCTTCACCCGCGAGTCCCGGGTCCGTGCCTTGAGCACCCGCACCATCCACGCCGGCTCGTGGCGGCCTTCGCCGACCGCCGTGAGCGCGCCCATCAGCGACCGGACCATCGAGTGGCAGAAGGCGTCAGCGACCACCGTCGTCTCGACGATCGACGAGTCGGTGCGCCGGGTGGTGAGCTGCATGAGGCTGCGGATGGTGCTCGCCCCCTCCCGCCGACGGCAGAACGCGGCGAAGTCCTGCTCGCCCAGCACGCCGACCGCGGCGTCGTTCATCAGCGACACGTCGAGCGGACGGTGGTGGTGGACGACGTGGTTGCGGTGGAGCGGGTCAGGGCCGGTCACGCCGTCCCAGATCCGGTAGACGTAGCGCCGGCGCAGCGCGGAGAAGCGTGCGTCGAACCCGTCGGGCGCGACCCGTGCGGCCCGCACCACGATGTCGTCGGGGAGCACGCGGTCGAGACGGCGGAGCAGGTGCGCCTCGTCCATCTCGAGCTCGTCGGGAAGGTCGACGTGAGCGACCTGACCGCGTGCGTGGACGCCGGTGTCCGTACGGCCGGCGACGGTCAGCCTCGCGGGCCCGTCGAGCCGGAGCACCAGCGTCAGCGCGTCCTCGATGGTCTGCTGCACCGACGGAAGGCCGGGTTGCGAGGCCCAGCCGCGGTAAGCGCCACCGTCGTAGGCCAGGTCCAGTCTCCAACGCACCTGCTCAACCTACCGATCGCGTCAAACGGCCGTGACACCCCGTCCGTCCCCGGTGAGCGCGAGGACGAGCTTGCCCGTGTTGGAGCCCTCGAAGAGTCCGAGCCACGTCTCGTGGAACGCCTCCACACCGCCCTCGACCACAGTCTCGCGGGCGACCACCGAGCCGTCGGAGATCCAGGAGGCGATCGTGTCGATCGCCTCCGGATAACGGTCCTCGTAGTCGAAGACGACGAAGCCGGTCATGGACGCCCGGAAGACCAGCAGCGACAGGTACCGGCGTGGGCCGGCGGGCAGGGACGTCGCGTTGTACGCCGAGATCGCGCCGCAGAGGACCACCCGCGCGTGACGGCGGAGGTTGGCGAGGCCGGCGTCCAGGATGTCACCGCCGACGTTGTCGAAGAAGACGTCCACTCCCTGGGGCGCCACCTCCCGCAGACGCTCGAGGACGTTCTCGTCCTTGTAGTCGATGGCGGCGTCGAAACCGATCGACGTCAGCCACGCGCACTTGTCGGGGCCACCGGCGATGCCGACCACCGTGCAGCCCATCGCCTTGGCGATCTGGCCCGCGACGCTGCCCACGGCCCCGGCGGCACCCGAGACGAGCACCGTCTCGCCCGGCTGGAGGCGGCCGACGTCGGTGAGACCGAAGTACGCGGTCATCCCGGGCAGGCCCAGTGCGCCGAGCCACGTCGGGGCTCCCGCGACGGCCAGGTCGATCGTGGTGACGCCGCGGCCGTCGGAGAGGGCGTACTCGGTCACGCCGAACATCCCCATGACCGCGTCGCCCACCTCGAAGTCGGGGTGCTTCGAAGCCACGACCGTGCCGGTCGCTCCGGCACGCATGACCTCGCCGAGGCCCACCGGAGGGATGTACGACCGGACGTCGTTCAGCCACCCGCGCATCGCCGGGTCGAGCGAGACGTGGTCGACCCGTACGACGATCTCTCCGGGGCCGGGCGCGGGGACCTCCGTCGTCACCGTCTCCCACGTGTTCTCGTCGGGGTAACCCTTCGGGCGCTCCCGCAGCAGGAGCTGACGGCTGGTGAACGGGGGCGTGGCGGGAGCGGGCATCGGGGTGTTCCTCTCGTGGCGGCTGCGGCCACTGTAGGGGGCCCGGAGACGGCGACGGGCCCGCCCAACGGTGTGGACGGGCCCGTCGGGTGACGTGGGTGCTGCTCAGCCCCAGCGCTCGGTGCTCGAGGGGAAGGTGAGCCCGCGTTCGCCGGTGTAGATCTGCTTCGGCCGGGCGATCTTCTGCTCCTTGTCGTCCACCAGCTCCACCCACTGCGCGAGCCAGCCGGCCGTACGCGGGATGGCGAACATCACCGTGAACATCTCCGGCGGGAACTGCAGCGCCTCGTAGATGAGGCCGGAGTAGAAGTCGACGTTGGGATAGAGCTTGCGCTTGACGAAGTACTCGTCCTCGAGCGCGATCTTCTCGAGCTCCTGCGCGACCTCCAGGTAGGGGTTGACGCCCGTCACCTCGAAGACGTCGTCGCACGCCTTCTTGATGATCGTGGCGCGCGGGTCGTAGTTCTTGTAGACGCGGTGGCCGAAGCCCATCAGGCGTTCGTTGCCGGCCTTGACGCCCTCGATGAACGCCGGGACGTTGTCCTTGGTCTTGATCCGCTTGAGCATCCGCAGGACCGCCTCGTTGGCGCCGCCGTGAAGCGGGCCGTAGAGAGCCGCGATGCCGGCCGAGACGGCGGAGTACGGGTCGACCTGGGTGGAGCCGACCGACCGGACCGCGTTGGTCGAGGCGTTCTGCTCGTGATCGGCGTGCAGGATGAAGAGGACCTCGAGCGCCTTGGCCAGCCGCGGGTCCGCCTCGTACTTCGGCTCGCTCATCTTGAAGAGCATCGCGAGGAAGTTCTCGGCGTACGAGAGGTCGTTGTCGGGGTAGACGTAGGGCTTGCCCTGCGCGTGCCGGAACGACCAGGCGCCGAGCGTCGGCATCTTGGCGATCATCCGGACGATCTGCAGGTGCCGGACCTCGGGGTCCTGGATGTTGCGGGCCTCGGGGTAGAAGGTCGAGAGACCGCCCACCGCCGACAGCAGCATGCCCATCGGGTGGGCGTCGTAGCGGAAGCCCTGCATGAGCGACTTGATGTTCTCGTGCACGAAGGTGTGGAAGGTGATCTCGTGCACCCAGGCGTCGTACTGCTCCTTGGAGGGCAGGTCGCCGTGGATGAGCAGGTAGGCGACCTCGAGGAAGTTCGACTTCTCCGCGAGCTGCTCGATGGGGTAGCCGCGGTACTCGAGGATGCCCTTCTCGCCGTCGATGAACGTGACGGCCGAGCGGGTCGAGGCGGTGTTGGTGAACCCGGGGTCGTACGACGCGATGCCGGGCTCGTCGTCGTTGACCCGGATCTTGCCGAGGTCGCTCGCGCGGATGGTCCCGTCGACGATCGGGAGCACGTAGTCCTTGCCCGTCCGGTCGTCGCGGACGGTCAGGGTCTGGCCGTCAGCCGAAGGCGTGGCGTCTGTCACGAGGAGGTCTCCTTGTGCCGTGGCGTGCGCACGCTGGGTCGATGCGCCGCTCGAGTCAGGGGTCCCCTGGGGTGTTCGGACCCACTCCAACTTATTGCCTCCTGCAGTGGAACGTGAATCCGGGGGTCCGCTGTCCGGGACGCCGAGGCCCACCGCCTCCGGCTCCCTTGGCCGCCGGGGGTATCATCAAATCGGTGCGTCAGGCGTACGACGCACCCCGTGGGCAGCCCGTTTTGACCGAGCCCGCCCCGGCACGTTATCGTTGTACGTCGTTGTGCCTTGATCCGCCGCGGCCTTGCTGCGTCCATCTCGGCGCATCGTCAGACCCCATCCATACGAAGGTAGATCTAGCGTGCGCACGTACAGCCCGAAGCCTGGTGACGTCGACCGCAAGTGGCACGTCATCGACGCATCTGACGTGGTGCTTGGGCGTCTCGCCGTCCAGACCGCGACCCTGCTTCGCGGCAAGCACAAGCCGACGTTCGCCCCCCACATTGACAACGGTGACTTCGTCATCATCGTCAACGCGGAGAAGGTCGCCCTCTCCGGCAACAAGCGCCAGGACAAGCTCGCGTACCGCCACAGCGGATACCCGGGCGGCCTCAAGCAGATCGCCTACGGCGACCTGCTCGAGAAGGACGCGCGCAAGGCCGTCGAGAAGGCCGTCTGGGGCATGATGCCCAAGAACCGCCTCGGCCGATCGCTCATGAGCAAGCTGAAGGTCTACGCCGGCCCCGAGCACCCGCACGCCGCTCAGCAGCCGCAGACCTTCGAGATCACCCAGATCGCCCAGTAGGCCCAGGAAGCAGTGAGGATCAACGTGGCTGAGTCCAGCACCGAGACCGTCGAAACGACCGACGAGTTCACGGCCAACACCGAGGGTGTCTCGTACACCTCGGAGAGCGTCCCGAGCGCGGAGTCGGCGGCCCGTTCGTCGATCATCGCCCCCTCGGCGGCGACCGGTCGCCGCAAGGAGGCCGTCGCTCGCGTCCGTATCGTTCCCGGCACCGGCTCGTGGACCGTCAACGGCAAGTCGCTCGAGGAGTACCTCCCCAACAAGCTGCACCAGCAGATTGCCAAGGAGGCCTTCGCCGCAACCGGTCTCGGCGAGAGCTTCGACGTCGTCGCCCGCGTCTCCGGCGGTGGCATGACCGGCCAGGCCGGTGCCCTCCGTCTCGGTGTCGCCCGTGCGCTGAACGCCGTCGACGAGGAGTCGAACCGCGCGACGCTCAAGAAGGACGGGCTCCTCACGCGTGACGCCCGCGCCAAGGAGCGCAAGAAGGCCGGCCTCAAGAAGGCCCGCAAGGCGCCTCAGTACAGCAAGCGCTGACGGCCGAGCCGTGGGTCGGATCTTCGGAACCGACGGCGTCCGTGGGATCGCGAACGAAGATCTCACGGCAGAGCTCGCGGTCGACCTCGCCGTGGCAGCAGCCCACGTGCTGGGGGAGGCCGGAGCCTTCGCCGACCAACGGCCGACCGCAGTCGTGGCCCGCGATCCTCGCGCCTCGGGAGAGTTTCTCGAGGCCGCGGTGGTCGCGGGTCTCGCGTCTGCGGGGGTGGACGTGCACCGTCTCGGTGTCGTCCCCACACCTGGTACGGCGTACCTGACGTCGGCGCTCGCCGCCGACATGGGCGTCATGATCTCCGCGAGCCACAACCCGATGCCCGACAACGGCATCAAGTTCCTGGCCCGCGGCGGGCTCAAGCTCGACGACGCCATCGAGGACGCGATCGAGCGCACCCTCCAGCAGCCCTGGAAGCGTCCGACCGGAGCCGCGGTGGGCCGGATCGGCGACAGCCCGACCGCTCTGCGCACGTACGAGCGGCACCTGGTCGGCGCGGTCGACCGACGCCTCGACGGGATGCGCGTCGTGCTCGACTGCGCGAACGGCGCGGCCTGCGAGGTGGGGCCGGCGGCGTTCCGCGAGCTCGGGGCCGAGGTCATCGCCATCCACGCCGAGCCCGACGGTCTCAACATCAACGCCGGGTGCGGGTCCACGCACCCGGAGGACCTGCAGCGAGTGGTGCTCGAGACCGGCGCCGACGCGGGGTTCGCCTTCGACGGAGACGCCGACCGATGCCTCGCGGTGTCGGCCGACGGTGTGCTCGTCGACGGTGACCAGATCCTCGCCATCCTCGCGCTCGCGCTGAAGGAGGACGGCCGTCTCGTCGACGACACGGTCGTGGCGACGGTCATGTCCAACCTCGGCTTCGTCCAGGCGATGGAGGCCGCGGGCGTGACGGTCGTGCAGACTGCCGTGGGAGACCGCTACGTGCTCGAGGCGATGCGCGGCCGGGGGTTCAACCTGGGCGGCGAGCAGTCGGGGCACGTCATCATGAGCGACCACGCGACCACCGGCGACGGTGTCCTCACCGCTCTCGCGGTGTCCAGCCGGATGGTCGGCACGGGCCGCTCGCTCGCCGACCTCGGTGCGGTGATGCACCGGCTCCCGCAGGTGCTCGTCAACGTCTCCGGCGTCGACAAGGGCCGTGCCGGCACCGATCCCGTCGTGGCGGCGGCCGTCGCCGAGGCTACCGACGAGCTGGGCGGGACGGGTCGAGTCCTGCTGCGCCCCTCGGGCACCGAGCCGCTCGTACGCGTGATGGTCGAGGCGAGCACCGCCAGCCATGCCGAGACCGTCGCGCAGCGCCTGGCGACCGTCGTCGGCTCCGCGCTCGCCCTCTGACCCATCCCCGACTCGTCGCGTCCGGTCCCGTCCCGTGCGGCCCCGTCCCGTCCGCGGTGTGTGCGGTTCGTCCAAGAATCTCGCCCGGATTCCTTGACCAGCTGCACACATCGCGGACGAGGCGGGACGCTCGGGCGAAACCCGGGTGCGGCCTGGGGCTGTCCCGACCTACCGTGACGGCATGCAGATCGAGGAGCTCGACCCCGCCGACGACGCCGGGCTGGCCGCGTTCCACGAGCACGAGGTACGCGTCGCCGCGACGCAGCCGTACGGCACGGCCTGGACGCTGCCGGAGCTGACGGTGGCGGCGCGGACGGACGACCCGTGGACGGCACGGGCGTTCCTGTGGGCCCGCCTCGACGACGGTGAGGTCGTCGCGACCTGCCAGCTGGAGGTCCCGCTGCGTGACAACCTGGAGACGGCGTGGGTGGCGTTGGCGACCGCCCCCGAGCACCGCGGATCGGTCGGTCCCTTCATCGAGCACCTCAAGGACCGGGTACGGCTGCTCGGCCGCAGGCGGCTGGAGTGCTCGGCGAAGTGGCCGCCTGGCGACGACGAGGGCCCGGACGCCGAGCTGCTTCGTGCGCACGGGTTCCGGCTCGGTCTCATCGAGGCGCAACGCGTCCTCGACCTGCCTCCGGACCGCGACGAGCTCGCTCGGTTGGCCGAGAAGGCCGCCGGTCACCACGCGGGGTACGAGCTGCGCACCTGGCGCGGACCCGTGCCGGACGACCTCGTGGCCCCGTACGCGGCGATGCGCAGCGTGATGGCGGTCGAGGCGCCCGCGGGTGACATGGGGTGGGAGGCGGAGGACTTCCCGCCCGAGCGGGTGCGCCAGGAGGAGGCCGAGCTCGCAGCCCAGGGGAGGGTCATGTGGACGACCGTGGCGGTCGCCCCGGACGGCGTGCTGGCGGGGCACAGCCAGATCGTCGTGCCGGGCTCGGACCCGGTGAACGCCTACCAGTGGGACACCCTCGTGCTCCCCGAGCACCGCGGGCACCGCCTCGGACTCGCGATGAAGGTGCGCAACCTCCTCGCCGCGGCCGACGACCTGGCGCCGCGTGAGCTCCTGCACACGTGGAACGCGGCCGACAACGCGCCCATGATCGCCGTCAACGAGGCGATGGGCTTCCGGCTGGCGTCGATGACCGGCGAGTTCCGGTGCGACCTCTGACGCTCAGGCGTCGGCGGGGACGCGCTCGTCGGTACGGACCAGGTAGCGCGTGAGCACGAGTCCCCAGGCGGCCGCGATGAAGAACATGATCAGGCCGTAGACCGCGCCCGGGATGGAGATCTCCGTCTCGTCGAGGATCTCGACCGCGACGTAGATCGCCAGCGTCGCGTTGTGGACGCCGATCTCGAACGACGACGCGACAGCCTGGCGCTCGGTGACGCCCGCCCACCGGGGGACGAGGTAGCCGACCGCGAGGCTCACCACGCAGAAGAGGGTGGCGACGGCGCCGACCTGCGCGGCGTACTCCACGACGTTGTCACGCTGGTCGATGAGGATCCCGAGCACGAGGACGCCGAGGATCACGGCCGAGGCGATCCTGACGGGCTTGTCCATCCGCGCGGCGAAAGCGGGCCGTGCCGAACGGATCGCCATGCCGAGAGCGACCGGGAGGAGCACGATCGCGAAGACCTCCAGGACCTTGGTGAACTGCAGCGAGACCGAGCTGTCGGTGTCGAAGTAGGCGATGGCGAGGTTCGTGATCAGAGGCAGCGAGACGATCGCGATGATCGAGTTGATCGCGGTCAGCGTCACGTTGAGCGCGACGTCTCCGCGGAAGAGGTGGCTGTAGAGGTTGGCGCTGGTGCCGCCCGGTGACGCGGCGAGGAGCATCATGCCGATCGCGAGCAGCGGAGGGAGGTCGAAGAGCAGGACGAGGCCGAAGCACACTGCGGGGAGCAGGAGGAGCTGGCAGGCCAGCGCGACCACGACGGCACGGGGGTGCCGGCCGACGCGCCGGAAGTCGTCGAGGGTCAGCGAGAGGCCGAGACCGAGCATGATGATGCCGAGGGCGATCGGAAGCCCGACCGTGCTGAGCGCGGAGTCCATGGCGCACACCCTAGGGGTGAGGGCCATCACAGCGCGAGGTGCGGGTCAGAGCTTGCGCAGACGGACCCATCGCACGGAGTGGTCGGCGTCCTTGCGCAGCACCAGCGTGGCGCGCCCGCGGGTCGGCTCGATGTTCTCCTTGAGGTTCGGGCCGTTGATCGAGTCCCACAGCAGCGAGGCCTGCGCGGTCGCCTGCTCGGCGTCCAGAGCGCCGTAGCGCACGAAGTACGAGTCGGGGTCGCGGAACGCGGTCTCGCGCAGGCGCAGGAAGCGCTCGATGTACCACCGGCGGATGTCCTTGCGGGCCGCGTCGACGTACACCGAGAAGTCGAAGAAGTCGCTGATCGCGAGCCCCGGTCGGCCGTCACCCCGGACTCGCGCGGGCTGCAGGACGTTGAGGCCCTCGATGAGGACCACGTCGGGCCGGTTCAGCGTGACGACCTCGTCGGTGACGTCGTACGAGAGGTGCGAGTAGACCGGGGCCTCGACCGTCTCACGCCCGGACTTGACGGCCATGACGAAGCGCAGCAGGGCCTTGCGGTCGTACGACTCGGGGAACCCCTTGCGCTCGAGCAGACCCCGGCGCTCCAGCTCGGCGTTGGGGAGCAGGAACCCGTCGGTGGTGACGAGCGACACGTTGCTGTGGCCCGGGCTCTTGGCGAGCAGCTCGCGCAGCAGCCGGGCGGTCGTCGACTTGCCGACCGCGACCGATCCCGCGATGCCGATCACGTACGGCGTGCGCTGCGGCTGCGGGCGGCGCAGGAACGCCTCGGTGGACCGGTAGAGCTCGCCCGCGTAGCCGATGCGCATGCTGATCAGCTGCGTCAGCGGCACGTAGACCTTGCGGACCTCCTCGAGATCCAGCTCGTCCCCGAGGCCTCGGACCTCGTCGATCTCGCGCTGCGACAGCGGCTGCGGCGCCTCGCCCGCGAGGGCGGCCCACGCGCCGCGCTCGAGCTCGACGTACGGCGAGGTGTCCCCGGAACCCGGCTGCGTGAGCGACATGGACCCCATTGTGGCGGCCGACCTCGTCAGCGGGGTCGGTACCCTGTTGCTCATGTGTGGAATCGTGGGTTATGTCGGTGAACGGTCCGCCTTGGACGTCGTCCTCGGGGGTCTGCGCCGTCTCGAGTACCGGGGCTACGACTCGACCGGTGTCGCGCTCGTGAGGGACGGTTCGATCGTCTCCGCGAAGAAGGTCGGCAAGCTGGCCAACCTGGACGCGGAGCTCGCCGAGCACCCGTTGCCGGAGTCGACCACCGGCATCGGGCACACCCGTTGGGCCACGCACGGGCCGCCGAGCGACCGCAACGCGCACCCGCACGTCTCCGAGGACCACCGGGTCGCCGTGGTCCACAACGGCATCATCGAGAACTTCGCGGAGCTGCGGGCCGAGCTCGAGGCGGAGGGCGTCGAGCTGCAGTCCGAGACCGACACCGAGACGGTCACTCACCTGGTCGACCGCGAGCTGCTCAAGGGAGCCGTCGACCTCACCGAGGCGGTGCGCCGGGTGTGCCTGCGCCTCGAGGGCGCGTTCACCCTGGTCGTCGCCGACGGCGCCGACCCCGACCGCGTGGTCGGAGCCCGTCGCAACTCGCCGCTGGTGGCCGGCCGAGGAGACGGCGAGAACTTCCTGGCCTCCGACGTCTCCGCGTTCATCGACTACACCCGAGACGCCGTCGAGCTCGGGCAGGACCAGGTCGTGACCATCACCCGCGAGGGCATCGACGTCATCGACTTCGAGGGTGCCCCGTCGAAGGTCACCGAGTACCACGTCGACTGGGACATCTCCGCCGCCGAGAAGGGCGGCTACGACTGGTTCATGCTCAAGGAGATCGACGAGCAGCCCAAGGCGGTCGCCGACACCCTCCTCGGTCGCCACGACTCCCAGGGGCGCCTGATCCTCGACGAGATGCGCCTGTCCGACGACGAGCTCCGTCACGTCGACCGGATCCTGATCATCGGGTGCGGGACGGCGTCGTACGCCGGGATGGTTGCCAAGTACGCGATCGAGCACTGGACGCGGATCCCGTGCGAGGTCGAGCTCGCATCGGAGTTCCGCTACCGCGACCCGATCGTCGGCCAGTCGACCCTCGTGATCGCGATCAGCCAGTCGGGCGAGACCGCCGACACCCTCCAGGCGATCCGGCACGCACGGCAGCAGGGCTCGAAGGTCCTCGCCATCTGCAACACCAACGGGTCGACCATCCCGCGCGAGTCCGACGCCGTCATCTACACCCATGCCGGCCCCGAGATCGCGGTGGCCTCCACCAAGGGCTTCCTCACCCAGCTGATCGCCTGCTACGTCCTCGGCCTCTATCTCGCGCAGGTCCGCGGCACCAAGTTCGGCGACGAGATCGCCTCGACGGTCGCGGAGCTGGAGAAGCTCCCCGCCGGGATCGAGGCCGTCCTCGAGCGTGCCGACGTGGTCCGCGACCTCGCCCGCGAGCTCGCCGGCCAGCGGACGTTCCTGTTCCTGGGGCGCCACGTGGGCTACCCGGTCGCGCTCGAGGGCGCCCTCAAGCTCAAGGAGCTCGCGTACCTCCACGCCGAGGGCTTCGCGGCAGGCGAGCTCAAGCACGGCCCGATCGCCGTGATCGAGCCAGGGCTGCCGGTCTTCGTCGTGGTGCCGCCCAAGGGCCGCGACCAGCTCCACGACAAGGTCATCAGCAACATCCAGGAGATCCGGGCGCGCGGTGCGCGGACGGTGGTGCTGGTCGAGGACGGCGACACGTCGGTCGACCCGTACGCCGACGTCCTCATCCGGCTCCCGAAGGCGCCGACGCTGCTGCAGCCGGTGCTGGCCGTCGTCCCGCTGCAGATCTTCGCCGCCGAGCTCGCCACGCTGCTCGGCCACGACGTCGACCAGCCGCGCAACCTGGCGAAGTCCGTCACGGTCGAGTGATCGTCGGGATCGGCGTCGACGTGGTCGACGTCGAGCGCTTCGCCGCCGCGCTGGAGCAGACTCCAGCGCTGCGTGAGCGGCTCTTCGCGCCCGGCGAGCGGACCGGTGCGCCGGTGGTGCTCGCGGGGCGCTTCGCCGCCAAGGAGGCGCTGGCCAAGGCGCTGGGCTCGCCGGGCGGGCTCTCCTGGCACGACGCCGAGGTCGGGCGTTCCGCGTCCGGACGACCGACGCTGACGGTCACCGGCGCTGCCGGCGCTCGCGCCGCGGAGCTCGGTGTGGTTCGGTGGCACCTGTCGATCGCCCACGACGGGCCGGTCGCCACCGCGTTCGTCGTGGGAGAGGGTTGACATGCTGCACGCACACACCGTCGCCGACGTCCGCGCCGCCGAGGCCGCCCTCATGGCGCGAGTCCCACCGGGCTCGCTCATGCGCTGGGCGGCGGCCGGCCTCGCGGCGTACGTCCGGGAGGTCGCTCCCGGACCGAGACCCGTCGTCTTCCTGGTCGGCACCGGAGACAACGGCGGAGACGCGTTGTACGCCGCCGCCGAGCTGGCGGGTGAGCGCATCGTCGCGGTCGCGTTCGCCGACCCGGCCCGGGTTCACGTCGACGGGGCACGTGCCGCGCAGGCTGCGGGGTGTCGCCTGGTCGACTCGCCGACGGGCTTCACGGTGGTCGTCGACGGTGTCGTCGGGATCGGCGGCTCGCCGGGGCTCCGGCCGCCCGTCGACGGCTGGCGGGCGATCCTGGAGGCCGAGCGGCCGTTCGTCATCGCGGTCGACGTGCCGAGCGGTGTCGACGTGGACGGCGCCACCGTGCCGGAGTCGTTCCTCGCCGCCGACGCGACGTGCACCTTCGGGACCTACAAGAACGCGCTGCTGGTGGACCCCGCGGCGCGCTGGGCCGTGCACGGAGCGCTGCCCCGGCTGGTCGACATCGGCCTCGGCCCCTACCTCCCGGCGCCGTCCGTCGAGGCGCTGGAGGCCTCCGACAACCGGCTGCTGATGGCCGTCCTCGCCCCGACCCTGGACCAGCGGCGGACCTCGCCGACGCAGAAGTACGCGCGCGGCGTCGTCGGTGTCGCTGCCGGGTCGTCGGCGTACGCCGGCGCCGCGCAGCTGTGCGTCCGCGGCGCGCTGGCCGGTGTCGCGGGGATGGTGCGGTTCGTCGGCGAGCCGGCGCTGGCCGCCCGGGTGGTCGACCGGTGCCCGGAGGTCGTCGCCCACACCGACGCGGCCGAGCGCGGCCGCGTCCAGGCGTGGGTCGTCGGCTCGGGCGGAGGTGACGACGCGTCCGAGCGGCTGCGGATGGCGCTCGAGGACGAGGTCCCGGTCGTGGTCGACGCGGACGCGCTCCAGCACCTCCCCGACCGCCTCGCCGTCCCGGCCCTCCTGACCCCGCACGCCGGTGAGCTCGCGCGGATGCTCGACGTCGAGCGGTCGGCGGTCGAGGCCGACCCGCTCGGACATGCGACCCGCGCGGCGGAGCGCTGGGGCGCGACCGTGCTGCTCAAGGGCGCACGCACCCTCGTCGCCTACCCGGGCTCACCCACGCGGGTGAACCTCACCGGGACGCCGTGGCTGGCCACCGCCGGTGCCGGCGACGTCCTCGCCGGCCTTGCCGGGTCGTTCCTCGCCGCGGGGGCGCACCCCCGAGACGCGGGCTCGCTCGCGGCCTTCGTGCACGGTGTCGCGGCGGTCACTGCGTCGGCCGGCGGCCCGGTGACCGCCGGGCAGGTCGCCGACGCCGTTCCCGCGGTGATCACGGCGTGGCGCAACGGCCTCCTCGACGAGTCGCAGGTACGCGACTGGAGGGACCGGTGACCGCCCCGGCGGAGGCGGTCGTCGACCTCGACGCCTACCGGGGCAACCTCGCGGTCCTCCGTACGGCGGCGCCTGACGCCCTCCAGATGGCGGTGGTCAAGGCGGATGCGTACGGGCACGGCGCGGTCGAGATCGCGGGCGCGGCTCGCGAAGCCGGTGCGGAGTGGCTCGGCGTCGCCACGGTCGAGGAGGCGTTGGTCCTGCGGCGAGGCGGTGACACCGGACCCGTGCTGGCCTGGCTCTCGCCGGCGGGGGCGGACCTCGCTCCGGCGATCGACGCCCGGGTCGATGTCGCCGCCGGATCGGTGTCCCAGCTCGATGCCGTCCTCGAGGCGGGCGCCACGGAGCGACCCCGTGTGCACCTCAAGGTCGACACCGGCATGGCCAGGGGTGGCGTACGCGGCGAGGAGCTGACCGCGCTGTTCGAGGCGGCCCGCGACGCCCAACGCTCGGGACGGCTCGAGATCGTCGGGATCTTCTCGCACCTGGCCTGCGCCGACGAGCCGGCGAGCCCGGTCAACGGTGCCCAGGAGCATGCGTTCGCCGCCGCGGTCGCCGAGCTGGCGTCGCTCGGAGTGGAGCCGCAGCTGCGCCATCTCGCGAACTCCGCGGCGACGCTGACACGGCCGAGCACCCACCACGACCTGGTGCGCGTCGGCATCGCCTCGTACGGACTGAGCCCTGGCCCGGCGATCGGAGCGCCTGCCGACCTGGGTCTGACGCCCGTCATGACGCTGCGGACCGCGCTCTCGCTGGTCCGCCGGGTGCCGCCAGGCACCGGCGTGTCGTACGGGCACACCTTCGTCACGAAGCGCGAGACGACGCTCGGTCTCGTCCCGCTGGGCTACGGCGACGGCATCCTGCGGGCCGCGTCCAGCAAGGCGCCGGCCTGGGTCGGCGGCCACCGCGTGAGGATCGCGGGCCGGGTCTGCATGGACCAGATCGTGCTCGACCTCGGCGACCTCGAGGCGCAGCGCGGTGACGAGGTCGTCCTGTTCGGCCCCGGAGATCGGGGCGAGCCGCTCGCCGAGGACTGGGCGGTGGCGGCGGGCACGATCGGTTACGAGGTCGTCACTAGGCTTGGAGGCAGGATCGTCCGGCGCTACGCAGGCTCCCCGCGACCGGCACACTGACGTGCCGCGACGCCGCTCGGAGTCGGTCGTCGCTGCCACAGAGGAGGAGCAACGCATGGACTGGCGCAAGGTGGGGGCGTACGCGGCGGTGGCCGCAGGGACGGTCGCGGCGGCCGGTGCCACGGCTGCTGCCGCCCGCGTCGCGACCGACCGCCAGCGGGTGCGTCGTCGCTCCCGCCGAGGTGACGCGATGGAGTTCGGGACGCTGCACGTCCCGGCGGTGACCGTGCCCGCGACCGACGGCGTCCCTCTCCACGTCGAGGTAGAGGAGCCCGACGACGTGGAGGCGGGCGACCGGCCCACCATCGTCTTCTGCCACGGCTGGGTCCTCGACCTGGACTGCTGGCACTACCAGCGCGCCGCGCTGCGCGGGCAGGCGCGGATGGTGCTCTGGGACCAGCGTGAGCACGGCAGCTCAGGAGACGGGTCGCCGGAGAGCTGCACGCTCGACCAGCTCGGCGACGACCTCAAGTCCGTGATCGACGCCGTCGCGCCGGAGGGTCCCCTGATCCTCGTGGGTCACTCGATGGGCGCGATGACCGTGATGTCGTTCGCCGCCCAGTACGGCGACGTCGTCCGTGACCGCGTCGTCGGTGTCGTCCTCATGGGCACCAGCGCCGGCGACCTGGTCCGTCCCAAGGACCCGCTGGCCCTCCTGCACCCGTGGCTCCCGCGCCTCGGGCCGCTCGTGGCGGCGGCCCGCCGCCTCGACTCGTACCCCGTCACCCGCGCCTTCGCCATCGGACCGACGTCGTCTGCCAAGTACGCCGACATGACGGACGAGATGATCGCCCGGTCCCGGGACCGGGCGCTGTGGGACTTCGCCGCCAACTTCGTCGACCTGGACCTGTACGACGCCCTCGACGTGCTGCCGGGGCGACGCACGCTCGTCATGGGCGGGACCAAGGACCGGCTGACGCCGTTCCGCCACTCGCGCCGGCTGGCGGAGATGATCGACGGGTCCGAGCTCATCGCGTACGAGGGTGCCGGCCACATGATGATGCTCGAGCGCCACGAGGAGGTCACCGCTGCCATCGAAGGGCTGTGGGGATCGGCCGAGCCGGCCGTACGGAGCGGGGAGGGCTGGCCCGCATGACCGGCTCCACGCTGCCCAACTTCCACGCCCTGAACGTCTTCGACGCCCCGCCGGAGCGTGCTGCCGACGTGCTCGCGGTGATCCGTCGTTCGTTCGGCGCCCGGCCCGTGCTCGACCCGCCGTCGACCGCGTTGACCGAGAGCGTGGAGTCGGTCCGTGAGGCCCTCGCCGAGGGTGGCGGACTGCTCGTCGAGCGCCGGGGCAAGCCGATCGGCGCCATGCTCTACGACACGTCGCGGCCGGGCCTGCTCGGCTTCCGTCGTGTGTCGGTCGACCCGGACCACCAGGACCGCGGCGTCGCCTCGGCGATGGTCGGCGTCGCCGAGGACACCGCCGAGGAGCGCGGTCTGGACGGCGTCTGGCTCGACGTGCGCGAGGAGCTCCCGGAGAACGTCACGTTCTGGACGCGCCGACGCTACTTCCCGGTCCGGCAGCACGGCACGACGATCGAGTTCGGCAAGACGCTGTGGCTCGCGCGCGAGCTCCCCACCGCCGAGGACGCGCACGCCTTCGGAGTCCGGCTCGCCTCGTTGCTGCAGGCGGGTGACGTCGTGGTGATGTCCGGCGGTCTCGGTGCGGGCAAGACCACGCTCACCCAGGGGATCGGGGAGGGCCTCGGCGTGCGCGGTCCGGTCACGTCACCGACCTTCGTCCTCGCCCGTACGCATCCGAACCTGGCCGGGGGCCCACCGCTCGTCCACGTCGACGCCTATCGGCTCGGCGGTGCGCTCGAGCTCGACGACCTCGACCTCGACACCGCCACGGAGGACTCGGTGACCGTCGTCGAGTGGGGCGCAGGGATGGCCGAGGACCTCAGCGACTCCTGGCTCGAGGTACGGCTGGAGCGGCGCGCGGCGACCGTCCTCGACCCGCTGGGCGCCGAGGCGCCCGAGCGTGCGGACGTCGACGACCACGACGTACGCCTCGTCACGGTCAAGCCGCACGGGGTGCGGTGGGCGAGGGTCCCGCTGCGGTCGACGCTGCTCGGTCCCGGCGCGGTCGCGCACTCGGCGCAGGCCCGCGGCCTCGAAGAGCCGAGACCACTGTGAGCGTCACCACGCCTGGCGTAACCTGTGCCCCGATGCTGATCCTCGCCCTCGACACCGCCGCACCGGCGACCTCGGTCGCCCTCCACGACGGGACCACTGTGCTCGCCTCCGACTCGCGCCCCGGCGCGATGAGTCACGGCGAGATGCTGGCGCCGGCGATCGCCGCCGTCCTCGCTCGGGCGGGCGTCGACCGCCGCGACGTGACCGATGTCGCCGTCGGCGTCGGGCCCGGGCCGTTCACCGGCCTGCGGGTCGGTGTGGTGACGGCGCGGACGTTGGCGGTGTCGCTGCACGCGCGGCTGCACGGTGTCTGTTCGCTCGACGTCATCGCCGCCGAGGCGGTCGCCGCAGGTGCGGTCGAGGACGCGTTCGTCGTCGCCACTGACGCCCGTCGCAAGGAGGTCTACTGGGCGGAGTACACGCCGCGCGGTGAGCGCGTCGGTGATGCCGATGTGATGCGGCCCGCCGACCTCGCGGCACGCCTGCCGTCGACGATGCCGGTGCTCGGACGAGGAGCGGACCTGTACGCCGAGGTCCTCGCTCGCGTCGACGGACCCGCCGACCCCGATGCCGGGGTGCTCGCCGGCATGGTGGCAGCGGGGACGGCGGTCGAGGTGGGCACCGAGCCGCTCTACCTGCGGCGTCCCGATGCCGCTCCGGCGGTCCAGCGCAAGCGCGCGTCGGCGTGATCCGCCCTGGGATGCCAGGCGACCTGGACGCGTTGACCTCGCTGGAGGACGCTGCGTTCGGTCGTGAGGCGTGGTCGAAGGAGCAGGTCGCCGACGAGCTCGACGGCGCGAGCCGGCACGTGGTCGTGGCCGAGGAAGCCGGCGCCGTGATCGGCTACGGCAGCCTGGTCGTCGCCGGGGACACCGCGGACGTGGTCCGGATCGCGGTGCTGCCCGGGCGGCGCAGGACGGGGGTAGGGCGCCGGCTTCTGGCGGCGCTGCTGGGGGAGTCCGAGCGACGAGGCGTGGAGCGGGTGCTGCTCGAGGTGGCATCCGACAACGTCGCGGCGACCGGGCTGTACGAGGCAGGGGGCTTCGCCGCGATCGCGACGAGGCCGAACTACTACCGCTCGGGCGCGGACGCCGTCGTCATGGAACGCCGCGTGGTGCCCCGAAGGGATGGCTGATGTACCGGCTGCCGTCGGGAACACCGTGGGAGGAACGGTACGGATACGTGCGCGCGGTCTCGTACGGACCGCACGTCGCGATCGCCGGCACCACGGCGACCGTCAACGGGACCGTGATCGGGGTCAACGACCCGTACGTGCAGACCATGGTGGCGTTCGGGATCGCGATGGACTCGCTGCGCAAGTGCGGGCTCGACGCCCAGCACGTGGTGCGGACCCGCATGTACGTCATCGACATCACCGATGCCGACGAGGTGGGCCGCGCCCACCGGGAGCTCTTCGGCTCCACGCCGCCGGTGTCGACGATGCTCGAGGTCAACCGGCTGATGCATCCCGACCATCTCGTCGAGGTGGAGATCGACGCCTACGCCGAGGGTCGCTGAGGGATCGCTGAGGCGCCCCTCCTCCGGTACGTTCGGGCGTCATGGATAGGCAGCAGCACGTGCTCTCGACCGCAGACGGTGGACGACTGGCCGTGACCCGTTGGCCGGCGGAGGGCCCCGCCGTGGTGCTCCTGCATGCCGGTGTGGCGGACAGTCGATCGTGGGCAGCGGTGGCGGACGCACTCGTCGACGACGGTCTCGATGTCGTCGCTTACGACAGACGGGGCTACGGGGCGAGTCCCGCCGCCGATCCGACCTCGGCCTTCACGCACGTGGCGGACCTGATCGAGGTCCTCGACGACCTGGCGCTCGAGCAGGTCTTCCTCGTCGGCAACTCCATGGGCGGAGCCCTCGCGCTCGACGCGGCGCTGCTGCACCCGGATCGCGTCACAGGGGTCTTGCTCGTCGGAGCCGGTGTGTCGGGCATGACCGACGAGGACACTCCGTTCGACTGGCAACCAGATCCAGCCTCGGGGCCCCTCATCGACCGCGCTGATGATCCGTCCCTGAGCGTCGACGCTCGGATCCGTGCGCTCACGCACCTGTGGCTCGACGGCCCGGGGACTGTCGAGGGGAGGGTCGGCGGCCCACCTCGGACGCTGTTCGAGGCCATGAATCGAACCATCCTCGACGTCGCCGCTCCCGAGTCGGCGGGAGACGCGGGGCTCGACGCCTGGACGCGGCTCAGCGAGCTGACCGTGCCGGTGCTGACCACGTGGGGTGAGCACGACCTGCCGTGCGACCTCCCGTTCTACGAGGAGACCGCTCGTCGCATCGGCCAGGGCCCGGGTCGTGTCCTGCCGGCGGTGGCGCACCTGCCCGGCCTCGAGGAGCCGGAGCTGGTGGCGCAGCTGATCCGGGACGAGGCGCCGCATCCGAGCCACCACTAACCTACGCGACCGTAGGTCGGTAGGGTTGCGGGATGCGCGACATCACGTACCCGCCCGTCGTGGCGACGGCCAAGACCCTCTTCAAGCTGCGCGGCTGGAAGATCCAGATGCTGGGCACCGAGAACATCCCCCGCGAGGGCGGGGCCGTCATCGCGTCCAACCACGTCGGGTACGCCGACTTCGTGCTCGACGGCTTCCCCGCCGCGCGTCGCGGCCGGCTGGTGCGCTTCATGGCCAAGAAGGAGGCCTTCGACCACCCGGTCGGTGGCCCGGTCCTCCGATCGATGCACCACATCCCGGTCGACCGCTCGTCGGGTGCGGAGTCCCTGGAGGCGGCCGTCGACTACTGCCGTCGTGGTGAGCTCGTCGGGATCTTCCCCGAGGCCACCATCAGCCAGTCGTTCGAGATCAAGGGGGTCAAGTCCGGCGCTGCGCGCATCGCCGCGCAGGCGGGCGTGCCGCTGATCCCGATGGTGCTCTTCGGGACGCAGCGCATCACGACCAAGGGCCACAAGCCCTCGCTCCCGTGGGGCCTGCCGATCGTCATCAACGTCGGCGAGCCCCAGCACCCCACCGGTGCAGATCCCGTTGCCGAGACGAAGGCCCTCAAAGAGTCCCTCGAGAGGCTCCTCGACGAGGCGATCGCGGCCTACCCCGAGCCCCTCGAGGGTCAGTGGTGGGCGCCGGCGCGGCTCGGGGGTTCCGCGCCCACGCTCGAGGAGGCGGCGCGCCTCGATGCCGAGGAGCGTGCGGCTCGCGCGGCACGGAAGGCCGAGAAGGCTCAGAAGGCCGCTGGCTGACCGAGTCGCATCAGGCCCGCGGACGTGTCGCGAAAGCCGCACGCGGCGTAGAAGCCGGCGAGGTGCGGCTCGAAGTCGACGTGCAGCCAGGTGACTCCCGCCGCGGCGACGTCGTCCTGGATCCGGTCGACGATCGCGAGGCCGATCCCGCGCCGCTGCCACGAGGGATCCACGACGGTGTCGAGAAGGAAGGCGTGCGCGCCCCCGTCCCCCACCGCGTGCACGAAACCCACGAGGCGGGGGCCGTCGAAGGCGCCGACCCAGGCGATGCTGTGACGCGCCAGCCGCCGGCTCCAGGACGAGGTCGTGGATCCTCGGGTGCCGAACGCGCGCGCGTGCAGAGCGCCGAGCGCGTCGTCGTCCACGGGGAAGCGTGAGCGTACGTCCGCCGTCTCTGCCGCCATGGTGGTCACGCTACCGACGTCCCGCCTCCGGCCGAGGCGCGAACGACGTGTAGGACCAGCGCTCGGCGGGCCGGGTCGCGTCCAGCGCCTCGAGGTCGTCGTCGGTCGGCTCCCACTCCGCGGCGGCGACGTTGGCGTGGACCTGCTCGACCCGCGTGACGCCGGCGATGACGCTCGCGACGGCGGGCTGGGCCGCGAGTCCTCCGATCGCGACCTCCAGCATGCTCCGGCCACGGTCGCGGGCGTACGCCTCGAGTGCCTCGACGCGGTCCCAGTCGGCGTTAGCCAGGCGTGCGGCCTGGTTGTCGGCCGCGAGACGCGAGCCTTCGGGAGCGGCCTGGCCGCGGGCGTACTTGCCGGTCAGAAGACCGTACGCGAGGGGGAAGTACGGCAGCAGGCCGACGCCGAGCGCCTCGCACGCCGGGACCAGCTCGGCCTCGGCCGCGCGGTTGTACAGCGAGTACTCGTTCTGGGCCGACACGAAGGCCGTGGTCCCCGCCGTGCGCGCGGTCCAGTCGGCGTCCACCAGCTCCCACGCCGTGAAGTTCGAGCACCCGGCGTAGCGGACCTTGCCCTCCCGCACGAAGTCGTCCATGACGCTCAGCGTCTCCTCGACCGGCGTGACGCGGTCGGGCGTGTGGAGCTGGTAGAGGTCGACGTAGTCGGTCCCGAGGCGGGTGAGGCTCGCCTCGAGCGCACGGCGCAGATAGCGGCGCGACGCGCGGGCGCCCCAGTCGGGACCGTTGGCGCCGCCCATGTCCATGCCGCCTTTGGTGGCGAGGACGACGTCCCCACGCCGAGCACCCAACGCCCGTCCGAGCAGGACCTCGCTCGCGCCGGTCCCGTAGGTGTCGGCGGTGTCGAAGAGCGTGACGCCGGCGTCGACGGCCGCGTGCACGACCTCCTTCGTACCGGCTTCGTCGACGCGCGACCCGAACGCGTTGCACCCGATCCCGACCACTGACACCATCAGGCCGCTTCGGCCCAGCGGACGCATCCGCATTCAGTCACCCACCTCTCCGTCGGCGAGCTCCCGCAAGATGTCGAGATGCCCGTTGTGGCGCGCGGTCTCCTCGACGAGGTGCGCGACGACCCAGCGTACGTTCGGCTGGAAGTCGCGCCGCGGCTTCGCCGTCAGGTCGTCCAGGTCGCGCTCGGCGAGGATCGCGTCGCAGGCGGCGATCTGCTGGCGGTAGCCGGTGAGGATGTCGTCCAGCGTCATCTGTGCGGCGATCTCGAACTCGCCGTCGGGGTGCTCGTCCGACCAGGGGGCACGGTCCTCGCCGCCCGCGACGACCACCTCGACCCAGTAGTGCTCGTTCCAGCGCAGGTGGTTGATCACGTTGGCGATCGACATCAGCGGCGAGGTAGCCAGCGGTGTGGCGTGCGCGAGGTCCTCGGGGAGGCCCTCGGCCTTCGCGAGGGCGGTCTCCCTGACGTAGCGGAGGAGGGTGAGCGCTGTGGTGCGCTCGTCGACGGTGGATGGAGTGTCCGTACGGTCCATGACCCCACCCTGGCACCATGGGGACGTGAGCACTGCGACGACCCACGCCGACGGCCCCCTCGTCCTGGGGATCGAGTCGTCCTGCGACGAGACCGGGGTCGGCATCGTCCGCGGGACCGAGCTCCTCGCCAACGCCGTCGCCTCCAGCGTCGAGGAGCACGTCCGCTTCGGCGGGGTCGTCCCGGAGGTCGCGAGCCGCGCGCACCTCGAGGCGTTCGTCCCGATGCTCGAGAAGGCACAGGCCGACGCGGGCGTCTCCGTGGCCGACGTCGACGCGATCGCCGTCACCAGCGGGCCCGGACTGACCGGCGCGCTCCTCGTCGGGATCGCCGCCGCGAAGGCGCTCGCGATCGCGTACGACAAGCCGCTGTACGGCATCAACCACCTGGTCGCCCACGTCTGCGTCGATCGGCTCGAGCACGGTGAGCTCCCGGAGCCGACCGCCGCCCTGCTCGTCTCCGGCGGCCACACCAACCTCCTGCTCGTCGACGACGTGACCAGCTCGGTCCGGATGCTCGGCGAGACGATCGACGACGCCGCGGGGGAGGCCTTCGACAAGGTCGCCCGTCTGCTGGGCCTTCCGTATCCCGGTGGTCCGGAGATCGACCGCGCCGCCCGCGACGGCGACCCCACGGCGATCGCGTTCCCTCGCGGCCTGACCGGTGGACGCGACATGGACAAGCACCGCTATGACTTCTCGTTCTCGGGGCTCAAGAGTGCGGTCGCGCGGCACGTCGAGCACGAGGAGCGCATGGGCCGGTCGATCTCGGTCCCCGACGTCGCGGCCTCCTTCCAGGACGCGGTGTGCGACGTCCTCTCCGCCAAGACGGTCCGCGCGTGCGTCGATCACGGGGCGGAGCACCTGGTCCTCGGCGGGGGTGTCGCGGCCAACGGCCGCCTGCGCCACTACGTGCTGGAGCGCGCCGAGGCGGCCGGGATCGACGTACGGATCCCGCCGCCGGTGCTCTGCACCGACAACGGCGCGATGGTGGCGGCGCTCGGCTCGGCCCTGGTCGCCAAGGGCGCCGCGCCGAGCTCGCTCGACCTGGCCGCGGACTCCTCGATGCCGGTCACGCAGATCGTCGCCTGAGCGGCCTCTCCAGCCACCCACTCGTGTGGGCAAGAACACATTTCTTGCGTCTCCCCTATTGCAACTTGTGGTTACACCTGCGTAGGTTACTGAGCCGTAACACCCAGTTCACTGGGTATCGGACAGACGGACGCTCGCGAGGGCGGGCCGTCGATCTGGAGGGGATCACCTTGTCCATTTTTAGGAATCCAACGGCTCGAAGGCCGTTGTCGCTCGCAGCATCCGGGGCCTTGGTCGCCGGCATCGCCGTGAGCGCGACGGCTCTCGGGGCGGCGCCGGCCAGTGCGGACGACGTCGAGCTCAACAAGGACTTCACCTACACGTGCAACGTCGTCGCGGCAGGGCTCGCGCTCGGTGACTTCTCCGTGGGTGTCAACGCCAGGGTGGTGATCCCGGATGTTGTCGCCCCCGGCGACACGATCCCGGCTCGCAAGACCCAGATCACGCTGACGCTGCCTGAGCCGCTGCGCTCGGCGACGTACGGCCTGCTCGGTGCGCGATCGGCCAGCGGCTTCTCCAACGACGCGAGCATCAACATCACGGTTCCGGGGATCACCGACCCGTTCGTGTACCCGATCGCCAACCTCGCCGCACCGTGGTCGCCCGTCCCGGCGACGTCGACCCCGCCGTGGCAGATCCCGACCGAGGGCGACGTGCCCGCGATCCCGGTTCCCACGACGGCGGAGTACCCCGGCCTCGAGCTGCCGAGCACGGGCACCATCCACATGCCGCGGGCGTTCAACGTCATCGCATCGCTGCGCAACGCCGCCGGTGAGCTGGTGGGCGGCGAGGGCGCCGTCACGATGGCGTGCACCTTGCCCGCTGCCAGCGACGACACCTTCGGAACGTTCGGGATCGAGGAACCGCCGCCGCCGCCGAACACGCCGCCCACCGCGGGCAACGTGACGGCCTCCACGGACTTCGGTGCGCCGGTCGACATCACGCTCGCGGGCGCCGATGCCGACGAGGGCGACGAGCTGACCTACACCTACGGAGAGCCGGCCAACGGCACCGTGACCGGTGAGGGTGCCAACGTCACCTACACGCCCGACGAGGGCTTCTTCGGCACCGACACCTTCACCTACACCGTCTCCGACGGTGAGGCGGAGGCCACCGGCACCGTCACCGTCAACGTCGGCGAGCCGCCCAACCAGGCGCCGACGGCGAACGACGGCACGGCGGCGGTCCAGAGTGGCGACCCGGTGGACATCACCCTGTCGGCCTCTGACCCCGACGGCGACGACCTGACCTACACCTACACCCAGCCTGAGAACGGCACGGTGTCCGGTGAGGGCCCGAACGTCACCTACACCTCGGACGAGGGCTTCGCCGGCGACGACACGTTCACCTTCACGGTGGACGACGGCAACGGCGGCACCGACACCGCGACGATCACCGTGTCCGTCACTGCCGACCCGCCGACGAACGTCCCGCCGACCGCGGGCAACGTGACGGCGGAGACCAGGGAGGGCTCGGCGGTCGACATCACGCTCGAGGGCGCTGATGCCGACGAGGGCGACACCCTGACCTACACCTACGGGACGCCGGCCAACGGCACCGTGACCGGTGAGGGCGCCGACGTCACCTACACGCCCAACGAGGGCTTCTTCGGCACCGACACCTTCACCTACACCGTGGACGACGGCAACGGCGGCACCGCGACCGGAACGGTCACCGTGACGGTCACCGAGGTCATCGACCCGCCGGACAACACGCCGCCCACCGCGGGCGACGTGACGGCGGAGACCAACCAGGACGAGGCGGTCGACATCACGCTCGAGGGCGCTGATGCCGACGAGGGCGACACCCTGACCTACACCTACGGGACGCCGGCCAACGGCACCGTGACGGGTACGGGCGCCGACGTCACCTACACCCCGAACGCCGGCTTCTTCGGCACCGACACCTTCACCTACACCGTCTCCGACGGCGAGGAGGAGGCCACCGGCACGGTCACCGTGACGGTCAACGAGGTCGTCATCCCGCCGAACACGCCGCCTACCGCGGGCAACGTGACGGCGACGACCAACCAGGACAGGGCCGTCAACATCGCGCTGCGCGGTGCGGACGCCGACGGCGACACCCTGACCTACACCTACGGCACGCCGGCCAACGGCACTGTGACGGGTACGGGCGCCAACGTCACCTACACCCCGAGGGCCGGGTTCTCCGGCACCGACACCTTCACCTACACCGTCTCCGACGGCCAGGCGGAGGCGACCGGCACCGTCACCGTGACCGTCACCAAGGTCACGCAGCCGCCGGCCGACAAGTGCGGTCCGATGCCCAACCCGCTGCGCGAGCCCATCAAGTGGCTCAAGTGGCTCGCCTGCAAGATCCTGGGTCACCTGGGTCGCTGAGCAGGAGCCGCTGAGCGGCACTGAAGCACGAACGCCGGTGGCGGGACCTCAGGGTCCCGCCACCGGTGCGTCTGTGCGGAGGACCGGCTCGACGAGGTAGGCCCGGCCCTCTCCCGCCACGCGGGTGAGGACGACGGTGGCGGTCTCCGAGCCGGCCAGCCGCAACCGTCTGACCAGCACCTCAGGGACCACCGAGACGCCCCGCTTCTTGACGGTCAGCGTGCCGACGTCGCGCTCGCGCAACGCCGCCCGCAGCTGCTTCTCCCGGTACGGGAGCTCCTCCAGGACACGGAAGGCCCGGGCGTACGGCGTCGCCACGTGCGTGGCGCTCGAGACGTAGGCGATGTGCGGATCCACGAGCCAGCCGTCGGTGAGGACAGCGACCGCGGTCACGAGACCTGCGCGGATCACCGCGTCGTCGGGCTCGTAGAGCCAGTCACCCGGGGCGGCGACGTGGACCTCGGTGGGCGCGTCCGCGTCGGTCAGCGTGGCCGTGGCGTGGGTCCCGATGACGGTGGCCCGCCGCGTCGCCCCGGCGTACGCGGGTCCCCAGAGGCAGGCTTCGACGAGGTCCCCACGGTCGCTGACCCACTCCGCCTCGACACCGTCGGGAACCAGATCGTGGGCGATGCCCGGGAGCACCTTGGCCAGGCCGCGATCGGCGAGCACCCCCACCACGAACGACCACGGAGGGCTGAACGCGTCGAGGTCGAACGTCCGACCGCGCCCGTCCCGCCGTGCCGGATCGACGAACGCCGCGTCGTACGGGGTCAGGTCGACCGCCGTCAGGTCCGCGACGCCGACGGTGCCGTCGAGCCGCAGGGCAGCGAGGTTCGCCCGCGCCATCGCGGCCCGGAGCGGATCGCGCTCCACGCCGTGGACCGACAGTCCCGCGCGGGCGAACGCCGCGAGGTCGGCGCCGATCCCGCACCCCAGGTCGACCAGCGTGCGGGCGCCGGTGGCGCTCAGCCGCTCGGCGCGATGAGCGGCGACCCGCAGGCGCGTCGCCTGCTCGAGCGCGTCCGGGGTGAAGTACATGTTCGCGGCGTCGGCGCCGAGCTTGGTGGCCGCCCGGCGCCGCAGCGCCACTTGACTCGTCGCCGCCGCGACCAGCTCGGGGGAGTGGCCCTGCCGGCGCAGCCGGGTGACCAGCGTCAGCTCGTCGACGCTCCCGTACGTGGCCTCGGCCTCGCGGAGGACCTGCTGTCCCTCGGCGTCGAGGAGTCGTTCGAACGTCTCGACCTCCATGGGGGCAAGTCTCGCAGCACGGGCCCGGAGGCCGGGCTCACGGGCGCTGGCACTCTGCTTGACCGAGTGCTAACCCGGCTCTAGGTTGGATTTAGCACTCTCGTATCCTGGGTGCTAACGGTGCACCGCGTACGGCTCCCGCGACGGCGTGCGTGCGAGCACCTCGAAGGACCCACAGTCCCAGTCCCGTCGTACGGGCGAACGCCCGCTCACGGGGTAACACGAAAGGGGAGGTCGACAAGTGTCGGTCACCATCAAGCCGCTCGAGGACCGTATCGTCGTCAAGATTCTCGAGGCGGAGCAGACCACCGCCTCGGGCCTGGTCATCCCGGACACCGCCAAGGAGAAGCCCACCGAGGGCTCCGTCCTGGCCGTGGGCCCGGGCCGCTTCAACGAGGACGGCGACGAGCGCATCCCCGTCGACGTCAAGGTCGGCGACGTCGTCGTCTTCAGCAAGTACGGCGGCACCGAGGTGAAGTACGACGGCGAGGAGTTCCTCATCCTGTCGGCGCGCGACGTCCTCGCGGTCATCGAGAAGTAGCGACGTGCTCGCCCCGGCGGTCCGAGACCGCTGGGGCGAAAGCACTCGTCCGCAGCACATGGGCCCGCGGTGTCTCGACGGGTCCGACACCACAGAGAAGGATCCCCATGCCCAAGATTCTTGAGTTCGACGAGACTGCTCGTCGGTCACTCGAGCGTGGCGTCGACATTCTGGCCGACACCGTGAAGGTGACGCTCGGCCCCAAGGGTCGCTACGTCGTCCTCGACTCCAAGTGGGGTGCGCCGACGATCACGAACGACGGCGTGACCGTCGCCCGTGAGATCGAGCTCGACGACCCGTTCGAGAACCTCGGCGCCCAGCTCGCCAAGGAAGTTGCCACCAAGACCAACGACATCGCCGGTGACGGCACCACCACGGCGACCGTGCTCGCTCAGGCGATGGTCCACGAGGGCCTGCGCGCCGTGGCGGCGGGCACCAACCCGATCGCCCTCAAGCGCGGCATCGACAAGGCCGTCGCCGCTGTCTCAGAGCGGCTCCTCGAGCTGGCCCGTGACGTCGACGACAAGCAGGACATGTCGCACGTCGCCAACATCTCGGCGCGTGACGCCCACATCGGTGGCCTGATCGCCGACGCCTTCGACAAGGTCGGCAAGGACGGTGTCATCACCGTCGAGGAGTCCAACACGATGGGCACCGGCCTCGAGTTCACCGAGGGCATGCAGTTCGACAAGGGCTACCTCTCGCCCTACATGGTGACCGACACCGAGCGGATGGAGGCCGTCCTCGACGAGCCGTACATCCTCGTGAACCAGGGCAAGATCTCGTCCGTCGCCGACCTCCTCCCGCTGCTGGAGAAGGTCGTCCAGGCGGGCAAGTCGCTCCTGATCATCGCCGAGGACGTCGACGGCGAGGCGCTCTCGACGCTGGTCGTCAACAAGATCCGCGGCACGTTCACCTCGGTCGCCGTCAAGGCGCCGGCGTTCGGTGACCGCCGCAAGGCGATGCTGCAGGACATCGCGGTCCTCACCGGCGCCCAGGTCGTCACCCCCGACCTCGGCCTGAAGCTCGACCAGATCGGGCTCGACGACCTCGGCACGGCGCGTCGCGTCGTCGTCACCAAGGACGACACCACGATCATCGACGGTGCCGGCAAGGACGACGAGGTCTCCGCCCGCGTCAACCAGATCAAGGCCGAGATCGACTCGACCGACTCCGACTGGGACCGCGAGAAGCTCCAGGAGCGCCTCGCGAAGCTCGCCGGCGGCGTCTGCGTCATCCAGGTGGGTGCCGCGACCGAGGTCGAGCTCAAGGAGAAGAAGCACCGCATCGAGGACGCCGTCTCGGCGACCCGTGCGGCGATCGAGGAGGGCATCGTCGCCGGTGGCGGCTCCGCTCTCGTGACCGCCGTGTCGGTGCTCGAGGACGACCTCGGGCTCACCGGTGACGAGGCCGTCGGTGTCGCGATCGTCCGCAAGTCGGCCGTCGAGCCGCTGCGCTGGATCGCCGAGAACGGTGGCGAGAACGGCTACGTCGTGGTCGCCAAGGTCCGCGAGAGCGGCCAGGGCTACAACGCCGCGACCGGCGAGTACGGCGACCTGGTCGCCCAGGGCGTCCTCGACCCGGTTAAGGTCACGCGCTCCGCGCTGGCCAACGCGGGCTCCATCGCCGCCATGCTGCTCACCACCGAGACGCTGGTGGTCGAGAAGCCGGCCGACGACGAGAGCTGATCCGAGCGCACTCCCACGACGAAGGCCCGTCCCGTGAGGGGCGGGCCTTCGTCGTTGTGCATCCGGTCTGGCGTGTCGCCCGGCGACGTGGGACGGTGGGCGTGGCACCACCGGTGCTGACCCGTCCTGATGCTCCTGAGCCCCCGAAGGATCCCCGGATGCTTCCCCGCCCACCCTCCGGTGAGCCAGACCTCGCCGAGCTGGCGCTGCGAGCCCTCGATGATGCCGACGTCATGGATGCCCTCATGCGCGACGTGCGCACCGTGTCGCACCGCTACTGCCGTGCCCGCCTCGGCGGATACCGCGACGGTGCGCAGCTGGCCGAGGACGTCGCCCAGGAGATCTGCATCGCCGTCTTCCAGGCACTCCCCACCTTCGAGCACCAGGGTCTTCCCTTCGAGGCGTTCGTGTACGCCATCGGCAGCCGCAAGGTGGCCGACGCCCAGCGCAGCGCCTACCGCTCGCGCCAGGTTCTCGTCGAGGTCGTCCCGGACTCGGGCGTCGCCTCGGCCGAGAGCGAGGTGCTCGGACGCCTCGAGTCCCAAGATGTCCTCGACCTGCTCGACTGCCTTCCGGGCCGACTGCACGAGGTGCTCGTCCTCCGGGTCGCGATGGGACTGACCGCCAACGAGGTGGGCACCGCGATGGGGATGACGCCCGGCGCCGTACGGATCGCGCAGCACCGTGCCCTTCAGCGGCTGCGCGACCTCCACCGCAACCGCCAGGTGACGCGCGGGGAGGTCTCGGCGTGACCGGCGTCGATCCGGTCGCGCACGACGACCGTCTCCTCGACGACCTGATCGCCGGTCGGGCCACGGGCGACCCCCTCCTCGACGGACTGGCCGCTTGGCGCACCGACGTCATGGCCGCGCTCCCCGGCGCCGGGGACCCCGCCGCTGACCGGCTGACCGCCGTGTCGAGGGCGCCGGGCCGGGCCGGCTGGCGGGTGGGGCCTGTGGGTGCCCGTCGCGTGCGCCCGGTCGACCGCCGCCGCGCCCACCGCGGTCGCGCGACTCGACCCGCGCCGGGCGTCCGCCGCGCCACCGAGCTTGGTGTGGGCGTCGTCGTCCTGCTCGCCATGGGCGTCAGCCAGGCGGTCGCCGGCAGCCCCGTTGCGCCGCTCACCTACGTCGTCGGACGCGCGGTCGGGCTGGGTGAGGAGGTCGCGACACCGCGGACGGCCAAGAGGCATGAGCGCCCCAACCTGTCGGCGCCGGCGGTCACAGGTTCAGAAGTGCACACCGGGCGTTCCGGCGCCGAGGCGCTCTCGTCTGCTCACAAGGGCGAGGCATCTCACCCCGTTCCCTCGCGGGACGGACGGAGCCGTGCGGACTCGCCCCGGGCCGAGCAGCCGGCGACTCCTGCGCCGTCGCCCGTCCCAGGGGTGGTGACGACCGCGCCCGCTCCCGCCGACGACGGGACCCGTGATCGGGACTGGGACCGTGACCGTGACGGCGCCTGGGACCGTGATCGCGGCGGCGCCTGGGACGGTGATCGTGACGGGGACCGCGACCGGGACCGTGATCGTTCGGGCGACCAGTGGGCCGACAGGTCGTCGTCGTGGCGCCCGTCGTACGTCGTGCGCTGACGCTCCTCGACGGTCCTCGCCGGACGTGACGGCCGCCGCACGCGGCCGCGGAAGCAGCTGCGCCCATCCGTCGTTGGATGTGTCGACAGGGGTCCTCGTAGGATGGGGACGTCGGATGCTCGAGGAAAGGACGTCATGGATCTCAACGCCGCGGGTGTGCCGGAGAAGTTCGCACCGCTGGGCCTCACCTACGACGACGTCCTGCTGCTCCCTGGCGAGACCGACGTCGTCCCGAGCGAGGTCGACACCACGGCGCGGTTGACCCGAGACATCTCTCTCCGCATCCCCTTGATCTCCGCGGCGATGGACACCGTGACCGAGGCGCGCATGGCCATCGCGATGGCGCGCGAGGGTGGCATCGGCATCCTGCACCGCAACCTGTCCGTGGAGGACCAGGCCTACCAGGTCGACCTCGTCAAGCGCACGCAGACCGGCGTCATCCCCAACCCGATCACCATCACCGAGAAGGCGACGCTGGAGGAGCTCGACGAGATCTGTGGCCAGTACCGCGTCTCCGGCCTCCCGGTCGTCGATGCCGACGACACGCTCCTCGGCATCGTCACCAACCGCGACCTGCGCTTCGTCCCCCTGGCGGAGTGGTCCCACAAGACGGTCGGCGAGGTCATGACGCCGATGCCGCTCATCACCGGCCCGGTCGGCATCGACCGCGAGGCGGCGGCTGAGCTGCTCCGCTCCCACAAGAAGGAGCGCCTCCCGCTCGTCGACGAGGGCGGCCACCTGCGCGGCCTCATCACGGTGAAGGACTTCGTGAAGTCCGAGCAGTTCCCCGACGCCAGCAAGGACGCGCAGGGCAGGCTGCTGGTCGGTGCCGCGGTCGGCTTCTTCGGTGACGCCTGGGATCGCGCGACCGCGCTGATCGAGGCCGGTGTCGACGTCCTCGTCGTCGACACCGCCCACGGCCACGCCCAGGCGCTGCTGGACATGATCCAGCGCCTCAAGCGTGATCCCGCGACCTCGCACGTCCAGATCATCGGCGGCAACATCGCGACGTACGCCGGCGCGAGGGCGCTCGTCGACGCCGGCGTCGACGCCGTCAAGGTCGGTGTCGGACCCGGCTCCATCTGCACGACACGTGTCGTGGCCGGCGTCGGCGTGCCGCAGGTGACCGCCATCTACGAGGCGTCCCGCGCCACCAAGCCGGCGGGAGTGCCGTTGATCGGTGACGGTGGCCTCCAGTACTCCGGCGACATCGCCAAGGCTCTCGTGGCCGGTGCGGACACGGTGATGGTGGGCTCGCTCCTGGCCGGTACGGAGGAGAGCCCCGGCTCGCTCATCTTCGTCAACGGCAAGCAGTACAAGAGCTACCGCGGCATGGGGTCGCTGGGCGCGATGTCGTCGCGGGGCAAGAAGTCCTACTCCAAGGACCGCTACTTCCAGGCCGACGTCACCTCGGACGACCAGCTCGTCCCCGAGGGCATCGAGGGCCAGGTGGCCTACCGCGGCCAGCTCGGCGCTGTCGTACGCCAGCTCGTCGGCGGGCTCCACCAGTCGATGTTCTACGTCGGTGCCCACACCGTCCCGGAGCTGCAGGACCGCGGGCAGTTCGTCCGGATCACGTCAGCGGGTCTCAAGGAGAGTCACCCCCACGACATCCAGATGACCGTCGAGGCCCCGAACTACGCCAGGCTGTGACGCAGTCCTCGGTGTTCGCCCCGCCTCACTAGAATGCGGGGATGGACATCGAGATCGGCGCCGCCAAGCGCGGCCGCAGGGCATACGCGTTCGACGACATCGCGATCGTCCCGAGTCGCCGGACTCGTGATCCCGAGGAGGTCTCGACGGCCTGGCAGATCGACGCCTACCGGTTCGAGATCCCCGTGGTCGCCGCGCCGATGGACTCCGTGATGTCGCCGGAGACGGCGATCATGCTCGGCAAGCTCGGTGGTCTGGGCGTCATCGACCTCGAGGGGCTCTGGACTCGCTACGACGACCCGCTGCCGCTGCTCGAGGAGGTCTCCCACCTCGAGTCGCGTGAGGCGACGGTCCGGCTCCAGCGCATCTACCAGGAGCCGATCAAGGCCGAGCTGATCCACGAGCGGCTGAAGCAGATCCGCGATGCCGGCGTGACCGTCGCCGGTGCGCTCTCGCCCCAGCGGACCAAGCAGTTCGCGCAGACGGTCGTCGACTCGGGCGTCGACCTGTTCGTCATCCGGGGGACCACGGTGTCGGCCGAGCACGTCTCGGGGCAGACCGAGCCGCTCAACCTCAAGGAGTTCATCTACGAGCTCGACGTGCCGGTCGTCGTCGGCGGCTGCGCCACGCACCAGGCCGCCCTCCACCTGATGCGCACCGGCGCCGCGGGGGTCCTGGTCGGCTTCGGCGGGGGAGCGACGCACACCACCCGCCAGGTGCTCGGAGTCGCCGTGCCGATGGCGAGCGCGCTCGCCGACGTCGCCGCGGCACGACGTGACTACCTCGACGAGTCGGGCGGCCGCTACGTGCACGTCATCGCCGACGGCTCGGTCGGCCACAGCGGCGACCTTGCGAAGGCGATCGCCTGCGGAGCGGACGCGGTCATGGTGGGCTCGCCGTTCGCGCGTGCGGCCGAGGCGCCCGGACGCGGGTTCCACTGGGGCGCCGAGGCGTGGCACCCCGACCTGCCGCGCGGCCAGCGCATCAACCTCGGCACCGTCGGCTCGTTCGAGTCGGTGCTCTTCGGGCCGTCGACCGCGCCGGACGGCACGATGAACCTCGTCGGCGCGCTCCGCCGGGCGATGGCGACGACCGGCTACACCGAGCTCAAGGAGTTCCAGCGGGTCGAGGTCGTCGTCCAGTAGCGCCGACGCCCGGCGTTCGTGACACTGCCGGTGGCGGACTCGTTACCGGGGGGTAGCACTGGTGTGGTGCCCCCTCTACAGTGACCGCATGTCACGACGCGACCCCAGCGCTCCGGAGCACGGGCGCCTCCCCGCCGACCCCGAGCACGACGCGACAGCCGCGTTCGCCGTCGACCCGGCCCTCGTCCGTCGTCTGACCGCAGGGCTGCGCGCCACGTCGGGCGAGGCGGAGACGACGTACGCGCCCTTCACCGGGCAGCCGATCGCTACGCTCCCCGTCTCGGACACCGGTGACGTCGAGGACGCGTTCGCGGCTGCCCGGGCGGCGCACGACCCGTGGTCGCGGACCGACCTGTCCCACCGGTCGGCGCTGCTCCTCGACCTCCATGACGCGGTTCTCGACCACGCCGACGACCTCATGGACCTCGTGCAGTGGGAGTCGGGGAAGGCGCGCAAGCACGCCTTCGACGAGGTCCTGCACGTGGCGCTCACCGCTCGCTACTACGGTCGCACCCTCGCGCGGCACCTCACGACGCGTCGCGTCCCCGGGGTCTACCCGCTCTTCACCCAGACGCGGATCAACCGGGTCCCCAAGGGCGTCGTCGGGATCATCTCTCCCTGGAACTATCCGCTCACGCTGGCGATCTCGGACGGGATCCCTGCCGTCGCGGCAGGCAACGCGGTGGTCCACAAGCCCGACGGCCAGACACCTCTCTCCGCCTTGGCCGCGATCGAGCTGTTCCGCGAGGTCGGCTTTCCCGCGAGCCTGTGGCAGGTCGTCAACGGGCCCGGCCCCGTGATCGGCGGCGCGATCGTCGAGCGGGCGGACCACGTCTGCTTCACCGGTTCGACCGCGACCGGCAGGCGTGTCGCGGCGCAGGCGGCCGAGCGGCTCGTCTCGACCTCGCTCGAGCTGGGTGGCAAGAACCCGATGCTGGTCCTCGCCGATGCCAACCTCGACCGCGCCGTCGAGGGCGCGGTCCGTGCGTGCTTCTCCTCCGCCGGCCAGCTCTGCGTGTCGGTCGAGCGGTTGTTCGTCGCGGACGCGGTCTATGACCGTTTCGTCGCCAAGCTCGTCAAGCGGATCGGCCGCATGACGATGTCGGCGTCGCTGGACTACGACGGAGACATGGGCTCGCTGGTCTCGCAGCGGCAGCTGGACACGGTGTCCGCCCACGTCGCCGACGCCGTGTCCAAGGGAGCCCGCGTCCTCACCGGCGGGAGGCCGCGCCCCGAGGTCGGTCCGTACTTCTACGAGCCCACGCTGCTCGAGGGTGTGAGCCCGGCGATGGACTGCTTCGCCGACGAGACCTTCGGCCCGGTCGTCTCGCTCTACCGCTTCGGCAGCGAGGGTGAGGCCATCGACCGCGCCAACGCCGGGTCGTACGGCCTCAACGCCGCGATCTACACACGTGACGTCGCGCGGGGTCGCGAGCTTGCTCGCCGGATCAAGGCAGGCAGCGTGAACATCAACGAGGGGTTCGCCGCCACCTTCGCCTCGCTGGAGGCGCCGATGGGCGGGATGCGGGAGTCGGGCATCGGCCGTCGGCACGGTGCGGAGGGGATCCTCCGCTACACCGAGACGCAGGCGGTCGCCAACCAGCGGCTGCTGCCCCTCTCGGCTCCCCGGATGGTGAGCGATGCGGCCTTCCAGACGACGATCACCGCGGCGCTGCGCGTCCTGAAGAAGGCCGGCCGGGCCTGACACCGACCGTCACGCCGCGTCGGAGGGGATACGACATCCGCGATGACATATTCGTTACCCAGGGGTAGCAATAGCGTGAACGCGGTCTTACGCTGACGCTGTGAACGACACCGCACCGCAGCACTACGACGTCCTGGTGATCGGCTCGGGGTTCGGCGGGAGCGTGACCGCACTGCGACTGACCGAGAAGGGCTACCGCGTCGGGGTCCTCGAGGCCGGGGCGCGGTTCCGCGACGAGGACTTCGCGGACAACTCGTGGAACCTCCGGCGCTACCTCTTCGCGCCCGAGGTCGGCTGCTACGGCATCCAGCGCATCAACCTCCTGAAGGACGTGATGATCATGTCCGGCGCGGGTGTCGGCGGCGGCTCGCTGGTCTACGCCAACACCCTCTACGAGCCGTTCGAGCCCTTCTATCGCGACCCTGCCTGGGGTCACATCACCGACTGGAAGGCGGAGCTCGCGCCCTTCTACGACCAGGCCAAGCGGATGCTCGGTGTGACGACGTACCCGGTCACCTCTCCTGCCGACGAGGTCATGCGGGAGGTCGCCGAGGAGATGGGCGCCGCCGACACGTTCCACCCCACACCGGTCGGCGTCTTCTTCGGGGGCCCCGGTGAGACCGTCGCCGACCCCTATTTCGGTGGTGCAGGCCCTGATCGGGCCGGATGCATCCAGTGCGGCGAGTGCATGACGGGGTGCCGCCACAACGCCAAGAACACGCTGGTCAAGAACTACCTCTATCTCGCCGAGCAGGCCGGCGCGCGCGTCCACGAGCTGACCACCGTGACGGAGGTCCGCCCGCGCCCCGGTGGCGGCTACACGGTCGACACGCGGCGTACGGACCGGCGCCGCAAGGTCGCCTGCCGCTTCACCGCAGACCAGGTCGTGTTCGCCGCCGGCTCGCTGGGCACACAGAAGCTCCTGCACAGGATGCGCAGCCGAGGCGTCCTCCCGCGGATCTCGTCGAGGCTCGGGGTCCTCACCCGGACCAACTCGGAGTCGCTGCTCGGGGCGATCGCCGGCAGCCGGGACGTGGACTACTCCACCGGCGTCGCGATCACCTCCTCGTTCCACCCCGATGAGGTCACCCACATCGAGCCGGTCCGTTTCGGCAAGGGCTCCAACGCGATGTCGCTGCTCCAGACGGTGCTCACCGACGGTGACGGGGAGAGGCCGCGCTGGCAGGCCTGGCTCAAGGAGCTGTGGGCGCAGAAGCGCAACGTCAGAGAGCTGTACGACTTCAAGCACTGGTCGGAGCGGGTGATCATCCTGCTGGCCATGCAGTCGCTCGACAACTCGATCACGACCTCCATGAAGCGGAGCCGGATCACCGGACGCCTGCGGCTGACCTCGGCCCAGGGGGCGGGCGACCCGAACCCCTCGTGGATCCCGAAGGCCAACGAGGCCGTGCGCCGTACGGCTGACAAGATCGACGGCTGGCCCGGAGGCACGATCGGTGAGCCGTTCAACATCCCGCTCACCGCGCACTTCATCGGGGGCTGCGTGATCGGCGACTCCCCGGCCACCGGGGTGATCGACCCGTACCACCGGCTGTACGGCTACGACGGCCTCCACGTCGTCGACGGCGCCGCGATCTCGGCGAACCTGGGCGTGAACCCGTCGCTGACGATCACGGCCCAGGCCGAGCGGGCGATGGCGTTCTGGCCCAACAGGGACCAGTCGGACCCGCGTCCGGCGACGGGCGAGGCCTACGCGCGCCTCGAGCCCGTGGCGCCGAAGAACCCCGTCGTGCCGGTCGACGCCCCTGCGGCGCTGCGTCTTCCCATCGTCGGCGTCAGCTAGCTGACGGCGCTCGATAGGATCGAGGTGTGACCGAGATTCCTGAGCACGACCTGGTCCTCGTCGTCGACTTCGGCGCCCAGTACGCGCAGCTGATCGCCCGACGCGTGCGGGAGGCGAAGGTCTACTCCGAGATCGTGCCCCACACGATGCCGGTCGAGGACATGCTCGCCAAGAAGCCGAAGGCGATCATCCTCTCGGGGGGCCCGTCGTCGGTGTACGAGGAGGGCGCGCCGCGCCTGGACCCGGCGCTCTTCGGCACGGGCACCGCGGTCTTCGGCATCTGCTACGGCTTCCAGGCGATGGCCCAGGTCCTCGGAGGGACGGTCGCGAGCACCGGCCAGCGTGAGTACGGCCGCACCGACGTCACGGTCGGTGATCACGGTGTGCTCCTGGCCGGGCTGCCCGACCAGCTCCGGGCGTGGATGTCGCACGGGGACGAGGTCGTCGCCGCGCCGGAGGGCTTCGTGGTCACCGCGTCGTCACCCCGCGCGGCCGTCGCGGCGTTCGAGGACGTCGACCGTGGACTGGCCGGGGTGCAGTGGCATCCCGAGGTCCTGCACACCGAGCATGGTCAGCAGGTGCTGGAGCGCTTCCTGGTCCAGATCGCCGGTTGTCGGCAGACCTGGACCATGGTCAACATCGTCGACGAGCAGGTGGACCGGATCCGGGAGCAGGTCGGCGACGCCCGCGTCATCTGCGCGTTGTCCGGCGGTGTGGACTCGTCGGTCGCCGCCGCACTCGTGCAGCGCGCGATCGGTGACCAGCTCACCTGTGTCTTCGTCGACCACGGGCTCCTCCGCAAGGGCGAGCGAGACCAGGTGGTCCGCGACTACGTGGACGCGACCGACGTCAACCTCAAGGTCGTGGACGCCCGCGAGCAGTTCCTCGGCCACCTCACGGGCGTCACCGACCCCGAGGAGAAGCGCAAGATCATCGGCCGCGAGTTCATCCGGACCTTCGAGGCCGCCGAGCGCGAGATCCTCGAGACCCCTGGCACGCCGGTCAGGTTCCTCGTGCAGGGCACGCTCTATCCGGACGTGGTCGAGTCCGGCGGGGGCGAGGGCGCGGCCAACATCAAGAGCCACCACAACGTCGGTGGCCTCCCCGAGGACCTCGAGTTCAGCCTGATCGAACCGCTGCGCACGCTGTTCAAGGACGAGGTCCGGCAGGTCGGCGAGCAGCTCGGTCTGCCGCCGGCGATGGTCTGGCGCCACCCGTTCCCGGGGCCAGGGCTCGCGATCCGGATCGTGGGCGCCGTCGACGAGGAGCGTCTCGAGATCGTGCGCGAGGCCGATGCCATCGCCCGGGAGGAGCTCACCGCCGCCGGTCTCGACCGCGACGTGTGGCAGTTCCCGGTGGTGCTGCTGGCCGACGTCCGCTCGGTCGGGGTCCAGGGCGACGGACGGACGTACGGACACCCGGTCGTGCTGCGTCCCGTGAGCAGCGAGGACGCGATGACGGCCGACTGGAGTCGTCTCCCGTACGAGCTCCTTGAGCGCATCTCCACCCGGATCACCAACGAGGTCCGCGAGGTCAACCGGGTGGTCGTCGACATCACCAGCAAGCCGCCCGGCACGATCGAGTGGGAGTGAGCCGTGGCCATCGTCCCCGACACGAAGGACTGGACCTGGACGGCGCGGAAGGTGTGCCCGGAGTGCGGTTTCGATCCGGCCGCGATCAGCGACGGCGAGGTCGGTGCGCACGTGCGTGCGCTCGCCGCACGATGGCCGGCGGTGCTCGAGCGCCCCGACGTGCGCGACCGGCCGGACGCGAGCACCTGGTCGCCGTTGGAGTACGCCTGCCACGTCCGTGACGTCTTCGCGCTGTACCGCCACCGCCTCGGCCTGATGCTCGACGAGGACGGCCCGACCTATCCGAACTGGGACCAGGACGCGACCGCGGACGCCGAAAGGTACTCCGAGCAGGACCCCGGCGCCGTGTCCGAGCAGCTCGCCCGCGAGGCGGCGCTCGTGGCTGCGGCCTTCGACGCGGTCCCTGCGGACCGGTGGACGCGTACGGGTCGGCGGAGCGACGGGGCGTCGTTCACGATCACGACCTTCTCACGCTATTTCCTCCACGATGCCGCGCACCACCTCCACGACGTCGGCGTCAGGGTCTGAGCGCGTCCAGGCGTGACGTGAGCAACCGACGCTGGCCATCGTCGCCGGCGACCGCGATTGCACGGCGGTAGGCGTCGGCCGCCTCCTCGCGTCGCCCGACGTCGGCGAGCAGTCGCGCCTGCACGGCGGGGAGGTAGGCGTACTCGCGCAGGCTCGGGTCGCCGATGACAGGCTCGAGCGCCGTGAGCGCGGCCTCGGGACCCTCGACGTACGACACCGCGACCGCGCGGTTGAGGCGGACGACCGGGGTCGGCCACTCCTCGATCAGCCGGTCGTACAGCCGCAGCAGGGCGGGCCAGTCGGTCGTGTCGACGCTGGCCGCGTCGGCGTGCACGCCGGCGATGGCCGCCTGGAGCGCGTACCGCCCTGCACGGCCGTCGCGAGCCAGTGCCCGCTCGATCGCTCGGGTGGTCGCTTCCCGGCCACCCGCCATCAGCCGCACGTCCCACGATCCGCGGTCCTGACCGTCCAGGAGGACCACGTCGGCCTCGCGACGGGCCCACGTGCGCGCCTGCGTGAACAGCACCAGGCCCAGCAACCCCAGGACCTCCGGCTCGTCGGGGAAGATCTCGCCGAGGCTCGTCGCGAGCGAGCGTGACGCCACCTCGAGCGCGTCGGTCTGCGGGTCGCGCGGTCGTTCGTGCGCCGCGGTGGCCACCAGGTGGACGACCTCGAGCACGGCGCCGAGCCGCTCGGGAAGGTCGTTCGCGGCCGGGACGGCGTACCGGATCCCGGCTGCGGTGATCTTGCGCTTCGCTCGCGTGATCCGAGCCGCTGCGGTCGACGGACGGATCAGGAGGAGGGAGGCCGCGGTCGGTGTGGGGATCCCGCAGACCACCCGCAGCGTCAGCAGCACCCGGTCGGCCTCGGACAGCGACGGGTGGCAGCACGTGAAGACGAGACGGAGGAGCTCGTCGTTCCAGCGGGCGGCCGCGGCGTCGGCGTGGCGCGACTCCTCTCGCAGCGCGAGGTCGGGCATCCGCTGCCGCAGCGATCCCGTCCGGCGGTGCAGGTCGAGCGCGTGGTTGCGTGCGGTCCGGACGAGCCACCCGACCGGGCTCGACGGGACGCGCACCCAGGTCTGCAGCGCCCGCTCGAACGCGTGCTGTGCGCAGTCCTCGGCGGTGTCGATGTCGCCGGCGGTGCGGACCGTGGCCGCCACCACGCGGCCCCAGTGCTCCCGGTGCAGCGCGGCGACGGCCTCGTCGACCGTCACGGGTGTCGTCTCAGGCGACGTGGGCCGTCACTCCCCGCCGAGATCGAGGATCGGCCGCACCTCGACGACCGCGCTGGGGCACTGCTTCGCGAGCGCGAGCGCGGTGTCGAGCCCGTCGCACTCGATCAGGTAGTAGCCGCCGAACGCCTCCTTCGACTCGACGAACGGTCCGTCGGTGACGACCGGCTCGGGCCCGTTGCGCACGGTCGTCGCGGTCGTCGTCGGCTGCAGCGCCTCGCCCCCGTGGTCGACACCACCGGCGGCCGCGACCGCCTTGGAGAATCGGTCGTGGGCAGCCATCTCGCGTTCCCACTCCTCGGGGGACGCCTCGGCCCACGTGGCCTCGTCGTCGAACAGGATGAAGAGGTAGCGCTCGCTCATCGGTCTCTCCTTCGGTCGGCCCCGCGGGTCGGGGCCCTCACCCGGACAACGAACAGGATCCCCCGAGATCGACAACCAGCGCTAGGAGTCCGTCAGCCGGAGCTGCCACTGCCCGCTCACGCTGGCCGGGCGGTAGCCGAGCGCGACGTTGATGGCCAGCATGTGCGTGTTCTCCTCGGCGTTCCACGTGTGGATGCGCCGCGCCTGCGGGCGTACGGACGCCAGCGTCTCCAGCAGACGGCACTTGACCAGCATCCCGAGGCGGTGTCCGCGGTGCTCCGGCAGCACAAGCGTGTCGTCCTGGATCACCGACTCGGGTCGTGAGTCGGTGAACTCGACGACGGTGTAGGCGGCGAGCTCCCCCGTCGGGACGTGCTCGGCCGCGACGACGAGCGCCAGGTCCCCGGTCGCCTGCCGTCGTGCCGTCGCCTCGCGGAGCCGTGCGACGTCCCAGGGATCCTCCACCTGCTCCATCCCGCCGGACGGTGTGGCCGTCGACATGCGCGTCAGGAGCCGGGCGTACTGGACCTCCCACGCCTCGGGGATCTCGTCGACCCACGTGTGGAGGCGGTAGGCGTCGCCGGCGGCCGCGGCCGCCGTCCGGGACAGACCGGCCAGGTGCTCGTGGCCGACCGGCAACGGGAGCGTGGACTGCCGCTCCACCTGCTCGAGCGTGAACCCGTACCGGACGGCGAAGCGGGTCGCAGGATCGTCGGCGGGGACGCTGCCCACGCCCGTCGTCGCGGCCAGCGTCTCGGCGCCGGTGTCGATGACCCGTCCGTACGACGTCTCGGCCTTGACCACCGTGCGTCCCGTCTCCCGGACCCTCTCTGCGAGGACGGCGGCGAGCGCCGTCCCGATCCCGCGCCGACGCCATGCGGGGTCGACCCCGAGGTCGAGGTGCACGACGTCGGTCTCGCCGACCTGGGGCAGCCGGACCGACGCGTGGCCGACCACGGACTCCGGCGTACGGAGGTCGTCGCAGACGGCCACGATCCGGTGCTGTGGGCGGTACGTGCGGTCGGCCAGGATCGACGCCATCTGGGCGAAGCCCGGCGTCAGGTCGTGGTGGCCGTGGAGTGCGTCGTCGCTCGCCACCCGCACACGCTCGACCCCCAGCAGCGCCCAGGCCTCGGGGGAGGTGGCGGAGGAAGGCAGGGGGACGGGATGGATCGCGGGCAGCATCTGGCGAGTGTGTCCCCGGTCGGAGGGGCGGTCAATCGCTTAACGACCGCGCGTCCTCGGGCGACGGCAACTACGCCTCGTCGTCGCGCTGGTAGACGTCGGGCACGCCGTCACGGTCGTCGTCACACGCCTCGTCCTCACTGATCCGACGGTAGCGGCGGTTGCGCAGCCGCAGCACGACCGTGGCGAGCAGCGCGGCGAGGACAGAGCCCTCGAGCACCCCGATCTTCACGTACTCGTCGTACGTCGAGGCGAGACCGTACGCGAGGTCGCCGATCAGGAGGGAGACGGTGAACCCGATCCCTCCGAGCATCCCGACGCCGACGACGTCGATCCACCCGAGCGACGGATCGAGGCGTGCGTGCGTGAACCTCGCCATCAGCCAGGTGGCCCCGACGATGCCGAGCGTCTTGCCGACCACCAGACCGAGGACGATCCCGTACGTGATCGTGCTGCGGTTGGCGTCGAGGAGCCCGCTGACTCCGCCGACGTCGACACCAGCGGCGAAGAACGCGAAGATCGGCACGGCGATGCCTGCCGAGATCGGTCGCCAGACGTGCTCGAAGTGCTCGGCGAGCCCCGGGCCGGCCTCCGGGCCGCCCGCTGCCTTTCTGCGCGCCACCGGCACGGTGAATCCGAGGATGACGCCCGCGACCGTGGCGTGCACCCCTGAGGCGTGGACGAGGCCCCACGCGAGCAGCGCGAGGGGGATGAGGATCCAGCCCGAGCGCACCCGTCGCTGCACCAGCACCGCGAAGATCCCGATCGGCACGAGGGCGGCGGCGAACCACCCCACCGCGAGCTGGTCGGTGTAGAAGAACGCGATGATGACGATCGCCAGCAGGTCGTCGACGATGGCGAGGGTGAGCAGGAAGGTCCGCAGCGCCGTCGGCAGGAAGGACCCCAGGACGGCCAGGACGGCCAGGGCGAACGCGATGTCCGTCGCCGTGGGGATCGCCCAGCCGCGCAGCGCCGTGCCCCCCGTGCTGAGGTTGACGGCCACGAAGATCAGTGCCGGCACGACCATGCCACCGACGGCAGCGAGGATCGGGATCGCCGCTCGACGCGGGTCGCGCAGGTCGCCGGCGACGAGCTCGCGCTTGAGCTCGAGCCCGGCGACGAAGAAGAAGATGGCCAGCAAGCCGTCGGCCGCCCACGTGCCGAGGCTCAGGTCCAGGTGCAGCGACTCGGGGCCGATCCGGGTGTCACGCAGCGTCGTGTAGGCGTCGCCGAGTCCGCTGTTGGCGAGCACGATCGCGACCGCGGCGGCGCCGATCAGGAGGAAGCCGCCGACGGTCTCCTGCCGTAGCAGCGCGGCGATGCGCGAGGCCTCAGGCCATGAGCCGCGACCGAGGACGGTGTTCTGGGACAACGGTGCTCCTTCTGGGGTGGTCGAGACGACGCCGACCAGACTTCCCGGCACACCGACACACACTTTACCGGCGACTCGCTGCTTCGCTGAGGAGACCAGGATCACATACCGTCCGGACGGTCGATATTCGATCGCGGCGCCTCCGACACGGTGCTTAGGCTTGACCGTTGTGAAGAGCCTCCCGCTGGACGACCCAGGCACACCGGACCTCCGTTCGGCGGCCCGCTACATGGCGTGGATCCTGCGTGTCCAGGGCTGGACGCTCGTCGGCGCGGTCACGTTCGGGATCACCTGGATGGTCGCCCAGGCGTCGGTGCCCGCCGTCATCGGCGCGGCGATCGACGCGGTGGTGGAGCACGGGTTCGGGCGGGGTCTGGTGCTCTGGTCAGCGCTCCTGCTGCTCGTGGGTGCGATCGGGGCGGCCGCCGGGATCATCCGTCACCGGCTCTCGGTCCAGATGTGGCTGGATGCGGCCTACCGCAACGTCCAGCTGGTCAGCGGGCACTCCGGCCGGCTCGGTTCGGAGCTGAACCGCCGGGTCGCTCACGGCGAGGTCGTCTCCGTGGGTGCGACCGACCTCGCGAACCTCGGCAACTACGTGGACGTCGCGGGTCGCTTCGCCGGCGCGATCGTCGCTTATCTCGTCGTCGCGGTGATCCTGCTCCGCTCATCGACCACGTTGGGCCTCGTGGTGCTGATCGGTGTCCCGGTCCTGATGCTCGCCACCGGCCCGCTGCTGCGCCGTCTGAACCGACGCAACCAGCACGCCCGTGCTCTCCAGGGGGAGCTCAACACGCTCGCCAGCGACATCGTCGCCGGCCTGCGGGTGCTTCGCGGGATCGGCGGGGAGGCGATGTTCGACCGCCGCTACCGCGCCGCGTCGCAGGACGTCCGCAGAGCCGGCGTCCAGGTGGCGCGGGTGCAGTCGGTGCTCGACGCGCTCCAGGTCCTGCTCCCCGGGGCGTTCGTGGTGCTCGTCGTCTGGCTCGGCGCGCGCTACGCCGCGTCCGGGGAGATCAGTACGGGCGACCTCGTGGCGTTCTACGGCTACGCGACGTTCCTGCTGCTGCCGTTGCGTACCTTCACCGAGGCCGCCAACAAGATCATCCGCGGCCACGTCTCGGCGCGGCACGTCATCCGCATCCTCCGCATCGTCCCGAGCGTCTCCGACCCCGCTGACCCGGTCAGCCCGCCCGACGGCGACCTTGTCGACGCTTCGACCTCGTTCGTGGCGAGCAAGGGCCTCTTGACCGCCGTCGTCAGCGACGACCCGCGAGACGCCGTGGCGCTGGCGGACCGGCTCGGAGGCTACGTCCAGCCGGGACGCGACGACGTCGACGCCGTCACCTACGGCGACGTGCCGCTGGGTGCGGTCGGTCGGGACGAGCTCCGGCGCCGGGTCGTCGTCAGCGACACCGCGTCCGCCCTCTTCAGCGGGCGCCTCCGAGACGCCCTGGACGCCGGCCGTGCGACCTCGGACGAAGAGGTCGCGCACGCCCTGACGACCGCCTCGGCCGACGACGTCCTGGAGGCGCTGGACGACGGGCTCGACGGTGAGCTGGCCGAGCGCGGGCGGTCCCTGTCCGGCGGTCAGCGCCAGCGCATCGTGCTCGCACGAGCACTGCTGACCGACGCCGACGTGCTCGTCCTCGTGGAGCCCACCTCGGCGGTGGACTCGCACACCGAGGCGCGGATCGCCCAGCGGCTGAGACGCCACCGCGCCGGACGGACCACGGTCGTCGTCACGAGCAGCCCGCTCGTCCTCGACGTCGCCGACGAGGTCGTGTTCCTCACCGGAGGGCGCGTCGTCGCGAGGGGCGAGCACCACCACCTGATGTCCACCGACCGTGCCTACCGCCAGGTCGTGACCCGAGAGGAGGCCGAGGACGTTGCATGATGCCCTGCCCATCGCCGGCAGCCGAGTCTTCCGCTCCTACCTGCGCCGGATCGGGCGCGACCACCGCCGCGACCTCGTCGTGATCGTCGTGCTGCACGGTGCGGCAGCCGGCGCCGGCCTCGTGGTGCCGTGGTTGATCGGCGACCTCGTCGAGGCCGCGACCGACAAGGGCGGCTACGGCACCATCGACCGGATCGCGATCTTCGTCGCGGTGTGCCTGCTGGCGCAGACCGTGCTCACCCGGTGGGCGCGACTGCGCTCGGCCGTCTTCGGCGAGACCGTCCTGGCCCGGCTGCGCGAGGACTTCGTCGACGAGGCGCTCGGCCTGCCGATCGGTGTCGTCGAGAGCGCTGGGACGGGCGACCTCCTCACCCGGACGTCGCGTGACGTCGACACGCTCGGATGGTCCGTGCGCTTCGCGGTGCCGGAGACCGTCGTCGCTCTCGTGACGGCGGCGTGCACGATCGTCGCAGCGCTGCTCGTCGGCGGCTGGGTCGCCGTCCCGCTCGTGCTGGGCGTGCCCGTCATCTGGGTGGCCTCCCGGTGGTACCTCGCGCGTGCGCGCGCCGGCTACATCCGCGAGCACGCCTCGTACTCGCGGATCAACACCACGCTCGCCGAGACCGTCGAGGGTGCTCGCACCGTCGAGGCCCTCGGGCTGGGCGCGCAGCGCAGCGAACGCATCGACGCCGACATCGCGGAGTCGTACGCGGCCGAGTCCTACACCCGCAACCTCCGCTCGGTGTTCTACCCCGCGGTCGAGATCGGCTATCTGGTGCCCGTCGTCGCGACCCTGCTCGTCGGGGGATGGCTGATGGCGCAGGGGTCGATCACGCTGGCCCAGATGACGGCGGCGGTCCTGTACGTCCGGTTCCTCATCGACCCGGTCGACCGCATCATCAGCTGGATGGACACCCTCCAGGTGGGTGCGACGTCGCTCGCGCGCCTGCTGGGCGTGGCGGAGGTCCCGGACGACCGGGTGCCGACCGGTCGCACCCCTGCAGGCGAGGAGATCGAGCTCGACGACGTCCGGTTCTCCTACATCGAGGGCCGAGAGGTGCTCCACGGGGTGGACCTCGAGCTGGCGGCGGGCGAGCGGCTCGCCGTCGTGGGCCCGTCGGGCGCGGGGAAGTCGACGATCGGCCGCCTGATCGCGGGCATCCAGGGTCCGACGAGCGGCGCGGTCACGGTCGGCGGGGTGGGGGTCACCGAGCTCGAGCTCGACGACCTCCGGCGCCGGGTGGCGCTGCTGACGCAGGAGCACCACGTCTTTGTCGGCACCGTGCGTGACAACCTCCAGCTTGCCCTGGAGGACGGGGGTACGGCCGCCGACGACCGGCTGTGGGCGGCGTTGGACGCGGTGGGCGCGCGTGACTGGGTCGCGCAGCTGCCGCACGGCCTCGACACGATGGTCGGATCCGGTGGGCACCGGCTCACCGACGCCCAGGCGCAGCACCTGGCGCTGGCGCGCGTCGTCCTGACCGATCCCCACACGCTCGTGCTCGACGAGGCCACGTCGCTGATCGACCCGCGCGCTGCCCGCGCCCTCGAGCGCTCGTTGAGCGCGGTGCTCGAGGGACGCACCGTGGTCGCCATCGCGCACCGCCTCTACACCGCGCACGATGCCGACCGCGTCGCCGTCGTCGAGGACGGCGCGATCACCGAGCTCGGCAGCCACGACGAGCTGGTAGCCCGCGGAGGGTCGTATGCGGCCCTGTGGAAGTCCTGGCAGAGCTAGCGACCACGTGGGGTGCCTGTCAGGGCGGGTAGGGGCCGTGACTGCGCCGCGGGCTCTAGGCTGGGCGGCACGAGGGCGCGCGCGACACCGAGGAGGCCCGACCGATGGACGCTGTCGACCGGGAGATCATCGGGCACCTGATGCGCGACGGGCGGGCGACCTACGCCGAGATCGGGTCAGGTGTCGGGCTGTCGGCGCCCGCGGTCAAGCGTCGGGTCGACCTGATGCGGGCCCGCGGCCAGATCACCGGGTTCACCGCCCTCACCGACCCGGCGGCGCTGGGCTGGACCACCGAGGCGTACGTCGAGATCTACTACGACGGCAACGTCTCCGTGGCCGAGCTCAAGCGCAACCTCGCGGCCATCCCGCAGATCGTCGGCGCGTGGACGGTGGCCGGCCACGCCGACGCGATCGTGCACGTGATGGCGACGAGCATGACCGAGATCGAGCAGGTCGTGGAGCGGATGCGGGAGCACGCGCGGGTCGAGCGGACACGCAGCGCGATCGTGATGTCGCGGCTGTTCGAGCGCCCGCGCTCGCGGTGAGGGCCCGCCACCGTCCTCCCGACCCGCGCGCCCCTCAGGGGGTGGTGGTGGCTCAGGCGTCGGCGGGCATGAGGAGCCAGGCGACGAGGTAGACGAGGATCATGGATCCCAGTCCGAGCAGCGTCAGGACGACGAACCCCAGCCGGACGACGGTCGGGTCGACGCCCAGATAGCGGGCCAGTCCTCCGCACACTCCTCCGATCCACTTGTCGTGGGTCGTGCGGGCGAGCTGCTTGGAACGGTTCATCGGGGGTCCTCTCGGTCGTCGGAGGACCGCGTGAGGTCCTCCAAGGTGAGTGTGTCGGCAGGGACGGTGTCGGTGTTCTCGGCCGGGTCGTCGTCGTCCGGCTGCTCGGCAGCGCCCGGCGTGGGGTCCAGAGTCGTCGGTGGCGCCACCGCGGTGCGCTGCTCGCGCTGCCGCCGACCCGCCTGGCGCGCGGCGATCAGCGTCGCGACGAGCCCGACCGTGCCGAGGGCGACAAGGAGCAGGGGGGCCGCCACCGCGAGGGTGGCCGGCTCCCAACCTGCGTACCACATGCCCCACAGGGCGCCCGCGACGAGCACGAACGCGAGCGCGACGAGGGTGACGGCGTCCAACGGATGACGCTTCATGAGCGGATCACCTCCACGTCACCGAGGGAGACGTCGATGCTGAGGATGAGGTCGGGGAGCGAGGTGTCGTCGCGCACGTCCAGCGACGTCTGCACGCCGCCGCGCTGGTAGCCGAGGGCTGTGATCGAGCCGGCGCCGACGGAGGCGTCGAGGTCGATGTCGAGGGTGGCGGGGACGTACACCCTGACGCCACCCAGACCGACCTCCAGCTCGAGCCGGCGCCCGTCCAGGGCCGCGGGGTCGGAGACCTGCCGCAGGTCCACCACGACGTCGCCCGTCCCGACCGCGTAGCCGGACCTCAGGTCCGCCGCGCTGGTCGGCACGGTCTCGATCCGGCCGGCGTCCAGGCGTGGGATGACGGTGGAGACAGCGAGGACCATGACGGCGAGGATGGCCGGCAGGATCAACGGACGAGCGTTGCCGAACACCGTGCCGATCAGCATGCCCAGCGCGAGTGTGCCCGTCGCCGCCGCGGCGTAGACCGACGGCGCGAGGTCGCCCTGGGTGGCCACGAGCGTGACACCGGTGACGATGAGCATCACCGACAGGGTGATGACGGTCAGCGTCCCGCGGTCGTGCCGCGGGTTCGGCCGCTTGGGCGGCTTCACCGGGGCGGGTTGAGGAGCGGAACCCCACGCTGGTCCGGGTGGTCCCGGCGGCACAGGAGGCACGGCGGCGTACGACGGGGCTCCGGTCGGCGCGAAGGGCGTCGCCGTGGTCGGCGCCGGAGCGGTCGGCGCCCACGGCGGAGGAGCGTACGAGGGCGCCGGCGGAGGCGGCACGTTCGGCGGCGGCGTGACCGAGGAGGTGCCGGAGTCCCGCCGCTCCTGGTACTCGCGGTAGCCGACCCACGCGATGACGACCAGCGCCGCGACCCACAGCGGGCCGATCTGCCATCCCCAGCCCCAGGTCCACGTGACCGCGATCAGCCCCGCGGCCCCGAGACCGACGAGACGGATCTGGGGCTCGCTGTCGCCCAGTCCCAACCATCGCTTGAGATAGCTCTCGCCCGTCCGCTCGTCCGGAATCAGGATCCATGAGGCGACGTAGGCGATGACACCACCGAACCCCACGAGGGTGAAGACCGCGAACAGGATGCGCGGGATGACCGGGTCGATCCCGAGCGTCCGCCCGATGCCCGCGCACACCCCGGCCACCATGCGTCCGCTCTCGGTCCGCCGGATGTCGGTCAGCGAACCGGTGGTCGGTGGTCGGGCCGCGCCCTCGGGCGCGGTGCTCGAGCCGGTCCCGAGGCTCGCCGGTGGTGTCACCGGGTCCTCGGGGCGTGAGGTCGTGTCGTCCATGGCTCCATCCTGCTCGGCTTGTGTCACTTGGAGTATGGGTGAGACCCCTGGTCCGCACCCGGTGCGCGCCGGCCCGCCCCAGGGTCGCTCAGGGGTCGATCCGGCTGGTCCGAGACCAGTGCCGCGTGTGACGATCGACAGCGTGACCATCAGTGCGACACCGGTGAGACGGCTCTCCCGATCCGCGAGCCCACGCGTTCTCGGCGGGGTGGCGCAGGGACTCGCCGACCACCTCGGCGTCCCTGTCCTGTGGGTGCGGCTCGCGTTCGTCGTGGGCACGCTGTTCCAGCTCGCCGGCGTCCTGGCGTACGTCGCCTTCTGGGTCTTCGTCCCGCTGGGGAGCGCCGATGGCTCGCCCGGGCTGGCCAGTGCGACCCGCCGCGGGCTGCGGCTCGACGAGGACGAGGCGACACCGCCGTCGAACAGGATGACCCTGCAGACCACCGCGCTCGTCGTGCTCGGTGTCGGCGTGGCGTGGTTCGTCCTGGGCAGCGACAGGGTCTCGAGCCTCGTCTTCCCCGCTGTCCTGGCGATCGCCGGCTTCGCGCTCATCTGGCGCCAGGCCGACGACCGGTTGCTGCGCCGCTGGGTCAGGGTGACGTCAGGATGGGCCGCCGTGCTGAGGATGGCGGCCGGCGCCCTGCTGGTGCTCATCGCCTACGGCGTGTTCGTCGCGCAGCTCGGGGGCGGTCTGGGGTCGGCCGCTCAGCTGCTCGCGGCGCTGGTAGTCGCCGTCGCCGGCGCCGGCCTGCTGCTCGGGCCGTGGATCGTACGCCTGGTCAGCGATCTCGCTGCCGAGCGACGCGAGCGCGTGCGGTCGCAGGAGCGGGCCGACGTGGCGGCCCACCTCCACGACTCCGTCCTTCAGACCCTGGCGCTGCTGCAGAAGAACGCGAACGACCCGGCGCAGGTCGCGACGCTCGCCCGGCGTCAGGAGCGGGAGCTGCGCGACTGGCTGTACGGCGAGCCGGCCGACGACGACGGCTCCACGCTACGGACCGGCCTGGTCGCCGACGCCGCCGAGATCGAGACGACCTACCGGGTGCCGATCGAGGTCGTCGGGGTCGGTGACCTCGATCCGGACGTCGACGTGGAGGCGCTGCGTGCGGCTGCGCGCGAGGCCATGACGAACGCGGCGAAGCACTCCGGTGCCGACCGCATCGACGTCTACGTCGAGGTCGGGAGTGCGGCGGCGGAGGTCTTCGTGCGCGATCGCGGCGTCGGGTTCGACCCGTCGGCGATCCCGGAGGACCGGTTGGGCATCCGCCGCTCGTTGGTGGCGCGCATGCACAGGCACGGCGGCACGGCCGTCGTACGCTCAGGACCAGGGGAGGGCACGGAGGTTCGACTCGCGCTGCCCCTCGTACGAGACAAGGCGCCCAACGGCGCACACGAGGCTGCGCGCAACGGCGCGGACGGAGGAGGAGACGCGTGAGCACCCCGACGCAGACCGGCAGCTTGAGGGACCTCGGCGTCCTGCTCGTCGACGACCACGCGATGTTCCGGACGGGTGTGCGGGCCGAGCTCGGCAGCACGGTCCGGATCGTGGCGGAGGCCGGGGACGTCGACGAGGCGGTGCGTGCGGTGGAGTCGTACCGTCCCGACGTGGTCCTGCTCGACGTCCACCTCCCGGGAGGCGGCGGTGCGGAGGTCCTCCGCCGGGTCGCGACCCGCTACCCGGACACGAAGTTCCTCGCCCTGTCGGTGAGCGACGCCGCCGAGGACGTCATCGGGGTGATCCGCGCGGGCGCCCGGGGCTACGTCACCAAGAACATCACGGGCGACGAGCTGGTGGACGCGATCCGTCGGGTGGCCGGTGGCGACGCGGTCTTCTCGCCGCGGCTGGCGGGATTCGTGCTCGACGCGTTCGCGGGGACGATCGAGGTCGCGCAGGTCGACTCCGACCTCGACCGGCTCACCGAGCGCGAACGTGAGGTGATGCGCCTGATCGCCCGTGGCTACGCCTACAAGGAGGTCGCCAAGGAGCTCTTCATCTCCGTGAAGACCGTCGAGACCCACGTGTCGTCCGTGCTGCGCAAGCTCCAGCTGTCGAGCCGTCACGAGCTCACCCGGTGGGCCAACGACCGCCGCCTGATCTGAGGCGCCCCGGGCAGCGCCCTTGGGCGGCGCTCGACCGTGTCGCCGGTGTCGGTGCGGCACGGTAGACAAGACGCATGAGATGCCAGTTCGTGCCGCCGTACCTCCTCGACCGGCTCGCCGATGTCGGCCACGGCCACGCCGCCGACTGGTTCGGCCGCACCCGCGGGCTCGACGAGCGGCTGAGGGAGCGGCGCGCGACGACGTCACCGTCGGTCGCGCAGCCGCCCGACGCGGACGGGACCAAGACGATCTACAGCGCCGGGGGTGGGACGAGCCTGCCGGGCGACAAGGTCCGCGGTGACGCCGACCCGCCGACGGGAGACCAGGCGGTCGACGAAGCGTACGACAGCACCGGCATCGTGCACGAGCTGTTCTCCACCGTCTACGGACGCAGTGGCATCGATGACGCAGGCAGCACCGTCACCGTCACGGTCCACTTCGGGCGGGCCTACGACAACGCCTTCTGGGACGGTGACCAGCTGGTGTTCGGCGACGGGGACGGCGAGGTGTTCGAGCGGTTCACCAAACCGCCTGACGTGCTCTTCCACGAGTTCACCCACGGCGTCACGCAGTTCACCGCGGACCTGCGCTACTCGGGTCAGTCCGGTGCGCTCAACGAGTCGGTGTCCGACTGCTTCGCGGCCATGGCACTCCAGCGCCAGTTCGACCAGACCGCCGAGCAGGCCGACTGGTTGATCGGCGAGGGCCTCTTCAAGCCGAGCATCAACGCCGTCGCGCTCCGCTCGATGCGCGAGCCCGGCACGGCGTACGACGACCCGCTGCTGGGCAGGGACCCGCAGGTCGGGTCCATGCGCGACTACGTCGAGACCACGGCCGACAACGGTGGCGTGCACATCAACTCCGGCATCCCCAACAAGGCGTTCACCCTCGCGGCGCTGCGCCTGGGCGGCTACACGTGGGAGCGCACCGGGAGGATCTGGTACGCCGCGCTGACCGGGGACGCGGTCGGACGTGACAGCGGGTTCGGCGAGTTCGCTGCCGCGACGGTCGCCGCGGCGGGGGACCTCTACGGCGAGGAGGAGGCCGACGCCGTGAGCGCGGCGTGGGAGGAGGTCGGTGTCACCCCGGGTCTCGATGCCGCGGATGCGGGCGCTCCGGCCCGTCGCTCGGGGCGGATCGTGGTGTCGCGCACGGGCGGCTTCACCGGCGTGGTGCGCGAGGCCGCGGTCGACGCCGACGAGGGGCCTCTCGGGGCCGAAGTGGCGTCGATTCTCCAGCAGGTCAACTTCACGGCGCTGCCCATCCGCGACGCCGATCCGCGGGGCGCCGACCGGTTCACCTACACGTTCGCGTACGGCGACCAGCAGGTGACGGTCCCGGAGAGCGCGCTCACTCCCGAGCTCGAGCGGGTGGCCACGTTGGTTCTCGGCCGGTTGGCAGATACCCCCTAGGGGTATACTGTCGGTGGCATGAGCGGTCATCACCACGGGCCGGGGATGCCCACGGAACACGTGCACGGCAGACACGCAGGTCACGCCCACGACCCGGACATGGCGGGCCACGAGGGTCACGAGATGGCGGGCGAGGGGCACGCGGGCCACGGCGACCACGTCGGTCAGTTCCGTCGTCTGTTCTGGATCATGCTCGTCATCGCCGTGCCCGTCGTGGGCTTCTCCGGCATGTTCGCGGACATCGTCGGCTACGACCTTCCTGACGCGACCTGGGTCGGCTGGGTCTCTCCGCTGATCGGCACCGTGATGTACGCCTGGGGCGGCCAGCCGTTCCTGAGCGGCGCCGTGAGCGAGATCCGTGCACGCCAGCCGGGCATGATGCTGCTCATCGGGCTCGCGATCACCGTCGCGTTCGTGTCGTCGTGGGGTGCGAGTCTCGGGATCCTCCACCACCAGCTCGACTTCTGGTGGGAGCTCGCGCTGCTGATCGTCATCATGCTGCTCGGTCACTGGATCGAGATGCGCTCGCTCGCGCAGACGACCTCCGCGCTCGACTCGCTGGCGGCGCTCCTGCCGGACGAGGCAGAGCGTGTCGAGGGCGACCAGATCGTGACCGTCGCGCCATCCCGGTTGCGGGTCGGCGACCTGGTCGTCGTACGCCCCGGTGGCAGCGTCCCCGCGGACGGACGCATCGTGGAGGGCGCCGCCGACATCGATGAGTCGATGGTGACGGGGGAGTCGCGGCCGGTCCCGCGCGGCGTCGGGGATCCCGTGGTCGCGGGGACGGTTGCCACCGACTCCGGTCTGCGGATCGAGGTCACCGCCGTCGGCGACCAGACCGCGCTCGCGGGCATCCAACGGCTGGTCACCGAGGCGCAGAGCTCGTCGTCGCGAGCCCAACGCCTCGCCGACACCGCTGCCGCGTGGCTGTTCTGGTTCGCGCTGGGTGCTGCTCTGATCACGGCACTGGTGTGGTCACTGATCGGTGAGCCCGACAAGGCGGTCGTCCGCACCATCACGGTCCTGGTCATCGCCTGTCCGCACGCCCTCGGGCTCGCCATCCCGCTGGTCGTGTCCATCGCGACCGAGCGCGCGGCCCGCGGCGGCGTCCTCGTCAAGGACCGGCTCGCCCTCGAGAGCATGCGCACCGTCGACGCGGTGCTGTTCGACAAGACCGGCACCCTGACCAAGGGCGAGCCCACCGTGACGGCCGTCGAGACCACCGGCGGGCGCAGCCCGGACGAGGTGCTCGCGCTCGCCGCCGCGGCGGAGTCCGACAGCGAGCACCCGCTCGCGAGGGCGATCACGGCCGCTGCTCGCGCCCGGGGTCTGACGGTGGGCGTCTCGGGCGGGTTCAGCTCGTCGCCGGCCGTGGGCGTGACCGCGGTGGTCGACGGCAGGCGGGTGCAGGTCGGAGGGCCTGCGCTCCTCGAGCAGGAAGGCGGGCGCGAACTCGGTGTGGCCGAGGCGTGGCGGACGAAGGGCGCGATCATCCTCCACGTCCTCGTCGACGGGGAGGTGGCGGGTGCGCTCGCGCTCGCTGACGAGGTGCGCGAGGAGTCGAGGCAGGCCGTGGACGCCCTGCACGCGATCGGGGTGCAGGTCGTGATGATCACCGGTGACGCCGAGGCGGTGGCGCGGGCGGTCGCCGACGAGCTGGGCATCGACCGCGTCTACGCCGGTGTCCGCCCCGAGGACAAGGCTGCCAAGGTCTCCGAGCTGCAAGGAGAGGGACTCAAGGTCGCGATGGTCGGCGACGGCGTCAACGACGCACCGGCACTCGCCCAGGCCGACGTCGGGATCGTGATCGGCGCCGGCACCGACGTCGCGATCGCCTCTGCCGGCGTCATCCTGGCGAGCTCCGACCCGCGCTCGGTTCTCTCGGTGATCGCGCTGTCGCGGGCGACGTACCGCAAGATGAAGCAGAACCTCTGGTGGGCCGCGGGCTACAACCTGATCTCGGTGCCGCTCGCTGCGGGTGTCCTGGCGCCGGTCGGCTTCGTGCTCCCGATGTCGGTCGGAGCGATCCTGATGTCGGCGTCCACGGTGGTCGTCGCCCTCAACGCGCAGCTGCTCCGCCGCCTCGACCTCCGTCCCGACGTCGTCGGACGAGACGTCGCCTGAGACGACGATGCGTTCCGACCAGCGTGTGGTCGGAACGCATCGTCGCTCGGTACGAGCCGTACGGTCAGGCGGCCTGCGTCAGCGCCTCGCGTGCGGCCTTCTCGGCCTCGCGCTTCTCGCGACGCAGCGCCTTCGACTCCGGCGAGTTGCCGACCTTGTACGGGTCGGACGGCTTCTTGCCGAGAGCGGCGAGCTGACGGGCGACGCTGCCGATCTGCTTCGAGAGACGACCGGTGTTGTAGTGCAGGTTGTACTTCTCGACGAGTCGGCGCACGTCCTTCGCGACCTCGGGATAGCGGCGCGCCGGGATGTCGGGGAAGAGGTGGTGCTCGATCTGGTAGGACAGGTTGCCCGACATCACGTGGAAGAGCTTGGAGCCGGTGATGTTCGCCGAGCCGAGCAGCTGGCGGAGGTACCACTGGCCGCGCGTCTCGTTCTGGGCCTCCTCCTCGGTGAACGTCTCCACCTCGGCGGGGAAGTGCCCGCAGAAGATGATGATGAACGTCCACACGTTGCGGATGATGTTGGCGGCGACGTTGCCGCCGAGCACGGCCAGCGGGACCCACCAGGCGGTGAACGGCACGAGCGCGACCGAGGCGAGCGGGAAAGCGACGTAGTCCTTGACGACCTGACGACGCACCTTCTGAAGCGCACGCTTCTTGCGGGCGGTGAACTCAGCCTTGCTCATGCGGCCACCGAGGTACTCGTCCAGCTCGATGCCATGGTACATCACGCCCCACTCGAAGAAGAGCATGAGGAGCGACGCCAGCGGCAGGTTGAACCGGTGGCTCGGGTACCAGGGCTGCTCGTCGTCGATCCGGAACAGGTTGTAGCCGATGTCCCGGTCCATGCCGTGGATGTTGGTGTAGGTGTGGTGGATGTAGTTGTGGCCGTGCTTCCAGTCCTGGGCCGGCGCCACGTTGTCCCACTCGTACTTCTTGCCGTCGACGACCGGGTCGTTCATCCAGTCGTACTGGCCGTGCATCACGTTGTGCCCGATCTCCATGTTCTCGAGGATCTTGGAGATGCCCAGGCTCGCGATGCCGCCGACGAAGGCGGGCGGGAAGAACGGCATGAAGACGCCGACGCGGCCGACGACGTCGCACACGCGCTGTGCCTTGATCACGCGGCGGATGTAGTCGGCGTCCTTCTGGCCGAGGTCGTCCAGGACGCGCTGGCGCACCTTGTCGAGCTCCTTGCCGAACTCCTCGAGCTGCTCGTACGTCATCAGGTCCAGCCCGATGGTGGCGCGGGTCGAGGCGTCCTCGCCGACGAGGGGGACGGGCGCCTGGTTGTGGTTGCTGGCGCTGAGCGGCTCGATCGGGGCGCGCTTCTTGCGGTAGTGGGACATGGGTTACCTCTCAGAGGGCGACGTTGACGTCGCCGACGGGGACCTGGACGCAGATCTTGACGGTCTCGTCGGTGTTGGCGGTGACCTCGCCCGAGATGACATGGCGGACGGCACCGTGGTTCTTCTTGATGGCGCAGGTGTTGCAGACGCCCATGCGGCAGCCGAAGTCGGGCGTGAGCCCGGCCTTCTCGGCCTGCTCGAGGATGGTCGCGCCGGAGTTGGCGGCGTCGATGCCGCTGTCGTCGAAGGTGAGGGTCCCGGTCGCGTCTGCTGCGGAGAGATCGACCGTCGGGACCTTGAAGTATTCCTGGCGCAGCTGCGCTGCGGCGCCGATCTCGTCGTACGCGTCCCGCACCGACGCGATGAGCCCGGCAGGCCCGCACACGTAGGTGAGAGTGGTGGTGGGGTCGACGTCGAGATGCTTGAGATGGACGAGGTCGAACCGCCCGGTCAGCTCGGCGTCGGGCTCGGGGGCACGGGTGTAGACGCGGACCACGCGCACCGCGCCGTACGTGGCGGCGAGCTCGTCGAGCTCGGCGGAGAACATCTCGTCCTCGCGGCTGCGGGCGTAGTGGAGGAAGGTGACGCGCCCCGTGTGGCCGTCGTCGCGGAGCGTCCGCAGCATCGACATGACAGGTGTGATCCCGCTGCCGCCGGAGAGCAGCAGCAGGTCCTCTGGGACGGTCTCGGGCAGCACGAACTCGCCGGCGGCCTGAGACAGGTGCACGAGGGTCCCCGGGGCCAGCTCGTGATGCAGGTACTGGGAGACGTAGCCGTCCGGGTGCGCCTTGACGGAGACGCTGAAGAGCCCGTCCTTGCGGCGGGCTGAGCTGGAGACCGAGAAGACGCGCACGCGGCGCTTGCCGTCGACCTCCACGCCGAACTCGACGTGCTGCCCGGGCGCGAAGCCCTCCCAGACGCCGTTGGGTCGGAGCACGACCGTGCTGGCGACACCGGTCTCGTGGATCACCTCGACGACCCGGGCGCGGACGTGCTGCACCACAAGCATGGGGTGGATCTGGTCGAGATAGTGGTCGATGGTGTGGGGCGAGGTCAGGGCAGCGATCGGACGCGAGGCGAGCGCCTTGCGGACGATTCCCATGGGGCCTCCGAGGGTTCAGTGAACGGCCGTGCACCAACAACCTACGCAACCGTAGGTTGGTCGGCAACCCCGCTTGGCTGTGACGGCGGTCACGAGACTCCCCGGTCGCCCCTCGTTGCGGTCGCTCCACCATCGAGATCCGCGGGCGCGCACTACGCTGAGGCGCATGGAGTCGCAGTCGTACGTCATTGTTCTGTTCGGGGCGACGGGGGACCTGGCACGGCGCAAGCTGCTTCCAGGGTTGCTCCACCTCTGGCAGGCCGGCCTGCTCCAGGACGCCCGGATCGTCGGCACGTCGCTCGACGACATGGACCTCGACAAGTTCCGCACGCTGACGCGTGACGCGGTCGACGAGTTCAGCACGCCGGCACCCACCGACGAGGCATGGGCCGAGTTCGCCGGCATGCTCCGCTGGGCGCCTGGTGACGAGGGCGCAGACGGGCTTGCCGCCGTCGTTCGCAAGGCCGAGTCCGAGGTCAGCGGCGAGCCGCAGGTCCTGCACTACCTGAGCGTTCCGCCCAAGGCCGCGCTGTCGGTCGTGCACGAGATCGACGAGGCCGGCCTGGCGCCGCGCTCGCGGATCATCATGGAGAAGCCCTTCGGCACCGACCTCGCGTCGGCCCGGCGTCTGAACGCGGCGCTCCACGAGGTGTTCCGCGAGGACCAGATCTTTCGTATCGACCACTTCCTCGGCAAGGAGGCGGCGCAGAACATCCTGGCGTTCCGCTTCGCCAACGGCCTGTTCGAGCCGATCTGGAACCGCAACCACATCGAACACGTCCAGATCGACGTGCCGGAGACACTGGGGCTCGGTGGGCGGATCGGGTTCTACGAGGAGACCGGTGCCTACCGGGACATGGTCGTGACGCACCTCTTCCAGGTGCTCGGCTTCGTCGCCATGGAGCCGCCGACGGCACTCACCCCGCACGCGATCACCGAGGAGAAGAACAAGGTCTTCCGGTCGATGCTGCCCATCGAGCCCGCCGACGTCGTCCGCGGCCAGTACGCGGGCTACCGCGAGGAGCCGGCCGTGTCGGACGACTCCGAGACGGAGACGTTCATCGCGCTGCGGTGCTGGATCGACAACTGGCGGTGGGCGGGAGTGCCGTTCTACCTCCGTACGGGCAAGAAGCTCGCCGAAGGCGCGCGGATCATCTCGATCGCGTTCCGGGAGCCGCCCAAGAGCATGTTCCCCGAGGGGTCGGGTGTGGGTGCGCAGGGCCCGGACCACCTGACGTTCGACCTCGCGGACCGCGCGCGGCTGTCGCTGTCGTTCTACGGCAAGAAGCCCGGGCACGGCATGCGGATGGACAAGTACTCCATGCAGTTCTCGTTCCACGAGGACCCCGGCGCGGTGTCGGCCCTCGAGGCGTACGAGCGGCTCATCTACGACGCGATGCGCGGCGACCACACGCTGTTTACAACCGCCGACGGCATCGAGCAGCTGTGGGGTCTCTCGCAACAGCTCATCGACCACCCGTCGCCGGTCAGGGTCTACCCGCCGGGCTCGTGGGGGCCGAACGCGATCCACCAGCTGATCGCGCCGAACGCCTGGCGGTTGCCGTTCGAGCGCCCGTGGCGGGAGCACAAGGATGAGCCGCACGACGATGGGCACACGGAGACGCCGCGCTGACGGCCCGCTCGGAGGTCAGGAATGAAGAAGCGACGGGAGCTCGCTCGCCGCTAGCGTGGCGGCCATGGACACCGCCCGCCACCCCGCTCCTCCTCCCCAGGCCGACTCCGACCACGCGGCGGACCGCCACGACCTGATCCGCGTGCAGGGCGCGCGCGAGAACAACCTCAAGGACGTGAGCGTCGAGATCCCCAAGCGCCGGCTCACGGCGTTCACCGGGGTCTCCGGCTCCGGCAAGAGCTCGTTGGTCTTCGCCACGATCGCCGCGGAGTCTCAGCGGATGATCAACGAGACGTACTCGGCGTTCGTCCAGGGCTTCATGCCGTCGCTCGCGCGTCCCGAGGTTGACCACCTCGAGGGGCTCACCACGGCGATCATCGTCGACCAGGAGCGCATGGGGGCGAACCCGCGCTCCACGGTCGGTACCGCCACCGACGCCAACGCGATGCTGCGGATCCTCTTCAGCCGCCTCGGCACCCCGCACATCGGGCCGCCGACGGCCTTCGCGTTCAACGTCCCGACCCGTACGGCGAGCGGCGTGATGAAGACCGAGAAGGGCGGGAAGGAGGAGAAGACGGTCGTCCGCGGCGCGGTCTACCAGGGCGGCATGTGTGCGCGCTGCGAGGGGATGGGAGTGACCAGCGACTTCGACCTGACCGCGTTGTACGACGAGTCGAAGAGTCTCGAGGAGGGCGCGCTGACCGTCCCGGGATACAGCATGGACGGCTGGTACGGACGCATCTTCAGCGGCGCCGGCATCCCGATGGACAAGCCGGTCGCGAAATTCACCAAGAAGGAGCTCCAGCAGCTCCTCTACGCGGAGCCGACCAAGATCAAGGTCGAGGGCATCAACCTCACGTACGAGGGCCTGATCCCCAAGATCCAGAAGTCGATGCTCTCGAAGGACGTCGACGCCATGCAGCCGCACGTGCGTCGATTCGTGGAGCGCGCGATCACGTTCACGACCTGCCCCGACTGCGACGGCACCCGGCTGAGCAAGGAGGCGCTCTCCTCGACGATCCGGGGAAAGAACATCGCCGACCTCTGCCGGATGCAGATCAGCGACCTCGCGGCGTGGATGCGTGAGCTCGACGAGCCGGGAGTCGCCCCCCTCGTCCGCGGCCTCCAGCACCTGCTCGTCGCGTTCCAGGAGATCGGCCTGGGATACCTGAGCCTCGAGCGTCCCGCCGGCACGCTGTCGGGCGGCGAGGCGCAGCGGACCAAGATGATCCGCCACCTCGGCTCGTCCCTCACCGACGTCACGTACGTCTTCGACGAGCCCACCATCGGGCTCCACCCGCACGACATCGAGCGGATGAACCAGCTGCTCCTCCAGCTGCGCGACAAGGGCAACACCGTCCTCGTCGTCGAGCACAAGCCGGAGACGATCGCGATCGCCGACCACGTGATCGATCTCGGTCCCGGCGCGGGGACCAACGGCGGCACGATCTGCTACGAGGGCACGATCGAAGGGCTCCGGGAGAGCGACACGACCACCGGGCGCCACCTCGACGACCGCGCGAGGCTCAAGGAGGAGGTCCGCACGTCCACCGCGGCGCTCGAGATCCGTGGCGCGTCGATGCACAACCTGCAAGACGTGGACGTCGACGTGCCGCTGGGCGTGCTGTGCGTCGTCACCGGCGTCGCCGGCTCGGGCAAGAGCTCGCTGATCCACGGCTCGATCGCCGAGCGCGACGGCGTGGTCGTCGTCGACCAGGGCGCCATCAAGGGTTCGCGACGCAGCAACCCCGCGACGTACACGGGTCTGCTGGAGCCGATCCGTAAGGCCTTCGCCAAGGCCAACGGCGTGAAGCCGGCACTGTTCAGCTCCAACTCGGAGGGTGCGTGCCCGGCCTGCAAGGGCGCAGGAGTGATCTTCACCGAGCTCGGGGTGATGGCGACCGTCGAGTCGACCTGCGAGGAGTGCGAGGGCCGGCGCTTCCAGGGATCGGTCCTCGAGTACACCTTCGGTGGCCGCAACATCGCCGAGGTGCTGGCGATGTCGGTGACCGATGCCGAGGCGTTCTTCAGCGACGGTGACGCACGGACACCGGCTGCGCACAAGATCCTCCACCGGCTGGTCGACGTCGGGCTCGGCTACCTCAGCCTCGGGCAGCCGCTGACGACCCTGTCGGGCGGAGAGCGGCAACGGCTCAAGCTGGCGGCGCAGATGGCCGAGAAGGGGGACGTCTACGTCCTCGACGAGCCGACCACCGGTCTCCACCTCGCCGACGTCGAGCAGCTGCTCGCGCTGCTCGACCGGCTGGTGGACTCCGGGAGGTCGGTGGTGGTCATCGAGCACCACCAGGCCGTGATGGCCCACGCGGACTGGATCATCGATCTCGGTCCGGGAGCAGGCCACGACGGAGGCAGGGTCGTCTTCGAGGGCACCCCCGCTGATCTCGTCGCCGACCGGTCGACCCTCACCGGCAAGCACCTCGCGGACTACGTGGGCGCCTGAGCGCAGACTCGGTGGGCGTCAGAGCCAGCGGTCCTCGACCATCCTGACGCCTTCGGTGCGAGCCAGGCCCAGGCGGCGAAGCTCGCTGACGTAGGCGTCGGCCGCCGCGGCAGCGGCACGTGAGACGTCGGCTGTCATCACCGACGTACGGACGAACGTCCCGCGGCGCCCCAGCGTCTCGACGACGCCTTCGGCCTCCAGTGCGCGGTAGGCCTTCGCCACGGTGTTCACCGCGAGGCCGAGATCGTGGGCGAGCGCACGCACCGTCGGGATACGTGCCCCCGGACCCAGCGTGCCGTCGGCTGCCTGCGACGCGATCTGGCGGCGTACCTGCTCGTACGGGGGTTCACCCACGTCGGGATCAATGACGATGCGCACGTCGGCGCCTCCTTAGCTCGCAGTGACCCCCCTTGTCAAGAGTAGGCCGCCACTGGTGAACAGTGGGTGAGCTTGTTCCAGTACGCCCGGCGCGATCATGTCCGTCGGCCCCCGTAGGCTGGGGAGCACGATGAGCCTCCCGTTTCCCGTGCCCTCAGACCGCCTGCCGGGCGGCTCGCGACCCGGCGACGCCCGTACGACCCCCGCTCTCGGCAGCCCTGGCGGAGGCGGCCACGACGGTCCGAGCGACGAGGAGATCGAGGCGCGCCGCGCGGCGAAGGCAGACGCGCTGCTCGAGGGGCTCAACGACCCGCAGCGCGCGGCCGTCACCCACGCGGGTGGCCCGCTCCTGGTCGTCGCCGGCGCAGGCTCGGGCAAGACCCGCGTCCTGACGCGGCGCATCGCCTGGATGATCTCGCAGCACCACGTCCACCCGGGGTCGATCCTCGCGATCACCTTCACCAACAAGGCTGCTGCCGAGATGCGCGAGCGCGTCGCCGACCTCGTCGGCGGGCGCGCGCGGCTGATGTGGGTGTCGACGTTCCACTCGGCCTGCGTACGCATCCTCCGCAAGGAGGCCCAGCGCTTCGGCTACTCGTCGACGTTCACGATCTACGACGCGGCCGACTCCAAGCGCCTCATGACCCAGGTCTGCCGAGACCTCGAGCTCGACCCCAAGCGGTTCCCGCCGCGTGGAGTGCTCAACTGGGTCTCCAACCTCAAGAACGAGCTCGTCGACCACGAGCAGGCGTCATCCAAGGCGCACAACGACACCGAGCGCGCCTACGCCACGGCCTACGTGGCCTACCAAGAGCGTCTACGGGCGTCCAACGCCATGGACTTCGACGACCTCATCATGACCACGGTGCACCTGTTCCAGGCGTTCCCCGACGTCGCCGACGTCTATCGGCGCCGGTTCCGTCATGTGCTCGTCGACGAGTACCAGGACACCAACCACGCCCAGTACGTCCTCATCCGCGAGCTGTGCACCGAGCCCGACTCCGACCTGCTGGTGGTGGGCGACTCCGATCAGTCGATCTACGCCTTCCGCGGGGCCAACATCCGCAACATCCTCGAGTTCGAGGCCGACTTCCCGACAGCGACGACGATCATGCTCGAGCAGAACTACCGCTCGACGCAGTCGATCCTCGACGCGGCCAATGCCGTCATCTCCCGCAACGAGGGCCGCAAGAAAAAGAACCTGTGGTCCGCGCAGGGCAAGGGCGAGGCCATCATCGGCTACGTCGCCGACGACGAGCACGCCGAGGCGCAGTTCGTCGCCGACGAGGTGGACAGGCTGACCGACGAAGGGCTGGCCAAGCCCAGCGATGTCGCCGTCTTCTATCGGACCAACGCACAGTCGCGCGTGTTCGAGGAGGTCTTCATCCGCGTCGGCCTGCCCTACCGGGTCGTCGGCGGGGTGCGCTTCTACGAGCGCAAGGAGATCAAGGACGCGATCGCCTACCTCCGGGTGCTGGTCAACCCGGCCGACACGGTCTCGCTGCGTCGCATCCTCAACACCCCCAAGCGCGGCATCGGAGACCGAGCAGAGGCCGTGGTCGGGGCGTATGCCGACCGTCTCCGCATCACGTTCTGGGAGGCGTTGCAGCGTGCGGAGGAGGCACCCGGCATCGCGACGCGGTCGCTCAAGCAGATCGCCGGCTTCGTCGAGACGATCACCGGCCTGCAGGAGATGGCGGCGTCGGGCGAGCCGGTCGACGTGGTTCTCGAGGCGACGCTGGCCCGCTCCGGCTACCTCGATGAGCTCGAGAACAGCACCGATCCGCAGGACGAGGCTCGCGTCGAGAACCTCTCGGAGCTGGTGGCCGTCGCGCGCGAGTTCGTCTCCGACGCCGCGACGCTCACCGCCGATGCGGGAGACGGTGACGCAGAGACCGCCGACGATGACGTCCTGCAGCCGGGTTCCGTGGCCGCGTTCCTCGAGCGCGTCTCGCTCGTCGCCGACGCCGACTCGATCCCGGACTCCGGCGACGGCATGGTCACCTTGATGACGCTGCACACGGCCAAGGGGCTGGAGTTCCCTGTCGTGTTCCTGACCGGGCTCGAGGAGTCGATCTTCCCGCACATGCGGTCGTTGGGTGATCCCAAGGAGCTCGAAGAGGAGCGCCGGATCGCCTACGTCGGGCTCACCCGGGCCGAGCAGCGGCTCTACGTCACCCGGGCGCTCGTACGCTCCGCCTGGGGCGCGCCCTCGCACAACCCGCCGTCGCGCTTCCTCGACGAGATCCCCGAGGACCTCGTCGACTGGAAGCGCACCCAGGCCGACACGACCACGTGGTCCGGCGGCTACCTGCCGCGCCGGACCTCCGCGGCCCCGTTGCGTTCGGCGACGGCTGACAAGGCGAGCAAGGCCAAGCGTGACGTTCCGAACCTGTCGCCGGGCGACCGTGTCTCACACGACACGTTCGGTCTGGGGACGGTGGTGGCGGTGGAGGGCGCCGGCGACCGTGCCGTGGCGTCGGTCGACTTCGGGTCCGAGGGCGTCAAGCGGCTCCTGCTCCGCTACGCCCCCGTCGAGAAGATCTGACCCCGGGTCACCTTCTGGCGCTCGCGGGTCACTTCCTGCCGCCCGCGGGTCACTTTCTGGCACTCGCGGGTCACTCCCCGCTGCCCGCGGGTCACTTTCTCGACTCCGTGGGTCACTTTCTGGCACCCGGCCCCGCCCGCCGTACCGATCGGGGAGGTGACCCCGCCAGTGGTAGGGCGAGTGACCCGCGAGGCCTAGAGGGTGACCCGCGAGCGATCAGAGAGTGACCCGCGAAGGCCAGACACTGACCCGCGAGGGCCAGGGGTGACCCGCGGGCGCCAGGGAGTGACCCGCGAGCGCGAGAAGGTGACCCGCGAGGGCCAGGGGATGACCCGCGACGGGTTAGGGGAAGACGTTGTGTTCGCGCAGGGCGGTCATCGGGTCGACCGGCGTGTCCGGGGTGGGCCGGACCTCGAGGTGGAGGTGCGGGCCTGTCACGTTGCCGGTCGAGCCGACATAGCCGATCACGTTGCCCGGCGCGACCGAGTCGCCCACGCTGGCCTTGACCGACGACTGGTGGCAGTACCAGATCTGGGTGCCGTCCTCGAGGGTCAGCACGGTCTTGTTGCCGTACGCCCCGTCGAAGCCGGTGCTGGTCACCGTGCCGCGGGCGATCGCGACCAGCGGCGTGCCTGAGGGGGCCGCGAAGTCGAGCCCGGTGTGGGTCGTCGACCAGAGCGAGCTGGACTGGCCGAAGCGTGCGGTCAGGCGGTAGCCCGTCAGCGGGAGGACCCACTGCTTCTTCTTGATCTCCTGCGAGCGGGCCTCTGTCTTGTCGGCCAGCTGCGAGAGAGCGGTGCTGCGCTGAGCGGCCTGCTGCTCCGCCTGCTTGGCGATCAACGCCCGGTCGAAGTCACGGGTCACGTCGACGTTGTTGGGGTCGTACCGCTTGGCGGCCGCGCCACCCGAGACGTCGGCGGACAGCGCCTTGAAGTCGGCGGTCTCCATGACCGGCGGCTTGGCCGACGACATGGCCACCGCGCCGAAACCGGCAACCACCAGGGCGGCGGCACCGATCACAGCCGGCGTCGGGAGCCCGGGGAAGCGACGGGTGCGCGTGTGGGCGGAGCGGGAGCCAGGAGGAGTGGCACGGCGAGCGGTGCGCATCTCGCCGGAGCGTCGCTCGGTGATCGTGGTGTGCTCGGAGACCGCATCGATCGTGGCCGTGGACTCGGCCGGGATCGGGGGGAGCTCTGCGGCGCGCTTGCCGCGGTAGGACGACGCAGTAGTGGAGCCGGTCGGGGCGCTCTCACGCGGGGCGCTCTCACGCGGGGCGCTCTGCGCGACCTCGGGCTCGGAACGCCGGGCCCGGCGGCCCGGTGCGGAAGGTTGGTCACGCGCGGGGGGCGTCGCGGACGAGCCGGCAGAGGAGTCGATCGCGCTCGGGAGCTGAGGAAGCGCAGGCTGCGGGCGGCTGACCTCCGCCTGGGAGGCGACCTCGGTGCGGACCGCGGTGATCTCGGTCCGGATGAGCGTGGTCTCGACGGCCGACGCGGGAAGCGGCGTCGGGTGGATCTGGGGAGATCGCGTCGCCTCGCCGGCGGGGGAGGCCGTACGGCCTGCGACCCTGCGTCCGCTCGTGGCGGCGGAGGCGTTGGGGGTGGTGGAGTCTGACGGTCGCGAGATGCCCCTCTTGGGCTTCTCGGCGCGGCGCTTGGGCGCGGGGCGCGACGTCACGTACTCAACCTCCACTGTGGACTGCCTGGATGTTGACCCTAACGGAAGCGCCCCCGTTACCGAAGAGTGACAACCGGACCACTGTCCTGCATCTTGGGCGACTGGTCAAGGTCAGCCTCTGGATCCCTGTCGTGGCGGGGGAGGGACGGCCCGTCTATGACCTCGATCTCAGTTCGTGCCGGGCGCTGCCGACACCGTCTCCCGCACCGTGGAGGCGACCGCCTCCGGCCGGGTCCAGGGCACCCAGTGACCGGCGCTGACCTCGTGCCGGGACAGGTGCCGTACGTAGTGCGACAGCCCGTCGTACAAGGACGGCGAGAGGAAGTCGTCCTCAACCGGGATCACCAGCGTCACCGGGATGTCCGTCGGCTCGGGGAGCGGTGACGACGCCGACCGGAAGGCGTTGGCGCGATAGAGGTTGAGCCCGTTGGCCGCCGTCGTCCCGAACGAGTCCGGCCAGTGGTCCTCCTCGAGCCCTTGCGAGCGCGCCAGTGCCTGTCGCACTCGATCTGGTGCCGCGCGTACGACGAGCTCGGGGATGACGGGCACCTGGAACGCGAGGATGTAGGACGACTTCGCGAGCTGTCCCGCGAGGCGCCGCCAGCGGTGTTCGCGCGCGGAGGTACGGAGGTACGCGCCGTACAGCCGCAGGTCCGGCCCGCTGATGGACACGAACGACGCGATCCGTCCGCGAAGTCGGGGGTCGTCGCCCGCGGCGAACACCGCGGCCCACAGCTGCACCGAGCCCCAGTCGTGACCGACGAGATGCACGGCGCCGCCGTCGGGGCGGACGGCGTCGAGGACGGCGACGAGGTCGTCGACCAGCCGCTCCACCCGATAACCCGCTCGGGCGCTCGGTGCCGAGGACTCTCCGGCGCCGCGGGCGTCGTAGGTCACGACGTCGTGATCGTCGAGCAGGGGCATCACCCGGTCCCAGACGTGGTGGTCGTCGGGGTAGCCGTGCGAGAGGACGACGGTGGGTCCCGTACGGGTGCCCGACCGGTGCACGGCGAGCGTCACGCCTGCAGAAGGCACACTGAGAGGAGCGCTGTCACCTGCCATGCGCGGATCCTAGTCCGCGCACCCCGTCCGGTTGTGACGAGGCTCACGGGGCTAAAGTCGCGAAGGTTGTACGGCAGCGCACCTGTACCAAAAGGACGGCATCACCGTGGATCTGATGGAGTACCAAGCGAAGGAGCTCTTCGCCAAGCATGGGGTTCCCGTGACGCTCGGCGTCGTGGCGAACACCCCTGAAGAGGCGCGCAAGGGCGCCGAAGACCTGGGTGGCGCAGTCGTCGTCAAGGCCCAGGTCAAGGCCGGTGGCCGCGGAAAGGCCGGCGGCGTCAAGCTCGCCAAGACGCCGCAGGAGGCCTTCGACCGCGCCAGCGACATCCTCGGCATGGAGATCAAGGGCCTGACGGTCAACCGTGTCCTGGTCGCGCCCGCCGCCAGCATCGAGGACGAGTACTACTTCTCCTTCCTGCTCGACCGCGCCAACCGGCAGTACCTCTGCATCGCGTCGGTCGAGGGTGGTGTCGAGATCGAAGAGGTCGCGAAGACCAACCCCGACGCCGTCAAGCAGATCCCGATCGACCCGGGCACCGGCGTCGACGAGGCGACGGCCCGCGCGATCGCGACCGAGGCAGCCTTCCCCGAGCCGATCTTCGAGCAGGCCGTGACGCTGATCGAGGCGCTGTGGAAGGTCTTCGTCGAGGAGGACGCCACTCTGGTCGAGGTCAACCCGCTCGCGCGTCTGGCCGGCGACAAGCTCGAGGCGCTCGACGGCAAGGTCTCGCTCGACGACAACGCGGACTTCCGCCACCCCGATCACGAGACCTTCGTCGACAAGAGCGCGGAGAACCCGCTCGAGGCCAAGGCCAAGGCGCTCAACCTCAACTACGTCAAGCTCGACGGCCAGGTGGGGATCATCGGCAACGGTGCGGGCCTGGTCATGTCGACCCTGGACGTCGTCGCGTACGCCGGTGAGAAGCACGGCGGCGTGAAGCCCGCGAACTTCCTCGACATCGGCGGCGGCGCGAACGCCGAGGTGATGGCGAACGGTCTCGACGTGATCCTCGGCGACCCCGACGTCCGGTCGGTGTTCGTCAACGTCTTCGGCGGCATCACCGCCTGTGACGAGGTCGCCAACGGCATCGTGGGTGCACTCGATCTGCTCGGCGACGCGGCGACCAAGCCGCTCGTCGTCCGCCTCGACGGCAACAACGTCGAGCTCGGTCGGCAGATCCTCGACCAGCGCAACCACCCGCTGGTCACCCTGGTCGACACCATGGACGGCGCGGCCGACAAGGCCGCCGAGCTGGCGAACGCCTGAGAGGGGTCGAGGACATGTCGATCTACCTGAACAAAGACTCCAAGATCATCGTCCAGGGCATCACCGGCGGGATGGGTGCCAAGCACACCGCGCTGATGATCGACGCCGGGTCGAACATCGTCGGAGGTGTGAACGCCCGCAAGGCGGGCACCACGGTGACCCACAAGAAGGGCGGCGCTGAGGTCGAGCTGCCCGTCTTCGGGACCGTCAAGGAGGCGATGGCCGAGACCGGCGCCGACGTGTCGGTCGTGTTCGTGCCGCCGGCCTTCACCAAGGACGCCTGCGTCGAGGCGATCGACGCGGGCATCGGTCTGCTGGTCGTCATCACCGAGGGTGTGCCGGTCCAGGACACGGCCGAGGTCTGGTCGTACCTCGAGGGCAAGCAGACTCGGATGATCGGGCCGAACTGCCCGGGCATCATCACGCCGGGCGAGTCGCTGGCCGGCATCACTCCGCACACGATCGCGGGCAAGGGCCCGGTCGGCCTCGTGTCGAAGTCGGGCACGCTGACGTACCAGATGATGTACGAGCTGTCGGACCACGGCTTCTCGACCGCCATCGGCATCGGCGGCGACCCGATCGTCGGGACGACGCACATCGACGCGCTCGAGGCGTTCGAGAACGACCCCGAGACCCTGGCGATCGTGATGATCGGCGAGATCGGTGGCGACGCCGAGGAGCGGGCCGCGGCGTACATCAAGGAGCACGTCACCAAGCCGGTCGTCGGCTACGTGGCAGGCTTCACTGCCCCGGAGGGCAAGACGATGGGCCACGCCGGCGCCATCGTCTCGGGCTCCTCGGGCACCGCCGAGGCCAAGAAGGAGGCCCTCGAGGCCGCCGGTGTCAAGGTCGGCAAGACGCCGTCCGAGACCGCCGAGCTCATGCGCGAGATCCTCAAGGCTCTCTGACGCAGGCCCGACGGCCGCGCCAGCGCGGCACGTACGAGGCGCCCCGACCGGGTTTCTGGTCGGGGCGCCTCTGCGTACGGCATCACGTGTGGTCCGGGCCCTCGGCGTTCCACTCGCCGCCCTGGAGGACGTCGTCGAGGGTGGACCGGAAGTTCGGGCACGAGGTGATGTCGTGCGCCCGGCACTCCAGCGCGTGGGCGGTCATCTCGCGGGACCGGACCATCTCGGCCATCCGCCGGTCCAGGTCGGCGATGTGCGCCTCGAGGACGCTGTGCCGTCCGGCCCACTGCGCGTCCAGGAGTACTCGGATCTGGTCGAGGGACATGCCCGCGGCCTTGCTGCGGAGGATGACGGCGACACGGACGACGTCGCTGTCGTCATAACGGCGTCTGCCGCCCGCGTCTCGGCCTGGCGCGAGCAGGCCGACCGACTCCCAGTGCCGGAGGACGTTCGTCGGGAGGTCGAACCTGGCCGCCAGGTCGCCCACGGACCAGGTCACTTCGTCGGAGGTTGACTTCATGTTGACATGAAGTCACATGCTGGGTACCTCAATCAACCCAGAGCATGAGAGGACACCATGACCATCGCACCGGACAAGACCTACGACGCCGTCGTGATCGGCGGAGGCCCGGCAGGACTCCAGGCCGCGTTGACGTTGGGCAGGATGCGGCGTGACGTGGTCGCGTTCGACTCCAGCGAGTACCGCAACGCCTCGGCGCGGCACATGCACAACGCCGTCACCCGCGACGGGACCTCGCCCGAGGACTTCCGTACGGCGGCTCGCGCGGAGCTCGCCGCGTACGACACGGTGGAGACGTGCGAGGCGAAGGTGACGGAAGTCGTCCCCGAGGGAGATGTCTTTAGCGTTCGCGTGGATGCCGCGCCCGACGGTGGTTCGCTGCGCGTGCGCGCGAAGAACGTCATCCTCGCCACCGGGCTGCGTGACACGCTGCCCGACACCCCAGGGCTGGCGGAGCTGTGGGGCGACATCGTCGCCCAGTGCCCCTACTGCCACGGGTACGAGCTCAAGGAGCGCCACGTCGCCATCCTCGGAAGCGGTCCCCACGCAGGCCGTGTGAGCATGCTGCTCGCGCGGATCGCCGACCGCATCACGGTGCTCGCCGACGGCGAGGACCTCGAGGGGGAGACCCGTGAGCTCCTCGCGAGGAACGGGGTGCACGTGCGGGAGGAGCCGATCTCCGGCGTCCAGCGTCGCGGCGACGGGGCGGTGGTGTCGTTCGCCGACGGGCCGGCCGAGGAGATCGGCGGGATGTTCGTCACCACGGGTTCCTTCGCCCAGGCCGCGCCGTTCGCTGAGCAGCTGGGCCTGGCCATGCTGCCGTCGGGCTGCATCCGGACCGACGAGCTGGGTCGCACGAGTCGCGACGGGATCTATGCCGCCGGTGACCTCGCGCACCTCGCCTCGTTGCCGATGCCGCTGGCCTCGGTCGTCACGGCCATCTCGGCGGGACTGCTGGCCGCCACGGCTGTCGACCAGGATCTCGTGGACGCGGCCATCGCCGACCCCGTGCCCGCCATGGCCTAGCGGGGACGCGGCTCGACGCCGGTCAGCGCCAGTGGGCGAGGCGCTGGCCGGCGCGATCGGCAATCTGGGAGAACTGCCCGGCGCTCAGGTCGGCCCGCTTGTTGCCCGACTGCGCGACCTCGGTGACCGTGGCGCCCCGGACGACGAGCGCGAGGCGATAGCTGATCACCGACTTGCGGCCGGTCTCGAACGACATCCGCCAGGTCTTGCCGGTGTAGCCGGCGCCACGGATCGGCTTGCCGGCGGAGATCGTGGCCGCCTGGTTGCGGTCCTCGCACTTCGCGATGCGCTTCTCGAGGCTCTTGACGAAGGCGCGTGCTCGAGCCGGCGTCCGGAAGGTGGCGATCGACTGGCCGATACCGAAGGTTCGCGGCGCAGCCTTGTCGTTCGGGACGACGTACATCCGACCACGCGCCTTGACGACGCCGCGCGTGAGGAAGTTGGCGCGGTCGCACATGGTGGCGGCGGGGTTGTCGCTGGGTGCCTTGGGCTCGGTGCCCGCCCACGGCTGCGACTGGGCACCCACCGGAGGCAGGTCGACGGCGGCGAGGAAGCCGGGGTTGGACGACGTCCGGGGGAGCGGTGCCCCGACGACCTTCGTCGACGTCGTGCAGGGACCGCCCGACGCGGCGCACGCGAGCCGCATGCCCTCGACGAGCGTCTGGCCGAACGCCGCCATCGACGGAGCGGCCGAGCCGTCGGCGCGGTGCATCAGCATCGTGTTGACGACGCCGGTCTGCATCAGACCGATGGTGAGCGTCCTGGTGGGAGACGTGAGCTCCTGGAGCCGCAGGATCGTCACCGGCGACGCCGCCCCGGCCACGGTCGCGCTGCTGGAGGTGATCTGGACCCGCGGCACCGCGCAGTCGGCGTACCACTGGAGCCGACGCTTGAACGCCTGCTGCGCACCTTGGGTGTCGCGCGCGACCTCGAGGACGTGCACCGCCTGCTCCGGCTGGCCGTACGCCTCGAACTCACGGAGATAGGTCTTGGCGGGCCGGTCGGTGGCGAAGCGTCGCGGGGCGCAGGAGGTCAGCGGGTCGTCACTCGTGTCACGGACGTCCTCGCCGGCGGGCTCCGCCGAGGCTTCACCCTCGTCGTCCACCGCCGACTCGTCCGCGACCGTCGTGACCGTGGTCCAGTCGCGCTTGGGGTTGATCCGGCCGACCTCGATCGCGTTGAGCAGCGAGCGCGCGGTGACCGCGTCACCGGGTCGCGCCGGCTCGACCATGCGCTCGCCGACGCGGTTGCGCTCCTGCGCGTGGGCGGGGCTCAGCGGAGCGGTCGGTGCGACGGCGAACCCGGCGGCCACCACCGCCGCGGTCGCCGCCGCGACGGAGCCGAGGGTGCGGCGGCGGCTGCGCTTGCGCGCCTTGCCGCGGATGCTGGCGGGGCGTTGGAGGGGGATGCGCTCGGAGATCTCCGACAGTCCGAGGAGACGGCTCTCGACCTGCCCGATGCTCTGGCCCAGGGCCTGCTCGAGCTCGGTGACCGCCTGCTGGGTCTCGGTGACGGCGTCAGCGTCGGTCATCGCGAGGTCACGGGCGGCGGAGGACAGGTCGAGCTCGCCCAGGGTCTGGAGGATGATGAGCCGGCGGGTGCGGTTGCCGAGTCCCTGCAGCGCCTCGATCAGGGCGACGTCGCTGTCGTCCTCGTTCCGGCGGCGCCACGGCCGGGTGCCGCGGGCCACGCGTGCGTGGCGGAACGCCTCGCCGCGCACGAACGCGAGAGGGTCGCGGGTCCGCTGCTTGCCCCAGCTCTGCCACGCCTTCCCGTACGCCTCGGCGACCGCCTCTTCGGTGAGCGTGCGGTCACCGCTCTCGGCGTACGTGAGGTGGGTCACGTAGCGGCTGGTGGAGTCGTAGAAGGTGTCGAACTCTTCCACCTTCGGCATGACTCGGATCTCCCAACGTCGGGGTGAGGTGCTCGGTCTTTTGGGCGGTCCCCCTGGCAGCGCGTCCGGCGTGCCTCCGTCCCGGCGACCCAGGCTACAGGGACGATGGTGATGATGACCGAGACCTTGAGATCAGCACCGGGCCCTGTTCGTGGACGCCTCGTCAGCGTCGGGCGGCCTGGTTGGGCGGCCGGCGCGACCGGCGCCCTCCTCGCCGCCGCCATCGGCCTCCTGCTCTGCGGTGGCCTGACCGTCGTGGTCTGGCTCTCCGGCGAGGGAGGGACGGCCGGAGGAGCGCTGCGCGGCGGCGCGATCGGCTGGCTCGCCGCCCACGGGACGGGCGTCGCGGTCGGGAGCACGGTGATCAACGCGATCCCTCTGGGCCTCCTCGCCCTCGTCGTGGTGCTCCTGCACGGCGCGGTGTCGCGGCTCGCCGCCGCGTACGGGGTGTCGTCCTCGGTGCGGGAGGCGGTGATCGCCGGCCTGGCGTGCGGGACGGCGTACGCGGTGGTGCTCGTCCTCGTGGCGTGGTGGTCGGCCTTGGCGGCGGTGCAGGTCGAGCCGCTGCGGGCCGCGTTCGCGGGCTTCCTCCTGGGCGCGCTGTGCGGGACGACCGGGTGTGCCCAGGGGACGGGAGTCGCCCGTCGCCAGTACCTGGCGCTGCCCGTGCTCGGGCGGGCTGCGCTGCGGGGCGCGATGCTCGGGGCCGCCGTGGTGCTCGCCGTGGCGGCGCTGCTCGTCATCGGCGGCCTCGTGGTGCGCCTCGATGCCGCGGGCGCACTCTGGAGCGGCTTGAACCCTGGTGTCCTCGGCGGCGTAGGGCTGCTCCTCGTGTGTGTGCTCGTCCTGCCCAACCTCGTCCTGTGGAACGCCGCTGCCCTCCTCGGCCCCGGGTATGCCGTGGGTACGGGCACCTCGGTGACGCTCACCTCCAGCGGTCTGGGAGCCGTTCCCGCCCTGCCGGTCCTGGCTGCGCTGCCGCCGGTCGGTCCGCGTCCGGCATGGCTGGTGGTCCTCGCCGTGGTGCCCCTGCTGGCCGGTGCGGTCGCCGGATACTCCACCGTGGCCCCGCGACCGGACGGGGCGAGGGTAGGCACCCTTCGTACAGTCCTCACCGCGGGTGCCGGGTCGGGTGCGCTCGCCGGCTCGGCCGTCGCGGTCGGCCTGCTCCTGTCCGGCGGCGCCATCGGACCAGGACGGCTGGGCCACACCGGTCCCGACGTCGGCCTCGCGGTGCCGCTGTCGATCGTCGTCCTCGCCGTGGGTGGCGCGGTCGGCGCGGCCGCGGCGCACTATCGTGGGCGCCGTGGAGCAGACGACGCCGCCTCCGCGGTCCCAGACACGCCGGACTCCACCCCCGTCGACTGACCGTCCGGCACGGCTCGTCGTGCTGGTCTCCGGGTCCGGCAGCAACCTGCAGGCCCTGATCGACGCATCCCGCGACCCGGCCTACGGTGCCGAGGTCGTCGCGGTGGGCGCCGACCGCGACGGGATCGAAGGGCTCGCCCGCGCGGAGCGTGCCGGTGCGGCCACGTTCGTCCACCGGCTCCGCGACCACGAGGACCGGGCTGCCTGGGACGCCGCCCTGACCGCGAGCGTGGCTTCGTACGAGCCTGACCTCGTCGTGTCGGCGGGCTTCCTCAAGCTGGTGGGCGCGCAGTTCCTCGCCGCCTTCGCCGATCGCTACGTCAACACCCACAACTCGCTGCTGCCGAGCTTCGTGGGGATCCACGGACCGCGCGACGCCCTCGCGTACGGGGTCAAGGTCGCGGGCGCCACCCTGTTCTTCGTCGACGACGGCGTCGACACCGGGCCGATCATCGCCCAGGTCGCCGTCCCGGTCCTCGACGAGGACACCGAAGACACGCTCACCGAGCGGATCAAGGAAGCAGAGCGTCGTCAGCTCGTCGACGCCGTCGGAGCGATGGTCCGCGGAGGCTGGACCATCGCCGGAAGAAAGGTCACCATCGGATGAGCGATGACGCGTACGGCGCACGTCAGGACGACGGCAGGCGCGCGATCAAGCGGGCCCTGATCTCGGTCTATGACAAGACGGGGCTCGAGGCGCTCGCCAGCAGCCTCCATGCCGAGGGGGTCGAGATCGTCTCGACCGGGTCGACGGCCGAGCGCATCGCCGAGGCAGGCGTGCCGGTGAGGCGGGTCGAAGAGGTGACCGGCTTCCCCGAGACCCTCGACGGCCGGGTCAAGACGCTGCACCCGCGCCTCCACGCGGGAATCCTCGCCGACCTCCGGCTCGACAGCCACGTCGAGCAGCTCACCGACCTCGAGATCGAGCCGTTCGACCTGGTGGTCAGCAACCTCTACCCCTTCCGGCAGACGGTGGCCTCGGGCGCCGCGCCTGACGACGTGGTGGAGCAGATCGACATCGGCGGCCCGTCGATGGTCCGCGCGGCGGCCAAGAACCACCCGTCGGTCGCCGTCGTGGTCGATCCGCGACGCTACGACGCCCTGCTCGACGCCGTCCGCGGCGGGGGGTTCACGCTGGCCCAGCGCGCGCGGCTGGCCGCCGAGGCGTTCACCCACACCGCGTCGTACGACATCGCGGTCGCGTCGTGGTTCGAGAACGTCTACGCGCCGCAGCCCGAGCAGCAGTTCCCGGCGTGGATCGGTGGCGACTGGGGGCTCTCGACGGTGCTGCGCTACGGCGAGAACCCGCACCAGGCTGCGGCGCTCTATCACGGTGAGCGGCCGGGGATCGCGAACGCGACCCAGCTCCACGGCAAGGAGATGTCCTACAACAACTACGTCGACGCCGATGCGGCGCGCAGGGCCGCGAACGACTTCGACGAGCCCGCGGTCGCGATCATCAAGCACGCCAACCCGTGTGGCATCGCGGTCGGCGACGACGTGCTCGACGCGTACACGAAGGCCCACGCGACCGACCCCCTGTCCGCGTACGGGGGCGTGATCGCGGCGAACCGGCCGGTGACGGTCGAGATGGCCGAGAAGGTCGCCGAGGTGTTCACCGAGGTCATCGTGGCGCCCGAGTTCGAGCCGCGCGCGGTCGAGGTGCTGACCCGCAAGAAGAACATCCGCATCCTGGTCGCCCCGCTGGACGAGCACGCTCAGCGGATCGAGCTGCGTCTGATCTCGGGCGGTGCGCTGATGCAGGCCCGCGACCACGTCGACGCACCCGGCGACGACCCGGCGGCCTGGACCCTCGTCGCGGGTGAGCCCGCCGACGACGCGACGCTCGCCGACCTGGCGTTCGCGTGGAAGGCGTGCCGCACGGTGAAGTCCAACGCCATCCTGCTCGCGAAGGACCGTGCGGCCGTCGGCGTCGGGATGGGCCAGGTGAACCGTGTCGACTCCTGCAGGCTCGCCGTCGAGCGCGCCGGTGAGCAGCGGGCGAGCGGCGCGGTCGCTGCTTCGGATGCGTTCTTCCCGTTCGCGGACGGGCTGCAGGTCCTCATCGACGGCGGGGTCCGTGCGGTGGTGCAGCCAGGCGGCTCGGTCCGTGACGAGGAGGTGGTCGCGGCGGCGAACGCCGCCGGGATCACCATGTACGTCACCGGGTCGCGTCACTTCTTCCACTGACGCGTCGGGCCGTGCGTCAGAGCGCGTACGGCCCGACTCCGAGGGTTCCGAGGCGAGGGGGCCCGCACGAAGTCTTGCATGCGAGACTTCTCGGGTGAGCGCACAGATTCTCGACGGCAAAGCAGCGGCCTCGGCGATCAAGGCCGACCTCACCGAGCGGGTCACCGCCCTCGCGAAGCGCGGTGTACGACCGGGGCTGGGCACGCTGCTGGTCGGAGACGACCCCGGCAGCCAGATCTACGTCGCCGGCAAGCACCGGGACTCCCTGCAGGTGGGCATCGAGTCCATCCGGGTCGACCTGCCCGCGACCGCCACGCAGGCCGAGGTGCTCGCCGCGGTCGACACGCTCAACGCCGACCCCGCGTGCACGGGATACATCGTGCAGCTGCCGCTGCCCAAGGGCATCGACGAGAACGCCGTCATCGGACGGATCGATCCGGCGAAGGACGCCGACGGGCTCCAGCCGACCAACCTCGGGTGGCTGGTGCTCAACGAGCCCGCCCCGCTCCCCTGCACGCCACGCGGGATCGTGGAGCTCCTGCGCTGGGGTGGCGTCGAGATCGCCGGCGCCCACGTCGTCGTGGTCGGACGCGGCGTCACCGTCGGACGCCCGCTCGGGCTCCTGCTGACGCGACGCTCCGAGAACGCCACCGTCACGTTGTGCCACACCGGCACCCGCGACCTCGCCGCCGAGGTGCGGCGCGCCGACATCGTCGTCGCGGCGGCGGGTGTGCCGTCGATCGTCACCGCCGACATGGTCAAGCCGGGGGCGGCGGTGCTGGACGTCGGCGTGAGCCGTGACGCGGAGGGCAAGATCGCCGGTGACGTCGACGCGGGCGTCGCCGAGGTGGCCGGATGGGTCTCGCCCAACCCCGGCGGTGTCGGACCGATGACCCGGGCGATGCTCCTCCAGAACGTGGTGGAGGCCTCCGAACGCGCAGCCGGCGTGGCATGAGCCGACGGGAGGGTCTCACAGCGGGCACGCAGATGTACGCCGCGCTGGTCGTGGCCGTCGTCGTGGGTCTGGCTCTCGTGGCCTTCGGAGCGTGGCGGCAGGGCATCATCCTGCTCGGCGGCGCGCTCGTCCTCGGTGGCGCCGTGCGCGCCGTCCTCCCCGAGCCCCGCACCGGGCTCCTTCGGGTGCGGGGCCGGGTCTTCGACACCGCGTGGATGCTGTTCCTGGGATCCGGGCTCGTCACGCTCGCCTTCGTCGTACCCCCCGGGATCGGCTCCTGAGCACGAAACCTCGACGCGAGGTCGGTCGCCGCTAGGCTGCGGCCATGATCCGGCTGCTCATCAACGCCGCCATCGCGCTGGGGTCGAGCGCGGTCGGCATCCTCGTCGCGACCTGGGCGCTGCCCGAGATGGACGTCGAGGCGAGCGGATTCGCGACGGCGGTCGTGGTGTTCACCCTCGCTCAGGTGATCTTGTCGCCGTTCGTCACGACGGTCGCGGCGCGCAACGCGCCGGCCTTCCTCGGCGGCATCGGGCTGGTCTCGACCCTGGTCGCGCTGATCATCGCCCGGGTGGCGACCGACGGACTGTCGATCTCCGGGGTCACGACCTGGGTTCTTGCGGCACTGATCGTGTGGCTGGTGACGGCGCTCGCCGCATTCTTCCTGCCGATGATCTTCCTCAAGCGCCGCCGCGACGACAGGGCCGCCGGCAGACCGCGCTGACGGGACGACGAAAGCCCCGACCCCAGCCCGTACGGGCCGGAGGTCGGGGCTTTCGCAGATCGTGCGTGCGCTCAGATGAGGCCGAGCTTGGTGACGGCCTCGCGCTCCTCGGCGAGCTCGGCGACCGAGGCGTCGATCTTGGCCCGCGAGAAGTCGTCGATGTCGAGGCCCTGGACGATCTCCCAGTCACCGTTGCGAGTCACGACGGGGAACGACGAGATGAGACCCTCGGGGACACCGTAGGAGCCGTCGGACGAGACGGCCATCGAGACCCAGTCGCCCTCGGCCGAGCCCTGCAGCCAGTCGCGCGCCGCGTCGATCGTCGCCGACGCCGCCGACGCCGCCGAGGACGCACCGCGGGCCTCGATGATCGCAGCGCCGCGCTTGGCGACGGTCGGGATGAAGTCGTTCTCGATCCACGCCTGGTCGCCGACGACCTCGGCGGCGTTCTTGCCGGCGATCTGGGCGTGGAAGAGGTCTGGGTACTGGGTGGCCGAGTGGTTGCCCCAGATCGTCATCTTGGAGATGTCGGTGACCTTCGCGCCGGTCTTCGCGGCGAGCTGCGAGATCGCGCGGTTGTGGTCCAGGCGGGTGAGCGCAGAGAAGCGCTCGGCGGGGATGTCCGGCGCGTTGGTCTTGGCGATGAGCGCGTTGGTGTTGGCCGGGTTGCCGGTCACGCCGATCCGGATGTCGTCGGCGGCGTGGTCGTTGAGCGCCTTGCCCTGCGCGGTGAAGATCGCGCCGTTGGCCTCGAGGAGGTCGCCCCGCTCCATGCCCTTGGCCCGCGGACGGGCGCCGACGAGGAGGGCGAGGTTCGCGCCGTCGAAGATCGTGTTGGCGTCGTCGCCGATCTCGACGGAGTCGAGCAGCGGGAACGCGCAGTCGTCGAGCTCCATCACGACGCCCTCCAGCGCCTTGAGAGCGGGCGTGATCTCGAGCAGACGAAGCTGGACCGGGGTGTCCGGGCCGAGCAGATCGCCGGCGGCGATCCGGAAGAGCAGGCTGTAGCCGATCTGACCGGCGGCGCCGGTGACGGCGACCTTCACGGGTGTTGCGCTCACGACATCTCCTTGCAAGGGCGGGGCGTACAGGCACGTACGTGCTCCTGACGCTAGCAAGGCGGGGCCCTTCCCTGCTGTCAGGGGTGCGGGCCCGGCTCGCTGTGCGGAGAGAGGTCAGGAGTCGGAGTCTCCGACCACGTCGACGTCGGACCGGTCGACGCCGGTGATGAAGACGAACGTGGCTCCGGCGATGGCCGCGCCGATCAACGGCGCGAGGATGAAGAGCCACACCTGCGCTAGGGCGTCCGCCCCGGCGAACCACGCCACGCCGAGCGACCTGGCCGGGTTGACCGAGGTGTTCGTGACCGGGATGGAGATCAGGTGGATCAGCGTCAGGCCGAGGCCGATCGCCAGCGGCGCGAACCCGACGGGGGCACGCTTCGAGGTCACGCCGAGGATGATGTAGACGAACATCGCCGTCATCACGATCTCGCACACCAGGCAGGACCACAGGGCGTACCCGCCGGGCGACCTGTCGCCGTACCCGTTGGTCGCGAAGCCGCTGTCGACCGCGGAGAAGCCCTCCACCCCACGGGCGATGGCGAGCAGGACGGCTCCAGCGATCGACGCGCCGACGATCTGCGCGGCGGCGTATGGACCCACGTCACGCCACGGGAAGCGCCGTGCCACGGCGAGGCCGACGGTGACCGCGGGATTGAAATGGGCCCCCGAGATGTGGCCGACGGCGTACGCGCCCGTCAGGACGGTCAGGCCGAACGCGAACGCGACGCCGAGGTGTCCGATGCCCAGGTTGCCGACCTCGGGTGTCACGAAGACCGCTCCGAGGACGGCGGCGCCACAACCGCCGAGCACCAACCAGAACGAGCCGAGCACCTCGGCTCCGAGACGAGCACGTAGATCGGGCGTCATGGATCCCCCCTCGTGGGCGGGACGTCCCCCTGACAGTCCCGTCTCGCATTGTGCTCGCCCTGCGCCCGGTGTGCACCCCGGGTCGTGGCACGCCGGTCGTCAGTCGGCCGGCAGCACCCAGATCGCCTCGGCGGCGCGCAGTCCCAGCTCGGTGGCGATGCCGCCGATCTCGACAGCGAGCGTCCCCGCGAAGTCTCGCCGCTCCACGAGCACCAGGGGACTGTCGAGCACGACGCCGAGCCCGGTGAGGTGGCGCAGGAGGTCGGGATCTGCGTCGGAGACGCGGGCGACGACGAACGTCGCCGGATCGTGCCTCTCGCTCAGGCGTACGGCACCCAGTCCGGGGACGGACCCGTCACGTGAGGGGATCGGGTCACCGTGCGGGTCCCGGACGGGCCGGCCGAGCCTGTCGTCGAGGCGTTCGACGAAGGCGTCCGACACGGCGTGCTCGAGGATCTCCGCCTCGTCGTGGACCTCGTCCCACGCGTAGTCGAGGTAGTCGACGAGGAAGGTCTCGAGGAGGCGGTGGCGACGCACCATCTGCACGGCCGCGGCACGACCGGCCTCGCTGAGCTCGATCGTCCCGTACGGCGCGTGGCGCAGGAGTCCGCGCTCGGTGAGACGGCGCACAGTCTCCGAGACGGTCGACGGCGGCTGGCCCAGCTTGGCGCCGAGCGCCTTGGACGTCACCGGCTCGGCATCCCACTCCGTCATCGCCCAGACGGTCTTCAGATAGTCCTGGTGGGCGGTGGAGAGGGCGGTCACGATCACGCGCCTCAGCGTAGCGGCGAGAAGATTTCGGTGATCCGAACTTTATCCTTCGATCTGCCGTATGCTGTGGTGATGGCACCGGAAACCGTGCGGCGCGGCATCGCCGGCCTCCTGCGGACGACCGCCTTCGTGGCGGCCTTCGTCGTGGTGGTCGCGGTGTTGTCGGCCTGGGACTTCTGAGCCCTCCCGCGAGCGAGTGAGCGACCTCACGCCCTGACCTCGGGAATTGTTTTCTCCCCGAACTTATTCTGGAAGGGATGCAGCTCACCGCCTCCCCACCTGGTCGTACCCGCACGCCGCGCGTCCTGCGTGAGCGGCGCGATCGTCGTCCCCGCCTGCTCCTCGCCCTGCTCGCGCTGGCGCTGGGCGGCTTCGCCATCGGGACCACCGAGTACGTCACGATGGGTCTGCTGCCCGAGATCGCCTCCGGGATGGGGGTGTCCATCCCCAGCGCCGGTCACGTCATCTCCGCGTACGCGGTGGGCGTGGTCGTCGGTGCCCCGGTCATCGTCTCCATGACCGCGCGGCTGCCCAAGCAGGCACTCGCGATCGGGCTCGTGGCCGCCCTCGCGCTCGGCAACCTGCTGACCGCGATCGCGCCGTCGTACGAGACCCTGCTCGCCGCACGGTTCCTCGCCGGCCTCCCGCACGGCGCCTACTTCGGAGTGGCCTCGCTGATCGCCGCCTCGATGGTCTCGCCGCAGCGGCGCGGCCGTGCGGTCGCGTCGGTGATGATGGGACTCGCGGCGGCGAACCTGATCGGCGTCCCGGCGAGCACGTTCCTGGGACAGCTGCTCGGGTGGCGCTCGGCCTACTGGGTGGTCGTCGGCCTCGCCGTGGTCACGATGGGCTTCATCGGGGCCTTCGTCCCGCAGCAGCAGCGTGACACCTCCGCGACGGTGCGCCGCGAGCTGCGGGCGCTGCGGCAGCCCCAGGTGCTCCTGACCGCCGGGGTCGGAGCCGTCGGCTTCGGCGGCCTCTTCGCCGTCTACAGCTACATCGCCCCCATCACGACCGACGTCACCCGCCTCAGTGCGGGGTTCGTGCCGTGGGTGCTCCTCGTCTACGGCATCGGGTCGATCCTGGGCACCGAGATCGGTGGCCGCCTCGCCGACCACGCGTTGTTCGCGTGGCTGTGCGCGACGCTCGTGGCGATGGCGTTGCTGCTGGCGCTGTTCGCCTACACCGCGCAGCACGGGATCCTCCTGCTCGGAGGCGTCTTCCTCCTGTCCACGGCCGCCGCAGCACTCGGTCTGCTGCTGCAGATGCGCCTGATGGAGGTCTCGGGCAGCGCCAAGATGCTCGGCGCCGCGCTCAACCACTCAGCGCTCAATGCCGCGAACGCGCTCGGCGCCTGGCTCGGTGGCGCGGCGATCGCGGCCGGCCTGGGATACCTCGCCACCGCGTGGGTCGGCGTGGGTCTCTCGCTCGCCGGACTGATCATCCTGGTCGCCTCGGCCTGGCTGTATCGCGGCGAGCGGCTCTCCCTGTCGCTCTCGCACTGAGCCGGCGCCGCCGTACCCGCGCTGCCTCGGCGTCGGGCCCCCGCGAGAGTGGGCCCGACGCCGGAGCTCACGCGGGTACGGGGGAGTGGGCGCCGTTGACCGGCGCGACCTCACGGAGCCAGACGGTCGACCCCTCGGCGAGCCCACGCTGGAGCGCGTCGTTGCGGGTGAGCTGGACCTGGACCGGGTCGCCGCCGCTCGTCGGTGTGACCTCGAGCCGCACCTCGTAGCCGATCCGCGTCCACCGCGTGATGGTGCCGACGACGGAGTCCGGCACGGGTCCTGCGGCGACCTCGATGTCGTGCGGCCGTACGAGCCGCCCGTCGAGGGTTGTCACCGGGCCGAGGAAGGACAGGACGAAGTCCGACGCCGGCTGGTCGTACAGCTCGTCCGGCGTCCCGATCTGCTCGATCCGGCCCTGGTTGATGACGACGATCTGGTCGGCGACCTCCAGAGCCTCCTCCTGGTCGTGCGTGACGAACACCGTCGTCACGTGGACCTCGTCGTGGAGGCGGCGCAGCCAGTCGCGCAGCTCCTTGCGGACCTTCGCGTCCAGCGCGCCGAACGGCTCGTCGAGCAGCAGCACGCTCGGCTCGATGGCGAGCGCACGGGCGAGCGCCATGCGCTGGCGCTGACCGCCCGACAGCTGGGCCGGGTAGCGGTCGGCGAACTGCTCGAGGTGCACGAGGCGGAGCATCTCGCGGACCCGCTCGGCGACCTGGTCCTTGGGCTGCTTGCGGATCTCGAGCCCGAACGCGACGTTGCGAGCGACCGTCATGTGCTTGAACGCGGCGTAGTGCTGGAAGACGAAGCCGACGTTGCGCTTGCGGGCCGGGAGTCGCGTGGCGTCGTTGCCCTCGATCGTGACCGTGCCGCTGTCGGCGTTCTCCAGGCCGGCGATGATCCGCAGCAGCGTGGACTTCCCGCCGCCGCTGGGCCCGAGCAGGGCGGTGAGCTGCCCGGCGGGGACCGACAGATTGATGTCCTCGAGGGCCACGAAGTCGCCGAAGCGGCGGCCGACCCCTGCGATCTCGATGCTCATGCTGGGTCCTTCTCGGTGGTGAGGGGGGTGGCGACCTCGGCGGACGCCCGAATGGTGGGCGCCGCGGCGTGCCCCGGTCGCAGGAGCGTGACGACGATGAGGGCGAGCACCGCGGCAGCGGCCAGCACGAACGAGGCGGCGTACGCGGCCGTCTGCTCGAAGTTCTGGTAGCGCTCCTCGACCACGAGGGTCGCGGTCTGGGTCTGCCCGACGATGTTGCCGGAGACGATCTTGACCGCCCCGAACTCGCCGAGCGACCGAGCGAGGCTGAGGACGACGCCGTACACGAGCGCCCAGCGGATCGCCGGGAGCGTGATGCGGCGGAACGTCTGCCAGGCGTTGGCCCCGAGGCTGACGGCGGCCTGCTCCTGCTCGGTGCCGATCTCGGTGAGCACCGGGACGACCTCGCGGATCACCAGCGGGAGCGACACGAACGCCGTCGCCATGATGATCCCTGGAGTCGCATAGATGACCTGGAGGCCGGAGCTCTCGAGCGTCGGTCCGAACCAGCCGTTGGTGCCCCCGTAGGCCAGCAGCAGGGCGAGCCCCACGACGACCGGGGAGACCGAGAGCGGCAGGTCGATGAGCGCGGAGAGGATACGGCGGCCGGGGAAGGTGTAGCGGACGAGCAGCACCGAGATGAGGACGCCGAAGACGGTGTTGATGACGACCGCCCAGGCGGCGACGACCAGCGTCAGCTCGAACGCGTCGACGGTGGTCGGCTCGGTGAGGGCGTCCACGAACGCCCCGGTCCCCTCGGCGAACGCGTTCTTGCCGACGAGGAAGACCGGCCACACGATCAGCAGCGTCAGATAGACGAGGACGATCGCGCGCAGGACGTAACGGACGGGACCGCGCTCGTTCATCGTCGGGCCACCCTCCGTGCGATGACGTCCAAGGTGATGATCGCGAAGAGAGCCACGAGGAGAAGCAGCGACGCGACGGAGGCGGCGGCCGCCATGTTGCCGTTCTCGATGTAGGTCAGGATGCGCACCGAGGTGACTTCCGTGCGCATGGGGAGGTTGCCCGACAGCAGCACCAGGGAGCCGTACTCGCTGATGGCGCGGGCGAACGACAGCGCCGCACCGGCGGTGATGGCCGGCGTCAGCGCCGGGAGGAGGACCTTGCGGAAGGTCGTGAGCCGGCTCGCGCCGAGCGACGCGGCGGCCTGCTCGGTCTCCGGATCGAGCTCGAGCAGGACCGGCTGCACCGTCCGGACCACGAACGGCGTGGTGACGAACAGCAGTGCCAGGAAGACGGCGACGCGGGTGTTGGCGACGTCGATCCCGATCGGGCTGCCGGGACCGTAGAGGCTCAGGAGCACCAACCCCGCCACGATGGTCGGCAGGGCGAACGGGATGTCGATGACGACCTCGAGGATCCCCTTGCCCCAGAAGTGGTCTCGGACGAGGACCCAGGCGATGAGCGTGCCGAAGACGACGTTCGTCACGGTCACCAGGACGGCCTCGCCGACGGTGAGCTTGATCGCGGCCCACGTCTGCGGTTGCTGGATCGTCTCGACGAAGGTGGTCCAGCCACCCTCCGTCGTGGTGAGGACGACGGCCGACAGGGGCAGCATCACGAGGATGCTGAACCAGATCAGCGCGACGCCCAGCCCCAACCCCGCTGCGGGGGTCAGGGCCGTGGCCGCGCGGGCCCGGCGCCGGGGACCCCGGCGCCGGACCCGCGTGAGGGTGGACGTGGTCACGACTTGCCCGTCTCCTGCTGGATCTTGGTGACGACGCCGTTCTTCTCGTCGAAGAACTTGGTGTTGATGGCTTCCCAGCCGCCGAGGTCACCGTCGATGGTGAAGAGCTTGGACGGCGTCGGGAACGGGTCCGACGGATCGTTCGCGCCCTTGACCTTGCCGACCTTCACGTCGGGGCTGATCGGACGGAAGCCCTTCGAGACGTACAGCTCCTGGCCCTCCTCGCTGAGCACGAAGTCGAGGAACGCCTTTGCCTTCGGGTCGGCCTTCTTGGTGACGGCGCCGGGGTTCTCGATCAGCAGCGTCTCGTCCGGGACGACGTAGTCGAACTTCTCGCCCTGCTGGCGGGCCAGGATCGCCTCGTTCTCGTACGAGATGAGGACGTCGCCGGTGCCGGCCTGGAAGGCTGCGGTGGCGTCGCGGCCCGAGCCCGGGAGCGCTGCGACGTTCTTGAAGAACTTCGTCAGGTACGCCGTGCCGGCGGCGTCGCCGCCGTCTGCCGCAGCCTGCTGCCACCCGGCGAGGATGTTCCACCGTGCAGCGCCGGACGAGCCCGGGTTGGGGGTGACGATGGAGACGCCCGGCTTCACGAGGTCGTCCCAGGTCTGGATGTTCTTGGGGTTGCCCTCGCGCACCACGAGCACGACGACGGAGTCCGTCACGATGCCCTTGTGCTCGCCGTCGTCCCAGGTGTCCTCGACCAGTCCCGCCTCGACCAGGCGTGTCACGTCCGGTGTGACGGAGAAGTGCACGTAGTCGGCCTTCAGCCCGCCGGCGACGGCGCGGCTCTGGTCGCCGGACGCGCCGTACGACTCCTTCCAGACGACACCCTTGCCCTCGTCGGTCTTCCCAAACTCCTTCTGGGCGGCGTTGTTGCCCGCCTTGGGGACCGCGAAGCCGACCAGCGACAGCGTTGTGCTGGAGCTGTCGGCGTCGGCGCCACCGCACGCCGACAGCCCCAGCGCGGCGGCGAGCGCGGTGGTTGCGGCGATCAGGCGGGTTGCCCGCTTCCGAGTGAACATGTCGTGCCTTTCGACGTGCGCCTTGTGCGCTGTAGCCAGTGAGTTACTAATCCCGAGTAGATTACTCGACTATAGCGACACAGGGGCATGCAGGCGCCGATTCTCACGATGTGGGCGCGGCGCCGTCGCAGCCCTTCAGCTCAGGGGAAGACGACGGTCCGGGAGCCGTTGAGCAGGACGCGCTGCTCGGCGTGCAGGCCTACGGCCCGCGAGAGCACACGGGTCTCGACGTCGCGGCCCGCCTGCACGAGCGAGGCCGGGTCCTGCTGGTGAGCGACCCGGGTGACGTCCTGCTCGATGATCGGGCCCTCGTCGAGGTCGGCGGTCACGTAGTGGGCCGTGGCGCCGATGAGCTTGACCCCGCGCTCGTACGCCTGGTGGTACGGCTTGGCGCCCTTGAAGCTCGGCAGGAAGCTGTGGTGGATGTTGATCGCCCGTCCCTGGAGCCGCCGGCAGGCGTCGTCGGACAGGATCTGCATGTAGCGCGCCAGGACCACGAGGTCGATCCCCAGCTCGTCGACGAGGCCGAACACCTGCTCCTCGGCCGACGCCTTCGTGGCTGCCGTCACCGGCACGTGGTGGAACGGGACGTCGTACGACCTCGCCAGCCGCTCGAGGGTCGTGTGGTTGGAGACCACGGCGCCGATCTCGATGTTGAGAGCGCCGATGCTCTGCCGGAACAGGAGGTCGTTGAGGCAGTGACCCTCCTTGGAGACCATCACCAGCGTGCGGCACGGCGCCTCGGCCACGACCAGGCTCCACGTCATCGCGTGCTCGTCGGCCACCGGAGCGAACCCGCCTCGGAGCGCGTCCACGTCGTACGGGTCACCGACGCTCTCGAAGTGCACCCGCAGGAAGAACCGTCGCGCCGTCGCGTCCGTGAACTGCTGCGCGTCCACGATGTTGCCTCCGCGGTCCACGATCCACGACGAGATGGCGTGCACCAGCCCCGGGCGATCGGGGCAGGTCAGGGTCAGGACGTACGTGGAGGTGGTGGTGGACATGCCGCACAGCGTACGGCGGGCCCACCGGGCGGATGCGCGACAGCCCCCTGGCCACGGGGCCAGAGGGCTGTCGGGGAGTGCGTGCGGAGGGTCAGGCCTGCTGCGCCGGCCCCTGCTGTGCCTGCTGCTCGGCGACCTGGGAACGGACCTCGTCCATGTCGACCTCGCGTACGGCGTCGATCACCTGGTCGAGCGCCTGTGCGGGCAGCGCCCCGGGCTGGTTGAAGAGGAGGATGCCGTCACGGAAGGCCATCAGCGTCGGGATCGAGGTGATCTGGAGCGCACCGGCGAGATCCTGCTCCGCCTCGGTGTCGACCTTGGTGAACTTGATGTCCTCGTTCTTCTCGGCCGCGGCCTCGAACACGGGGGCGAACTGGCGGCACGGGCCGCACCAGGAGGCCCAGAAGTCCACCAGCACGATGCCGTCGGAGGAGATGGTGTCCATGAAGCTGTCGGAGGTCAGGGCAGTGGTTGCCATGTCACGTCCATTTCGATCGGGTGCGTCTGTGCGTCTGCGGTGTTCAACAGCGGACGGGCCCGCAGGATTCCCACCCGTACCTCCACCCTAGGCAGCCGCCGGTGTCAGGCGTCAGGGAGGCGAGCGACATCGGGGTACCCGAGCCGAGGCGACGAATGGTGCGGCGCTCGATGGAAGAAGAGAGCCTCGTATGACTGGAACTGTGTTTCGCGAGCCGAAACGGCGGTAGAGTCCGGCCATGTCTCGTCGAGGCGATCGACGGCTCCCGCGCGCGCTGCGAAAGAAGCGCTCCCCGGTCGAGGTCGCGGCCTCCGCCCTCCTGTCGTCGGGTTTAGGGCTGATCGTGGTGGTGATGCTGCCGATCGGTTGGCGGCGAGCGTATGACGGCGCCGTCCTGCTCGCCGGAGTGACGCTGCTCGTCGCGTGGGCGATCGTCGACGTCGTGTCGGCCTCGCGCCGTCCTGATGAACCGCGCTGGTCGTTCGGGGTGCGGCCAGTCGGGCTCGCGCTGAGCCACGCCGGGTTGATCGTCATGCTCGCGGCCACGGGGATGATGTTCGTCTGGCCTGACCCGCCGTTCTGGCTGTGGGTGGTCCGCACCGTCGGCGGCGTCGTCTTCGTCATCTGTGAGTCCGTGGAGCTCTGGGACCGCCGCGCGGAGCGCGCGCGGGAACGCCTGCGCGAGCGCGAACGACTGGCCTACGAGCAGCGGCGCTGGGAGGAGGCTCGGGTTGTTGCCGAGGCAGCGGCCGAGAGTGCCCGTACGCAGGCCGCCCTGATCGCCCTGGACGGGTACCGGAGCCGAGAAGCCGCCCGGGTCGACGAGGCTACGCCTCGGCGAACCGGTGAGGGTGCGCCGGATAGACGCCCATGACCTGAACGTCGGTCGAGAAGAACGCCAGCTCCTCCAGTGCGCGGGCCAACGCCGGCTCTTCGGGATGGCCGTCGACCTCGGCGAGGAACATCGTCGCCGTGAAGGTGCCGCCGACCATGTAGCTCTCGAGCTTGGTCATGTTGATGCCGTTGGTCGCGAAGCCGCCCAGCGCCTTGTAGAGCGCAGCGGGGATGTTGCGCACGTTGAAGACGAACGTCGTCACCGTCGGCCAGTCGCCCCGCGGGGCGGGCTGCGGATGCTGTGAGAGGACGACGAAGCGGGTCGTGTTGTGCTCCTCGTCCTCGACCGCGGTGGCCAACGTCTCCAGGCCGTACGTCCTCGCGGCGAGCGGGGTCGCCAACGCTGCCTTGGTCGGGTCACCCCACTCGGCGACCTCGCGGGCGGCGCCCGCGGTGTCCCCGGCGATCACCGGTCGCAGCCCGCGCTCGCGGATGATGCGGCGGCACTGACCGAGAGCGTGGACGTGGCTGTGGACCTCGGTGATGGTGTCGAGTGTCGCCCCGGGCACCGCGAGCAGGTCGAAGTGGATCGGCAGGAAGTACTCGCCGACGATGTGCAGCCCCGACGTCGGCAGGAAGTGGTGGATGTCGGCGACGCGGCCGGCGAGCGTGTTGTCGATCGGGATCATCGCCAACCCGGCGCGTCCGTCGGTCACCGCCGCGAACGCATCCTCGAACGACGCGCAGGCCATCGGCTCCCAGTCGGGGTAGGCGTCGGCGCACGCGATGTGAGAGTTGGCGCCGGGCTCGCCCTGGTAGGCGATGCGGCGGGGGAGGTCCACGTCCTGGGTCACGGCGCCATCATCGCACCGCCACCAGGCGGCGGTGCGCCCGACGACCCGCCGGCGGACGGCGGGCAGACGGGTCAGGAGACGCGCCGTGCCCCGTCGGCCGGCTCGACCACGAACGTGCGGGGCGCGGGAAAGTCGACCCTGGCGAACGCCGCAGCCACGGCTGCCCGAAGTGCGTCGACACCACCGGCCTCCACCAGCGCGATCGCGCTGCCGCCGAAGCCCCCACCGGTCATCCGGGCCCCGAGTGCACCGTGCTCGAGGGCCGCCTCCACGGTGAGGTCCAGCTCGGGTGCGCTCACGTCGTAGTCGTCGCGCAACGACACGTGGGACGCGGTCATCAGCTGACCGAGCTGCGGCCAGTCGCGAGCAGCGAGGGCGCGCACCGCCGACCGCACCCGCTGCGTCTCCGTGATCACGTGCCGGAGCCGAGCCTTGAGCGTGGGGTCGTCGACCTTGAGGACCGCGTCGGGCGGTGCGGCGGCCAGCGTCTCCAGGCCGAGGAGCTCGGTCAGCTCGACGGTCTGCGCGCGCCGCTGACCGTACTCGCCGCCGGCATGGCTGTGCTTGGCCCGCGTGTCGACGACGACCAGGGCGTAGCCGTCGTCCACCCAGTGCGCGGGGACCGGTTTGACGGTCGGCGGTGCAGAGGCCGTCTCGATGAGCAGCGCGTGCCCCTGCTCGCCGCACATCGACGCGAGCTGGTCCATCGAGCCCGTCGGGGCTCCCGCGTAGTCGTTCTCGCCCCGCTGGCAGATCAGGGCCATCTCGACCGGGTCGACCTCCCAGCCCTCCAGGCCGGCCAGCGCCACCGCGATACCGCACTCGATCGCGGCCGAGCTGGAGAGGCCGGCGCCGAGGGGGACGTCGGAGGAGATCACGAGGTCGGCGCCCCCGGTCGTACGGCCGGACTCTGCGAGGGCCCACACGGTGCCTGCCGCGTAGCGCGCCCATCCGTCGACGTCGCCGGGGGCGGTGTCGGCGCCGAACTCGACCGACCGGTCGGTGATCCCCGACCACACGCGCACACGGCCGTCCGTGCGCCGCCGAGCCTTCACGGTGGTCTGCAGGTCGATCGCGATGGGGAGGACCGGGCCGCCCACGTAGTCGAGGTGCTCGCCGATCAGGTTCACGCGTCCGGGAGCCGCCCAGACACCGACCTGACCATCGGGAACGGGCTCGGCTGCAGTCATGCGAGCCATCCTCGCGCATGGCGTCTCGCTACGCTGGAGGGGTGGACGAGACCCTGTGGAACATCGCCCTCGTGCTCGTGTTCATCCTCCTCGGCGGTGTGTTCGCCGCGGCGGAGATGGCGCTGGTCTCCCTCCGTGACTCCCAGCTCCCCGAGATCGCCAACCGGGGCAAGCGCGGTGCGACCGTCGCGCGACTGGCGTCGGACCCGAACCGCTTCCTGTCGGCGGTGCAGATCGGTGTCACCCTCAGCGGGTTCCTGTCGGCCGCCTTCGGTGGCGCGACGCTCGCCAACGACCTGAGCCCGCTCCTCGAGGAGCTCGGCCTGTCGTCCGGCGTCGCCTCCGTCGCCGCGCTGATCCTCACCACCGTCGTCATCTCGTACCTGTCGATCGTCTTCTCGGAGCTCACCGCCAAGCGCCTCGCGATGCAGCACTCCGTGGCGTTCGCGCTCGCGCTCGCACCGGGGGTCGACGCGGTCGCCCGGTTCGCGACGCCGGTGATCTGGCTGCTGTCGGTGTCGACGAACGTCGTCGTGCGGATGCTCGGGGGCGACCCGTCGGCAGCCCGGCAGGAGATCACCGACGTGGAGCTGAGGGGCCTGGTCCAGACGACGCAGGGTCTCTCGGACGAGGAGCGCAGCATCGTCGAGGACGTCTTCGCCGCGGGTGACCTCCAGGTCCGCGAGGTGATGCTGCCGCGGACCGAGGTCGACTTCATGGACAGCTCGCTGCCGGTCTACAAGGCCGTGCAGCTGGCCCGCGAGAAGCCACACTCCCGCTACCCGGTGATCCGGGGGACCGCGGACGAGGTCGACGGCTTCGTCCACGTCCGCGACCTGTTCGACCCCGGCATGCGAGACCGCGCCGTACGGGTCGGTGAGCTGGTGCGTCAGGTCGTGATGATCCCCGGGACGCGGCCGGTGCTCGCCGCGATGACCGACATGCGTCGTGCCAACACCCATCTCGCGATCGTGGTGGACGAGTACGGCGGCACCGACGGGATCGTCACGCTCGAAGACCTCGTCGAAGAGCTGGTCGGCGACATCCGCGACGAGTACGACACCGCCGACTCCGAGACGACCCGGTTGCTCGGCGGCGCCGTCGAGGTCGACGGGCTGCTCAACCGTGACGCCTTCGCCGACGAGACGGGGATCGAGCTTCCCGAAGGCCCGTTCGAGACGGTCGCGGGATATCTGGTGGCCCGGCTCGGCCGGATCCCCGAGGTGGGGTCGTCGGTGCCGATCGACGGGTACCGCCTGACGGTGACCGCGATGGACGGGCGCCGCGCAGCGCGCCTGCGGGTCGAGCCCGAGTCCGCCGCAGCGAATCCGGAGGCGCCGCCCGAGGAGGGGCTGGCAGAATCGGAGCATGCCTGACGCCGCTACCTCGCCCCGCCGTGTGCTCTCCGGGATCCAGCCGACCGCGGACGCGTTCCACATCGGCAACTACCTCGGCGCGGTGCGGCACTGGGTGGCGCTGCAGGAGGACCACGACGCGTTCTACTTCATCCCCGACATGCACGCGATCACCGTCGCGTTCGATCCCGCCGTCGTGCACGCCCGGACCTACCGTGCCGCCGCGCAGCTGATCGCGCTCGGCCTCGACCCGCGGCGGGCGACGCTGTTCGTCCAGAGCCATGTCCCCGAGCACGCCGAGCTCGCGTGGGTCCTCAACTGCATCACCGGGTTCGGCGAGGCCCGCCGGATGACGCAGTTCAAGGACAAGTCGGCCAAGGGCGGCATCGAGCAGGCCTCGGTCGGGCTCTTCACCTATCCGGTCCTGATGGCTGCCGACGTGCTGCTCTACCAGGCCGACGGCGTCCCGGTCGGAGAGGACCAGCGTCAGCACCTCGAGCTGACCCGCGACCTCGCGCAGCGTTTCAACAGCCGCTACGGCGACACCTTCACCGTGCCGAAGCCGCTCATCGTCGCCGACACCGCCAAGATCCTCGACCTGCAGGACCCGACGATCAAGATGAGCAAGTCGGCGTCGTCGCCGAAGGGCATCCTCGAGATCCTCGAGGAGCCCAAGTCGGCGGCCAAGAAGATCCGGGGCGCGGTCACCGACTCCGAGGCGGAGGTGCGCTTCGACGCTGAGGAGAAGCCGGGTGTGTCCAACCTGCTCTCGATCTACTCGGCCCTCACCGGGCGGTCGGTCGACGACATCGTCGCCCAGTACGCCGGCGGCCAGGGCTACGGCACCTTCAAGGTCGACCTCGGTGAGGTCGTCGCCGACTTCGTGACACCGCTGCGCCAACGCACCGAGGCGCTGCTCGCCGACAAGGCCGAGCTGGACGCCGTCCTGCGCGACGGCGCGCAGCGGGCACGCGAGGTCGCGTCCAAGACGCTCGGCGACGTGTACGACCGTGTGGGGTTCGTCCGCGCACGCTGACACGAGCCGTCGGCGGGGATCACTCGCTGCCCGGCCAGCCCGTACGGCCGAGCGCTAGGGTGGTCGCCATGCCCACGATCGGCGTCGCCATTCCCGTCCCCGAACCCTGGGGAAGCGAGCTGCGCGAGCACCGCGCGGAGTTCGGCGACACCCAGGCTGCGCTGATCCCGTCCCACGTGACCCTCCTCCCGCCGATGGAGGTCTCCGAGCGTGCGCTCGAGATGGTCAACGACAAGCTCCGCGTGGACGCTCGTGCCATCGAGCCGTTCGTGATGAGGCTCCGGGGGACGGGCACGTTCCGGCCGGTCTCCCCGGTGGTCTTCGTCGCGGTCAGCGAAGGCATCTCCAGCACCGAGCAGCTCGCCAAGCACATCCGCGACGGACTGCTCGACGAGGGTGAGCTCGAGTTCCCCTACCACCCGCACGTCACCGTCGCGCACCGCGTGAGCGAGGCCGCGCTCGACCGGGCCTACGAGGAGCTCGCCGACTTCTCGTGCGAGTTCGAGGTCCGCGCGTTCGCGGCGTACCGGCACGACGACGAGGTGGGATGGGTTCCGTACCAGGAGTTCGAGCTCGGCTGAGGTCGCGGACGCGCGGACGGGGGGAGCGTCGTTGGGCAGGCTGATCGAGCGGGTCAAGGCCTGGTTCGCGTCGGTACGTCGTCGACGACCGTTCGTGGACCACGTGGCCCGGACCGTCGCGCACTTCATCGCGGTACGCGGCAACATCCTGTCGGGAGGCATCACCTACTTCGGGTTCCTCTCGGTGTTCCCGATCCTGGCGCTGGCCTTCTTCGTCGTCGGCTACCTCTCCGAGTACGTCCCCGGCGCGCAGGATGCGCTGGAGACCGCGATCGACCAGATCCTGCCCGGCATCGTGACGACGCAGAGCCCCCCGCCCGACGGCATGATCTCCTTCGACCAGATCGCGGCGAGCCGCAACATCGCCGGTGTGCTGGGTGTCCTGGGTGTCCTCTACACCGGCCTCGGCTTCGTCTCGAACCTGCGGACGTCGCTCGAGGCGGCGTTCGTGGTGCCGCCCAAACGGACGTACGGATTCCTGCCCGGCAAGCTGCGCGACCTCGCAACGCTCGTGCTGGTCGGCATCATCCTGCTGCTCTCGGTCGGGATCTCCGGCGCGGTCACCCGCTACACCGGTGACCTTCTCGACCGGATCGGGATCTACAGCCTGCCGATCGAGATCGCCGTCGGCGTGCTGAGCGTGGTGCTGGGCGTCGCCTCGAGCACCCTCCTGTTCTTCGCGATGTACGCGATCCTTCCGCACACCGACGTGCCCCCGCACGCCCTGTGGCGCGGCGCGTTCCTCGCAGCGATCGGGTTCGAGGCGATCAAACAGCTCGCGTCGTTCGTCCTGGACGCCGCTGCCGGTGGGGGACTCGCGTCCCTGGCGCTCGCGGTGACGCTGCTGGTCTGGATCCACTTCTTCGCCCAGCTCACCATCTACGGCGCTTCCTGGGCGCTGACCTCGCCCGAGTCCCGCACGCGCGGCGTCGTCGTCGAACCCACGATCGTGCCGTCGGTCGGCGCAGAGGTCACTCCGGCAGGCCTCGCCCCAGCGCCGCAGGCGGCGCCAGGGCGAGAGGAGACGGCCACGCCGTCGCGCGTCCTCCTGCTCCTGGCCGGCCTGGCTGTGGCAGCGTGGGCCTGGCTCCGGCACGACAAGGCGAGGAACACACTGTGACCAGAAGACTGCCCTCGAACGCCGAGATCGAGGAGGCGTACGCACGGGTGCGCCCGCTGGTGCGCCGCACTCCGGTCGTCGAGATCGACGGTGGAGACGTCGGGGTCGCCGGACGCGTCCTGCTCAAGCTCGAGCTGCTGCAGCACACCGGCTCGTTCAAGGCGCGCGGCGCGCTCAACACGGTGCTGAGCATGCCCGAGGGCACGACAGGTGCCGTGGCCGCGTCGGGCGGCAACCACGGTGCCGCGGTGGCGTGGGCCTGCGGCATCGCCGGCATCGAGGCGGACGTCTTCGTCCCCTCGACCTCTCCGACCGAGAAGGTGCGGCGGATCGAGCAGTACGGGGCGACCGCGCACGTCGTCGACGGCTGGTACGCCGCCGCGTACGAGGCCTCGCGTGCCTGGGCGGAGGGCCGCGCCGTGGTGCCGGTGCACGCCTACGACGAGGACACGATCGTGGCCGGGGCGGCGGGGGTCGGGGTCGAGATCGGCGACCAGGCGCCGTACGCCCGACGGGTCCTGGTGCCGTGTGGTGGCGGCGGGCTCTACAGCGGCACCGCGCTCGCCCTGCGCGACCAGATCCCGGTGGTCCCCGTCGAGCCGGACCGCTGCCCCTCGCTCACCGCCGCGCTGGCCGCCGGTGCCCGGGTCGACGTCGAGGTGTCGGGGGTGGCGGCGGACTCGCTCGGCGCGGCGCGGACCGGTGAGCGGGCGTTCGCGGTCGCCCGCGAGCTCGGAGCCGAGCCGATGCTGGTCAGCGACGACCAGATCCTCGCCGCACGACGTCTGCTGTGGGACGAGTGCCGGGTGCTCGCCGAGCCCGGAGGTGTGACCGCGCTGGCGGCGCTGGTCGCGGGCAAGGCGGACGTCCGCGAGGGCGAGACGGTGGTCGTCGTCATCTCCGGCGGCAACCACCCGACCATCCCCGACGACGTGGTGGCCACGGTCTCTCGCTGACTCGTGGCCGAGGCAGGTTAAGAGGCAGGGTCAGCCGATCAGGTCCACGTCGACGCCCAGGTCCTCGGCGGCGAGCCCGCGCAGGTGCTCGACGAGGAGGTCCCGGAAGGCGCGGGGGGCCAGCGGGAGCGCCTCCGTACGGCGGTGTGCGAGCGCGATGGTCCGGGTGAGCTCCGGCTCGCCGATCGGGGTGCCGCGCAGCGACGGGCGTGACGGCAGCACCATGCCGGGGACCACCGCGTAGCCGAGCCCGGCCTCGACGAACCGCAGGACCGCGTTCATCTCGCCGCCCTCGATCGCCAGGGTCGGCTCGAAGCCAGCGTCGAGGCAGGCCTTCATCGTGGTGTCGCGCAGGTCGTAGCCCTCGCGGAACATCACCAGCGGCACGCCCTCAAGGTCGCGGACGGCGAGGGGATCCTTGCCGGGAGCCGGCGCGTCTGCGGGCCCGGCGACCACCAGGCGCTCGCGCAGCAGCGGCGTGGCGACGAGGTCGGGATCGTCGCTGCGCAGGGGCACGATCACGAGCGCCAGGTCCAGGTCTCCTCGGCCGAGCGCGCGGGTCAAGGTGCGGGAACCGCCCTCGGTCACCTCGAGCTCGATCCCCGGGTAGGTCGAACGGAAGGCGATCAGGGCGTCGGCCATCAGGCCCTCCCACATCGAGGGCGTCGCCCCGACGCGGACGCGACCGCGTTGGAGGCCGGCCACCTCCCTGACGGCGCGCAGGCCCTCGTCGTGCTCGATGATGATCTCCTGGGCGTGGGGGAGAAGCGCTTCGCCGGCGGGGGTGAGCCGGACGGCTCCACGCTCACGCTCGAACAGCGCGGTGCCGAGCGAGTTCTCCAGCACTCGGATCTGCTTGGACAGGCTCGGCTGAGAGACGCCGCAGTCGTCCGCGGCCTGGGTGAAGTGCCGCGTGCGGGCGACCGCGACGAAGTAGGTCAGCTGCTGGATCTGCACGACTCCAGTGTGCCATGCCTGTTGGCTATGAAAGTGAGCCTCAGTATGACTTAGCGCAGTCGGTGGAGTCCGGCCTATCGTGAGCGGGTGGCGACAACCGAGATCACCAAACCGCGACCGGGCGCCCGACGCTCCACGGTCGCGCTCAAAGCACTCATGGCGGTCAGCGGCCTCATCATGGTCGGCTACCTCCTGCTCCACATGTACGGCAACCTCAAGGTCTTCAGCGGCCAGGCGGCCTTCGACGAGTACTCGCACCACCTGCGCACGCTCGGCGAGCCGCTCCTCCCTTATGAGGGACTCCTCTGGATCATCCGCGTGGTGCTGCTCGCGGCGATCATCGCCCACGTCTACGCGGCCGTGGTGCTGACGATCCGAGACCGCAAGGCGACCCGCACCTCCCCGGGATCCCGATACAAGTCGAAGAAGAACAAGCGCGGCTTCCAGCGCAGCTACGCGTCGTTCACCCTCCGGTGGGGCGGCGTGATCATCTTCCTCTTCATCATCTTCCACCTGCTGAACCTCACGACGAACGACATCGCCCCGGGCGGCGCCTCGCCGAGCCCGTACGAGCGGGTCCTCAACACGTTCGGCGAGTGGTACATGGTGCTCGCCTACACGGTGGCGCTGCTGGCGGTGGGCTTCCACCTCCGTCACGGCGTGTGGGCCGCGGGCATGACCCTCGGCGCCAACACCAGCGCCAAGGCACGTCGCAACCTCAACCTTCTCGCGTACGCGGTCTCGGGAATCATCACCATCGGCTTCCTGATCCCGCCGTTCGCCATCTTCTTCGGATGGGTGGGCTGACCCCATGACCGTCAACGTCTCGGAACGCACCGACGACTTCACCGACCTCTACGACCTCGGCGCCCCGATCGCCGACACGAAGGCGCCCGACGTCGACGTGACCAAGCGCTGGGAGACCCGCCGCTTCGAGGCCAAGCTGGTCAACCCGGCCAACCGCCGCAAGCTCAAGGTCATCATCGTCGGCACCGGCCTCGCCGGCGCCTCGGCGGCCGCCACCCTGGGTGAGGCCGGCTACCAGGTCACCAGCTTCTGCTACCAGGACAGCCCGCGACGGGCGCACTCGATCGCCGCGCAGGGTGGCATCAACGCCGCCAAGAACTACCGCAACGACGGCGACTCGATCTATCGGCTGTTCTACGACACGGTCAAGGGCGGCGACTTCCGGAGCCGGGAGTCCAACGTCTACCGGCTCGCCGAGGTCTCGGTCGAGATCATCGACCAGTGCGTCGCCCAGGGCGTGCCCTTCGCCCGTGAGTACGGCGGACTCCTCGACAACCGCTCGTTCGGCGGCGTGCAGGTCTCGCGCACGTTCTATGCGCGCGGCCAGACCGGCCAGCAGCTGCTGATCGGCGCCTACCAGGCGCTGGAGCGTCAGGTCGCCGCGGGGACCGTCGTCAACCACACCCGCCACGAGATGCTCGAGGTGATCGTCGCCGACGGCCGCGCCCGCGGGGTCGTGGTGCGTGACATGGTCACCGGCGAGATCGAGTCGCACTTCGCCGACGCCGTCGTCCTCGCGACCGGCGGCTACGGCAACGTCTTCTTCCTGTCGACCAACGCGATGGGGTCCAACGTCACCGCGCCCTGGCGGGCGCACCGCAAGGGCGCCTACTTCGGCAACCCCTGCTACACGCAGATCCACCCGACCTGCATCCCCGTCTCGGGCGCCTACCAGTCCAAGCTCACCCTGATGAGCGAGTCGCTGCGCAACGACGGCCGCATCTGGGTCCCCAAGAAGGCCGGCGACGACCGTCCGGCCGCGGAGATCCCCGAGGAGGAGCGCGACTACTACCTGGAGCGCCAGTACCCGGCGTTCGGCAACCTCGTGCCTCGTGACATCGCCTCGCGCGCCGCCAAGTACGTCTGCGACGAGGGCCGTGGCGTCGGTCCCGGCGGCCTCGGGGTCTACCTCGACTTCGCCGACGCGATCGCCCGCCTCGGACGCGCCACGGTCGAGGCGAAGTACGGCAACCTCTTCGACATGTACGCCCAGATCACGGGCGAGAACCCGTACGAGACGCCGATGCGGATCTATCCGGCCGTGCACTACACGATGGGCGGGCTGTGGGTCGACTACGACCTGCAGAGCTCCATCCCGGGCCTGTTCGTGACCGGCGAGGCCAACTTCTCCGACCACGGCGCGAACCGTCTCGGGGCGAGCGCGCTGATGCAGGGTCTGGCCGACGGCTACTTCGTCCTGCCCAACACGCTGGCGAACTACCTGGCCGACGGCCCGTACGAGCCGGTCGACGAGTCGCACCCCGCTGCCGTCGAGGCCAAGCAGCAGGTCACCGACCGCATCGAGAAGCTGCTGTCGATCAACGGCACCCGGACGGTCGACTCCTTCCACCGCGAGCTCGGCACCATCATGTGGGAGTACTGCGGCATGGCGCGGTCCGAGGGCGGGCTGCTCAAGGCGATCGAGCTCATCCGTGAGCTGCGCACGGAGTTCTGGCGAGACGTCAAGGTGACCGGCGTCAACGAGGACCTCAACCAGACCCTCGAGCGCGCCGGCCGGGTGGCCGACTTCATCGACCTCGGCGAGCTGATGTGCATCGACGCGCTCCACCGCCGCGAGTCCTGCGGAGGCCACTTCCGTGTCGAGAGCCAGACCGAGGACGGTGAGGCGCTGCGTCACGACGACGAGTACGCCTACGTCGCGGCCTGGGAGTTCGGTGGGGACGGCGGAAAGCCGGTCCTGCACAAGGAAGCACTGGTGTACCAGAACGTCGAGATGAAGCAGCGGAGCTACAAGTGAAGATCACCATTCGTGCGTGGCGTCAGGCCAACACTTCCGACCAGGGCACGATGGTCGGCTACGAGCTGGACGACGTCTCGGAGCACATGTCGTTCCTCGAGATGCTCGACGTGCTCAACGAGCGCCTCACCCTCGAGGGGGAGGAGCCGATCGCCTTCGACAGCGACTGTCGCGAGGGCATCTGCGGCATGTGCGGCGTGGTCATCAACGGGCTGGCGCACGGCCCGGAGCGTACGACCACCTGCCAGCTGCACATGCGGTCCTTCAACGACGGCGACGTCATCGACATCGAGCCGTGGCGCTCGGCGAGCTTCCCGGTGGTCAAGGACCTCGTCGTCGACCGCGGGGCGTTCGACCGCATCATCCAGGCGGGCGGCTACATCAGCGCTCCGACCGGATCGGCGCCCGAGGCCAACAACCTCCCCGTTCCCAAGGAAGACGCCGACCGCGCCTTCGAGGCGGCCGCCTGCATCAGCTGTGGCGCTTGTGTCGCCGCCTGCCCGAACGGCTCGGCGATGCTCTTCACCGCCGCCAAGATCACACACCTCGGCCTGCTCCCGCAGGGACAGCCCGAGCGCGCCGAGCGCGTGGTGAGCATGGTGGAGCAGCACGACGCCGAGGGCTTCGGCAACTGCACCAACATCGGCGAGTGCACGGCAGCCTGCCCCAAGGGCATCCCGCTCGAGACGATCTCGCGGCTCAACCGCGACCTGCTCGGAGCGCTCGCCAAGGGCAAGGACTGACCGACGTCCGTCCGACGGCCCGCACCTGGAGCAGGTGCGGGCCGCCGACTTGCCGCCGGCCGGGGCGGTGCGACCGAGACCTCGCGATAACCTGAGGCCATGCCCACGCCCGCGGACCTCGTCGCGGCCGTCGACGCACTCGTGCCCGACCTGCTCGACGTCCGCCGTGACCTGCACGCCCATCCGGAGCTGTCCTGGCAGGAGCACCGAACCACCGACGTCGTGGCGGGCTGGCTGGACAAGTTCGGGATCGAGTCGACGCGACTGGACCCGACAGGGCTCGTCGCCGAGGTCGGTGACGCCGAGGGACCCGTCGTGGCGTTGCGCGCCGATCTCGACGCCCTGCCCATCACAGACAAGACCTCCGACCCGTGGCGCTCGTCCGTGCCCGGTGTGACGCACGCGTGCGGCCACGACGTCCACACCGCGGCCCTCATCGGGGCGGCCGGCGCCCTCGCGCGGCACGCGCACGACGGAGGGCTCCCTGTCCGGGTGCGGCTGGTGTTCCAGCCCGCCGAGGAGGTGATGCCCGGTGGTGCGCTGTCGATCCTCGCCGCGGGCGCGCTGTCGGGCGTCTCTCGGGCGTTCGCGCTGCACTGCGACCCCTCTCTCGACGTCGGGCTCGTGGGGCTGCGAGAGGGCTCCATCACCGGTGCCGCCGACCGGGTGCGGGTCCAGCTCAGCGGCCGTGGGGGCCACACGTCGCGTCCTCATCTCACCCAGGACCTCACCTTCGCCCTGGCGACGCTCTGCACCCAGCTGCCCGCGGCGCTCTCGCGACGGCTCGACCCGCGCGCCGGGGCCAGTCTCGTGTGGGGCAGCATCAACGCGGGCAGCGCTCCCAACGTCATCCCCGCGACCGGCGAGGCCTCCGGGACGCTGCGCATGCTCGACGCCACCGCCTGGCACGAGGCGGAGCACCTCGTGCGGGCGCTCGTCCGCGAGATCGTCTCTCCGTACGGCGTGGATGCCGAGGTCACCTACACCCAGGGCGTCCCGCCGGTCGTCAACGACGTGGAGTCGACCGAGATCCTGCGCGACGCGGTCGCCGTCGCCCTCGGCCCGACCGCCGTGACGACGACCAGCCAGAGCCTCGGAGGCGAGGATTTCGCCTGGTTCGTCGAGTCGGTCCCTGGATCGATGGGACGGCTCGGGACCCGCACTCCTGGCGGACCGACGTACGACCTCCACCAGGGCAACCTGCGCATCGACGAGCGGGCCGTGGCGATCGGCGCGAAGGTCCTCGCCATGTCGGCGCTGGCGAGCGCGACGGTCTGACCACCCCGCGCGGACCGGTGTGGCGCCGATAACAAGTGCGCATCTACCTGGGGGTCTGTGGTTCGTGCCGCAGACGTCGGGGTTATGGTTCGAAAATCCTCCGGGCCTGGCCCGGGCACGAACAAATTTCCTGACTGAGGAGTCCCCTTGCGTCGAATGGGCAAGATCACCGCGCTGGCCGCGGTGGCTGCGCTGGCTCTCGCCGGCTGCGGCAGCGACGATGACAGCGATGACGACAACGCGAAGTCGGGCGGCAACGCGCTCGACTGCGCGGCCGCCAAGGGGGACGGCCCCAACGTCGGCATCGCCTACGACGTGGGCGGTCAGGGCGACAAGTCCTTCAACGACGCCGCCGCCGTCGGCGTCAAGAAGGCCGTCGACGAGCTCGACGCCACCTGCACCGAGGCCGAGGCCCAGGACGGCGAGGCCGAGTCCGCTCGTGAGGACCGTCTCCGCCAGCTCGCCGACGGAGGCCACAACCCGATCCTCGCGGTCGGCTTCCTCTACAGCGAGTCGGTCAACAAGGTCGCTCCGGACTACCCGGAGGTCAACTTCGACGTCGTCGACGGCTTCGATCCCGACGACCAGCCCAACGAGAACGTCGCCTACCTCGGGTTCGCCGAGGAGCAGGGCTCGTTCCTCGTCGGCGCTGCCGCGGCGCTCAAGTCCAAGACCGGAACCGTCGGCTTCGTCGGCGGCGTGAACTCCGACCTCATCAACAAGTTCGAGGCCGGATACGTCGCAGGCGCCAAGCAGGCCAAGCCGGACATCAAGGTCCAGGTGAAGTACATCGAGGAGTCCGACGCGAGCGGCTTCAACGATCCCGCCGGGGGCAAGGCCGCCGCAACCGGGATGTTCGACCAGGGCGCCGACGTGGTCTACCACGCCGCCGGCGGCTCGGGTGCCGGTGTCTTCCAGGCCGCTGTCGAGGCCGGTGACGGCATGTGGGCCATCGGCGTCGACTCCGACCAGTGGCTGACCGCCTCGAAGTCCGAGAAGCCGCACATCCTGACCTCGATGCTCAAGCGCGTCGACGTCGCCAGCTTCGACGCGATCAAGGCAGTCGACGAGGGCAAGCCGCTCGTCGGCTACAAGGTCTACGATCTCAAGTCCGACGGCGTCGGCTACGCCACCTCCGGTGGGTACGTCGACGACATCGAGGGTGAGCTCAACGGCTACGCGGACGAGATCAAGAGCGGCAAGATCAAGGTTTCGGCAGCGCCGTGATCGCCAGGTAGGGCCTCGAGTCCTATCGTGACGGTCGTGGCAGCGGACCCGGGGTGGCGTCCAGTCACCCCGGGTCCGAGCCCGTTCAGCTGGAGTTCAGAAGGAGCACGATGACGACCTCCGCGGTGGAGCTCCAGGGAATCGAGAAGCGCTTCCCCGGCGTAGTCGCGAACCACGACGTCAACATGCGGATCGCGCCGAGCACGGTCCACGCCGTCATCGGCGAGAACGGCGCGGGCAAGTCGACGTTGATGAAGATCCTGTACGGGGTGCAGAAGCCGGACGCGGGGACCATCCAGGTCGACGGTGAGGTCGTCTCGTTCTCGAGCCCGTCCGATGCGATCGCGCACGGGATCGGGATGGTCTTCCAGCACTTCATGCTGGCCGACAACCTGACGGTCCTCGAGAACGTCGTCCTCGGGGCCGAGAAGCTCCATGGCACCGGCGCGAAGGCTCGTGCCGAGGTCCGAGCGATCTCCGAGCGATTCGGGTTCCACCTGGACCCCGACGTGCTCGTCGAGTCGCTGGGCGTCGCCTCCCGGCAGCGGCTCGAGATCCTGAAGGTGCTGTACCGCGGCGCCAAGATCATCATCCTCGACGAGCCGACCGCCGTGCTCGTCCCGCAGGAGGTCGAGGCGCTCTTCGCGAACCTCGAAGGACTGAAGGCCGAGGGTCACACCATCCTGTTCATCTCCCACAAGCTCGACGAGGTCCTGTCGATCGCCGACGCGATCACGGTCCTGCGTCGCGGGACCACCGTCGGCCACCCCGACCCGTCGAGCGCCACCAAGCGGCAGCTGGCCGAGCTCATGGTCGGGTCCGAGCTGCCGTCGCCCGCGACCGAGGAGTCGACCGTCACCGAGACCGTCCAGCTGTCGGTCGAGGACCTCACGATGGTCGACGAGTTCGGCCGTACGGTCCTCGAGGGGATCAACCTGCAGATCCACCGCGGCGAGGTTCTGGGCATCGCCGGCGTGGAGGGCAACGGGCAGAACGAGCTCGTCGAGGGCATCCTCGCCATGCGGCCCGCCACCGGCCGGGTGCGCCTCGGGGACGAGGACATGTCCCGCTGGGGGACACGACGCCGGCGCGCAGCAGGTGTGGGCTACATCCCGGAGGACCGGCACCGGCACGGACTCCTCCTCGACTCCCCGCTCTGGGAGAACCGCGTCCTCGGGCACACCTACGAGGACGTCGCCGTCAAGGGCGGCTGGATCAACCGCGGTGGATCGCGGCGGGACGCGGAGCGGATCGTCGAGCAGTACGACGTCCGGACCCCCGGCATCGACACGATGGCCCGCGCGCTGTCCGGCGGCAACCAGCAGAAGTTCATCGTCGGGCGCGAGCTCTCCGGTGAGCCGAGCCTGCTCATCGCCTCCCACCCCACCCGAGGCGTCGACGTCGGTGCCCAGGCAGCGATCTGGGACCAGATCAAGGACGCCCGCCGGGCTGGCCTCGCGGTCCTGCTGATCTCTGCCGACCTCGACGAGCTCATCGGCCTCTCCGACCGGATCGAGGTCATCCTGCGGGGTCGCCTCGTCGGCACCTTCGACCCGCGTACGGTCACCCCGCAGGACCTCGGTGAGGCCATGACGGGCGGACAGGAGGAAGAATGAACCGCCTGCGCAACATCGCCGTGGCCGTGGCCGCGCCCCTCCTCGCGATCGCGTTCTCGCTCGCGGTCACGAGCCTGGTCATCGAGATCTCCGGCGGCTCTGCCGCTGACTTCATCGGGATCATCTTCTCCTGGCCGGCCGACCGGATCCTGGTCAACATCGCCAACCAGACGTCGTTGATCTACCTCTCCGCGCTCGCCGCCGCCGTCGGCTTCCGGATGAACCTCTTCAACATCGGTGTCGAGGGCCAGTACCGCATGGCCGCGTACGCCGGTGCGCTGTTCGCGGGGGCTGCGCTCCTGCCCGGTGCTCTCAACGTGATCGGGGCGCTGCTGGTGGCCGTGGCGGCCGGCGCCGCCTGGGCCGGGATCGCAGGCCTGCTGCGCGTGACGCGCGGCGTCAGCGAGGTCATCTCGACGATCATGCTGAACGCCATCGCGGTGACGATCACCGGCTACCTGATCAACACCTACGGCGTCAAGGCCGGTGACTCCCGCCGTACCGAGGTGATCCCCGAGTCCAGCCAGGTGCCGGGCTGGCAGCCCTTCGAGAAGGCCGCCGGGGAGGTCTGGACCCTCGGCCTGCTCGCCGTCCTCGCGGGAGTCGCCTTCTGGCTCGTGCTCAACAAGACACGGTTCGGCTTCGACCTGCGAGCCACCGGGCAGTCGGAGTCCGCCGCGGTCGCGAGCGGTGTGAACACCAAGAAGATGACGATCCTGACGATGCTCATCTCCGGCGGCATCGCCGGCCTCATCTGGATGCCGTCGCTGTTCGGCAGCGCCCACTACTACGGCACCACCTTCCAGGTCGGTCTCGGCTTCACGGGCATCGCGGTGGCACTCCTCGGGCGCAACCGAGCGCTGCCGATCGCCTTCGCCGCCCTGCTGTTCGCCTATCTCAACGAGCAGTCGAACCGCCTCACGATCGAGGCCGGCATCTCGGTCGAGGTCATCCAGATCACCCAGGGCATCATCGTGCTCGCCGTGGTCATCGCCTACGAGCTGGTGCGTCGATATCGCGTCCGGTCCGAGGAGCAGAGGGTCGCCCAGGCCCGCCAGGACGCGACCACCGAGGAGGTCCCGGCATGAGCACCGTGGTCACGACGACGACGCCGCCGCCTCCTCCCGCACCGTCGGCCTCGGTCGGACGGTCGTACCGCTGGCTGATCGTCACCTTCGGCTTCCTGGCGATCGTGTCGTCGGTGCGGCTGATCAGCGGCGCCCACGAGATCGACTCCGTGGGCACCATCCAGGCCGCTCTGATCGCGACCTGCCCGATCCTGCTCGCCGCGCTCGGCGGCGTCTGGGCCGAGCGCGCCGGCATCGTCAACATCGGGCTCGAGGGACAGATGATCCTCGGGACCTGGGGTGCGGCCTACTTCACCTACTTCTACGGTCCGTGGGGCGGCCTCCTCGGTGCCGCGCTCATGGGCGCCCTCGGCGGCCTCCTTCACGCCGTCGCCACGGTGACGTTCGGGGTCGACCACATCGTCTCCGGTGTCGCGCTCAACATCATCGGCGCCGGAGCCGTCGCGTTCCTCGCCGAGGCCTACTTCCGCGACCTCGACGGCGGCGGCATCAAGCAGCTCACCGGTCTCGAGACGCCACCCAAGGTGGAGATCCCCTGGCTGGGCGACGCCGCGGCCGAGCTCGCCGGCAAGCACTGGTTCGTGATCTCCGACCTCGCGGCGGTGGTCGCAGCGCTCACCCGCAACATGTCGATCATGGTCTACCTGGTGGCGGCACTCGTGCTGTTCACGGCATGGATCCTGTGGCGCACGACCTTCGGACTCCGGCTGCGCTCGTGCGGAGAGAACCCGCAGGCTGCGGAGACCCTCGGGGTCAACGTCTACCTCTTCAAGTACGTCGCGGTCGTCATCTCCGGTGTCTTCGCCGGTCTCGGTGGCTACATGCTCGTGCTCGTGGCCTCCAGCGGCTTCGTCACCGGGCAGACCGGTGGCCGTGGCTACATCGGGCTCGCGGCCATGATCTTCGGCAACTGGCGACCGTTCGGCGCCGCGGGCGCCGCGACGATGTTCGGCTACACCGACGCGATGCAGCTGCGCAACGCCGACGCCGTGCACGCGCTGCTGCTCCTGGTCGCGGTGCTGCTCCTGGTCTTCACCGTCCTGCGCCTGCGGCAGGGCGACCGCAAGAACGCGATCCTCTTCGCCGCCGTGGGTGTCGGCTTCCTGGCGTGGTTCCTGCTGAGCGACGAGGTGCCGCGCGAGTTCGCCGGCATGACGCCGTACGTCGCGACGCTGCTGGTGCTCGCGCTCGGAACACAACGGCTGCGGATGCCCGCGGCCGACGGGAAGCCGTACCGGAAGGGGCAGGCAGGATGACGGACGCAACACCCACGGTGACCGTCGACTGGCCCGCCCTGCGCGAGGCGGCTGTCGCGGTGATGGAGCGCGCGTACGCTCCGTACTCGCGCTACCGCGTGGGTGCCGCGGGCCTGGTCGACGACGGCCGTGTCGTGGTCGGCTGCAACGTCGAGAACGCGGCGTACGGGGTCGCGCTCTGCGCCGAGTGCGGGATGGTCTCGGCGCTGCACTCCACCGGAGGTGGTCGCCTGGTCGCCGTGGTGTGCGTCGACGGCCACGGCGACCCGGTGATGCCGTGCGGTCGGTGCCGTCAGCTGCTCTGGGAGAGCGGTGGGCCCCAGATGCTCCTGGACGGGCCGCGTGGCGTCGTGCCGATGACCGAGGTCCTCCCGGACGCCTTCGACGACGGCGACCTCGCGACGGGCCGCTGAGCGCCGCGGGCGATGATGGAGGCGTGAAGACCGACGTCGACCTCAGCGATCCCGCGTTCGTCGCGGATCCGTACCCGGTGCTCGCCGAGCTGCGTGCCGCAGGCCCGCTGCTGTGGCACGAGCCGTCCCGGCGCTGGCTCGCCACCACCCACGACGCGGTCAGCCAGACGCTGCGCAACCGACGGCTCGGCCGCCTCTGGCGGGACTGGGAGCCGGTCGACGACATGGAGCCGTTCAACGCTCTGCACCGCAACCAGATGATGGAGAACGAGCCGCCCGCACACACGCGGCTGCGGCGGCTCGTCGCCGGTGCCTTCGGGCGCGGCCACGTCGAACGGATGCGGCCACGCGTCGAGGCGCTGACCGCAGGGCTGCTCGACGGGCTCTCGGGCACGGCCGACATCCTCGGCGACTACGCCGAGCCGCTGCCGGTCGACGTGATCTGCGACCTGCTCGGTGTGCCGGGCGCCGACCACGCGCAGCTGCGCGCGTGGTCGCAGGCCATCGTGCACATGTACGAGCAGGGCGTCGACGACACGACCAAGCGGGAGGCCATCGAGGCGAGCGTGGCCTTCAGCGCGTACGTCGCCGAGCTGGTGGACGAGCGCAAGGCGCAGATGGCGCAGGGCATCCGCGGGGAGGACCTTCTCACCGACCTCATCGCCGAGCGAGACACCGCCTCGGGCGGCGCGGCCCGCCTCAGCGAGGACGAGCTGGTCGCCACCGTGGTGCTGCTGCTCAACGCCGGTCACGAGGCCTCGGTCAACGTCTTCGGCAACGGAGTCCATGCGCTCCTGTCGCACCCCAAGCAGCGTGACCGCGTGCTCTCCGGGGAGGTGTCGGTGACCACGGCGCTCGAGGAGATGATCCGTTACGACGCGGCGCTGCAGATGTTCGAGCGGACGGCGACCGAGGACGTCGACGTCGCCGGCACCCTGGTACGCGAGGGCGACACGGTCGCCTGTCTCATGGGATCGGCCAACCGTGACGCCGCCGTCTTCACCCACCCCGAGGCGTTCGACGTCGCCCGCGATCCGAACCCGCACGTCGGCTTCGGGATGGGACTGCACTTCTGCCTCGGTGCACCGCTGGCCAGGATGGAGCTCGAGATCTCGATCTCGCGCCTCCTCCAGCGGTTCCCCCGGCTGGAGCTGACCGGGGTCGCCCCGCGTCGGCCGACCTGGGTGCTGCGAGGCTTCGAGTCCGTACAGATCAACCTCGGGAAGGCAGCATGACGATGTCAGGGCACGACGCGGTCGAGGTGATCGCGGCGAAGCGGGACGGCCACGTGCTGACCGGATCTCAGATCGACTGGGTCGTCGACGGCTTCACCAGCGGTGAGGTCGCCGACGTGCAGATGGCGTCGCTGGCGATGGCGATCGTGCTCAACGGCATGGAGTTCACCGAGATCGCCCGGTGGACCGACGCGATGATCCGCAGCGGTGAGCGGATGGACTTCTCCGGTCTCTCGTGGCCGACCGCGGACAAGCACTCGACCGGGGGAGTGGGCGACAAGATCACGCTCCCGCTCGCCCCGCTCGTCGCGGCCTGCGGCGTCGCGGTCCCGCAGCTGTCGGGCCGTGGACTGGGCCACACCGGTGGCACCCTCGACAAGCTCGAGTCCATCCCGGGCTGGCGCGCCGAGATCTCCAACGAGGAGATGATGGCCCAGCTCGAGGACGTGGGCGCCGTGATCTGCGCGGCGGGCAAGGGGTTGGCGCCGGCCGACAAGAAGCTCTATGCGCTGCGCGACGTCACCGGCACCGTCGAGTCGATCCCGCTGATCGCGAGCTCGATCATGAGCAAGAAGATCGCCGAGGGGACGGGCTCGCTGGTCCTGGACGTGAAGGTCGGGTCCGGCGCGTTCATGAAGGACCTCGACGCCGCACGCGAGCTCGCCCGCACGATGGTCGCGCTCGGCAAGGACGCAGGCGTCGACACCCGCGCCCTGGTCACCGACATGTCGACACCTCTCGGGCTGACCGCGGGCAACGCGATGGAGGTGCGCGAGTCGGTCGAGGTGCTCGCGGGCGGTGGTCCCGCGGACGTCGTGGAGCTCACGGTCGCCCTGGCGCGGGAGATGCTCTCGGCCGCCGGCCGAGAAGACGTCGACCCGGCCGACGTGCTGGCGTCCGGTCGCGCGATGGACGTCTGGCGCCGGATGATCACGGCCCAGGGTGGGGACCCCGATGCCGAGCTGCCTCGTGCCCGCGACATCCAGGTGGTCGCTGCCGAGCGTGACGGGTTCGTCACCCGGCTGGACGCGATGGCCGTCGGGCTCGCCGCCTGGCGCCTGGGCGCAGGCCGCTCGCGGCCCGGGGAGTCGGTGCAGGCGGCGGCCGGTGTCGAGCTGCACGTGCGGCCCGGTGACGCCGTGCGCGAGGGGGAGCCCCTCATGACGCTGCACACGGACACGCCGGAGCGGTTCCCCCGCGCCCTCGCCGCGCTCGAGGGTGGCTACGACATCGGCGACGCGGCGCCCTCCGTGGCCGGCTCCCCGGTCCTGGAGCGCATCGTCTGACGGCGGCGAACTAGGCTGACCCGATGGTCAGTCCCGAGCAGATCGCACGCGTCCCGAAGGTCCTCCTGCACGACCACCTCGACGGCGGTGTTCGTCCGTCGACCGTCGCCGACATCGCGGACCGCACAGGGCACGAGCTGCCGGTCGACGATCACGCCGCGCTCGGGCAGTGGTTCGCCGACGCCGCGAACTCGGGCAGTCTCGTGCGCTACCTCGAGACGTTCGAGCACACGGTCGGTGTCATGCAGACCACCGAGGATCTCGTGCGTGTGGCGCGCGAGTGCGCCGAGGACCTCGCCGACGACGGCGTCCTCTATGCCGAGGTGCGCTGGGCGCCCGAGCAGCACCTTCGTGAAGGGCTCTCGCTGACCGGCGCCGTCGACGCGGTACGCGAAGGCTTCGCCCAGGGGACGGCGGAGGCCGCACGTCGCGGCCGCACGATCCACGCGCGGCAGATCCTGACGGCCATGCGGCACCAGGCGCGGTCGTTGGAGATCGCCGAGCTGGCGGTCGCCTACCGCGATCGCGGTGTCGTCGGTTTCGACATCGCCGGAGCCGAGGCCGGCTATCCTCCGACCCGCCACCTCGACGCCTTCGAGTACATGCATCGCGAGAACGCCCACTTCACCATCCACGCGGGTGAGGCGTTCGGGCTGCCGTCGATCTGGCAGGCGATCCAGTGGTGCGGTGCCGACCGGCTCGGTCACGGCGTGCGCATCATCGACGACATCGACATCAGTGACCCAGAGCGTCCCCGACTGGGCCGGCTGGCGGCGTACGTCCGTGACAAGCGCATCCCGCTCGAGCTGTGCCCGTCGTCGAACGTGCAGACCGGGGCGGCCGCGTCGATCGCCGAGCACCCCATCGGCACGCTCGCTCGGCTCGGCTTCCGGGTGACGGTGAACACCGACAACCGCCTCATGAGCCAGACCTCGTTGTCACGCGAGATGGGCCTTCTGGTGGACGCCTTCGGCTACGACCTGGACGACCTCAGATGGTTCACGGTGAACGCGATGAAGAGCGCGTTCCTGCCGTTCGACGAGCGCCTCGCACTGATCCAAGATGCGATCAAGCCTGCTTATGGTATTTAGCAATTCGGACTCTGCTACCTTGTGCGCAGTCGTGTGTGAAACGTGCCACGAGTTAGGGAGATTCTATGGGCGGGCGTCATGCCGTTGCCAAGGAGTCCGATTCCGGCCACAAGTGGCAGTACGGCATCGGGCTCGTGGTCATCGCCACCATTTTGACCGGGGTGTTCGTCCTTCAGGAGGACGACAACCCCGCTGCTGCGTCGTGCTCCACGACGCGCGACGTCACCGTCGCGGCCGCGCCTGAGATCGCGCCGGTCGTCGAGGCGGCGACCAAGCGCGTCAGCGGCGACGCGTGCGCGAAGTTCACGGTCGAGCCACAGGCTCCCGCTCTCGTCGCGCAGACGTTGGCGATCGGCGAAGGCGCACCCGATCTCTGGATCCCGGACTCGTCGCTCTGGCTCGCCCGCGTCAGCGCGCAGCTCGTCGAGGGCGCGCAGGGGCCTCAGGAGATCGCCAAGTCGGTTGCCCTGTCACCGATCGTCCTGGCGCTGCCCAAGGACGGCCCCGGGCGTCCGGAGACGTGGCTCCAGGCGATGTCGGACCCGAAGTTTACGACCGGGGACGCGCTCGCCACGACCTCGGCGGCTGTCCCTCTGCTTGCGGCGCAGGCCGAGGCGGCCAAGGGGCTGACGAGTGCCGACCAGGTCAGCGCGACGATGGTCACCATCGCCCAGCGGCAGTCGGTCACCACACCCAAGACCAATCCGTCGGAGCTCCTCGCGGAGGTTGCGAAGGCCGGGGGCAGCACGGTCGTGAGCGAGCAGGCGTTTGCCGCGCAGGAGGCCAGCCCGTTCGTCGCGGTCGTCCCCCAGACGGGCAGTCTGCTACTCGACTACCCGATGGCGGCGACGTCGGACAACCCGGGCAACAAGGAGGTCGGCAAGGCGCTCGCCTCGGCGCTCGGTTCGGCCGACGGCGTCAAGGACCTCACCGCCGCCGGGTTCCGGACCCCGAAGGGCGAGCCCCTGCCCGAGGGCGTGGGCGTCGGCAAGTTCGCCCCCATCACGATCGACAACCCTCAGCTGGTCGCGCAGACGTTGCGCAAGTGGTCCGTCATCGCCCTGCCGGCGCAGATGCTCTCGGTAGTCGACGTGTCGGGCTCGATGGAGGCGCAGGCCGGTGACTCGAGCCGGATGGCGTTGACCGTCGAGGCGGCGCTGACCGGCCTGTCGCTGATGCCCGACTCCTGGTCGGTCGGCTCGTGGGCCTTCTCCCACCGGATCGACGGCACGCAGGACTGGAAGAAGCTCGCCGCGATCCGCAAGCTCGGCACCGTCACCAATGGCGTCAAGCACCGTGATCTCGTCGTCGACGCGACGCGATCGATGCCCTCGCTCGTCGGAGGCGGCACCGGCCTGTACGACACGACCCTCGCGGCGTGGCGCACGGTGCAGGCGCAGTACGACCCGAAGTCGATCAACTCGGTCGTGATCCTGACCGACGGAAAGAACGAGGACGCCAACAGCCTCTCGCTGTCGGAGCTGCTCGCCACGCTGCAGCGCGAGCGTGACCCCGCTCGCCCGGTGATCGTCATCACGATCGGCATCACGAAGGACGCGGACGCATCGGCGCTCGAGAAGATCGCGAAGGCCACGGGCGGCCAGTCCTACATCGCCCGTGAGCCGGACGAGATCGCGAACGTGTTCGTCAAGGCACTGGAAGCCCGCGGTTAGCTCCACCCGCATGCCGTCGCTCCGCCCGGGACATCGGGGCGGAGCGGCGGCGTCGAGGGACGCCGCCGGCAGCCGTTCACGAGTCAAGGAGCAGACATGGGCGGGCGACACGCCGGGGACAAGGACCTGGGGGCTCGCGGGGGCCTGAAGTACGCGGTCGGTGCCGTGGCGCTCGTGGTCGCGGTCGCGGTGGTCGGCGTTCTGGTGGCTCGCCACGACGACCCTTCCGCATCAGCAGGGTGCGGCTCCGACGTGGTGGTGCGGGTCGCCGTCGCCCCGGAGGCGGAGGATCTCGTCGCCGCGGCAGCACGACGTGTGGATCGCGGCTCGTGCCTCGCCTACGAGGTGGTGGGAGAGCCCCCGGCGCTCACCGCGCAGTCGGTGGCGATCGGTGACGGCGCGCCGGAGCTGTGGGTCCCGGACTCGTCGGTGTGGGTGTCGCGGGTGTCGTCCCAGCTCGTCGAGGGCGTCGCTGCGCCGAAGACGGTCGTGCGTTCGATCGCCAGCACCCCTGTGGTCCTGGCGTGGCCGAAGTCAGACGGACCCCACCCCTCGTCCTGGCTCTCGGTGCTCACCAGCGCGACGTTCACCGCGGGCGACCCGCTCGCCACTGCCACCGCCGCGGGGCCGCTCCTCGCTGCTTACGCGGAAGCTGCCCGCGGAGTCTCGCCCACGACGTTCAACACCGTGAGTGCCGCTCAGGTGAGGCTCGCGCAGCGCCAGTCCGGCAACCCGCCTCCGACCGATCCGGCGGCGCTGCTCGCGGCGGTCGCGAAGTCGGGCGGCAGCACGGTCGTCAGCGAGCAGGCGTTCAACGCCTGGTCCGAGTCGTCTGCCGCGTTCGACCCGGTGCTGCCGACCTCGGCCAGCCTCGCGCTCGGCTATCCGCTGGTGGCGGTCTCCGGTGACTCCGAGCACGACGAGGCGGCGGAGGCACTGGGTGATGCGCTGATGTCGAAGCCTTCACAGGCCGCGTTCACGAAGGCCGGGTTCCGCTCTCCTCTGGGTGAACCCTTGGAGTCGGGACGGAGCGTCGGTGACTTCGAGGCGATGTCCCTCTCGGACGACGCGATCGTCGCCGACACCATCAAGAGGTGGTCGCTCATCGCGATGCCGGCCCGGGCGCTCGCGGTGATCGACGTGTCCAAGCAGATGAAGGCGCGTGCTGGCGGGTCGACCAAGATGGCGCTGACCGCGCAGGCCGCACTCAAGGGCCTTGGCCTGATGCCGGACTCGTGGGCGCTCGGTACGTGGGTGTTCTCCGAGAAGCTCGACGGCAAGAAGGACTGGAAGGCGCTCGCATCGATGCAGCGCCTGGACGCGAAGGACGGGGCGGGCACCCAGCGCCAGAAGGTGACCCGTGTCATCCAGAGTCTGCCCAAGCGGGTCGGTGGGCGCACCGGGCTCTATGACGTGACGCTCGCGGCCTACCGTGAGGTGCAGGCGTCCTACGATCCCAAGACGGTCAACTCGGTGATCATCCTGACCGGCGGGCGCAACGACGACCCCGGGAGCATCTCCCAGGGCGAGCTCGTGGCGGCGCTGCAGCGCGAGCGGGACCCAGCACGTCCGGTCGTGGTGGTGGCGATCGGTATCACCCAGGACGCGGACGGCTTCGCCCTGCAGAAGATCGCCACGGCCAGCGGCGGGCAGGTCTACCTCGCGCGCGAGCCGGACGAGATCGTGGACGTCTTCATCAACGCCTTGCAGTCGCGCTACTGAGCCTTCGCGCTACTGAGCCGTCACCCTCGTCGCCGCCGTCACCGTCGTGTGGCGGCGGCGACGATGTCGATGTGGCGCTCGGCCCGGCGTGGCGTCATCGGGCGGCAGCCGTGGTCGACCGCCTCCGCGACGACGGTCGGTTCCTCCCGCATGAGGTGCCAGCCGCGTCGGAGGAGAACGGGGAGCGGCTTGCGCTTCTCGCGCAGGTCGCGCACGAGCCGGAGGACGAACGTGATGACGCGGTGGTGCCGCACGCAGATGGCGTCGGCGAGGAGCCCGCGCCGCGCGAGCTCGGCGACGACCGCCTGGGCGAACAGCCCTTCGGCCACCACCGTTGTGGCGTCACCGAGAGCGACCGTGTGCCTCCCCGTCTGCCGGCTGAGGGCGATGTCGTACACAGGGACCTCGACCTCGCCGGTCGTGCACAGGCGCTCGAGGGCGTCGCACGCGGCGGCGGCGTCCCACGATCGGGCGTCGTCCCAGTCGACGACCTCGGTGTCGCCGAACGTGATGGTCGGCAGCAGCGGGTCGTCGCCCTCGCGGTAGAAGTCGTCGAGCCGGACCACGGGCAGGCCGCTGCGTTCGGCCACGCGGGACTTGCCGGAGCCTGACGGCCCGGTGAGGACCACGACCCCGGGGGAGCGGTGAGCGGTCACACGCCGACGGGGTGCCAGACGGTCTTCGTCTCGAGGAAGGCCGTCATCCGGGAGAGCGACGGCTCTGCAGCCCAGTCCGGCCTGCTCGGGCGTACGACGCGCTTCAGGTTGACGGCGGCCTCCGCCTCGAGGTCGGTGGCGAGCGAGGCGTCGTCGACGCCGGTGAGGTCGAGCCCGTTGACGTCCAGATGACCGGCGAGCCACGGGGCGACGTCCGCTGCGTCCGCAGTGAGGATGTTGACGACCCCACCGGGCACGTCGGACGTGGCGAGGACCTCGGAGAGCGTCACCGCCGGGAGCGGGCGGGCGTACGACGTCACGACCACCGCGGTGTTGCCGGAGACGATGACGGGAGCCAGCACGCTGACGAGCCCGAGGAGGCTGTCGTCCTGCGGCGCGACCACGACGACCACGCCCGTCGGCTCGGGGGACGACAGGTTGAAGTAGGGGCCGGCCACCTGGTTGGCGTTGCCGGTGACCTGCGCGAGCTTGTCGGCCCACCCTGCGTACCAGACCCACCGGTCGACCGCGGCGTCGACGACCTTCGAGGCCTGCTGGGTGTTGAGGCCCTCGGCCGAGACGACGTCGGACATGAACTGGTCGTGGCGACCCTCGATCATCTCGGCCACCCGATAGAGGATCTGTCCGCGGTTGTAGGGGGTGCGGGCGCTCCAGCCGCCGAAGGCCTTCCGGGCCGCACCGACCGCGTCTCGGCCGTCCTTGCGCGACGCCTTGGCGGCGTTGGCGAGGAAGCGTCCCTCGGTGTCGAGGACCTCGTAGGTGTGCCCCGACTCCGACCGCGGGAACGACCCGCCGATGTAGAGCTTGTAGGTCTTGCGCACGTCGAGCCGGCTCATGCGGTCTCGCCCTCCTGCAGGTATGCGGCGAGGCCCTGGCGGCCACCCTCGCGGCCGTAGCCGGACTCTTTGTAGCCGCCGAAGGGCGACGCCGGGTCGAACTTGTTGAACGTGTTGGCCCACACCACGCCGGCTCGCAGCCGGTCGGCGATGGCCAGGATGCGCGAGCCCTTGTCGGTCCACACTCCGGCCGAGAGGCCGTACGGGGTGTTGTTGGCCTTCGCGACCGCCTCGTCGGGTGTCCTGAAGCTGAGGACCGACAGCACGGGGCCGAAGATCTCCTCGCGCGCGATCCGGTGCGCCTGCGTGACGCCGGTGAACACCGTCGGTGCGTACCAGAAGCCGGAGCTCGGCAGCTCGCACGGTGGCGACCAGCGCTCGGCACCCTCGGCGTCACCCGCGTCGGCGAGCTCGGTGATGCGCTCGAGCTGCTCGCGCGAGTTGATCGCCCCGATGTCGGTGTTCTTGTCGAGCGGGTCGCCCACGCGCAGGGTCGCCATCCGGCGCTTGAGCCGTTCCATCACCTCGTCGTAGACGTTCTCCTGGACGAGCAGCCGCGACCCGGCACAGCAGACGTGGCCCTGGTTGAAGAAGATGCCCGAGACGATGCCCTCGATCGCCTGGTCCATCGGCGCGTCCTCGAAGACGATGTTGGCGGCCTTGCCGCCGAGCTCGAGGGTGAGTCGCTTGTTCGTGCCCGCGACCGCACGGGCGATCTGTCGACCCACGTCGGTGGAGCCGGTGAACGCGACCTTGTCGACGCCCGGGTGCGACACGAGCGTCTGACCGGTCGTTCCCGCGCCCGTCACGATGTTGACGACGCCCGGCGGGAGATCGGCCTGCTGGCAGATCTCGGCGAACAGCAGCGCGGTGAGGGGCGTCGTCTCGGCCGGCTTGAGGACGACGGTGTTGCCGGCGGCGAGGGCCGGCGCGATCTTCCAGCTGAGCATGAGCAGCGGGAAGTTCCACGGGATGACCTGTGCGGCGACGCCGAGCGGGCGCGGGTTGGCGCCGAGGCCGGCGTACGACAGCTTGTCGGCCCATCCCGCGTAGTAGAAGAACCACTGCGAGACCAGCGGGATGTCGACGTCGCGCGACTCGCGGATCGGCTTGCCGTTGTCGAGCGACTCGAGCACGGCCAGCTCTCGGCTCCGCTCGGCGAGGATGCGGGCGATCCGGTAGAGGTACTTCGCGCGCTCGCGGCCCGGCATCCGGGACCAGCCGGCGAACGCCCGCCGCGCGGCGTCCACGGCGAGGTCGACGTCGGCCTCGGTGGCCTCGGTGACCTCGGCGAGGACCTCTTCGGTGGCGGGGTTGACCGTCTTGAACGTACGGCCGTCGCTGCCCTCGGTGAACGCGCCGTCGATGAACAACCCGTACGAGGGCTGGAGGTCGACGACGGAGCGCGACTCGGGGGCGGGCGCGTAGTCGAGCCCGGTCGGGGGGACAACGGGGGGATCGGTGAACTCAGCCATCGGTGCCTCAGTCGATCGTCACGTAGTCGGGGCCGGAGTAGCGACCGGTCTTGAGCTTCTGTCGCTGCATCAGCAGGTCGTTCAGCAGGCTCGACGCGCCGAACCGGAACCAGGTCGGCGTCATCCAGTCGATCCCTGCGGTCTCGTTGACCGTCACGAGGTACTTGATCGCGTCTTTGGTGGTGCGGATCCCGCCGGCGGGCTTCACGCCCACTTGGCGGCCGAAGGCGTCGCGGTAGTCGCGGACCGCCTCGAGCATCAACAGGGTGACCGGCAGCGTGGCGGCCGGGGAGACCTTGCCCGTGCTCGTCTTGATGAAGTCGGCGCCGGCCAGCATCGCCAGCCACGACGCCTTGCGGACGTTGTCGTACGTCGCGAGCTCGCCGGTCTCCAGGATGACCTTGAGGTGGGCGTGGGTGCCGTCGGGGCGCTCGCACGCGGCGCGGATCGCGACGATCTCCTCGTAGACCTTCTGCAGGTCGCCGGCGAGGAAGGCGCCCCTGTCGATGACCATGTCGATCTCGCTCGCGCCGGCAGCGACGGCGTACTCGGTGTCGATCACCTTCACCTCCAGCGGTGCGCGGCCGGAGGGGAACGCGGTCGCGACGCTGGCCACGCCGACAGGGGCGTCGCCGAGGGCCTCGCGCGCTGTGCCGACGAGGTCGGGATAGACGCAGACGGCGGCGACACGGGGGCAGGTCGGGTCGGAGGGGTCCGGACGCAGCGCCTTGGCGGCGAGGGAGCGGACCTTGCCGGGGGTGTCGGAGCCCTCGAGGGTGGTCAGGTCGACCATCGAGATCGCGAGGTCGATCGCGGTGCGCTTGGCGTCCTTCTTGATCGATCGGGTCGCGAGCGCGGCGGCGCGTGCCTCCAGTCCGACCTGGTCGACGCCCGAGAGGTCGCCCAGCACGGTCCGGACGTCAGCGGCGTTGCCGAGGTCGGTCGGTGTCGTGGTCACCCCGACAGTCTAGGCGGGGGCCTTGGGGCGCCGTCCCCGCGCTGCGGGCATGCTGGGGTCATGACTGACGCACACGCACCCGTCCTGGTCGGTATCGACGGTTCCGACGACAGCATCCGAGCACTCCGCTGGGGCATGCGGTACGCGCGAGCGGTGGGAGCGCCGGTGCGCGCAGTCGGCGTCCTCACCGACGACCTGGCGGCCTCCGAGGCCGCCGACGAGGTCGAGGAGAGCCTTCTCGCCGAGGCTCGCGCCCTCCTCGACGGTGACGGCGTGCCGTCGTACGAGGTCGAGACCCGCACCGGCAAGCCAGCCGAGCAGCTCGTCCGCTGCGCCGAGGAGTCCTCGGTGGTCGTGATGGGCAGCCGGGGGCACAGCACGCTCTCGGACCTCGTCGTGGGGTCGGTCAGCCAGCACGTCGCCCGGCAGTCCCCGCGCCCGGTCATCGTCGTCCGTGAGCAGGCGCAGGCTCAGGCGACCCGCGTCGTGGTGGGCACCGACGGCTCGGACGGCAGCCGCCCCGCCCTCGAGTGGGCCTTCGCGTATGCCGAGGCCGCGGGCGTCGAGCTCGCGGTGGTCTACGGGTTCCAGACGTCGGCGTCGAGCCCGGCGATCCTGTCCGGCTTCATTCCCACCACCGTGGGGGACGAGATCGCCGTCGCGGAGGACATGCTGAAGGACGTGGTGGCGCCGTACGCGGCTCGTTTCCCCGGCGTCGCGGTGACGCGAGAGGCGATCACCGTCCCGGCCTCGGTCGCGCTCGCGGAGGCCTCGGAGACCGCGGCGCTGGTCGTCGTCGGGTCCCGTGGCCGCGGGGCCTTCGAGGGCATGCTCCTGGGCTCGGTGAGCCAGGGCCTGCTGCACCGTGCGCGCTGCAGCGTGGCCGTCGTGCGCTGAGGGGTAACGAACGAGGACCAGGGATCGTGGCCGCCACCGGCCGCGATCCCTGGTCCCTTTGTCACACCCCAGAGTTCTTGTGTCCGGTTTGTCATGATATGTAGGCTTGACCCATTGGAGAACGGCCGAGGTTCTGGCCGTGTGTGCTGAGACCCCGGTCCCCCGACGGGTGGTGGTCGGCGCAGGATGACGACGATCCGCTCCTGACGTCCGGCGCCCGCCGGTCAATCCGTACGCCGTGACCCCCGGAGCGTACGAGCACCTCCGTAAATGCCGAGACCCCTCGGCTGCTCGTGCCTGTCTTCCCTGCTCCTCCGTGGTCGCGGAACCCCCGCCCCGGAACAGGAGAAGTCCATGGCGACCCATGTCCTCGCCCTCACGACTCGCCGCGCGATCACGATCGCCCTGGCAGTCATCACCGTGCTCGGCCTCACAGCCTTCGCGTCGCCCTCGACGGCCTCCGCCGCCATCGACGACTCGGCCCGCAAACAGGCCGTCCGCGGGATCGACGTCTCGGGTCACCAGCACCCCCGTGGCCGTGCGATCAACTTCCGCAAGGTCCGCAAGGCCGGCTACGGCTTCGCGTTCGTCAAGGCCACCGAAGGCCGCGGCTTCGTCAACGAGTACGCGAAGGTGGACGGCCGCGCCAGCGCCCGAGCCGGCCTCGCGACCGGCTTCTACCACTTCGCGCGACCGACGAGCTCCGCGCGTGCACAGGCTCGCCACTTCGTCCGGCAGGTGCGGCGGACCGATGTGAAGGCGCCGATGCTCGTGCTGGACCTCGAGGTCTCCGACGGCCGCTCGCCGGCCCACATCCGAGCGTGGACCAAGACCTGGCTCACCACCGTCGAACGGCTCAGCGGCCAGCGGCCGATCATCTACACCGGTCCCGGGTTCTGGTCGAGCAACGTGGGGGCGCGTCGCACGTTCGCGCGCTACCCCCTGTGGGTCGCCCATTACGGGACCAGGCTGCCGAAGGTGCCGTCCCCGTGGAACAAGTACGCGATCTGGCAGCACTCCAGCACCGGTCGCGTCCCGGGTGTCCCCGGTCGTGCTGACGTGAACATCGCTCCCCGCAAGGTGCTCAACGCGCTGGCTGCCGGGGAGACCCTTCCCGGGCGCGCCACGGCGCCGCCGGTGAGCCGCAGTGCGAAGCGCCCGGCAGCGGGCACGGCCAAGGCTCCCGCGCGTCAGCCCGCCGCCAAGAAGCCGGCTGCCACGAAGCCGGCGGCCAAGCCGCTCCCGGACTTCGTCCGGATGGCGCCGGTGCCGGACTTCCTCTCGCACGTCGGCCCGCACCTCGGGATCACGATCCCCTCGCAGGCCGACTGACGCTCGACCCGACCCTCGGCCCTCGACGGCCCTCTCGCTTCCCGGCGAGAGGGCCGTTGACGTCTTACTCCCGCAGTAATACTCTGAGTCGGGTACTCGATTTCGAGGAGAAGGTGGCCATGGCCGTACGCCGACCGTCCAACGCGCTCGCGCTGGCGGTGCTGTCGCTGCTGTCGGAGCGCCCGATGCATCCGTACGAGATGTCGAGCACACTGCGCCAGCGTCACAAGGAGGAGAGCATCCGTCTCAACTACGGCTCCCTCTACTCCGTCGTCGAGTCGCTGCAGAAGAAGGGCCTGATCTCCGCGCGCGAGACGGTGCGCGAGGGGCGACGCCCTGAGCGGACGGTGTACGAGATCACCCCAGACGGTCAGGTCATGATGACCGACTGGCTGAGCGAGCTCTTGAGCGAGCCGACGGCGCAGTTCACCGACTTCGAAGCGGCGCTGTCGCTCGTCGCGACGCTGCCACCGGAGGACGTCGTGCCGCTCCTCGAGCGCAGGCTCGCCGAGCTCGCCTTCCAGAGACGGGCGTACGAGGCGATCCGCGCGGCGGTCCCCGGCGGCTTCCCGCGGCTGTTCGTCGTCGAGAGCGACTACCAGCAAGCCCTGCGCGACGCCGAGCACGCGTTCGTCTCCGGCCTCCTCGCGGAGATCCGCGAGGGATCCTTCGGCGGGCTGGGCGTGTGGCGGCGCATGCACGAGCTGCGCGACGAGGGCCTCTCGCCCGACGAGACGCAGCAGCGGCTCGTCGAGGAGTTCCCCGAGCTGAGCAACCCGATGCCCGAGACCTGACCCACGACACCCGTACGCCGCACCCGCGGCCGTACGGACACAAGCGCGGTCCCCGACCGACTGGCATCGACCGGGGACCGTGACCATCGAGTCCGACGCTGACGCCGAGCCACGACGGCTGCACCTCAAGGCTACGGCACCAGCGGTGGACTCCTCACCTCAAGGAGCACCACCATGTCCACCACGACCGATCCTCGGTCGGCGATCACGGTCGCCGATCTGACGAAGACCTACCGTGCCCGGGACCGTGAGGTCCGGGCGCTCGACGGTGTCGGCTTCACCGTCGACGCCGGCACCGTCCTCGGACTTCTCGGCCCCAACGGCGCCGGCAAGTCGACCGTCGTCAAGATCCTCACCACCCTCTCCCAGGCCGACTCGGGGACCGCCACCGTGGCGGGCTACGACGTCCGTCGCGACGGACGGCACGTACGACGGGCGATCGGCTACGTGTCTCAGAGGCCCGGCTTCGACCCCCTCGGCACAGGCGTGGAGAACCTCGTCCTGTCCGGACGGATCTACGGCATGTCGCCACGAGCCAGCCGCGGACGCGCTGAGGAGCTGCTCGAGCGGTTCGGGCTCGCCGACGCGGGACGCCGTCTCGCCCGTACCTGGTCCGGTGGCATGCAGCGCAAGCTCGACGTCGCCATGAGCCTCGTGCACCGGCCCCACGTCCTGTTTCTCGACGAGCCCACCACCGGGCTGGATCCCGAGGCACGGGCCGACCTCTGGGCCGAGATCAGCCGTCTCGCCTCCGACGACGGGCTCACCGTCCTGCTCACGACCCACTACCTCGAGGAGGCCGACCACCTCGCCCAGCGGCTGGTGATCGTCGACCACGGTCGTGTGGTCGTCAGCGGGACGCCAGAGGCGTTGAAGCGCGGGCTGTCGGGGGACGCGATCGCGGTGGACCTCGCCGACCGCGACGATGCCGACCGCGCCGTCGGCATCCTCGGGAGACTCGGCGGCGTACGCGAGCTGACCCGCGACGTCGGCACGCTCCGCGCGAGGGTCGATGACGGTGCCGCCGCGCTCCCACCGGTGATGGCGGCACTCGACGCCGCCGGTCTCCGGCTCGCCGCCGTCACGGTGTCGAGGCCGTCGCTGGACGACGTCTACCTCCGCTACGCGGGGCGTTCCTTCGCCGCCGCTGCCGAGAGCGCCGCGTCGAGGCCTGACGGGACGGGGCCTGACGGGACGGGGCCTGACGGGACGAGCGCGGAGGTGGCGGCATGAGCACGTCGCTCGTGCACACGCGGCTGCTCACCGAGAGATCGCTGCGGACCTTCGCACGCCAGCCTGCGTATCTCGCGTTCACGCTCGTCCAGCCGCTGGTCTGGCTGCTGCTGTTCGGGCAGCTCTTCCGCAACGTCGTGGAGCTTCCCGGCTTCGGGTCCGACAACTACCTGACCTACCTCACTCCGGGAGTCGTCGTCATGACGGCGATGTTCTCCGCAGGCTGGGCAGGGACAGGGTTCATCGTGGCGATGGACCGAGGCGTGATGGACCGTGACCTCACCTCGCCGGTGAGCCGCGCGGCGCTGATGGCGGGTTCGCTGACCTCGCAGTCGGCCACCGTCGTCGTGCAGACGCTGATCGTGATGGTGGTGGGAGTGGTCGCGGGGGCACGGTTCGACGGCGGTCCGCTCGGGTGGATCGTCGTGGTGGCCGCCGCGGTCCTTCTCGGCTGTGTGTTCGCTGCCCTGTCGAACGCCGTCGCGCTGCTCGTCCGCCAGCAAGAGGCGCTGATCGGCATCTCACAGTTCCTCGTCCTGCCGCTGACCTTCCTGTCGTCGGTGATGCTCGCGCCGTCCCTGATGCCTGAGTGGGTCGCCGACGTGTCGCGGTTCAACCCGGTGGACTGGGCGGCAGTCGCGTCACGAGAGGCGCTGTCTGCCGCACCGGACTGGTCGGTCGTCGGAGGTCGGCTCGGCCTCCTGCTCGTGCTCGCCGTCGGGATGGCGTGCCTCGCGACACGGGCCTTCGGGAGCTATCGACGCTCCGTCTGACCGACGATCCTAGGCGCCGAGCTCCGTCCGCCAGTCCTGCAGCACCCGGTGGAGGGAGTCGGCGCCGAGGATCGAGGCGGGCGGGGCGCCGAGGTCGGCCGGTGCCAGCAGCACGGCCCGGTCCTGCCAGCCGCCCAGCCCGCCGTGGCTGCCCACCAGCTCCTCGAAGGCGTGGACGGCCCCGGTCGACACGTCACACGCACTGATCACGTAGAGGTCCGGGGCCACCGCACGATCCGCGGCGGGGAGCAACCGCTCGCACGCACCGGCGCCGTACGCTGCCAGCGGGTCGCACCCGCCGACCACGGCACCGGTGCGGAGCACGTGGAGGCCGTCGGGCCCGATCGCCACCGGGCCGTCGGCAGCAGTCATCGCGACCACGCACCCGATGGTCGGGCGGGCGACGAGCCCTGGCACCAGCCCCGGCCACCGCTCGTCGATCTCGTGCAGGAGAAGACGGCGCTCGGTACGGGCCTGGACCAGCCCGAGGTTGCCCGAGGCGAGCACCAGGAGGTCGCTGTCGGCGGCCGCGGCCGGTGCATTGTCGCCGTCGGCCACGGTACGGCCGGGCGGGACGCCGCCCGGGGTCGCGCCACTGTCCGCAACTACCGACGTCCGCTCGTCGAGCCGGGCGGCGGCACGCCGCGCCGCGCCCGAGCCGGCGCCAGTCTCGGCCATGTCCTCGGCGAGAGCACGCAGCCGGGCGTAGTCCTCGCCGGTCGTCTGCACCGCCTGCACCGAGCCCGACGTGAGCTCGGCGACGGTGTCTGCGAGCGTCACGCCGTCGGCCTGGAGAAACGTGTCGCCCTGGGACTGCCCGTGGTCGCTGACGACCACGATCCGATACCGGCGCGACGCCGTCTCGGCCACCGTCTCGAGCGTGGCGAGGACCGAGTCGAGCGCCGCGAGGACGGCGAGCGACTCCTGGCGGAACAGGCCGGCATGGTGAGCCACCTCGTCGTAGTCGACGTAGTCGACGTAGACGATCGGCGTCCCCCGCAGCATCTCCTGGGCTACCACGGCGGTGGAGAGGTCGCGGATGACGCCGTTGGTGACCGCCCGCAGCAGCGCGAACGCCCAGTCCCTCGTGATCCGCGGTCGCAGGTCGCGCCGGACCTGGCGCCTCGCCTGGGTGCGCTCGCGCACGATCTCGCCGACGGCGCGAAAGAGGCTGCGCGCGAACCCGTCGGGCCGTAGGAGGAACCACGCCACCGCCTCCCGGGTGATCGTCGTGCCGCGTGCGACGCGCAGGCGCGACAGCACCATCGCCGAGCGGTCGGCGCCGCCGCTGAACAGGTTGGACACCGAGACGCCACCGTCGGCCAGCAGCCCTGGTCCGGGCGCGCGGGCCTCGATGATCGCGGCGTCCGCCGGATGGTTCGCGGTGAGGACCCGCCCCAGCTCGCGGTCGTACCACCGGAAGGCCGGCACCGGCTCCACCGTCCCGTGCAGGATCCCGAGCTGGCTGGCCGGGGTCGTCGCCGGGACGGTCGGCCGCCACTCGTGGAGCGTGTGCGAGCCGTCGCGCAGCCAACGGTCGACGGTCGGGGCGTTGCCGGCGGCGAGCGCCCACGTGAGGACCGGGTAGGGCAGACCGTCGAGCTGGACCACCAGAAGGCCGTCGGGGAGTGGGCCGTCCGTACGCGGCCGGGACCGTCGACCGCGGCGCGCCAGTGAGACGGCGAACCCCTCGTCGGTTCCTGCCGTCCCCAGCCAGGCCAGCACCGAGCCGACCAACGCGGCCAGCCACGCACTGATGACAGGGGCCCACCACGACTCCACCTCGACACCCGGGACGACCGCGAGGGCGACGGCGACCACGAGTGCCTGGCCCACGACGGCGAGCGCGATCACGGCGAGCCATCCCACCCGTGCCGCGACGGCGACGAGCAACGGGTGCAGGACGAAGCCGATGAGACCGATCACCGCCGACGCGACGATGGGCGTCCACCAGGCGGTGAACCGGAGGTCGTCGAGCAGGACGTCGACGGCCACCAGGGTGACGGTGCCCGCCACCCAGGCGACGAGGAGCCGCGCCACGTCTCCTCTGCGAACGCGGAGGATCCTCGTCGGCGCGGCCACGTCAGATCCCCAGCGCCGCCGACAGGTCGCCACGGATCGCGTCGAGGCGGGCGGCCGCGGCGATACGTGCGGCGCCGGGCCCGTCAGGTGTGGGGACCACCACCTCGAGATAGCACTTCAGCTTGGGCTCGGTCCCCGACGGACGCACCACCACGCGCGCTCCCTCCGCGAGCACGAACCTCAACCCGACGGTCGGTGGAAGCGTGCGTGATCCGCGCTCCAGGTCGTCGACGCGCTCGACGTCGAAGCCGCCGAGCCTCGGCGGCGGCGCCTCGCGCAGGCGCGTCATGGCCGCGCCGATCAGGCTGAGGTCGTCCACGCGGACCGACAGCTGCGCGGTGGCGTGCAGGCCGAAGCGCTCGGCGATCTCGTTCAGACGGTCCACGAGGCTGCGTCCCTCGGCCCGGAGCTCGGCCGCCAGCTCGAGGATGCGGACCATCGCACTGATGCCGTCCTTGTCGCGGGCGATCTCAGGCGCCACCGCGTAGCCGAGCGCCTCCTCGTACCCGTAGGTCAGACCCGGCACGCGTCCGATCCACTTGAATCCGGTCAGGGTCTCGGCGTACGGCTGGTCGTACGCCGCCGCGAGTCGGCCGAGCAGGGACGAGGACACGATGGTGGTGGCGTACGTCCCCTCGACGCCGCGGCGCAGGAGGAAGTCGGCGAGGAGCACACCGACCTCGTCGCCGGTGAGCGCGTGCCATCCGTTCGCGGTCGGGACGGCGACGGCGCACCTGTCCGCGTCGGGATCGTTGGCGACGGCGAGGTCGGCGCCGGTCCGCTCGGCCAGGGCGAGCAGGAGGTCGGTGGCGCCCGGTTCCTCGGGGTTCGGGAAGGCCACCGTCGGGAAGTCTGGATCGGGGTCGGCCTGCTCGGCCACCACGTGGAGCGGAGTGAAACCGGCCGCCTCGACCGCACGCTCGGCGGTCACGCGGCCGACACCGTGCATCGGCGTGTAGGCGACGGTGAGCTCACGAGCCCCGGGGGCGGCAAGGGCTGCCACCGCCGCGACGTACGCGTCCTCGACCTCGCTCCCGAGCACCGCGTACGAGGTGTCTCGGGGGAGGGCGTCGACAGGGCCGACCGCCGCGATCGCCGCCGCGATGTCACGGTCGGCCGGGGCGACGATCTGGCTGCCGTCGCCGAGATAGACCTTGTAGCCGTTGTCCTGCGGAGGGTTGTGGGACGCGGTCACCATCACGCCGGCGTCGGCGCCGAGGTGCTGGATCGCGAAGGCCAGCACGGGTGTCGGCAGCGCCTCGGGCAGGAGGAGAGCACGGATGCCCATCGCCTGGGCGATCTCGCAGGTGTCGCGCGCAAACACGGCCGAGTTGTGCCGCCCGTCGAAGCCGACGACCAGCGCGGGGGACCCGCTCTCGGCCCGCGACAGGACGTACGCCGCCAACCCGGCGGCGGCCTGGGCGACGACCACGCGGTTCATCCGGGTCGGGCCGGCGCCGAGCGGCCCGCGCAGGCCGGCGGTGCCGAACTCGAGACGGCCGCCGAACCGTACGGCGAGCCCCGCCTCGTCACCCGCAGCGAGCAGGTCCTCCAGCTCGGCGCGCGTGTCCGGGTCAGGGTCCTGGTCGATCCAGGCGCGCACCTCGTCCTCGAGGGGGGTCGTCATCAGATCGCCTTCCCGAGCGGCATCACGGCGAAGGGTCCGCCTGCGTACGCGCCCTCGCCCTCGTCCTCGCTGCGCGCGCCGATCTGGTCGGCGTACGCCTCTGCGTCGTCGCGCGGCTCGTAGCCGAGACGTCGCCCGGCCTCCAGGTCCCACCAGGCGCGGGAGTTCGCGGAGATGCCGTAGACGGCGGCGAACCCCTCCACCGGGGCAGTGAGCGCGGCGTCGACGAGGCGGACCGCGTCGCCGTACGACAACCAGGTCGACAGCTCGCGCACGGTCGTCGGCTCGGGCAGGAACGAGCCGATGCGCAGCGCGACGGCGGCGATGCCGAAGCGGTCGGCGTACAGGCTGAGCAGGCCCTCGGCCGCGACCTTGGCGACACCGTAGAACGTGTCGGGCCGTGGGCGTGCGTCCGCGGCGAGCAGGTCCGTGCGCGGAGAGAGCCCGACCGCGTGGTTGCTGCTGGCGAAGACCATCCGCGGCACGCCCGCCTCGACCATCGCGTCGAGGAGCGCCGCGGTCGTGTGGGCGTGCGAGGCGAGCGACTCCGGCAGCGTCGCCTCGTCCGGGTGGCCCGCCAGGTGCACGACGGCGTCGACGTCCGACACGACACTCGCCGCGATCACCGGGTCCGTCACGTCACCGACCACGGCGCCCAGGGGCAGGAGCCCGGTCAGCTCCGTGTCGGCCTCGGCCCTGTCGACCCCGCGCAGGGCGTGCCCCTGCGAGGAGAGGCCGGAGACGACCGTCCGGCCGATCGCGCCGGACGAGCCGGTGACGAGGACGCGCATCAGATGCGGTCCACCACGCTGGCGAGAAGGTGCCCCATCGTCTCGGCCGACGCAGCCCCGGCGGCGAGGACCTCGTCGTGGTCGAGCGGCTCCGCGGAGACACCCGCAGCGAGGTTGGTCACGAGCGAGATGCCGAGCACCTCCAGATTGGCGGCACGGGCCGCGATCGCCTCGAGCGCCGTGGACATGCCGACGAGGTCGCCTCCGATGGCGCGCACCATGCCGATCTCGGCCGGCGTCTCGTAGTGCGGCCCGGGCACCTGGACGTAGACACCCTGGGCGAGCGTCGGGTCGACGTCGAGGCAGAGGGCGCGGAGCCGGGACGCGTAGAGGTCGGTCAGGTCGACGAAGTTCGCGCCGTGCAGCGGCGACGTCGCCGTCAGGTTGATGTGGTCGCTGATCAGGACGGGGGTGCCGGGCACCCACTCCTCGCGGAGCCCGCCGCACGCGTTGGTGAGGACCACCGCGCGGCAGCCCGCCGCCGCTGCGGTACGGACGCCGTGGGCGACCGCGTCGACGCCGTGGCCCTCGTAGAGGTGGGTGCGACCGAGGAAGACCAGCACCCGGGCGTCACCGACGCGGACCGAGCGGATCGTCCCGCCGTGCCCTGCGACCGAGGGCGCACGGAAGCCGGGAAGGTCGGTGGCGGGGATCTCGTGCTCGGGCTCACCGAGGATGTCGGCAGCGGGACGCCAGCCCGACCCCATCACGAGCGCGACGTCGTGGTCGCCTCCGGTGCGCTGGCGCAGCACCTCTGCGGCGGCGGTCGCCATCTCTTCGGGGGAACGGGGCTGGGGGCTCTCGGCTGCGACACTCACCTCGGTACATTAACCCAGCCTCACCGACACCCCGGTAGGTTGTCGGGGTGCCGAAGATCATCGGGGAGAGCCTGGCCGAGCACCGCGTCGAGACCCGACGTCGGGTGCTCAGCGCGTTCGGCGACCTCCTGACCGAGCGCGGCTACGATGCCGTGCGGCTCGCCGACGTGGCCACACGCGCCGAGATCGGGCGTACGGCGATCTACAACCATTTCGCCGACAAGGAAGCCGTCCTCCTCGCCTTCGCGATGGAGGAGACCGAACGCTACGTCGGGGCGATCCGTTCCGCGCTCGAGGACGTCGCCGATCCGGTCGGACGTCTGCGCACCTACGTCCGCATGCACGTGGCGCTCTCGCGGGAGATGCACATGGGTCTCGGACCGCAGCTGTACTCGGTCCTCTCGCGCGATGCGCTGCTCCACATGCGCGAGCACGTGATCGTCGTCGAGGACCTGCTCCGTGACGTGCTCGAGGACGGGATGGCGCAGGGAGCGTTCGTCGTCGACGACCTCCGAGCGACGACCGGGCTCGTCCTGGCCTGCCTGCAGAGCCGACAGGTCACGCACCCCGAGGCGTCCGAGCGTGACGCCGCGGTGGCGGTCACGGAGCGGTTCGTGCTCCGCGCCGTCGGTGTGGCCGCCTGACACCGCCCCGCCCCCCGCTGGCAAGAGGACCCGACGTCCCACCCGCTGCGGGGAGGAACGCCGAGTCCTGATGCCGGATGGCCGTCGTCAGCGCGTGACCTTCACCTTCACGGTCTTCTTCGAGCCCGAGTGGGTGCTGGTCGCGGCGAACGTCGCGGTGACCTTGTAGGTGCCCCTCTTCTTGAGCTTGGGCAGTGTCACGACGACCTTGCCGTTGCGCACTGTCGCGCGAACGGTCTTCTTGATGCCCTTGCCCTTGATGACGAGAGTCACCCGGCCCTTCGCCTTCGGCGTGCCCGAGACGGTGACCCTGGCCTTGCCGGCCTTCTTGCGGGTCGGCTTCTTCGTCACCTTCAGAGCGGTCCTGGTGGCGACCTTGGCGATCGACAGCGTACGGACGGCCGACGAGGACGACCTCACGACCGGAACGTTGCCCGACACGAAGCGGGCCGACAGGCGGTGAGCGCCGACCGTGAGGTTCTTCGGGAGTGTGAACGACACTCTGCCCGCGCCGACGGGACGGGTGCCCAGGACCCTGGTGCCGTCGAGCAGCTGGATCGAGCCCGTCAGAGCCCTGGATGCCCTCACGGTCACCGTCGCCGTGCCGGTACGGCCGTACGTGAGCTTCGTCGGGGCGGACAGCGTCGTCGTGGACGCGACCGCGGGCGCGAAGGTGATCGGGGTGAACGTCTCGTACAGCGTCTGCTGCGGACCGCCACCGGCGTACGTGTAGATGCCGAGGTTCGCGAGCTTGTCCTTGGACGCGTCGATCGCGGCCTTGGAGATCGAGAACGAGGTCGTGAAGGTCCCGTCGGGCTTCAGCTCGATCGCCCCGGCGGCCGGCCCGCCGATGGTGGCCATGTCCTCGGCGAGGACGGCCCACCTCTGCGTGATCGACTTGCGTGCGCTCGACGGCGCGCCCGCGCTCGGCCTCCACACGTCGGCGACGGTGCCGAGGACGACGTAGGCGCCGGTGGGCTTGCCTGCGAGCGGCGGGCGGGTGCCCGTGGCGAGCGACGGGTCGAAGCCGCTGCCCTTGACCGTGACCTGGTGGGTGCCGGTGTCCGGGATCGTGGTGCTGCTCACCGTCACCTTGGCCGGGCCGGGGAACGACACGGTGAGGGGGAGAGGAGTCTTGTTCTTGTCGACCGAACCGCCGGTGGAGTACCAGTACGCGGCCTGGCCCGTCGGCTCGACGAACGTCACGAACGACGAGGGCCACGATCCCCAGCCCGTGGTCGTACGGCTCTGCGGCACGGCGGTGCTCTCGTACTCCACGCCGGCGAAGTCAGGGGTGACCGTGATGCCGGCGGGCGTCACGTCGACTCCGGAGAACGTGGCGAGGGTGACTCTGGCGCTCTCGAGGTCGGTCCACACGGAGGTGTCGTCCTGCTTGGTCCCGTAGCCGTCCAGCGTCGCGGTGACCGTGCCGACGCCGTTGTCGACGCTCAGCGTGGGGTCGGAGACGTAGAAGAACGTCATGCCGGAGTAGCCCAGGACGGTGAAGTCGCCGCTCCAGGTGATCGTGGCGTCGTCCGCCGCGACATCGGCAGAGCCGGTGCCGCCCTTGATCGCCACGCGGTGGTCGCTGAAGGTGCTGCTGGTCGGGGGCGAGATCGACGCGCCGCTCGGGCTGGTCTTGAGGCCCGCCCACGTCGCGGTCGCGTATCCGCCGGCGACGGTCTTCTTCTGGATCTCGACGTTGCCGGCCCTGGCGCTCCAGCCGGCGGCCGCGCCGTTGCTCCACGAGGTCGCCGACGTCAGCGTCTGACCTCCCACACCCGGGTTGGCGATCTTGCCGGCCGAGAGCATGTTGGCGGTGCCCGGCGCGAATCCGGCGTTGTTGGCCTCGTTGGAGAGGCCCCAGGCGAACACAGCGCCGGCGACCGGCGTGGTGGCCGCCTGGGCGGGCGCGGCCATGGCGGCCAGCGAGCCCGCCGCGAGTGCCGTGGCGGCGGTGGCGGCGACGAGACGCCGCAACCGCCGGGGGAGGGACGTGGACATGGTGTTGCTTCCCTTCGTGTGGGTGAGGAGGTTCAGCTCAGGGGGTACGCGCGGTGAGGACTCGCGCGCCTGCGGTGACGGCCAGCGCCGCGACGACCAGACCGCCGCCGAGCCACCACGGCCAGGCCGGGGACGAGCCGCCGAGCGGTTGGGCGACGGGACGGATGCCTTCGGTGGTGCCGACGGGGACGGTGGCGCCGTGGACGGTGCCGGGTGTCGTGGCCGCAGCGGGGACCCCGCCGATCGGGACGGGACCGGCAGCGTGCCCGCCTGCGCCCGGCCCGCTCGCGGACGTGCTCGTCGTGCCTGTCGTACCCGTCGCCTGCGGGCCGCCGCCGCCCGACCCGCTCGTGGGGGCCGCCGCGGGACGGTCGGCGTCATAGCTCACGGTGATCGGCAGGGCGGCCTTGAACCGGTCCGTCGCGGCGCCGCTGGTGTACCAGTACGCCGCGGTGCCGACCCGCTCCTGGAACCGGACGAACGACGTGGGGAAGGCGCCCCACCCCGGCGTGCTCCGGTTCTGGGCGGCCGCACCGGCCGGAGGGTCGTACCGGACACCGGCGAAGCGCGGCGTGGTGCTGAACCCGCGCGCGTTCGAGAGGCTCGGGACGCGTGCGTCGGCGAGGCGGACCCTTTTCGGTGCGAGGGGCTCCCAGAGCGAGGCGTCCTCGCGGTCCGAGGCGTAGCCGCCGAGGGTGCCGTCGAGCCGCGCGGTGCCCGCGGTCACGGTGAGGACAGGGTCGGTGACGCTGAAGGTCGACAGCCCGCTGTAGAGCACCACCGTGAACGTGCCCGTCCAGCGGATCGTCGCGGTCTTCGTCGCGGGGTCGACCGTTCCCGTTCCGCCGTCGATGACGACGGTGTGGTTGCTGAGCAACCCGTTCGTCGCCGACCCGAGCGGGCGGCCGTCGGGGGTGGTGCCGAGGCCGGGCCACGTCGCGAGCCGGTGTCCTCCGCCGGCAGTCTGCTTCTCGATCCGGACGTTGCCGCGGCGGGCCGCCCAGTCGCCGGCGGCGACCGACGTGCCCCCTCGTCCTGGGTTGCGGATCGTGCCTGCGGAGAAGAAGTTGCGTGTGCCCGGGGCGAACGCCGAGTTGCTCATCTCGTCGCTGAGGCCCCACCGCAGCTGGGCGTCGGAGACCGTGAACGCCTTCGTGGCCGTGCCGCCGGGCCGTGGGGAGGGGGGCGGGGTGGTCGTCGGCGCGCCGCCCGGTGAGGGCGCGGGCGTGGCGGGCTCCGGGTCGACCGGGACCCCGGGGTCGTCCGGGTCGGAGGCGAGGGGATCGCCCAGCGACCACGCGAAGGTCACGGGCAGCGGGGGCTTGTTCGCGTCGATCGCACCGCCGGAGGTGTACCAGTACGAGGAGGTGCCGGTCTCGGCGAGCCACGCCACGAAGGAGGCGGGCCACGATCCCCAGCCGGGCACCGTGGTCAGCTGGTCGGAGGCACCGTTCTTCACACCCGCGTACGCCGGCGTGACGGTGACACCGCCCTCACCGATCTCGACCTCGGGGAACGTCGCGAGCGTGACCTTCTTCGGGGCCACGGTCTTCCAGACCGACTGGTCGTCGAGCGAGGAACCATAGCCGCTGAGCGTCGCGGTGAGCGTGCCGGAACCGTCCCGGCCGACGTTCAGCTGGGGGTCTGCGACATAGAAGAAGAGCATCCCGGAATAGAAGACGACCGAGAACGATCCCTTCCAGGACAGCGACGCCCGACCCGTCTGCGGGTCGGCCCAGCCGGCGCCGCCGGAGAGCACCACCTGGTGGTCGCTGAAGCTCCGGCTCGTGGGCGGGTTGATCGACCCGCCGGTGGGTGACGTCGTCAGTCCGCTCCAGGTCGCCGGTGCGTATGAGCCGCCGGCGGTCTGCTTCTCGATCGACACCGCGCCTGCCGAGGCCTTCCAGCCCGCAGCCCTGCCGTTGGTCCACTCTGCAGCGTTCTTGAGCGTCTGGCCGCCCGCTCTCGGGTTGCCGATCTTGCCGGCGGACAGGAAGTTGTACGTCCCCGGCGCGTACGCGGAGTTGTGGACCTCGTTCGACAGGCCCCAGCGCAGCGTGGCGCCGCTGACGGCGCGGGCCGTGGTCTCGCTCTCGCCCTCGGCATCGGCGGCGGCAGGGGCGAACGGCACCGTGAGCGCGACGAGCGCGACGGAGGCGAGCAGGGCGAGTCGGCGCATCATCGGGTCACCGTCGTGGGAGTCGGCGTGGTCGTCGTGGGGGGAGCCTGCACGCTCGGGGTCTGGGGAGCGCGTCGCGCGCGGCGCACCCGCAGCACGGCGGCGACGACCGCGACGAGCAGGAGGACGGCAGCCGCGGCGAGGAAGATCCACGCCGCTGCGGTCGGGTCCTCGTCCGCGACCGGCGCCGTGGCGTCGACGACCGGGGTGCCGGCGGCGACCGGGAAGGCGATCTCCGGCGCGGCGCCGCTGGCAGCACCGGTCAGCCGCAGGACGTGCGTGCCCGGCTGGATCGAGGCGGGGAGCTGGAGGACCCCGGCGACCTCGCCGGACTGCCCGGCCGCGAGCGGACCGACCGCGGCGACACCGTCGTCGAGGGTCGCGACGACCTGCTCGCCTGGCTGGAAGGACGTGCCGGTGAACGTCAGGACGCGACCGACCACGGCCGTGGCACGGTCGACGGCGACCGACGGCGTGCCCCTGCGGGCCGGTGCAGCCGGTGTCGTCGCTGCGGCCGGCGCCGGTGCCGCGGTGGGCGTCGTGCCACGCGGTGCCGACAGCGCGGCGTCGCCTCGGGTCGACGCGGCGAACCGCACCGGAGTGAAGGTCTCGTTGCGGGGGTTCTTGATGCCGTGGGCACCGATCGTGATCACGCCGCAGGTGACCGTGGTGCAGTCCACCATGACGGTCCTGCCCGCTCGGTCGACCGACGAGAAGCGGGCGCCCGGCAGGCTCACCGTGGTGGTGAAGCTGCCTGAGGCGCGGAGCGTGCCGTTCGCCGAGGAGGCCGTGTCGGAGCCGGGGAAGGCCAGGTAGCGCTGGTGGCCCTCGTTGTCGGCCGACTCGCTGTCGGGCACGTAGCGGTAGTCGTCACCTGTCGCGCCGCCGCGCGAGGGCTTCCAGGAACCGCCTCGGGGGTCGGAGACCCACCCGAACGCGACGTAGATGCCGCCGGCACCGCCCTTGATCGACTGGAACCCTCGGCCCTTGACGGTGAGCGTCGTGGGACCGTCGACCGCGGCGGTCGGCGTCCCGGCGGAGCTGGTGACGGTGACCTGGGGGGCCGCGTGGGCCGGGGCAGCGGTGAGCGCGAGCGCAGGCGCCGCGAGCGCGACAGTGGCGGCGCCGGCGAGCCTGCGTCGGAGCATGCTTCTCATCGGACGACCTCCTCGACGGATGTCCGCAGCGGGGTGATCACCAGGTCGCCCGTACGCGGATGGGTGAAGACGTCGACGGGGTGGCCGTAGACGTCGCTGAGCAGGTCGGGTCGGAGCACGTCTCCCGGCGCTCCGTCAGCGCGCACCCGACCGTCGGCGAGGATGCAGATCCGGTCGGCGTACGCGGCGGCGAGCGAGAGGTCGTGCAGCACGGCCACGACCGAGTGGCCCTCCCGAGCCAGCCGGCGCGCCTCGGTGAGCAACGCCTCCTGGTGCGCGATGTCGAGCGCCGCGGTCGGCTCGTCGAGCAGCACGACCGGCGCCTCCTGGGCCATCACGCGAGCGAACGACGTACGCCCCTTCTCTCCGCCAGAGAGCGTGGGGAACTTGCGCGTGGCGAGTCGCTCGACGTCGGCGCGCCGCATCGCGTCGGCGACGACCGCCTCGTCGGAGTCGGACTCGTCGCGCCCGTGCCACGGCGCGCGACCCATCGCGACCACCTCGGCCACGCTGAACGGGAAGGAGAGCCGGTGCTCCTGGAGCAGCACCGAACGTCGCCGGGAGAGCTCGCCGGCACGTCGCGAGGCGATCGGCTCCCCGTCGAGCAGGGCCTTGCCGCGTGAGAGCGCGACGTCACCGGAGAGGACCCCGAGGAGCGTCGACTTGCCGGCGCCGTTCGGGCCGACCAGCACGAGCAGCTCGCCGGGGCGGACGTCGAGGTCGATGTCACGAAGGATGGTGGCCTGCCCGTACGAGACGGAGCCGCCGAGCACCTGGAGCGTCGCGCGGGTCCTCATGCCCAGCCTCCCGCCGTACGACGGGTGCGGCGAAGGAGCCAGAAGAACATCGGGCCTCCGAGGAGCGACGTCAGCATGCCGATCGGCAGCTCGGCGTACGGGACGGCGGTTCGGGCGACCAGGTCGGCCGCGAGCAGCAGGACCGCGCCGCCGAGCACGCTGGCCGGCAGCAGCAGCCGGTGGCCGGGGCCGACCACCATGCGCATGAGGTGCGGGACGACCAGGCCGACGAACGCGATGATCCCGCAGAAGGCGACAGCAGCGGCGGTGAGGAGCGCGACCAGCGTGATGGCGACGAGGCGCAGCCGCTCGACGTCGACGCCGACGTGACGTGCCGCCCGGTCGCCCAGCGCCAGCAGGTCCAGCCTGCGGCTGAGCACGAAGGCGCCGGCGATGCCCACGAGGGCGAGCGGCGCCACGACGCCGACATACTGCCAACGGGTGCCGTTGAGGCTGCCGAGCTGCCAGAACACGATCTCCTCGCGCGCCTGGGTGTCGGCGAGGAACATCATCAGAGCCAGCAGCGCGCCGGTCACCGCGTTGACGGCGATGCCGGTGAGCACGAGGGTGACGACCTCTGTCCGGCCGTCGGAGCGTGAGAGAAGATAGACGGCCACGGTGGTGATCAGGCCGCCGACGAAGGCGAGCGCCGGCACGGTCCACGTCCCGAGCGCGGTGAGCCCGAAGACCATGGCGCACGCCGCGGCGACGGCGGCGCCCGAGGACACCCCGATCACGCCCGGCTCGGCGAGCGGGTTGCCGAAGACGCCCTGCATCAGCGCTCCGGCTGCTGCGAGCGCCGCGCCGACGAGGAGGGCCATCACGACGCGCGGGAAGCGGATGCTCCACAGCGCGGCGTCGCCCTGGGGGTGCGCGGGCATCGGGCCGGCGTCGATCCCGAGCCGGTGCAGGAACGAGCCGAGGACCTCGGCCGGCGGGATCGAGAGCTGGCCGGTCCCGGCCGAGAGGACGGCCAGCACCACGAGGGCGACCGACAGGGCAGTGAAGAGGACGAGCGTCGCGCTGAGACGGAACCTGACCGAGATCGTCGGGTCGACGACGGTCATCGCAGCGACTCCGGGGCGTACATCGCCACCGCGAGCGCGTTGAGCACGTCGGCGCTGCGGGGGCCGAAGCTCAGGATCTGGCTGTCCGGCATCGTGATGAAGCGGCGGTTCGAGCCGGCCGGGGTGTTGGCCAGCGACGGGTAGCGCTCGAGCAGGCCGTCCACGCCGCCGGCCGACTCCAGCCCCTTGGTCATCATGATGATGGCGTCGGGCTGCGCGGCGACGAGTCCTTCGTCGTTGAGCGGCTTCATCCCCTTCCACCCGATCTCCTCGGAGACGTCGTACGCCCCCGTGGCCGAGATCAGGGAGTCCGCGCCCGAGTCCTGGCCGAACATGTAGTAGACGCCGCTCTGCCCGCGCACATAGAGGAACACCGTCCGGAGCTTGTCCTGGACCGAGCTCGGTGCCTTCTCGTCGATGACCGCCCGGACGGCGGCCACCTCCTCGGCCGTCCTCTTCGCGAGCGCCGTGCCGGCGTCGCTGACGCCGAGCGCGGAGGCGACCTGGCCGACCAGGTCGGCGATGTTGTCGAGGTTGCGCGCGCTGTCGACGACCACGACCGGGACGCCGGCGTCGCGGACCTGCTCGATGACGTCCCACGGACCGAGCGAGGTGTCGGTGATGATCAGGTCGGGGGAGAGGTCGAGGATCGCCTCGCCGTTGAGCTCGTGCCCGTTGTGGGTGACGAGCGGGAGGTCCTTGGCCTGCGTGAACTGCGTCGAGAGATCGCGCCCGACGAGCGCGTCGCCGAGCCCCAGCTCGTACGTGATCTGCGCCAGCGTGCCGTACTGGTCGAGCGCCAGGACCCGCTCGGCGGTCTTCACGGTGACGCGGCTGCCCTGGCTGTCCTTGACGGTGACGGGGAGGCTCTGGGCCGGGTCCTCGACGATCGGCCTGGGCTCGTCGGCCCCGAGGTCGAGGTTGATCTCGCCGGAGAGGTCCTTCGCGGCGCCGGAGACATCGACGTCGCTGAGCCGCGGGATGGACGTCACGGCCTCGGGGCTCTCCGCCTCACCGCTCTGCGCAGGCCCGCACGCTGAGGCGAACGCCGTACAGACGCAGAGGAGGGCGACGATGAAGGGGCGGCGGCGTGGCACGACATGCTCCGATTCCGAGGGAAGCCTAACCTCGACGGAAAATAGCATAGGTAAGGCTTGCCTCGCTAACCAGCCCCGGATAAGGTGACACATCGTCAGGTTGGTCCTGACGCGGCGTCTCCTCGATGATGACGCCGTGTCATATTGGTCCCCGGACATCCGTCCCGCTCGCGCCCATCTCGTGGAGGCCCCCCGATGACCGTCACTGCCACGCAGGAGACGACCGTTCCCAGCTCCGAGCTCTCCGCGCTGATGCGAGAAGGCTCCCGCGCCGAGCACACGTCGGCGGAGAACTCGACCTTCATGTCCGATCTCCTCGAGGGCCGCTCGTCGGTCGAGCGCTACACGGTCTTCCTGCGTCAGCTGGCCGTCGTCTACGAGGCGATCGAGTCGGTCGGCACGGTGCTCGCCGCCGACCCCGTCGGGTCGGCCGTCGTCGACGCCGCGGTGGAGCGGTCGGCCGCCATCGAGGCCGACCTCGTCTTCCTGGCCGGGGAGGACTGGCGCGACATCCCCGTCGGCCCCGCGGCCACGGCGTACGTGCAGCGGGTCCGTGAGACCCAGGACGATGCCGTGCGCTTCCTGGCGCACCACTACACGCGCTACCTCGGCGATCTGTCCGGCGGGCAGGCGATCGGCCGCATCCTCCAGCGCGAGTACGGCCTCGCCGAGGGTGGCGTGACGTTCTACGACTTCCCGCTCGTGCCGAAGCCCAAGCTGTACAAGGACGCCTACCGTGCGCGCCTCGACACCCTTCCCCTCGACGACGCTGCCAAGCAGCGCGTCGTCGACGAGGTCAAGGTCGCCTTCGCCCTCAACGAGGCGCTGTTCGCCGAGATGAGCGCCTGAGCGACGAGCGCCACATCGGCACGACGCGTGCGCACGCCGCCGCGTGCCGCTCGTCCGAGGTGCGAGACAATGACGGCGTGAATCGCGTCGTGATCGTCGGTGGTGGACCTGGTGGGTACGAGGCTGCGCTGGTCGCGGTACAGCTCGGGGCGGAGGTCACCGTCGTCGAGCGCGACGGGCTCGGCGGGTCGACCGTCCTCACCGACTGCGTCCCCAGCAAGACGCTGATCGCGACCTCCGACCTGATGACCGACGTGGCCGGTTCTGCCGAGCTCGGACTCGTCGGCGCCGGTTCGGAGTCGGTCGACCTCCGTAGGGTCAATCACCGGGTCAAGCGGCTCGCCCTCGCGCAGTCCGACGACATCCGGCGGCGCATCGAGCGGGAGAACGTCGAGGTCATCGCCGGCACCGCCCGTCTCGACGGGCCCGAGACGGTCCTCGTGGACCGCGCTGACGGTGGTTCGGAGGAGCTGCACTCGCAGGTGGTGCTGCTGGCGACCGGCGCCCACCCGCGGGTCGTGGACACCGCGATCCCCGACGGCGAGCGCATCCTGACCTGGGAGCAGGTCTACGAGCTCGACGAGCTGCCCGAGCACCTGGTCGTCGTCGGTTCCGGTGTCACGGGCGCCGAGTTCGCCGGCGCCTACAAGGCTCTGGGCTGCGAGGTCACGCTGGTCTCCAGCCGTGACCGCGTCCTCCCCGGCGAGGATCCGGACGCGGCCGTCGTCCTGGAGGAGGTCTTCACGCGGCGCGGCATGAACGTGCTGTCGCGCTCGCGGATGGAGTCGGTCGAGCGCAAGGGCGACCGCGTCCTCGTGCGTCTCACCGACGGCCGCGAGGTCGAGGGGTCGCACTGCCTGCTCGCTCTCGGGTCGATCCCCAACAGCGAGGGACTCGGGCTGGAGTCGGCAGGCGTCGGGGTCGACGCGGGCGGTTTCATCGAGGTCGACCGCGTCTCGCGGACCTCGGCCCGCGGGGTGTACGCCGCTGGAGACTGCACCGGTGTCCTCATGCTCGCCTCCGTCGCGGCCATGCAGGGACGGATCGCGATGGCGCACGCCCTCGGCGACGCCGTGCACCCCCTGCGTCTGCGGACTGTCGTCTCCAACGTGTTCACCGCGCCGGAGATCGCCACGGTCGGGGTGACGCAGAAGGAGATTGACGCCGGCGAGGTCGACGCCGAGTCGGTCACCCTGCGGCTGTCGGGCAACCCGCGCGCCAAGATGCAGGGCGTGCGCGACGGCTTCGTCAAGCTCTTCTGCCGGGCCGGCGGCGGCGCCGTGATCGGTGGCGTCGTGGTGGCGCCGCGTGCGTCGGAGCTCATCCACTCGGTGTCGCTCGCGGTCTCGACCGGACTCACGACCGACCAGGTCGCGAACGCGTTCACGGTCTATCCGTCGATGAGCGGCTCCGTCGCCGAGGCTGCCCGCCGCCTGCACCAGCCCCGCTGACCGCCCCGTCCCCGATTTGTGCAGCTGGTCCAGGAACTGTTGGCCCGATTCTGCGACCAACTGCACACAGCGCGGACGGGTACGAGGCGTCAGGCGAACCAACGGGTCCACATCGCGTTGAAGAGCGGTCGTGCGCCCTCGTACCCGTTGTCGCGCAAGGCCGTGTGGACGCGCCAGACGATCGCCTTCGGACTCCTGAGGTCGTCCTCGAGGACCACGACGACCGTCCAGCCGAGGCGTTCGAGGTTCTCGCGGCGCGTACGGTCCCGAGCGCGCTGCTGCTTCGAGCGCTCGTGCCACGCGCCGTCGTACTCCACGATCACCCGCCATCGCCAGTAGACGAGGTCGCACCGCGCGACGAACCTCTCGCACGCGTCGAGGATCTCCTGGTTGCACTCCGGCTCGGGGAGACGAGCGAAGACGAGCATCAGCCTGATCAGCGTCTCCATCGGTGATTCGGCCCGCTCCCGGACGTAGGCGAACGCGCGCCTGGCACGCACGACGCCGTCGAGGTGGCACCGGTCGAGGTACGACCGCAGCTGCGAACGTGACGTGTGTCCGCAGTGGATGAGGTGGTCGGCAGCCTGGACCAGCTCGACCAGACTGACGATCGTGGCGAGGTCGACGTACGTGCGGTCCGGCCCCGTGCACCCGATGTGATCTCTGACGGCCATCCGCAGCCGGCCACGTCGCCGGTGGAGACGGATCTCGTCGCGTCGGACCTGCGCTGTGGTGTTGGTGGAGAAGTGCAGCGGCAGCACCGATCGGACGCCGAGGCCCCAGAGGCGGAGGGCGCTGAGGTGGCTCGCGAGGGCGTCGTCGGGAAGGACGAGGAGCGCCGCCCTGACGAGGAGGGCAAACGACACGGGCAGGTCCGCCGCGACGTGGACGCCGCGGAAGAGCCGCCGGAACCGCGCGCCCGTCAGGTCCTGGGCGCTGAAGCCGAGAGTGCGTGCGGTCGCGTTGGTGAAGGGGCCGTCGCGCAGCTCCTCGGGCACGGGTTTCATGCCGGGAGCGTGGTGCCGCTAACGCGACTGAGGACACCCGATCTGTCGCCTGTGGAGATCCCGTCCCCGATTTGTGCAGTTGGTCCAGGAAGTCGGCAGGGGATTCCTTGATCAACTGCACAAATCGCGGACGGGACGGGACGGGGCGGGAGCTAGCCCAGGACGAGCAGCAGGTCGCCGCCCTCGGACTGGCGCGGGCCCTCGATCACCAGGCGCGACACCGTGCCGCCGTTGGGTGCGGTGATCGCGGCCTCCATCTTCATCGCCTCGATCGTCGCGACCTGCTGGCCGGGCTCGACGGTGTCACCGACCCCGACCGAGGGGGTCACGACGCCGTCGAACGGCACCGCGACCTGCAGCGGGTCGGCCGGGTCGGCCTTCTCGGCGGTCACGACGTCGCTGGACACCGAGCGGTCACGCACCGTCACCGGACGGAGCTGGCCGTTGAGCCGGCAGAGCACGTTGCGGAGCCCCCGCGCGTCCGCGTCGCTGATCGCCTCGAGCCCGAGGATCAGGGTCTTGCCCTCCTCGAGCGTCACCTCGACGTCAGCGCCGGGCCGCAACCCGTACCAGTACGCCTCGGTCGGCAGCACCGACACGTCGCCGAACTCTCCGCGCGCGTGCTCGAAGTCGCGCGTGGGTCCGGGGAAGAGCAGCCGGTTGAGCGTGGGCCGCGGGTCGGCCTCGAGACCGGCGCGGTCCTCCGGTCCCAGCTCCGTCTCGCCGATCTTGACCGTACGGCCCTCCAGCGCCTTGCTGCGGAAGGGCTCCGGCCATCCACCGGGCGGGTCGCCCAGCTCGCCCGCGAGGAAGCCGATCACCGAGTCCGGGATGTCGTAGGCCTGCGGGTTGTCGGCGAACTCCTTCGGGTCCGCGCCGACCGCGACGAGGTGCAGCGCGAGGTCGCCGACGACCTTCGAGCTCGGCGTCACCTTCACGATGTCGCCGAGGATGTCGTTGGCAGCGGCGTACATGTCCTCGATCTGCTCGAACCGGTCGCCGAGCCCCAGCGCGATCGCCTGCTGCCGCAGGTTGGAGAGCTGCCCGCCCGGGATCTCGTGGCGGTAGACGCGGCCGGTCGGCGAGGGCAGTCCCGCCTCGAACGGCGCGTACAGCTTGCGGACGGCCTCCCAGTACGGCTCGAGGTCACCGACCGCCTCGAGCGACAGGCCGGTCGGCGCCGTCGTGTGCTGCAGGCCCGCCACCAGCGCCGACATCGGCGGCTGCGACGTGGTCCCGGCCAACGATGCCGAGGCGGTGTCGACGGCGTCGACACCGGCGTCGATCGCGACCATCAGCGTGGCGAGCTGGCCGCCGGCGGTGTCGTGGGTGTGCAGGTGGACCGGCAGGTCGAAGCGCTCGCGCAGGGCGGTGACCAGACGCCAGCCGGCCGGCGCCCGCAGCAGCCCGGCCATGTCCTTGATCGCGAGCACGTGCGCGCCGGCGTCGACGATGCGTTCGGCGAGCCGCAGGTAGTAGTCGAGCGTGTAGATCGGCTCGTCCGGATCCATCAGGTCGCCGGTGTAGCAGAGCGCGACCTCCGCCACCGCCGTGCCGGTCGCGCGCACCGCGTCGATGGCGGGACGCATCTGCTCGACGTCGTTGAGTGCGTCGAAGATCCGGAACACGTCGATGCCGGTCGCGGTCGCCTCCGCGACGAAGGCGTCGGTGACCTCGGTCGGGTACGGCGTGTAGCCGACCGTGTTGCGTCCACGCAGCAGCATCTGGAGGCACACGTTGGGGATGGCCTCGCGCAGCTCCGCGAGACGCTGCCACGGGTCCTCCTTGAGGAACCGCAGCGCCACGTCGTACGTCGCGCCGCCCCAGGCCTCGATCGACCACAGCTGTGGCGTCGCCCGTGCGACGACCGGCGCCGCAGCGAGCAGGTCGAACGTACGGACCCGGGTGGCGAGCAGCGACTGGTGCGCGTCTCGGAACGTCGTGTCGGTGACCGCGACGTGAGTCTGCTCGCGCAGTGCCCGGGCGAACGCCTCGGGCCCGACCTCGAGCAGCTGCTGACGCGTGCCCGCCGGCGCCGCCGCGCCGAGGTCGACCGGCGGGAGCTTCTCGCGGGGATCGATCACGTCCGGCGCCGGGCCGTGCGGTCGGTTGACCGTCACGTCGGCGAGGTACGTGAGCAGCTTGGTGCCGCGGTCGGCAGACGGCAGCGTGTCGAGCAGCTCCGGGTGGCGGTCGATGAACGAGGTGGTGACACCGCCCGCGACGAACTCGGGGTTGCCCAGCAGCGCCTGGAGGAAGGTCAGGTTGGTCGTGACGCCGCGGATCCGGAACTCCGCGATCGCACGCCGCGCGCGCTCCACCGCGGCCTCGAAGGTGCGGCCCCGACAGGTGAGCTTGGTGAGGAGCGAGTCGAAGTAGGCGCCGATCTCGGTGCCGGAGTAGGTGGTGCCGCCGTCGAGGCGGACGCCCGCGCCGCCGGGGGAGCGGTACGTCGTGATCCGGCCGGTGTCCGGGCGGAAGCCGTTGGACGGGTCCTCGGTCGTGATCCGGCACTGCATGGCGACGCCCCGGACGGCGATCTCGTCCTGGCGGAGCCCGAGGTCGACCAGGGTCTCGCCGGCGGCGATCCGCAGCTGCGCCTGCACCAGGTCGACGTCGGTCACCTCCTCGGTGACGGTGTGCTCGACCTGGATGCGCGGGTTCATCTCGATGAAGACGTAGTTGCCCTGGGGGTCGAGGAGGAACTCGACCGTGCCGGCGCAGGTGTAGCCGATGGACCGGGCGAACGCGACGGCGTCGGCGCACATCCGGTCCCGGATCTCCGGGTCGAGCCGCGGGGCGGGGGCGATCTCGACGACCTTCTGGTGGCGCCGTTGGACCGAGCAGTCGCGCTCGAAGAGGTGGATCACGTCACCGGTCGCGTCGGCGAGGATCTGCACCTCGATGTGGCGCGGGTCGACCACGGCCTGCTCGATGAAGCAGGTCGGGTCGCCGAACGCGCCCTCTGCCTCCCGCATCGCGGCGTCGACCGCGTCGCGCAGCTCGGCCGGGTCCTCGACGCGCCGCATGCCGCGCCCGCCGCCACCCGCGACGGCCTTGACGAACAGCGGGTACGGGAGGGCCTCGGCGGCGGCGACCAGCTCGTCGCGGTCACGGCTGGGTGGCACGGACGCGAGCACCGGCACACCCGCCTCGCGTGCCGCCTCGATGGCTCGCGCCTTGTTGCCGGTGAGGCGCAGGACCTCCTCGGACGGGCCGACGAACGTGATGCCCGCCTGCGCGCAGGCGCTCGCGAGCGAGGGGTTCTCCGAGAGGAAGCCGTATCCCGGATAGACGGCGTCGGCCCCGGCGCGTACGGCCGTGGCGACGATCTCGTCAGGGTCGAGATAGCTGCGGACCGGGTGGCCCACCTCACCGATCTGGTAGGCCTCGTCGGCCTTCAGACGGTGCTCGGAGCCACGGTCCTCGTACGGGAAGACGGCGACGGTGCGGGCGCCGAGCTCGTAGGCGGCGCGGAAGGCGCGGATCGCGATCTCGCCGCGGTTGGCGACGAGGACCTTGCGGAACATGGGGGTACTCCGATCGAGCGCATCAGGTCCGGTCGGCCGCCGCGACGGTGGGGCGGCCGGCTCTCAAGGTACCGGGTGCTGTCCGGGCTTGGCCGCGAAGACCGGGACCGGCGCATCGAGCAGCAGCTTCTGGGCGACGCTGCTCATGATGAGCTTGCCGACGGGGGTGCGGTGGCGGATGCCGATCACCAGCAGCTCGGCGCCCTCGTCCTCGACGGCCTCGATGATGAGGTCGCCGATGCCGGGTCCGACGGGCTGCCGCAGGCGGTGGCCGGGGAGTCCGGCACCGGCCAACCGGTGCCGCAGCTGCTCGAGGTCGTACCCGTGGACGAAGTCGGGGTCCTCCTCGAACCGGGAGTGCTTCGCGACGTTGACCACGACGAGCCGTGCATCGTGGGAGCGAGCCCAGGCGATGCCGTGCTCGAGGGCGACCTCGCCGTACTCGTCAGGGGTGTAGGCAACCGCGATCGTCATGGGGAGCACCATGGCACAGCGCTCGGGTCCCTGTCTGCAACGTCAGTCCTTGATCTCGACCACAACGGCGCCGGCGGTGACCGTCTCGCCCGCGATCGCGACCAGCCCGGTGATGGTGCCGGCCTTGTGCGCGTTGAGAGGCTGCTCCATCTTCATCGCCTCGAGGACGACGACGAGCTCGCCCTCCGTGACGGCCTGCCCCTCCACGACCGCGACCTTGACGATCGTGCCCTGCATCGGGGAGACCAGCGCGTCACCACCGGCCGCGGCGCCAGCCTTCTTGCCGGCCGCCCGCTTCGGCTTCTTGGCGCCGGCTCCGGCGGCAGCACCGGCGGCACCGAGCCCCGCGGGAAGCACGACCTCGAGTCGCTTGCCGCCGACCTCGACGGTCACCGTTTCGCGCTCCTCCGCCTCAGGCGCCTCGCCGGCGGCACCGTCGTACGGCGGGATCGTGTTGTCGAACTCGGTCTCGATCCAGCTGGTGTAGACGCCGAACCCCTCGCCGTCACCGAGGTAGGCCGGGTCGTCGAGGACCCGGCGGTGGAACGGGACCACCGTCGGCATGCCGTCGACGCCGAACTCGTCGAGCGCGCGGCGCGACCGCTCGATGGCCTGCTCCCGGCTCGAGCCGGTCACGATGAGCTTGGCGATCAACGAGTCGAACGAGCCGGGGATCGTCTCGCCGACGACGTAGCCGGAGTCGACGCGTACGCCCGGGCCCGACGGGGGATCCCACGTCGTCAGGGTCCCCGGGGCGGGCAGGAAGTTGCGTCCGGCGTCCTCGGCGTTGATCCGGAACTCGATCGAGTGGCCGCGGATCTCCGGGTCGTCGTAGCCGAGCTCCTCGCCGGCGGCGATGCGGAACATCTCACGGACCAGGTCGAGGCCCGTGACCTCCTCCGAGACCGGGTGCTCGACCTGGAGGCGGGTGTTGACCTCGAGGAAGGAGATGGTGCCGTCGCGGGCCACGAGGAACTCGCACGTGCCCGCGCCGACGTAGCCGGCCTCGCGGAGGATCGCCTTCGACGAGGCGTACAGGCGCTCGATCTGGTCGTCGGTCAGGAACGGCGCGGGCGCCTCTTCGACGAGCTTCTGGTGACGGCGCTGCAGCGAGCAGTCGCGGGTGGAGACGACCACGACGTTGCCGTGCGCGTCGGCCAGGCACTGGGTCTCGACGTGACGCGGCTGGTCGAGGAACTTCTCGACCAGGCACTCGCCACGCCCGAAGGCCGTGACGGCCTCGCGGACGGCAGAGTCGTACTGCTCGGGGATCTCCTCGAGCGTGCGAGCGACCTTGAGACCGCGTCCGCCGCCGCCGAAGACCGCCTTGATCGCGACCGGGAGGCCGTGCTCCTTGGCGAAGGCGACGACCTCGTCGGCGTCGGCGACCGGGTCTTTGGTCCCCGGTGCCAGGGGGGCATCGGCCCGCGCAGCGATGTGCTTGGCCTTGGCCTTGTCGCCGAGGGCTTCGATGGCGTGCGGCGGGGGGCCGATCCAGATCAGCCCGGCGTCGATGACGGCCTGCGCGAACGCCGCGTTCTCGGCGAGGAACCCGTAGCCGGGGTGCACGCTGTCGGCGCCGCTGCGCTGCGCGACGTCCAGGATCTTGTCGATCGACAGGTAGGTGTCGGCGGGGGTGGCGCCACCCAGCGCGTACGCCTCGTCGGCGAGCCGGACGAACAGCGCGTCACGGTCGGCGTCGGCGTACACCGCGACGCTGCCGATCCCCGCGTCCTTGCAGGCGCGGACGACGCGGACCGCGATCTCGCCACGGTTGGCGATGAGGACCTTGGTCAGCGGCCGGATGCCTTCGTTGTTGCTCACAGGTCTGCTCCTCGACGTGCCTGGGGGCTGCGTGCCGAGTCTAAGCGGCACCCTGACGGTTGCCGTCAGGTGCTCGGGGACTGAGCAGGAGCGGCCCGCTCACGACCCGCCTGCCGTCGCTCTCGGAGGGCGCTCGCTGCGGATAGGGTGAAGGCCGTCATGACGAGTCCCGAGATCGACGCGAACACCCGCGCGCAGGCCGAGCTGTACGGCGAGCCGCTCGGGATCATCGTGCGCCGGTGCGTCCAGACGTTCGGGGTCACGCAGGCGCGCATGGCGTCGTTGCTGGGCATCTCGGCGCCCATGCTCTCGCAGCTGGTCAACGGTCACCGCGTCAAGATCGGCAACCCGGCGGCGGTGGCCAGGCTGCAGGCCGCGTACGACATCGCGGGCCGCGTCACGCGCGGCGAGACCACGTCCGAGGAGGGCCTGGCCGAGCTGGAGCGCGAGGTAGCGGGAGGGGTCGTCACGCACCGCAGCACCGAGGCCGCTGTGCTGCGGACCGTGCTGAGCGTCGCGGGCGATCCCGACGAGTACGAGGCCGCGGCGCTGCTGCTCGACGCCGACCACCCGCTGATCGCCCAGCTCCTCCGTCAGTACGGGGGCCACGGGCGTGGGTGAGGTGTTCGCCGGCCGGTACGAGCTCCTGGAGCCGATCGGTGCCGGTGGCATGGGGACGGTGTGGCTGGTCCACGACCGTCGGGACGACCAGCTCCGGGCGGCCAAGCTCGTCCGTCAGGTCGACGCGTCGCTGCTGCTGCGGTTCATCCGCGAGCTGAGCACCCGGATCGAGCACCCGCACACGGTCGTGCCGCGGGGCTGGGCCGGCGAGGACGACACGGTGCTGTTCACGATGGACGTCGTACGGGGCGGGTCGGTGCACCACCTGATCGAGGACTTCGGGGCCCTCCCAGCGCCCTGGGCCGCATGCTTGCTCGACCAGCTGCTCGACGCGCTCGAGGCCGTCCACCGGGCCGGCGTCGTGCATCGTGACGTCAAGCCCGCCAACCTCCTGCTGGAGCCGACCGGCCGCGGCCGGCCGTACCTGCGACTGAGCGACTTCGGGGTGGCGGTGCCCCTGCACGAGCCCCGGATGACCGCCCCGGCGATCGTCCTCGGCACCCGCGGCTACCGCGCGCCCGAGAGCGCGGTCGGGGCCGACCCGCTGCCTGTGCAGGACCTCTACGGCGCCGGTGTGGTCCTGGCGGAGATGCTGACCGGCGAGCGGCCCGAGGACGGCCGCGCCCTGCCGTCGGCGCCGCCGCCCGGGGTCGACCGACGGCTGTGGGACCTCGCGCGGGGCCTGGCGGCGCCCGACCCGGCGCGCAGGCCGCCGAGCGCGGCGCGGGCACGCAGGATGCTGCACGACACGGGCCTCGTCCCTCCGGCCGGTGCAGCGCCCGGCGACGACGGAGCGGAGATCGAGGTCTTCGAGCACGTGCGGCTGCACGGGACCGACGCGGCCCCCGCACTCCGCGCTGTCCCCCTGCCGCCGACGGCGCCCGAGCCGCTGCCCTCTCCGTCCCCGTCGCCGGGTCTTCCACCGGGCCTTCCGCGACCGCCGGCGTCCACCCGGCGGCCGAGCCCGCTGGCCGCGTTCGGCCTGCTGAGCGTCGGCGCCGGGGGACTCGTCATCGTGCTGGCGATCCTCATGCTGCTCGGCTGAGCGCCGTCACCAGCCGTCGCCGGGCCGTTCGCCCCGGCCCGCCGGCGGCGGGCCGTACGGAGCCTGCTGCCCGCCGTACGGCTGCGGGTAGTCCTGCGGTGCGTCGGGCGGGGTGTAGCCGCCGTACGGGGTGGCCTCCGCGCGTGCGCCGGCCGCGCGCCGTCGTGCGATCAGCACCGCTGCCACACCAGCGAGGACGAGAAGCACCCCGAGGCCGACGAGCACCCACGTGAGCCAGCCCGAGGAGCCGCCGTCGAGGTCCGGGCCGATGACGGCCGCCTGGTCGCCGAGGTCGGGGGTGCCTGACACCTCGCCGTTGACGGCGACGCCGAGCGTGAAGCCGAGGTCGGCTCCGGCGGCGCCGGAGCCCTCCTCGACGGGCGGTGCCGCGACGACCACGTAGTACGGGCCGGCGGACGAGACCGCCGTCGCTGTGCCGTAGGAGTTCTCGCGGGCGTTGTAGAGCACGAACGGCGTGGTGGAGCGCAGCTCGGGCGAGGAGTACTCGTTGAGGCGACCGTACGTGTACGAGATGCTGTCGGTCGCGACCGCCCGCGACGGCGCGTACGTCACGAGGCTGGTCTGGACGTCCTCCCCGTCGAAGGACGTGGCCTGCGCCGCCGTGACCGGGGCGAACTGCGCGACGGTGTCGAGGCTCTGTCCCCAGTCGAGGTCCACCCGGTAGATCTGGGTCTCGCCCGGGCTGATGGTGCCCTCGTAGGCCCCCGGGTCCAGGGAGACAGCCTCGTCGAACGACACTCCGCCGGCCGGGAGCTCCTCGGGATCGGACAGCGGCGGCTTCTTCTCGGGCAGCTCGGCGGACTTCGTGGGGAGCTGCTCGGCATCCTTGGCCGTCGGCTCCTCCACCACCCGGATCTCGAGCGTCTCGTCCGTCTGCTCCTCGCTGCCCTCGGACACCTCGCGCGTGACGCTGAAGGTGATGGCGTCACCGTCGACGCACTCGTCCGAGTCGCCGGACCCCGCGGCGGCGCTGGCCACGACGATCGGCTGGTGCCCTCCTCCTGCCGAGGAGGAGTCGCCCTTGCCGCAGCTCGTGTTGCCCGCGAACGCCTCGACCGTGACCTTGTGCTTGGCGGTCGGCGCCCCGGACGGCGCTGCTGCGGCGAAGCGGACGGTCGAGCCGTCGACGGTCCGCTTGACCGTGTACCAGCGTTGGCCCTCTGCGGTGCCGGTGAGGCCGATGGTGTCCTTCCAGTCACCCGCCTCGAGCCCGGTCGCGTCGCCGGCGCTGGCGCCGCCGTCGACCGACTTCCCGGCCGGCTCGTACGTCGCCGCGTCGTCGGCCGCGGCCGGCAAGGGCGTGGTGAGGACGACGGTCGCGGTCAGTGCCGCGGCTGCGACGAGGACTGGGGTCCGGAGAGGGAGTGCGTGTCGGTGCACGGTGGTCCTTTCGTGGATCTCGAGCGGGGAGAGGGCGGTCAGGCAGGTCTTCACTGGTACGGGCTCGCGCCGCCCGGCCCCTCCCAGGGCTGGTAGGCCGGCGGAGCCTGCTCCGCCGACTGGCGTCGCCGGCGACGGACGACGAGCAGGGCGGCGACACCGCCCAGGACCAGGACGGCTCCTGCCCCGGCCAGGGCGAACGGGAGCCAGCCGGCGCCGTCGTCGGAGTCTGTCGCCGAGCTCGCGGACGTGTCGCTCGCGTCGGCCTCGCCGGAGTCGTCGTCGCCGGGGTCGACCGTCTCGCTCGTCTCGCCGCCGAACTGCGGCGCCTCGCCGTCGTACTCCGGCACGCCCTTGCGCTCCCCGTTGCGGGCGAGGCCGAGGGTGAACCCGAGCTCGACACCTGCCGCTGCGCCCTCGACGGTCCCGCCGTTCTCGCCGGCGACGCCGAGGACGAGGTAGTACGGTCCGGCGATCGAGGCCGCGGCATTGCCGTCGGCGGTCGAGCGGCGCTCGTTGTAGGTCACCACCGGGGTCACCGCGGCCAGCTCGGGCGACGAGAAGTCCGTGAGCCTGCCCCGAGAGTCGGAGACGAACGGTGCTCGCGCGATGGCGCGCCCGGGGGAGAACGTCCACAGCGTGGTGTTGAGGTCGACGTCGCCCAGAGCCTGCTTCTGGGTGTCGGTGATCGGGTCGAACTGGATCACCGAGGACAGGCTCTGGCCCCAGTCGAGGTCGATGCGGAAGATCTGGGTCTCGCCGGGCACGATCGACCCTCGGAAAGCGCCGGGGTCGAGCGGCGCCGCGTCGCCGAAGGAGACTCCGCCGGTCGGGAGCGGGGTCGGGTCGGACATCGAGGGCACGTCCTCGGACGCCTTCGGGGCCGAGGCGGGCAGGCTGGCGGCGTTGGCCGCGGGCGGCTCCTCGATGATGCGGATCTCGACGAGCTCCTCCGTACGCCGTGACACGTCGCCGGACTGCTTGCCACGGGTCACGTTGAAGGTGATCTCGGAGCCGTCCTTGCACTCGTCGTTGTAGTCGCGGTTGCCGGGGACGGCCTCGGTCGCGACCAGGATCGGCTGGTAGCCGGTGCCCGCCTGTGAGTCCGCGCCGGTGCCGCAGTCCTCGCTCCCGACGAACGTCTCGACGTACAGGCCGTCGTCGACCTCGTACCCTCCGGTCGGACCGGCGATCGCGGCGGAGACCCGCACCGTCGACCCTGGGATCGTGCGGGTGAACCGGAACCAGCGCTGCCCCGGGACCGTGTGCTGCGGACCGAGGACGTCGCGCCAGTCGCCGGTGGTGATCGTAGTGGCGTTCGCGGCGTCGGGGCCGCCGGTGATCGGGGTGCCGATCGCGGTCCACGGGCGCGCGGCGCGGACGGCCGCCGTGTCGAGCGCACCGGACAGCTCGCCGGCGTCCTCGGCGTCGTAGTAGCGGCCGTTGCCGGCCTCGGCGATGCAGCGCAGCTGCTTGCGGGTCTTGGCGTCGACGGACAGGCCGACGACGTCGACGGTGAGGTCGATGCCTTGCTTGGAGATGCGCGCGGCGACCTTGCACGGGTCGGGAGCGCAGGTGGACTCCCCGTCCGAGACGAGGACGATCGATCGCCGCCCTTCGTCGCCGAGGTCGCGTGCGGCCTCGAGCAGCGCCGTGCCGATCGGCGTCTCACCGTACGGCTTGTAGGCGCTGATCGCGGCACGCAGCGCGTCGCGGTTGTCGGTGCCGGGGTCGACGACCTTCTGGGTGTCGGTGCAGGCGCCCTTGTCGTTGCGCGAGAAGACCGTCGCGCCGAAGACACGCATCCCGACGTCCTGGGAGTCGGACAGCTTGTCGACGACGCTCTCGAGGGCGGTCCGGGCTGCCTCGATCTTCGTCGCGCCGTCTCCCGCCTTCTCCTTCATCGACCCCGAGGAGTCGAGAACCAGCATCATCCGTCCCGTGTCGTCGGCGTCGGCAGATGCCAGCGCCGGGGCGGAGGACGAGACGGCGGAGGCGCCGGTGGCAAGAGCCGTGGAGGCGATGAGAGCGCCACCGAGGACGGTCGTGGCGATGCTGGCTGTGCGGCGGGCCAGGACGTGGGGGAGTCGCACGGGGTTCCTCTCGGAGGGGCGGCCGGGGAGGCGCAGAGGCGATATTTGCGATTGCGAACACGACCATATGTTTGCGATTGCGAACACGTCAAGTCTCGGAGGAAGCATTCCATGCTCCGAGACGACCCCCTTGCGGTGGTCGGTGCGCGGACGACGACACTTCCTCGTCAGGTTAACGACTGTTAACATCGGCGGATGGCGTACAGCACCCTCTCCGCAGAGCACGAGGCCTTCCGCAAGGTCGTCCGCGACTTCGCCCAGGCCGAGATCGCCCCGCACGTGGCGCAGTGGGACAAGGACCACCACTTCCCGGTGGACCTCGTCACGACGATGGGCGAGCTCGGACTCTTCGGGCTCACGGCCCCGGAGGAGTACGGAGGCTCGGGCGGCGACTTCACCAGCCTCTGCGTCGCCATCGAGGAGCTCGGTCGTGTCGACCAGTCGATCGGCATCACGCTCGAGGCCGCGGTGGGGCTCGGCATCAACCCGATCCTCACGTACGGCACGGAGGCGCAGAAGGCGCAGTGGCTCCCTGACCTCGTCGAGGGGCGGGCGCTCGCCGGGTTCGGGCTCACCGAGCCTGGCGCGGGGTCGGATGCGGGCGCCACCGCCACCAAGGCCACTCTCGAGGCCGGGGAGTGGGTGATCGACGGCGCCAAGCAGTTCATCACCAACTCCGGTTCGGCGATCACCTCCGTGGTCACGGTGACCGCCCGTACGGGCGTCCGTGACGGCGGCCGGCCCGAGATCTCGACGATCATGGTGCCCGCCGGCACGCCCGGCTTCGTCGCCGAGCCCGGCTACGACAAGCTCGGCTGGCACATCTCCGACACGCACCCGCTCACGTTCACCGGCTGCCGCGTGCCGGAGGAGAACCTCCTCGGCGAGCGTGGCCGGGGCTATGCGCAGTTCCTCGCCACTCTCGACGACGGACGCATCGCGATCGCCGCGCTCGCGGTCGGGTGCATCGAAGCCTGTCTCGATCTCGCCCGCGAGTACGCGCTCGACCGCCAGACCTTCGGTGGTCCGATCGGACGCAAGCAGGGTGTCGCGTTCCAGATCGCCGACCTCGCCGTGGCTGCCCGGGCGGCGCGTGCGCTGACGTACGAGGCGGCGGCGATGAAGGACGCCGGTGTCGGCGGGCAGGAGCTGAAGCAAGCCGCCTCGATCGCCAAGCTGTACGCGACCGAGCAGGCCGTCACCGCGACGCGGATCGCGACGCAGGTGTTCGGCGGGTACGGCTTCATGGAGGAGTATCCGGTCGCCCGTTTCTACCGTGACGCCAAGATCCTGGAGATCGGTGAGGGTACGTCGGAGGTCCAGCGCATGCTCATCGCGCGTGGGCTCGGGCTGCCCGTCGAGTAGCCACGCGGTCTCGCCACGGGGCGGATCGCGTTGTTCATCTGCACGCGTCGGCGGGTGGCGTCGGCGTGTCTCCTGGGTGCGTCGACACGAGCCATCCTGCCGAACGATGACCGGACGAGAAGAGTCCAGGTCGCGCGATCGAGACCTGTCAGTGGGCACCGTTAGAGTCGTATGTATGTTCGATACCGAGGTGCTGGCCAGGCTGGAGGTGATGCTCGACGCGCTCGCCGACCTACCTGTCGCCTCGGCCTCGGATGCTCAGACGTGCGAGACGCTCCGACGGCTCGCACACGCTGCCGACCGGCTCGCCGGTCTCCAGGCGGTGTGGCTGGACCAGATGCAGGAGCGGGCGGCGTACGAGGCGGAGGGCGCCTCGTCGACGGCCGGGTGGGCACGTCGAGAGCTGCGCTGGGACGTCCGGCAGTCGCGAGCGGCGATCGCCGCGGGACGGACGCTGCGCGTGCTGCCCGCGGTCGGCGCCGCGCACCGCGCGGGAGAGATCCGCCGGGCACACGTGGACGCGTTCACGGTTGCGCTCAAGAAGGCCGATCGTGAGGTCGTCGAGGCGGCCGAGGACGTCATGCTCGACGTCGCCCGCGTGTGCGAGCCGGGCGAGCTGACGGCACAGCTGACGATGCTCGTGGAGGTAGCGCACCCCGAAGACCTTGACCGTGCCTACGTCGCCGGGATGGACAAGCACGATCTGACGATTGCACGGTGTGGAGAGGGCTATCACGTCAACGGGTTCCTGGACGCCGTCAACGGCACGCGCCTGCGGACCTGGCTGACGGCGGCGTCGGCGCCGCGAGGGACCGAGGACGACCGGACCCCGGCCCAGCGACGCGTCGACGCGGTCGGCGATCTTGCTGCTGCAGCGCTGGAGCACGGCCTGCTCTCCGATCGCGGCGTCCGCCCGCAGGTCAACGTGATGGTGGACGCCGCCTGGCTGGCAGGCCTGCCCGGGGCGGAGCCGCCGGTCCTCACGGGCTGGGGGCCGGTGGGGCCTGGACTGTTCGACTACCTCGCCTGCGGTGCGGACCGCACCGACGTGCTCGTCGCGGGAGTCACCTCGTCCACGACGCCGCAGGCCGACATCCTCAACGTCGGGCGCACCCACCGGCTGGCGACCTACAAACAGCGGCAGGCCGTTCTCGCGCGTCAGGGTGGGGTCTGTGCCAACCCGGCGTGCGGCGGCACCCACCTCGAGGTCCACCACGTCGCGTGGTGGGACCGGGACGGCGGCCGGACCGACCTCGACAACCTTGCCGGACTGTGTCCTCGCTGCCACCAGCTCGTCCACGCCGGCAAGCTCTGGGTCGAGGCCGACGGCCAGAGAGGGTTCGTCTTCAGCCGCCGCAAGGGAGCGAGGATCCTCGAGATCGAGGACCACCACCGCGTCCAGCGTCAGCGGTTGAGCGCGCGCCTTCGTGGCCTCCGCGAGACGAGGGACGCCCCTGTCGCGCCGCCGGCGCCCCCTCCCGCCCGCGAGCCTGTCCGGGCGCGTCGCTGCTCCCGTCCCCGAGCGGACCCGCTCTCACGGATCGAGAGCCATCTCGATCGACTCCTCCGGCTGAGGACCTGAGCGGCGACCGTCCGTGCCCGCGTGCACCCACGCGTGCGCTCGCCAGGTCAGCCGCGCGACGCGTCCCAGAGGTCGGTCCACCGGACACCGAGTCCGGCGAGCATCCTGCGCAGGAGCGGGAGCGACAATCCGACGACGTTGTGGTGGTCGCCCTCGATCCGCTCGACGAACGGGCCGCCCAGCCCGTCCACCGTGAAGGCTCCAGCGACCTGCAGCGGCTCGCCGGTCGCGACGTACGCCTCGATCTCCGCGTCGTCGAGGTCGGCGAAGTGCACGGTCGTCGCGCCGTCGTCGGAGATCTCGCGCTCCCCGAGCCGCACGCAGTGTCCCGTGTGGAGGACCCCGGAACGGCCGCGCATCGCCCGCCAGCGTTCGATCGCGGTCTGCGGGTCGGACGGCTTGCCGAGGATCTCCCCGTCGAACGCCAGCACCGAGTCACAACCGATCACGAGGGTGTCGTCCGGGCTCGTGAGCCGGTGGGACACCGCCCGGCACTTCAGCCGCGCGAGCTCGGTGGCCACGACCACCGGGTCGTCGGACACGACGACCGACTCGTCGACTCCGGAGACGATCACGTCCGGCTCCAGGCCGGCGCTGCGCAGGGTCGCGAGACGGGCGGGGGACTGCGAGGCGAGGACGAGGCGTGGTCGAGTCACGCGGGCCAGCGTACGGCTCCGGATCGGCCGTACGGGTGGGCGGACACGGCTCGTACCCCTCGCCGCGTGATGCAGGGTCGGGAACGCGTTCTAGCGCGCGAAGGCCGACCTGCGCCACCCGTCGTGCCCGTGGGCGTGCGGCGGGCGCGTGGCGAGCGAGGGATCTCCCCACGCGGATCGCCGCGTCGGAGGAGCCAGCTCCGAGGCGGCTCCGTGTGCGGCGACGACGGCGACGAGCGCCGCGAGCTCCTCCGGCGACGGGTCACCCTTGACGACCCGCAGCAGCGGCGCTGCGGCGGTGTCCTCTTGCCCGGTGCTCACAGCGGGATGTTCCCGTGCTTCTTGGGCGGCAGCGTCTCGCGCTTGCTGCGCAGGAGCCGCAGCGCACGCACGATCTCGATGCGGGTCTCGTGCGGCTGGACGACCTGGTCGACGTAGCCGCGCTCGGCGGCGACGTAGGGGTTCGCCAGCGTCTGCTCGTACGCGTCGATCAGCTCCGCACGCTTCGACTCGGGGTCGTCGGCCGCGGCGAGCGTCTTGCGGTGCAGGATGTTGACCGCGCCCTGCGCGCCCATGACGGCGATCTGGGCGGTCGGCCACGCGATGTTGAGGTCGGCGCCGAGGTGCTTGGAGCCCATGACGTCGTAGGCGCCGCCGTAGGCCTTGCGGGTGATCACCGTGACCAACGGGACGGTCGCCTCGGCGTAGGCGTAGATGAGCTTGGCGCCCCGGCGGATGATGCCGTTCCACTCCTGGTCGGTCCCGGGGAGGAAGCCCGGCACGTCGACGAAGGTCAAGACCGGCACGTTGAACGCGTCGCACGTGCGGACGAAGCGCGCGGCCTTCTCGGACGCGTCGATGTCGAGCGTGCCGGCGAACTGCATCGGCTGGTTCGCGACGATGCCCACGCTGCGCCCTTCGACCCGGCCGAAGCCGATGAGGATGTTGGGCGCGAACAACGGCTGGACCTCGAGGAAGTCGCCGTCGTCGAGGACGGACTCGATCACCGTGTGCATGTCGTACGGCTGGTTGGTCGAGTCGGGGATGAGCGTGTCCAGCGCGCGGTCGACGTCACTGATCTCGAGGTCGGCAAGGCCGTCGTACGCCGGCGCGTCCTCCATGTTGTTCTGCGGGAGGAAGGAGAGGAGCCCCTTGACGTACTCGATCGCGTCCTCCTCGTCGGCGCCCATGTAGTGGGCGTTGCCCGACTTGGTGTTGTGCGTACGGGCGCCGCCGAGCTCCTCCATCGTCACGTCCTCGCCGGTGACGGTCTTGATCACGTCGGGGCCGGTGATGAACATGTTGGAGGTGCCGTCGACCATCACGGTGAAGTCGGTGACGGCGGGGGAGTAGACGTGACCGCCCGCGCAGGACCCCATGATCAGGCTGATCTGCGGGATGACCCCTGAGGCGTGCACGTTGCGCCGGAAGATCTCGCCGTACAGGCCGAGGGAGACGACCCCCTCCTGGATGCGCGCGCCGGCGCCCTCGTTGATGCCCACGATGGGGGAGCCGGTCTTGATCGCGAGGTCCATGATCTTGGTGATCTTCTCGCCGTAGACCTCACCGAGGCTGCCGCCGAAGACGGTGAAGTCCTGGGAGAACACGCACACCTGACGGCCGTCGACCGTGCCGTAGCCGGTGATCACGCCGTCGCCGTAGGGGCGGTTCTTCTCGAGACCGAACGCCGTCGAGCGGTGCCGCGCCAGCTCGTCGATCTCGACGAAGGAGCCCTCGTCGAACAGCATCTCGATCCGCTCGCGGGCCGTCTGGCGTCCCTTGGCGTGCTGCTTCTCGACGGCCTTCGCCGACCCGGCGTGCACCGCCTCGTCCAGGCGCCGGTCGAGGTCGGCCAGCTTGCCGGCGGTGGTGTGCGTGTCGATCTGACCCGGTTCAGGTGCCACTGCTTCGCTCACGCGCTCAGGGTAGCCGTCGGTCCGCTCGCCCCGACGAGGGGCGCGGATCATGGGACAGTGGGGACATGAGCGACTCACCGCCAGCCGACTCTCCTCTCGCCCGCCGTCCACTCGACGCCGCCGGTCTCGAGCAGGCCCTGATCCGACCGACGTCGTGGTGGCAGGAGGTGCGCGTGGTCCCCGAGACCGCCAGCACCAACGCCGACCTCGCCCGGCTGGCCCGGGAGGGCGCGCCGGAAGGCACGCTGCTGACCACCGACCACCAGACGGCAGGGCGTGGACGGCTCGACCGGACCTGGGAGATGCCGCGCTACTCCGCGCTGGCCGTCTCGGTCCTCGTACGCCCGCGCATCGACGGCTACCGATGGACGTGGCTCCCCCTGCTGACCGGCGCCGCCGTGGTCGCCACCGTGCGTCAGGCGGGGGTCGTCGCCCAGCTGAAGTGGCCCAACGACGTCGTCGTCGAGGACCGCAAGCTCGCCGGCATCCTCGTCGAGCGGGTCGACACCCCGACCGGGCCGGCCGCGGTCGTCGGGTGCGGGATCAACGTGTCGACGACCCCTGAGGAGATCGGTGTCCCGAACGCGACCTCGCTGACCAACGAAGGCTCACCGACGGCGGAGAGGACCGGGCTGCTGAGCGGCTTCGCCGCCGCCTTCGAGGCCCTGTACGTGCCATGGGCCGACGCCGGCGGCGATCCCGACATCGGCATCCGGCAGGCGTACGAGCGGAGCAGCGCGACCCTCGGACGCGAGGTGTCGGTGGAGCTTCCCGACGGCCAGCGGATCGAGGGCGAGGCCGTCGGACTCGACGACAGCGGCCGGCTGGAGATCTCGGTGAACGGCGAGGTGACCACAGTCAGTGCCGGAGACATCACGCATCTGCGGTCCCGGGCATGACACCATGACCCCGTGGGTGTCTCCAAGAAGCTGTTGATCGGCGGCGAGAACGAGGTCCTGACGGTCAGGACACACGTCAAGGCGCTGTTCGGCGCCGTCTTCGTCCTCGTGGTCGCTGCCGCTGCCGGTGGGTTCGGAGCGGCGGTCACGGTCGGGCCCGTGCGCTCGGTCGTCGTGGTGGTCGCGCTGCTCGTCGTCCTGATGTGGGTGGTCCTCCCGTTCCTGGGCTGGTTCACCTGGACGTGGACCGTGACCAATCGACGTCTCATCGAGCAGCGCGGCATCCTCACCCGCACCGGTCGGATCATCCCGCTCAACCGCATCAACGACGTCTCGTTCGAGAAGCAGCTCACCGACCGCCTGCTGGGGTGCGGGACGCTGATCGTCCACGCCGCCAGTGAGCAGGACGGCCTGCGTATCCGCGACGTCCCTCACATCGAGGACGTCCACCGGCAGCTCAGCTCCCTCGTGTTCGAGGCGCACCAGCCGATGACGAGCGACGAGCAGATCTGACGTGCCCGACGACCTCGCCCGCGCCATCCTCGGTGCGGATCCCATCTTCAGCAGCGACGAGGTCGCCGCGGCAGCAGGAGTCTCGTACGAGGAGGCGAGACGACTCTGGCGAGCGCTCGGGTTCCCCGACTCGGCCGACGCCAAGGCCTTCGTCCCTGCCGACCTCGACGCGCTGAAGACGGTACGCGCCGTCGTTGCCTCGGGGGTGCTCGACGACGACACGGTCGTCCGGTTGACCCGCGCCCTCGGTTCGACCATGTCGCGCCTCGCCGAGTGGCAGGTGTCGACCCTCGCCGAGGTCCTCGAGCGGCGCAACCAGTCCGAGGAGGACCGTCGGCGGTGGCCATCGTCGGGTCGTTCGGTGGCGGAGACGATGGGGCCGGTGTTCGAGCGCCTGCTGGTGTACTCGTGGCGCCGGCACCTGGCCGCGTCGGCGACGCGCGCGGAGGCGCTGGCCGCCGACGAGGAGGACGTGCTCCGGATGGTCGTCACCGTCGGCTTCGCCGACCTGGTGGCGTTCACCAAGCTGTCGAACGGGCTTGACGACGACGGCCTGGCCGATCTGGTCGAGGAGTTCGAGACACGCTGCATCGACCTCGTCACCGAGGGCGGCGGTCGGCCGATCAAGACTCTCGGCGACTCCGTCCTCTATCTCGCGGAGTCCCCCGAGGTCGCGGCCGACATCGCCTTCTCCATCGTGGCCGAGATCGGTGGCGACAAGAACCTGCCCGACGTGCGCGTCGGTCTGGGGACGGGGCCGGTGATCTCGCGGCTCGGAGACGTGTACGGTCCACCGGTCAACCTCGCCGCGCGGCTCACCGGTGTCGCCCGCCGCAACCGTGTGATCATCGACGCGGCGACCGCCGAGGGCCTCGGGGACAGGTTCGAGACCCGGGCGATGGCCCAGCGCAACCTGCGGGGATTCGGCAACGTCGAGCCGCTCACGGTGCGGCACCGCTGGTCCTACAACGGCTGAGGGTCTCCCACGAGAGCTCCTACGACGGCTCAGCGGGGTCGCCGTCGGGAAAGACGAACCGCCGATAAGCCCAGAACCGGAACAGGGTGCCGAGACCCAACCCGACGACGTTCGCGGAGATGTTGTCGGCGAGGGCGCTGTCGAGTCCCAGGACGTAGTGCGAGAATGCCAGGCACCCGACGGCGATGAGCATGCCGATGCCGTTCATCACCACGAAGAGGACGACCTCGCGGTGGACGCTGCGATTGCTCCGACCGCGCCACGTCCACTGCCGGTTGCCGACGTAGGTCACGATCATCGCGACGGCCACGGAGAGGATCTTCGCCGTCACGGGCTTGTGCTCCAGGACTCCCGGGTCACCGGCGTACCGGAGCAGGTTGAAGACGACGACGTCCGTGACGTAGCCGGCGAGACCCACCGTCCCGAACCTCGCGACCTCACCGAGCCGAGTGGTGACGCGCGACGGCGACAGAGAGGAAGTCACGGGCTCAGCCTACGGAGTCCTGTCTGCCGCCTCGCTCGACTGCCGTGTCGTCAAGGACAGACGTAGAGGTCTTGCGCGGCGAGCGTCCCCTTGAAGGTTCGCGAGTACGGCTTGGTCGCGCGCTGGGTCTTCTTGAAGTAGTAGCGCGGGACGCGCACCGTGCCCGGGCCGGTCGGATCGTCGACCCGTGAGTAGCGGACGACGACTCGCCTGGTGAAGCGAGACGCCTGCGTGCCACGCAAGCAGGGGGTCGCCCGCTTGGCCTTGCGTGCTGCTGCGTCGCTGACTCGGCTGCCGACCGCCTTGCCGCGGTAGCGGGCGACGATCATCGGGACGGCGTTGAGCACTGTGGTCGACGCAGCCTTCGGGTTCCGCTCGACGAAGAAGGTCAGACCGGCGGTGCGGTCGGTACGCACGGACCAGCGGACCTTGCCGTCACGGACCCTCTTGGCCTTCCCCGTCCAGGCGGACTTCCCCCGGACCGCCTGCGTCGGACGGAGGCGACAACCCTCGCAGCCCGCGATCTTGAGAGTGATGACCGTCCGTGGCGCCTTTCGTACGGCATCGTCAGCCGACGGAGTGCTCGTGCCCTGCGCGGTGGCCGGCGGGCTCTGGACGGCGCCGGCGTAGGCGGGAGCGCCGACGGCCAGCGCGGTCGCAGCGACCATCACCAGGATCGCCGTGCGAGCTTGTCGTTGTGCCTTCTTCATGTTTCCCCCGGGTTTGATCGTGACGCCCGACACGGTCGCGTGAGCGCCTGGCCAAGGTAAGCCCGCCTCGGGTCACGCCCCTGCGCCTTTTCGGACACGTCCAGCACGCCCGATAGCATGACCGCGTGCAGAGCCCGATCGACAGCCCCGCGCTCGCCATCGTCGGGGGCGGGCAGCTGGCTCGGATGATGGAGCAGGCCGCCGTCTCCCTCGCGGTGCCGGTCCATCTCCTCGCCGAAGGGCCGGATGTGAGCGCCGCCCAGGTGAACCCGGCGACGACCGTGGGCGACTACCGCGACCTCGCCACGCTCCGAGGCGTGGCCGAGGGGTGCGCGGTCGTGACCTTCGACCATGAGCACGTGCCGCCCGAGCACCTCCGTGCCCTCGACGCGGAGGGTCACGCCTGTCGTCCAGGGCCGCACGCCCTGCTCTTCGCCCAGGACAAGCGCGAGATGCGGGAGCGGCTCACCGCACTCGGCGTGCCGTGTCCTCGCTGGGCGCCGGTCTCGGACGCCGCAGGGCTCGACCGCTTCGCCGCCGACGGTGACGGTTACCCGGTCGTCGTCAAGACCACGCGCGGCGGGTACGACGGCAAGGGCGTGTGGGTCGTCGAGGACGCAGGAGCGGCAGCCGAGGTGTTCGCGGCCGGTGTGCCCTTGATCGCCGAGGAGCTGGTCGACTTCCGTCGCGAGCTGTCGGCACTGGCCGCGCGGTCGCCCTCCGGCCAGGTCGCGACCTACCCGGTGGTGGAGTCGAAACAGGAGAACGGCATCTGCCGCGAGGTGATCGCGCCCGCCCCCGGTCTGGACCCCGAACGCGCTGCAGAGGCGGAGATGCTCGCGATGAGGGTGGCCGCTGAGCTCGACGTCGTCGGGATCCTCGCGGTCGAGCTCTTCGAGACCGCCGACGGCCGCATCCTCGTCAACGAGCTGGCGATGCGCCCACACAACACCGGCCACTGGACCATGGACGGCGCGGAGACCAGCCAGTTCGAGAACCACCTGCGCGCCGTGCTCGACCTGCCGCTGGGCTCGCCACGGGCGCGGGCCCGGTGGACGGTGATGGTGAACATCCTCGGCGGCGAGGTGGGGCACCTGTACGACGCCTACCCGCACGTGATGGCGCGCGACCCCGGGCTCAAGGTCCACCTGTACGGCAAGGCCGTCAAGCCCGGGCGCAAGGTCGGCCACGTGAACGTCTACGGCGACGACCTGGATGATCTCCTTGCGCGGGCGAGGCACGCCGCAGCCTGGTTCGAGGGGCGGCTGGACGACGACGTGGACCCAGACGACGAGGACCGAGACGACGTGGACCCAGACGAGTGGGACAGGGGGAGCACCGGTGAGTGAGACACCACAGGTCGGGATCGTGATGGGGTCGGACTCCGACTGGCCGACGATGAAGGCGGCGGCAGAGGCGCTCGAGGAGTTCGGTGTCTCGTACGAGGCTGACGTCGTCTCGGCCCACCGCATGCCGGACGAGATGATCGCGTACGGCCGCGAGGCCCACGGCCGCGGCCTCCGGGTGATCGTGGCCGGTGCCGGAGGAGCGGCTCACCTGCCGGGCATGCTGGCGTCGGTGACGCCGTTGCCGGTGATCGGTGTGCCGGTCGCCCTGAAGTATCTCGACGGCATGGACTCGCTGCTGTCGATCGTCCAGATGCCCGCCGGCGTGCCGGTGGCGACCGTCGCCGTCGGCAACGCACGCAACGCCGGTCTCCTCGCCGTACGCATCCTCGCGGCGTCCGACCCCGCGCTCGCGGACGCGATGGTCGCCTTCCAGTCACGCCTCGCCGACGCCGCGCGGGCGAAGGGCGCAGCCGTCCGGGGTCAGCGGCCGGGCGCCGCTCAGTAGAGGTTCTTGGAGTACGCCTCGCCGTAGTAGGCCTCGAGTGCGCCCAGCGACTCCTCCGGACGCTCGAGGCGCTTGGCGATCTCGGCGCGGGTCGCGAGGACCTCGGGGTGCCAGGAGTCCTGGTTCCACAGACGCGAGCGCAGGAACGCCTTGGCACAGTGGAAGAAGACCTCCTCGATCGAGACCTCCAGCGCCATGATCGGCCGGTGGCCCTTGACGGTCATCGCGTCGAAGTAGGGGGCGTCGGAGACGATCCGCGCCCGGCCGTTGACCCGTAGCGTGTCGCCGCGTCCGGGGACGATGAACAGCAGACCGACGTGCGGGTTCTCGAGCACGTTCAGGTAGCCGTCCACCCGCTTGTTGCCGGGGCGCTCGGGGATCGCGACCGTGGTGGCGTCGACGACGTGGCCGATGCCGGCCGGGTCTCCCTTCGGAGACACGTCGCACCGCCCGGAGGCGTCCGAGGTCGCGACGAGGCAGAACGGGGATGCCTCGAGCCAGGCGACGTGGTCGTCGACCAGCGTCGACATGACCTTGTCGCGCACACGGGGGAGGGGCTCGCCGACGAGCGCGCGAAGCTCCTCGAGGGAGGTGATCTCGGTGACGTGGGCAGCAGGCTCGGCAATCGCGGTCATGCGACCAGGTTAGGGCCCTGCTGGTCGCTGGTTAACACTCATTAGCATGGAGGGGTGACCAACGACCAGCCCATGTATGCCCTGTCCGAGGAGCACCAGGCGATCCGCGAGGCCGTCCGGGCCGTCTGCGACGCCAAGGTCGCCCCGTACGCCGCCGCCGTCGACGAGGAGGTGCGCTTTCCTCAGGAGGCCTACGACGCGTTGGTGGCGTCGGACTTCCATGCGCCCCACGTCGGCGAGGAGTACGGCGGCGCTGGGGCCGACGCCCTCGCGACCGTGCTCGTGATCGAAGAGGTGTCGCGCGCCTGCGTGTCGTCCTCGCTGATCCCCGCCGTCAACAAGCTCGGCAGTCTGCCGGTGATCCTGTCCGGCGGCGAGGAGCTCAAGAAGAAGTACCTCACGCCGCTGGCCGCTGGCACGTCGATGTTCTCCTACGCGCTGTCCGAGCCCGACGCGGGCAGCGACGCCGCGGGCATGAAGACCCGTGCCGTCCGTGACGGTGACCACTGGGTCCTCAACGGCGTCAAGCGTTGGATCACGAACGCCGGGGAGTCCGACTTCTACACGGTCATGGCGGTCACCGACCCTACGAAGCGCTCGAAGGGCATCAGCGCCTTCGTGGTCGAGAAGTCCGACGAGGGTGTCTCGTTCGGGGCGCCGGAGAAGAAGCTCGGCATCAAGGGCTCCCCGACCCGCGAGGTCTACCTCGACAACGTCCGCATCCCCGCCGACCGCATGATCGGCGCGGAGGGCACCGGCTTCGCCACGGCGATGCGCACCCTCGACCACACCCGCGTCACGATCGCGGCACAGGCCGTCGGCGTCGCCCAGGGCGCGCTCGACTACGCGCTGGGCTACGTCAAGGAGCGCCAGCAGTTCGGCAAGGCGATCGCCGAGTTCCAGGGGCTGCAGTTCATGATCGCCGACATGGGCATGAAGGTGGAGGCGGCCCGCCAGCTCACGTACGCCGCCGCCGGTCGCAGCGAGCGCGGCGATAAGGACCTCACGTTCTTCGGGGCTGCCGCCAAGGCGTTCGCCTCCGACACGGCGATGCAGGTCACGACCGATGCGGTGCAGCTGCTCGGTGGCTACGGATTCACGCGCGACTACCCGGTCGAGCGGATGATGCGCGACGCGAAGATCACGCAGATCTACGAGGGCACCAACCAGGTCCAGCGCATCGTGATGGCGCGTCAGCTCCTCGCCGGGATCCAGTCGCAGCTGTAGTCAACATCCGGGCATCCGCACATTCCATCCCCAAGGGCACTGCGCCCTTGGGGATGGTCTGTCTCGGCGAGCGGAACGGCTATGTCGTCAGCTCGGCCAGGCCGGCGCGCGCGAACTCGAGCACGCGGTCGACCAGGGAGGGCAGCTCTTCGCGGCTCGCTTCGTCGGCCACAAAGACCTGGCGTAGGACGCCCAGGCGCAGGCCGCCCACCAGCGTGTACGCGGTGAGGCGGGGGGCGAGCGCATCTGGCGACATGTCCAGCTCCTTCCCGAGTGCCTGGGCAATCACGTTCTCGAGCTCGGCGTAGAAGACCTGTGCCCGGCTGCTCAGATCCGCGTCCTCGGCGATCAGGGCAGCGCGCTTCGCGTGCAGGGAGAACATCTCGCCGGGCGATCGGCCCTGGTCCGTGTCGTCTTCGCCGAGGGCGTGCATCGTGTCGTGCATCCATACGCTGAAGGCGTCGAGCGTGTCGCCGGTGCGGTCGGCGAGGCGGGCAGCCAGCGACTCCGGTGCGAACGGATCCTCGTCGGCGAACAGCAGGTCCGCCTTGGTGGGAAAGTGCAGCGTGACCGTCCGCGTCGCGACGTCCGCGTGTTCGGCGATCGCCGCGATGGTGGTGTTCCTGTAGCCGTGCGCGGTGAACAGCTCCAGCGCCGAGGCCCGGATCCGATCTCGGGTCTGCTTCTTTTTCCTGTTGCGTCTGCCTTCCATGTGGACAAAAATAGCATCTAGCCAATTAATGCAGTCCATGCTACTTTTACGTAGAACCTATTCAGTGAGAGGGGTGGAGACGGGGGTCTCTCACGACGCGCCGCTCGGGGCGCCGCCGCGATCGGTCCTCAGGGTCGGCTCGTAGGGCACCGGTCTCGGCGCTCGAGGCACGGGCTGACTCGCACTCACCCGTCCGCGAGCTCTCCGAAAGGGGTCGTCATGACCACCGTCGCCTCACCCACTACCTCACAGTTCGAGCACGGCCTGCGTCGGCTGTACTACGCCAGGTTCGGGTTCGCCATCGTCTGGGCAGCACTGCTGTTCCTCAGCAGCTCCGACCTCAACCCGGTCAGCGTCGTCCTGCTCGTCCTCTATCCCGCCTTCGATGTCGCCGCAGCTGTCGTCGACCTTCGCTCCTCCCATGCCGCGGAGCAAGCTCGTGGGCTGTACGTGAACATCGCGGTGAGCGCGCTCGCCGCCGTCGGCATCGCCCTCGCCTGCACGTCGGACGTGTCTACTGTCCTGCGCGTGTGGGGGGCCTGGGCCGTCGTGTCTGGGCTCGTGCAGCTCAGTGTCGGGATCGCGCGCCGCACCCTGGGGGGCCAGTGGCCGATGATCCTCAGCGGCGGCCTCTCGGTGCTCGTCGGCGTTGGGTTCATCCTCGCGGCCGGCGCCGATGACCCGTCCCTTGCCGGCCTGGCCGGCTACGCAGCTCTCGGCGGGGTCTTCTTCCTCATCTCAGCCCTGCGCCTCGGCCGCGTCGCGCAGGAGAGCTGACATGGACACCACGACATACGACGTCATCATCATCGGCGCAGGTCCGGTCGGCGAGAACGTTGCGGACCGCGTGACGCAGGGCGGTCTCAGCGCTGCCATCGTCGAGCGCGAGCTGGTCGGCGGTGAGTGCTCGTACTGGGCGTGCATCCCGACAAAGGCGCTGCTGCGCAGCGGGGCGGCGTTCCGGGCGGCTCGGGACGTGCCCGGAGCGCGGGAAGCGCTGACGGGCGGCCTGGACGTGGCGGCCGTGCTCGGCCGGCGCGACGCCTTCGCCGCGCACTGGAAGGACCAGAACCAGGTGTCCTGGCTCGACCAGGCGGGCATCTCGCTGTACCGCGGGCAGGGACGGATCAACTCCACCCGAACCGTCGAGGTGACCGGTGACGACGGTGCGACCACTGTGCTGACCGCACGCCACGCGGTCGTCATCGCCACCGGGAGCGGCGCACTGGTCCCTGACATCGCCGGTCTGCGCGAGGCCGAACCGTGGACCAACCGGGAGGCGGCCGCCGCTGCTGCGGTTCCCGACCGGCTGGCCATCCTCGGCGGCGGTGCGGTGGCAGCGGAGATGGCGACCGCGTTTGCCGGGCTAGGGGCGTCGGTGACGATGCTGGTCCGTGACGGCGTGCTGCCGCGCGCGGAACCGTTCGCCGGCGACCTGGTCGTCGAGTCGCTGCGGGACGCCGGCGTGACGGTACGGCTCGGCACGGAGGCCACATCCGTGACGCGCGAGGCCGACGGAACGGTGCGCATCAGTCTCACCGATGGTGAGCAGATCGAAGCCGACGAGCTCCTCGTCGCGACCGGCCGCGTACCGAATACTCAGGACGTCGGACTGGACGCCGTCGGTCTGACTCCGCGCGCGTGGCTCGAGGTCGACGACACCCTGCGCGTCCTCGCCGCCGACGGCGCACCGATCGGAGGCGGCTGGCTGTACGCCGCCGGTGACGTCAACCAGCGCGTGCTGCTGACCCACCAGGGCAAGTACCAGGCCCGAGCCGTGGGAGACGTCATCGTGGCACGCGCCAAGGGCGAACCGGTCCAGGACCACCAGTGGGGTCGGCACGTGGCCACGGCCGATCAACGTGCGGTTCCTCAGGTGGTCTTCACCGAACCGGAGATCGCGTCGGTCGGGTTGACCGCAGCCGCCGCCGCAGCGACCGGGATGCGGATCCGGGTCATCGACCAGGACTTGGGCGCCGTCACCGGCTCCGCCCTGCACGCCGATGGATACCGCGGCCAGGCGCGCATGGTCGTCGACGAGGAGCGACGGGTCATCGTCGGTTTCACGCTCGCCGGGCCTGACGTCGCAGAGCTGCTGCACGCGGCGACGATCGCGGTCGTCGGCGAGGTCCCGCTGGACCGGCTCTGGCACGCGGTTCCGGCCTTCCCCACGACCAGCGAGGTGTGGCTCCGGCTGCTCGAAGCCTACGGCCGCTGAACGCCCGGCCGGATGAACGTCCCGCCGCGACCGCGGCGGGTGAAGGAGACAGCACGACCCCATCAGGAAGGAAACCTCTGTCATGCGTATTCACACCCTCAAGGGAGCCCTCATCGGCACCGCCGCGGCCGCCCTGCTCGCCGCTTCCATGCCGGCGACGGCGACCGGCGCCACACCCGCGGGCGGGAAGCACCCCGCGTCGCCCAAGCCGACGATCGTGCTCGTCCACGGCGCGTGGGCGGACTCCTCCAGCTGGAATCCGGTCATCAAGCGGCTGCGAAAGGACGGCTATCCGGTCCGGGCCATCGCCAACCCGCTGCAGGGCCTCACGAGTGACACCGCCTACCTCAGCAGCTACCTGACCGCGATCGAGGGACCCAAGGTGCTCGTGGGCCACTCCTACGGTGGCGCCGTCATCACCAACGCCGCCACCTCGGTGCCCGACGTCAAGTCCCTGGTGTACATCGCCGCCTTCATCCCCGCCAAGGGTGAGACCATCGCCGGCCTCACCGAAGGGTCGGACATCCCGCTGACCTACACGCCGGTCCCCGGCGGTGTCGACGTCGCCATCGACCCGGCCGAGTTCCCTGAGGTGTTCGCCGGCGATCTCGACAAGACGACCGCCGCCAACCTCGCGGTCACGCAGCGGCCCGCGAACTCCGCGACCGTCACCGACGCCAGCGTCGTCGAGGGCTACCGCACCATCCCCTCCTGGGCCCTCCTGACCCGCCGTGACCACGCCATCGACCCCGCCCTCCAGCGCATGATGGTCGGCCGCGCCGGTGCCCACGTCACCGAGGTCGACGCCTCTCACGCGGTCATGCTCAGCCGCCCCGGCGTCGTGACCGACGTCATCGAACGAGCCGCGAGGTGAGCCCCGCGTCCGTCAGCGGCACGTCGCTCGACGTGACGAGCCCGATCCATCCCATCGAAGAAAGAAGGACACCATGACCGCCAAGCTCACCATGATCTACGCCAACCCGGTCGACGAAGAGGAGTTCGAGCGCCGCTACAAGGCGCACAAGGAGCTCGTGTCACAGGTCCCGGATCTCCTGCGCGCGGAGTACGGCAAGGTCTTCCCCAAGGACGACGGCACCCCGCGGCCGCGGTGGCGCACTGCCGACCTGTACTTCGCCGACTACGACACGGCCGTCGCTGCCTTCGAGCACGAGAACGGCGTAGCCGTCGCACGCGACGCCTTCGACTTCGCCACCGGTGGTGTCGAGTTCCTGCTCTCTGACGTCGAAGAGTGAACCCACCGCCCAGACGGGTGGGCACGGGTCTCGGCCCGTGCCCACCTGCCTCAGCTCACGACCTGAGGTCGTACTTGCGGTAGGTGACCACGAACTGGTCCAACCGGACGGGCTTCTTGCCCTTCCAGATGACCTTGAGCCGCAGGCGCCCGTCGGCGCCGACCTCCCGCTCAGCGGCATCGAAGGCGAGGTGGCGTCGCGTGCTGGGGAGATGGCGGAAGGGGAGGGTCCGCCCTCGTGGCGTGACGACGGCGATCCTGATGTCGTTCTGCGTGCCCCAGGTGCCTCGCAGACGCACACGAGCGGCGAACCAGAGATCACGGTTGCGGTCGCCAGGGATCCGCAACGAGTGCAGGGTCGTCACGCGTCCCAGTCCCCGCCCTCCCGCCTTCCGCACGAATCGCACGTTGCCATGCCTGGCGCGCTTGACGCGGGCGTTCCGCTTCACCAGGGTGCGCTTCAACGTGGAGCGCGCGGAGGCTCTCACCGTCGTCTTGATGAGCTTTGGCGGGGTGGCGCGGACCGTGAACGGAGCCGAAACCGGCCCGTACACGTACTCGCATCCGGTGTGGGTGCAGTTCCGCGTTCTCACGAGCTCGAGCCGGTAGCGTCCACTGGGCGCCACGGTCGCCACGCCGTCCTTCCAGTAGCGACCGTTCCACTCCAACGCACCCGCGATACCCAGGAGCGGCGTGCTGCCGCCCAGGGGTTTGCCGTTGCTCGCGAGGATCCTGTAGCGGATGTCGCCGTACCTCGCCTCGATGGGGTCGAGCGCAGGGCTGAACCTCATCACGGTCGGCACCCCGGAGCCAGGGCCGACGCCAGCGAACGGGTAGAAGAAGGGCGTCGTCGGCGTCAAGCTCGTGATCTTCGCGGCGTTGCTCACGAACAGCGGCACGCTCTTGCGGGCGGACTTCGTGAAGTCGGTGGCCGTCGCGGTGACCTCGACCTCGAACCGGTACTCACCGGCCGGCAGAGGACGACCCAGACGTGCCTTCGGGTCGATCAGGACGCGCAAATTGGTCCCCGCCCAGTTTCCGCCGAATTGTCCCGCCCGGATCTCGTCGGCGGTGAACTCGTACGGGCCGGCAACCGTGGCACCGGCAGTCGAGATGATCCGCCAGCGGGCAGTGAGCGGAGTACGGGAGTCCAGGCTCACGTGGCTGGTCGCGGTCTCCCACAGGCCGTCGCCGTTCTGGCTCAGCAGCATCGGCCCCGGACTCGACAGGGTGATGTCCGGTTCCTTGCGAACCCTGAGGGAGAGGCCCGCTCCCTCGCACACCGCCGCATTGAGCGGACTGCACTGCTGCAGCGAGACGTAGACGTCGACACTCGATGTGCTCGGGATGTCGACATCGATCACGTCGCCGTCACGGACCTGCCTGCTCCTGACGCCGCCGTCGACCGTCGCCGGGAACCCCCCGAGACCTGTGACCCGCAGCGAGACCCGCTTGATGACCGACGGGTCGATCACCGACGGCAACGGCTTGGTCGGTGTGAGCGTCGGCCGCAGCCCCAGCACCGGGACGGCCTCGCTGGCGGTGGTGCACGACTCCAGGCTCGCATCGGAGCATGCCCGGACCCATGCGACGAACCGTGGGGGGAGCCCGGCTGTCGGCAGGGTGCCGCGGAAGATGCCGTCCGCGCCGGCAGCCACCGGCGTGCGCCGGACGATCCACGACGAGCTTGCCGACGTCGCCAGCTCGAAGACCACGTACGGCGACTCCGACGTCGCGGCGAGCTCGGCCGTCCCGCCGACCTCCGTCTCCGCAGCCGGGGAGGTCAGAACCGGCGGCGCTGAGCCGGACACCGCCGTCTCCGCCGCCCCTGCAGGAACCTGCCCCGCTCCGGACGCCACCAGCACGGCAGCAGCAACCAACCCCACGACAACACGACGCGCCACAGCGGTTTCCGATCAGTTCGAGGCATCGCTGCCCACGCCGAAGAATGGCGCTGAACCTAGCAGAGACCGGACGGGGTCAGCGCGCGGGTAGACCATCCTTGGTACAAACGGCCTTGGTGATCTTGTCGGTCTCGCCGGCCTTGATGTAGCCGAACAGCTCGAGCGCCCGCTTCTTGTCCCACCGGACCGAGGCGTCGGCGATCGGGACCGTGCAGTTGTGACCCGAGCCGCCCATCGCCGCCGACAGGCTCCATGCGAACCGGCCCAGCGAGATCGGACCGACGTTGTCGCCGATCCGCAGCGAGTCGGTCGCTGCCGTCACGACGCCGGCGTACCGGAACGGGTTCAAGAACGTCGACGGCGACTTCACCTCGCCCGCGATCGCGCCGAGCACCTCGCGCTGGGACTGGACCCGCTGGAGGTCCTGCGTCGCGTACGAGTGGCGCGAGCGGGCGTACCCGAGGGCCTGCGCGCCGTCGACCTCCTGGCAGCCCTTCTTGAGCTTGAGGCCGGCGTCCTTGTCCTTGATCCCCTGCTTCGGGCAGATCTCGACGCCACCGACGGCGTCGACCATGTTGACGAAGCCGCCGAAACCGATCTCGACGTAGTCGTCGATACGGACGCCGGTGGACTGCTCCAGAGTCTCGACGAGCAGCTTGGGCCCGCCGTACGCGTACGCCGCGTTGATCTTGGTACGGCCGTGGCCGGGGATCGGGACGATGGAGTCGCGCGGGATGGAGACGAGCGTCGTCGGTCCGCCACCGACGTGCATCATCATGATCGTGTCGGTACGCCGTCCTTCGGCGTTGCCGGTCGCGAGCTTCTTGCGCTGGGCCTTGGTCAGCCCTTCACGGCTGTCCGAGCCGACGAGCAGGTAGGTCGTGCCCGGCTGGTCGGCGGGACGCTCACCACCCGGCGTGGCATCGACCTTCTCGATCTTTCCCCACGCCCACACGGGCACCGCGATCAGGAAGATCAGCCAAGCCACCAGGAGCAGGGGGATGATCCGACGCGGCCGGAGCCACCGGCGGCCCGCGCCTCCGCCTCCGCCCGAGCGGCGCGGCGTGGCGGCCGGCCGGCGCTCGTCGGGGAACTGCATCGGGGGCAGGTCCGACGGCCGCTGCTGCGGCTGGCCGGGGTGCGGCTGCTGGTGCGGAGGACCGTACGGCGGGCCACCGTACGGTTGCGACGACGGGCCTCCGACGACCCGCGTGGCGTCGTCGCCAGGGCCGTAGAGCCAGTCGAAGTCGTCGCCGTCACCGCGGCGCGGATCTCGATCGGGCATGCGGTCGAAGGTACCGGACAGGTCGTTCGACCCGCCGACGTGTCGGCGCGTCGCCCCGGGACGCCACCCTCCGGTGGTGATACTGGCGTGGCGTCCACTCGGGGCCGGCGCAGCACGACAGAGACGTCATGGGGGTACATGTCCGACTACGCAGATGCCTACGGGCGGACGCAGGCCGAGGAGCAATCGGCCCGCATCCGCTTCCGTCGCGCACTCTCGTTGATGCTCATGACGCTGGTCGCTCCGGGCTCGGCCCAGGTCGTCGCCGGCCATCGCAGGATCGGGCTGCTCGCGCTGCGGGTCTGGGGAGCGGTCTGGGGTGTCGTGGTGATCGCGGTGCTGCTGGGGCTGCTCGACCGCGGGATCATCATCTGGCTGCTCACCTCGTCGGGGATCCTCTGGCTGCTGCGGTTCGGCCTGATCATCCTCGCGCTCGCGTGGGTGGCGCTCTTCGCCGACGCCTGGCGACTCGGGGCACCGCTGCGGCTGGAGCGTCGCCAGAGGCTCGCGCTGAGCGGAGTCAGCGGCGTGCTGTGCTTCGTGACCGCCGGCGCGCTGTTCGTCGCCTCCAACCTGATGGCCGTCCAGCAGGACTTCATCACCACGGTCTTCGGTTCGTCGGCGGTCAGCGGGACCGACGCGGGGCGCTACAACGTGCTGCTCCTCGGTGCAGACTCCGGCAAGGGCCGTGACGGACTCCGCCCGGACTCTCTCACCATCGCGAGCATCGACTCCGAGACCGGTGACACCGTCCTGGTGGGCCTGCCGCGCAACCTGGCCAACGTGCCGTTCCCCGAGAGCTTCCCGATGCATGACGAGTTCCCGGACGGCTTCGACTGCGAGGGCTGCTACCTCAACAGCGTGAACACCTGGGCCGACGGCCACCCCGAGATCTTCGGCGGCAAGGGGCACGAGGGCATCGCCGCCACGGAGGCGGCGATCGAGGAGATCACGGGGCTCGAGATCAGCTATCACGTGCTGGTCAACATGAAGGGCTTCGCCTCCCTCGTCGACGCCGTCGGTGGGGTGAAGGTCCGGGTCCGCGAGCGCACCGCCATCGGCGGCATCGGCTCGCCGATCACCGGCTGGATACGCAAGGGCAGGCAGGTCCTCGACGGCAAGCAGGCGCTCTGGTACGCCCGCAGCCGCGTGCAGAACTCCGACTACTCACGGATGGCACGGCAGAAGTGCCTGATGAACGCGATGCTCCAGCAGCTCGACCCCAACACGGTGCTGCTCAAGGCGACGGGCATCGCCGAGTCGAGCAAGCGGATGCTCAGCACCGACATCCCCGCCGGTGAGCTCGACACCTTCGTCGACCTCGCGCTCAAGGCGCGGGGTGCGAAGATCTCGACGGTCTCTCTGGTGCCGCCCCAGGTCGACACGGGTGATCCGGACTTCGGCAAGATCCGGAAGATGGTGTCGAAGGCGGTGAAGCGCTCCGAGGACGGGGCCGGCGAGTCCGGCGGCGGCTCCGCCACCAAGGCCGGGTCGTCCGGTCGCCCAGCGGTGACGAAGACCGGGGGCGACCCTGCTGCCGAGCGAGCGGCCCGGGCGAACCAGGCCGAGGACCTGGCGGACGCCTGCTGACGATCACGCGTCGGTCGGCCCGGTGGCCTGCGTGCCTGTCAGCCGACGGTGACCCGCTCGGTCTCGGCGATCGCCGCGATGCGGTCGGCGTCGGACTCCGGCGAGCGCGAGCGAACGAGCACCAGGGAGCCCTTGGCGTGAAGGGCCCCGAGGATCGCGGGCATCAACGCCGCGGTGTCGCGGTCTCCCACCAGCAGCACGCGGGCGCCGTCGGGGTAGCGGTCGGCGGAGTCGGCGACCAGGTCGGCGTGCGTGACGATGCCGTCGGCGTCGCGAACCGCGACGGAGGAGCTGCGCGGCGGGTAGTACGCAGTGAACCGGTCGCCGTGCCCGCCCACGTCAGCGTTGTAGTCGATCACCCCTGGCGGCAGCGGTGACGTGAAACGGCCCCCGAGAGGACGCAGCGACAGCGCGACGATGTCGTCGGCGTCGCCGGCCACCTCGAGCGTCGCCGGGTCGACGACCACGACGGGGTGGCCGGGCTCGAGGCTGACCGCAGACCCGACCACCCAGACCGCGAGCAGCCACACGACGGTCTCCCAGTGGATCGGGAGGAGCACCCCGACGGTGCTCTCGTCGTCGGCACCCAGGGTGTCCTGCAGCATGTTCGCCGTCTTGGCCACCCAGTTCATCGTGGTCGTCAGGCTCAGCTCGGTGCGCTCACCGGTCTCGAGGTCGTAGAACGTCACCACGGGCCGTGACGGATCGGCTCGAGCGGCACTCGTGAGGAGGTCGGCGATGGTCACGCAGCCACCTTAACGGCCCGCGGTGAGCGTGGTCCTCACCTCGACCTCGACCTCCAGACGGTACGCGGCGGCACCGATGCGCAGGCGCTCGGCGACACGTCCGGCCTCGACCATGGCGGCCGCGCCGCCACCGAGGGGCGTCACGTGGAAGGTGCCCTCGGCGTGCGTGACGGCGACAAGGTCCTCGTCGGGGGCCGCGAGCTCGTGGACGCGGTCGGCCGCGCCGTCGCCGGCGGGGGAGAAGCCCGCGGGCCGACTCTCGGTCAGCACCGCCTCGACCGCGTCACGGGCGCCCAGGCCGAAAAGGTCCTCGTCCTCGGGGCGAAGGAGGTCGCGCGCCCCGGTGCCGGCCGTCGTCCAGTGGTCCCCGACCCAGTGACGCGGGAGGCCGCGGACGACCACGAACGGGGTGTTGCTCGTCTTCCCGGCGACCAGCTCCGCCGCGCCGGCGATCTCGTCGGCGACCGCGGGCTCGGTCACGTGCAGGGCGTTGCCGTAGGAGTCCTGCGTACCCGACAGCGCGTTCATCACCTTCAGACCCGCGCTCCCGATCGCGATGTCGGTCTGCCCGCGCCGCCAGGCCCGGCCCGCGGTGTCGGAGAGCACCAGGCCGATCTCCACCCCTGCCCGCCGCCGGAGCGCCCGCCAGAGGTCGTACGCCGTCGCGTCGGGGTCGTCCGGCAGTGTCAGGACCGTGCCCGGCGTGGTGTTGCTGGCGTCGACGCCGGCCGCGGCCATCGTGAGGCCCGCGCGGTTGCGCACGATGCGGGTCGGACCGCGGCGCGCGACCACGCGGACGGTCTCGCGATCGATCACGGTCTCGCGGTCCCCGGTCGTCACGAGGCCGAGTGCCTTGCTGACGACCTTGCTCGTCACCACGACGACGTCACCGTCGCGGAGCGGCTCGTCGAGACGGCCGAGGAGGAGGTCGACGAGGTCGTCGCCCGGCCGCACCTCGCGCACGCCGGTGACCGGCCACAGCGTGAGGCTCATCGGGCGACGCCGACCTCACGTGCGAGAGCGAGCGCGTCGGCGGCGAGCGTGCGGGTGGTCTCGGCGTCGGACATGTAGAGCGGCACCGCGCGGGCGACGAGGCCTGCCTCCTCGAGCGGGCCGAGCTGGTCGGCGTCACCGGTGTCGACGAGCCAGCCGTCGAGCACGCCACCGGTCTTACGGGCGCCGTAGCGGACCCCCACGGCGCCGGCGCTCACACCGACGCCGAGCGCGGTGAGCAGCTGGTCGGCCATGCCTCGCACCGCACCGCCGGCGATGATGGGGGAGATACCGATCACGGGGGCACGGGTGGTCCGGAGCGCGTCCGAGACACCGGCCACGGCGAGGATCGGCCCCACCGACACGACGGGGTTCGACGGCGGGACAAGGACCACGTCGGCGTCCATGACCGCCTCGATCACACCGGGGGCGGGCTTGGCCTCCTCGATGCCGATCATGACGACGTCGTGGGCGGGTACGGCGGCTCGGAGGCGCACCCAGTACTCCTGGAAGTGGATCGCGCGGCGCTGACCCTCGTTCTCGACGACGACGTGGGTCTCCACCCGGTCGTCGGTCATGGGGAGCAGCGTGACACCGGGTTGCCACCGCACGCAGAGCGCGCGGGTGACGTCGCTGAGCGGGTAGCCCGCCTGCAGCATCTGCGTACGCACGAGGTGGGTGGCGACGTCACGGTCGCCGAGCCCGAACCAGGTGGGTTGCGCGCCGTACGCGGCGAGCTCCTCCTTGACGCTCCAGGTCTCGTCGGACCGGCCCCAGCGGCGCTCCTCGTCGATCCCGCCGCCGAGGGTGTACATCAGCGTGTCGAGGTCGGGGCAGACCTTCAGTCCGAAGAGCCACAGGTCGTCGGCGGTGTTGCCGACGACGGTGACCTCGGCCTCGTCGCCTACCTCGTCGAGCAGGCCGCGGACGAACGCGGCGCCGCCGATACCTCCGGACAGAACGGTGATCCTCATGCGGACATTCTCCCTGTCCGGTCCTGATCCGACGCACTCCCGGCCGGACGAATGGACTGTCTCGTGCGTAGGGTAGGTCCGTTCGTTGGGCCAGGGCACGACCCTGCGCCCGATCCAGGAGATGGGGATCTGTGTTCGACTCACTACGCAAGTACCGCGACATCTTCTCGTACGCGTTGCTGGGGATCGTTGCCGCGACGTTGCTGGCGCACTTCATCGCGCTGCTCGACGACCGCGGCTGGGGTTCCTGGGCGAACGCCGCCCTCAACCCGGGCCTCGTGCTGGTCACCGCCCTCGCCGTCGCGATCGCCGCACCGCGCAAGGACGACCTGAGCTCGGGAGCGCGCACGATCACGATCGCCGCGATCGCGGTGCTCGGGGTGAGCATCGCGCTCGGCCTGTGGGGGCTCATCAAGGCGCTCAGCGAGGACCTCTACCCCAACAAGGCGTCCTTCACGATCCTCGTGCTGGCGACACTGGCGCTCAACGGCCTCGTGATCTTCGCTGCCGTCACCCTTCTCCGCGAGCTGCCTGCTCCGGCGCGCGCGCCGAAGCACCAGCAGGCGTGGGGCGGCCAGCAGCAGGGGCCGTGGGGGCAGCCTCAGGGCGGCCAGCAGGGCTGGCCCGCGCAGCAGCAGCCGCAGCCGCAGCCTCAGCAGTGGGCCGACCAGGGTGGCTGGCCGCAGCAGGGCCTCCCGCAGCAGCAGAGCCCGCAGGCGCCTCAGCCGCAGCAGCAGAGCTGGCAGGGGTACGGAGCGGGCGCGGCAGGTGCCGCCGCCGGCTACGGTGCGGCCGAGGCCGCGCAGCACTCGCCCTCGTGGGGCACCCCCTCGTACCCGGCGCCCGAGGCGCCCGCCCCCGAGGAGCCGGCCGAGCAGTCCACGGCGGTGTGGACCCCGCCGGCTGAGGAGCCCTCGACCGATCTACGGTCGCAGAGCCCGGGCCAGGAGCAGCCGGCCTCGGCGTGGGGGGCGCAGCCGCCCGAGCAGCAGCCGAACGCCGACTGGGGAAGCAGCGCACCGGACGCCGGATGGGGGCGTGACTCGCAGTGGTCGCCGCCCGAGCAGCCGATCCCGAGCACGTGGGCACAGCCGGCGACCGAGCAGCCGACGTGGCAGCCGCCCAGCGAGTACGGATCGACCTGGCCGCAGCCGCCGCAGCCGCCGCAGCCCGAGCAGCAGTCCTATACGCCGCCTGAGCAGCCTGCCCAGCCGACGTGGCAGGGCGAGGGTGGCGGATGGGGCAGCTCGTCCCCCTCGACGGGTTGGTCCGCTCCCACGACTGAGCCCGAGGGCGATCAGCCGGTCGCACGCCTCGGAAACGCCACGTTCGATGCTGTTCCCGAGAAGGACGCGACGTACGAGGCAGGGACGTCGACTGGCGAGTCGTCGGACAAGCCGACCGACGGCGAGGACGGTGGCGACGAGCCTCGTTCCTCGTCCTGGTGGACGCCCGGAAGCGGCTCCTGATCCATCTCGGAGCTTGACGAAGGCCCGTACCACCGATGGTGCGGGCCTTCGCATTAGCACTACTCGGCTTGACGGATGGGTATTGACAGGCTTGTAATTTCACTAGTGTCGTCCTCTTGGACGGCTCAGGTGCACGATCGGGACTCTCACGAGCCACGATCACGGTCCACGAGGGGTCGAGGACTGGCGCCGGGGCCGGGGGCGGTACGGACCACGGGGACTATCAGGGGCAGGAGGCGAGACTGATGGAGGACATCTTCCATGCAGACGCCGAGGAGATGGGCTGGCAGGATCGCGCCCTGTGTGCGCAGACCGATCCAGAGGCGTTCTTCCCGGAGAAGGGCGGCTCGACACGCGAGGCGAAGCGGGTCTGCCTGACCTGCGACGTGCGTGGCGAGTGCCTCGAGTACGCGCTGCAGAACGACGAACGGTTCGGGATCTGGGGCGGACTCTCCGAGCGCGAGCGTCGCAAGCTCAAGAAGCACGCGATCTAAGTCGCCGCGGGGCCGGTCCACGACCGGCCCGCGGACGACGCCCGGCGAGCGCCGTCGCGCCAGGGCTGGACCGGCCCGGTGAGCGCTCTGGCGTCATGGCTAGACTCGCCCACCTATGATCGAAGGCGTCGAAGAGGGCTTGGTTCCCTCCCGTGACTGGACCGCCTCGCCCCCCAGCGTCACCGCCGTCATCGTGTGCCGCAACGGCGCGCGGTGGCTCCCTCAGGTTCTCGACTCGCTGGCATCCCTGTCCCACCTCCCGACCGCGGTCGTCGCGGTCGACGTGGCCTCCACGGACGAGACGCGCGAGATCCTCGCCCGTTACCTGCACCCCGCATCGATCAGGACCGCCCCGGCCGGCACCGGCTTCGGTGACGCCGTCCGTGTCGCCCTCGACGGCGCCCAGCCGACCGAGTGGGTGTGGCTGCTCCACGACGACTCGTCGCCCGGCCCGGATGCTCTCGCCCACCTGCTCGACCAGGCGACCCAGTCCGAGCGCATCGGCATCGTCGGGCCGAAGCTCCGCGAGTGGCCGTCGCTCAAGCGCCTGCTCGAGGTCGGTGTGTCGATCACCGGCACCGGGTCACGCGAGACCGGACTCGAGCGCGGTGAGCCGGACCAGGGCCAGCACGACCGTCCACGCGACGTCCTCGCGGTCAGCACGGCCGGCATGCTCGTCCGCCGCCGCGTCCTCGACGATCTCGGCGGGTTCGACCCGAAGCTCCCCCTCTACTTCGACGACGTCGACCTCGGCTGGCGTGCCGCGCGGCGCGGCTACCGCGTCCGCGTGGTCCCGAAGTCGGTCTTCTTCCATGTGGAGGCGAGCGCGACCGGCGTGCGCCGAGGCTCTCTCTCCCGGCGCCCACGGCGCGATGCGAGACGGGCGGCGACCTACACGTTGCTGGCCAACGCCAGCCGAGCCGGTTTCTGGTGGCAGTCGGTGCGGCTGCTCCTCGGCACCTTCTTGCGGGCGCTCGCGCTCCTCGTCGCCAAGGCTCCGCGCGAGGCCGTCGACGAGATCCTCGGAGTCCTGACGGTCTACACGCGCCCGACCACGATGATCTCGGCGCGCCGCCGTCGCAACGCCGCCGCGCGGGTCGACGAGAAGACCGTGCGCGAGACGCTGCTGCCGCCACCGCTGATGCCGTACCGCCACGGTCTCGACGCCGTGGGCGAGCTGGTCAACACGCTGGTCGGGCCCGCGCCCGAGATGACGGGGCGTCGCGCAGCGGTCGAGGCCCGCCCGGAGGACGAGGACGACGCGCTGCCCGTCAGCGGGTCCTTCCTGTCGCGCCACCCGTGGGCCGCAACGGTCCTGCTCCTCCTCCTCGTCTCGCTGGTCGCGGCACGGTCGGTGATCGGCCCTGGACTGCTGGCCGGCGGCGCGCTGCTGCCCGCACCGGACGGCACCGGCGACTGGTGGTCGTTCTTCGTCTCCGGCTCCCACGACGTCAGCATCGGCAGCGACGTGCCGGCTCCGGGCTACCTGGTCCCCCTCGCCCTCCTCGGCACCCTGCTCGGAGGCAACGCCGACCTCGCGGTCTCGATCGTCGTCCTCGCCGGCGCGGTCCTCGCCGCGCTCACCGCGCACCGCCTCGCCCGGAGGCTGTTCGTCTCACCGGGCGTGCGGTTGTGGTGGGGAGTGACGTACGGCGTGCTCGTCGCGACGTCCGGCGCGGTCGCGCAGGGCCGCATCGGGACGGTGGTCGCCCTGGCCGCCGTGCCGGCGATCGTGAACTCGGCCTACCTGCTGATGACCCGCCCCAAGGTCACCGACGGGCTCCGGCTCGGCCTGTGGCTCACGCTGGCGACCGCCTTCGCGCCGCTGGCCTACCTGCTGACCGCCGTGCCGCTGCTGCTCGCCGGTGCGCTGCTCCTGCGTCGCCGTGGGTGGCCGAGCATCAGCACCGCGCTCGTCCTGCCGTGGCTCCTGCTCGGCTCGTGGATGTGGCGACGAGCCCTCGACCCCGGCGCCTGGTGGTGGGAGGCGGGACGGGCCGACGCCCACGTGGGTCCGCTCGACCCCCCGACGTGGCAGCTCGCGCTCGGGCACGCCGGCGGTCCCGGCGCCGCAACCTACGCAACGGGCGCGCTGGTCGTCCTCGGCCTCCTCGCCCTTCTTCGTAGCGAGCGTCGCGGTCCCGTCCTCGTCGCGTGGGCCGCGGGCCTGTGGGGGCTGGCGTGGGCGAGCCTGGGGGCCGGGTCGCGCTTCACCGACGGCATCTCGACCGGCCCGGCCTGGGTCGGTGTCCCCGCGACGCTGTGGGTCGCCGCCCTCGCCGCCGCAGCGGGCATGGCGGCCGACGGGCTGAGCGACCGCTGGTCCGGCCGGCCGTTGCGCCGGCGGGTCCTCGCGGTCGGCACCGCGCTCGCGATCGCCGGACCGCTCCTCGCGACCGGGTGGTGGGTGGTACGCGGCGTCGACGACCCCCTCGAACGCGGTGCGGTCGACCAGGTCCCCGCGTATCTGGCGTCCCGGGCGAAGGACGGCGCCTCCACGCTCGTCCTGAGCGGGTCGCGCGAGGAAGGCGTGACCCAGCAGGTCTACTCCGGCGACGGGATGCGGCTCGGTGACGAGGCGGTGCTGCCGGGACCGGAGGCCTTCGGTCCCCTCGACGCCGACGTGCGACAGCTCTTGTCCAACCCGTCGACCGGTGTGCTCGAGCGGCTCGGCGCGTACGGCATCGAGGCGATCTACGTCCCCGCGCCGGCCGATCCCGACCTCGTCGACGCACTCGAGGTCGCACCAGGGCTCGAGCCCTCCGGAGGGCCCGAGGGCTCACGGGTCTGGACCTTCACGACGACGGGGGAGCCGCGGGCCCTCCCGGACTCCGCCACCCGTCCGCTGATCGCGTGGGTCCAGCTGGGTCTTCTCGTCGTCGTCGTCATCGCGGCGGCGCCCGGACGAACGAGGGAGGTGCGATGAGCCCGCGGAAGTCCAAGCGCAAGGCCGGCGGCCGCCGCGTCAAGGACCAGGTCGTCGAGACCACCTCGGCGGCACTCGCCCTCGGTGCACAGTCGGGACGGCTGGTGATCGGGGCGATCGTCGTCGCGGCGCTGCTGCTGGTCGTCGGGGAGATCCGTACCGCGTCGTCGGGGGAGTCCCCCGAGCCGCCGTCGGAGCAGCGTGTCAGCGCGCTCACGTACGGGTGCCCGGCCTTCCTCCAGTCCCGTACCGCCTCGCCGACCACCGTCGCGGTCGCCTCCCTCCCGGGTGAGAAGCGCGACGGTGGATCACGCACGGTCGTGCGGCTCCCCGGGGACGACCCTGTCGCCGGCCTCGCCGATGCGCCGCGCGGGACGTGGGCGACGGCGTCGGCCGGACGTGGGACCCGCGCCGTCCTCGTCGACGCCGCGGGCGCCCAGGCGCCCGGCACCGTCGCGTACTCGGCCTCCAGGGCGTCGCTCGCCGACGGCGGGGGTCTCGCGGTGGCGGCCTGTCCGCGCCCGGCGCCCGAGCGCTGGTTCGTCGGTGCCGGGAGCACGCCTCAGCGCAGCACCGCGCTCGTGCTGACGAACACGTCGAGCTCGCGGGGTGTCGTGGACCTGACCCTGTACGGCGACGGTGGACCGATCGAGGGGGTCGGCACCCGCGGGATCGTGGTCGACGCCGGCAGCGCTCGGGTGCTCCGGCTCACCCAGCTCACCTCGGACGACTCCGAGCTCGCCGTCCGCGCGGTCGTCCGCCGGGGAGCGGTGGCCGTCGGCGCGGTCGACATCGCGGCGGGTGCTTCTCCGGGCAGCGAGTTCCTTCCCGGATCGGCGCTTCCCGCGACCGACCAGACCGTGGCCGGAGTGCCGGCGCAGCGTGGCTCGCGGACGCTGCTGATCGCCAACCCCTCGGACCGGACGGCCACGGTGGGCCTCTCGATCGCGACGAACGACGGCGTCTTCACCCCCTCGGGCCTGGAGTCCGTCGACGCCGCTCCCCAGTCGGTGACCTCGGTGACGCTTCCCGCCGACATCAGCCCTCGGGCGTACGCGGTGCGACTCGCCTCGGACGTTCCCGTCACCGCGTCGGTCCGCACCCGCTCCGGGCGGGACCACGCCTACTCCGTCGCCGCGGTGCCGTGGCTGGGGACCGCGGCGATGCCCGTCCAGATCGGCTCGTCGTTGCGACCCGGCGGCTCCGCGCTCGTGGTGAGCGCCGACGGCGACCGTCCTGCGGGGCTGACGGTGACCGCTCACGCGGAGGACGGCTCCGAGCTCGGCACGGCCGACGTCAAGGCGCCGGCAGGGACGACGACGTCGCTCGATCCGTTCGGCTCCGGCGGCGTCGGTGTCGCCGCCGGCAAGGTGTCGTACCTGACGATCGAGACGACCAGCGGCTCGGTGCGGGCGGCCGCCTCGTACACCGGCGGCGGGCTCGCCGTCACGCCGTTGAATGCCGCGCCGGTCCGTGAGGCGGCTCCTGTCGTGCGGGCCGGGGCGCCCTGACCGGTCAGGCGCGCGGGTCGACCTCGTCGGGGTCGACCTGCCAGAACGCCGCGAGCTGGTCGACGAGCACGCTCAGCACCAGGTCGTCGAGCTCTGCTCGCGAGGACGTCCGGTGCTGGACGGGCTGACGGAAGAGGACGACGCGCGGCCGCCCGCGGTCGGCGACGACCGTTCCGAGCGGCACCTCCTCGCGCCACCGCCGTGGCAGCACCGGGACGTCCTCGACCGCGACGTCGACCTGCTCGAGCGCCGACGAGTGCCGGGTCCGCAGGCGGGCGATCGCTCCGAGGACGGCGGTGTCGAACTGTGCCCGGCGGTCCCACGCACCTGGGACACCCTCGGGCGAGAGCGGGCCGGGCAGCGCCACCGGTCCGCGGAACCCCCGGCCGCGGCGGTCCCGCCGGGTCCCGCCGCGGGGCTCCACCAGCGGAGGGACCCGCGGATGCGAACGAGCGCTCCTCATCCCTCCTTCTATCCCGCGGGCCGACGGTGCGCAAGGACGCCGTCGGTGCGGTGCCGGACAGTCGTCGCGGCGGTGCGCCGCGTCCTGGACGGCGGATGCGGCACGCTACCCTCGCGGGGTGAGCCCCCTGCGTCGATGCACCCGCCCCGCGTGCGTGCGACCCGCCGTGGCGACGCTGACGTACGTGTACGCCGACAAGACCGCCGTGCTGGGTCCGTTGGCCGTCTACGCCGAGCCGCACAGCTACGACCTGTGCGAGAACCACGCCGAGCGCCTGTCGGCGCCCAAGGGCTGGGAGGTTCTCAGGCTCGAGATCGACCTCGCCGTCCAGGCGCCCTCACCGGACGACCTCGAGGCGCTCGCCGACGCCGTGCGCGAGGCGGCCCAGGCGCCGCCGCCGGTCGCCGGCCCCACCGAAACGACACGACGCGGGCACCTCCGCGTCCTGGGACCACAGGACTGATGATGACCCCTGACACTCTTGCCGCGCGCCTCTCTGTCCTCGTGAAGTCGTACGACGTGCGCGGCGCGTCTCCGGAGGTGCTCGACGCCGACGTGGCGAGGGCGCTCGGCGCTGCCTTCGCCGTCGAGACCGGCGCCGCCCCCGGGGACGACGGGGCTGCAGGCTCGGTCGTCATCGGCCACGACATGCGCGTCACCTCGCCCGAGCTGGCAGACGCCCTCGCCGAAGGCGTCACGAGCACCGGTGCCGACGTGGTCACGATTGGGCTCGCGTCCACCGACATGCTCTACTACGCGTCCGGGGCGTGGGAGCTGCCGGGGATCATGGTCACCGCCAGCCACAACCCGAGCGGCGACAACGGGCTCAAGCTCTGCCGCGCCGGCGCTCGGCCGATCGGTCGCGACACCGGCCTGTCCGCCATCGCCGAGCGCGCCGTCAAGGGCGTCGACCCCGTCGTGGCGCGGGGTTCGGTCGTGGCGCGCGATGCCCTGACCGCCTACGCGCTGCGGGTCACCGAGCTGGTCTCGGTGCCCGCCGGGCCGCGGCCGCTCAAGGTCGTCGTCGACGCCGCCAACGGGATGGGCGGACTCATCGTCCCCGCCGTCTTCGCGCGCCTCGACGTCGAGCTCCACGGCCTCTACATGGACCTGGACGGCACCTTCCCCAACCACCCCGCCGACCCGCTCGACCCGGCCAACCTGGTCGACCTCCAGCGGGCGGTGCGCGAGCAGGGTGCCGATGTGGGTCTGGCCTTCGACGGCGATGCCGACCGCTGCTTCGTCGTCGACGAGCGCGGCGAGCTGGTGTCCCCGTCGGCGGTGACCGCGTTGATCGCCGCCCGCGAGCTCGCGACCCACCCCGGCGAGACGGTCCTCCACAACGTCATCACCTCGCGAGCGGTGCGGGAGGTGATCCTCGAGAGCGGCGGCACCCCTGTCCGTACCCCGGTGGGTCACTCCTTGATCAAGGCGGAGATGGCGCGCACCGGCGCCGTCTTCGGCGGCGAGCACTCCGGGCACTACTACTTCCGCGACTTCTCCCTCGCCGACTCCGGCATGCTCGCCGCGCTGCACGTGATGGCGGCGATGAACGCTGCCGGGTGCCCGTTGTCCGACGTCGTCGCGCAGTACGAGCGCTACCCGTCCTCGGGAGAGATCAACAATCGCGTCGCCGATGCCGCGGCGGTGACGGCCCGCGTGGCGGCGGCGTACGCCGAGTACGACCAGGACCGCCTCGACGGCCTCACCGTCACCGCGGACACCTGGTGGTTCAACCTCCGCAGCTCGCAGACCGAGCCGCTGCTGCGGCTCAACGTCGAGGCCGACGACGAGGCCACGCTGGCCCGCGTCCGTGACAACGTCCTCACGCTCATCCACCAGGAGGAGACCCCATGAACCTCGACCCCGCGCTGCTCGACATCCTCGTCTGCCCCCAGTGCCGCGCCACGCTCGCCGTGGACGTGGACCGCGACGAGCTGGTCTGCCACCTGTGCCGGCTCGCCTATCCGGTCCGCGACGACATCCCGGTGATGCTCGTCGGCGAGGCCCGCAGCCTGGCCGACTGACACAGGCATCGGACGAGCCGTGTTCGACGACGCGCTGCTGGACGACGAAGGCGCCCTGACGCGCGCCGACCCGGTCCTGCGTGAGCTGGCCCAGTCCGGCGCGCGGGTCAGGATGGACACCCACACCGCGGCGGAGGTCGTCGCGTCGCTCGCGCACGACGACGACCAGCGTCCTCGGGCGGTCGTCGCCGCAGGCCCGGCCGCCCGCCTGCTGCGCGCCGTGCTCGAGCCCGTGTGCCCCGTGCCGTTCGTCGCCTGGCCCGGGCCCGGCCTGCCCGGATGGGCAGGCAACCTCGACCTGGTCGTCGCGCTGGGTGCTCCCGACGGTCAGGCGGCCCACTCGACGGCCGCCGAGGCCGTACGCCGGGGGTGCCCGATGCTGCTCGTCACCGCGGCGACCTCTCCGCTCGCCGAGGTCGGCGCCTCTCGCTGGACGACCCTGCTGCCGACCGCGACCTCCGACGGGCTGACGTCGTCGGTCGTGGCTCTCCAGGCCCTCGCTGCGCTCGGGCTCGCCCCGGCCGTCGACGCCGACGAGGTGGCAGCGGCGCTCGACACGGTGGCGGTCGAGTGCTCGCCGTTCCACGACCTCGGTTCCAACCGGGCCAAGCAGCTCGCGTCAGGGCTCGGTGACACGGTCCCGCTGGTGTGGGGCGGCAGCGTCCTCGCGGCACGGGCCGCGCGCCGGTGGGCGGAGGGGCTGCGTCGGGTCTCCGCGCGCCCGGCCCTCGCGGCGGAGGCCGACGACCTGGTCGCGGTGCTGCAGGCCAGCCCGCGCCGGGACGTGTTCGCCGACCCCTTCGAGGACGCGGTCGAAGACGCCTCCCCGTACCTCGTGCTGCTCGACGACCAGGTCGACGCGCCGACGGTGCGGGTCGACCGGGGCCGCGTCCTGGGTGCGGCGCAGAGCCAAGGGGTGCGGCACGACGAGGTGGCGTCGGTCGGGGGCGGGGAGGTGGCGCGGTACGCCTCGCTGGTGGCAATCGGCGGCTACGCGGCGGCGTACCTCGCGGTCGGTCTCGGACGATGAGCGGCGGCGGGGCGTCGTAGCCTGCGGAGATCGGTGACCCGGCACATCGACACGGTGGCCCGGATGCTTCACCAGCCTGGCTACGATGGAGGAATGGACTTTTCGGTTGCTGATCTGACCCTGGCCGACCGCGGCCGCACGGAGATCACCCTTGCAGAGCACGAGATGCCCGGCCTCATGGCGATGCGGGCGCGCTACGGCGACAGCAAGCCGCTCGCAGGGGCCCGCATCGCGGGGTCGCTGCACATGACGGTGCAGACCGCCGTCCTCATCGAGACCCTCGTCGATCTCGGCGCCGACGTGCGCTGGGCCAGCTGCAACATCTTCTCGACGCAGGACGAGGCCGCTGCCGCGGTCGTCGTCGGTCGGAGCGGCACGGTCGACGACCCGCAGGGCGTCCCGGTGTTCGCCTGGAAGGGCGAGACCCTCGCCGAGTACTGGGACCTCGCCGAGCAGATGCTCGTCTGGCCCGGTGACGAGACCCCCAACATGATCCTCGACGACGGCGGCGACGCGACCCTCCTGCTGCACCTCGGCGTGGAGTACGAGAAGGCCGGCGAGGTGCCGTCCCCGGACACCACCGACAACGCCGAGCTCAAGGAGGTCCTTCGGGTCCTCGGTCGCAGCATGGAGTCCGACCCGCAGCGCTGGACCCGTATCGGCAACAGCGTCCAGGGCGTCACCGAGGAGACGACGACGGGGGTGCTGCGGCTGTACGAGCGCTTCAAGGAGGGCACGCTCCTCTTCCCGGCGATCAACGTCAACGACTCGGTCACCAAGTCGAAGTTCGACAACAAGTACGGCTGCCGCCACTCGCTCATCGACGGCATCAACCGTGCGACCGACGTGCTCATCGGCGGCAAGGTCGCGGTCGTCTGCGGCTACGGCGACGTCGGCAAGGGCTGCGCCGACTCGCTGCGTGGCCAGGGTGCGCGCGTCATCGTGACCGAGATCGACCCCATCTGCGCGCTGCAGGCGGCGATGGACGGCTACCAGGTCGCGCGCCTGGACTCGGTGATCGAGCACGCCGACATCGTCATCACCGCGACCGGCAACAAGGACGTCGTGACCGCCGAGCAGATCGGTCGCATGAAGCACCAGGCGATCCTCGGCAACATCGGCCACTTCGACAACGAGATCGACATGGCCGGGCTGGCGGCGACGCCCGGGGTGAAGCACAAGAACGTCAAGCCGCAGGTCGACCTGTGGACGGTGCCGAGCGGCAGCACCGTGATCGTGCTGAGCGAGGGGCGCCTGCTCAACCTCGGCAACGCGACGGGTCACCCGTCGTTCGTCATGTCCAACTCGTTCACCAACCAGGTGCTGGCGCAGATCGAGCTCTTCACCAAGAACGAGGAGTACCCGGTGGGTGTCTACACGCTGCCGAAGCACCTCGACGAGGAGGTCGCGCGTCTGCACCTCGATGCGCTGGGCGTGGAGCTCACCGAGCTCAGCGAGGACCAGGCGAGCTATCTCGGCGTCCCTGTGAGCGGACCCTACAAGTCCGACCACTATCGCTACTGAGCCTTCGGCGGAGGAGACACACGTGGACGGCAACGGCGCTGTCAGGGAGCCGGTGGTCAATGACGACCAACCGGCCCCTGCCCGGTACGGCGGCAAGATCCTCGTGGTCGACGACGACCGTGCGTTGGCGGAGATGTTGACGATCGTGCTGCGCGCGGAGGGCTTCGACACGGCGGTGGCCTCCACGGGCACCGCCGCCGTCGAGGTGTTCCACAGCTACCAGCCGGACCTGGTGCTGCTCGACGTCATGCTGCCGGGCATGAACGGCATCGACGTCGCCAAGGTGATCCGGGCCGAGTCTGGTGTGCCGATCGTCATGCTCACGGCCAAGAGCGACACCGTCGACGTCGTCCTCGGGCTCGAATCGGGTGCCGACGACTACGTGGTGAAGCCGTTCAAGCCCAAGGAGCTCGTCGCCCGGGTCCGCGCGCGGACCCGGGTCCACCACCAGCCCGACCCCGAGGTTCTTGCCGTCGGTGACCTGGAGATCGACGTCCGCGGTCACGTGGTCCGTCGGGGTTCCCAGGAGCTGTCGCTCACCCCGCTGGAGTTCGACCTGCTGGTCTGCCTGGCACGCAGCCCGCGGCAGGTCTTCACCCGTGAGGTGCTCCTGGAGCGGGTGTGGGGCTACCGGCACGCGGCCGACACCAGGCTCGTCAACGTGCACGTCCAACGACTGCGCTCGAAGGTCGAGCCCGATCCCGACAACCCGACGGTCGTCGTCACGGTCCGCGGGGTCGGCTACAAGGCCGGGAGCTCCTGACGGCCATGGCGCGACGGGCGCCGAGGTGGCTGCGTCGAGGGCTGCTGCGGGTGCGCAACGCGTTGTTGCCCGCGGTGTCGCTGTGGCGACGGTCCATCCAGGCCCGGGTCGTCATCACGACGATGATGATCAGCGCGCTGGTCATCGGCGGCGTCGGCTGGCTCATGCTCCAAGGTGTCGCCGACGGCATGGTCGAGGCGCGGCGCAACGTCGCGCTCTCGGAGGCCCGCGCCGGGTTCAGCGCCGCCCAGCAGACGCTCGACGTGAGCGCGATCTCCGACGCCTCGGCCGAGACCGACGTGCTGCGCACCCTCGTCACCGACCTGGCGTCGCGGTCGGGCTCGCCGCCGTCCTACCAGGTCCTGCTCGAGGGTCCGCTCGACGGGACGGGCAACGCCGACGCCGCCGTCGTCTCGTCGTCGGGCATCGCGTCGCAGAGCATCCCCGACGACCTGGCGCGCTCGGTCGCGGCCGGTGACGGTGTCGCGTACACCTTCAGCCGCATGCAGGTCGACGGCAGCGACGAGGAGTCGGCGGCCATCCTCGTGGGTGACGTGCTCCGGATGCCCGACGGCACCCAGTCCTACGCGTTGTACTACGCCTTCCCGATGGCAGACCAGGCTCGGACGCTGGCGCTGGTGCGCAACTCGCTGCTGTACGCAGGGCTGGCGCTGGTCCTGCTGTCCTCCGGGGTCGCGTGGCTGGTGACGCGGCAGGTCGTCACGCCTGTGCGGCTGGCGCGCCGGATCGCCGAGCGGTTGGCCGACGGCCGGCTCGAGGAGCGGATGGTGGTGCGTGGCGAGGATGACATCGCCCGCCTGTCGTTCTCGTTCAACCGGATGGCTGAGAGCCTCCAACGGCAGATCCGGCAGCTGGAGGAGCTGTCGCGGTTGCAGCACCGTTTTGTCTCCGACGTCTCGCACGAGCTCCGTACGCCCATCGCGACCGTCCGGATGGCTGCGGATCTCCTCTACGACAACCGCGAGCACTACGATCCAGCGTCCCAGCGCTCCGCCGAGCTGCTCCAGGCAGAGCTCGACCGCTTCGAGTCCCTGCTCGCGGATCTGCTGGAGATCAGCCGCTTCGACGCCGGCGCCGCGCGGCTCGAGGTCGACGCGGTCGATCTGGTGGAGCTCGTCGAGGGAGTGTGCGTCCACTACCGCCCGCTCGCCGAGCGGCACGGTGTCGAGCTGAGCGTCGTCAACCGCGACGGTCCGGCCGTGGTCGAGGCCGACGTGCGGCGTATCGAACGGATCGTCCGCAACCTCGTCGCGAACGCGATCCACTACTCGGGCTCGGACCGCGTGGAGCTGATCGTCGCCCACGGCCCCACCAGCGCGGCGATCGCCGTGCGCGACTACGGCGTCGGGCTGGAGCCCGGCCAGTCGCAGCTGGTGTTCAACCGGTTCTGGCGCGCCGACCCGGCCCGCGAGCGCAGCCGCGGAGGGACCGGCCTCGGGCTCGCGATCGCTCTGGAGGACGCCGTCCTCCACGGGGGTTGGCTGCAGGCGTGGGGCGAGCCGGGGCTCGGGGCGCAGTTCCGGCTCACGCTGCCGAAGCAGGCGGGCGACGACCCGCAACGGTCCCCGCTGCCACTCGTGCCGACCACCAGCGGTCCTGACACGCGTCGCCGGACGGGAGGTGTCCGATGAAGGTCTCGACAGCACAGGGGCCGTCGCGGCGCGCGGCCGGCCGTACGTTCGTGGCGCTCGTCGCGCTCGCGACCGTCCTGAGCGGATGCGTGTCGATCCCGGACAGCGGGGCCGTCCGCTCGGTCGAGGACGGTCGACCCGAGCAGGCATCCCCCGCCCGCTTCCGTCCCGCGGGGCCGGTCGACGGCGCAACTCCCAATGACGTCGTCAACGGCTTCCTCCAGGCGATGATGGCTTCGCCGGTGCGCTACGACATCGCCCGCCGGTTCCTCACCGAGGGGGCGTCGGACGACTGGCGTCCCCGAGACTCCGTGACGGTGTACTCGCAGACGTCGGTGTCGCTGCCGGAGACCCGCACCGGCGGCGAGAGCGTCGGCGTCGACCTCGTGCGCGAGGCGGTCCTCTCCGACCAGGGGCGGTTCACCGTGCCGACGTCGCGCGAGCAGCACCTGGACCTCACGCTGGTGAAGGAAGAGGACCAGTGGCGGATCGCCGACCCTCCGCAGGGCGCGATGATCAAGCAGGACTTCTTCGAGGACTACTACGACTCGTTCAACAGCTACTTCTTCGACGCCGCGGGGAGCCAGCTCGTGGCGGAGCCGGTGCACCTGCCCGACGACGAGAACCTCCCGACGTATCTCGTCTCCTCGGTCCTCAAGGGGCCTCGGGGTGCCGTCGGTGGCCAGGCGCGTTCGTTCCTGCCCGAGAGCTGGGTGCTGGCACGCCAGGTCGAGATCGACGACGCGGGCGTCGCCGTCATCCGGTTCGACGGCTCGCCCGCCGAGGTCCCGCTCAAGGACCGCGAGCGTCTCTCGGCCCAGCTCGTCTGGAGCCTGCGGCAGATCCCCGCGGTCACAGCCGTCGAGATCGTCGTCGGTGAGCGGGCCGTGGCACTGCCGGGTACGCCACGACGCCAGGCGGTGGATGCCTGGACCGAGTACGACCCAGCGGCGGACCGGTCGACGGAGCTGTTCGCGATGGTCGACGGCCGGCTCCGCGTCGTCGACCGGACCCGCACGAGTCCGTTCGGGGGAGTGTGGGGGAGCGACCCGGTGGAGTCCGACGACTTCCGCGTCTCTGTCGACCGCGACCGCATCGCCCTCGTGACCGACGGGCGGAAGGTGGTCCGGGTCTCGCCGTTGACCGGTGAGCCGAAACCCGTCGTCGTCCGTCAGGGCTCCGACCTGCTGCGGCCGAGCTGGGACGCCGCCGGTCGGCTGTGGACCCTCGACCGGACGCGGCGCGGGTCCACCTTGACCGTGGGACGGCCCGGCGAGCGCGCTCGCATCGTTGGTCTCGGGCCGTTGGCCGGGGGCCGGGTGACCGGGTTCGAGCTGTCGCCGGACGGCGCACGATTCGTCGCGACGGCGCGCGTCGCCGGGCGTGACGGGGTGTACGTCGGTGCGGTCCGCTACGAGCCCGAGTCCGAGACGGTGGTGGCCCTGGTCGACGTCAGAGAGATCCCTGTTCCGGCTGAGTCCGGTGTCCCGATCTCGGCTGCCTGGCGCTCGAGCACGTCCCTGGCGCTCCTCGCACGCGCTGCCCAGCGGGCGCCACAGGTGACCCTCGTCGCGATCGACTCCTCGAGTGCGGCTACCGGAGCGGTCCGCGTCGGTCTGCTGCCGCAGGACGGTGCCCGTCAGGTCCTCGCGCCGGGCCTGGTCTCGGCGCCGCTCTACGTGCTCGACGCGCGAGGCATGCTGTGGACGCAGAACAACGACGGCCGGTGGCAGCAGCCCGGGAGCGACCCGGTGGGTTCGGCAGGCTTCGCCGGCTGAGCCCTCGTGCCGCCCGCGGCGCTCGGTCGTCCCCAGGCCCGCGCGTTGCTCGATCGTCCCCAGGACGTCCGAGGGTCGCGGCCCTGCCGGCCTCCGGGCCAGCACCCTGACGACGTGCGCGAACTCCTGAGGGCGGCGGCCGACCTGGTGCTCGGAGTGAGGTGTGCCGGATGTGGTCTGCCCGGCCTGGTGCTCTGCGAGCGGTGCCGTCGAGCGGTCGGTGGCCGACCCGGCATCCGTGCGCCCGACCCCGTCCCGCTCGCACTGCTGCGGCCCTCCTTGGTGGTCCCGGTGTCGCTCACCGCCTACGAGGGCGTCGTCGTCGAGCTGCTGCACGCCTACAAGGAAGAGCCGCGGACGGCTCTCGCACGTCCGTTGGGGGCCCTCCTGGCGGTGGCGGTCCTCCTCGCGCTCGGGGTCGCCGAGGAGCGCGGGTTCGCACTCGGGAGGCGCCAGACCTGGTCGGTCGTCCTGGTCCCGGTGCCGTCGCGGCGTCAGGCGGTGCGCGCACGTGGGTTCGACGCGGGAGCGCAGCTCGCCCGTGCGACCGCGTCGGCCTTGAGGCGACAGGGGGTCCGCGCCCGCGCCGATCCGGTCCTGCGGGTCGGCAGGATCGCCGATCAGGCAGGGCTCGGCGCGGCCGAGCGCGCCGCGAATCTGGCCGGTGCCTACCGCGTACGACGGCCGGTGGTGGGTGGGGCGGCGGTGGTCGTCACCGACGACGTGGTGACGACCGGGGCCAGTGTCGGTGAGGCGGTCCGCGCGCTCACGGCGGCCGGGTCACGGCCCGTCGCAGTGGCGACCCTGGCGGCTACGCGCCGTCTTCGTCGTCCTTCGCAACGTCCCCTAGGGTGACCCGTGACCGCGTTCGCCGCTTCGGTGGAGAAATGCGACGCGGCGGTCTACGGTCGAGATATGTGAACCACCCCCGCCCCGCGTCGGCACCGTCAGCGGTGGCCGACGCTGACCCGAGGAGGCCTCGTGGAAGTTGTCGTGAAGGGTCGAAACTGTGAGATCACCCAGCGTTTTCGTGACTACGTCGACGAGAAGATACCTCGCATCGAGAAGTACGACCAGCGCAAGAAGATTCAGCGCGTCGACGTCGAGCTGACCAAGGAATACAACCCTCGCCAGAGCGGGCGCTGCGAGCGTGTCGAGATCACGCTGCGCAGCCGTGGGCCGGCCATCCGCGCCGAGGCCTGCGCCGACGAGCCTCTCGCGGCACTCGACAAGGCTGTCGACAAGCTCGAGGCCCAGGTGAGGAAGGCCCAGGACCGCAAGCGCGTCCACCGTGGCAGCCGGACCCCGATGTCCGTCGCCGAGTTCGCCTCGACAACGGCGCAGGACTCGCCGGCCGACGAGGAGGAGCCGATCGACGCCGTCCGCTACGCAGGTCCCGTCGAGGTCCGCGGAGAGGGGCCGCTCGTCGTCCGCGAGAAGACGCACCGTGCGAGCCCCATGACTCTCGACCAGGCTCTCTACGAGATGGAGATGGTCGGCCACGACTTCTACCTGTTCGTGGAGAAGGACTCCGGTCAGCCGAGCGTCGTCTACCGGCGCCACGGCTACGACTACGGCGTGATCCACATCGACCCGGAGACCGACGCCGACACGCTGGACACCGCGGTGAGCTGACCTGGCTCGTGGCATGATCGGCTGCGATGAGCTCCGCAGCCGATCATGTCGAGTCGATCCGGGTCCTCCTGGTCGACGACCAAGAACTGTTCCGGCGCGGTCTCCGGATGGTTCTCGAGGCAGACCCAGGGCTCGAGGTGGAGGAGGCCCAGGACGGGCCCTCCGCCGTCGCTCAGGCGACCGCAAGCCCACCGGACGTGGTCCTGCTGGACGTCCGGATGCCCGGGATGAACGGTCCCGAGGCGGCCGCCGCGATCAAAGAGGCGGCCCCGTCGGCCCGCATCGTGATGCTCACGGCCAGCGACGAGGAGAGCGACCTGCTCGGCTCCATCCGCAACGGTGCGTCGGGCTACCTGCTCAAGGACTCCTCGGTCGACCAGGTCAGTGATGCCGTCCGGCGGGTCGCCTCCGGTCAGTCGCTCATCAGTCCGCAGGTCGCGACCCGCCTGCTGGAGGAGTTCCGGCAGCTGGCGACGCGCGGCGAGCCGGAGCCGCGAGGCACCAGGCTGAGCGACCGCGAGCTCGAGGTCCTGCGCCTCGTCGCGCTCGGACACAACAACCGCGAGATCGGTCGCGCGCTCTTCATCAGCGAGAACACCGTCAAGAACCACGTCCGCAACATCCTCGAGAAGCTCCAGCTCAGGTCGCGCGTCGAGGCGGCGACCTACGCGGTCCGGGAGCGCCTGCTCGATCCGCCGTGAGCCGGCCGGAGGAGATGTCGGCAGCGACCGCTCGCCGTACGGTCCTGGCTGCGCAGGGGTTCACCGACCGGCCGCACAACCGAGTGACGATGCGGACGCTCGACCGCGCGCTCGTGCGGACCGGAGTTCTCCAGATCGACTCGGTCAACGTGCTTCAGCGCGCCCACTACCTGCCCCTCTTCAGCCGGCTCGGTCCGTACGACACCACGCTCCTGCACCGCGCGGCGGAGAAGCGTCCACGCCGCCTCGTCGAGTACTGGGCGCACGTCGCGGCGTACATGCCGGTCGAGCTCTGGCCGACGATGCAGCACCGGATGCGCCGCTATCGCGACCGCGGCCACGCCTGGGGTGGAGACAAGGGCCGGCCGGAGATCGCGGACGACCTGCTGCGGGAGGTCGCGACGCGCGGTGCCGTCACGGCGCGCGACCTCGACCCGGCCACCCAGCGGAGCCGGGACAACTGGGGGTGGAACTGGTCGGAGACCAAGTACGCCCTCGAATACCTCTTCCTGGCCGGCGAGCTGACGGTCGCTCGACGCAACACCGCCTTCGAGCGGGTCTACGACCTGCCCGAGCGGGTCCTTCCGCGGGCGGTCCTGGACCTGCCTGAGCCCGATCCCGCCGAGGCGGCCCGCGCACTGTTGCGCAGAGCGGCCGCGTCGTCGGGGGTGGCGACGGAGGCGAGCCTGCGCGACTACTACCGGATGGGTGTGGCCGAGACCCGCACGGCGGTCCACGAGCTCGTCGAGGAGGGCACGCTGGAGCCGGTCACGGTCCAGGGCTGGCGGCGACCGGCGTACCGGCACACCGCCGCGACCACCCCCCGCTCGATTCGTGCCGCTGCTCTGCTGAGCCCGTTCGACCCGCTGGTCTGGGAGCGTGCCCGCACGGAGGACCTCTTCGGGTTCCGCTACCGGATCGAGATCTACGTGCCCGCGCACAAGCGGGTGCACGGCTACTACGTCCTGCCGTTCCTCCTCGACGACGCGATCGTCGCCCGGGTCGACCTCAAGGCGGACCGGGCCACGGGACGTCTGCTCGTCCGGTCGGCCTGGGCTGAGCCCGGCGCGCCGCGTGACCGGGTGGCGGCAGCGCTGGCCGAGCAGCTGTGGTCGGCGGCGGGCTGGCTCGGTCTCGACACGGTCGAGGTGGAGCCGAAGGGGGATCTGGCCGGGGTCCTGGCAGGGGTCGTCGACCGGGCGGTGCCCGGCAGCGGCGGCGTCGAACCTGCCGCGGTGTGACGGCGATCTCCGACACGGTTACGGTTGGCGCCTCCTGTCGCCTAGGATGGTCGAGGTTCTGCTGTCGGTGGCCGCTCTGTCCGGGCCCCCGTCGACGGCTCGGCGAGCAAGTTCTCAGGAGTGCGATTCCGTGCCCAAGGTGATCGACAAGATCCTGCGCATGGGCGAGGGCAAGATCCTTCGCCAGCTGCAGGCCATCGTCAAGCAGGTCAACGCCCTCGAGGACGACTTCGTCGCGATGAGCGACGACGAGCTCCGTGCGATGACCGACGAGTTCAAGGAGCGCCTGGCCGGCGGGGAGTCTCTCGACGACCTCATGCCTGAGGCGTTCGCGACCGTGCGCGAGGCCGCGAGCCGCGTCCTCGGCCAGCGTCACTTCGACGTCCAGATCATGGGCGGCGCCGCCCTTCACCTGGGCAACATCGCGGAGATGAAGACCGGTGAGGGCAAGACCCTCGTCGCCACCCTTCCCAGCTATCTCAACGCGCTGTCGGGCAAGGGCGTGCACGTCGTCACGGTCAACGACTACCTCGCGAAGTACCACGCCGAGTGGATGGGTCGCGTCTACAACTTCCTCGGTCTGACCACCGACGTGATCCTGCCGTCGATGACGCCGGCGCAGCGGCGCGTCGCGTATGCGGCCGACATCACCTACGCGACCAACAACGAGCTGGGCTTCGACTACCTCCGCGACAACATGGCCGACTCGATCGACGAGTGCGTCCAGCGCGGGCACAGCTTCGCGATCGTCGACGAGGTCGACTCGATCCTCATCGACGAGGCGCGGACCCCGCTGATCATCTCCGGTCCCACCCAGGACGAGGTCAAGTGGTACGGCGAGTTCTCGTCGATCGTCGCCCCGATGGAGCGTGACGTCGACTACGAGGTCGACGAGAAGAAGCGCACGGTCTCCGTGCTCGAGCCGTCGATCACCAAGGTCGAGGACTACCTCGGCATCGACAACCTGTACGACGCCGTCAACACGCCGCTGATCTCGTTCCTCAACAACGCGATCAAGGCCAAGGAGCTGTTCAAGCGCGACAAGGACTACGTCGTGATGGACGGCGAGGTGCTCATCGTCGACGAGCACACCGGTCGCATCCTGGAGGGTCGTCGCTACAACGAGGGACTCCACCAGGCGATCGAGGCCAAGGAGAACGTGAGGATCCGCGAGGAATACCAGACCCTCGCGACGATCACCCTGCAGAACTACTTCCGCCTCTACGAGAAGCTCTCCGGCATGACCGGCACGGCGATGACCGAGGCGTCTGAGTTCGACAAGATCTACAAGCTCGGAGTCGTCCCGATCCCGACCAACAAGCCGATCGCCCGTGTCGACGAGCGTGACCTGGTCTACCGCACCGAGGACGCCAAGTTCGACGCGGTCGTCGACGACATCGCCGAGCGCCACGAGATCGGTCAGCCGATCCTCGTCGGCACGACGAGCGTCGAGAAGTCCGAGCGGCTGTCCTCGATGCTCAAGAAGCGCGGCATCGCGCACAAGGTCCTCAACGCCAAGCAGCACGAGCGTGAGGCGTCGGTCGTCGCGGTCGCCGGTCACAAGGGTGCGGTCACGGTCGCGACCAACATGGCCGGTCGAGGCACCGACATCATGCTCGGCGGTTCGGTGGAGTTCCTCGCCGACCAGGCGCTGCGGGCCAAGGGCCTCGACCCGGTCGAGACGCCCGAGGAGTACGAGGCGGCCTGGCCCGACACCCTCGCCGAGGTCGAGAAGCAGGTCCAGGAGGACCACGACGAGGTCGTCTCGCTCGGCGGTCTGGCGGTCATCGGCACCGAGCGGCACGAGTCCCGGCGCATCGACAACCAGCTGCGCGGTCGTTCGGGTCGCCAGGGAGACCCGGGGTCGACCCGCTTCTACCTGTCGCTCCAGGACGACCTGATGCGTCTGTTCAAGGCCGACTGGGTCGACTTCATCCTCACCACGATGAAGGTCCCCGACGACGTCCCGATCGAGAACAAGCGCGTCACCAACGCCATCGCGTCGGCACAGTCGCAGGTCGAGGGCCAGAACTTCGAGACACGCAAGAACATCCTCAAGTACGACGACGTGATGAACCGTCAGCGTGAGGTCATCTACGCCGAGCGTCGTCGCGTGCTCGAGGGCGCGGATCTCAGCGACTGGGTCCGCGAGATGATCACGGACACCATCGCCGGCTACGTCAACGGCGCGACGCAGGGGTTCCCCGACGAGTGGGACCTCGAGGCGCTGTGGACGGCTCTCAAGACGCTGTTCCCGATCTCGGTGACCATCGCCGGCCTCGAGGACGAGCACGGTGGCCGCTCGGGTCTGACCCGCGACATCCTCGTCGAGTCGATCACGACCGACGCGCGGACGGCGTACGAGGCCCGCGAGAAGGAGCTCGGCTCGGAGGTCACGCGCGAGCTCGAGCGTCGTGTGGTCCTCTCGGTGGTGGATCGCAAGTGGCGCGAGCACCTCTACGAGATGGACTACCTGCGCGAGGGCATCGGACTGCGCGCCTACAGCCAGCGCGATCCCCTCGTCGAGTACCAGCGCGAGGGCCACGAGTTCTTCACGGTGATGATGGAGGCGATCAAGGAGGAGTCGGTCGGCTTCCTCTTCAACGTCGACGTCCAGGTCGAGCCGGAGCAGGACGGCGACGTCGAGGTGTCCGCCAAGGGTCTCGAGGACAACGTCCCGCAGCAGCTCACCTACAGCGGACCCGACGACGTGGCCGGTGGCAGTGGCGTCGAGGTCGAGACCCGCGACGAGGAGGACGACGACCCGTTGGCGCTGAGCGAGAACGAGAGGGTCCGCCAGAACAACGCCAAGAACAAGGCGCGCCAGAAGGCCAAGGCGCAGCGGAAGTCGCGCAAGCGCAACCGCTGACCGCACCACGACGAAGGACTCGACATCGCAGCCACGAGGTGGTCGCGATGCCGAGTCCTTCGTCGTCGGTGCGGAGGTCGGCTGTGGCGGGCGGCTCGTTCCTCGCCGACCACCTGTGCCTCACTCCTCACACCCAGCGCCTCACTCCTCGCGCCCAGCGCCTCACACCCAGCAGAGTGCCTTTCGTGCCGGGTGCTGCGGAGGTCGGCTGTGGCGGGCGGCTCGTTCCTCGCCGACCACCTGTGCCTCACTCCTCACACCCAGCACAGTGCCGTGCAGACCCACGTCGGATCACGACGGTCGGTGTCGTGCTCCAGTCGTGCCGCCACGGCGCGTGAGCGCCCGTCTCTCACGACGCGGGCGGTGACCTCGGCGACGTCGTCGCGTGGCTTGTAGACGCGGACGCTCGCCACGCGTGCCGCCGACGGCACGCGGGGGTCACGGGCCCGGACGCGGCTGAGGACGGTGAGCCGGTGCTGCATCTCCTCGTACACGTCCGGACGGACGACCCGCGTCAGCTGCTGGAGAGACCGCGCGCCGGCCGTGACCTCGAGCACTGCCTGGACGAACCGGCCCGCGCGCTGCTCGAGCTCGCGGTCGGGAGCCGGCACGAGACTGAGGCGTGGCCGAGTCTCGGCAACCGGGGAGGCGGGCGGCTCGGCCGAGAGCGCCAGCGAGCCCTCGACCAGCGGCAGGGACCACTGGACGGCCCGCTCACGCACGCGTGTCTCCTGGACACCCTTCTGGTTGGCGGCGCCGTCCTCGGTGACGGTGCGTCGACGGGCGCGTCGGCTCCCGCGGTGGGTCGCAGGTGGGACGGTGTGCAGGCTCGTCGCGTTGGCGTCGCGTGTGTGAGTGGTGTCGGTGGTCATCGGGGTTCTCCTTCGTCGAGTGCGGTGGGTGAGGAGGGGGTGTCGGGTGCGGGGGCGCGACCTGGTCGCCGAAGAACGAGCCCGACCCGTAGTGCGTCCGGGTCGGCGCCGATGAGCGATCGGTTCGCGGCGTACCAGCGGCGCCACGACCGGTCGATCCGTCGCGGACCGGCGACGTCTCCGGCGGAGCGAAGCTCGTCGGCGGCGATGCTCCACAACGTCTCGCCGGCACGGACGCGGCGACCCGAGGGCTCCGCGGTCGATCGCACGGAGGTCGAGGGCGAGTCGATGCCACGAGCGGGAGGGGGAGCGCCCTCGGATGCCCTGCGGATGGTCGGTTCACCCTGTGGCGGTTCACCCTGTGGCCGCGCAGGTCGCGGCGCCGCAAGGCGCCCGGGTCGGTCGGGCAACGGCAGCCCCTGGAACGCCGAAGTGGGTGGCCGGACAGCAGCGCCCGAGGCGGACGAGGCACCGGATGCTCCTGGTGACCCCGGGGTCGTGGTTGCGGCGGAGGCAGGCGGGGCCACCAGCACCACCGTCCCCGCCACCGCCGCGACGACCGGCCGCCAGGACGGCGGTGACCAGGCCAGCAGCCTCCGCGGAACCGGCCTTCGGATGACGCGACAGATCAGCGCGACCCCGCTGAGGAACGTGAGCCAGGCTGTCGCGGCGACCGCCAGCAGCACGGCGACGGCGCCGAGCAGGGTATCCAGGCGAGGAGGGTACGGCGCTGTCGCGGATGCCAGCTGGGTGCAGGCCGCCGGGACCCGTCCGATCAGGAGCACGACGGCCGTCGCGGGCAGGAGGGCGGTCAGTCCAGCAAACGGTCGGGTCTTCATCGGCACCTCCTCTTGATGACGTTTGCCTACGTTTGCGTATGTCTAACCACACAGTCAACCGTTCGTCCACAGGTTCGTCGGGCGCTAGAGTGCGGCACATGCGGTGGGACGAACGGTTCGACGCGCTCGAGACCGACCTGGCCCTGCAGGCCGACGGCGAGAGTCAGGCGGAGCGCGACCGGCAGATCGAGGACCTCGCCGTGGAGCGGTCGGCCGCCGTCTCCTGGGCAGACCGGTGTCTAGGGCGCGAGATCGTGCTCAGCGTCACGGCGGTCGGTCTGGTTCGAGGTGAGCTCGCGATGGCGACCGCGGACTGGGTGCTCCTGCACCACGACGTCACGACCGACTGGGTGGTCTCGATGGATGCTGTGCTCAGCGTGACGGCGGGGACGGGAGCGCCCCTGACCGCGCGCGGGGAGGTGCAGCGGCGTACGACCTGGCGGCAGGCGTGGGCGACGTTCGTCCGCGACCGTGACGTCGTCGTCGTGGTGCTGGTCGACGGCAGCACCGTGCGAGGCACCCCGACACGAGCGGGCAGCGACTACGCGGAGATCGGCGGCGAGCTGGTGCCGTACACGGCGGTCGCGGCGGTCAGGTGTCCGCGCTGACGTCCTCACCGTCGCGTGACTCGTCGCCCTCCACGAACGGGTGCGCGGCGATGTGGTCTCGCGCGGCGGCGTACTGGTCGGCGATGTAGCGCTCGAGCACGTCGGCCTCGACCCGCCACACCCCTCGGCCGCCGACGCGGATCGCGGCCAGGTCTCCGCGCCGGACCAGCGCGTAGACCTGCCGCTCGGAGACGTTGAGCACCTCGGCCACGTCCGACAGCCGCAGGAACCGGGGTGACTCGGATCCGAGAGGCATGCGTCGATTCTGCCAGCAGGACCGCCCCGAGGTCGCGGCCGCACCGTCGATCTGTGGACAGAGGGTGGACGGATCGGACTCCTTTGCGGCATCAATAGGCGCATGCCCACGCTCCTGCCGGGGTCGTCAGCCTCGGCGACGCCGCACACCGACGCCCGCCGCCTTCACCGACCCCGCTGGACCCACCCCCGTGCGGTGACCGGGGCCGCGCTTGTCGCCGTCTGCATGCTGCTGGGCGGTCTGCTCGTCACCAACGTCGCCAAGACCACGGAGGTGTGGGCGGTCTCGGCCGACGTTCGCGCCGGCGAGCCCGTGCGACCAGGAGACCTCGAGCGGGTCGATGTCCGGCTCGATCCTGTTGCCTCCGGGGCCTACCTGGACGAGCCGGACGCCGATTCGCTGTCTGAGCGGCTCTCGGGGGCGGCATGGGCACGCGACCTCGCGGCCGGCGAGCTCGTTCCGGTCGCGGCCGTGGCGGGCGAGACCGTGGTGAGTGGCGTTGAGGTGCCTTTGCAGGTCACCGGGACCGCGATGCCCGCCGACCTCGGCCCCGGCCACCGGGTTGACGTCTGGGTCGCCGCGGAGCAGCCGAGCGCCGGGACGAGGTCGGAGGCCGCCCGCCGCGTCATCGACGACGTCGCGGTAGTCGCGGTGCACGGTGACGCCAGCGCCTTCGGCGAGGGTTCGGTGCGGAGCGTGGTCGTCCTCGTCGAGGACGAACGCGGCGAGGTGCTCCCGCGGGCGCTGGCGGCGCTCGCGGGAGGGAGCGCCACCCTCGTACGGCGGATGGGGCCGTCCGCGTGAGCGTTCCCGTCCTGATCGCCGCGGGTGGCGAACCCTGGGAGGCCGACCTGGTGGCCGCTGCCGTCGAGGCGGACGGGATCGAGGTCGTACGCCGCTGCGTGGACGTGGCCGACGCCGTGGCGACCGCGGCGAGCGGCGCGGTCGGTGTCGCGCTCGTGTCCCTCGGTCTCGCCGGGCTGGACGCCGACGCCGTCCGCCGCGTCACGGGCACCGACGTCCTCGTGGTCGCGGTCGTCGACGACGCAGCCTCGAGTCCCGACGCCGAGCGTCGTGCCGCCGCACTCGGCATCGACTCCGTGCTGCCGTGGACGCGTCTCTCGACGGTCGCGCACCTCGCGTCGACAGCGCGCACCCCGGGTGCCGAGCACGGGCTCCGGCCCGCACCGTCACGGCGGGACGACGCGTTCCGACCCGCAGCCGGTGTCCCTCGCGACGGCGTCGTGACGGCCGTGTGGGGACCGGCGGGTGCGCCGGGGCGGAGCACGGTCGCTCGCGGGCTCGCCGCGGAGATGGCCGCCACGGGGAGACGGACCGTGCTGGTCGACGCCGACGTCGACGGCGGCACGCAGGCCGTGGCGCTCGCACTGCTCGACGAGGTGAGCGGTCTGCTCGCGTCCACGCGCGAGGCCAACGCGGGCACGCTCACCCCGGCTGCCCTGACCGCATCTCTGCGCTGGATCGGTCCCGACCTGGCCGTCCTCACCGGCCTGCCACGCGCTGACCGGTGGCCGAGCCTGCGGGCCGCGGCGTACGAGGCGGTGCTCGAGACCGCACGGGAGCTCGCCGACGAGGTGGTCGTCGACCTCGGGTTCGCGGTGGACGACGTCGAGGAGCAGGCGTTCGACTCAGCCGCACCGCGGCGGACGGCCGTCACCCGGCACACGCTCGTGGTCGCCGACCGTGTGCTCGTCGTGGGCAACCCCGATCCGGTGGGTCTGGCACGGCTGGCCCGGGCGGTTCTCGACATCCGCACACGGTTCAAGATCGAGCCGGAGATCGTCGTCAACCGGATGCGTGCCACGCTCGGCTGGAGTGCTCGCGAGGTCGCCGACGCGGTCGAGCGCTTCACGACGTTGCGACCCTCCGCCTTCCTCCCAGACGACCCGGTGGCGATCGACCGCTGTCTCGTGCACGGCTACACGCCGGTCGAGGGAGCGCCGGAGTCAGCGTTCCGGACGGCGTTGTCCACATTGAGCGGTGGCATCGCCGCCCGCCGCCCCGAACTGGCGTAACCTCTACTCGTGCCCCGACGTCTCGATGCCCTCGATGCGGCGTTCCTCGACGAGGAGACCTCCACGACGCCGCGCCAGGTGATGACGCTTGCGGTGATCGAGCCGGGCGAGCGCACCTTCGACTACGACACGCTCGTGCGGGTCGTCAACGAACGCATCGGCCTGGTCCCTCGCTACCGACAAAGGGTGGCGACCGTCCCGGGTCATGTGGGGCCGCCGGTGTGGGTGGACGACGAAGCGTTCGACCTGACCTACCACGTGCGACGCTCCGGCCTCCCCGCCCCGGGCACGAGTGCCGCCCTGCGCGAGCTCGTCAGCCGGTTGATCGCACGGCGTCTCGACGTGTCGCGACCCCTGTGGGAGGCCTACGTCATCGAGGGCCTCGAGGACGGCCGAGTCGCGGTGCTGATCAAGTCGCACCAGGCGCTGGTCGACGGGTCCGTGACGGTGGACCTCGCTCAGGTGCTGCTCGACGAGACCCCCCGCGACCGTGACGTGCCACCCGACGGTTGGGTCCCCCGTGCCGGTCCAGGCAGCATGTCGCTGGTCGCGAGGTCGGTCATTGACACCGCGCTGAGTCCTCGGCGCGCCGCGAGCCGTGTCACGGCGGGGTTCGACCGCCTCCAGTCCGCGGTCGGCAAGGTCGTGCAGACGCTGCCGGTCGTCGGTCCGGTCGCCGCGGACGCCGCAGGGCCGTTCAACCGACGGCTCAGCCAACACCGCCGCTACGTCACCGTGAGCACGCGGCTCGACGACTACCGCCTGGTCCGCGACGCGCACGGCGGCACGGTCAACGACGTCATGCTGAGCACGATCGCCGGCGGCATCCGTGGATGGATGCTCAACCAGGCCATGCCGGTCAGCGACAGCACGCGACTCCGGGCGATGGTCCCGATGTCGGTCGCCGCCCCGGACGGCGCTCCCACCTCGTACGGTTCCACCGTCCGCGGTCACCTGGTGTCGCTGCCCGTCGGCGAGACCAACCCGGTCGTCCGCCTGCACCAGGTCTCGTACGCGCTCAAGGCGCACAGGGAGACCGGCGTGGCGGTCGCTGCGAACACGCTGGCGGAGCTCCCGGGCTTCGCCCCGACGACCTTCCACGCGGTCGGTGCGCGTGTCGCGGAGACGCAGGACCACCACCCGTACGACCTGGTCGTCACCAACGTGCCCGGGCCCCAGGAGCAGATGTTCATCGCCGGATCCCCGATCGTCCAGACCTATCCGGGGATCCCCCTCATCCCGGGTCGGACGCTGTCGATCGGGGTGACGTCCTACGCCGGCGGCGTCTACTACGGGATGGTGGCCGACCGCGCCGCGGTGGCCGAGCCCGACGTCCTCGGACAGTGCGTCGAGGACGCCCTCGCCGAGCTGGTCGAGACCGCCAGCCCTACCCGCGTGCGCGCACCGCGAGGCGGCGCGCCCGGGCGTCGTGACCGTGCGGCCAGCCCCGGCGAGGGCTCCGCGTGACTCGGCGGGCCTATCTCGCCGTTCGGGCTGCGGACCTGCGGTCCCTCGCCGACACCGGCGAGCTCCCTGGCGACGCGTACGCATGCGTGGTGGCTGCCAGCGACGACGAGCAGGACGAGTACGACGCGATGGCGGTGGCCGGTGAGATCGCGGAGGAGCGCTGGGGGTCGGTGGTCGTGGTCGTGACGCAGGCCGCTGCCGGGCCTGACGGTGAGGTGACCGGTCCGGTCGCGCTGCGCGACGTCGCCGCGATCCACGTCGGCGACGAATTGGCGTGGTATGCAACGCAGGAGCTCGACGCCGTGCTGGAGCAGATCGGCGCCTGACGTCCATCACGCCCGGCAGAACGCCTTCTTGCCCATCGTGCTGAGCAGCCCGTTGACGACGTGGCTCTTGAACAGGCGTGCCTGCTCGTCGGCGTCCCCATTGCCGTCACCGTCACGCCAGAGCGCGACCTCGTGGCCGAGCGAGGTCACCCAGGCGCGTCCCCCGTCGTAGTACTGGCACCACGTGACCGGGTGCTGGTCGGGATGCCCCGGGTGGCCGTTGAAGCCCTTCCCGCCGCCCTCGAGCGTGTCCGGGTCGACCTCGGCGAGGATGCGGACCCCCGTCGGGAAGGGCGCGAGGTTGTAGAACTCGTCCTTGAGCACGAACCGCTTCGGGAGGTCGGCGACGGAGACGTCGCGACGGCTCGTCTTCTCGACGCGGCCGTTGCGTGACGGCCCGTGGTCATAGAAGGCGGCGCCGCCGAGAAGGCCCTGGAAGTACGGCCAGTGGTACTCGGCGCCCAGAGTGTTGTGCACCGCGACGAACCCGCCGCCGGCACGCACGTACTGCATCAGGGAGGTCTGCGCCGCGTCGTCGAGGATGTCGCGCGAGTTGCTGAGGAACACGACAGCGTCGTACCCGAGCAGCTTGCCGGGGGAGTCGAGCTGGAGCACGTCCTCGGTCCAGTCGACGCTCAGACCGTGCTCCGTGCCCCAGCGGCGCATCGCCTGCTGGGCGACGTGGGCGTCGGTCAGCGGTGGGTTCATCCCGGGGGCGAGGCGAGGGCCGAGGTGTGCGTGCCGTGAGACGCCGGTGGCGCTGTAGACGAGCACCCGGTCGACGCCATCGGTCTTGAAGGCGGTCTCCCAGTCGTGGTAGCACCCGGGATCGGTGCCGCGACAGACGCCGTAGTCGGCGCGGCTGTCGTCGTCGACCGCCCAGCGTGGCCCGCCCCGGTCGGCGGTCGAGGGCCAGGCAGCGAGTACGGTGGCACCCACGAGCAGGGCGGCGGCGCCCGCCAGGACAGTTCTGATCCTCATGACATCTCCCTCGACGCGGCGGATCCTCCCGCGGCACAGCGGGCGGCGCAAGCGCTTCCAGCAGCGCCAGGGACCGAACGATCCTCCTCGCCGCCGTCCTCCGTCAAGGCCCGCTTGCGGGCGCCTGGGGTCAGCCGGAGCCCTATCTTGACGTGACGTACGTCATACGCCTACCGTTCACGAAAGCGTTTACGAAAGCGCTTCCAGCACGTCTCTCGGGGATCCGGGCCGTCAGGACGCACATTCCTGCCGCCGGCTCTCGGGCTGTCCGAGAAACCCTCTGACGACACGGACGGTGGATGGAATGACCCAGCGAAGGTGGAGTCTCCTCGCCGCGGCCGCACTGGTCGCAGCGACGAGCGCGAGGGATCGTTCCTGTTCGACAAGTCCGACCGCTGCAACCTCTACCCGCTGCCGGAGGACGACGCCGAGAACGGCTACACCTACCCGGTCGCTCAGTACGACCACAACCCGCCGCCGGGCTTCCCGTGCGGTGCCGACGTCGGACACGCCGTGAGCGGCGGCTTCGTCTATCGAGGCGGGGACGTCCCCAAGCTGCGGGACAAGTACCTCTTCGCCGACCTCGTGGACGGTCGGGTGATGTACACCGAGAACCGCGAGATGCGGCGTGGCAAGCCGTCGGCCCAGATCCACGAGCTCACGCTGTTCGACGAGCGTGGCAACGAGGTGACGACGCCGGTGCTGGCGGGCGACCGTCGTGTCGACCTGCGGCTCGGTCGTGACGGCGACGACGAGCTCTATCTGCTCGCCAAGGCGAACGGCAAGATCTGGAAGATCGTCGGGACCAAGAAGATCACGCGTGATCGTGACGTGCACCCGGCCTTGTCGCCGTACCTCGTCTCGCACTACGACTTCGAGCGCCCTCGCGGAGACGTCGAGCGTGACCGTGGTCCGTCCGGCACGGACATCGACCTGATCAACGGCGGCTCCGACATGCGGGTCAAGGACGGCGCGTTCCGGGGCAGCAGGCGCTCGCTCCAGATCCGCAACGCCGATCCCGTGACCGGTCGGCTGGCGTGGAAGGCGGGCGTGTACGACGACGACGCCGACGGTGTGGAGTCCTTGTCGCGCTTCAACGGAGTCAAGGGAACCACGGTGATGGGCTGGTTCAAGATGACCGGCGAGAACCCGTCGCTCAACACCAACACCCCCGCCCCGGACGACCGGTACAACGCCGTCGGGCTGGCCGGCGTGCTGGCCGGGAACTCCGACGGCCACGGCGTCCGTGCCCTCCTCGAGCTTATCGACGTCGGAGGCGAGCTCCGGCTCGTCGCCCTCGGACGCCGCGTCGACACCGGGGCGTCGCAGACGTTCGCCGCGTCGGAGGACTGGCGCACCCTGCTCCCGCAGGGTGAGTGGGTCCACCTCGCCGCGACGTTCGACTACGCCAACGGCACGATGGCGCTCTACAAGAACGGCAGGCCGATCCCGGGCTTCTACACCCGGACCGACGATCCCTGGGGCAACAGCGCACCGGGGGAGGAGACGACGTCGGCGACCAACCCCCGCGGCATCAAGATCGGTGGCAGCTTCCCGCAGGACGGCTCCGAGCGGAATCCGTGCAACTGCCGCATGGACAGCCTCATGTTCCTCGACAGCTCCCTGACGAAGCTGGAGGTGAACCAGCAGTTCCGTCGCGTCGAGCGGTGACCTGAACGGGAGGGCGGCGGTCGACCCGCCGCCCTCCCGTCATGCCCGCGCCGGACCGGTCGAGCTCCGGACCATCAGCTCGTGGCCGGTGTGGCGACGTCGAGGGCGTGACGACGGATCCTTGAGCGCCATCTCGAGCGCCGCTGCTCCCATGTCGGTCATCGGCAGGCGTACCGTCGTCAGGCTCGGGGCGAGGTCGGCCGCGACCGAGACGTCGTCGAACCCGGCCACCGACATCTCCGACGGTACGGCGACGCCGCGGGTGCGCAGGACGGCGAGGACCCCGATGGCCATCGCGTCGTTGAGGGCGATGATCGCGGTTGTCTCAGGGTGCTGCGTGACGATCTGCTCGGCGGCGTACGCGCCTCCGTCACGGGTGAACTCGGCCTCGACCAGGGAAAGCTCATCGAGCTCGATGCCGTTCTCGGCGAGGGCGCGCTCGATCCCCGCGAGGCGGTCCACCACGGTGGTGAGGTTCACGGTGCCGGCGGCGATCGCGATCCGGCGGTGCCCCAGGCCGACCAGGTGCTCGGCGAGTGCGGCCCCCGCGTCCTCGTTGTCGGGGAGCACGGCGTCGGCGCGCAGGGCGTGCCGGCCGATCACGGCGACACGGCCGCCATTGGCTTGGAAGGCGGCAAGCTCGCGCTCGGCAGCGGCCTCGAGTCCGTCGCCGACGTAGCCGGAACCGGCGACGATGATGGCCCGCACGTTGTTCGCGATCAGGCTGCGGATCTGGCGGAGCTCGTTCTCCGGGTCGCGTGCGGAGTGGCAGATCTGGACCGTGATGCCCTTGTCGTAGGCCACCGAGATGACGCCTGCGGCGATCTCGGAGAAGTACGGGTCGTCGATCTGGTGCACGATCAGCCCGACCACCGACGCCGACCCGCCCGCGAGGGAGCGTGCGTGAGCGTTGACGACGTACCCGAGGGCGTCGGCGACCTGGTGGACCCGCTCGGCCACACCCGGACTCACGCCCTCGCGGCCGGCCAGTGCCCGCGAGGCGGTCGCGAGCGACACTCCCGCGCGCTCTGCCACGTCGACGAGCCGCGGCGCGGATCGAACTCTCGCCATCCGGATGTCCCCCTCAGAAACGACCAGTGCTGTGACTCTTGCCACACGCGTTCACCCATGTCTATCCTACGAAAGCGCTTACGAAAGCGCTTACGGCGGCCCCGGACACGCGGACCTCGAATCGTAGGAGCGTCAATGTCGACGAAGACAACGAGCATCATCCGAATCGGCGCCTTGCTCGGCGCCGCGACCCTCGCGCTCACGGCCTGCGGCGGGGATGGAGACTCCGGCGGCGACGAGGACGGCCCGATCACCATCGGCGTCTCGCTCCCTCTCACCGGTGACTTCGCCGAGCCCGGCAAGGGCGTCCAGCGCGGGTACGAGGCCTGGGCCGCCGACGTCAACGACGCCGGTGGACTCCTCGGGCGCAAGGTCGAGCTCAAGATCCTCGACGACCAGTCGAATGCCGACCGGGTCGTCGCGGACTACGAGTCCCTGATCGCGCAGGACGAGGTCGACCTCGTGTTCGGTCCGTTCTCCACCCGCCTCGTCGTGCCCGCGGCCCGCGTCGCCGACGAGTACGGGATGCTGTTCGTCGAGCCCGCCGGCGCGGCGCCCGAGGTGTTCGAGCAGGGATTCGACAACCTCTTCTACGCGGCCCCTGCCGTCGCGGACGACCACTACAACTACCTGGCGGAGTGGATCGAGGCCCTGCCTGCGGACAAGCGGCCCAAGACCGCGGCGTACGCGGCGATGGACGACCCCTTCGCGATGGGCACCGCGTACGGCCTCAAGGACAAGATGGAGGCCGCGGGCGTCAAGACCGTCGTCGACGAGAAGTATCCGCCGAACACCACCGACTTCAGCAGCATCGCGGCCAAGATCGAGAGCTCCAACGCCGACATGGTCGTCGGGGGCACGCAGTACCAGGACGCGGTCAACCTGATCGTGGCCCTGCAGCAGCTCGACTACCAGCCCAAGCTGGCCGCGTTCTCGACCGCGCCGACGAATCCCGAGTTCCCCGAGGCGATCGGTGCGAAGACCGAGGGCATCCTGTCGCCCACCGGCTACACCGAGCAGGCGGCGATCCCCACCAACAAGGAGTTCGTCGCGAGCTACACCGAGCGCAACGGCACCCCGCCCGGCGAGGACGAGGCCAACGCCTACACCACCGGCCAGGTCGTGGCTGCCGCCGTCGAGGCGGTCGGCTGCGCGGAGCAGGGCGACTGCCAGAAGGAGCTCATCGACTGGCTCCGTGACAACGAGGTCGACACGGTGGTCGGACCGTTGAGCTGGGACGAGGCGGGCAGGCCCCAGGGCGCCCACATGATCCAGCAGTACGTCGACGGCCAGATCAAGATCGTCCTCCCCGAGGACGTCAAGGAAGCCGACATCGTCAACCCGAAGCCGGCCTGGTGACGTCCTGATGGATGGCGCCCTCATCTTCCAGAGCCTGGTGCTCGGTGTGCTGCTGGGAGGGCTCTACGCCCTCCTGGCGGCCGGGCTCACGCTCTACTTCGGGATCATGCGTGTGGTGATGATCGCGCACTCGGCGTTCCTCATCCTCGCCGCCTACCTCGCGTGGTACTTCCACCGGGAGACCGGCATCGACCCGCTGTTCTCCCTCTTCATCACCGTCCCGCTGTTCTTCGGTGTCGGCGTGCTCATGCAGCGGCTGCTCGTGGCCCGGCTCCGCCCGGTCACGCTCACGATGATGTCGGTCCTGCTGACGTTCGCGATCGCCCTCACGATCGAGGGCCTGCTCGGGTTCGCGTTCTCGGGCACCCAGCGCCGGATCCAGCTCGACTACAGCGGTGCGAGCCTCGAGCTCTTCGGTGCCCGCTTCGCGGTCGTCAAGCTGATCACGTTCGGGCTCGCCGTCGCCTCGCTCGCCGCGCTGTACGTGATCATGAAGCACACCCGCTTCGGCCAGTCGCTGCGCGCGACCATCCAGCACAGGGACGCCGCCCAGCTGGTCGGCATCAAGACCGACCGGGTCGCCGGCTACGGCTTCGGCCTCGGTCTGGCCACGGCGGCGATCGGCGGCACTGCGCTGTCGCTCGACGCCACCATCTACCCGTCGTTGCACTGGCACTGGATCGGCCCGCTGATGGCGATCATCGTGGTCGGCGGGCTGGGGAGCATCCCCGGGGCCGCGATCGCGGCGATGGTGCTCGGGATCGGCCAGAGCCTGCTGCAGATCCCGATGGGCACGACGTGGGCGCAGACCATCTTCTACGTGGCGCTCTTCGCCACGCTGATGCTGCGTCCGCAAGGATTCTTCGGAGGTCGTCTTGCCCAGCGTTTCTAAGCCCAGCGCTTCTAAGGCCGACGCTTCTCGGGCCCGTGTTTCTCGGACCCTCGTCGCCAAGGCCCTCGCGTTCGCCGCGTGCGCCACGGCGCTGTTGACCTTCCCGGGATGGGCGGCCAACCCCTACATCCTTTCGGCCGGCATCGTCGTGCTCAGCTATGCGGTCCTCTCGACCTCCTGGAACTTCGTCGGTGGCTTCACCGGCTACATCTCGCTCGGCCACGCCGCGTTCTTCGGGCTCGGCGCGTACGGGACGGCACTGCTGATCACCCGGCTCGAGATGCCGAGCTTCGTCGCGTGGGCGCTGGCCGGGGTCGGAGTCGCTCTCTTCGCCGTCCCGGTCGGCTGGGCAGCGCTGCGGGTGCGGGGCGCGTCGTTCGTGATCGTGTCGATCGCGCTCGTGCTGATCATGCTCCTGGTCTTCCAGAGCTGGAGCTCGCTGACCGGTGGCTCCAACGGCCTCGTGGTCCCGCGACCGTTCCCCGACATGCTCCGGCCGGAGCACCACGAGACGTTCTTCTACCTCTTCGTGGCGCTCCTCGCGGTCACGCTCCTCGCCTGGTGGCTGATCGACCGCAGCCGGTTCGGCATGGGCCTGAAGGCGATCCGCGAGGACGAGGACAAGGCGGAGGCGCTCGGCGTCCCGACCTACGCCTACAAGCTCGTCGTCTACGTCGTGTCGGCGTTCTTCACCGCGCTCGGGGGCGGCATGTACGCGCTGTGGTTCGGCGACCTCGACCCGGTGTTCCAGTTCTCGATCCTGATCGGCTCGTACATGGTGCTCATGGCGCTGCTCGGCGGCGTCCGTCAGCTGTACGGCCCGCTCCTCGGGGCGCTCATCGTCGGCACCGCGCTGGAGTACTTCAAGCTCGAGTTCGGGGACACCCAGTTCCATCTCGTCGCCACGGGGCTCCTCCTGGCCGTCGTGGTCCTCTTCATGCCCGACGGGATCATCCCCGCCGGCATGAAGCTCGTCGACCGCTTCACGCCGGAGCGCAGCTCGATCCGGGAGATGACCGCCGCGGAGCTGCTCGAGCGGGACGACGACGAGCGACCGCACCCCCGAGAGAAGGCGACGCGATGACCACGACTGCCGCACCTCCCCGCGAGAGCCTCGCCACGATCTCGCTCAGCAAGGCGTTCGGAGGCGTCAAGGCCGTCGACGACGCCACCGTCACGTTCCACGAGGGCAAGGTGAACGCCCTGATCGGTCCCAACGGGTCGGGCAAGACGACGTTCTTCAACTGCGTCACGGGCATGATCCGACCGGACTCGGGGGCGGTGACCTATCGCGGGAGCGACGTCACCGGCCGTTCGCCGCACCGGATCGCCCGCGCCGGGATCGGACGCAGCTTCCAGCTGTGCCGGATCTTCCCCCGCATGACCGTTCTCGAGAACGTCCTCGTCGCCCACCGCACCCACGGGCTCCGCTCGTTGCTCAAGGGCGCGCGCGACACCGACGAGATCGAGCGGGCCCGGCACTGGTTGCGGCGGGTCGGCATCGACCACCTCGAGCACTCCGAGGCCGCCGACGTCTCGTACGGCCAGCAGAAGCTCCTCGAGCTCGCCGGCGTCCTGATGGCCGAGCCGGACCTGATCATGCTCGACGAGCCGGCGGGCGGGGTGAACCCGGCGCTGATCGGCCGGATCGGCACCCTCATCCGCGAGCTCAACGCGGAGGGGCGGACGTTCGTCGTCGTCGAGCACAACATGGAGATGGTGATGAGCCTGAGCGACCACGTCATCGTGTTCGACCGCGGTCGGCCGATCGCCGAGGGACCTCCCTCCCAGATCCAGTCCGATCCTCGTGTGCTGGAGGCGTATCTCGGTGTCTGACTACCTGCTGGAGCTCCATGACATCGAGGCCGGGTACGGGCGAGCAGCGCTCGTCCTCCGCGGCCTCACCGTGAAGGTGCCCGCCGGTTCGGTGGTGTGCCTGGTCGGCCCCAACGGTGCCGGCAAGTCGACCGTGCTCAAGGTCGCGAGCGGTCTGCTCGCGCCGAGGTCGGGCTCGATCGTGGTCGACGGCGAGGACGTCACCGGCAGAGGTCCGCAGCAGATGCTGGCCTCCGGTCTGGCGCACGTCCTCCAGGGGCACAGCGTGTTCCGGGAGATGACGGTCGAGGAGAACGTCATGCTGGGCGCGTTCACCGTGCGCGACAAGGCCACGGTCGCCGAGCGCGTCGCCTTCGTCCGGTCGCTCTTCCCAATCGTCGGTGAGCGCTGGAAGCAGCTCGCCGGCCTGCTCTCGGGCGGGCAACAGAAGCAGGTCGAGTTCGCGCGCTCACTGATGGTGAGCCCGAAGGTGGTGCTGCTCGACGAGCCGTCGATGGGTCTCGACCCCAAGACGACCGCCACCGTGTTCGACCAGGTGGCGCGCATGCGCGACGCGGGGATCGCTGTCCTCCTCGTCGAGCAGAACGCTCGCCGTGCGCTCGAGACGGCCGACGTCGGCTGCGTGCTCGACCTCGGCCGGGTCCACATCTCGGGACCTGCGCCGGAGCTGCTCGCGGATCCGCAGCTGAGCGCGCTCTACCTCGGCGGACGACCGAGCGATCCTGCTCCGGCGGCGTCCGTCCCGACCACGAATCCCTCCAGGAACAGGTGAAGCCGATGGCATCGCAGAACGTCCGCATCATCATGAACGGCGTCACCGGCCGGATGGGATATCGGCAGCACCTCCTCCGGTCGATCCTCTCGATCCGGGATGAGGGCGGAGTCGAGCTGCCCGACGGCGGCCGTCTCCAGGTCGAGCCGGTCCTCGTCGGCCGCAGCGCCGACAAGCTCGCCGAGCTGGCGGACCGGCACGGCATCGCGGAGTGGACGGTGGACGTCGACGAGGCGCTGGCCGACCAGAGTGCCCCGATCTACTTCGACGCGCTCGTCACGTCGGAGCGCAAGAAGTCGCTGCTGAAGGCGATCACGGCCGGCAAGGCGATCTACACCGAGAAGCCGATCGCGCAGACGGTGGGCGAAGGGGTGGAGATCGCCCGCGCCGCCGACGCCGCCGGGGTCCTGAACGGTGTCGTCCACGACAAGCTCTATCTGCCGGGCCTGCTCAAGCTCCGGCGACTGGTCGACGCGGGCTACTTCGGTCGGATCCTGTCGGTCCGCGGGGAGTTCGGCTACTGGGTGTTCGAGGGCGACCTGATCGCGGCGCAGCGGCCGAGCTGGAACTACCGGGCCGAGGACGGCGGCGGCATGGTCCTCGACATGTACTGCCACTGGAACTACGTGCTCGAGAACATCCTCGGACGCGTCCGCTCGGTGACCACGCGGGCCGTCACGCACATCCCGCAGCGGTGGGACGAGAAGGGCGAGCCGTACGAGGCGACCGCGGACGACGCGGCGTACGGGATCTTCGAGCTCGAGGGCGGGATCATCGCCCAGATCAACTCCTCGTGGGCGGTCCGCGTGCATCGAGACGAGCTCGTGGAGTTCCAGGTCGACGGCACCGACGGCTCGGCTGTCGCCGGGCTGTTCGGCTGCAAGGTGCAGTCGCGGGTGCAGACGCCGAAGCCGGTGTGGAACCCCGACCTCCCCACCGACGAGGTCTTCCGTGACCAGTGGGCCGACGTGCCCGACAACGAGGAGTTCGCGAACGGCTTCCGCGCGCAGTGGGAGGAGTTCCTCCTGGACTGGCACGCGGGACGTCCGCACCGCCACGACCTGTGGTCGGGCGTCCGCGGGCTTCAGCTCGTCGACGCGGCCCTCGAGTCGTCGCAGGCAGGTCGTACGGTCGACGTCGCGGCGATCGCATGACGGCCACACGCGACACCGTGGCTCTCCCGCGGGCCGACGGCAGCTGGCAGGGGGTCGAGCTCCGGGCGCCGCGGGCGTGGCCGGAGCACCCGGCGCCGTACCGCAGCCGCGCGGTCTTCGCAGCGGCGCACGTCGTCGCCGACCCGTACGGCGACAACGTCCCGGGGGCCCCCGCCGCGATCGACTGGGAGTCCACGCTCGCGTTCCGGCGGCACCTCTTCCGGTTCGGGATGGGTGTCGCCGAGGCGATGGACACCGCGCAGCGCAACATGGGACTCGACTGGCCGGCGGTCGTCGAGCTGGTCACCCGCAGCGCTGAGCAGGCGCATGAGGCCGGTGCGCGGATCGCCTCCGGGGCCGGCACCGACCACCGCAGCGTCCTCCGGACGCTCGGCGAGGTCACCGACGCCTATCTGGAGCAGGTCGCGGCCATCGAGGGGGCCGGGTCACAGGTGATCGTCATGGCCTCGCGCCACCTGGCCGCGGTCGCGCGCTCGCCCGAGGACTACCTGACCGTGTACGACGTCGTGCTTCGTCAGGTCGGCGGACCGGTGATCCTGCACTGGCTCGGTGAGGCGTTCGACCCGCAGCTCGCCGGATACTGGGGATCGAGCGACGTCGACGCGGCGACGGCGACGTTCGTGCAGCTCGTCACCGACCACGCCGATCGCATCGACGGGGTCAAGGTGTCGCTCCTGTCCGCCGACCACGAGGTCGCGCTGAGGTCGGCGCTCCCGGAGGGAGTGCGCCTCTACACCGGTGACGACTTCCACTACCCCGAGCTGATCCGCGGTGACGGAACCCACCACTCCGACGCCCTCCTTGGCGCCTTCGCGGCCGTCGCGCCGGCGGCGTCCGCGGCTTTGAGCGCCCTCGACGACGGCGACCTCGCGACGTACGACGCCGAGATGGCCTCGACGCTCGCGCTGTCACGGCACCTCTTCAGCAACCCGACGTACTACTACAAGACGGGGATCGCGTTCCTGGCGTGGCTCTCGGGTCACCAGCCCGGGTTCTCGATGGTCTCCGGCCTGCAGTCGGCCCGCAGCGTCGTCCATCTCGCTGAGGTGTTCGCGCTGGCCAACGAGGCTCGGCTGCTTCCCGACCCCGACCTCGCCGCGTACCGCCTCAACCTGCTGCTCGAGACCGCCGGAGCTCGTCGATGACGGCGTTCCTCGACGTACCGAGCGGGCGGGCCGCGCGGTTCGACACCCCGGCTCCGGGTGACCCGCGGCTCGCGCGGCTGTCCCTCAACCAGCGCACGACGGCGCAGTGGTCCGTGCGTGAGGCTCTGGAGGGGGCCCGGTCCGCCGGCCTCGGCGCCGTCGGGCTGTGGCGGGAGCCGGTGGCCGACGTCGGGCTCGCGACCGTCGCCCGCTGGGTCGCCGACAGCGGCTTGCGGGTGTCGTCGCTGTGCCGCGGGGGCTTCTTCACCGCCGAGGAGCCGCAGGCGCGCGAGACCGCGCACGCCGACAACGTGGCCGCAGTCGACGAGGCAGCCGCACTGGGAGCCCCGACCCTCGTCCTCGTGCCGGGAGGGCTGCCCGAGGGCAGCAAGGACCTCGCCGGCGCGCGGGAGAGGGCGACCGAGGCGATCGCCCGGCTGGCGCCGTACGCGGGGGAGCGCGGCGTCCGGCTCGGCATCGAGCCGATGAACCCGATCTTCGCGGCCGACCGCGGAGTGGTCTCGTCGCTGCGCCAGGCGCTCGACATCGCCGAGGAGCACCCGGTGGAGCAGGTCGGTGTCGTCGTCGACACCTACCACCTCTGGTGGGAGCCCGGCGTCACCGAGCAGATCGAGCGCGCCGGGGATCGGATCGTCGCCTATCAGGTGTGCGACTGGATCACCCCGGTCCCGGCCGACAACCTCCTGGGGCGCGGGATGATGGGCGACGGACACGTCGACTTCGCGGCGTTCACGCGGGCCGTCGCCGCTGCCGGCTACGCCGGAGACGTGGAGGTGGAGATCTTCAACGCCGACGTCTGGGCCGCCGACGGTGACGAGGTCGTCGCGACGACAGTGCGCCGCTACGTCGAGCTCGTCGAGCCGTACCTGTGACACGGGTCGTCGTCGCACCCGACAAGTTCAAGGGCTCGCTCGACGCGGCCGGTGTCGCGGCAGCACTGGCACGGGGGATGCGACGGTCGGACGTGGAGGTCGTCGAGCTGCCCGTTGCCGATGGCGGCGACGGGACCGTGGCGGCCGCGCTGGCAAGCGGCTGGCGGCCCGTGCCGGTGACCGTCGCGGGCCCGACCGGCACGCCGGTGTCGACCACGATCGCGCGTCGGGGCGACCAGGCGGTGGTCGAGATGGCCGACGCCTGCGGGCTGGTGCGCCTCGACGGCCCGCCCGCGCCGATGACGGCGAGCTCGCGTGGCCTCGGCGAGGCCGTCGCGGCGGCGATCGCCGACGGCGCGTCCCAGGTCGTCGTCGGCATCGGCGGCAGCGCCTCCACCGACGGCGGCGCGGGGATGCTCAGTGCGCTCGGTGCGCGCCTGCTCGACAGCGAGGGGGCCCTCGTGCCCGAGGGTGGGGTCGGATTGGCCGAGGTGGCGTCGGTCGATCTCGACGGCCTCCGGCTCGGCGGGACCACCCTCGTGGTCGCCTGCGACGTCGACAACCCGCTGACCGGCCCGCACGGTGCTGCCGCCGTCTACGCGCCGCAGAAGGGCGCGCGCCCGGGGCAGATCGAGGTGCTCGACCGGGGCCTCTCCCGGTGGGCCGACGTCGTGGCATCGGTCACGGGACGGGACCTGCGCCAGGTGCCCGGCGCGGGCGCCGCGGGTGGTGTGGGCTTCGCCGCGCTGTCGGTCCTGGGTGCGGAGACCCGCTCGGGGGCGGAGCTCGTCCTCGACCTCGTGGGTCTCGACGCCGCTCTGGCCGGTGCCGACCTCGTCGTCACGGGGGAGGGGTCGTTCGACGAGCAGACGCTGCGCGGCAAGGCCCCCGCCGTCGTGGCGGCGAGGGCTGCGCGCCAGGGCGTTCCCGTGGTCGTGGTCTGCGGTCGGACGACGCTGTCCGAGACGCAGGCTCGGCAGGCAGGATTCGCGGGCGTCCACGCGCTCCAGGAGCTCGAGGCCGACCTCGAACGCTGCATCGCCGAGGCGCCCGCTCTGCTTCAGCGCGCCGGGGCCGCGGCGATCGCCGCGTGGATCGGTGTCTGAGAGACCGGTGACGCGCGACCGCGGGTCAGGCCTCGGCGGCGATCCTCGCCCGGCCCTGCGAGGACTCCACGCGCAGGGCCGCCGTGATGGCCTTCGCGACCTCGGGCTCGATCCTGCGGCCGATCAGCGGGATCGCGACCTTGACGTCGCCCTCCACGACGAGCTCCGACCCGTCGGGGGTCGCCCGGATGGCCGTGGTCCCGTTCATCGTCGCCGGCTGGCCCTTGATCGTGAGACGGACCGTCCCGCGACGGGCGCCGTCGGCAGCGGGGGGTCCCCACTCCTCGACCTGGCGCACCTCGACCGTCTCGCCGGTCAGCTTCTTGACGAAGTCGGGCATCTCCGCCGGCATGGTCCGATCGATGCGGACCCGGACCTGATCGCCGTCGTCGTCCACCGTCACCTCGTACGCCAGGGCGTGGATCTTCTCGCAGACCTGCGCGCGGAACTCGTCGTCGCGGATGATCGCGAAGACCTGGTCGGGGGTGGCGCCGGGGTACTCGGAGATCTCGTGCAGCTTCATCGGGCCATCATGGCAGGCGGCCTCTCGAAGGCAGGGAAGTAGTGTGCAGAGAGTCACAACGATGTGAACCCGAAGGAGTTGGATCTTGTCCGTCGAGGAAGGCGAGCTGTCCGCCGACGTCGCCAAGGTGCTGGTCGAGGCCTATTACCAGCACGTCCCGTCTGCCGAGCGGGAGGAACGGTCGCTCGACGCCCTGCGCGGCGCCGTCCTCAGCCATGCCGAGCTGGCGCGTGTCCGTGAGCCCGGCGAGACGTTGCTGCGCGTCTGGGAGCCGACCGTCGACGAGGACGGGTGGGACGCGCGAGGACGCCTGGTCCTGCAGGTGGTGACCGACGACCGGGCCTTCCTGGTCGACTCCACCATCGCCTACCTGTCCACGGCCGGGTTCGGGGTGGACTGGCTGGTCCACCCTCAGCTCGACGTGGTGCGTGACGAGGACGGAGAGCTGGTCTCGGCCCGTGTGGCCGGATCGACCGGCGAGCCGCACGCGACCCGTGAGTCGTGGATGTACTTCGAGATCGACCACCGAGGCCGGGCCGAGGCGGCCGAGGCGATCGCCGAGGGTGTGCGCCGCGTCCTCGAGGACGTCGCGCTGGTCAACGACGACTGGGCTCCCATGCGCTCCCGGGCGCTGGAGATCGTCGCCGAGCTCCGGTCCGACCCGCCGGCGGGGATCGTGGCCGACGAGTCCGCAGAGGCGGCGCAGCTGCTCGCCTGGCTCGCCGACGACAACTTCACCTTCCTCGGCTACCGGGAATACGACCTCGAGGGTGACGTCGGCGAGGAGCGTCTGCGGACCGTCCCGACGAGCGGGCTCGGGATCCTGCGTGGCGGGCGCAAGGACACGGCCTCGCGGAGCCCGCTGCCCACGCGCTCGCGCGCGCGTGCGCGCGACAAGACGGTCCTCGTCATCACGAAGGCCAACTCGCGCTCGACCGTGCACCGCAACAGCTACCTGGACTACATCGGCATCAAGTCGTTCGACGCCTCCGGTGAGGTGGTGGGTGAGCGACGGTTCCTCGGGCTGTTCGCGTCCTCGGCCTACACCGGGAGCATCACCCGCATCCCGATCCTCGACCGCAAGGTGGAGCAGGTGATCTCGGGCCTCGGCTATGACGCCGACAGCCACGCGGCGAAGGAGATCCTCGACCTTCTCGAGACCTACCCCCGTGACGAGCTCTTCCAGACACCGGTCGATGGGCTGGCCGAGATCGCCGAGGCCCTGATCCACCTGCAGGAGCGCCGGCACGTCCAGCTCTTCGTCCGTCGCGACTCGTACGACCGGTTCCTGTCGTGCCTGGTCTATCTGCCGCGTGACCGCTACACGACCGGTGCACGGCTCACGATCGAGAAGATGGTCGCAGCCCGGGTCGGTGGGGACCCGATGATCGACTACAGCGTCTGGGTGAGCGAGTCACAGCTGGCCCGGGTCCATCTCGTCGTACGCCCGAGGCCGGGGGAGACGCTCGGCAAGGTGGAGCCCGCCGAGCTCCAGACCGAGATCGCGGAGGCGGTGCGCTCGTGGAGCGACGCCGTCGGTGAGGCGATGGAGGTCCGCTTCGGCAAGGCGGCCGCGACCGCGCAGCTGGCCGACTTTCGCGGCGCGTTCCCGGCCGGCTACAAGGAGGACATCAGCGCTGCGAGCGCGGTCGACGACATCCTCTCCGCGCGAGCGCTCCTCGACGGCGACGACCGCGTCAGGCTCACCGTGGAGCCCGACCCCGCCGTCGACGACGAGCACGCGCTGCGTCTGCGTCTCTACACCCGGGAGCCTGCGGCACTGACCGACGTTCTCCCCGTCTTCGCCTCGCACGGCGTCGACATCATCGACGAACGGCCCTACCGTCTCGCCACTCCGGAGCCGGTCTGGGTCTACTGGTTCCGCGCGCGCTCGCGCACGGTCGCCAACGACGACGGTCTGAGGCGGTTGACCGACGGGTTCGTCGCCTGCTGGGAGGACCGGGCGGAGGTCGACGGCTTCAACAGGCTCGTTCTCGCCGCGGAGCTCGAGTGGCGTCAGGTCGTGGTGCTGCGGGCGTACGCGCGCTACCTGCAGCAGGCCGGGACGCCGTTCAGCCTGGAGTCGCTGCAGAACGTCCTCCTGGCCGAGACCGACGTCGTCCGCCAGATCGTCGCCCTGTTCGAGACCCGGTTCGACCCCGCGATCGACGACGCCGACCGGGAGCGGCTCACCGAGGACGTCGAGAGCGACCTGCGCAAGCGGCTCGAGGCCGTCGAAGGGCTCGACGCCGACCGCGTCCTGCGGTCGTACCGGACGTTGGTCCGAGCCACCGCACGCACCAGCTACTACCAGCGGGACGCCGACGGCCGCCCGCGGTCGTACGTCTCGTTCAAGCTCGCGCCACGTGAGATCCCGGACCTCCCCGAGCCGCGACCCGCGCACGAGATCTTCTGCTACTCACCGCGGGTCGAGGGCGTGCACCTGCGCTTCGGGGCGGTCGCCCGCGGCGGTCTGCGCTGGTCTGACCGCCGCGACGACTTCCGTACGGAGGTCCTGGGGCTGGTCAAGGCGCAGATGGTCAAGAACGCGGTCATCGTCCCTGTCGGGGCCAAGGGCGGCTTCTACTGCAAGCGGCTGCCGGATGCGAGCGACCGCGAGGCGTGGATGGCGGAGGGCATCGCCTCGTACAAGACGTTCATCTCCTCGATGCTGGACCTGACCGACAACCGGGTGGGCGACCGTGCCGTGCCCCCTCCGGACGTGGTGCGGCACGACGGCGACGACACCTACCTGGTCGTCGCCGCCGACAAGGGCACCGCGACGTTCTCCGACATCGCGAACCAGATCTCGGCCGACTACGGCTACTGGCTGGGGGACGCCTTCGCCTCCGGCGGTTCCGTGGGCTATGACCACAAAGCGATGGGGATCACCGCTCGCGGGGCGTGGGTGTCGGTGCAGCGCCACTTCCGTGAGATGGGCGTGGACTGTCAGCGCGAGGACTTCACCTGCGTCGGCATCGGCGACATGTCGGGGGACGTCTTCGGCAACGGCATGCTCCTGTCGGAGCACACCCGCCTGGTGGCGGCGTTCGACCACCGGCACATCTTCATCGATCCCGATCCCGACGCAGCACGGTCCTACGTCGAGCGCCAGCGGCTCTTCGCGATGCCCCGCTCGAGCTGGGCGGACTACGACCAGGACCTGATCTCCGAGGGTGGAGGAGTGTTCCCCCGTGCCGCCAAGTCGGTGCCCGTGAGCCCGCAGATGCGCGTGGTCCTCGGCATCGAGGAAGACGTGGCCAGCCTGAGTCCGCCGGAGCTGCTGCGGGCCATCCTGAAGGCGCCGGTCGACCTGCTGTGGAACGGCGGGATCGGGACCTACGTGAAGGCGTCGACGGAGTCGCACGCCGACGTCGGCGACAAAGCCAACAACACTCTCCGTGTCAACGGCAACGAGCTGCGCTGCAAGTGCGTGGGCGAGGGCGGCAACCTGGGGCTCACCCAGCGCGGCCGCATCGAGTACGCGCTGACCGGTGGCCGGATCAACACCGACTTCATCGACAACTCCGCCGGCGTCGACACCAGCGACCACGAGGTCAACATCAAGGTCCTGCTCAACCAGGCCGCTGCTCGGGGCGAGCTCTCGTCGGAGGAGCGCGACTCGTTGCTCGCCTCCATGACCGACGAGGTCGGACGGCTCGTCCTCCGCGACAACTACGAGCAGAACGTGTCGCTCGCGGGCTCGGTCGACGCCGCGGTGAGCCTCCTGCACGCTCACGCGAGCTGGATGACGCGGCTGGAGCGGGCCGGCTACCTCGACAGGGCTCTGGAGTACCTGCCCAACGAGAAGCAGATCGCCGACCGGCGCGCGCAAGGTGTCGGTCTGACGGCTCCGGAGCTCGCGGTGCTGCTGGCGTACACCAAGATCGTGCTCGAGGCGGAGCTGCTCTCGTCCGACATCGCCGACGACCCGTACTACCGAGCCCACCTGTTCCGCTACTTCCCGACGCCGCTCCAGCACGCCTATCGCGGCGACATGGCCGAGCACCCGCTGCGTCGCGAGATCGTGGTCACGGCGATCGTCAACGAGATGGTGAACCGTGGTGGTGTCTCGTACTTCCACCGGCTCTCGGGCGAGACCGGGGTGTCAGCCGACCAGCTCGCTCGCGCGCGGTCGATCGCTGCGGAGATCTGCGGCGAGGGTGCCCTGATCGAACGGGTCGCCGACCTCGACAACCAGGTGCCGGCCGACGTCCAGGAGCAGATGCGAGGTGCGCTCCAGGCGCTCGTCGAGCGGATGTCCCGATGGCTGGTGAACCACCGGCGGTTCGACGACGTGGAGGGGAGCGTCGACTACTTCGGGACGACGGTGCAGCACCTGCTGCGTGACCTCCCGCAGCTCCTGGTCGGGCGCGAGCACGCCAGGTGGCGCGATCGGGCCGACAAGCTCGAGAAGGCGGGGGTCGCCACGCACGACGCCGAGGCGTTCGCTGCGCTCGGACCCGCGTACGGCGCGATCGAGATGGCCGACATCGCCCTCTCGACCGGTGTCGATGCCTCGACCGTCGCCCGGGTGTTCGCCGAGCTCGGCGAACAGCTCGGTCTGGACCGGCTCTCGCACCGCATCCAGGCGCTGCCGCGCGACGACCGTTGGCGGTCGATGGCGCGTGCCGCGCTGCGTGACGACCTGCTGGGCGTCCAGGGGCAGCTTGTCCGCAAGGTGCTCGCGACGACGGACGACGCGCTGTCTCCGCACGACCGCGTAGACGCATGGGGCACGTCCGAGGCCGTGACCCTGAAACGGGCCGAGGAGACCCTCGAGGAGATCTGGGGAGAGGACACTCCCGACCTCGCCCGGCTCTCCGTGGGGCTCCGGGTCGTCCGGACCCTCCTGACTTGAGCGCCGCGAACAGGGCCGGCACCTCCGCGCGGAGGTGCCGGCCCTGTTCTCTGAGGGTCAGCGCTGCTGGTCGGGCGGGGTGTCGCCCCGCGGACGCAGGGGGAAGACCTGCGCGTCGCCCGAGTCGTCGAGCGTGCCCGCGGCCCCGTTGACGCTGGGGTGGCTCGGACCCTCGGTCGGGTCGTACGCGAGGTCGTAGGCGGTCGGTACGCGAGGGCTCCGCGGGTCTCGCGAGCGTCGAGCTCGGCGGCGAGCGAGGACGTCGTCCTCGTTGTCGGGCAGATCGTGGACGAAGGGCCGATCATCGCGCCCGTCGATGTCGGGATCGTGGTCCCGGCCGATCTCCCGCGGTTCGGGCGGCTCGTTCACCGACTCCGCGAGCGCCGAAGCAGCAAACGGTCCAGGCCCCGGTCCACCGAAGGTGTCGAAGCGGATCGCGGGGTACTCGGTTGTCGGGAGCTCGTCCTCGTCCGGCGCCGGCAGGCCGTGGACGGCGTGCGGGCCGGCGGGGGGTGCAGCCGGGTCGGTCGGACGGGGCTCGTCGACGATGGCGGGCATGTCCCACTGCGTCTCTTCCTGCGCCCGCGCGAGCCGGTACGCCGCGTCGACGTCGGCGATGCCGGCGAAGGGGTTGGTGGGCGGCAAGGTGCCGTTCAGGCCCAACGAGAAGCGTGGAGAAGGCGGCGGCTCGCGGTGGTCGTCACCCTCCGGCGCGGCGTCCAGCGCATCGTCACGGCGCGGGTGGTCGGCGGGAGGGGCGACGAGGTCGTCGTCGGGGCCTCTGACCGGCACGTCTGCGCGCCGGCGGCCGCCGACCGGCCGAGACCGCTCGTCGTCGAACGCCGAGCGCCCCGCCGGCTCGTCCTCGTCGTGCTCGCCTTGCTCGCTGTGGAGGGCCTGCTCGTCGCGGGCGGCGGTCTCGTCGTGGAGGTCCTGCTCGTCCTCCTCGTTCGGCTCGCCCTCGTTGCGGACGTCCGCCTCGTCCTGGAGGTCGGGCTTGTCGGGCTCGTCGCGGACGTGGGTCTCGTCGTGGACGTCGCGGACGTCGGTCTCGTCGTGGAGATCCTGCTCGTCCGGCTCGTCCTGGGCCGAGCGAGCCAGCCCAGCTGCGTCGTCGTCCACCTCAGACTCCAGCGTGACGGGCGCCGCCTCGACGGGCTCGACAGCAGGCTCCTGGGCGGCCGATTCGACGACGAGGTTTCTCTCGATGACGACGCTTCTCTCCCCGTCGAGGCCGAGGCCGAGGTCGACGTCGTCGTGCGTCGGGAGTTCGGAGGACGGCGACTGCTCCGCAAGGCGGCGCCGGCGGGCGAGCTCGACGGGCGCGACGACCTCACCCTCGATGAACGTTTCATCCTCCAGCTCCAGCTCCAGGTCCAGCTCCAGGTCCGCTTCCGCCTCGACGGGCGAGTCGACGGGCGAGTCGACGGGCTCGGGCTCCGGTTCCGGCTCGGCCGCGACCTGCGGCTCAGGCTCCGGCTCGGCCGCGACCTGCGGCTCAGGCTCCGGCTCGGCCGCGACCTGCGGCTCGGGTTCGGGTTCCGGCTCGGCCACGGCCTGCTGCTCCGGCACCGGTGCAGGCTCGGGCAGGACCTTCTGCTCAGCCGCCACCTCGACCTGGTCAACCTCGATCTCTGCCTGCTGCTGAGCCTGAGCGACCATCCGCTCGGCCTCGTCCGCGATGCGTGCGGCCTCCGCGGACGCCCGCATCGCCAGTGCGGCGACGAGCTCGCCCTCGTCAGGACGCACGAGCTCGAGGCGGCGCTCGACCTCGGGCCGCAGCGCGGGGGCCACGGTCTCGGTGAAACGGCCGTCGAGGTAGGAAGGCTGCTCCACCGTGGACGTCTGCCGCTCGTCCTCGCGCAGGAGCTTCTCCGCGAACGCCCTCAGCTCGGTGTCGGGGTCGAGGACGTGGGGGATCTCGGGGTCGAGGAGGCGCCCGTCCTCGGGTTCGAGGTGGCCGATCTGGAGGTTGCGGCGCTCCTCGAGGACGGCGAGCTCTTCCTTGGCGAGGTCGAGCTGCTCGCGCAGCCGCTCGACGTACGACGCAAGCGCCGCGACCACGCCGGCGGCGTCGGCGACGGCCCGCTCGGTCGTGAGCTGCCGCTCCAGCGCCGTACGGGCGAGGCCGTCGAAGACCGCCGCGCCACTCATGTTGCCTTCGACCCGCAGCTCAGCCGCGTGATAGGCAGCGGTCGCCGCGTGGACGCCCCAGTCGTCGGCGGTCTGCCGGTCCTCCGCACGGTCGTGCTCGGTCAACCGCTTGGCCGCCACCGCGACGGCGAGAGCGTCCTCCGCCTCGGTGATCGTCGTCGCGAACGCGCGCCCGAGCGCGATGAACAGCTGCTCGGGGTCAGCGGAGTCGTCGATCAGCGTCTGGACGTCGGCCTGCGCGAGTGCGGTGACCCGGCCGAGGACGGACTGCTTCTCAGCCATGACGAGATCCTCCGGTCAGTCGTGGGGACTCCGACTATCCCTCAATCAGCTCGGAGTCACGTGCGTGGGGTCCAGGACGCGGCGGAGGAACTCCTTGGTCCGCGCCTCCTTCGGGCTGCCGATCACCTGCTCGGGGATGCCCTGCTCGACGATCACCCCGCCGTCCATGAAGACGACCCGGTCGGCGACCTCGCGGGCGAACGCCATCTCGTGGGTCACGACGAGCATCGTCATCCCCTCCTCGGCGAGCGTGCGCATGACCGTGAGCACCTCACCGACGAGCTCGGGGTCGAGCGCCGAGGTGGGCTCGTCGAAGAGCATCAGGTTGGGCTCCATCGACAGGGCGCGCGCGATCGCGACGCGCTGCTGCTGACCGCCCGAGAGCTTGGCCGGGTAGGCGTCGTGCTTGTCGGTCAGTCCGACGCGGTCGAGGTTCTTCTCAGCGATCCGGCGAGCGTCCTTCTTGCCCCGCTTGAGCACGGTCTGCTGGGCGACCATGCAGTTGCTGAGGGCGGTGTGGTGGGGGAAGAGGTTGAAGCTCTGGAACACCATGCCGACGTGGCGCCGGGCGGCATCGATGTTGCCGTCGGGGTCGGTCAGGTCCTCGCCCGCGACGAGGACCGTGCCTGCGCTCGGCTGCTCGAGCAGGTTGACGCAGCGCAGGAGCGTGGACTTGCCGGAGCCGGACGGGCCGATGACGCAGACCACCTCGCCGGTGCCGACCGTGAAGTCGATGCCCCGGAGGACGTGGTTGTCGCCGAACGACTTGTGCAGGTCCTTGATCTCGACGAGGGTCTCGGGCATCAGCGGGCCTTCCCGGCAGAGGCCTCCAGGCGTCGGACGATCACCGACAGCGGGAGGGTGATGATCAGGTACGCGAATCCTGCGACGACGAGCGGCGTGACGTTCGCGTACGTCACCGACATGTCGCGACCGAACTTGGTCAGCTCGGCCTGGTCGGCGGTGAGCCCGATGATGAAGACCAGAGAGGAGTCCTTGACGAGCAGGATGAGCTCGTTGGTCAGCGGCGGAAGCATGGTGCGGAAGGCCTGCGGCAGGACGACCTTGCGCATCGCCTGGCCCGACGTCATACCGAGCGAGCGCGCGGCCTCGGTCTGGCCCTTGGGGACGGCCTGGATCCCGCCGCGGATGGTCTCGGCCATGTAGGCGCTCGCCACGATGCCGAGCGCCAGCCAGACGGTGCCGTAGGGGTCGAAGGGGATCCGCAGGGCGGGGAACGCCAGCGGCAGCAGCGAGAAGATGAGGAACACGATCAGCGCCGGAAGCCCGCGGAAGAACTCGATGTAGGCCGTCGAGAGCCAGCGGTACGGGCCGACCTCGCTCAGCCGCATGATGGCGAGGATCGTGCCGACCACCAGCCCGAAGGCGAACGCCCCGACGGTGTAGATCACCGTGTGGAACAGCGCGTCCCACAAGCCGCCGGTGATCGCTTCCTTGATCAGATCGGGCTTGAAGAACGCGTCACCGATCGACTGCCAGTCGGCGAAGAAGATCGCCGCAAGGACGAGCCCGATCAGGACGGCGTACTGGACGAACCGGATCCGCTGAGCCCGCTTGCGCGGGCTCAGCGGACGTCGGGTCGCCACCTTCGTGGGGGTGCTCATCGCTCTCCTGTGAGGTGGTCGGACGTGGTGCGAACGGCGAGATTACTCGCTTGTGGGCGCCTCGCCGAAGTACTTCTTGTAGATCTCCTCGTACTTGCCATCTTCCTCGGCAGCCTTGAGGACCTCATTGACCTTGTCGATCATTTTCTCGCCGTTGGCGTCCTTCGCGGCGGCGAAGCCGTACTCCTCGCCGGTGTCGAACTCGGTGGCGACGGCGAACTCCGGGTTGTCCTTGACGAAGTCGTAGAGGACACCGTTGTCGTTGATGACGGCGTCGACGCGGCCGGCCTGGAGCCCGGTCACCTCGAGCGAGAGGTCGTCGAACGCAGGCATGGAGTAGCCGAACTTGTCGGCGTTGTCCTCGGCGTAGATCTGGCCGGTGGTGTCGACCTGGACGCCCAGCTTCTTGCCCTTGAGGTCGTCGAGCCCGGTGATGCCGGAGTCGGCCTTGACCAGGAGCGCCTGCGTGGCCTCGAAGTACGGGTCGGAGATCGCGATCGCCTTGGCGCGCTCGTCGGTGATCGTCATGCCGCCCATGCCGACGTCGCACTTGCCGGCCTTGAACGCGGCACCGGACGTGACCTGGTTCCAGTCGACGTCGACGATCTTGGTCTTGAGCCCCATGTCGTCGGCGACCAGCGTCAGAAGGTCGGTGTCGAAGCCGATGATCTCGTCGCCCTCCTCGTACTGGAAGGGCTTGTAGGGCATGTTCGTGCAGATGGTGAGCGTGTCGGCCGAGACCAGCTTGATGCCGTCGACCTCGGCGGCCGAGTCGTCTCCGTCGCCGCCGCAGGCGACCATCGTCACGGTGAGAGCGAGTGCCCCGGCGGCAGCAGCAGCTGCGCGTCCCAGGCGTCGTCCGGTGACCTTCATCGGTGGTGCTCCTTGCGCTTGATGGATCATGCGGAACGGATGGTTCCACACGAACAACACAGAATTGTTACGGCCCGGCGGAATCTCCGAGGCTCGGCGGACGTCGCCGGCGATCCGCCCGGCCTGACGCCGCCCGCCCCGTGACGGATGATCGAGAGAACGCAAGGTCAGACGCAGGGCGATCGGCGACGGGGGACTCGATGCGCGTGCTCGTGACGGGAGCGACGGGATTCATCGGGCGGCGACTTGCGCCCGCCCTCGAGGCGGACGGGCACGAGGTCGTCGCGATGACGCGGAATCCCGACCGGTACGCCGGGGTCGGGCGGGCGGTGTTCGGCGACGTCCACGACGCAGGCTCCCTCGCTGACGTCCTCTCCGACGTGGACGCGGCGTACTACCTCGTCCACTCCCTCGACTCCGACGACTTCGTCCGCCGCGACGCCGACGCGGCGTCCGCGTTCGGAGCGGCTGCCGGTGACGCCGGGCTGCGCCGCATCGTCTACCTCGGCGGCCTCGGGGACGACTCCGACGAGCTCTCGGACCACCTGCGCAGCCGCCGTCAGGTCGAGGGCCTGCTGGCCGGTGGCGGTGTCCCCGTCACGACGCTGCGGGCCGGCATCGTCGTCGGGCACGGCGGCATCTCCTGGGAGATGACGCGCCAGCTCGTCGAACACCTGCCCGCGATGATCACCCCGCGGTGGGTGAGCACACGGACGCAGCCGATCGCCGTGGACGACGTCGTGCGCTATCTCGTCGGGGTCCTGACCCTGCCCGAGGGCACGGACCGGGCGTACGAGATCGGCGGGCCCGACGTCCTCGCGTACGGGGCGATGATGCGTCGGGTCGCCGAGATCGAGGGACGTCACCCGATCATCGTGCCGGTGCCGCTGCTGAGTCCCGGACTCTCGTCGCGCTGGCTCGCCCTCGTCACCGACGTGGACACCCGCACCGGGCGCTCGCTGGTCGACTCGATGGTCAACGAGGTCGTGGTGCGCGACGACGCGATCCGCCAGGCGGTGCCGTTCGAGCCCCTCTCGTACGACGAGGCCGTCCTGCGCGCGCTCGCCGAGCGTGCCCGCGCCCAGGCCCGCGAGCGGGAGGCGGAGGAGGACCCGACGTGACCGGGGCCCTGCGTGCCGCGGTCGGCGCCGTCCGGGCCAGGACCCGTGCGGTGCTGCCCCGAGGTCTGGGGTACGCCGTTCCGTCCCATGCGCCCGAGCCCGAGGCGGTCGTGCGCCGGCGACGCCGTACGGTCGCGGTCGGCTGTCTGGCCGGGACCGGGATGCTCGGCGTCTCCCTCCAGACCAAGCCCGACTCTCCGCAGTTCTATGCGCTCACGGCGGCGACGGCGGCGACGTGGACCCTCGGTGCGCTCGCGTCCGGACCGCTGCACCAGGGCTGGATCGAGATGCAGGACGGCGTCCGCCGGCGGCCGGTCGTGGTGCCGGTCCTGACCGGGGTCGGTGCCTTCGGCTGCTTCGTGGCCGGGGGACTCGTCGCCCAGCGCGTCCCGGTGCTCGACGCCGCGGTCCGCCGCGTCCTGCGCTTCGCCGAGGAGGGCAGCGCTCCGCTCGTGGTGCTGACGACCCTGGCCAACGGCGCGGCGGAGGAGCTGTTCTTCCGCGGCGCCCTGTACGAGGCGGTGGGGGAGCGGCGTGGCGTGCTGGCGTCGACGCTCGCGTACACCGCTACGACCGCGTCGTCGCGCAACCCCTCGCTCGTGCTCGCCGGTGCCGTCATGGGCACGCTCTTCGGGCTCCAGCGGCGGGCGACCGGCGGCATCCAGGCGCCGATGCTGACCCACCTGACGTGGTCGGCCCTGGTGCTGCGCTATCTGCCGCCGCTCTTCCGCGAGCAGCGTTTCCGCCGGGTTTCGTGATCCTGGCTGGGTTTAACAGGACGTCAAAGGGTTCCCCGCTCGTCGAATCTTGGGCAGGATCGGAACGGTCCCGCCGCCGTGTCGCGTGCGTCACGACGGACCGTCCCCTCCGAGAGGACTCCCAGTGCGAACGTCACGTGTGGTGGGTGTCGTCGCGAGCCTCGCGCTCGCCTCGACGACACTCCTGACGGCACCGTCAGCCGTCGCCGAAGAACCCCCCGTCTCACCGTTCAACCAGCGTTCGGCCAAGGAGCCGACGGCGACCGGGTCGCTCACCGCGAAGGCCGCCCGGAACGCCGCGAGGCGCACGACGGTCGGCGACCCGTTGCCGATGCCGTCGTCGTACCCGACGCAGCCGGACCTGAGGGTGTTCCCCGAGGCCGAGACCGACGCGTCCGACAGCGGCAACCTCGTCCGCTTCGACGACATCGCGCCGACGCTGAACGCGTTGATGGACTCGTCCGACCGCGTCTCCACGCAGGTCGTCGGGCAGTCGACGCAGGGTCGTGACCTCTACCTGGTCACGGTGACGGCTCCGGAGAGCCGGAGCGAGACCAGGCGTCAGACCGCGTGGCGGGAGAAGATCAAGAGTGAGCCGCGGGCCGCGGCCCGGGACAAGCGGCTCGAGCGGGACTACAAGACCCCCCTCTGGATCAGCGCCAACATCCACGGCAACGAGTGGGAGGGCACCGACGCGGCCCTGCAGTACATCGAGGAGCTGGCGACCGCCCCGTGGAGCGAGGTGAAGTCCCTCCTCTCGGAGCACCGGCTCTACTTCAGCCTCGCTCTGAACCCTGACGGCCGCACCATCGGGCAGCGGGCGACCGCGCTCAACCTCGACGGCAACCGCGACATGATCACCAACACCACGCCGGAGTCGACGTCGTTCATCCGTACCGCCCAGGCCGTTCAGGCGCTGTACGCCGCCGACTTCCACGGCTACACGAGCGTGCTCCAGATCGAGCCCTGCGGCCCGCCGCACGGTGACGACTACGAGTACGACCTGTTCATCCCGCACGCCTACGCGGCGGCGCTCCAGGTCGAGAAGGACGTCGTCGGGGCCGCGATCCCCGGCAACACCTACTACGACGTGACCACCGGACGGGTCGTCCCGGAGGTCACCGGCCCCGAGAACGCGCACATCAAGATCCCGTACCGCGACACCCCGTCGGGGTGGGACGACTTCCCGCCGGTCTTCACCGCGCAGTACGCCGCCTTCTCCGGCTCGGTGACGGCGACGGTGGAGCTGCCGAAGTCGCGTCCCAACGGCAGCAGCCAGACGCCGGCCAGCGCGGTCGTCAACACGGCGGTGGCGCTGAAGACGATGCAGAGCCTGGTCGACTACGTCGGCACGAACGACGCGGCGATGCTCGACGACCAGATCGAGTTCTTCCGCCGGGCCGACGTCGGAGCCCCGCGTACGGCGCTGACCACGGAGAACATCGCCGACGTCCCGGGTCCGCAGGAGTGGAAGGCGGAGTGGGACGCGGCCGACGACCAGAACGCGGTCTCGTACCCGCGGGCGTTCGTCGTCCCCGTGGGCGAGGGGCAGCGGTCGCTGACCGACGCGCGCACGCTCGTGAGCCGTCTGCAGCTGCACGGCATCGAGGTCGACCGGCTGGCGCGGACGGCCAGGATCGACGGCACGGCGTACCCGACCGGGTCCTATGTCGTCGACATGCACCAGCCGCTGCGCAACCTGGCTCACGCTCTCCTCGCGCCAGGAACCGACATCTCGGCGAAGTTCCCGAGCATGTACGACATCTCGGCCTGGAGCTGGGGTCTGCTGTGGGGCGCCACGGTGGAGCCCGCCGGCACGACGGGCGAGGGTCGACTGCCTCGGACGGTCCCGGCCGCCGGCGCCGGAGCAGTCGACGGTGACGTCCCGGACCGCGGGTCGTACCTGACCTTCGACCTCGCAGGCGTCAACGACTTCCGGGCGCTCAACGCCCTGCTCGAGGACGGGATCGCCGCCTCACAGCTCGCGGACGGGTCGGCCGTCGTCGGTGCCGACAAGGAGACGTACGCCGCGGTCGAGGAGGTCGCCGAGGAGCTCGACGTCGACTTCGCCGAGGCGTCCGCGTCCGAGGTCGCCCAGCTCCGCACGGGCGCCGCGAAGGGCCTGGAGGACCTGACCGTGGGCTACACGGGGTCCCAGGACGACCTGCTGTCGTTGACCCAGCTCGGGTTCGACGACCTCGTGCCGCTGAGCGCGCCGACGATCACCGCGACTCCCGTGGTGCTCGACGATGTGGACGTGCTCTGGCTCGGGTCGGCGCTGACGTTCAACGCCGGGCAGTCCGCCGGCGCTGCGGCGCTGCAGGCGTACGTCGACGGTGGCGGCAGCATCGTCGGCCGCGGCGCGGGTGCGTTCGACACCGCGAGGACCGCCGGTCTCGTCACCGGCACCGCAGTCACCGGCAACCGCAACGGCAACGGCATCGTCGCGGTGGACACCGCTGACGACGGGGTCCTGGCGCCGTACGCGCAGCCCTACTCGTTCATCTATCCGGCCACCTGGTTCACCGGGCTGGGGGCGGGGACGACGGTCGAGCAGTCGTACGCGACGGGCAACCCGCTGGTCGCGGGCCACTGGCGCCGAGGTGGTGACACCGGGACGAACCCCGACGGACCGGAGGATGCCGCGGGTCAGCCCGCGGTGGTGTCGGCGGAGGCGGAGTCGGGTGCGAAGGCCCTCGTCTTCGGGACGTCGGTGTTCTTCCGTACCCACCCCAAGGGCGGTCAGAGCCAGGCCGCGCGCGGCCTGTTCTGGGCGGCACCAGAGGGTGAGGGTGTCGCGGCGCCGGTCGCCACGTCGACCACGCTCGAGGTCGGCCGTGCGCGCCCGGGCTCGGTCGAGCTCGAGGTGTCGGTGACGGCGGACGATCCGGCAGCGGGCACGCCGAGGGGCGTCGTCCAGGTCCGCGAGGGCCGGTCGCTGCTCGGCACGGCACGCGTCCGGCGCGACGGTACGGCAGTGCTGACCCTGCGGGGTCTGCGTCCGGGCACCCACGTGCTCACCGCCTCGTACACGCCGAAGGCAGGGTCGGGCTTCGACGCCTCGGCCTCGGGTCCGGTCACCGTGCAGGTGAAGGCGGGACCGCGAGGCTGATCGTCACGGGGACGGGCCGTCGATCGCGCGAGGATCGGCGGCCCGTTCCCTAGACTCGGGCGATGCTCCTGAACGCCGCGACCGTCCTCATGGGCACGGTCGTCAGCCTCGTCCTGCTCGGACTCGTGATGGGGTTCAGCCCGACGCTGATCGCGACCCAGGTGGCGGTCGTCGCGCGGTCGCGTGGGTCGGTGCGCCCGGGCCTCGTGGTCGCCTGCGGGGTCGCCACCGGCGCCCTCGTCCTCAGCCTCGTCCTGCAGGTCGTCAATCCCGACACGTGGGACTACGTGCTGCGCGGGAAGGTCGAGAAGCTCTTCCTCCAGCAGGCCTTCGACGAGATCGCCGGTGTGCTGTTCGTCGTGGCCGGGATCTGGCTCCTGTGGCGGCGCCCGACCACCGACGATCGAGCGGTCTCACGCACGGCCGAGCGACTGCTCGACCGCCCTCGGGACCTGTACACCTTCGCGGTGCTCAACACCGTCGTGGGCGTGAGCGGTGCTGCGACGACGTACCTCGTCGTTCGGCTGGCGCGGGAAAGCACCTCGGTCGTCGCGCTGCAGGTGCTCGTGTACGTCGGCTTCGCGGCAGCCGCGGCGGCGCCGTACGTCCTGCTGGCGTGGGGCCGCTTCCGGATCCCGGCGCTCGCGGGTCCTGCCGACCGCGTGGTCGCGTGGGTCCGCTCGCAGCACTGGCGCAGGATCAGCGCAGTGCTGCTGATCGTCGCCGGGACGCTTCTTTTCGTCGCCGCGCTCACCGACTACTTCGGTCTGCGCTGACGCGCGGTCAGGTGCGCGGTGCCGCCTCGTACGCCGAGCCCGCGTTCAGCGGGGCCAGGTGTAGAGGAGCCGCGCCATCAGCCGGAACGGGATCGCCTGGCCCTTGACCTGGTCGACGGTGCCCGCGAGGTGCAGCCCCCGCTCGGGACAGTGGAACAGCCACGTGCCGGTGGAGCCGGAGTGGCCGACGAGGATGACGGGTCGACGCCCGGCGGACATGAGCCGGCCGACGGTGAAGAACATGGTGCCGAGGCCGTACTGGAGGACGGGGATGTCGCGGAGCCTGTTGCGCCGCTCCGTGAGCAGGTCCACCGTCTTGGCGTCGCGGAAGAGCTCGCCGCGGAGGAGCGCGCGCTGGAACGTGATCAGGTCTCCGGTGGTGCTCACGAGGTCGTTGCTGGACGCGATGACCGAGGGCAGGTCGACCCGCCGCTGCTTGGCGTACATCGGGAACGGTTCGCGCCTTGCGCACCCTGGCAAAGCGCGCCGGCGATCGTCGACATGAGCCCCAGCTCGCGGGCCTCTCGGATCATGCCGTCGGTGACGACGACTCCCGGGCTGACCGACGCGATGCGGACGGGGCCGCCCGCGGTCTCGCTGCGCCGTCGTGGCGGTGGGGCGGTGCCCGGGGAGCCAGGTCTGGGTGAGGCGGAGGGAGTCGATGATCCGCTCGGTGAGCAGGTCGCTGAAGCGTCGACCGGTCACCGACTCGAGGATGCGGATGAGCAGCTGGAAGCCGGTGTCGCAGTAGCGCGCCTTCTGTCGTGGAGCGGCGAGGTCTTGCGGCGGGAAGTGCGGGCGGTTCGCGCGGGTGAGCCGGAGGATGTCGTCGAAGGTCCAGCCGGCATCCTCTGCGGCCTCGAGACGCTGGTGGAGGCTCGGCCCGCCGTCGCGTACCTCGAAGTAGTCGGGCAGCCCCGACGTGTGACTGAGAAGGTGGCGCACGGTGATCGCGGCTGTCCGGTCGACGCCGTCGAGGACGTGAAGGCCGGCGGTCGTCTCCGTCGGCAGGTACGCGGTGATCGGTGCGTCGATGTCGAGCTCTCCACGCTCGTACGCCTGCAGCACGAGGGTGACGATGAACCGCTTGGTGATGCTCGCGACGAAGAACGGTGTCTCGGGCCGCGGCGGGGGATCGCTGAGGCCTGCCGGGCCGACGGCCGCCGACCAGTGCTGGCCGTCGTCGGTCGCGATGGCGACGCGGGCGTGGTGGAGGCCGCGTCGTACGACGAACGTCTCCAGCAGGCGCACCAGGCGTCGATCGAGATCGGCGGGGACACGGTTGTCCGGCGTGGTGGTGGTGCGGTCAATGGGCGATTCAGTCATGGACGTTCCTCATCTCTCTTTGAGACATGTCTAGTAGATAGGTCTCAAAGAGTCAATGGACTAGGGTCGGCGCATGGCGAACGTCATCCTGGGCCTGCTCCTCATCGCTCCGCAGAGCCTCTACGACCTCGTCCGCGCGTTCGAGGCCGGCGTCGCGCTCTTCTACAGCGCGAGCTCGGGCAGCATCAAGCGCGCCCTCGACGTCCTGCTCGACCGGGGGCTCATCGAGGTGGCGAGCGTCGAGGCGGGCGGGCGCGGCAAGAAGGTGTATCGCGTGACCGACGCCGGCCGCGAGGAGTTCCACGCCTGGATGACGGGTGACCTCGTCGGCTCAGATCTCGAGGGCGCGGCGCTCTCGCGGCTCTACTTCCTCGGGCTTCTGGATCCTGCCGACCGTCCGTCGGTCCTGCGCCGCATCGAGACGCGCGTCGAGGCCGACCTCTCCAGGCTCACGAGCCTCGACTCTCACCTCGAGACGGTCGAGGTCCCCGACGAGCTCGCCGACGTCGCCACCTATCAACGCGCGACGCTCGACTACGGCATCGCGTCGCACCGCTTCATCCTCGACTGGTTCCGTGACCGGGTGGAGCGCGCAGAGGCCGACGCGCACTGACGGCGGGCCCTGTCGAGGGCCGGGGTTGTCCACAGTGTGGCCACGGGGTCTGTTGTGGTCGCCCTTGTTTGCGGCAGGATTCCGGGACGACAACCGCCGTGGGGAGTCCCGTGACGACGAGCAGCCTGGCCGACGAGGTGCGTGCCCACGTGCGTGCGCAGGGCGTCGATCCCTTACGGGATGCCGCGACGGTGCGGCGGATCGCCGAGGAGGTTGCTGCGGCTCACGACCAACGCAGCCTGACTGGCGCCGTGGCGGCGTTGACCGATCCTGACGCGACGGTCGGCGAGCTGGTCGCCGCGGTGTCCGGCCTCGGGCCGCTCCAGCCGTACCTCGATGATCCGGAGGTCGAGGAGATCTGGATCAACGAGCCGTCGCGGGTCTTTGTGGCGCGTGGGGGCAGGCACGAGCTGACGTCGGTGATCCTCGGCCCGGTCGAGGTGCGTGAGCTGGTCGAGCGGATGCTGGCGACCAGTGGCCGGCGGTTGGATCTGAGCCAGCCGTTCGTGGATGCGACGCTTCCGGGAGGTCATCGCCTGCATGTGGTGCTGGAGGGGATCTCGCGCGGATTCGCCGCGGTCAACGTCCGCAAGTTCGTCGCGCGCTTCCGCGGTCTGGGGGACCTGGTCGCCGCCGGCGCGCTGAGCGAGCACGCTGCGGCCTTCCTGAGGGCGAGCGTGGTGTCGGGGCACAACGTGCTCGTCTCCGGAGGCACCCAGGCCGGCAAGACGACGTTCCTCAACGCACTCGCCGCCGAGGTTCCGGGGACGGAGCGGATCGTGTCGGCCGAGGAAGTCTTCGAGCTGCGGTTCGCCCATCCCGACTGGGTCGCGCTCCAGACGAGGCAGGCCGGGCTGGAGGGCACGGGAGAGATCCGGCTCCGGACGCTGGTGAAGGAAGCGCTGCGCATGCGCCCGTCACGACTGGTGATCGGGGAGGTGCGCTCGGAGGAGTGCTTCGACCTGCTGCTCGCACTCAACGCAGGTCTTCCGGGGATGGCGACCTTGCACGCGTCGTCGGCACGGCAGGCGCTGGTCAAGATGTGCACGCTCCCCCTGCTCGCTGGTGAGAACATCTCTGCGCGGTTCGTCGTGCCCACGGTCGCGACCTGCGTGGACCACGTGGTCCATCTGGGCATGGACGCGCAGGGACGGCGGACGGTGCGGGAGATCGCGGCCGTCAGTGGGCGGGTCGAGAACGACGTCATCGAGACGGAGTCCTTGTTCGTCCATCGCGACGGGGTGCTGGTCCGGGCGAGTGGCACGCCGGCTCGAACCGAGCGGTTCGTCCAGGCCGGGATCGACGTGTCGGCGCTCCTGCGGACGGAGGACTGATGGGCTACGTGCTCGGGCTCGGGATCGGGGTGGGGGCGCTCCTGGTCTGGTCCGGGGTGACCGCCCCCGCTCGGGACGGCGCGCGGGGACGCCGGAGGGGAAGCCTGGATGAGCTTCTCGCACGGGCGGGTGCCCCCGGCACCACCGCACGAGGACTCATCTTGGTGTGTGCCGCCTGCGGCCTGGGCGGACTGGTCGTCGCTCTGCTCGTCACGGCGACGCCCACGGTGGCACTGGTCGCCGGCATCGGCGCGGCGTATGTCCCGCTTGCCGTGATCCGCGGTCGCGCCGGCCGGGTAGCCGAGGAGCGGGCGGCGGCCTGGCCGGAAGCCGTCGATCATCTGGCGTCGGCGGTGCGCGCTGGCATGTCCTTGCCGGAGGCGATCTCGGGGCTGGGGGAGCGCGGCCCCGAGCCGCTTCGAGAGCCCTTCGTTGCGTTCGCCCGCGACTACCAGGCGAGCGGCAGGTTCGCCGAGTGCCTCGACGGACTCAAGGCACGGCTTGCCGATCCGGTCGGAGACCGCGTCGTCGAGGCGTTGCGCGTGGCTCGAGACGTCGGTGGCGGCGATCTCGGGAGGATGCTGCGGACATTGTCGGGATTCCTGCGCGACGATCTACGCACGCGCGGTGAGCTCGTCGCACGGCAGGCCTGGACCATCAACGGCGCGCGTCTGGCGGTGTCGGCGCCCTGGATCGTCCTCGGACTGATGTCCTTGCAGCGCGACGCGATCACCCGGTTCGGATCCGGCACGGGACTCGCGCTGCTCGTCGTCGGCCTCGCCGTGTGTGTCCTCGCTTATCGGTTGATGCTGCTCATCGGGCGTCTTCCACGTGAGCCGCGGGTGCTGCGGTGACGGCGCCGCTTCTCGGTGCGCTCCTCGCCGCCGGCGTCGCGATCGGGCTGCTCGAGCTCGTGCGCGTCGCGCGGTTGCGGCAGCGCCCCTCCCTGGTGAGCCGCATCGAGCCCTTTGTCCGCGACGTCACGGTCGGCATGCCGGCCCTCCGCGAGGGGGTCGAGTCGTGGGCTGCCGGTCGAGCAGTGTTCGGCCCGGCAGTGCGCCGTACGGCGGGCGTGGTCGAGCGGGTGCTGGGAGGCAGCGCCTCGGTCCGCAGGCGTCTCCGCAGACAGGCGTCGACGAGCACGCTCGAGGAGTTCCGGGCGAGCCAGGTCGTGTGGGGGGTCGCGGCCTTCGGGGCGTCGGCGGCGGTCCTTCTCTCCTGGGGGATGGTGGCCGACGTCCGGCCCCTTGCGGGGCTGTTCCTCTGCGTGGCCGCCGGGGTCGCCGGTGTTCTCGCCCGCGACCTTGCGCTCACCCACGAGGTCCTGCGCCACGAGGAACGGGTCACCCGTGAGTTCCCGACTCTTGCGGACCTGCTCGCACTGGCCGTCGCCGCAGGAGAGGGGCCTGTCTCAGCCCTGGAACGCGTCGCAGACGTGAGCAACGGCGCCATGTCGCGGGACCTTCGCACGGTCGTCGCCGACGTCCGGACCGGACGACCGTTGGCCGATGCGCTCGACGACTTGTCTGCTCGTACGGGCGTGCCCGCGGTCGCACGGTTCGCCGAGACGCTCGCCGTCGCGGTCGAGCGGGGGACGCCGCTGGTCGACGTCCTGCACGCACAGGCCGCGGACGTCCGAGAGGCCGGCCGCCGCGAGCTGGTCGAGTCCGGCGCACGGCGCGAGGTGCTGATGCTCGTGCCGGTGGTGTTCCTCGTTCTGCCCGTCACCGTCCTCTTCGCCTTCTATCCCGGCCTGGTCAGCCTGTCCGTCACCACGCCATGAACTCCAGAGGAGTGCCCATGCAGCTCGCAACCCTGCACCGTCGTCTCGGATGCCCGCCGCGCCCGGGGGTGCGTGAGCGCGTCCGCCGTCGCGGCGAACGCGGCGACGTCCCGGGGTGGGTGATGATCACCGTCATGTCGGCCGGTCTCGTCGCCGGATTGACCGCCTTGGCCGGGCCACAGCTGAAGGCGATGCTCCAGGCTGCTCTGGCTTCCGTCGGGGGATGAGCGTCGCGCGCCGCCGCGGCGATCCACGTGGGGACGAGGAGGCGTCGGCCGTCGCCGAGTTCTGTCTCGTGATGGTGGTGCTGGTCCCGCTCGTGCTGGCGATCGTCCAGGTAGGGCTCGTCCTCCACGTCCGCAACACGGTCACCGCTGCTGCTGCCGACGGTGCTCGCGCGGCGTCGCGGGACGGCGCCTCACTCCAGACGGGGGTGTCGCGAGCCCGGTCACAGATCACTCGAGCTCTCTCCGCCCGGTACGCCGGTGACGTCCGGGCGGAGCGGGCCTCCGTCCACGGACAGCCCGTCGTCATGGTCCGCGTACGCGCCAGCGTCCCCGCGCTGGGGATCTTCGGGTCCACCGTCGACGTCGAAGGCGTCGGCCGGGCCGTGACGGAGATCGGATGAGGACGCGAGGGAGGACTCGTGACCTCGGACGAGAGAGCGGGTCCGCGGTGGTCGAGACCACGTGGCTCGCGCTCCTTCTCCTGGTTCCGCTCCTGTACGTGGTCCTCTCCGTCTTCGAGGTCCAGCGGTCTGCGTACGGCGTGAGCGCTGCCGGCCGGGCGGCCGGACGTGCGTACGTCCAGGCGCCGAGCCCGCCGGTCGCCGAGCGGCGTGCCCGCCGGGCGGCGCAGCTGGTCCTGGAGGACCATCGGATCGAGACCGACATGATTGACGTCCGCCTGCGGTGCACCGGGGGCCCGTGCCTCAGTCCCGGGTCATCGATCGTCGTCACCGTGACGGCGCGTGCCCAGCTGCCGTTCATCCCTGATGCCCTCGGGGGCGCTCGGCCGGCCGTGCGCGTGGACGGCACCCACACGGAGCCGTACGGCCGCTTCCGGGAGGACCGGTCATGAGTCGGTCCGAGGGTGGGCAGGTCACCGTGATGATCGTCGGATTCTTTGTCGTCGCTGGCCTGGTGGTCGCCATGGCGGTCAACGCGTCGGCCGCGTACCTCGGCCAACGCCGTCTCGCCGACCTCGCGGACGGCGCGGCACTCGCGGCGAGCGAAGGAGTGACCCGCTCCAGCCTGTACGCGGCGGGTGACAGGACGATCGCGCTCGACGCGGCCGCCGCGCACGCCGCCACCGAGGACTACCTCCGCGAGAGCGGGGCCGGAGCAACGGTCCGAGGGCTCACCTGGCAGGTCGACCAGCGAGGTGACGCGGTCCGCGTGCGTCTGCGAGCTGGCGTCCGGATGCCGTTGGTGCCGCCGGGGTGGGGTGAGACGGCGAGAGTGGAGGCGGATGCCGTCGTGGAGCTCCGCGTCCGGTGAGGGGCACCGGAGGCGGTCAGTGCGCACATCGCCGCAGGTCAGAGCGGGTTTTAGCGCTAAGGGGTACCCCCGGTTTGACCCTCCGAAACCGACCCTGTAATGTTCTTCTTGTTGCCGGGGACGGCGGCGGGCAAGGCCGAGAGGCCGGGCACGCGGCCCTGGTAACCACCACCTCCAGAAGAACCTAGCCGGTTCCGCACGTTCGGGACTAGTCAAGGTCGCTGCTGAGCGCTCGAGGGGCCCAGGTTTGGGTCTCTGTCGGACGCCTGGTAGGTTTGGGGGTCGCGCCTTGGTCTGATGCTCCTGTGTGGGGTTGAGGGTTTTGTGTGTCTGATGTTTGAGAACTCAACAGTGTGTCAAAAGTCGACGAGATAATCAGCGACCTTGATGATGGCCTGGTTTTGCTGGGTTGTTGTTTTGGTCAAATTCCGTGACAGAATTATTTGTCAGCAAATAGTGATGTCCGGGGTTGAACGTTTTTGTTGTGCCTGACCGTTTGGTTGGGTTTCGATGGAGAGTTTGATCCTGGCTCAGGACGAACGCTGGCGGCGTGCTTAACACATGCAAGTCGAGCGGTAAGGCCCTTCGGGGTACACGAGCGGCGAACGGGTGAGTAACACGTGAGTAATCTGCCCTCCACTCTGGGATAACCTCTGGAAACGGTGGCTAATACCGGATATGACCTCCTGCCGCATGGTGGGTGGTGGAAAGTTTTTCGGTGGGGGATGAGCTCGCGGCCTATCAGCTTGTTGGTGGGGTGATGGCCTACCAAGGCGACGACGGGTAGCCGGCCTGAGAGGGTGACCGGCCACACTGGGACTGAGACACGGCCCAGACTCCTACGGGAGGCAGCAGTGGGGAATATTGGACAATGGGCGAAAGCCTGATCCAGCAACGCCGCGTGAGGGATGACGGCCTTCGGGTTGTAAACCTCTTTCAGTAGGGACGAAGCGAGAGTGACGGTACCTACAGAAGAAGGACCGGCCAACTACGTGCCAGCAGCCGCGGTAATACGTAGGGTCCGAGCGTTGTCCGGAATTATTGGGCGTAAAGGGCTCGTAGGCGGTTTGTCGCGTCGGGAGTGAAAACTTGGGGCTTAACCCCATTCGTGCTTCCGATACGGGCAGACTAGAGGCAGGCAGGGGAGAACGGAATTCCTGGTGTAGCGGTGGAATGCGCAGATATCAGGAGGAACACCGGTGGCGAAGGCGGTTCTCTGGGCCTGTTCTGACGCTGAGGAGCGAAAGCATGGGGAGCGAACAGGATTAGATACCCTGGTAGTCCATGCCGTAAACGTTGGGCGCTAGGTGTGGGATCCATTCCACGGGTTCCGTGCCGCAGCTAACGCATTAAGCGCCCCGCCTGGGGAGTACGGCCGCAAGGCTAAAACTCAAAGGAATTGACGGGGGCCCGCACAAGCGGCGGAGCATGCTGATTAATTCGATGCAACGCGAAGAACCTTACCTGGGTTTGACATACACCAGAAGCCTGCAGAGATGTGGGTCTCTTTGGACACTGGTGTACAGGTGGTGCATGGCTGTCGTCAGCTCGTGTCGTGAGATGTTGGGTTAAGTCCCGCAACGAGCGCAACCCTTGTCCTATGTTGCCAGCACGTGATGGTGGGGACTCATAGGAGACTGCCGGGGTCAACTCGGAGGAAGGTGGGGATGACGTCAAGTCATCATGCCCCTTATGTCCAGGGCTTCAAGCATGCTACAATGGCCGGTACAAAGGGCTGCGATGCCGTAAGGTGGAGCGAATCCCAAAAAGCCGGTCTCAGTTCGGATTGGGGTCTGCAACTCGACCCCATGAAGTCGGAGTCGCTAGTAATCGCAGATCAGCAACGCTGCGGTGAATACGTTCCCGGGCCTTGTACACACCGCCCGTCACGTCATGAAAGTCGGCAACACCCGAAGCCGGTGGCCTAACCCCTTGTGGGAGGGAGCTGTCGAAGGTGGGGCTGGCGATTGGGACGAAGTCGTAACAAGGTAGCCGTACCGGAAGGTGCGGCTGGATCACCTCCTTTCTAAGGAGCATTGCTCATCTCCTGCATCCTGGTGGTGTGGGGGGTGTGTTCCCGGCTTGATCACGCGAGTGTCGTGGTGGTCGGGTGCTCAGATGGTGGAACGTCGATTATTCAGCTGGTTCTGCCGGCCTGGTCTTAGTACTGCCTGTCTCCTTTGGGGGTGGGTGTGGAACGGGGTTGGGTGTGGTGGGGCGGGTTGGGCACACTGTTGGGTCCTGAGGCATCAGGCGCTTCTGCTGGTCTCCCTTGTTTGGGGGGTTGGTGGGGGTGCTGTTGTCTTGGTTCCGGCCATGTCGGCTGCGGAGGTTTCTTCGTGGTTCGGGGTGGTTGCGGGTTGTGGTTTGAGAACTTCACAGTGGACGCGAGTGTCTTTGTAGTGTGTGTAATTTTACAAGCTACTAAGGGCACATGGTGGATGCCTTGGCATCGAGAGCCGATGAAGGACGTAGGAGTCTGCGATAAGCCCTGGGGAGCTGACAACCGAGCTGTGATCCAGGGGTGTCCGAATGGGGAAACCCGGCCAGAGTTATGTCTGGTCACCGGCGCCTGAACACATAGGGCGTTCGGAGGGAACGTGGGGAAGTGAAACATCTCAGTACCCACAGGAAGAGAAAACAACAGTGATTCCGTGAGTAGTGGCGAGCGAAAGCGGATGAGGCTAAACCGTGCAGATGTTAAAGACGGCGGTCGTTGTCTGTGCGGGGTCGTGGGAACGTGCTTGCTGGTTCTGCCGGACTAGCGGGAAGTGATAAAGCTCAGTTGAAGTCGAAGGGCCTGGAATGGTCCGGCGTAGAGGGTGAGACCCCTGTAGACGTAAACCTGAGCCTTCCTTGTGCGTATCCCGAGTAACGCGTGACTCCTGGAATTGCGCGTGAATTTGGCGGGACCACCCGTTAAGCCTAAATACTCCTCGATGACCGATAGCGGACTAGTACCGTGAGGGAAAGGTGAAAAGTACCCCGGGAGGGGAGTGAAATAGTACCTGAAACCATGTGCCTACAATCCGTCGGAGCCTTGACTTCGGTCGTGGTGACGGCGTGCCTTTTGAAGAATGAGCCTGCGAGTTAGTGGTACGTGGCGAGGTTAACCCGTTGTGGGGTAGCCGTAGCGAAAGCGAGTCCGAATAGGGCGTTTGAGTCGCGTGCTCTAGACCCGAAGCGGAGTGATCTATCCATGGGCAGGTTGAAGCGCGGGTAAGACCGCGTGGAGGACCGAACCCACTTAGGTTAAAAACTGAGGGGATGACCTGTGGATAGGGGTGAAAGGCCAATCAAACTCCGTGATAGCTGGTTCTCCCCGAAATGCATTTAGGTGCAGCGTCGTTTGTTTCTTGCCGGAGGTAGAGCACTGGATGGTCTAGGGGGCCTACAAGCTTACCGAAATCAACCAAACTCCGAATGCCGGCAAGTGAGAGAGCGGCAGTGAGACTGCGGGGGATAAGCTCCGTAGTCGAGAGGGAAACAGCCCAGACCATCAGCTAAGGCCCCTAAGCGATTGCTAAGTGGAAAAGGATGTGGAGTCGCACAGACAACCAGGAGGTTGGCTTAGAAGCAGCCACCCTTGAAAGAGTGCGTAATAGCTCACTGGTCAAGTGATTCTGCGCCGACAATTTAGCGGGGCTCAAGCAATCCGCCGAAGCTATGGCATTCATACGTGTACTCGGCTCGTCTCCTTCGGGTGGCGGGTCCAGGTGTGTGGATGGGTAGGGGAGCGTCGTGTGGCGTGTGAAGCGGCGGGGTGACCCAGCCGTGGATGCCACACGAGTGAGAATGCAGGCATGAGTAGCGAATGAAGAGTGAGAAACTCTTCCGCCGAATGACCAAGGGTTCCAGGGTCAAGCTAATCTGCCCTGGGTAAGTCGGGACCTAAGGCGAGGCCGACAGGCGTAGTCGATGGACAACGGGTTGATATTCCCGTACCGGCGTTGGTGCGCCCATGCTGAATCAGTAATGCTAAGCACCCGAGCCGAGCGTGACTGCCCTTCGGGGTGGCGTGTCTTGGTAAGCGTGTGACCCGAGCTGGTAGTAGGCAAGTGATGGGGTGACGCAGGAAGGTAGCTCATCGCGGCGATGGTTGTCCGCGTGTAAGGATGTAGGACGAGGGATAGGCAAATCCGTTCCTCATGTGTCTGAGATCTGATGCCGAGCCGTTTCAGGCGAAGTGAGTGATCCTATGCTGTCGAGAAAAGCCTCTAGCGAGTACCAGAGCCGCCCGTACCCCAAACCGACACAGGTGGTCAGGTAGAGAATACCAAGGCGATCGAGTGAATCGTGGTTAAGGAACTCGGCAAAATGCCCCCGTAACTTCGGGAGAAGGGGGGCCCGACTCGTGAACACCCTTGCGGTGGGAGCGATGACGGCCGCAGAGACCAGGCCCAAGCGACTGTTTACTAAAAACACAGGTCCGTGCGAAGAAGTAATTCGATGTATACGGACTGACTCCTGCCCGGTGCTGGAAGGTTAAGGGGACGTGTTAGCACTTCGGTGCGAAGCGCTGAACTTAAGCCCCAGTAAACGGCGGTGGTAACTATAACCATCCTAAGGTAGCGAAATTCCTTGTCGGGTAAGTTCCGACCTGCACGAATGGAGTAACGACTTGGGCGCTGTCTCAACCACGAGCTCGGCGAAATTGCACTACGAGTAAAGATGCTCGTTACGCGCGGCAGGACGGAAAGACCCCGGGACCTTCACTACAGCTTGGTATTGGTGTTTGGTTCGACTTGTGTAGGATAGGTGGGAGACTGTGAAGCAGCCACGCCAGTGGTTGTGGAGTCATCGTTGAAATACCACTCTGGTCGTACTAGATATCTAACTTAGGTCCGTGATCCGGATCAGGGACAGTGCCTGGTGGGTAGTTTAACTGGGGCGGTTGCCTCCTAAAATGTAACGGAGGCGCCCAAAGGTTCCCTCAGCCTGGTTGGCAATCAGGTGTTGAGTGTAAGTGCACAAGGGAGCTTGACTGTGACACCGACGGGTGGAGCAGGGACGAAAGTCGGGACTAGTGACCCGGCGCTGGCATGTGGAAGCGGCGTCGCTCAACGGATAAAAGGTACCCCGGGGATAACAGGCTGATCTTCCCCAAGAGTCCATATCGACGGGATGGTTTGGCACCTCGATGTCGGCTCGTCGCATCCTGGGGCTGGAGCAGGTCCCAAGGGTTGGGCTGTTCGCCCATTAAAGCGGCACGCGAGCTGGGTTTAGAACGTCGTGAGACAGTTCGGTCCCTATCCGCCGCGCGCGTAGGAAACTTGAGAAAGGCTGTCCCTAGTACGAGAGGACCGGGATGGACGAACCTCTGGTGTGTCAGTTGTTCTGCCAAGAGCACTGCTGATTAGCTACGTTCGGGAGTGATAACCGCTGAAAGCATCTAAGCGGGAAGCACGTTTCAAGATGAGGTTTCCCACCCCTTGTGGGTTAAGGCCCCCAGTAGACCACTGGGTTGATAGGCCGGAAGTGGAAGCGCAGCAATGCGTGTAGCTGACCGGTACTAATAGGCCGAGGGCTTGTTCTACACACACTTCAACGACACTTATGCGTCCACTGTGAGGTTCTGGGACCACAACCCAGAACCCGAAACACACCAAAGTTTTGGGGTTGTAACCCGAAGGGTTACGGCGGCCATGGCGAAGGGGAAACACCCGGCAACATTCCGAACCCGGAAGTTAAGCCCTTCAGCGCCGATGGTACTGCACGGGAGACTGTGTGGGAGAGTAGGACGCCGCCGGACAATATTTAGGCCGAAGGCCGTCACCACTGGTGACGGCCTTCGGTCATTTTTGCGTTCACCCTCGCGTCTTCAGAGCCAGAACGCCATGATCCTTTCGGCAAGCGCTCGCCCTCGCGCTTGGCCGGCACGCGCAACGTCAGGGCGCCGTGAGAGATCCCTCTCCGTGGGCCCGAACAGGTGCTCCGAGGCGCTCATCGGTGTCGCCTTCCGGGAAGCGCCGGGCGGGCGCTCCCGGTGGCGACGAGCTCAGTCGCCCGATCGTGGGTGTGCAGCGGGGAGGTCAGCCCCAGCGGCGCATGATCATGCCGACGCGCGGCTTCGGGCGGAACCACGATGACTTGTGCGGCAGGAGCCGACCGGTAGTCGCCGCCCGTGTCACGGTCTCCAGAGACGGCGTCGCCAGCAGGAGCGAGACGCCGCCCTCCTCCTTGGCGATGCGCGCGGCCGCGTCCAGGTCCGGCTCGTAGCTGACCGCGTCGGACTCCAGCCCGTGGTGGGGGGTGAAGACGTCCTCGACCCAGCACGAGGCGCACTCGTACGCGTCGACGCCCAGGAACCGTCGCCCGTCGGTCAGCACGCAGCGCGTCTCGCTGACGGCGATGAACTCCGCAGCGGCCTCGACGCCGGCAAGCTCGAGAGCGGGCAGCGGCAGGCCCAGCAGCGCTTCGTCGAGGTTGAGCTGTGCGACGAACCGGTGGATCGGGCCGACCGTGAGGACGGGCTGGTCGAGCACGAGCGTGAGCGCGAGTCGGCCCTCACGCTCGGGGGCGGTGCGCCACGCGGCATAACGGTGGTGGCCGTCGGCGATGACGAGCTGCTGGTCCGCGAGGCGCTCGCTGACCGCTCGAAGAGTCTCCGGGTCGGTGATCGCCCAGATCTCGTCCGACCGGCCGAGGTCCTCCGCCACGTGGTCGGCTGGGCGGTCCGTCGCCGCCGCCAGCAGGGGACCGATCGGCTCCCGCGTGGTGTAGGCGGTGATCGGCTCCCACTGGGCCCGCGTCGCCTCGGCGAGGCGGGCCTGCCGGATCGCGTACGCGGCGATCACGTCCTCGTGCGGGCGAAGGTTGCCCGCCTCGAGGTCGACGAGCACGACGACGCCGAGGGCCTCGTGGCCGTCCTCGACCGTGCGGTACGCGTAGAAGGCGGGCTCCGCGTCGATGCCGAGCGTGCCGTCGTCCATCCACTCATGGGCGACGCGCGTCGCCTGATGGGGGTCGTCGCTCCTGAACGCAGGCTCGAGCAGCCGGAGCACGTGGTGCTCGGGCAGGTCTCGAGGGGCCCGTGACCAGGACGCCGACGGCACGTAGGTACGGGTCGAGACGACGGCGGAGCCGCCGCGGAAGCCCACAGCCCGGAACGGTCGGATGACGGCGTTGTCCACCGGTGCATCGTAGGCCAGACGTCGTGGCCCTACGCTGGTCGCGATGCCCGACCACACGCTCAAACCTGCCGCCGCCTCGTGGGCGAACGCCTCCTCCGACTCCCGCCGGCGCCCGACCGTGCGCCTCTCCGCCTGCGACGACCCGCTCCGGGAGCGCTACGACGTCGCGATGCTCGACCTCGACGGCGTCGTCTACCGCGGCGAGGACGCGATCGAGCATGTCGCCGAGAACCTCGAGGAGGCCCACAAGGCGGGCCTGCGACTCGCCTACGTGACCAACAACGCTGCGAGGACGCCCGACGCTGTGGTGGCCAAGCTCCGCGGGCTCGGCATGCCGACCGACGACGACGGCGTGGTCACCTCGGCCCAGGCGGCGGGGCGACTTCTCGCGGGCCTTGTACCGGCGGGCTCCCGCGTCCTCGTCGTCGGCGGCGAGGGCCTGAGGCGCGCGGTCGAGGAGCACGGTCTCGTCGTGGTGACGTCTGCTGACGACGAGCCGGCAGCCGTGGTCCAGGGCTTCTCGCCCGACCTCGGATGGAAGCAGCTGGCAGAGGCAGCGTACGCGGTCTCGACCGGCATCCCCTGGGTCGCGAGCAACACGGACGGGTCGATCCCGACCGCGCGCGGTCTCGCTCCCGGCAACGGCACCCTCGTCGCTGCCGTCGCCACCGCCACCGGGCGTCGGCCGGAGGTTGCGGGCAAGCCGTACCCGCCGCTCTTCGACGAGACGGTCCTCCGCGTCGGTGGGTCGCACCCGCTCGTCGTCGGCGACCGGCTCGACACCGACATCGAAGGCGCCAACAACGTCGGAGCCGACAGCCTCCTCGTGCTGACCGGCGTCAGTGATCTCGACGCCGTGGTCGCCGCAGCGCCTTCCGTGCGTCCCACCTACGTCGCGCCGGACCTGCGCGCCCTTTCGCTGCCGCAGACCGCGGTGGAGGTCGTGGACGGCTCCGCACGCTGTGGCCGGCACACGGTCCGTGCCGAGCGAGGCGCCCTCGTCGTGGACGGCGCGCCGGGGGTGGACGAGCCGCTGTCGGCCGTCGAGCTGCTGCGTGCCGTCGTGGCGTTGTCGTGGCACCACCACGACGAGGTGGCGGGGGAGTCGGGGTCGCGGCTCGACCTCTCTGCCGTCCGTGCCGCCCTCGGAGGCTGGGGAGTGCGATGATCGATCCGGTGACACGAAGGAGCGCGAGATGACCGAAGGCGCCTCCGAGCGCGAGACCCCGGGCCTGCGACCGGGTCCCCGTCCAGGACCTCCGAGCCCGCGACCGGCCCCGCCCCAGGCGGCGGCCGCCGACGAGGACGGGCCGGACCCCCGTGTCCAGGCGGTCCTCTCCGATCTCGAGAAGCTCGCCGAGCTGCCGGTCGGCGAGCACCTCGCGGTGTACGAGCGGGTGCACGCCAAGCTCCGCGAGGTCCTGCAGACGGCCGGCCAGCAACCACCCGAGACCCCGTGAGCCGACGGATCCGGCTCGACGCGGAGCTCGTACGCCGTGGGCTCGCGCGGTCGCGCGAGCAGGCGAGCGACCTCATCACCGCGGGACGGGTGACGGTGGACGGCGCTCGAGCGTCGAAGCCGGCGACCCAGGTCACCACCGATCAGGCGGTGGTCGTCCGCGACGTGGAGAACGACCCGGGGTACGCCTCCCGGGGCGCCTACAAGCTGCTGGGTGCGCTCGAGGCCTTCGAGCCGCTCGGCCTCGCCGTCGACGGACGCCGGTGCCTCGACGCCGGTGCCTCGACGGGTGGCTTCACCGACGTCCTGCTGAGGCGTGGTGTGAAGGAGGTCGTGGCCGTCGACGTCGGCTACGGCCAGCTCGTCTGGGCGCTCCAGACGGACCCTCGCGTGGTGGTCCACGACCGGACCAACGTGCGCGAGCTCGAGCGGGAGACGATCGGTGGGCCGGTCGACCTGGTCGTGTCGGACCTGTCGTTCATCTCGCTCACGTTGGTGATGCCCGCGTTCGCGCGGGTCTGCGTCGACGACGGCGACCTGGTCCTGATGGTGAAGCCGCAGTTCGAGGTGGGCAAGGACCGTGTCGGCAAGAAGGGCGTCGTCCGTGACCCGACGCTCCACGTGGACGCGGTCGTGGGGGTGTGCCGCGCGGCGGAGGGCGTCGGATGGGGCACCCGAGCGGTGGCCGCCAGCCCGTTGCCTGGCCCGAGCGGCAACGTCGAGTACTTTGGGTGGTTCCGGCGGGACGCTCCGCCCGTCGTCGAGGACGACGTCCGCGCGGCGGTGGACGCAGGACCGTTGGGATCACCGAGCGGACGGGAGCACCAGTGAGCACTGCACCATCGACCAGCGGTGGGCGGCGCGTGCTGATCCTCGCCCACACCGGCCGCGACGAGGCCAGCAAGGTCGCCGCTGAGTTCGCCCGAGCGATGGTGTCCGAGGGCATCGCCGTCCGCGTCGTGTCCGAGGACGCACCTGCCTTGGAGCGCTGGGGTCTCCCGGACGCGGAGATCGTCCCGGTCGAGCCCGCAGCGGGACGTGGCTGCGAGCTCGCGGTGGTGTTCGGCGGCGACGGGACCCTCCTGCGCGCTGCCGAGCTCGTCCGCGAGTGCGGCACGCCGCTGGTCGGTGTCAACCTCGGCCACGTCGGCTTCCTGGCGGAGGCGGACGTGGACGATCTCGACCACACGGTGCGACGGGTCGTCGAGCGCCGCTACACCGTCGAGGAGCGGATGACCGTCGACGCGCGCGTCTTCGTCGACGACCAGGAGGTCGCCCACAGCTGGGCGCTCAACGAGGCCACCGTGGAGAAGGCGTCCCGGGAGCGGATGCTCGAGGTCGTCGTGGCGATCGACGACCGCCCGGTCTCGCGCTGGGGCTGCGACGGCGTGGTCTGTGCGACGCCCACCGGCTCCACGGCCTACAACTTCAGCGCCGGCGGCCCGGTGGTCTGGCCCGAGGTGCAGGCGCTCCTCATGGTGCCGATCAGTGCGCACGCGCTGTTCGCCCGCCCGATGGTCGTCTCACCGACGTCGCTCCTGGCGATCCAGGTGATCCCCGAGGCACCGTCCTCCGGAGTCCTGTGGTGCGACGGACGACGGACGTACGACCTGCCGCCCGGTGCGCGCGTCGAGGTCCGGCAGGGCGACAAGAACATCCGCCTCGCCCGCCTCCACCAGGCACCGTTCACCGACCGCCTCGTGCGCAAGTTCGACCTGCCCGTGAGCGGCTGGCGGGGGTCCGCGGCGAACCGCATCAGCGCGGAGGACCGGCGGAGCCCCTACGGCGGATCGAAGGAGGGCTGAGGCGCTCGTGTGGCAGGAGATCAGGCTGTCGTCGCTGGGCGTGATCGCCGACGCCGAGCTCGAGCTCGGTCCCGGGCTCACGGTCATCACCGGCGAGACGGGTGCGGGCAAGACCATGGTCGTGACCGCACTCGGACTGCTGCGCGGGTCGCGCGCGGACTCCGGGCTGGTCCGGCACGGCGCGGACCGGCTGCGGGTCGAGGCGACCGTCGACGTCGGGGCGCTGCCCGGGGTCCGGGCGCTCCTCGACGAGACGCCTGCGGAGACCGAGGGCGACGAGCTCGTCCTGGCCCGGACGATCGGCAAGGACGGCCGCTCCCGGGCGTACCTCGGCGGCGCGTCGGTGCCCGCCGGGATGCTGGCCCGCCTGAGCGAGCAGCTGGTGGCGGTCCACGGACAGTCGGACCAGCACCGGCTGCTGCGGACGGGTGCCCAGCGTGCGGCGCTCGACCGCTTCGGTGACGTCGAGGCGCTGCTGGAGGACTACCGACCGGCCTACTCCCGGCTGCTCGAAGCACGCCGCACGCTCGACGACCTGACGTCGGCCGGCCAGGAACGCGCCCGCGAGCTCGACGTCCTCGTCTTCGGTCTCGACGAGATCGCGGCCGTCGCCCCTGAGGAGGGGGAGGACGACGCGCTCCGCATCGAGGAGGCGCGACTCGCCCACGCGGAGTCGCTCGCTCTCGCCGCCGCGGAGGCGCACAGTCTGCTGTCCGACACCGACGACGCCTCCGACGTGCTCGACCTGCTGGGCCGTGCGAGCGCCCTGCTCGACGGCGTCCGCGAGCACGACCCGGCTCTCGACGTCCAGGCGCGCCGGCTGGACGAGGTGCGGTTCACCGTCAGCGACGTCGCGGGCGAGCTGGCCTCGTACTCCGACGGCGTGGAGGTCGACCCGGCACGGCTGGCGGGGGTGTCCGAGCGTCGGGCGGCCCTGGCCGGGCTGACCCGCAAGTACGGTCCCACGGTGGCCGACGTCCTTCGTTGGGCCGAGGAGGCGCAGGTCCGCGTGACGACGCTGCAGGGCGACGACGGTCGCATCGCCGAGCTCGCGGACGAGATCGCGGCCCTGGAGAGCGAGCTGCTCGCGCAGGCGGCGACGATCACCGCCCGTCGCCGCGAGTCGGCCGTACGCCTGGCGGCCGAGGTCGGTGCGGAGCTCGAGGCGCTCGCGATGCCCCACGCGCGGCTCGACGTGCAGGTGGACGCGCCGGCCTCGCCGACGCCGGCCGATCTCGGTCCTGACGGTGTGGACGCGGTCGAGATGCTGCTGGCCGCCAACGCTGGTGCGGCCCCTCGGCCTCTCGCCAAGGGAGCCAGCGGCGGAGAGCTCTCCCGCGTGATGCTGGCGCTCGAGGTGGTGCTGGCCGACCGCGCCAGCGTGCCGACGTTCGTCTTCGACGAGGTCGACGCCGGGATCGGCGGACGCGCTGCCATCGAGGTGGGGCGTCGGCTGGCCCGGCTCGCGGCGAACGCCCAGGTCCTCGTCGTGACCCACCTGCCGCAGGTCGCGGCGTTCGGAGACCGGCACTACCACGTGCTCAAGTCCGACGACGGCACGGTCACCACGAGCGGGGTCGGCCTGCTCGACGACGACGCACGCGTGGCGGAGCTGTCGCGGATGCTCGCCGGGCTGGAGGGGTCGGCGACGGCCGAGGCCCACGCCCGTGAGCTCGTCGACCTGGCGGCGGAGGATCGCGCCCTCCGCTGACGGTGGAGCGCGCTGACGGTGCGCCCTGAGCGGGCCAATCCGGACACGCCGGACGGCCCAGGGTGCGCCGATCCCCGCAGGGCCGGTGGCAGCATGGCGTCGGTGAGCCTGCTGAACCTCCGCCGTACGCCTCGCGACACCGACCTCGACGTCATGGGACCGGTACGCCTCGTACGCAGCGCACGAGACATCAGACGCGTCCGCTCCGGCGACGTGGCCGTGGCGGACCTGCCGGACCTGGACCGCAGTGCCGCCGAAGAGCTCCGTGAGCGGGGGGTCGTAGCGGTCGTCAACGCCGCCACCTCCAGCACGGGGCGCTATCCGAATCTCGGCCCCCATGTGCTGGTGGGTGCGGGCGTCCCTCTGCTCGACGCCGTCGGCTCCGAGGTCCTCACGTCGCTCAAGGACGGTGAAACGGTCGGACTTGACGGGACGAGGCTCGTCCGTGGCGACGAGCCCGTGGCCGAGGGCACGCTCGTGGACGCGACGGCGGTCGAGGAGCTGCTGAGCCGCGGACGCAACGGCATGTCGAGGCAGATGGAGACGCTGGCGGCCAACAGCGGCGAGTACCTGCGCCGCGAGCACGCCATGCTCCTCGAGGGCGTCGGCGTGCCGGAGCTCACCACGAGCCTCGCCGGTCGCGAGGTCGTCGTCGTGCTGCCGGGCGCGGACGCCCGCGCCGAGATCCGGTCGATGAAGCGCTATCTGAAGGAGCGCAAGCCGGTCCTGGTCGGTGTCGACTCCGGCGCCGACGCGCTGATGGCCGCGGGCTACGAACCGGCGGTCGTGGTGGGTGACATCGCGCAGATGAGCGATCGCACCCTGCGGGTCGCCGGGGAGGTCGTCGTCACGGGGTCTCGTCGTCACGCGGAGTCGGAGGAGCGCCTGGAGCGACTGCAGCGCACGTCGGTGGGCTTCCCCGGTGCTAGCGGGTCGGAGGAGGCGGCGCTGCTCCTCGCGGATGCGCGGGGCGCCCGGGTCGTCGTGACCGTCGGCGGCTTCGGGACTCTCGAGGAGTTCCTCGACTCCGCCCGCTCGGGAGGCGCCACCCGGTTCCTCACCCGCCTTCGCCTCGGCGCGACGCTCGTGGACGCCAAGGCGATCACAGGGCTTCACCGTCCGCGGTTCACCTGGCTCCAGGTGCTCCTGGTCCTGCTCGTCGCCCTGGTCGCCCTGGGGGCGGCGATCGCGACCACCCCGGTCGGGGGAGAGTGGTTCGACTCCGCCCGCGACTGGCTGTCCACCGCGATCCAGGAAGCCCGTGCCTGATGCCCGTCCGCTCGCTGCTCGTCGTCGCCGCTGCGCTCCTGCTCGCTCTCGCCGGCGGGATCGCTCTCGGGACCGGTGTGCTCGACGGTGCCGAGGCTCCTCCCGCCGCCGCGGACACCTCCAGGTCGGCCGAGGACACTCCTGAGGACGTCGCTGCCCGCGGCCTCGCCGAGGCCTACCGCGACCAGCTCGGTGCGGCACCGCTGGCCGGCCGGCTCACCGGCAGGTCGGTCGTGATGGTCACCCTGCCTGGGGCCGCGGACTCGACCGTCGACTCCGTCGACGCCGCACTGAAGGCGGCCGGGGCCACCGTGGTCGGTTCGGTGGCCGTCACCGACCGCATGCTCGACCCTGCTGACCGCCAGCTCGCTGTAGGCGTCGCCCAGCAGACCTTGAAGGGCGTGACCGACACGCCGACCGATGGGCTCGCCAACTACGAGGTGGTCGGAGCCGCGCTGGGACGTGGGCTCGCGGCGAAGGCGACGACCGCGGTGGACGCCCCCGCGCAGACGATCGTGTCGGCACTCACCGAGGCGAAGCTGGTGGGGACCGCGCAGGCGCCGGCGTCGCGCGCTCAGCTGGCGCTGGTGGTCGCGGGGACGGACGAGACCTTCGAGAGTGGACGCGGTGAGCTGTTGGCCACCATGGTCTCCGGGATGGACTCAGCGGGCCTGGGGAGCCTCGTGGTCGGCCCGGTGGGCTCGGGTGCCCCCGACGGCGCGGTCGAGGCCGTCCGCGCGTCGCCGTCTGCCGAGAGCGTGTCGACGGTCGACGTGGTCGGGGTGCCGTTCGGAGACGTCGCCCTCGTGACCGCCCTGCAGCAGGAGAGCAGCGGGAAGGCCGGACACTTCGGCACCTCGGGCGCGGCCGACGGTGATCTGCCAACGCCCGGATGACCTCGGCCTGGCCGGCCGAGGTGTCGCAGGTCGCACGCGCCACGCCCCGCGGAGGTCCCGGACGTTGCCGGACCTTGATAGGGTGAAATCCCGTGAACATGTGCATTGATCCGCCTGTGTTCCACTGACGTGCCACGCGTCGTCCGGACCAACCGGACGCCGACCCGGCAACACACACGATCACGGGAGTTCCCTTGGCAAACTCGGTGCCCACCAAGCACGTCTTCGTCACCGGCGGCGTGGCTTCCTCGCTCGGCAAGGGCCTCACGGCGTCCAGCCTGGGCCGGCTCCTCAAGTCCCGCGGTCTGCGCGTCACGATGCAGAAGCTCGACCCCTACCTCAACGTCGACCCGGGCACCATGAACCCGTTCCAGCACGGCGAGGTGTTCGTCACCAACGACGGGGCCGAGACCGACCTGGACATCGGCCACTACGAGCGGTTCCTCGACGAGGACCTCGTCGGTCGCGCCAACGTGACGACGGGTCAGGTCTACTCCGAGGTCATCGCCCGTGAGCGTCGTGGCGACTACCTCGGCGACACCGTCCAGGTGATCCCGCACATCACCAACGAGATCAAGGACCGCATGCTCACCATGGGCGGGCCTGCCGTCGACGTGGTGATCCACGAGATCGGTGGCACCGTCGGTGACATCGAGTCGCAGCCGTTCCTCGAGTCCGCGCGCCAGGTCCGCCACGAGATCGGCCGCGACAACTGCTTCTTCCTGCACGTCTCGCTCGTCCCCTACATCGGTCCGTCGGGGGAGCTCAAGACCAAGCCGACACAGCACTCGGTGGCCGCCCTGCGCTCGATCGGCATCCAGCCCGACGCCATCGTGTGCCGCTCCGACCGGGAGGTCCCGGTGAGCGTCAAGCGCAAGATCTCGCTGATGTGCGACGTCGACGCCGAGGCGGTCGTCAACGCGATCGACGCGCCGTCGATCTACGACATCCCGAAGGTCCTGCACACCGAGGGCCTCGACGCCTACGTGGTACGCCGTCTCGACCTCCCGTTCCGTGACGTCGACTGGAAGCAGTGGGACCAGCTCCTGCGCCGCGTCCATGAGCCGGAGGAGGAGGTCACCGTCGCGCTCGTCGGCAAGTACGTCGACCTTCCCGACGCCTACCTCTCGGTGGTCGAGGCGCTGCGGGCCGGCGGCTTCGAGCACGACGCCAAGGTCCGCGTGAAGTGGGTGCCGTCCGACGAGTGCGCCACGCCGGCAGGCGCTCAGCAGTGGCTCGGCGACGTCGATGCCGTGTGCGTCCCCGGCGGGTTCGGCATCCGCGGCATCGAGGGCAAGCTCGGTGCGCTGACCTGGACGCGCGAGCACCAGGTGCCCACCCTCGGGCTCTGCCTCGGTCTGCAGTGCATGGTCATCGAGTACGCGCGCTCGTTCGCCGACATCCCCGACGCCAGCTCGACGGAGTTCGACCCCGCCACCGAGCACCCCGTCATCGCGACGATGGCCGAGCAGGAGGCGTACGTCGAGGGCGCCGGCGACCTCGGCGGCACGATGCGTCTCGGTCTCTACGCCGCTCGCCTGACGCCGGGTTCGGTCGTCGCGGAGGCGTACGGCGCCACCGAGGTCGAGGAGCGCCACCGGCACCGCTACGAGGTCAACAACGGCTACCGCGACACGCTCGAGAAGGCGGGGCTGTCGTTCTCCGGCGTCTCGCCGGACAACCATCTGGTCGAGTTCGTCGAGCTGCCGCGCGAGGTCCACCCGTACTACGTGGGCACCCAGGCGCACCCCGAGCTGCGGTCGCGCCCGACCCGTCCGCACCCGCTGTTCGCCGGTCTTGTCGCTGCGGCGCTGGCCCGGCAGCGCGAGATGCGTCTGCCGGTCGACGAGTCGGGTCTGCGTCGGCGTCCCGCCGAAGTCACCGCGTGAGCGCGGCGACGCGCGTCGCGCACCCCACCCTGCCCGGTCTCCTGCTCGCTCCGGGCGAGCAGCTCGAGGACCGCGCCGAGTCGTGGCAGGTCCGCAGCAGCGAGACCCCGTACGCGTCGGCGTTCGTCGACGTCGTCCTGGATCAGGTCGAGACGCCCGAGGGCGGCACGATCAACCGGACGACCGTCCGCCACGACGACGCGGTGGGAGTGGTGGCGCTCGACGACCAGGGGCGCGTCCTCCTGCTCGAGCAGTACAGGCATCCCGTCCGAGAGCGGCTCGTCGAGCTTCCGGCCGGGCTCCTGGACATCGAGGGCGAGTCGGCCGCCGACGCCGCGGCGCGCGAGCTGGCCGAGGAGACGGACCTCGTCGCCTCGGAGTGGTCGCACCTCGTCACCCTCCGCTCGTCGCCCGGATTCACCGACGAGCGGGTCGAGGTCTACCTCGCGCAAGGGCTCGAGGCCGTCGCCGATGACGCCCGTACCGAGCGGCTGGACGAGGAGGCCGACATGACGAGCGTGTGGGTCCCGCTGGGCGACGCGGTCGCGGCCGTGCTCGACGGGCGGATCACCGACGCGCTGACCGTCGCTGGACTGCTCGCGTGTCAGGTGCGCGCACACGGGGACACGTCCGCCTAGGATCGGCTGTGTCGACGACCGCCCAGCGGCAACGCCTGTCATGAGCGGTCCGGGAGGAGTGCACGATGAGGATCGGCGTCCCACGCGAGGTCAAGGTCCACGAGTACCGCGTCGCGATCACCCCGGCGGGAGTGCGTGAGCTTCGAGAGGCGGGCCACGACGTGCTCGTCGAGGCCGGAGCCGGCGAGGGCTCCTCGATCTCCGACGACGAGTTCGTGCGTGCCGGGGCTGACATCCTCCCCGGTGCCGAGGGGGTCTGGGCGGCCGCTGACATGCTGCTGAAGGTCAAGGAGCCGATCCCCGAGGAGTACGCCCGGCTGCGACCCGACCAGGTGCTCTTCACCTACCTGCACCTCGCCGCGTCGCGAGAGTGCACCGAGGCGTTGCTGGCGGCCGGGACCACGGCGATCGCGTACGAGACCGTGCAGACCGCCGACCGGGCGCTCCCGCTCCTCGCGCCGATGAGCGAGGTGGCGGGACGCCTCGCGTCTCAGGTGGGTGCCTACCACCTGCTGGCCCCCGAGGGCCGCGGCGTGCTCATGGGCGGCGTGCCCGGAGTGCATCCGGCCGACGTCGTCGTCCTCGGTGGGGGCGTGTCCGGCCGCAACGCTGCCGCGATCGCGCTCGGCATGGGGGCACGTGTCTCCCTGTTCGACATCAACGTCGGCCGGCTGCGCCAGCTCGACGCGGAGTTCGGCGGACGGCTCCAGACCGTCGCCTCGAACCGCTATCAGGTCGAGGGCGCGGTGGCTGAGGCCGATCTCGTCATCGGCGCGGTGCTCGTCCCGGGAGCCAAGGCGCCGCGCCTGGTGACCCACGAGATGGTCGCCACGATGCGACCCGGCAGCGTGCTCGTCGACATCGCGATCGACCAGGGCGGCTGCTTCGAGGACTCGCGTCCGACCACGCACCTCGCGCCGACGTTCGCGGTCGAGCGGTCGGTGTTCTACTGCGTCGCGAACATGCCTGGTGCGGTGCCGCACACGTCGACGTACGCGCTGACCAACGTGACCATGCCGTACGTCCTGGCGCTCGCCGAGCACGGGTGGCGCGAGGGGCTGCGGCTGGACCCTGCCCTCCGCGCCGGTCTCAACGTCCACGACGGCTCGGTGACCAACGAGGGGGTCGCGGAGGCGCACGCCATGACGTACGTCTCGCCCGACGCGGTCGTGGGGGTCTCGTGAGCGAAGCCGGCCGAAGCGACGTTGGTCGGCTCGTCGAGGAGTACCTCAGCCACCTGGGCGTCGAGCGGGGCCTCGCCGCCAACACGCTCTCCTCGTACCGCAGGGACCTGCGCCGCTACTCCGCCTATCTCCGGGAGCGGGGGATCGCGTCCCTGGACGAGATCGCGGAGGCCGACGTGACGGACTTCCTCGCCGCGCTGCGGGAGGGAGACGACGACCATCCGCCGCTCAGCGCGCCCAGCGCGGCCCGCACGCTCGTCGCGGCCCGGGGCCTTCACAAGTTCGCGCTCCGCGAGGGCGTCATCGGACGCGACGCCGCGGCGGAGGTGAAGCCACCGGCACCGCCGCGGCGACTTCCCAAGGCCCTCGCGGTCGAGGAGGTCGAGGCGCTGCTGGACGCCTCCGGATCGGCGGGCACCGCGCTGGCGACACGTGACCGGGCCCTGCTGGAGCTCCTGTACGGCACGGGTGCCCGGATCTCGGAGGCCGTCGGGCTCGACGTCGACGACCTCGATCTCGAGGCCGGTGAGGTGCTGCTGCGCGGCAAGGGCGGCAAGCAGCGCATCGTCCCGGTCGGGCGCTTCGCCCAGGAGGCCGTACGGGCTTATCTCGAAGGAGTGCGGCCGGGACTGGTGAGCGCGCGGACCCCGGGAGGAGCGATCTTCCTCAACTCCCGAGGCGGTCGGCTGTCGAGGCAGAGCGCCTGGGCGGTTCTCGCGAAGGCTGCACAACGGGCCGGCATCACCGTCGACGTCTCGCCGCACACGCTCCGCCATTCCTACGCCACCCATCTGCTGGACGGGGGCGCCGACGTCCGCGTCGTCCAGGAGCTGCTCGGGCACGCCTCGGTCACCACGACGCAGGTCTACACGCTGGTGACCATCGACAAGTTGCGCGAGGTGTATGCCACGGCACATCCACGCGCCCTCGCGTAGCGCCGCCGACACGCCGCGCGGCGCCAGGGTGGAGACTTGTCGACTTGGTACAGTCCAGTCAGCCACCACCACGGGATCGAGAGCGCATGAACCAGCACCGCGATCTGCTCAGCGAGCTCCCGTCGGCCGGCGCCGAGATCGGCCCGACCGGCCGGCCCATGCCGGAGTTCCCCGCTGCGGGACCCCCGAGCGGAGGACCCGCCTACGTCATCGCCCTGTGCAACCAGAAGGGCGGCGTCGGCAAGACGACGACGACCATCAACCTCGGTGCCGCGCTGGCCGAGGCAGGTCGTCGGGTCCTCCTCGTCGACTTCGACCCGCAGGCCTCCCTGACCGTCGGCCTCGGCTTCCCGGCCCACGATCTCGAGGCCACGGTCTACCACCTGCTCATGCACGACGACGTCGACGTGCCGGACGTGCTGCTCAAGACCCGCACCGCCAACCTCCACCTGCTGCCGTCGAGCATCGACCTGTCAGGCGCCGAGATGAGCCTGGTGCACGAGGTGGGCCGCGAGCAGACGCTGGCCCGGATGCTCCGGCCGGTCCTCAACGACTACGACGTCATCCTCATCGACTGCCAGCCGTCGCTCGGCCTGCTCGCCGTCAACGCGTTGACCGCCTCCGACGGCGTCCTGATCCCGCTCGAGTGCGAATACTTCGCGCTGCGCGGTGTGGCGCTGCTCAAGGAGACGATCGAGAAGGTCCGCCAGCGCACCAACTTCGACCTGGAGATCATCGGTCTCCTCGGGACGATGTACGACAGCCGGACGCTCCACAGCCGAGAGGTGCTGCAGACCCTGGTCGACGGGTGGGGAGACAAGGTCTTCCACACCGTCATCCGCCGTACGGTGAAGTTCTCCGACGCCACCGTGGCGGGGGAGCCGATCACTGATTTCGCACCCGAGTCCAAGGGTGCCGAGGCCTATCGCCAGCTTGCTCGGGAGGTGCTCGTCCGGTGCCCCGGCGTGTGAAGCTGCCTGGCGCCGACGAGCTGTTCCGACCGACCACCGCCCCGGAGCACCCAGGCTCTGCTGCGTCCGCAGAGGGCGACGGGGCCGCGGACGCCGGACGCCGCGGCGGGCGGGTCAAGCACGACAGCAAGGTCACCGTCTACATGAACTCCGCGGAGCTCCTCGATCTCGAGGCGGCCCGCCTGGAGCTGCGGCGCGACCTCGGACAGACGTTGGACCGCGGACGGCTGATCCGCGAGGCGGTCGCGATGGCGCTGGCTGAGTACGCCGAGAACGGTGCCGACGGCGAGCTCGCCCGGCGACTCGGGGCGACGTGAGCGAACCCGCTGGGTTCGTCGTGCACCTCGACGCGTACGAGGGTCCGTTCGACCTGCTGCTGCAGCTGATCGCCAAGCACAAGCTCGACATCACCGAGATCGCGCTGTCAAAGGTCACCGTCGAGTTCATCGCCCACCTCAAGGCGATGGGCCCCGACGGCGACCTCGAGCAGACGACCGAGTTCCTCCTCGTCGCCTCGACCTTGCTCGACCTCAAGGCCGCACGGCTCCTGCCGCAGGCCGACGTCGAGGACGAGGAGGACCTGGCGCTGCTCGAGGCACGCGACCTGTTGTTCGCCCGGCTGCTCCAGTACCGCGCGTTCAAGCTCGTCGCGGCGCGGATGCAGGCGCGGCTGGCGGAGGAGTCAAAGCGGTTCCCTCGGTCGGTGGCGCTGGAGCCCCGCTTCGCCACGCTGCTGCCCGAGGTGCTGATCAGCATCGGTCCGGACGAGCTCGCCCTTCTCGCCGCGAAGGCCATGCAGCCGAAGGTGCCGCAGGTTCTCTCGCTGACGCACCTGCACGCACCGCAGGTCAGTGTCAGGGAGCAGGCGGTCCTGGTCGTCGAGCGGCTGCGGCGCGGCACCTCGATGACCTTCCGCGCGCTGGTGGCCGACGCCCCGGACACGTTGACCAAGGTGGCACGGTTTCTCGCCCTGCTGGAGCTGTTCCGCGAGAGCGTCGTCTCGTTCGACCAGGTCACGCCGCTCGGCGAGCTCACGATCCGGTGGACGGGCACAGAGGACGGCGAGGTCGAGGTGAGCGCGGAGTTCGACGAGTCCGACGCCGTACCCGTGGGCGCACCGGACGACGTACACGACGGGGCACGAGCCGGGAACGAACCCGAGACCGAGGATGCAGATGGACGACAGTGACGCGACCGGGCCGACCGGTCCTGCCGATCAGCCGAAGCCGGAGGACCCGCAGGACCCGGAGGAGCCGCCCGAGGCGTACCCGTTGCGCCCCGCGCTCGAGGCCGTCCTCATGGTCGCCGACCAGCCCCTCGACCACGTCACCCTCGCGTCGGCCGTCGGGCACCCTCCGGCCGTGGTGGAGACGGAGCTCGTCGAGCTCGCGCGCTCCTACGACGATGAGGGCCGTGGGTTCGAGCTGCGCAGGATCGCCGGCGGCTGGCGCTTCTTCACCAGGGCCGAGTACGGGGGAGCGGTCGAGCGCTTCGTGCTGGAGGGTCAGCAGGCCCGCCTGACGCAGGCGGCGCTGGAGACGATGGCCGTAGTCGCGTACCGTCAGCCGGTCTCGCGGGCGCGGGTCTCGGCGATCCGCGGCGTCAACGTCGACGGCGTCATGCGCACGCTCGTGACGCGTGGGCTGGTCGCCGAGGCCGGGACCGACAGCGAGACCGGAGCCGTGCTCTATGCGACGACTCCGTACTTCCTCGAGCGGATGGGACTCTCCAGCCTCGACGAGCTGCCCGACCTGGCGCCGTTCCTGCCGAGCATGGACGACATGGACGATCCCGAGGTCCTCGGCGGCGGCGCCGCACCGGTGACCCCCGAGCCGCCCGAGGGTGAAGGCGCCGAACCTGAAGGAGACGAGCATGTCTGAGCAGCACCCCGACGGTGTCCGTCTGCAGAAGGTCCTCGCGCAGGCCGGGGTGGGCTCGCGTCGCGCCAGCGAGGACCTGATGGCCGCGGGCCGCGTCACGGTCAACGGCGAGGTCGTCACCGTGATGGGCCTGCGCGTGCACCCCGCGACCGACGTCATCCACGTCGACGGCAAACGCATCCCACCGGCGTCGGACAAGGCGTACCTCGTGCTCAACAAGCCGCGCGGCGTCGTGTCGACCATGAGCGACGAGCACGGCCGGAGCGACCTCTCGTCGTACGTCGCCGACCGACCGGAGCGGCTCTTCCACGTCGGCCGGCTCGACACCGACACCAGCGGACTGCTGCTGCTCACCAACGACGGCGAGTTCGCGAACCGGATGGCGCACCCCTCGTTCGAGATCACCAAGACCTACGTCGCCGAGGTCGAGGGCGAGGTCACCCGCGGGCTCGGGCGACGGCTGAAGGACGGGATCGAGCTCGACGACGGACCCGTGCGCGTCGACCGGTTCGCGGTGAAGCAGACGACGGCCGACCGGAGCATCGTCGAGCTCGACATCCACCTCGGCCGCAACCGGATCGTGCGCCGCATGATGGAGGCCGTCGGCCACCCGGTCGTGAAGCTCACCCGGACGGCGTTCGGGGGGATCCACCTCGGCGGGATGAAGCCAGGGGAGCTGCGCGACCTGACGTCGGACGAGCTCGGGGTCCTGTTGGATAGCGTGAAGCTGTGACCTCCGCCCCGCAGTCCCGCGCTCTCCCGGGTCCCGTCCTCGTCGTGGGCTGCGGACTCGTAGGCACCTCGCTGGCGCTGGCGCTCACGCGGTCGGGCGCCGAGGTGCACCTGCGAGACACCAGACCGGAGCACGCGCGCACCGCCGAGATGCTCGGCGCGGGCACGCTGGCCGCTCCCGAGAGGGTGGCGCTCGTCGTCGTCGCCGTTCCACCGGACTACGTCGCCGAGGTCGTCGCCGAGGCGCTGGGGGAGTGGCCGGACGCCGTCGTCACCGACGTCGCCAGCGTGAAGCTGCCGCCGTTGCAGGCGCTCGCGTCGGCCGGGACCGATGGCCTCGAACGCTACGTCGGGAGCCACCCGATGGCGGGCAGCGAGCGGTCCGGCCCGACGGCCGCCTCCGAGAACCTCTTCGAAGGGCGTGCCTGGGCGATCACCCCGCACGCCGCCGTCTCCGACGCCGCCATGGAGCTCGTCCGTGACCTCGGCCGTACGGCCGGGGCGACGCTCGTCGAGATGCCACCGGACGAGCACGACGTCGCCGTCGCGCGTGTCTCGCACCTGCCGCAGGTGATGTCGGTCCTGACGGCCGCGCGCCTGCACGGAGGTCCGACCGACCACCTTGCCCTGGCCGGCCAGGGTCTGCGCGACGTGACCCGCATCGCCGGCAGCGATCCCGGCCTCTGGCGCCAGATTCTCTACGCGAACAGGCTGCCGCTGGTGGAGCTGCTGCGAGGTGTGCGCGACGACCTCGACGAGCTCCTCGACGGCATCGAACGCCGCCAGACGATCGAGGACGTGCTCGGCCGCGGTGTCTCCGGCACCCGTCTGATCCCGGGCAAGCACGGCGAGGAGACGCCCGCTGCGCTTGCCACCGTGTTCATCCAGGTGCCCGACCAACCGGGCGAGCTCGGGCGCCTTTTCCGCGATACGGGACAATCGGGAGTGAACATCGAGGATCTGCGTATCGACCACGACCTCGGCCGACCGGTCGGTGTCGCGGAGATCACCGTCCGCTCCGAGCGCGCCGACGAGCTCGCGGCCGCGCTCACCGAGCGCGGTTGGACTGCCCACCTGTGAGGAAGGACCTCTCTGTGCCCCCTGTTGTCATCGCTCTCGACGGCCCGTCCGGGTCCGGCAAGTCGAGCACGGCCCGAGGCGTCGCGACGCGGCTCGGCCTGGCCTACCTCGACACCGGGGCGATGTACCGCGCCCTGACCTGGGCGGTGCTGCAGCGGGGCGCCGACGTCGAGGATGCCGCCGCGGTCGCCGCCGCGGCCGCGGACGCGACCATCGTCTCCGGCACCGATCCGCAGGCTCCGACGATCGCCGTCGACGGTGTCGACGTCTCCGGTCCGATCCGCAGCCAGGAGGTCACCGATGCCGTCAGCCAGGTGAGCCGGGTCCCGGAGGTTCGCGAACGCCTGGTCAGGCTGCAGCGCGAGACGATCGCGGCCTCGGAGGGGATCGTCCTCGAGGGTCGAGACATCGGCACCGTCGTGGCCCCCGACGCGCCGCTCAAGGTCTTCCTCGTGGCCGACACGAACGCCCGCGCCGCTCGGCGGGCGGCCGAGCAGGGGCAGGCAGAGGCCGCTCACGTCCAGGCGACGGCTGCGTCGCTCCAACGCAGGGACGCGATCGACTCGTCTCGTACGACGTCGCCCCTCGCCAAGGCTGACGACGCGATCCAGCTCGACACCACCCATCTGACGCTCGACGAGGTCATCGACGAGGTCGTCCGCCTCGCTGCGAAGGCCGCCCCTGCTCTCGGAGGAACCACCCCATGACCGATCCCGTCAACGAGTCCGACAGCGGACGGGTCCCCGTGCTCGCCGTCGTCGGCCGCCCCAACGTCGGCAAGTCGACGCTGGTCAACCGCATCCTGGGGCGACGCGAGGCCGTCGTCCAGGACGTCCCCGGCGTGACCCGCGACCGGGTCTCGTACGACGCCGAGTGGAGCGGACGCGAGTTCACCGTGGTCGACACCGGCGGCTGGGATCCCGACGCCCGAGGTCTCGCCGAGCGCATCGCGGCGCAGGCGGAGGTGGCGGTCTCCGCGGCCGACGCCGTCATGTTCGTCGTCGATGCGACCGTGGGCATCACCGATGCCGACGAGCAGGTCGTCAAGGTCCTCCGTCGTTCGGGCAAGCCCGTCGTCCTGGTCGCCAACAAGGTCGACGACGAGCGAGGAGAGCTCGAGGCGGCGACCTTGTGGAACCTGGGCCTCGGTGAGCCGTTCCCTGTCTCCGCCCTTCACGGCCGAGGCGCCGGCGACCTCCTCGACATCATCCTGGAGATCCTCCCCGACGCACCGCAGGAGACCGACGACGAGGACGAGGGACCGCACCGGGTCGCCCTGGTCGGCCGGCCCAACGCCGGCAAGTCGAGCCTCCTCAACAGGATCGCCGGCTCGGAGCGGGTGGTCGTGGACAGCGTCGCCGGCACCACCGTCGACCCGGTCGACGAGCTGGTCGAGCTCGGTGACGAGCTCTGGCGCTTCATCGACACCGCCGGCATCCGCCGCCGGGTCAAGGAGGCGTCGGGCCACGAGTACTACGCGAGCCTGCGCACCGCGACGGCCATCGAGCGGGCCGAGGTCGCCGTCGTCGTCATCGACTCGAGCGAGCCGATTTCGGAGCAGGACCTTCGGATCATCCGCCAGGTCGAGGAGGCGGGGCGCGCACTGGTCCTCGCGTTCAACAAGTGGGACCTCGTCGACGACGAGCGCCGCTACTACCTCGACCGCGAGATGACCCGCGAGCTGGTTCAGGTCCAGTGGGCGCCCCGGGTCAACATCACGGCGCTGACGGGCTGGCACGTCGACCGCATCGTGCGCGCGCTCAACACCGCGCTCGACGGCTGGTACACCCGCGTCCCGACGGGGCTCCTCAACACCTTCCTGGGCCGTCTGGTCGCCGAGCACCCCCACCCGGTGCGCAGCGGGAAGCAGGCCAAGGTGCTTTTCGGGACCCAGGCCAGCGTGGCGCCGCCCACGTTCGTCCTCTTCACGTCGGGCAAGCTCGAGGACCAGTACATCCGGTTCATCGAGCGCCGGCTGCGTGAGGAGTTCGGGTTCGAGGGATCGCCGATCCACCTGACTCAGCGCGTACGGGAGAAGCGCAAGCGCCGCTGACGTCAGGCGCCTCGCGTGGGATCGATCGCCTCGCGAGGCTCAGCCGTCGAGGAACGGCAGCACGGTGTCCAGCCATGCCTGGGGAGCCCGGGCGTGGATCAGGTGGCCGACGTCGATGGTGACGCGGCGCGCGTCGGGGACTCGGTGCACCAGCTCGTCGATGGTGTCGTCCGGGACGTGGCTGGTGGGGCCACCGGCGAGGACGAGCGTCGGTGCCCTGACACGCGCGAGGTCCTCGCGCCACGAGGGGTCCGGGTCGTCGATCTGGCGGCGGACGGCAAGGACCACGTCCCAGTCGAAGGGCAGCGGTCCGTCGGGCCGCTGAGGGGTGCTCGGGGTGCGCGGTCGTAGCGCGCCGACGTCTTCGAGGACGAGACGACGCACCCGGCTCGGATACGTCGCGGCGAGCTGGCACGCGATGGCTCCGCCGAGCGAGTGGCCGACGAGGTCGACCTGGTCGATGCCCTGCGCATCGAGCAGGTCGATGACGTCATCACGCATCCGGTCCAACGTGTACGGCGGCTCCCACAGTGCGTCCCCATGTCCACGGAGGTCGGTCGCGTGGACCTCGCGCCCTCGGGAGAGGGCGGGCATGAGGGCGTCCCAGCTCGCACGCGTCTCGCCCAGCGAGGGCAGCAGGACCAGCGGCGGTGCCATGAGGCGACCGTACGGCGGCTGTCAAGCAGGGTCGTCCGTCCCCGCGCTCGGCACCTCGCGCGACCTCGTAGGCAGTGTCGAACGGGTTCGGGACGGCTGCTAATGTTGCTTGTCGGGTCCAGGACGCGTTTCTGGGCCTTCGGGCTGTGGCGCAGCTTGGTAGCGCACTTGACTGGGGGTCAAGGGGTCGCAGGTTCAAATCCTGTCAGCCCGACCGATTTCAGGCTCGGAGATCTGTGATCTCCGAGCCTGAAGCGTCTGAGATTTGATACACCCTCCAGAAACCCTCCTTCCCGGAGGCTACTTCTCCAGGCTCGGACGACGGGTAGCCGGAGGTAGGGGAGTGTGGTCCATGACGAACCACACCGCCCCTGCTATTGCGGCTCTCACCAAGCCCACCGGCATCCTGGTGGCCGTCCGGCGTTCCAAGACCGACCAGGACGGCCACGGCCAGCTCGTCGGCGTCGCCCGCGGCCAACACCGTCAGACCGACCCCATCGGCGCCCTGGAAGCCTGGCTCAAGGTCCGCCCCCGCAGGCCACGGCGCTCTTCACCCGGGTCTACGCATCCGGAACCGCCACCACCGAACGCATCGCCCCCCGAGCGGTCAGCAGACTCGTCCAGGACCGCGCCAACGCGGCGGGCTTCGAGGGCCTCCCCGTCACCGGGCACTCCCTTCGCGCCGGGCACGCCACCACGGCGTCGCTCAACGGCGCCCCGATCGACCGCATCGCCGCCCAGACCCGCCACCGCGACCTCAGCACGCTGCTCAACCACTACATCCGCCCCGCCGAAGCGCTCGCGACCAGCACCAGCCGCGACCTCGGACTCTGAGCCGCCTCGATCGGCGCTGACCCCCGTACAAGCGTCCAGTCATCGGCGGGACCGCGCGGATCGCGGGAGATCCAGACGCGGATGGTCGCGTCCCAAAGGCGGCGTTGTGACCGTTGTTGGCGGGGGTGCTCAACGTCCTGACATGCCGATGAGCGTGCGTACGTCCTGAGATCTAAGGTGCCGGAGGAAACCGGCACCAGTTCCATGTCCGTAGGGTCCAGCGAGGCACGTGCTCGTTCCGCCAGCAAGTCGGGGCTGTCTCGTAGCAGCGCGATGAGTTCATTCTGGCTGACGTAGCGGATGGGCATGCGGCTCATACTGCCGCACCAGGTTGGCCACCACGGCCCGCCGCTGAACGTCCGCTCATGCCGCGATCCGCGCGGTCAGGCCGTCTGTTGAGCCCGAGGGCGAGGTGAATAAGCTTCAGAAGATAGTCGAGAACCCAGCCAAGCGGATCTCCAACTCAGACAAGCCCAAGCGGATCAAGAAGCCGGGAAGCCTCCCCGAGAACGGTTATGCCTTGTCGCCATTTGGCCGTACTTGCCTCGGGTATCTCGAGGATCTCGATCCCGAACAAGGTGAAGACATGGTGGAGGGCGAGGACCGCATGGCTACTGCCGAGCGAGGCGAGCACGACGACCTCGAACTCTGATCTCTCATCTAGCCATGGGTTCGCGCGATCCTGCCGATGTGCGGACGCGTCGGCCCTCAGCCAGAACGAACCTGGGCGGTCAGCCGCGCCGCGAGTTCCACTGAAGCCTCGATCTCTTCGCGCCGGATCGAGACGCTTTCCACGTTGAGGCCGAACGGAACCTCGAGTCGGCGGCAGAAGTCGGCGAGTTCAGCGGCTGTCGCTGCTGCTTGCTCCAACGAAGCGCTCAGCGGGTTCGTCGAGTGCCGCAGGTCGTTCTCGATCCAACGCGGGACGTCGACCCCGAGCCATCGAAGGAACTCGAGGGTCTTCATCGAGCCGCAGACCGAGAAGGTGAACACGATCGGCGCTGGAGGCATCTCTCGCGACTGGCACGCATAGCGGTAGTCAGAGACCAGGTTCTTGGCGGCGTTGACGTCGTAGACGACCTGGGTGACGAAGAAGCGACAGCCCGCCTCTTGCTTCGAGATCAGCCGCAGGTGCTCGTTCTCGCGGCGACTGTGCCGCTCAGGGATCGCAACTCCCCCGAGAAGCAACCCCGGGTTGAGCTCGGCGCGCAGCGCCTGCGCCTCGGCAAGGGACACCGGCCCGGAGGCGGTGCTGGAGGCGGCGCCGACCATCACCGTCAACGTGCGGCTGGGATCCTGCTCAGAGAGCCAGATGCGCAGACCCTCGCGCTGATACTTGCCAATCGCCCGGTAGACGATGACCGGCGTCCGCCACGACTGGAAGTGGTCGGACCGGTACTCGGAGGGGTCAACCGTCGGGCTGAAGGGGAACGGGCGCTCCGACGGGTTGCGGGAGCTCTCGTCGTCGATGTCGTACAGGACCAATCCGTCGAGATTGAGGTGGTCCAATCGCTCGACGGTGGCGCGGGCGATCTCCGGGAACCGATCGGCGGGCGTCGACTGCCGCGGGGGCGTGATGGCAAAGAGGACGAAGTCGCCCTTGCCGGCCTCGATTCGCTTTGCGAGATCCACGTGGCGAGGGTAGCGGCGCCAGACCCGTCCTGATATGCCGCGATCCGAGTGTGCGGGTCGGCTGCTGACCTACCCGGCCGTTGACAAGCGTGACAGATTTCCCGCATGCAGCTCACGCGGACATACGAATGGCAGGGCCGCTCGGTCGCGTGGGACCGTCTCGGATCCGGGCCGGCCGTGGTTATGTGTCATGGCACCCCGTGGTCTTCGGCTTTGTGGCAACCCTTTGCTGAAGCTCTCAGCCGCGAGTTCGCCGTCTACCTATGGGACATGCCCGGCTACGGCCAATCGTCCATGAACCCCGCTCACCGTGTCGATCTTGGGACGCAAAGCACGCTGTTCCGTGAGCTACTCCGGCACTGGAACGTGGAATCCCCCCACGTCGTCGCGCATGACTAGGGTGCGGTTTCGTTGAGAGCACTCCTCCTGCACGGCGCATCCTTCGCTTCCTTGGCTCTGGTCGAGGGGATCGCAGGTTTTCCGACTTGATCGGAGTCGTCGCCGAGGTGGCTGACGGCTCCAAGGGGTCGCAGGTTCAAATCCTGTCAGCCCGACCGAACCGCTCAGGCAAGAGATGGCTTGTGAACTGCGGAGACAGGCCCGGGGATCTACGGATCCTCGGGCCTCACGCGTTTCCAGGACTCGGCGCGAGCCCATGAGCCGACGATTCGCCACTCCCACACAGGGTGCGGCGTGGGATCATCGAGCGGTGGGTGGTGTCCAGGAGATGAGGACCAACCGGCTGCGGTTGACCCGACCTGTGGCGAGGGACTCGGCGGGGGTGTTCGCGATCCTCGGAGACCCACGCACCGTTGAGCACAACCCGTCCGACCAGCTGGAGGACCTCGACGAGGCGACTGAGCTGGTGGCCCGGTGGGTCCACCACTGGGACGAGCACGGCTTCGGCTACTGGTGCGTCCGTACGTCCGGTTCGGACCACATCATCGGCTACGCCGGCGTCAAGCGGATGCTGATCCACGGACGTCCGGTGTTGAACCTGATCTATCGCTTCGTGCCGGAGGTGTGGGGACAGGGGTTCGCCACGGAGGCCGCCGCGGCCGTCGTGTCGAGGTGCCTGGACGAGATGCCGGGGGAGAGGATCGTGGCACGGGTGCGACCCGACAACCAGTCCAGCCAGAGCGTGGCGCTGAAGGCCGGACTGCAACGCGACGCGTCGATGGACTGCCAGGGCGAGGACGGCCTCGACCTCGCCTTCACGAGTCAGTGCACGGATCCTCCCTAGCGCAGGTGGAAGCGGGTCGCGAGGTCGTCGGCAAGGTCCTCGACGTCCCGCGAGCCGTCGACAGTGAGGACCGAGAGGTCGAGCTCGGCGCCCTGGCGTCGGACTTCGGCGTCCCACAGCTCGTCGCGAGCCAGTCGCACGGCGAGGGCCTCGTCGTGGTCGCTGTCCCCCCAGTTCGCTCGCGCTCTGGCGGCGTCGGCGAAGCGATCCCGCAACGCCTGCTCTCGGAACTTCGGGGCGGGCAGGAGGAACGCCGCCTGCTCGGGCCAGGTGAGCAGCGGAGCGACGTCGCGGGGCAGGGTCCGGAAGTCGTCGACGAGGACGGGACGTCCGGCAGGCAGCGCCAACAAGTCGTCGACGACGAAACCAAAGGTTTCACCGTGCAGGCTCGGCATCGACGCGAACACCTCTCGCGCACTCTTCCCGTTCCACGTCCGGGACGGCGGAGCCTGCAACAACGCCCAGAAGTTCGGTGTCGCCTGCGGGGTGCAGCGGGCGACGTAGTCCCGTTCCGCGCGGTCCCCGTCGTAGACCAGCACGTCGTACCGCTCGGCCAGCGCTCGAGCAAGGGTGCTCTTGCCCGACCCGGTACCGCCTGCGATCCATCGGACGTGCGCGAGACGACGAGCAAGGTGTGGGCGATGGTGTTTGGTGGCCATGGGGCGAGACTGCCACCTCTCCGAGCCAGGGAGCAGTCCCTGTCTCCTTGGCCGGAGAGGCACGAGGTCGCGATGGGCGGCGGGTGTCCGCCTACGTTCGGGCGGCATCGCGGTCTCGTACCAACACGGCGGCGCCGACGAGCGCACCCCAGCAGCCGACCGCGCCGGCGACCACGAGATTCAGCCACATCGGCAGCAGCCACGGGTAGGAGCCGACGAGGAACAGCACGCCAAGCGCGACGCCCGCGGCCACGGTGGCTCGACGTGCCCCGGTCGACCTCGCCGGCACCGGCAGAGTGAACGCAACAACCCCGAGGCCAAGCAGTGCCAGATGTACGGCGCCGATGACCACACTTTCGAGAAGGACGATCGTCTCCACCGCGAGCTCGATGTCGGCGACCGGATAGACCAGACGGCCCAGCGCAAGCAGAACGACCACGAACGCGATGAGTGCCACGCCCAGTGCGACGAGCGCGGTCGTGCGGCGCAGCGGCGAGCCACGACCGTGCGCGCCGAACGCACCTGCGGCACCGGTTCCCCACGCGATGGTCGCGAAGAACAGGAGTTCTCCCGCCCACGTGAGCTGGAAGCTGGCGTCGTCGACCCACAGGGCGACCGCGTCGGCGGTCGTCGGCAACGCTGGCACGGTCGCCAGAAGAGCCAGCGCCACGCTCGCGAGGAGCGCCCCCGCGATCCACAGCCACGCAAAAGCGACGGCACCACGATCTCTGCCCGCCCTCTCGACGACGGGCAGAGGTATCTCAGATGCTGTCGCGCCGTTCACGGCACCACCGTAGTGTCGGACCGGCTCGCTGAGCCGGGAGTCGTGCAGCGCGGCTGAGAAGGCGTACGACGGGTCGTCGCTAGGATGACGTCACCTGTGTGGAAAGGCTCGGTGTGGAGAACTCGAACGGGCTCACCGCCAGCCTTCTGGTGGCGGGGCACCAGGCGGCTCGCCTCTTGGAGGCTCATCTTTCTGCCACCGATCTGAGTGCGGGTGAGGCGGTCCTGGTGGCCTCTTTGGGCGACGGTCCCTTGACGATGTCGGACGTCATGTCGACGCTGCACATCCATGCATCCACGGCCACCAGCCTGGTCAGCCGGCTCGAAAAGGCCGCCTACGTCTATAGATCGTCCAATCCGGAGGACCGACGATCACGGCTGGTCCATCTCACCTCCTCCGGTCGGCGTCAGCTGGAGGCCATCGGGCCGGCCTTTCGGGCGGTCGACTCGATGTTGGCCGCGCGTGCTGGTGCGAACGCGGTTGCCGGCTGCGCGACGGTGCTTGAAGCGCTGGCAGAGGCGGAGTGATCCGAAGTCACCCACGTCCGCTTAATCCGCTGTCCCGTGACCCTGGGCAGTCATATACTACGAACTCGTAGTAATGGCGGTCGAGCAGGGACGGAATGGGGATGGAATGAACGACCTCGAGTTTCTCGACAGATTCACTGCGGGCGACCTGGACGACTTCCCGCACGTCGACCACGTACGGATGGTCTACCTGCAGACGCGACGAGCGGGAAAGGAGGATGCGATTCGCTTTGCCAGGGCCGGGTTGAAGGCCATGGCTGAAGCGACGGGGCACCCTGGCAAGTACCACGAGACGATCACCATGGCCTGGGCACGCCTGGTGGGGGACAAGACTGCTTCCGACCCGGGAGACGACTTTGAGGACTTCATCCGGAGGAACCCTCAGTTCTTGCGTTCCGACCTGCTCGAGGACTACTACTCGAGTGCACGTCTTTTCTCACCTGAGGCCAGAGCGGGATTCGTCCCTCCGGACGTGCAGCCTCTCCCGTAGGGGACCCGTCCGTTAACATGAACACTGGTGTCTGCACCAGCGGGGAAGGGTGGATGGCGTGACTCAGGCCAAGACCAGCGCGTCTGTCGAGGACGAAGCCCCCGATCGCGGCAAGCGCGCCGACGCCGTGCGCAACATCGAAGCGATCGTGGCCGCGGCCACGCGGCTGCTGGCGGTCAATCCGGACGTGAGCGTCAACGAGATCGCCAAGGCCGCCGGGGTGGGGCGGGTGACGCTCTACGGTCACTTCGACTCCCGCGCGGCCTTGATCGGCGAGGTCGTCGACCGGGCTATCGTCCACACTGACAAGGCACTGGCAGGAGTGGAGCTCGACGGCGATCCCCGCGAGGCGCTCGGCAGGCTGCTGGAAGAGACCTGGCACCTCACCCACAGATTCGGCGCCGTCGTGGTCGCCGCGTCCCAGGTGCTGTCGCCTGAGCAGATCCGCCGCGCCCACGACGAGCCTGCTGCCCGTGTCCGCGGCCTGCTCGAGCGCGGACGGGAGGCCGGCCAGTTCCGCGACGACGTGCCGATCGAGTGGCAGATCAGCGTGATCCAGGCGATCCTGCACGGCGCCTCGGCTGCGGTTCACCGCGGCGAGATCACCCCCGAGGACGCCCCCGTACTGGTGCGTGACACCACGCTTGCGGCGCTGTCCTGAGCCTGCCACGAGCCTCCTCCACCTTGTCCGGGTGAGAAGATGGAGACGTGGAAGAGTTCGTGGGTACGACCGACGAAGACAGCGAACGGCCGTGGGTCAGCCACTACCCGCCCGGGGTGCCTGACCGCATCGAGATCCCCGACGAGCCGGTCACGGCCCCGTTCGAGCGCGCTGTCCAGCGCTGGCCTGACCGGGTCGCGCTGGACTTCCTCGGTGCGTCCCTGACCTATGCGCAGGCCGACGAGCAGATCCGGCGGGCAATGGTGGCCCTGCGCCGCCTCGGGGTCGATCGCGGGGAGCGGGTCGCGCTGGTCCTCCCCAACTGCAGCTCCCACGTCATCGCGTACCACGCGGTGCTGCGACTCGGGGCTGTGGCGGTCGAGCTGAACCCGACGTACACCGCCGACGAGCTGCACCACCTGCTCATCGACTCTGGCGCCCGGTTCGCGATCGTCTGGCACAAGGCGGTCGAGCCGGTGCTGTCGGCGCGCCCTGGGACTCCACTGACCCAGGTGGTCAGCGTGGACATGGTTCGGGACCTGCCCCTCCGATCGCGGCTCTTGCTCCGCCTGCCCGTGGCGGCAGCGCGGGAGAAGCGGGCAGCGCTGCGCGGCGTCGTACCCCCTGACGTCGCGGACTGGCACGACCTGCTCCGGCAGGCGGGTGCTGGGGACGAACCTGAGGCGGTTTCGTCAGAATCCGTCGGAGGTGACGACCTGGCGCTGCTGCAGTACACCGGCGGAACGACCGGCACCCCGAAGGCCGCCATGCTCTCGCACCGCAACCTGGTCGCGAATCTCGTGCACGGCGAGACCTGGGTGGGGTTCCGACCGGGGGAGGAGACGGTGTACGGCGTGCTGCCGTTCTTCCATTCCTTCGGCCTCACCTTCTGCCTCAACCTCCCGGGACAGATCGGGGCGACGCTGGTCATGTTCCCGAACTTCGACCCGGCGGAGGTACTGAAGGCGGCGGGCCGACGCCCTGCGACCTTTATCGCGGGTGTGGCGCCGATGTTCGACCGGATCGCGACGGCCGCGCAGTCGATGCCCCACCCGCCGTCCGAAGGATTGCGGCAGATCCGACTCGCCTTCGCCGGCGCGATGCCGATCCCCGCGGAGACCGTCGAGCGGTGGGAGGCGCTGACCGGCGGGCTGCTGATCGAGGGCTACGGGATGACCGAGTGCGCGCCGGTCGCGCTCGGCAACCCCTGCGCCCCGACGCGGCGTCCGGGCACCCTGGGCGTGCCGTTCCCGAACACCGACATCCGCATCGTCGACATCGACGACCCGTCGGTCGTCGTCGAAGCCGACAGTGACGGCGTACGCCGCGGTGAGCTGCTGGTGCGCGGTCCGCAGGTGTTCCTCGGCTACTGGAACCGACCGGAGGAGACGGCCCATCAGCTGCTGCCCGGCGGATGGCTGCGTACGGGTGATGTCGTCGAGGTGGACGCGACCGGCTGGGTCCGCCTCGTGGACCGGGTCAAGGAGATGATCATCGTCGGCGGGTTCAAGGTCTATCCGTCGCCGGTGGAGGACCACCTCCGTACGCTCGCCGGGGTGGCCGACGTCGCCATCGTGGGCCTCCCAGCTTCGGGTGGCGACGACCTGGTCGTCGCGGTGCTCGTCCTTGAGCTCGACGCCGTGGAGCCGACGGTGGAGGAGGTCCAGGCCCACGCCGAGCAGTACGTCGCCCGCTACGCCCTCCCGCGCGCGGTGTACGTCGTCGACGAGCTCCCGCGGTCCCAGATCGGCAAGGTGATGCGGCGGGTCGTCCGCGAGCGGCTCATCGAGGGGCCTTAGCACTCAGGAGCATCTACCCTCTTGTCGAACAGTCGTGTTCGAGTTACTGTACTCGAACGCGACTGTTTGAGTTACGGGTGAGGGGCTGTGCGATGGATGCATCCGATGCTGTGGCGACAGAGGGCGCTGCTGTTTCCGATCGGCGACGTTGGCGCACGTTGGGTCTGCTGGGTGTGGCGCAGCTGATGCTGATCGTCGATGTCACGGTGGTCGCGATCGCCCTGCCGGACATGCAGGCCGATCTCGCACTCGACCGTACGGGCGTCGCCTGGGTGGCGAGCAGCTATGCGTTGGTGTTCGGCGGGTTGATGCTGCTCGGTGGCAAGGCCGCCGACGTCCTCGGTCCCCGTCGGGTGGTGCTCAGCGGGCTCGGCGTCTTCGTGGCGGCGTCTCTGCTGGCGGGGCTGTCCGGCAGCGGCGAGATGCTGTTGGTCGCGCGGGTGCTGCAGGGTCTGGGTGCAGCGGCGATGTCTCCGGCGGCACTCTCGGTGATCGTACGAACGTTCACCGGCGCCGAGCTGACTCGCGCGATCGGGGTGTGGTCGGCGCTGGGAGGAGCGGGTGCGGCGATCGGGGTGCTCCTCGGCGGTGTGCTGACCGCTGGTCCTGGTTGGCCGTGGGTGTTCCTCATCAACATCCCTGTCGGCGTCGTGCTGCTGGTCGGCCTGGTGAGATCGGTGCGGCCGTTGCCGGGCTCGGGTGGCAGCGTCGACGTCGTGGGCGCCGCGCTGGTCACCGCCGCGACCGGGGCCGTGGTGTACGGGTTGGTGGCCGCCGGGGACAAGGGCTGGCTCAGTCTTCATACCCTGATCGCCGTCGCGGCCGGCGTTGCTGGATACGCGCTCTTCGGGTGGCGGATCCGCAGCGCCGCAGCGCCGCTCATCGATCCGGCCATGCTGCGCCGTGCTTCGGTGGTGCGCGGCCTCGCGTTGATCTTCCTGGCGACGGCGCTGATGATCTCGGTGTTCTTCCTGGGCTCGTTCGCCCTGCAGCACCTGCATGGGTTCAGTGCGCTGGAGACCGGGCTGTCGTTCCTGCCGGTCGCTCTCGGCACCATTCTCGGCTCGACCCTTGCCGGGCAGATGATTCCGCGCCGGGGCGTGCGCGCGGTCTCGATCGTGGGTCTGCTCGTCGCAGCCGCAGGACTGGCCACAGCCGCGGCGGTCTTCTCGATGACCGTCCTGATCGTCGCCACCAGTGTGGCCGCGCTGGGTATCGGTGCGACCTTCGTGGCCGCGGCGGGCAGCATGTTCTCCGCCGTCCGACCGGAGGAGGCGGGAGTGGCCTCCGGTGCACTCAGCACCTTCCACGAGTTCGGAGCCGCGGCCGGTGTCTCCGCGATCTCGAGCGTCGCGGCTGCGGCGCTCCTGACTCCGGGCTTCGCCGCCTTCGCCTCGGGCTACTGGTTCGCCGCAGCCGTCGCACTCGCCGCGTGCCTGGCATCCCTTGTCCCGTCTCCCAGGGTGTCGTGAGAGTGGCTCAGGCAGGCGTCGGCGGGTCAGGGCGTCGGGCTGTCAGGCGTCTCGCCGCGGCGCTGAAGCTCGTCAGCGGTCGGGTGACGGTCGACGTACTCCTGCCCGCTCAGCTTCTGGATGGCGGCCATCAACGCATCGGTGGCCTCGCGCCACGCCTCCGGGTCGTCGGCTCGGTGACGCCACGGACTCAGGTCGATCGGATCACCGAGGTGCACCTCGGTGCGGCCCCGGCGCCAGCCGCGGTGTCCCGGCGGGTCGATCTCCCTGGTGCCGCGGAGCCCGACCGGCACGACGGCTGCGTCGGGCACGGACAGCGCCACCCGCATGGCCCCCGTACGCCCGCGGTAGAGGCGACCGTCGGGCGAGCGGGTGCCTTCGGGATAGATGACCCACACGCCGCCCTCGCACAAGGTCCCGCGCGCCCCCTCGAGAGCAGCATCCGCGCTGCCCGCGCCCGAGCGTTCGATCGGGATCTGGCCGGTGACGCGGCACAGCGTGCCGTACAGCCGTCCGCGCAGACTGCCACGCGCAAAGTAGTCACTCTTGGCGACGAAGGTCACCCGACGGGAGAGGGCGGCACACACGACGAGTGAGTCGATCTCGCTCAGATGGTTCGGCGCGAAGACGACGGGCCCCGCGGGCAGCTTTCCGATCAGCCTCGGGCGCGTGACCCAGTGCACGAGAGGACCCAGCAGGACGTACTTGATGAGCCAGTACACGCAACCTCCTCGGGGGAGCCTGATCCTTTCATGCCGGGGAGATCGTCCGGCGGGCGACCGCTGACCCTGAGAGCCCACCACGCGCGTGACGTTGCTCTCGCTCGCTAGGCGCCGTCGGTGCCGGTCTGCCGCAGCCACGGACGTCCGCCGCTGCCACCCGGGGTGCGGGCGAGTCGGTCGCGGGTGTCCCTCGGCCCGTCGTAGTCGTCCGGATAGCCGGGACCGACGCAGAACTGCACATCATCCGGTCCGACTGTCTCCCCGCACACCTCGCACACCAGCCGGCCGACAATCGCATGGTCGGGCTCATGATGGTGGAGGGTCACCGGCGCGCCGTCGCCGCCGTCCAGCCATCGGTCGCCCCAGGCCAGCATCGCCACCAGCACGGGGAAGAAGTCACGTCCCATCTCCGTCAGCACGTACTCGTAGCGCGGCGGATTGTCCTGGTAGAACTCCTTCTTCAGGACGCCCGCGTCGACGAGCTTGCCCAAGCGGTCCGACAGCGTGTTTCGGGCGATGCCGAGCGACCGTTGGAACTGGTCGAACTTCGTGAGGCCCTGCATCGCATCTCGCGCAATCAGCAACGTCCACGCATCGCCGAACAGCTCCGCCGAGCGAGCGATCGAGCACGGCCACGTCGAGAACTCACGCTTCATCAGTCAATTCTAGCAACTGAGTCCATTTCCACTTGCGCGAGTAGTGAATCGCAACTAAGTTGCGATGAACTACTCACTGCGAGGAGCGCGCCGCGTTCTTCGCCCACCGTCGGAGGCGACGACATGGCAAGAATCACCGTGGGTCACGAGAACGGCGCCCCCGTGGAGATCCACTACGAGATGCACGGGCAGGGGGCTCCAGTCGTCCTCATCCATGGGTGGCCCCTGAACGGGCGCTCCTGGGAGATGCAGATCGCCCCGCTCGTCGCCGCGGGGCACCAGGCGATCACGTACGACCGCCGTGGCTTCGGCCTGTCGACGCCGGCCTGGGAGGGGCACGATTTCGACACTGCCGCAGCGGACCTCGACTCACTCATGGCGCAGCTCGACCTGAGCGACGTGACGCTGGTCGGATTCTCGGCCGGTGGAGGTGTGGCGGCCCGCTACCTCGGGACCTACGGCACCGACCGCGTCGCCAAGGCGGTCCTGGCGAGCGCTGTCACGCCGTACTTGTACGCCACCGAAGGCAACCCTGGCGGCGGACTCGACGACGCGACGATCGGACACTTCGAGGCTGGCATCGCCGCCGACCGTGCTGACTTCGTCGACCACTTCCTGACGATGTTCTACTCCAACGCCGACGGCCTGACCGTCAGCGAGGCGCAGCGCGCGTACGGGCGCGACCTGGCGAACGAGGCTTCGCCCCGCGCCACCCTGGCCGGAGTCTCCGCGTTCGGGCGGACGGACTTCCGGGCCGATCTGGAGAAGCTTGCCGTCCCGACGCTGATCGTCCATGGAGATGCCGACCAGGTCGTCCCCTTCTCGATCAGTGGACGCCGATCCGCGGAGGCGGTACGCGGCAGCGAGCTCGTCGTCATCGACGGCGGTCCGCACGGCATCAACGTGTCCCACTCCGAGCAGTTCAACGCCGCCCTCTTGACGTTCCTCGCACGCTGAGGTCCGCGAGGTCAGCACCCATCGGCGCGACGCGCCAAGAAAGGAATCCATCATGTCCATCGCCACGCCCAGAAAGTTCAGAGTCGTCGGTCTCCTCGCTGCGGCGGCCGCAGTGGTGGGGCTCGCCCTCCCCGCTGCAACCTCCGCCGCCGCACCCTCGACCCATCCGAAGCCGGTCAAACCGACCGTCGTCCTCGTCCACGGCGCATGGGCGGATGCCTCGAGCTTCGCTCCCGTCACGGCTGCCCTTCAAGAAGACGGCTACAAGGTCGTGAGCGCTCCGAACCCGCTGCGCTCCCTCGCCACCGACGCGGCGTACGTGGCCGCGTTCGTCAACCAGAACACCACCGGACCAGTCGTCCTGGTGGGTCACTCGTACGGGGGCAGCGTCATCACGAACGCTGCGACAGAGACGCCGCGGGTCAAGGCGCTGGTGTACGTGAACGCGTTCGCCCCGGACGAGGGAGAGAGCGCCTACGAGCTGACGGGTGCCAAGCCCGGATCTCTCCTGAACGTGCCTCCGGCGGACCTCGGCACCGTGTTCGACTTCGTCCAGTTCCCCGGCGCCGGAGTCGACGACTACGACGCGTACGTCAAGGCGGCCCGCTTCAGCGAGATCTTCGCTGCCGGCCTGTCGCGCGACCGGGCAGCCGTTCTCGCCGCCGGTCAGCGGCCGATCACGACCGAGAGTGCCCTGAAGGCGCGCTCGGGGGCGCCGGCGTGGAAGACGATCACGAGCTACTTCTTCGTCGGCACGACCGACAAGGTGATCCCTCCCGCTCAACAGCTGGCCATGGCCGACCGGGCTGGAGGTGTCGTGGTGAAGGCCAAGGCCGACCACCTCTCCATGCTCGAGGTGCCCCACAAGGTCGCCCACCTCATCGAGAGGGCCGCCGTGACTCGCTAGAACGAACGACGACGGGGCCGGCGGTTGCGGAGACCGCCGGCCCCGGCTGCTAAATCCCTGGACGTGGAGCAGTCCCGGTGCTGTACTGCGATGTACCAGGTGGTACATCCAGTGAGGAGCACTTCATGCCTACCCTTCGACTCTCGGCCGGTGAGATCGACTACTCCGACTCCGGCGGTGACGGGCCGGTCCTCGTGCTCCTGCACGGGGTCACCATGGACGGCGGCATCTGGGATGACGTCGTCGCGGCGTTGGGACCTGGCTTCCGCTGTATCGCTCCGACGCTCCCGTTGGGGAGCCATCGGCGTCCGATGGAGAGGACAGATCTGGTCACTCACCGGGGCGTGGCGGCGATGGTGGGGGAGCTGCTCGAGGCTCTGGACCTGCACCAGGTGACGCTGGTGCTCAACGACTGGGGGGGTGCCCAGTTCCTCCTGGCCGATGGCCCGAACGAGCGGATCGCCGGAGCCGCGCTCGTCGCCTGCGAGGCGTTCGACAACTTCCCGCCGGGTCGACCGGGCAAGGCGGTCACCACCGCTGCCCGCGTGCCCGGTCTGCTCTGGCTCTCGATGCAGCTCCACCGCACCGGTTGGTTCCGCCGGGCTCCGGGCGCTTGGGGGTGGATGAGCAAGCAGCCGGTGCCGGATGCGGTGATGGACCGCTGGTTCGCGCCCGCACGGCTCGACGCTGGCGTGCGTCGCGATCTGCGGGCGTTCGCGCTGTCCACACCGTCGAGCGCCGAGCTGGTCGGACTGACGCAACGGCTTCGGTCCTTCGACGGGCCAGTGCTGGTGGTCTGGGCCGTGGAGGACAAGCTGATGCCTCGGGAGCACGGCCACCGCTTGGCCGCGTTGTTCGATCACGGGCGCCTGGTGGAGGTCGACGACTCCTACACGCTGGTGCCCGTCGACCAGCCCGATGCGCTGGCCGCCGAGCTTGGTCGCTTCGTCACCGCCGAGGTGACCGTCGGTCGCTGAGTGTCGATCGTCGCGCCCAGTCACCGCCCTGGCCACGTCTCGTCCAACACGGTGCGCACGGCGAGGTCTGCGGCGGCCCGGTCCCCGGTGATCGCCAGCTCCCAGAGGGCTCCACGCACCACCGCGATGCCGGCCCGCGCCAGCTCCTCTGCCCGCTCAGGGGACTCGCCGTAGGCGACCAGGTGAGCGCTGATCTGGCGCACCCAGGCGGCCGTGCCCTCACGGAAGGACTGTGTCCACGCCGCGTCCTTCATCGCGGGTGCGGACAGCTCGAACACGAGGGGCGTGATGGCGCTGCCCGCGGCCATCACCTCCCACATCCGCCAGGCGTTGCCACGTGGGTCGGCGGGGTCCGCACCAGTGAGCGCGTCGAGCACGGCCTGCTGGCTGTGCCAGAGGTGCGAGACGACCGCAGCGAGCAGATCCTCGCGGGACCCGAAGTGGTAGATCAGCATTCGATGGCTGGTGCCCATCTCTGCGGCGAGGGTGCGCAGGCTGGTGCCACCGACCCCGCGGGCCACGAAGACGGCGATCGCCTTCTCGAGGAGCTCCTCGCGCGGACGTGGACTGGCCATGAACCGGATGGTACAGACATGGCGACCCCGCGGAGCGGCTGCTCGACGCCTCGCCAGACCGCCGAGGCGCTCTAGTGGTAGAGCGCCGGAGCGAACGCGTACGCCACCGACGCCACGTCCTCGTCACCTCGACCGAGCTCCACCGTCTCGTCGAACAGCGCGGTCAGTGTCGTGAGGAGAGTTTCGTTGAGCCGTCCGGCGACGGCCGATTGTGCGAGTCGTAGGTCTTTGAGGAGGCCGTTCGTGGCGAACTGGGGATCATAGTCGCCGGCGAGGATCTCCCTACCCTTCGACTGGGCGTACGGACTGTCCGAGGTCGAGCCGCCGATCGCCTCGAGGAACAGACGCGGGTGCAGGCCGAGCACGTCGGCGACCTTCATCGCCTGCGCCGTCCCCGCGGTGAGGCACGCGAGCCAGGTGTTGCACGCCAGCTTCAGTCCCGTTCCGGCACCGGCGCGGGTGCCGGCTTGGACGGTCTTGGCGCCGTACGCCTGGAACACGGGGGAGAGAGCGGATACGAGCTCGTCCGGACCAGACGCGAGGATGGTGAGCCGCCCGTCCTCAGCCGGGCCATTGGTGCCGAGGACGGGTGCGTCGACGAAGCGCAGACCGTGGTCCTCGGCTAGCGCGTGCGCGCGTTCGGTGCCCTCGATGCCGATGGTTCCGCTCTGGATCCAGACAGCGTCCTCAGGCGCGTACGGCAACCAGCCGTCGGCGACATCCAGGACGGCAGCCGCGTCGACGAGCATGGTGAGGACGACGGCGGCGCGCTCCACGGCGCGGTCGAGGGCCGGCTCTACACCGATCCCGTCGTCCGCGAGTGGACGGGCGTGCTCGATCGTCCGGTTCCAGACAGTCACCTGGAACCCAGCGTGCCGCAGCCGACGGGCGATCGCCGTCCCCATGATGCCCGTACCCAGAACGGTGACTGTGGTCGTCGACGGGTCGAGGTCAGCGAGATCGGTGTGGTGGTGTGTCATCGTGGGCCCCTGACTGGGATCGTACCCACAAGACTTCGGCGTGACGCGTCGTCAGAGCGACGACTGGCGGGGTCCTGGAGCAGACGGAGCGCCCACCTCAGGAGTGACGATCTTGCCCTCGAGCTGCGGCGCCGCCTTGTGCAGCCTGCCCCTGCGCCACGCGGCGTGGATGGCGGCCGCGGCGACGAGCGCGCCCAGCGTGCCGAGGGTGAGGTCACCGAGCGTGTCCGAGTAGGCGCTGTGGCGCTCCGCAGACTTGCTGATGAACGCGAAGTACTCCGCCAGCTCCCAGACCACCGCGGCAGTCACCCCGAAGGCGAGCGCGCGTTCGAGTGTCATGCCCAGGGTCGCCGTACGAGGGAGAGTCAGCAGGATCACGGCCCCTGCCAGCAGACCGGTGTTCATGAAGTGCATCCAGTCGTCGAACCACACGATCGTGTCGTAGAGGTCCATCCGGTTGCCGAGGATGTCGGTGAAGCACGTGATGGTGACGAGGAGGTCGGCGAGCCACGGGAAGGACGCCCGCTCACGCCAGTAGAGGTGCCAGATCACCGGGATGGTGAACGCCAGCATCGGGTAGGCGATCGCCCGGAGCCCCGCACCCTTGTCCTCGAGGTTGCCGAACTGCGGGAAGGCGAGGGCCAGCGCCAGCATGAGCACCAGCAGGCCCTTGGCTGCGACGTCGAGGAGGCGGACCAGCGCCGGAACGGGGTGCCGGATCGCGGCGACGTCACTCATGCGCTTACGCTAGCGGAGCCGCGTCGCGACGACGACGAGGGGTTTGTTCAACCGCCCGCCTGGTCGTTGTCCTTGAGCGCGCCCCAGCCGTGCCAGCGCTCGATCTCGATCCAGGCGCTGACCCGCCGGCGGTCTCTGGTGGGGTACGCGCGACCCGTGTAGTGCGTCGACAGGCGGTCGATGTCGACGAGCCCTTCGTCGTCGTGCATCTCGACGACCCGGCCCATCACCGTGACGTGGGTGGCCCACCCGTCCTCGGCGAGCATCGTGAGGCTGACTCGCGGCTCGCGGCGCAGATGCTTCAACCGGACTCGGCCCTCGTCCATGTTGACGAGGATGCGGCCGTCGTCCCAGAGGTACCAGGTGGCCGTCGTGACCGGGGACCCGTCCTGGCGGACGGTGGCGATCACGCAGGGGTTCGGACGGCGCAGGAGCGCGATGGCCTCATCGGGCAGCGGTGGCTTCGACACGGACGATCTCCTTCGCGGGCGGCGGACGTCTCCCGTCACGTTACGCGGCAGGCGGTCAGCCGTCACGGCGTCGCGGGCCGCTCTGTCAACCCGTGTACGGCTTGGCAGAGCCGTTCTCGATGCCGGTGCGGATGCGTCGCTCGACGAGCGCCGCGACGGCGTTGCGGACTCGCCCGACCTTGGCGCCCGTGAACCAGTCCGCCTCGAACCAGCCGCGCTCGTCCCAGTACGCCGCGTCGACCGGGCCGTCGCTGCGGCCGGACTCGACCAGCAGGCGGGCGACGCGGAAGCCGATCAGGTCGGAGGTCGTCGGTGCGGGCTCCCCGCCGTCGTGCACGGCCCGTACGGCGGTCGCCGCGAGCTCGTCGAGCGCGCGGTCCACCTTTGCGCGGTACGGCGCCTTGGCGAGGCCCGGACCGTTCACGCCGAGCTGGCCCACCGTGTGGAACCCCCACCGGCGGATGGCGGTCGTCAGGTAGCCGAGAGCGGCATCGTGACCGGCGCCCGCGGCGGTCGAGACGAGGATGGCCGGGGTCCCGAAGTAGCGTGGGCGGTGGATCAGGTAGGCGAAGTGGTCGACGAACCGCTTCATGGTCGCGGAGAGCGTGAAGCTGTGGACCGCGGTCGCGAAGATGACGAGGTCCGCAGCATCCATCAGCTCCCGGGCCGGCGAGGCGTTGTCGGCGTTCGGGCACGCCTGTTCGCCCGCGGTCATGCAGGCGAGGCACGCGGGACAGCTCGGTCCGAGTACGAGATCGTCGGTGCAGATGACGTCGACCTCGATCTCGACGCGCTCGCGCATCCGCACGATCAGGGCGTCGACCACCATGCCGGTCGTGCCCTTCTCGCCGTGTCCGGTGCCGAGCACCACGCCTACCCTCATGTCTTCTCCTGCCACCGCTCAATCGGAAAATATAGGATAGACGATCACCTGACCGGTTCCACCGTGACTCGAGGCCACGCTGCATCTGATCTGTCCGGTGCATGACGGACGCACGTGGGCGGTGGAAGGCATACCTTCGTTTCCGTCGGCCCTCCTGGTCCGGCCCGAGGGGAGTCCCATGACTGACCGACGACCGCCCGTGGCCACCGACACGCCGATGCCCCCGTACGTGTTGACCGTCAGCGAGGTCGTCGGCGCCGCAGGTTCGGACGCCAGCACGGGACTGAGCGTCGTCGAGGCGGAGATCAGGCTGACGTCGGAGGGGCCGAACGAGATCGCCGCCGAGAAGCCGCCGTCGTCGTGTGCGCGTCCCACACCTTCTCGCTGAGGGTTCTCGCCACGAGCGCGGGGGATATCTGATCTACGATCTCACCCGGCTCAGGCGGAGCCAGACCGATCGTCCTCGGCGGCGTCGGCCGCACGGCCGTAGCGCGCGGCGACGCGACGAAGGGCGGGTGCGAGCTCAGCCGGTCCGTCGACGGTGAAGTCGGCGTCGAGGAGCCCGAGCCACAGGGCCAGCTGATCGCACGAGTCGGAGCCCACGTGAGCGATGCAGGTCGATACGTCGACTTCCTCCACGACCACAGCGGCTGGCACCCGTGCAATGATCCGCGCCGCAGGCGCCTGGACGCGCGCGCGTGCCCTGACCTGCCAGGTCACTGTCCCGAGCGTGCGCTCGACGAATCCGATGAGGTCACCGTCGGGCTCGTCTCGCGGGAGGAAGCGTGGCCCGTTCGGTGTCCGCAGGCGCATGCGGTCCACGCGGAATGTCCGCCACGCCGTACGCGCGACGTCCCACGCCGCGAGGTACCAGCGGCCACGGGTGTGGACGAGCCGGTGGGGCTCAGCCGTACGGAGTGTCGAGACTCCGTCGCTGTCTTCGTAGCCGAAGCGCACGCTCTCGCGGCAGCGCACGGCGTCGGCGATGGCGGTGAGCCGCTCGACCGGTACGGCCGACGACTCCGTCCGCAGCGCGACCGTGGCCGCCACGAGGTCCTCGAGCCGGTGACGAAGCCGAGCGGGGAGCGTCTGCTCGACCTTGACCAGCGCGCTCATGGCCGTGCCCTCGAACCCGGCGAAACCCCCGACCGCGGTGCGGAGACCGATCGCGACCGCCAACGCCTCGTCGTCGTCGAGGAGCAGCGGCGGAAGCGCGGCGCCTCCACCGAGGCGGTATCCGCCGGCCACACCCGGGACGCCCTCCACCGGATAGCCGAGGCTGCGAAGCCGGCCGACGTCGGTCCTCAGGGTCCGCGCGCTCACCTCGAGGCGCGCTGCCAGCGCCGACCCCGTCCAGTCACGTTGCGAATGCAGGAGAGACAGGAGCTGCAGCAGGCGTGCTGAGGTCGAGAGCACTCCTTTATCCTGCCCTGAAATCGCGGAAGGAGATCTTCCGCATGTCGTTCTACCGTCACGAGATGGACGAGAGCGCAGCTATCCGGCCGTACCAGATCGACATTCCTCAGAGCAGCGTCGACGACCTGCACGAGAGGCTTCGCCGTACGCGATGGCCCGACTTCTCGGCGGGTTCCGACTGGGCCAGGGGAGTGCCGCCCGGCTACCTGGCGACGCTGACCGACTACTGGTTGAACGACTTCGACTGGCGGGCCCAGGAGGCCCGTCTGAACGCGATCCCCCAGTTCGTGACCACGGTGGACGGACAGGACATCCACTTCTTCCACGTCCGGTCATCGGAGTCCGACGCGATGCCGCTGATGCTGACGCACGGTTGGCCGAGCTCGTCGGTCGAGTTCCTCCGGGTCCTCGAGCCTCTCGCGGACCCGCAACGGTCGGGTGGGCAGTCCACCGACGCGTTCGACGTGGTGGTGCCGACGCTGCCCGGGTACGGCCTGTCCACGCCCTTCCACGCGGGATGGGGCAACCTCTTCCAGGTCGCGCAGGCGTGGGCGGAGCTCGCGCGTCGCCTCGGCTACGAGAGGTACGGCCTCCAGGCGACAGACGCCGGAGCCGGCGTCGCCGGCATGCTTGCGATGATCGCGCCCGGGCAGGTCGTCGGCATGCACCTGACCGGGACCTCCGCAGGCACGCCGTTCGGGCCGGCCCTCGACCCCGACGACTTCGATGGCGCGGACCGCGACCGCATCGAGCGGTTCAACAAGGACCGCGACGAAGATTTCGGCTACTTCCACCTTCAGGCAACCCGGCCGCAGACGATCGCGTACGCGCTGACCGACTCGCCCGTCGGTCAGCTGGCCTGGATCGTCGAGAAGTTCCACGAGTGGACCGATCCCGCTGCGGAGCTGCCCGACGAGGCTGTCGACCGCGACCAGCTCCTGACCAACGTCTCGTTGAACTGGTTCCGCCAGGCTGGGGCCACCTCCGCCCACGCCACCTACGAGGGCATCCAGGCGTGGAAGCAGATGGCGGCAGCGCAGACCGACGGTGCGGGCCACGGTTCGGAGGGATCGGAGCTGCCCGAAGGCCCACCGACCGGGTACGCCGTGTTCGCGGCCGACACCACGGTGCGGTCGTTGGCCGACCCGGAGGGAAGCCTGGCGCACTGGTCGAACTTCGACCGCGGGGGTCACTTTCCCGCGATGGAGGTGCCCGACCTGTGGGTCTCTGACGTACGGGAGTTCTTCCGTCCCCTGAGAGGACTCAGGATCCCGAAGGATCGTTAGGTGCAACGCCCGGTGGGGCGTTGCCGGGCGGCTCCGCGTCCTGGTCGTCGTCGGTCGATCGCGTGCCGTCCTCGCGCACGGAGTCGGCGGACGGCGACGAGCGGATCTCGTCGGCCTCCGTGGCGTCGTCGTTGATGGCCTCGTCGTCGCCGACGTCGGCGGGCTCGTTCGATGCGTTGGTCATGATGTGGGGGTACCCGCTGACCGGCCGGGCAATCACACCCGTCCCGTGACGCACCAGGCGGTCGCGTCGACGAAGAACGGCCGCGCCGGCACGCGAGCGCGGCAAGACTTGCGGACCGCCGCGAGCGCGTCCTCGTCGAGTCCGGCGACGTAGGCTCCGGCCGGACCCACCCCGAGCAGGAACGGCTCCCACCACTGCTCGAACGACTCGAAGCGCACCGTCACGGTGAGCGCCGACGCCTCGAGGTCGTGGAGTCCTGCCTCGGCGAAGAGCTCCTCCAGGTGGCCCTCCCGGGTCCCTGCGAGGCCGGACTCGTCCGGGGCGTCCGGATCGACGTCGAGTACGGCGTCCCAGAAGGCGGCAAGGGGTCCGGTCCCGCCCTCGTGGTCCCAGACGCACGCGGTGACCGGACCACCAGGCGCCGTGACCCGCCGCATCTCGCGCAGGCCGGCGACGGGATCGTGCATGAAGTGCACCACGAGCTGGGCGTACGACGCGTCGAACGTGGCATCGGCGAACGGGAGGTCCTCGGCGCGGCCGAGGCGTGCGTCGACGTGGGGGAGACGTCGATGCACGGCCCCGACGAAGGCCGGCGACGGATCGACAGCGCTCACCGCCTCGTCACCGATCCAGGCCGCGAGATCGCCGGTGAGCGCGCCCGGCCCACAGCCGACGTCGAGCACCTTCCAGCCGCGCTGAGGGTCCGTGGCCAGGACCAGCGCGGCCGCGAGGGGCTCGGAGAATCGCCCCATGAACCGCTGGTAGGACTCGGCGGCCACATCGAAGGACATACGTGAAATCTACGGGGCAGCAGGCGCCGCGAAGGTACCGGTTGCCCTCACCACCTCCAGGTAGTGCGGATTGTTCATGATGCCCAGGAGGTTGCCGAAGGGGTCGACGACCGACGCCGTCACGAATCCCGTGCCGCCACCCTGCTCGGTGATCGGCAGGTGCGGGGTCGCGCCGAGGGCGAGGAGACGGTCGTGTGCTGCCTGCAGGTCGTCGACATGCCAGTAGGTGACGGCTCCGGCCGGCCCGGACGGACGGTCCGCGGGCGCGTACCGCGCGTCGATGATGCCGAGCTCGTGCTCGTAGTCGCCGACCCGGAACTCGATGTAGCCGGGCGCCCCCTCGGAAGGGAACGCGTAGTACGGGTCGGCGCCGAGCACCTCGGCGTACCAGTCTCGGGCAGCGGCGAGGTCGTCGGCGTAGAAGCTGATGGTGGCGAGTCCGCGAAGCATGGTGGTGGTCCTCTCTGGTGGGGTGGTGATTCCAGCGTGCCTCGTTAAGTGATCACCTTCTGAGCACTTTCTTTGACAAGATCGGGACATGCGTGCGGACCGTCTTGTCGCCACCCTCCTGCTCATGCAGTCGCGGGGACAGGTCACCGCTGCCGAGGTGGCGTCGGAGCTCGAGGTCTCGGTGGCGACCGCGCGGCGTGACCTGACGGCTCTGTCGTCCGCCGGTGTCCCGGTCTATGCGCGACCAGGGCGTCACGGGGGCTGGTCGCTCGTCGGCGGCGCCCGGACGGACCTGACGGGCCTCACCGCGTCGGAGGCCCGGACGCTCTTCCTGCTCGCAGGCCCGGCGGCGTCCGGATCCCCGGAGCTCAAGGCGGCGCTGCGCAAGCTCGTCCGAGCACTCCCACGCACGTTCCGCGAGGACGCCGAGGCGGCGGCCGAGGCGGTCCACGTCGACGCGACCCCGTGGGGTGGAGCCGACCGGTCGCGGCCCCCGCTCGTCGAGCGCCTCCAGGACGCCGTGGTCCGGCGTCGACGCGTCCGCCTCGTGTACGAGGGTCGCGGCGGTGAGACCGAGCGGCTCGTGGACCCCTGGGGGCTCGTCGACAAGGACGACCGCTGGTATCTCCTGGCGGGGACCGAGCGGGGTCGACGAACGTTCCGCGTGGACCGGGTGCGTACGGCGGAGGTCACCGACGAGTCGGCCGAGCGACCCGACGACCTCGCGCTGGAGGAGGCGTGGGCGGACGTGGTGACCACGATGGAGCGCCGACGATCCCTGGTGTCCGCCGTCGTGCTCGTCGACAGGCGATTCGTCCCCGTCCTGCGTGACCACTTCGGTCAGCACTGCACTCCCGGGCCGCCGGCCGCGGACGGCCGTGCCCGTGTCAGGGTCGCGGCCCACACGGCGGTGTCGGTCGCCGAGCAGCTCGCCGGCTGGGGAGCACGGGTCGAGGTCGTCGAGGGAGACGCGGTGAAGGAGGAGCTCCGCAGGATCGGTGCCGAGCTCCTCTCCCGCTACGGCGAGAGATGACCTCGCCGGGGCATTGGCGTCGGGCACGTTCGGAATGCGCGGCTGCCCGGCACGGTTCGTCCCTGCATGAGAGCTATCGCGTACGAGGAGTTCGGAAGCGCTGACGTCCTGAGCCTCCGCGACCTGCCGGAGCCGCACATCGGCCCCGACACGGTCGTGGTCAAGGTGATCGCCGCAGGCGTCAACCCCGTCGACTACAAGGTTCGAGAGGGTCACCTGCAGGGACTGATCGACGTCGATCTGCCGGCCGTCCCCGGCTGGGACGTCGCGGGTGTGGTCGACAAGGTCGGTCTCGACACCCCGGAGCTGGAGGTCGGCGACGAGGTGTTCGCGTACGCCCGCAAGGACGTGGTCTCCGGCGGCACGCTCGCCGAGTACGTCGCCGTCCCCGTCCGCACCCTGGCCAAGAAGCCGTCGACCATCGGGTTCGAGGAGGCCGCAGGCGTCCCGCTCGCGGGACTGACCGCCCTGCAGACGATCCGGCGGTCGGGTCTCGTCGCGGGTCAGACGGTGCTGGTCCATGCTGCGGCCGGAGGCGTCGGCTCGTTCGCGGTGCAGCTCGCCGTGCACGCGGGTGCCCGGGTCGTCGGTACGGCGTCCGAGCACAACCACGACTACGTGCGCTCGCTCGGTGCCGAGCCGGTCGCGTACGGCGACGGTCTCGTCGAGAGGGCTCGCGCGGTGGCACCCGGCGGGTTCGACGTCATCCTCGACTACGTCGGCGGCGAGGCCGTGGACACCGCGCCGGACCTCCTCGCCGACGGCGGCCGGATCGTCTCGATCACCGACCCGCGTGCCCGTGACGAGCTCGGCGGCGCTTACGTCTGGGTCCGCCCCGACGCCGACGCCCTCGCCGAGCTGGCGACGCTGATCGATCAGGGTGTCGTCAAGGTCGAGATCGCTGAGGTCTTCGATCTCGAGCACGCCGCCGATGCACACCGCACGGTCGAGAAGGGCCACACCCGCGGCAAGGTGGTCGTGCGGATCGGCTGAGGTGCCTGATTGGCCGGCCGGCGTCGGGGTACGGGGCGGAGGACCCTTACCCCGACGCCGAGGGAGCCGCTGTGCCTGGCGCTGAACCGTACGACTCCGACCTGCTGACCGTCCTCGATCCCGCGGACGGCTCGCTCGTCGGCACTCTGGAGTGCGCCGCGCCGGCCGAGGTCGGGGCGGCGGTCGAGGCCGCCGCCAAGGCTGCGCTGGACTGGGCGCGTACCGCGCCGGCCGAGCGTGCCGCGTGCGTGGCGGAGGCCGCCGCCCGGCTTGCCGCCTCCGCTGACGCACTTGCCGTCCTCACTACCCGCGAGATGGGCAAGCCGCCCGCGGACGCTCGCGGGGGAGTCGACGCCGGTGTCGCGACGTTGCGCCAGTACGCCGAGCTCGGTCCCCTCCACCGCGGCCGGTCGTTGCAGGGAGGCTGGGACACGACCGATCTCATGGTGCCGCAGCCACGGGGCGTCGTCGCCGCGATCACGCCGTGGAACGATCCCGTCGCGGTGCCGTGCGGACTGATCGGCGCTGCGCTGGTGACTGGCAACACGGTCGTCTTCAAGCCCTCCGAGCGCAGCCCGCACACGGGCGTCGAGCTGGCCCGGGCGTTCGCCGAGGTGCTGCCGCCCGGAGTGCTGCAGGTCCTCGTCGGCGACGGCCGTACCGGGGCCGCGCTCGCTGCGGACCCGCTCGTCGACGTCGTCGCGCACGTCGGTTCGACCCTGACCGGGCGGGCGATCGCGCAGGCCGCGGCGCGCACCGGTGCAAAGGCCGTGCTGGAGAACGGCGGGAATGACCCGATGATCGTCGACGCCGGGGTCGATCCGGTGTGGGCAGCCGAGCAGGCGGCACTCGGCGCGTTCGCCAACGCCGGGCAGATCTGCACCTCGATCGAGCGGATCTACGTTGCCGAGCCGGTCGCCGCCGACTTCCTCGACGCGCTGGTCCGGCGCGCGAAGGCGCTGGCGGCCGGCTCGGGCGTCGAGCCTGCGACCGAGCTCGGGCCGTTGGTCGACGAGCGCATGCGCCGGAGCGTCCACGACCAGGTGTCCGAGGCGATCGTGGACGGTGCGACGTTGCTCGCCGGCGGTGAGGTACCCGACGGTCCGGGCACGTTCTATCCGGCGACGGTCCTCACCGACTGCACCGATGCGATGACGGTCATGCGTGAGGAGACCTTCGGGCCGGTGGCCCCGGTTCGGGTGGTGCCGGACTTCGACACCGCCCTGACGGCGGCGATGACGGGGCCGTACGGGCTGGCGGCGGTGGTGCTCACCGCCGATATGGAGCACGCCCAGCGCGCGTGGCGGGAGCTGCAGGTCGGCACGGTGAAGGTCAACGCCGCGTTCGGAGGCGCGCCGGGCGGTGCCGCGCAGCCTCGGGGGGCGAGCGGGTCGGGCTTCGGGTACGGACCCGAGCTGCTCGACGAGATGGCGACGACGAAGGTGGTCCATCTCGGTACGCCGAGGGTTTGAGTCACGACCCCGGCCGGTGGAGCGGGCGTCGCGTAGGTTGCAGAGATGCGACGTGCGTGCCTCCCGCTCCTCGCGAGCGCGCTGCTGGTCCTCTCCGCGTGCGGGTCGTCGAGCGACGAACGCACGGAGCCCGCGACGGTGTCCGCCACCGCGGCGACCCCGAGCGAGCAGGCCCCGCCGGACGTCGGTGTCCTCCGGCTCCAGGCGACGCAGCAAGCGACTGCCCGCTCGTGCGGACCGCGGGACGTCAGCGTGGCCCTCACCCCCGCGGAGCCGGCACTGGGACACCGTTACGCGAGGGCGGTGCTGCGCAACAACACCGGCTCGGCCTGCGTCGTCGACGGGTTCCCCGGCATCGGCGGACGGGGGGAGAGCGGCGACCCGCTCGAGCTGGCGGCCGAGCACCGGCAGCGTACGGGGGAGCGCACACCGACGGAGGTCGTGCCCGTGCCGCCGGCGGGTGAGGCGTATGCCAACGTCGAGTGGACGGGCAGCCTCGCCGGGGCCGAGACGGAGCGGATCACCGTGCTCGCGCTCCAGCTCGCCGAGGGACAGCCGCCTGTCGTCGTCCGCACGACGGAGTCCCTCGACATCGGCAACGGGACCACGGTCCGGATCGGGCCCTGGCAGGCGGCGCCGACTGCGCAGGCAGCGCCGGCTCAGCGCGTTGCCCCGGCGTGCAGGGTGGGCCCGGGCCGAACCCCTTCGGGAGTGAAGCGCTTCTGGACGAGCGACACGCGCTGCTACGCCTCGCGGTGGTTCGCCGGCGCCCACCGGCGGATGATCCCGTTCGGCTGCACCCGCGCGCCGTGGTACCCGCCTTCGAGGCGCTGCGCCGGCGGCAGGGGGTTCCACCACGGGCTCGACATCGACATGCCCCGCGGCACGCCGGTCTACGCCGGGGTGTCCGGGCGCGTCGTGACCCGCGGTCTCGGATCGGCGTACGGCACTCGGGCGGTCGTGATCCGTTCGCGCGGGCGTGACGTCCTCCTCGGCCACCTGCGATCACGCCGGGTGAAGCACGGCGAGCGTGTGAGCAGAGGTGACCTGATCGGGCGCAGCGGGGCCCGAGGAGCGCCGGACGGGCCGCACCTGCACCTCGAGGTCCGGCCGGCGCGCGGATCGTACCGGACGGCGGTCAGCCCGCGGCGGACCGTGGGCCTGACTGCCGTGAGATAGCGCGGACCCGTACGGCCTAGCGGCTCTCGGAGTCGTTGGAGTCCTCGTTCTGGGAGTTCCCGGCGTTCTCGGGGTCGTCGCCGCGTCCTGTGAGCCGCGCCAGCAGGTGCAGGACCGCACCCACGCCGAGCAGCACCGCTCCGAACACCCACACCATGCCGCTCTGCTGGGTGAGGAGGACGACGCAGGAGATCACCCCGAGCACCGGGACGAACGACCAGACCTTGAAGTGGTCGTGGTCGACGACGTCACGACGCAGGACGAGGACAGCCACGTTGGTGCTGATGAACACGAAGAGGAGCAGCAGCACCACGGTCTCCGCGAGGGTGGCGAGGTCACCGATCAGTGTCAGCCCCATCGCGACGGCGGTGGTCGCCAGGATCGCGACCCAGGGCGTCCGACGGCGGGGGAGGACCGCACCGAGGACCGGCGGCAGCAGTCCGCGTTCTGCCATGCCGTACGTCAGGCGGCTCGCCATGATCATCGTCAGCAGCGCGCCGTTAGCGACCGCGATCAGCGCGATGGCGCTGAACAGCTCGTCGGGGATGCCGAGGTCGGTGGCGCCGACGACGGCCGTCAGAGGCCCGCTGGACTCGGAGAGCTCGGACGACGGGAGCGCGACGGCGCTCGCCAGGCCGACCGCGACGTACGCGAGGCCGGCGACGACCAGCGCGCCGAAGAGGGCCTTGGGATAGACCCGAGACGGATCGCGGACCTCCTCCACGATGTTCGCCGAGGTCTCGAAGCCGACGAAGGAGTAGTAGGCGATGATCGCCGCGCTGAGCGTCGCGGTCACCGGCGCCGCGCCCTCGGGAAACGCGGTCGCCCGGGAGACGTCGCCGCGCCCGTCACCGACCATGATCGCCACGGCGACCACGACGAGGACCAGACCACTCACCTCGATCACCGTCATCACGAGGTTGGTCCCCATGGACTCCCGGATCCCTCGGGCGTTGAGCGCGGCCACCGCGGCGAGGAAGAGGATGGCGGCGAGCGTCGTGGGCACGTCGATGAAGGTGGCGAGGTAGTCGCCCGAGAACGCGAGCGAGAGGCCGGCGGCGCTGGTCACCCCGGCGGCCAGCATCGAGAACCCGACGAGGAAGGCGACCAACGGAGAACCGAAGGCGCGCTCGGCGAAGACCGCCGCACCGCCCGCCCGCGGGTATTTGGTCACGAGCTCGGCGTACGAGCCCGCCGTCAGGAGCGCGAGGAGCAGGGCGATCAGCAACGGGAGCCAGATCACCCCGCCGACGTCTCCTGCGAGGACGCCGACGAGCGCGTAGATCCCGGCGCCGAGCACGTCGCCGAGGATGAAGGCGAAGAGGAGAGGGCCGGTGATCCGCCGGTTGAGCCGCGTGTCGGTCGAGGTGAGGTCGTGCGAGGTCATGGCATCGAGCCTGACAGAGCACAGCGGATCGCACAGACGACGCGCGGCCCGGTGCGGCACGATGGCGGGGTGAATCCGCTCGAGATGCTCAGCCTCGACGACCTGCACGCGCGGACGAGTGTGAAGTGGCGTCTCCACCCGCCTGACGTCCTGCCCGCCTTCGTGGCCGAGATGGACGTCGTCCTCGCCGAGCCGGTGGTGCGTGCGCTGAGCGACGCGCTGCGCCGGGGAGACACGGGCTACCCCAGCGGTACGGGGTACGTCGAAGCCTTGGCGGCCTTCGCGTCGACACGGTGGGGTTGGGACGGGGTCAGCGTCGAGCGGTCGGCGATGGTGGCTGACGTGATGACCGGCGTGTCGGAGGTGCTCCAGCTGGTCACCGAGCCCGGCTCGCCGGTGGTCGTGAACCCACCGGTCTATCCGCCGTTCTTCGGCTTCGTCTCCAAGATCGGCCGGCGTCCGGTGGACGCGCCCCTCGGCGCTGACGGGCGCCTGGACCTCGAGGCGCTCGGTGAGGCGTTCGCCCGCGCCGCGACGACCGGACTGCCGGTGGCGTACCTCCTCTGCAACCCGCAGAACCCGACAGGGACCGCTCACCGTCCCGACGAGCTCGCGTCGGTCGCGCGGCTCGCGCACGAGCACGGGGTCCGCGTCGTCGTGGACGAGATCCACGCGCCGATCGTGCTGGACGGCGTCCGGTTCACCCCGTACCTGTCGCTCGAAGGGACCGACGACGCCTTCGCGGTGATGTCGGCCTCCAAGGCGTGGAACCTCGCCGGCGCGAAGGCCGGTGCGGTCCTCGCGGGCTCGGGCGCCGTGGACGACCTGGGACGGATGCCCGAGGTCGTGGCCCACGGCCCCAGTCATCTGGGGGTCATCGGGCACACCGCTGCGCTGCGCGACGGAGGGGAGTGGCTCGACGAGGTGCTCGCCGCCCTGTCCGCGAACCGCTCCCACCTGGCCGACGAGCTCGCGCAACGGCTCCCCGGCGTACGGCTGCGGGAGCCGGAGGCCACCTATCTGGCGTGGTTGGACTGTCGCGCGCTCGGACTCGGGGACGATCCGGCCGAGACCTTCCTCGAGCGCGGACGGGTCGCCCTCGGCTCGGGTCCGACGTTCGGGACCGGGGGAGCGGGTCACGTCCGGGTCACCGCCGCGACGTCGAAGCCGATCCTGTCCGAGATCGTCGAACGGATGGCAGCGAGCGTGGGGTGATCGGAACTGGTCCACAGGTCGCCGACCGCGGGACTGTTCCACAGGTCGTTCGACGACCGGCCGCCGCGCCGTTCCGATGCGCCACGATGAACGTATGTTCGATTCCAGCCGATACGCTGTGCTCAACGAGGCGTTCGATGCGGTCGTGGAGATGCCCCACGAGTTTGCCGACACCATGCAGACCCGGGCCGCGTTGAGGACTCTCCAAGCGATGTCCGACCGCGCCGAGGGGCTTCGCGCGAGGCTGCTGCGCCAGATGGACGAGACGGGGGCTTACGCGGATGACGGCGCCTCGTCCACGTTGTCGTGGGCGCGCCGCGAGCTGCGGCTGAGTGCGGCGTCCACGGCGCGGCTGCGAGCCGCCGGGCGCACGATGCAGGTGCTTCCGGGAGTCGGTGAGGCGATGCTGGCCGGCGAGATACGACTCGATCACGTCGCCCAGTTCACCGGCGGCCTTCGGCGCGTGGACACCGCCGTGCTTGCCGACGCGACGCAGCAGATCTTGCTGCCGCTGGCCAAGCAGGCGGCTCCAAGCGACCTCGCCGTGGCGATCGACCGACTCGACGAGGTGACCCATCCGTCCAAGGTCGACGAGGCCTGGCGGCGGGGGATGGACAGACGGGACGTGCAGGTCACCCGCGCAGGTGACGGCTACCACCTAGCTGGGTTCGTCGACATCGTTCTCGGCGCCAAGCTGGCGTCGTTCCTCGTCGCGGCATCGGCGCCGCGATCGACCGGCCCCGGTGAGGCGGACGGCCCGGCTGGGAGCGCCTCGTGCGCCGACGAGCGTCCCGCGTCGCAGCGTCGGACCGACGCTCTCCACGAGCTGCTGGACACCGCGATCGCGGACGGCATCCCCGGCGACAAGGGCGTGCGACCGCAGTTGCACGTCACCGTGGAGGCCGAGTGGTTGTCGCACCAGCCCGGGTCCGCCCCGCCCACGCTCCAGGGGTACGGCGTGATCGGCCCGGACCTCTATGGCTACCTCGCCTGCGAGGGGGACCACACGACGGTCCTCACGCACGGGACGACGAGCGGGAGGACACCCTATGCCGCGGTGCTCAACGTTGGACGCACACGACGACTCGCGACCCGCGCCCAACGGGTGGCAGTCCGCGTGCAGCAGGACGGGCACTGCGCCGCACCCGGGTGCAGTCACACCAACCTCGAGCTTCATCACGTCTCGTGGTGGGAACGGGACGGCGGCCGGACCGATCTCGTCAATCTGGTGGGACTCTGCCGGGCCTGCCACCTGGCCGTGCATGCCGGCCGTCTCGGAGTCGAGCGCGACGAGGCGGGCGGGTTCGTCTTCCGGCGAGTGCACGGGCCGTCACGGCGGGCCATCGAGGATCGAGACCGCATCCACCGCCGTCGGTTCCGCGACTACCTGCACGCTCTCGGGGTGGCTCGCGACGGCGCGTTCGAGCCTGCATCGCGCCAGCAGGTGACCGCACCCTGCGGTTCACTCGAGCGTCATCGCGCCGGGATGGTGGACGTGTCGATCACGAAGCGGTAGCGCACGTCCGAGGCGACGACCCGGTCGTACGCCTTGTCGACGTCGTCGGCGCCGATGGTCTCGATCTCGGCGCCGATGCCGTGCTGCGCGCAGAAGTCCAGCATCTCCTGGGTTTCGCGGATCCCTCCGATGTTGGACCCGGCAAGGCTCCGTCGCCCGCCGATCAACGAGAACGCGCGGAACGACTGCTTGTTCTCCGGTGCTCCGACGAAGACCATCGTCCCGTCGAGCCTCAGCGCGCGGAGGTAGGCGTCGACGGGGAGGTCCGCCGAGACGGTGTTGATGATCAGGTCGAACGAGCCCCGCAGGCGCTTGAGCGTCTCGCGGTCCCCGGTCTCGTAGTGGTCGGCCCCGAAGCGGATCCCGTCGTCCTTCTTGGACAGCGTGTGGCTGATGACCGTCACCTCAGCACCGAGCGCGTGCGCGATCTTGACCGCGAGGTGCCCGAGACCGCCCATGCCGACCACGGCGACCTTCGTCCCCGGGCCAGCTTTCCAGTGCTTGAGAGGGGAGTACGTCGTGATGCCCGCGCACAGCAGCGGCGCAGCGACATCGAGCGAGATGCCTTCGGGGATCCCGAGGACGTACGCCTCATCGACGACGATCTGCGTCGAGTAGCCGCCGTAGGTGGGGGTCCCGTCCGCATCGCGCCCGTTGTACGTCGGCACGTTGCCGCTGAGGCAGTACTGCTCCTCACCGGCACGACAGGTCTCGCACTCGCGACACGAGTCGACGAAGCACCCCACGCCGACGCGGTCGCCGACGGCGTACCGCGTCACGGCCTCGCCGACCTCGGCGACGACCCCGGCGATCTCGTGGCCGGGGACCATCGGGAAGATCGCGGTGCCCCACTCCTCGCGCGCCTGATGGATGTCCGAGTGGCAGATCCCGGCGTACGCGATGTCGATGAGCACGTCGCCGGGACCAAGAGCGCGGCGGTCGATGGTCGCGCGTTCGAAGGGAGCTCCGGCGGACGCGGTGACCAGGGCAGGGACGGTGAGGCTCATCGGCACTCCTCGAGACAGGCAGCAGATCCTCGGCGAGTGTCGCAGACGCCACCACGGGGTACCCGCTCAGACATGACGCCGCCCCGTTCCATAGCCGCTTTCCCCGCTCACGTCGGTGGCGGTCTGCTCGCCGGGGCGTCGTTCGGCCTCGCTGCGCTCCGACGGTTCACCGCGAAGCCGCTGCACCCGCGTGGTGCGGTCGTGGAGGCGACGCTGACCCGCAGCAGGGTGCAGGACCGTGCCCGTGCGAGCGGTGTCGCCTGGATCGACGGTGCGGGTGTCGACCGGGTGCTCGCCCGGACCTCGAGAGCGGTGGGGCTACCAGCCAGAGTTCCGGACGTGCATGGGTTGGCCCTGCGGGTGCCGACGGGACCAGGTCGGCACGGGGACCTGCTGCTCGCCTCGACCGGGTGGGGCGGCGTCGGCCGGTTCTTCCTGACGGCGAGCCGCGTCCCGACGGCACGGCCGCTGACCACCTTGCTGCCGTACCGCACCGCTGGCGGCCCGGTGCTGATCGGGGCTGAGCACGTGGACGGAGACGGCAGGGTCCGGCTGTCGTGGGCGCGTCTCGCGGGGCCGTGGCACGCGTTCGCTGTCCTGGAGCTCCCCGCTGCGCCCGGTGTCGGCGCCGACGCCTCGGTCGACTTCGACCCGGTGCGCTGCACCCTGCCCGGCCTGGAGACGTACGCCTGGGTGCGCCGTGTGCGAGAGCCTGCCTATGCCACGGCCCGCGCGGCTCGATCGAGCCGAGGCGTCGGCAGGCGCGTCGAGAGCCGCAGCCGTCAGCGCTGACGGACCGCTTGTGCCGAGGCGAACCACATCGGGACATCGGCCTCGCGCGGGGGTTCGTCGATGGGGATCCGAGTGGCCATGCCATCGGGGTGCAGGGTCAGGGGCCACGGGTCGGTCAGGGCGTCGAGGATGGTCTCGCGATCGAGACCGGCGCGGATCATCGCGGCGATCTCGCGCGGATTGACGCCGAGCGGGAGGTCACCGTTGCCGAGGTCGGTGCCGTACAGCGCGCGACCGCCCGCGGCGTGGAAGACTCCGAGGTTCGTGACGGCGGTCTGCTGGCCCGACCCGCTGTCGCGGTGGATGTCGAGCGTCGTGATCCATCGCTGTCCTTGGTCCACCGCGCTCTGCACGAGCGAGGCGTCGAGCGGCTCGGTCCACGGGGTGTGGGCGAGCGCGTGGATGCCCACCTCGACGGCGAGCTCGGTCATCCCCGTCCCCTCCACGTGGGCGGCGACCGGGACTCCGTGCCGCTCCGCCGCAGTGACGACGCCGGCGAGCGTCGATCGGTCCGGCACCGGTCCGGCGTCGGTATTCAACGTCACCTTGACGACCGTCGCACCGCTCGCGACCTGCTCGGCGACCGCCTCCGCGGCATCGGCGGGTGAGCGGATCTCACGCACGGCGCCGTCCGGGCACCAGGGCCGTGCGCTCGGGTAGCCGCCGGGCGCAGCGAGGAACGCACCGGCGTGCCGGACGTACGGCAGCCCCGCCGCGTCGGCAGCGGCGGCGAGGGAGGCCACGGCCGGCGGTGCACCGCCGAGATCGACCACGCCTCCCAGTCCGCACGCGAGGAGCTGCGGCACGTCGATCAGCTGGAGGTGGACGTGGTGGTCCACGAACGGCGGAAGGAGACCCGCCACGGGTCAGCCGCCGATCTCGGTCCGTACGGCGAACAGCTCGGGGAAGAACGTCAGCTCCAGGGCACGCTGCAGGAAGGGCACCCCGCTCGATCCACCCGTGCCGCGCTTGGTCCCGATGATGCGCGAGACCGTCCTGAGGTGACGGAACCGCCACAGCTGGAAGTTGTCCTCGAGGTCGACGAGCTCCTCGCAGGTCTCGTACGCCGACCAGTGGTCGTCTGCGTCGGAGTAGATCGACGCGAGGACCGGCACCAGGTCGGGGCGGAAGGTCCACGCCTTGGTGACGTCGCGCTCGAGCACGTCGGCGGGGATGGCGTAGCCGGCCCGAGCCAGATAACGGAGGAACTCGTCGTACAGGCTCGGTGCCTCGAGGACGTGCCGCAGGATCTCCCGGTGGGCCGGCTCGGCGTCGAAGACGGCCAGCATCGCCTCGTTCTTGTTGCCGAGGACGAACTCGACCGCGCGGTACTGGTACGACTGGAACCCGCTCGCGTTGCCGAGGACGCCGCGGAACTCCGCGTACTCGGTCGGTGTCAGCGTCGCGAGGACCGACCACTGCTCCGCCAGCGTGCGCTGGACGTGCTTCACGCGCGCGATGCGTTTGAGCGCCGGTCCGAGCTCGTCGGCGCGGAGGAGGGCGCACGCACTCTCCAGCTCGTGCAGCACCAGCTTGAGCCAGAGCTCGGTGGTCTGGTGCTGCACGATGAAGAGGAGCTCGTCGTGGTGCTCCGGCCTGCTGATCGGGCGCTGCGCCGACAGCAGGGTGTCGAGATCGAGGTAGCCGCCGTAGCTCATGCGGTCGGAGAAGTCGGTGACGACACCGTCCTCGACCGTACGGGTGTTGGCGTGCACTCCGTGCCTTGTCTCGTCTGAGCTCACCCGAACACGGTAGGTGATGCCACACTTCGGGCATGAACGCCCGCCTGTTCCGCGACGCGTACGGGGTGCCGCACGTGCGTGCGGAGTCCCTCCTCGAGCTGGCGGAGGCGCAGGGACGGGTGACGGCTCGCGACCGCGGTGACCAGATCCAGGTCGAGCACTGGCGAGCGCAGGGCACCCTCGCCGAGCACATCGGGCGCGATGGCGTCGCGTGGGACCGCTTCGCCCGGAGCGCGCGGATCGCGGACACCGCACGGCGGGCGTCAGAGGCCCTCGACCCCGACGACCGGGCGTGGGTCTCGGCCTACGTCGACGGGGTGAACGCCGTCCTCCCCGAGGCTCGCTGGCCCGAGTGGGCGCCGCTGGGGATCCTGCACGTCACGCACCTCCTGTTCTCCGACCTGCCCTCGCTGCTCTGGCGAGAGCACGTCCGGCGAGCTCTCGGCGACGCGTTCGTCGACGTCTTCCACGCCGACACCGCGACCGGGTCCGGGAGCAACGCGTGGGCGCTGCACGGCTCACGGACGAGCACCGGCGCCCCGCTGCTCGCCGGAGACCCGCACCGCACCATCGGGATTCCCGCCGTCTACCAGCAGATCCGCCTGGCATGCCCGGGTGTGGACGTGGTCGGCCTCGCCTTCCCGGGAGTGCCGGGTGTCCCGCACTTCGGTCATGCGGAGAAGGTCGCGTGGGGCATCACGAACGCGGCCGCTCACCACGTCGACGTCTTCCGCGAGCGCCTCCGTCGCACCGAGAGCGGGGAGGTCCAGGCGTACGGCCCGGCCGGGTGGGAGGCCGTGGCGTCGGGGGAGGAGGTGATCGCTGTACGCGATGACGATCCGGTGGCGGCCGGCTGGATCGAGACGCCGAGGGGCCTCGTCGTCGCAGGCCCCGGTCTCGGCCCGGGCTTCGGTCCCGAGCGGCCGGGGTACGAGGTCCTCGCCTACTCGGCGCGGTTCCCCGCACGCGCCACCTCCGACCTGGGGACCGCCGCGCTGCGGCCGCTCCTGCAGGCCCGGTCGGCCGAGGAGGTCGCCGCCGCCTTCGGTCGCTGGGTCGACCCGGTGAACCGGGTGCTGACCGCCGACCAGGACGGGAAGGTGCTGAGCCTGACTGCCGGGCGCGTGCCGGAGACCGGTGCCACGGCCCGACGTCGATCTCGCGACGGCTGGGAAGCCGGGGTCGAGAAGGTCGCGTGGAGGCGGCTGCCGCCCTCTCGCGCGATCCACGACTGCGCCGTCGATGCGAACGAGCGCCCCGAGGACCCGGCGCTGCGCCTCGGGCACGCCTACTCTCCGCCGCACCGGGCGAGGCGGATCCGTACGCTCCTGGACGAGCTGCTCGACGCACGAGGAGCGCTCGCCGTCGAGGACATGCACGACATCCACCGCGACACGCTCGCCTCGAGCGCAGTCGGCCTCCTCCATCACCTCCCAGCGCCCGGGGATGCCGCCGTCTCGGCGCGGGCTCACGAGCTGGCCGCACGCCTGCGGGCGTGGGACGGGCGGATGGACGCCGCGAGCGTGGAGGCTGCCGCCTTCGCCGCCTGGCGCAGCGCACTGGTGGGTCGGCTGGCCGATCTGCCCGCGCTGGCGGCGTTGCACGCCCCCCACGAGATGGGACCGGTGCTCGACCCGTGGTTCGACGTGCGCGCGAGGATCGCCGACGGCCTGGGCGTGCTCCTCGCCGCCGACGGGCCGGCCGGCCCGCTCGGCATCGACCGTGCTGCCGTGGCGCGCGACGCCTTGGAGGACGCGGCAGCCCGAGACGGCGGTGAGGCCTGGGGCGACCGTCATCGGCTCGAGCCCCAGCGCGTGCTCGCCGGCGTGCCCGGTGCCGCGTTCGCCCGACTGCCCAGAACGGGTCTCTCGGGTGACACCGACACCGTGCGGTCGACCGCGACGATCCCGGGAGTCAGCGACGTCTGTTCGCGAGGGTCCGTCGCTCGGTGGATCTGGGACCTGTCCGACCGCTCCCGGAGCAGGTGGGGGGTCCCGTTCGGTGCGGCCGGTGATCCTGCCAGCCCTCATTCGCTCGACCAGCACGAGCACTGGCTGGACGCCCGGACGGTGCCGATCGCGACCGGCTGGGACGCGCTCACCGAGGAGCACCTGCCGTGAGACCTCTCGACGCTCCGCTCGTCGCGCAGCTGGGCGCCGACTAGGAGGACGCGGATGAACGAGTCGGTGGACATGACGGTGTTCTGGGCAGTGGTCGCCGCGCGCCTGCTGGTCCCGTTGCTGATCTTCACGTTCCCCCTGCCGGGGATCGTCGCCTGCATGCTGCTCGACGGTGTCGACCAGACGATCTTCCAGACCTTCACGTCGCTCGACCTCACGCACTACCAGAGCTATGACAAGGCGCTCGACGTCTTCTACCTCTCGCTCGCCTACGTGGCCACGATGCGCAACTGGACGAGCCGCCCGGCGTTCGAGGTGGCCCGGTTCCTCTTCTTCTACCGCCTGGTGGGGACGACGATCTTCGAGCTGACCGGCGGCACCCACCGGTGGCTGCTGCTGGTCTTCCCCAACACGTTCGAGTACTTCTTCATCTTCTACGAGCTCGTGCGTCTGCGATGGGACCCGAAGCGCTTCTCGATGCGCTGGTGGATCGCCGCGGCAGCGGTGATCTGGGTCGTCATCAAGATCCCGCAGGAGGCGTGGATCCACGTCTTCAAGCTCGACCTGACCGACACCATCCGTGACGTCGACTGGTTCCTGCCCGCGATGGTCTTCGCGGCACTCGTCCTCGCGGCGGTCTTCTGGTTCGTCGTACGACCGCGGCTCGCCCCACCCGACCACGCCTGGCAGGTCGTGGCGCCACCGATCCCCGCCGAGATCGACAGGGAGCGGGAACGCGCGGCGTTCCGGGTCGCGCACGGCAAGGTCCTGGATGCCCAGCTGGGCGAGAAGACCGTGATCGTCGCGCTCGTGAGCATCATCATCGCCAACATCGTGCCGAGCGTGCGTACGTCGCCGTTCGACATCGCCGTGAGCTGCACCGTGCTGGTGGTCGTGAACTCCTTCCTCGGACTGTGGACAGCCCGACGCGGTGGTGGACTCGAGTCGGCGGTCACCACGTTCTTCGCGCTGTCGGCGCTCAACATCGGACTGGTGCTGGTGGCGAGCCTGGTCCTCCCGAACAACGAGCAGTTCTTCCTCACGGCTGGCTTCTTCTTCGTGTTCCTCCTGACGCTGATCGTCAGCCTGTACGACCGCTACCGTCCTGTGCTCGACGTCCGGACAGGTGGCGGGCGAACGGGACCGGTAGCCTCGGCGCCGTGACCGACGGCCTGACGACACGCGGACGTGCCGATGTCCGGACGTCGCCGGGACTCGGCGGGCGGCGCGGCGTCCTCGTCATCGTCACCGGCGGCACCGCCACCATGTCGCCGGGATCCGGCGGCGGCCTGGAGGTCAGTGCCGAGGGCGTCGACGTGCTGCGGGCGGTGGTCGACGGATGGGCGGCGGTCCGCCACGTCCCGGCCGAGCTGGTCCTCGACCTCCCGCTGCGAGACAGCGCGGAGATGGGTCCGCAGGACTGGAACCGGTGGCAGCGGCAGATCCGTGCGGCGCTCCCGTCGGTCGCCGGTGTCGTCCTCGTGCACGGCACGGACAGCATGGCCTTCAGCGCCGGCGCTCTCGCGTACGCGCTGGCCGACGCCCCGCGTCCGGTGGTGCTCACCGGAGCCCAGCGTGGCCCGAACGAGCCGGGGAGCGACGTGGCGGACAACCTGAGGCTCGCGCTCGACGCCGCCATCGAGGACCGGCCCGGGGTCTCGGTCGCGTTCGCCGGGCGCGTTCTCGCCGCCGCGACGGCATGGAAGCGCTCCACCACCGACCTCGACGGCTTCGCCGGTGACCCGGGCACCAGCCGGCGCCGGTCGGCACTCCTGCCGGTCGACCGCTTCCAGGCGTACGCCGCGGAGCGGTTCGTCGCCCTCGCCACCGTCACTCTCGACCACTGGCACGACCAGCTCGCCTGGTCACGGGAGCCGGCCGGTGTGGTGGTGCGGGTGTTCGGGGGCGGGACCGCCCCGCGTGACCCGGTGGCCGAGTCACGACTTCTGGACCTGCGCGACGCGGGGATCCCGGTGGTGGCGGTGAGCCAGACACCGGCGGCCGTGGTCGATCTGACCCGGTACGCCGCCGGTCGGGTCCTGGTGGAGGGAGGCGTGGTGAGCTGTGGGGCGATGACCGTGGAGGCGGCGTACACGAAGCTCCACTACCTGCTCGGCTGCGGGCTCACCTACGACGAGCTGACCGCGGCCCTGGCCGAGGATCTCGTCGGCGAAGCTCGCCTGGCCTGACACGACCTGGCTGATTTGTCCGATTGCAATCACGCCTGATCGTGACCCTCGTGCGGGGCAGGCTCGAGATCGGCGGGCCCTCGACCGCCACCACGCCGGCGCTGTCGTGCCGGTGTCTCGGGAACCCCACCTGTGAGGAGAGCACCATGGCCACAACCATCGGGCACGAGACGACCTCCGCCGAGGAGCGCCCGCCCACACCGGCGCCCGAGCCGACCACGCCCACGAGGCCGGTCCACCACGGGGCGTCACAGCGCGGGATCGACATGATCCCGTCGTCGTCGTTCAAGTCCGGCCGCTTCGGACGGATGTTCCGACACCTCCCGGTGTTCGAGCATGCCGCCGACGACATGACCGCTCTGGCACAGCGCATGGTCGAGCCGGCCGGACCACCCGCCGCAGAGAACCCCGACATCCCGTCCGGGTACACCTACTTCGGGCAGTTCGTCGACCACGACATCACGTTCGACCCGGTGTCGAGCCTGCGTCGTCAGAACGACCCGGACGCGCTGCACAACTTCCGTACGCCGCGGTTCGACCTGGACTCGCTGTACGGGCGCGGTCCCGCGGACCAGCCGTACCTGTACGACGACTCCGGCCCGGTGACGAAGATGCGGCTCGGTGAGGACGTCGGCGTCGTCCCGACCGAGACCAGCGGCGCGGGGCCCGACCTCCCGAGGAACGAGCCCCGGCAGCGCACGAGCGGTGAGGAGGTCTTCTTCGGGCGGGCGCTCATCGGGGATCCCCGCAACGACGAGAACCTGCTCGTGTCACAGCTCCACGTCTCGATGCTGCAGTTCCACAACCGCGTCGCCGACGTCGTGGGAGCGACCACCCCGCTCACTGGCGACGACGCATTCAAGGAGACCCAGCGCCTGGTCAGGTGGCACTACCAGTGGGTGGTCGTGCACGACTTCCTCCGGCGGATCGTCGGTCAGGCGGTCGTCGACGACATCCTGCGCACGGAGACCTTCGTCTCCGGCCCCGACGGGGCGACGACGTCCTTGGTACGGCCAACGTTCCAGTTCTACGAGCCGGCCCACGAGGCCTACATCCCGGTGGAGTTCGCCGTGGCGGCCTACCGGTTCGGGCACTCGATGATCCGCGGCCGCTACCACATCAACGACTTCGTCCGGAACGCACGAGGGGCGCAGGGCCCCATCCCGATCTTCGGCACGGAGCTGCCGCCCGACGAGCTGTCGAACCTCAACGGCTTCCGTCGCCTGCCTCCCCAGTGGGCGGTCGAGTGGAAGTTCATGGTCGACATGCCTGGCTCGGATACTCCTGCGCAGGCGTCGCTGCCCATCGATACGCAGCTCGCGCGGCCCTTGGCGGACCTTCCGCTCTCGGTGTCGGCACACCCGCCGCACGCCCTCGCGGAGCGCAACCTGCAGCGCGGGGTCGCGCTCGGGCTTCCGGCCGGCAACACGGTCGCCCGCGCGATGGGCGTCGACCCGCTCGACGCGGCCACGCTCGGGATCGGCGACCTCAGCGAGGACCTCCGCATGCATCCGCCTCTGTGGTTCTACATCCTCAAGGAGGCCGAGACGCTCGCGGACGGCAAGACGCTCGGACCGGTCGGTGGGCGAATCGTCGCCGAGGTCCTCATCGGTCTCCTCAACGAGGACCCGCTGTCGTACCTCAGCGTGGAGCCCAACTGGAGGCCGCAGGCACCGATGGCCCGCGACGACGGCAGCTTCGACCTGCCGCAGCTCCTGCGGTTCGCCAAGGAGGGATGATCACCGTACGAACCTGCGCGTGACGAACCCGGCGGTGGAAACCAGCGCTCGTACGTCGGCATGGCCGATACCGGGCCGTTAGCGTGGAGCCATGGCAGGGTCGCGACGCGTTCGGGTCGGGATCTCGGGCTGGAGCTACGGATCATGGCGCGGAGACTTCTACCCACGAGGGCTCAGACAGGCCGACGAGCTGGCCTACGTCGCGCAGCGCATGGACACCGCTGAGGTCAACGCGAGCTTCTACCGACTGCAGCGGCCGACCACGTACGCGCGCTGGTACGAGGCGACGCCGCAGGGCTTCCGGTTCGCCGTGAAGGGCAGTCGTCTGCTCACGCACCTCCTTCGGCTGCGCGACGCGGAGCAGCCGCTCGCGACCTTCCTCGCCTCCGGCGTGCTCGCGCTGCGCGAGAAGATCGGGCCGCTCCTGTGGCAGCTCCCGGCCCGCGGCGCCCCCACCCCGGAGTCGCTCGACGCGTTCTGCAGCCTGCTGCCGCGCACGTACGGTCAGGCCGTCACGCTGGCACGCCGGCACGGACCGCAGGTCGGTGGCGATCGTGTCTGGCTGCCGGGCGCCGTCGAGGGAGGGCAGCGCCCGATCCAGCACGCGGTGGAGGTCCGGACCACAGACGGGCTGGACGAGGTCGTCGAGGTGCTCCGGCGCCACCGCGTCGCACTGGTCGTCTCCGACGGGGCAGGCCGGTGGCCCATCATCGAGAGGCCGACGGCCTCGTTCGCCTATGTGCGGCTGCACGGCCACACCGACCTCTACCACGGCGGCTACTCGGTCCAGCGGCTCCGGACCTGGGCCGACCGCATCAGATCCTGGGACCAGCCGACGTGGGTGTACTTCGACAACGATGCGGACGGACGCGCCCCGTACGACGCCGTCGCCCTCGGTCGGATCCTCGGCTGATCGGGACTCGTCACGACGACGTGGCCGCTGCGCTCGCGACCGGCGGGGCGACCACGGCGAGCCTAGAGTTCCAGGATGGACCGTCTCGACATCATCGCCATCGTGCTCGCCGGGGGCAAGGGAAGCCGCCTCGGCGAGCTCACCGACCGACGCGCCAAGCCCGCTCTTCCGGTCGCCGGGACCTACCGGCTCGTCGACATCGTGCTGTCGAACCTCGTGCACAGCGGGATCAGCGACGTGTGGATGATCGAGCAGTACCTGCCGGGCAGCCTCAACGAGCACCTCGCGCACGGCCGCCCGTGGGACCTCGACCGATCCTGGGGAGGGCTCCAGGTGCTGCCGCCCTTCGAGGGGACGGAGGGGAGCGGGTTCGCGCAAGGCAACGCCGACGCCATCGCCCGCCAGGTGGAGGCACTGCGAGACCGCTCGCCCGACGTCGTCCTCGTCCTGAGCGCCGACCACCTCTACACCCTCGACCTGCGCGACGTCCTCGAGACGCACACGAACGCGGACGCCGACCTCACGGTCGTGACCACCACAGGCGTCCCGGACGCTTCACGCCACGGCGTCCTCGAGACCGACGACGACGGCCGTGTGACCGGCTTCGCGTACAAGCCGGACGAGCCGGCCACCGACCTGGTCGCCGCCGAGATCTTCGTCTACCGGACGACGGCGCTCCTCGACACCATCGACGAGCTCCTGAAGAAGCACGACCAGCTCGACGACTACGGCGACCAGCTCGTACCTCACCTGGTGGACCACGCTCGCGTGGTGGAGCACAGGCTGGAGTCCTACTGGCGGGACCTCGGCACGATCAACGGCTACTGGCAGGCGCACATGGACCTGCTGGACCGGACCGGTGTCAGGCTCGACGACCCGCAGTGGCCCATCCGGACCGCAGCACCCGTCCGCCTGCCGGCCTGGCTCGCGCCGTCCGCCGAGGTCCACGAGGCGCTGCTCGCCCCCGGCAGCCGCGTCGCCGGCTCGGTGCGGCACAGCGTCGTCGGACCGGACTGCCAGATCGCCGAGGGCGCCGAGATCATCGACAGCGTCCTGCTCGAAGGGGTCAGCGTCGGGGCAGGGGTGCGTCTCGTGGGCGTGGTGGCCGACGCCGGCGCGGAGATCACCGGTGGCTCGGCGCGCGGTTCCGACGACGCCGTGACCTTGATCAGCGCCGACGGCAGCGTCTCCGACCGCGAGCCGCGCGAGGGGTGAGGCCGGGGACCTCGAGCCCCCACGACGCGGTCAACTAGGCTGGCGGGCGTGAGCACGGTCGTCCACCAGGCAGCAGGCGCGCCCCTCTGGCGCGCGGCGCGCGCCACGGTGGTCGCCGCGACGGCGCTCTGCGTCGCGTTGCTCGGACACCTGTCCGGCGGGGGTTCTGTCCCGTCCGGCCGGACGGTTGTGGTGACCGTGGCGGTCGCGGCCGCGCTGGCCTACCGCCTCGCCGCGCGCCGGTGGACCGTGCGGACGTTGAGCGGGTTCGTGCTCGCGGTCCAGGCCGGCGTCCACCTCTGGTGCTCGATCGCGGGAGCCCAGGCCGGGCCCGTCGCTCCATCGACGGCATCGCCGGGTGCCGTTCCCGACGCGGCGATGCTCGCCGGCCACCTCGTGGCGACCGTCGCGACCGTCGCCCTGCTCCGCCACGGCGACGCCGCCCTCGTCAGCGTCCTGTCGCTGGTCGTCGCCCGGCCGGTGCGCCGCCTCGCGTACGCCGCAGGTGCGCTGGTCGTCCCGGTTCTCCCGCGTCCGTCGCGTGACGTGCGGTGGGCGACCGACTCGTCGCCGCCGGCCGTCCTTCTGCTCGGCCCGACGGTCAGCCGTCGCGGCCCCCCTGTGCGGGTCTGACCCTCCGTCACGCACCCCCACCAGCAGAAAGCACCAGCATGAAGACGTTCGTCGTGCGATCCGGCGTGCTCGCCGGATCTGCAGCCCTCGCCCTCGCCACCGTCCCGCCGGCCGCCGCCCACGTCGGCGTCGACGCCCCGGACGCGGCGAAGGGTGGATGGTCCACCCTGTCCTTCCGCGTCCCGACCGAGTCCGACACCGCCAGGACCACCGGTCTCACCGTCACCTTCCCCAAGGGCGTGACGTTCGAGTTCGTCAGCACCCGGACGAAGCCGGGGTGGAAGGTCACCAAGGTCGAGGACCGGTCCGTGACCTGGACCGCCGAGCCCGGCGCCGGTATCGCGCCAGGCGAGTTCGACGTGTTCGACCTGCGGGTCGGACCGCTGCCCACCGACACCGACACTCTCGTGTTCCCCGCCACCCAGACCTACTCCGACGGCTCTTCGGTGGCCTGGGACCAGCCGACCGAGGAGGGAGCCGAGGAGCCCGAGCGCCCCGCGCCGGTGGTCACACTGGCCGACGCCGGGGAGGGCGGCCACGGGTCGCACGGCGCCCAGACCACCGACGACTCCTCGGACGCCGCCGACGACGACTCCGAGGGCGTCGACGGCTGGTTGGTCGGCGGGATCGCGGTCCTGGCCCTCGCGGTCGGCGTGCTGGGCGCCAGCCTTGTCCGCAGGAGGTCACGGTCCTCATGAACCGGGCCGCTCGCAGCGTGCGCGACGCCGCGCTCGTCTGCGTCTCCGTCGTCGGGCTGCTGCTGCTCAGCAGCCCGGCGGCGGTCGGTCACGCCGCCCTGGTGTCCAGCTCGCCCGAGGACGGCTCCACGGTGGCGACGCTGCCCGCCGAGATCGTGCTGACCTTCAACGAGAGGGTCACCACGCCCGCGTTCGTCGTGGTGGAGGCCCCTGACGGCACCGACGTCACGGCCGGCGAGGCACGGACTGACGGGGTGGCGGTGCGCGCCCGGCTCGACGACGCCGAGATCGCGGGGGAGTACCGGGCCTCGTACCGCGTCGTCTCCGCCGACGGCCACCCCATCAGCGGATCGGTGTTCTTCACCGTGACCGAGGGGCGTACCGTCGACAAGACCCGGGCCGACGACCAGGAGGCCCACCAGGAGAGCTTCCTTCACGCGCACCGTGCACACTTTCTGTGGGGTGCCGCCGGAGTGGTCGCCGCGGCAGCGCTCCTCCTGTGGCCGCGGCGGCGAGAGGACAAGGAGTCGTCATGACCGCGCCCGTGCGCTGGACCCTTGCCGGGTTCCTCGTGACGTCCGTGACGCTGTACGTGGCGCTGCAGCTGGGGGGAGCGGCGCCTGAGCCGCCGCCTCCGGGGATCCCCGACCCGGGGCCGTTCACGGGATGGGCGATCCCTGCTGTGAAGGTCGTGTCCGACCTCGCCGGCCTCGTGACCGTCGGCTTCCTGACGACCGCCGCGTTCCTGCTGCCCTCGAGCGCCCGCGAGGTACAGGGGCTCTCGGCTCGTGCCGTACGCCGGGCGGCTGTCGCTGCCCTCGTCTGGGCCGCCGCCGCTCTCGTCCTCTTCGCGCTGAACGCCGCCGCGACCCTCCTCATCGGCGTCGACGAGCTCTCGTGGAGCGTCCTGACACAGTTCTTCGACGGTTCCTCGCTGGGCTGGGCGCTGGTCGCGCAAGCGGTGATCGCACTGCTGGTGGCCGTCCTCGCCCGCCGCACCTTCAGCGTCAGGGCCACGGCGCTCCTGCTCGGGCTCGCTCTCGGAGGGTTCGTCCCGCAGGCCCTCTCGGGACATGCCGCCGGATCGGGGTCCCACGACCTGGCCGTGGTCAGCATGCTGCTGCACCTCGCCGGCGCCGCGCTCTGGGTCGGCGGCCTCGCCGGGCTGGCGTGGATCGCGCTCCGCGGGAGCCGGCGGCTGCCGGCCGGCGTGTCGCGGTTCTCGACGCTCGCGCTGTGGTGCGTGGTCATCATCGGGATCTCCGGAGTGGTCAATGCGGCGACCCGCCTCCAGGACCTCGGCGACCTCGACTCGCAGTACGCGCTGCTGGTGTGGGCGAAGGTCGCTGCGTTCGTCGTCCTCGCGATGATCGGCCTCCTGCACCGTCGCCGTACGGTCGTCGCGCTCGAGCGCTCCGGCGGTCTCGTCGAGGACGGGCCCGCACAGGGGCGCGCTCGCTACCTGTTCCTCCGCGTCGCCGCGGTCGAGCTCCTCGTGATGGGGATGACGGTCGCGGTCGCAGTCGCCCTGTCCCGTACCCCCACCCCGCGGCCGGCCGACCTCTACCAGTCGCCCGCCGAGGCGATCCTCGGTGGGGCGCTCCCGCCGGCGCCGACGCTGTGGCACCTCGTCTGGGGGTTCACCGCCAACGGCGTCGGGCTCGCCGTCGTCGGGCTCGGGCTCGCCCTGTACGTCGCGGGCCTGCGGGTGATGCGCCGTCGCGGCGACACGTGGCCGCTCGGACGCACGATCGCCTGGATGTCGGGTCTGCTCATGGTCGCCTGGGCGACCTTCGGCGGCCTGGGCGTCTACTCGCACGTCCTGTTCAGCGCCCACATGGTGTCGCACATGGTGCTGAGCATGGTCGCGCCGATCCTGCTCGTCCTCGGTGCGCCGGTGACGCTGGCGCTTCGGACGCTCCCTGGTCCGAGGCAGAAGGGCGACGTGTCCCCGCGCGCGATGCTCGTCTCGTTGCTGCACTCACGCTTCGTCAGCGTCGTGACGTTCCCGCTGTTCGCCGCGGCGATCTTCGTCGGCAGCCTGTACGGGCTCTACTTCACCCCCGTCTTCGAGAACGCGATGGAGAGCCACATCGGCCACGGGCTGATGGAGCTGCACTTCCTCGCCGCAGGCGCGCTGTTCTACTACGTGATCATTGGGGTCGACCCGTCTCCGCGGCGGCTCGCCCCCCTCTGGCGGTTCGTGATCCTCCTGGTGACGATCCCGTTCCACGCGTTCTTCTCGATCGCGTTGATGGCGATGACGACGGTCGTCGCGGGCGGCTACTACACCTCGCTCGACCGCCCGTACGCCACCGACCTGCTGGAGGACCAGTATCTCGGCGGCGGGATCGCCTGGGCGATGGGCGAGGTGCCGCTGGTGCTCGTGATGGGCGCCCTGTTCGTCCAGTGGTTCCGGTCGGACGCGCGTGAGGCGGTGCGTCACGATCGCAGTGCGAACCAGAACGACGACGCCGACCTGACGGCGTACAACGCCTATCTCGCGCAGCTCGCCGAGCAGCGCCCGAGGCGCGGCCCGGGGGAGAGGACCGAGGAGACGGCAGGAGCCCGGACCGACCCGAAGGCCGACCGGGCTCCCGACCGCTGAGGCGGCTAACGCCTCAGCACGCTGCGCGTGCGGTCACGGCACGTAGAGCGACGTGGTGTTCGTGCGCGCTGCCTCGAACCGGGCCTGGACGTCCGCCCAGTTGACGACGTTCCACCATGCCTTGACGTAGTCCGCCTTGACGTTCTGGTACTGCAGGTAGAACGCGTGCTCCCACATGTCGAGCATGAGGAGCGGGACCAGTCCGACCGGCAGGTTGCCCTGGTGGTCGTACAGCTGGCAGATGATCGGGCGCTGACCCAGCGTCTCCCAGGCCAGGATGGACCAGCCGGAGCCCTGGATACCGAGTGCCGTCGCCTCGAAGTGGGCGCGGAACTTGTCGAACGACCCGAAGAAGCTGTCGATCGCAGCACCCAGCTCGCCATCGGGCTTGTCGCCGCCGTCGGGCGACATGTTGGGCCAGAACACCGAATGGTTCACGTGTCCGGCGAGGTTGAACGCGAGGTTCTTCTCCAGGAGGTTGACAGTCGACAGCCCGTTGGTGTCGCGGGCCTCGGCCATCTGCTCCAGCGCCTGGTTGGCGCCGTTGACGTACGTCTGGTGGTGCTTGTCGTGGTGCAGCTCCATGATCTTGCCGGAGATGTACGGCTCGAGAGCTCCGTAGTCGTACGGCAGATCGGGCAAGGTGTACTCAGCCACGTGTCCTCCATCGATTCTCTTGAGTTGTGCTCACAGTCTCGCAGCCCTCACGGCGGTGCAAGCGCCGGGTTCGTCAGGTGATCCACCGAGCGCGTATGGGCAGCGGTTAGTCTGGGGTCGGCCGTGACTCCCGCGTCAGCGACGCCTCTCGAGTGAAGGAACCCAGTGACCGCCGCCCCGAACGCCTCGAGTGCCGAGCGTGTCCTGACGATCCCCAACGCGCTCAGTGTCGTCCGCCTCCTCGGCGTGCCGGTCTTCTTGTGGCTGGTCCTCGGCCCTGAGGAGGACGTCCTGGCCCTCGTCGTGCTCGTGGTCTCGGGCATCACCGACTACCTCGACGGCTACCTCGCGAGGCGGCTCGGCCAGACCTCCAAGCTCGGCGCGCTGCTCGACCCGATCGCCGACCGGCTCTACATCCTGGCCGTGGTCTTCGGTCTCGCGATGCGCGACATCATCCCGTGGTGGCTGGCCCTCATCCTGCCGCTGCGCGACCTCATGCTGTTCGCGCTCGTGCCGTTCCTGCGGACCCGCGGCTACAGCTCGCTGCCGGTGCACTTCCTCGGCAAGGCCGCGACCGCCGGCCTCCTGTACGCGTTCCCGCTGCTGCTCCTCGGTGACGACACCGGCACGGTCGCCGGCCTGGCCCGCGTCTTCGGCTGGGCGTTCGCGATCTGGGGCGTCGCACTCTACTGCTGGGCCGGTCTGCTCTACGTCTGGCAGGTAAGACGTCTGATGACGACCATGCCGCCGGTGAAGGCCCGCTAGGAGCGCCGTGACGGACCGCAGCACGACGTCGGGGGACGTCACGGGCAACTCCATGACGCTCCTGCAGACCATCACCGACAACCCGCTCGACGACGACTACTACACCCACGCGCCGCACGCTCGCACGTCGCGCGGGCGTCTGGCCGCCATCGCGGTGGTGGCGTTCTTCACCCTGCTCATCACTCTCGCCCTGCTCCAGACCCGAGCGAGCCGCCCGGCCGTCGAGACCGAGCGCGCCGTGCTGACCGGCCAGATCGACCAGCGCAGGACCGAGATCGCCGCCTTACAGGAGGACGTCGCCGCGCTGAGCGGGTCGGTGGCACGGCTCCGACGTGAGGAGTCGGGGGCCGAGGGGCTGGCGAGGGCTCGCGAGCAGGCCGCCGTCGTCGGCACGGTGGCCGTGACCGGCCCGGCGCTGCGCGTCACCGTCGACGGGGCACCGGACGCCGACGCAGGCAGTGCTGAGCGGGTTCGCGACAAAGACCTCCAGCTCCTGGTCAACGGGCTGTGGCAGGCCGGTGCGGAGGCGATCGCGATCAACGGCAACAGGCTGACCGCGATGTCCCCGATCCGTTCTGCCGGAGAAGGCATCACGGTCAACTACCGCTCGCTCACGAGCCCGTACGTCGTGACCGCGATCGGAAACCCGCGTACGCTTCCCGCCAACTTCGCCGAGACCCCTGCGGCGCAGGCCTGGAGTGGACTGAAGGAGAATTTCGATATGCGGTTCGACGTGAGCGCGCGCACCGAGGCCACCCTCCCCGCGGCGCCCCGTCGCGCCTCGACGATCCGCAACGCAAAGGTGCTGGAGGTGGAGGAGAAGTGATCGCCGTCCTCGGCCTCGTGGTCGGAGCCGCGTTGGGGCTCCTCTTCGAGCCGACCGTGCCCGCCGGCCTCCAGCCGTACCTCCCGATCGCGGTCGTCGCCGCCCTCGACGCGGTGTTCGGTGCGATCCGGGCGTACCTCGACGGACGCTTCGACGACAAGGTCTTCGTGGTCTCGTTCATCTCCAACGTGCTGATCGCGGCGCTCATCGTGTTCGTCGGCGACCAGCTCGGAGTCGGGTCCCAGCTCTCGACGGGCGTCATCGTCGTGCTCGGGATCAGGATCTTCTCCAACGCCGCAGCGATCAGGAGGCACCTCTTCCATGCCTAGGCAGAGTCATGAGTGAGCGCCAGGCACCCGACTCGGCGAAGGCCTGGGCGCGCGTCAGGCACGCCCTCACCGGGCGTCCGACCCGCGGCCAGTGGGTCGTGGCCGCGCTGTTCCTCGTGCTGGGATTCGCTGCGGTCACCCAGGTCCGCTCGGCCAACGACGACGGCTACGCCGGCATGCGCCGCGACGAGCTCGTGAACCTCCTCGAGACCCTCGACAGCACCGAAGACCGGTTGACGCAGCAGCGCGCCGACCTGTCCGCGACGCAACGACGTCTCCAGCAGAGCTCCGAGCGCAACCAGGCCGCGATCGAGGAGACCCGCAAGGCGGCCGACACGCTGGCCATCCTGGCGGGGACGGTACCGACCGTCGGACCAGGCGTCGTGATCACGATCGAGGACCCTGACTCCACGGTCGGGGCGAGCACGCTCCTCAACGCCATCGAGGAGCTTCGCGACGCCGGGGCAGAGTCGATCCAGGTCAACGGCGTGGTCCGGGTCGTCGCCCAGTCCTACGTCACCGACTCGCCCGAGGGCGGGGTCCGCATCGACGGCCGCGAGGTGAAGCGACCCTTCGTGATCGAGGCGATCGGCGACTCCCATACGCTGGACCAGGCCGTGGTGTTCCGAGGCGGGCTCGTCGACCAGGTGGAGGCACTCGGTGGCGACGTCGCCGTCGAGCAGACGAAGTCCCTCGAGATCACCGCACTGGCCGAGGAGCGCGAGGCCGAGTACGCTCGGCCCGCACGTTGACGACGAGGAGTGACCGTGATCCCCGAAGACCTCCAGTACAGCGCCGACCACGAGTGGATCCGGCTCGACGGCGACACCGCGACGATCGGGATCACCGACTACGCGCAGGACCAGCTGGGAGACATCGTCTACCTGCAGCTGCCGGCGGTCGGCGACACGGTCGAGGCGGGCGCGGTGATCGGAGAGCTCGAGTCGACGAAGTCGGTGAGCGACCTCTTTGCGCCGGTCACCGGCGAGATCGTGTCGGTCAACGATACGCTCGAGGCGAGCCCGGAGACGGTCAACGCCGACCCCTACGGCCAGGGCTGGCTGATCACGGTCCGGGTCGCCGATCCGGCGGCGCTCGACGGCCTGATGGACGCCGCCGCGTACGGGGCGGCGACCGAGTCCTGATCGGCCCCGCCGTGATCCCGTGTGTCGGTTGACCGCCCCACGGCGGGCACGTAGGTTTCATGCAACAGTCGTCAACCTGAAGCACTGGTTGAGAGTAGCGAAGGGGATCCCCGCCAATGTCGCGCACGAACGAGGACGAGCCGAACCAGGACGTCCCCGAGAGCCCGTCTGAGACGACGTCGACCATCTCGTTGCCCCCGACGTCGGACACCGACCTCGGGTCGGGCGGTGGGTTGAGTGCGGACGACGCGGCGGCGCTCGATGCGCTGCCGCCGGGTTCGGCCCTCCTGGTCGTCCAGCGGGGGCCGAGTGCCGGCTCGCGCTTCCTCCTCGACACCGAAGAGGTGTCGGCGGGACGTCACCCCGACAGTGACATCTTCCTCGACGACGTGACCGTGTCGCGGCGTCACGCCGTGTTCCGGCGTACCGAGGAGGGCTTCACCGTGAGCGACGTCGGCAGCCTCAACGGGACCTACGTCAACCGCGACCGGATCGACGACGTCCTGCTCAGCAGCCGCGACGAGGTGCAGATCGGGAAGTTCCGCCTGGTCTACTACCCGAGCGCCGCGGGGAGCACCGCTTCGTGACCCAGGCCGCGCCGAACGCCGCGCGGTTGAGCATCGGGGAGGTGCTCGACGAGCTTCGTACGGACTTTCCGGACATCTCGATCTCCAAGATCCGTTATCTCGAGACCGAGGGCCTGGTGGAGCCGGAGCGGACGCCGTCGGGCTACCGGAAGTTCTCCCGGGCCGACGTCGAGCGCCTGCACCTCGTGCTGCGCGTGCAGCGGGACACGTACTGGCCGCTGAAGGTCATCCGGCAGAAGCTGGACGACCTCGACCGGGGGATCCTCTCCTCCGACGACGAGGGGACCCTTCAGGTGCCACGGGTGATCATGTCCTCGGACGGGCTGCCTGGGCCTGACACGTTCGCGAGCAGCCCGAAGGGCATCCGGTTCCGACGCTCCGAGCTGCTGCAGGCGTCCGAGATCGACGAGGATCTGCTGGACGAGGCGGAGCAGTACGGTCTGGTCGCCCCTTCGTCCGGACACTTCACCGAGGCCGACGTCGTGATCGCCAAGACGCTCGGCGAGCTCGCGGCCTTCGGGCTGGAGCCGCGGCACCTGCGCTCGATCCGTACCGCTGCCGACCGCGAGGTGAGCATGCTCGAGCAGATCGTCGAGCCCCTGCGACGGCGGCGCGATCCGGAGTCTGCGGCAAGGGCCGACGAGACCGCGCGCAACATCGCGTCGCTCTCGGTGCTGCTCCACACGATGCTCGTCAAGAACGGACTGCGCCACCGGGGGTAGGCTGAGTCTCGTGCGGGAGCTCGATGTTGTCGGCGTTCGGGTGGAGATGCCCACCAACAATCCTCTGGTGCTGCTCCGTGAGGTCTCGGGGCCGCGCTACCTACCCATCTGGATCGGTGCGGTCGAGGCGACGGCGATCGCCTTCGCCCAGCAGGGTGTGGTGCCGCCCCGGCCGTTGACGCACGACCTCCTCAAGGAGGTCATCGAGGCGCTCGGGGACGAGCTCACCGAGGTGCGCATCACCGAGGTCAAGGACCACGTCTTCTATGCCGTCCTGGTCTTCGCCTCGGGCGCGGAGGTGGAGGCGCGCCCGTCCGACTCCATCGCGCTCGCGCTGCGCACAGGCACGCCGATCTACTGCGACGAGGACGTCTTGACCGAGTCCTCGGTGGGTGTGCCTGACGAGGAGGAGGAAGAGGTCGAGAAGTTCCGAGAGTTCCTCGACGAGATCACGCCCGAGGACTTCGAGCAGGGAGGTTCCTGACCCCAAAAGTCATCCTGGACTCGAGGTTCAGGGTCATCCCGGCGAGTCGCGGCCGATGTCGTTGACCCCCCGGGGGAGCGGCCCTACTTTGAACGGGCAGATGATGGTGCGAGACGGAGGCTCCGGTGAGCGGCAAGCAGAACTCGACGACCCAGCACGACGAGGGTGTCGCCGCGGCGCGTGAGGCGGCCAGCGATCAGGGCCTCCTCTTCGACGACGACGTGGCGAGAGTCCCGGAGGACACGGGCTTCCGTGGGCCGAACGCGTGCAAGGCGGCGGGGATCACCTACCGGCAGCTCGACTACTGGGCGCGCACGCAGCTCGTGGAGCCGTCGATACGGGATGCCAGCGGCTCGGGCACCCAGCGGCTCTACTCGTTCCGCGACGTGCTCCTGCTCAAGATCATCAAGCGCCTCCTGGACGCCGGCATCTCGCTCCAGCAGATCCGCACGGCGATCCAGCACCTCCGTGAGCGCGGCACCGACGACCTGACCAGCGTGACCCTGATGAGCGACGGAGTGTCGGTGTACGAGTGCCGCTCGGCCGACGAGGTCATCGATCTGCTCCAGGGCGGCCAGGGTGTCTTCGGCATCGCGATCGGTGGGGTCTGGCGCGAGATCGAGGGCACGCTCTCCGACCTTCCGAGCGAGCGCATCGTCACCGGGGCCGATCCCGACGACGAGCTGGCTGCGCGCCGCAAGGCGCGTCGCGTCGGCTGACGCACGGCCTCCGCTGTCCGGCCCGGCGGTGCTAGCCTGGCCGGGTACGGCCGAACACGTCACGCGGGAGAGCCCGCGAGCGTCGCGGCGCCGAAGGGGCAATTCCTCCCCGGAACCTCTCAGGCACCAGGACCGCGTGACCCAGGCACTCTGAAGCGTGACGACGCGTGACAGAGGGGGAGGGTTGACCGACCCACCCGAGCCTGCGGGAGATCGCCGATGAGCGACCAGTCCACGTCCCTTTCCGGGCCAGCACGGCCCACGCTGTCCGAGCTGGCCGGCGCAGCACCGTTCGCCACCCGCCACATCGGCCCTGACGCCGCCGAGCAGGCGACGATGCTCGAGGCGCTGGGTTATCGCAGCCTCGACGACCTGATGTCTGCAGCCGTACCCAAGGGGATCCGTCTCGGCGAGACCCTGTCGTTGCTGCCGGCGCTGTCGGAGCCGCAGGTGACCGGCGCGCTTCGCCAGCTCGCCGACCAGAACAACCCCGGTGTCGCGATGATCGGTCTGGGCTACCACCCGACCGTCACACCGGCGGTCATCCGTCGCAACGTGCTCGAGGACCCCCGCTGGTACACGGCGTACACGCCGTACCAGCCCGAGATCTCGCAGGGGCGGCTCGAAGCCCTGATCAACTTCCAGACGATGGTCGCCGACCTCGCCGGGCTCCCGACCGCCAACGCCTCGCTCCTGGACGAGGGCACGGCGGCGGCCGAGGCCATGACGCTGACGCGCCGGGCCGTGCGCGCCAACGCCACCAAGCCGTTCGTGGTCGACACCGGTTGCCTTCCCCAGACGCTCGCCGTCGTCCGTACGCGTGCCGAGGCGATGGGCATCCCGCTCGTCGAGGCCGACCTCTCCGGGGGACTTCCCGACGGCGACCTCTGCGGTGCGCTCGTCGCCTACCCTCGCCACGACGGCGCGATCATCGATCCCAGCGACGTCATCGCCGCCGTGCACGAGCGTGGCGGTCTCGCGGTCGTCACCGTCGACCCGCTCGCGTCGACGCTCCTCGCCTCGCCCGGGTCGCTCGGCGCCGACGTCGTGGTGGGCTCGAGCCAGCGCTTCGGCGTGCCGATGTTCTACGGAGGCCCTCACGCCGGGTTCATCGCCGTCAAGGACGGGCTCGAGCGCCATCTGCCCGGCCGTCTGGTCGGCGTGTCCGTGGATGCCGAGGGCCGCCCGGCGTACCGGCTCGCGCTGCAGACCCGCGAGCAGCACATCCGCCGCGACCGCGCGACGTCCAACATCTGCACGGCGCAGGTGCTCCTCGCCGTGGTGGCGTCGATGTACGCGGTCTTCCACGGGCCCGAGGGCCTCCGGCAGATCGCCTACCGGGTGCACCGGTCCGCGGCCGTGCTCGCCGAAGGGCTGCGCGCGGGTGACGTCGAGGTCGTGCACGAGACGTTCTTCGACACCGTCCTCACCAGGGTCCCCGGCCGGTCCGACGACGTCGTGAGCGCAGCCCGGGCCCGCGGTATCCACCTACGGCGCGTCGACGCCGACCAGGTGGCGATCTCGACCTCGGAGGTCACGACGCCGTCGCACCTCGAGGCGGTGTGGGAGGCCTTCGGGATCGACGGACTCGACCTGCCCGCGATCGACGCCGCCGCCCGCGACTCCCTGCCGCAGGCACTCGAGCGCGAGGGCGGCTTCCTCGAGCACCCGGTCTTCAACACCCACCACTCCGAGACCGAGATGCTGCGCTACGTGACGCGGCTCGCCGACCGCGACTACGCGCTCGACCGGGGCATGATCCCGCTCGGCTCCTGCACGATGAAGCTCAACGCGACCACCGAGATGGAGCCGGTGAGCTGGCCGGAGTTCGCCGACCTCCACCCGTTCGTTCCCGGCGAGGACGCCCAGGGCACGCTGCGGCTGGTCAAGCAGCTGGAGTCCTGGCTCGCGGAGGTGACGGGCTACGCCGCGGTGTCGGTGCAGCCCAACGCCGGGTCGCAGGGCGAGCTCGCAGGGCTGCTGGCGATCCGCGGCTACCACCGCAGCCGCGGCGACGTGCACCGTGACGTCTGCCTGATCCCATCCTCCGCGCACGGGACCAACGCCGCGTCGGCGGTGATGGCCGGCATGCGCGTCGTCGTGGTCAAGGCTGCCGACGACGGCGAGGTCGACCTCGCCGACCTGCGCGCCAAGTGCACCGAGCACGCCGACGACCTCGCCGCGATCATGGTCACCTATCCGTCGACCCACGGCGTCTACGAGCACGGGATCACCGAGCTGTGCGACGTGGTGCACGGTGCGGGCGGCCAGGTGTACGTCGACGGTGCCAACCTCAACGCGCTCCTCGGGCATGCCAAACCGGGTGAGTTCGGCGGCGACGTCTCCCACCTCAACCTCCACAAGACCTTCTGCATCCCGCACGGCGGAGGCGGACCCGGTGTGGGTCCCGTCGCGGTGGCCGAGCACCTCAAGCCGTTCCTGCCGAGCCACCCGATGGCACCGCTCGCCGAGGACCGCGAGGGGATCGGGGCGATCAGCTCCGCCCCGTACGGCTCGGCCGGGATCCTGCAGATCTCCTGGGCCTACGTCGCCCTCATGGGCGCTCAGGGACTCACCGAGGCCACCTCGGTCGCCGTGCTCAACGCGAACTACGTGGCGCACCGCCTCGGTGAGCACTTCCCCGTGCTGTACGCCGGCGACCACGGGCTGGTCGCGCACGAGTGCATCCTCGACGTCCGCCCGCTGACGAAGGCGAGCGGCGTCAGTGTCGACGACGTGGCGAAGCGGCTGATCGACTACGGATTCCACGCTCCCACCATGAGCTTCCCGGTCGCCGGCACGCTGATGGTCGAGCCGACGGAGTCGGAGTCGCTGGCCGAGATCGACCGGTTCTGCGAGGCGATGATCGCGATCCGAGCCGAGGCCGAGACCGTCGCGCGGGGCGAGGTGGCCTTGGGGGAGAGCGCGCTGCGTCGCGCTCCGCACACGCTCAAGGCGCTGGCAGGTGAGTGGGACCGCCCGTACGACCGTGACCTCGGCGCCTTCCCGACCGGGAGCCACGTCGACAAGTACTGGCCGACGGTCGCCCGGATCGACCAGGCCTACGGCGACCGCAACCTTGCGTGCGCATGCCCGCCTCCGGAAGCATTCGCGGAGTGACCGGACAGACCGACCCCGTCCTCCCTCCGACCGCTCTCCACCTCCACGCCGCCGTGGCGTCGGCACAGGCGACCAGCCGCGCGCCGTCCCTCAGCGCGGCCGTCGTCCGCGACGGGTCGGTCGTGTGGCACGGCGCGCGGGGGACGTCGGTGCGCGCCGGAGAGACCGCGCGACCGGCTCCCGCGACCCAGTACCGCATCGGGTCCCTCACCAAGACGCTCACCGCTGCGCTCGTGATGCAGCTGGCTGACGAAGGCGCGCTCGACCTGGCAGACCCCGTCGCCATGTACGTCCCCGAGGGTCCCTTCGCCGAGGCCACGATCCGTGGCCTGCTCTCGCACGCGGCCGGTCTGCCGGCGGAGCCCGCCGGCCCGTGGTGGGAGCGCAGCCCCGGTGGCTCCTACGAGGCGCTGGTGGGCGCGAACGCCAACGCCTCGCGCGTCCTCGCGCCGGGGGAGCGGTACCACTACTCGAACCTCTCCTACGCGATCCTCGGCCGCGTGGTGGAGGCGCTTCGCGGCGCGCCGTGGGCGGACGTGCTGACCGAGCGCATCCTGGCTCCGCTCGGCATGTCCCGCACGACGTACGCCGCTGCTGCACCGCACGCGGACGGCTACTCGGTCGAGGCCCTCACGGGCATGCTCGTCGCCGAGCCGCTCCAGGACACCGGCGCCATGGCCCCGGCAGGCCAGCTCTGGAGCACACCGGCCGACCTGTGCCGGTGGCTCGGGGAGCTCGCCCGCCCGACACTGCTCAGCGATCACGCGATCACCGCGATGACCACGCCGCAGTCTGCCGACCCGGACGAGAAGGGCGCGGGCGCGTACGGGCTGGGCCTGCGGCTGTCGGTTGCGGGGGAGCGCGTCCTGGTCGGTCACGGCGGATCGATGCCTGGATTCCTCGCCGGTGCGTACGTGGACCGTGACAGCGGCGTCGGCGCCGTCGTGCTGGCGAACACCGCGTACGGACTGGACGTGGGCGAGCTGCCGCGCACGCTGATCGAGACCGTCCTTGCGCACGAGCCGGTCATCGCCCCGGAGTGGACACCGACCCGCGAGCTGCCCGAGGGCGTCCGTGAGCTCCTCGGCACCTGGCACTGGGGTCACCAGCCGTTCACGATGGCCTACGACGGCAACGTCCTCGTGCTGGCCGCCGACGGGGGCAGGGCGTTCACGTTCGCGCCCGACGGAGTCGATCGCTGGATCGGGCTGAGCGGCTACTCGCTGGGGGAGCCTCTCCAGGTCGTGCGACGCGAGGACCGCACGATCAGCCACCTCGACATCGGCACGTTCTGCTACACCCGCGTCCCGTACGACCCGTCGGTCCCGATCCCGGGCGCCTGACGGCAGCCGCCCGGCGTCAGGAGCCGCCGAGGAGGCCCCGCTCGTATGCGGTGGCGACGGCGGCGGCGCGGTCCTTGACGCCGAGCTTCTCGTAGACGTGCCCGAGGTGCGTCTTGACGGTGGCCTCGCTCACGAAGAGCGTCTTCGCGATCTCGCGGTTCGGGCGGCCCTTCGCGACGAGGGCCAGGACCTCCGCCTCGCGCGGACTCAGCTCCTGCGACCGGGAGCGCACGCGTGACACCACGCGGGTCGCCACCGCGGGGGAGAGTACCGACTCACCGCGTGCGGCGGCGCGGATCGCCGCGAAGAGATCGTCGCGGCGGGCGTCCTTGAGGAGATAGCCGGTAGCCCCCGCATCGAGGGCCGCCATGATGTCTCGGTCGGAGTCGTACGTGGTGAGGACGAGGATGCGCCCTGCGAATCCCCGCTGGTGCAGCGCGGAGATCGCGTCCACCCCGCCCCCTCCCGGCATCCGCAGATCCATCAGGACGACGTCGGGCCGGTGCGTCATCGCGAGTCTCACACCTGCCGGTCCGTCGGACGCCTCGCCGACGACCGCGAACTCGCCCGCCCCCTCGAGCATGCCGCGCAGACCGTCGCGGACCACAGGATGGTCGTCGACCAGGACGAGGCGGAGCACGGACTCGATCATGGTGCCTCCGACGGGATGCGGAGCGAGACCGCCGTCCCACCTCCGCGCTCCGACTCGACGACCAGCGCCCCGCCCGCCCGCTCGGCGCGCCGCCGCATGCCGATGATCCCAAACCCTCTGCCGTCACCGCCGACCACCCGGGAGACGTCGAACCCTCGGCCGTCGTCGCGCACGTCGAGGATGGTCTCGTCGTCGGTGTAGGAGAGCGTCACGCCGACCCGCGAGGCTCGCGCGTGCCGTCCGACGTTGGTCAACGACTCCTGGACGACGCGGAGCACGACGGCCTCGGCGGCGGCGTCGACCCGCGTCGGGGTACCCGTCACCACGAGCTCGGTGTCGACCCCGGTCTCCGCCGACCACTCGCCGGTGCGCAGACGGACCGCGTCCACGAGGTCGAGATGGTCGAGCGCGGCAGGGCTGAGGGCCTGGACCGAGCGCCGTGCCTCCTCGAGGGAGGCACGGGCGAGCTCCGCGGCGCGCTTGCGGTGTGCGGCGGCCGCGGCGTCGTCGGGGCTGTCCTCGGCGGCCTGGAGCTGCGTCACGATCCCGGCGAGACCCTGGGCAATGGTGTCGTGGATCTCGGCGGCCAGACGCTCACGCTCCTCATGGATGCCGGCCTCGCGCGCCCTCGCTGTGAGCGACTCCTGCAGGGCGGCGTTCTCGCGCAGCGCCTCCTCGAGCGCGGTGATCGTCGTCGAGCGCTCCTCAGCAAGGTCCGACTCGTTGTGCGAGATCGCCGTGAACAGGAGGACGAGACCGGCGTTGAGCACGAACAGCCCGGCGAACGCGGCCGCCTGGCCCGCGCTCTGGGGCGGGAGACCGCCCGACTGCGCTCCCGCCATCGTGGCCGCGGTGACGAGCAGCACCGCCCACGTGGCGCGCTTGCGGAGGAACACCGAGGCGTCGTAGTAGCCGATCGACGCGTAGATGCTGAAGAACGGGTTCAGCCAGGAGAGCACGAACGCGAGGCCCGTACGGGCCACGACGTACGCCTTTCCGAGCCAGTCGTCGAGCGGCTCCTGCCACCGCCGGGAGACGCACCACCAGTGGGCGAGCCCCGCGACGACGGTGAGCGCGGCCAGGAGCGGGAGCCGGTCCGCCGTCCCGACCGCCTGGGCGAGCGGGACGGCGAGGGCGAGCGACAGGACGAGGAGGGGATACGCCCCGTACCGGAGGAGGACGCTCCACCGGCGCTCGATCCGTGCCGAGAGGTCGTTCATGTGCACTCCGTCGCCCGTCGCATCCGGTTCACTCCCAACGGAAGTATCGCGCAGCCAACGACCCGAGCCCCACCGTCCAGACGAGCAGCACCACGACGTGCAGCAGCTCCGGTGTCCGACCCGCCGCCGCCTCGTCGAGCGCGAGCGCCGCCGCGCCGTTCGGCGTCAACGCGACGATGTCGCCCAGCAGGCCCGGCAGGACGGTGACCGGCAGCCAGACGCCCGAGGTGAACATGGACGGGAAGAACACGACCGTCCCGATCGCCGCGGACGCCTTGGTCGACGGTGCCAGTCCTGAGATGAGCCCACCCGTCGACAGGTTCGCGAGGACCACGAGGACGAAGATCCCCAGGTACGTCAGCGGCGCGCCGGGCAGGGCGACGTCGAAGACGAGCCGGCCCACCCCGATCGCCAGCACCGATCCCGCGAGGATGCCGGCACCGTGCAGCACCCACTGGGCCATGAGGATCTGCGTCGGCTTGGCCGGAGTCGTCGCGTACCGTCGCAGCACCTGGTTCTCGCGATACCCCGAGATGATCGTGGGCATGGACATCAGCGACGCCATGATCGCCGACAGCAAGATGGCGATCGGCACGTACAGGTCGATGACGCGGATCCCGCCGAGGCTCTCGTCCGGCTCCCGGAAGGACGGGATCGCACCGAGGATGGACAGCAGGATGGTCGGGAAGAGCACGATCCAGAACATCGCGCCCGGCTCGCGCAGCATGAGCCGGGACTCGGTCCGCAGCATCGCGGTGGTGGGGGAGGTCGTGGCGGTGCTCATCGGACGGTCTCCTTCTCGTCGGCGTCTGTCATGAGGTCGAGGTACGCCTCGTCGAGGGAGGACTCGGTGATCCGCAGGTGCTCGGGCCGGACGCCGGCGTCGCGGAGCCGGTCGAGCACGAGGAGCACCGCGCTGTCGTCGCAGGCGACCTGGACCCGCTCGGCGCGCTCCATCACGTCGGCGACACCGGCGACATCGGTGAGGAGGGCGGGATCGAGGGGAACGGCGGTCCCGAAGGACATCACGAGCGGCGCCGCCGTACGGCTGATCAGCCCGTCGGGGGTGTCGGCGACGAGGATCCGCCCTTGCTGCACGAGCGCGATCCGATCGCACAGGTGCTGCGCCTCCTCCATCAGATGTGTCACGAGGAGGATGGTCGTGCCCTCCTCGCGCACCTCCTCCACCAGCTTCCAGACCTCTCTGCGCGAGGCCGGGTCGAGTCCGGTGCTGAGCTCGTCCAGCAGCGCGACCTTCGGGCGCCCGACCAGTGCGAGGGCGATCGCGAGCCGCTGCTGCTGACCGCCGGACAGCTTGCGCCACGGGTGGTCCATCCGCTCGGTGAGGCCGAGTCGTTCGGCCAGCTCGTCGGGGTCACGGGGGTCGTCGTAGAAGGAGGCGAACAGGTCGAGCGCCTCGCGGACGCGTAGCTTCGGCTGGAGGCCGGCGCTCTGGAGCTGCACCCCGACCGTGCGCTTCAGCGCGTCGCGGTCCTTCTCCGGGTCCAGTCCGAGCACGCGGATCGTGCCCACGTCGGGCCGGCGGAGCCCGGCGATGCACTCGACCGTCGTGCTCTTGCCCGACCCGTTCGGCCCGAGCACGCCGAAGATCTCCCCCTCGGACACGCTGAGGTCCACGTGGTCGACGGCCACCACCGGGCCGTACGTCTTGCGCAGACCACGAACCTCGATGGCGGGCGCTGATGTCGTCGTCATAGGTCCATCCCACCGTCTGGCGTGACGTCGGCGCATCAGCCGATCGGCTGGACCTCGGTCCGCCGGTCGGTGCCGACGGACGCGATTTGCCCGCCGGCCCGCGCGGGCTCCCCAGGGTCAGAGGGAGGTGGCGGCGGCGCGCTCCCGTGACCACCAGTCCTGCAGCGCGGCCACGGCCGGCGCGGGCGCCTTCGCCCACGCGAGGTGGTCGATCTCCGTCCCGGCGGGAGCGTCGGCTCGGCGGTAGTCCCACCACGTCACCGACTCCTCCCGTACGGCACGCACGAGCGCTCGGGCGGCGCGGGGGACCGAGAGCTCGTCGCCCTCGACCTGGAGGACGAAGGTCGGCAGATCGAGCGCGTCGTGCGGAAGGGGTCCCTCGGGGTAGGGGAACCGGCGGCGACGCACCAGCCGCGCCCACTCCCGCATCAAAGTCTTGGGCTGCGGGCCCCCGAACCCCCAGGCCGGCCAGTAGCCGTAGGCCGCCGTCACCGACGGTACGGCGGCGGCGAGGCCCCAGAGTCCCCAGCCCCGGCCTCCGTACCGCCGGAAGTAGGGCTCGGAGGCTCCTGCGAGGACGAGTCCGTCGGCATCGCCACCCGACAGCAGGTGTCCGAGCGCCACCTGCCCACCCAGGCTGTGTCCGAGAAGGACGACGGGGATGCCGGGGTGCTGGTCGCGGACGCGGGCGACGTGGTCACCGAGTGCCGCGGCGAGGTCGGCGTACCCCCAGTCGTTGTCACGGGACGGTCGTTCGGTGTCACGGTCGACGCCGCGTGCGGCGAGGATGCAGGAGCTCCAGCCGATGACCGCGAGCTCGTCGGCGAGCTCGCGGTAGTAGCGGGAGTGCACGCCCATCGCCGCGGCGATGACGACGTGTGGCTTCGTGGGATCGGTGTGCACGAGGAGGGAGTCTAGGCCTGCCCCGGTGTCTCGTCTCCCTGCGCGTAGACGACGACACGTCCGTCACGAGCAAATCCGGCCAACGTCATCCCGGTCTGGTCGCACAACCGTGCTGCGAGCGTGGTCGGGGCGCCGACGCCGACCACCGCCGCCACTCCGGCGACCGCGGCCTTCTGGACGATCTCGAAGCCGATCCGGCCGCTCGTGCACAGCGCCAGGCCGTCAAAGGTGCCGTCGAGGAGATTGCCCTCGAGAAGCGTGTGCCCGACTGCCTTGTCGACGGCGTTGTGACGGCCGACGTCCTCGCGGACCACCACCACCGTGCCGTCGGGATGGAACAGCCCCGCAGCGTGAGCCCCGCCCGTACGGTCGAAGTGGCGCTGGTGGGCCCGCAGCAGGTCGGGGAGCGCCGCGAGCGCGGTCGGCTCCCACCGGTGCGGTCGGCGGTGGTCAGGCAGACGCGTGACGAGGTCCGCGACCTCGTCGAGCGAGTCGGTGCCGCACACCCCGCACGCCGACGTCGCTCGCAGCGAGCGCTCCTGCCAGGTACGTGCCGGCGCCCCGCTGAGTGCCACCGTCACCACGTTGAACCGCTGCTCCTCGGTGAGGCGGGCATCGGTGCAGTACGCGATGCCGGCGATGTCGTCGCGCCCACGGACGACGCCCTCGGCCAGGACCAGACCCGCGGCGAGCGCGAAGTCGTGGCCCGGGGTCCGCATCGTCACCCCGAGGCGGCGATCGGGGAGACCCGGTGTCGCGACGCGGATCTCGAGCGGCTCCTCGGTGATGAGCCGGTCCTCGCGAGCGCGCGCGGCTCCGTCGACCCATTCGACGACGCGCCGGCGTGCGGTAGGAGCGGTCATGCGCCCCAGCCTATGTCCGTCTGCGTGGGTCCCGGGACTAGCATCGGGGCCATGAGCAACCGTCGTCCGCCCACGCTCGACCCGTACGACCCGCTCGGCATCGACGATCTTCTCCAGCCGGAGGAGATCGCGATCCGCGACACAGTACGCAGCATGCTGGCCAGCGAGGTCGACCCGTACGTCGCCGAGTGGTTCGAGACCGGTGACCTGCCTGCGCGCGACCTGATGCGCGCTTTCGGCAAGGTCGGGCTCCTCGGGATGCACCTTGACGGCTACGGCTGCGCCGGCACGAGTGCGACGGCGTACGGGATCGCCTGCCTCGAGCTGGAGTCCGCCGACTCGGGCATCCGCTCGATGGTCTCCGTCCAGGGGTCGCTCGCGATGTACGCGATCTGGGCGTTCGGCAGCGAGGACCAGAAGCAGACCTGGCTCCCGCGGATGGCCTCGGGTGAGGCTGTGGGCTGCTTCGGGCTCACGGAGCCCGACGCCGGGTCCGACCCTGCGAGCATGCGCACCGTCGCCCGCCAGGACGCCGGCGGCGACTGGATCCTCAACGGCACCAAGATGTGGATCACGAACGGCTCGATCGCCGACGTGGCCGTCGTCTGGGCCCAGACGGAGGAGGCCGGCAGCGGACGCGGCGTGCGCGGGTTCGTCGTCCCGACCGAGACACCCGGCTTCACCGGCACCACGATCAAGCACAAGATGTCGCTGCGGGCGTCGGTCACCGCTGAGCTCGTCCTCGACGACGTCCGCCTCCCCGCCGACGCGGTCCTGCCCGAGGTCACCGGCATGCGCGGCCCGCTGTCGTGCCTGAGCGAAGCCCGGTACGGGATCGTGTGGGGCGCGATGGGCGCGGCGCGCTCGTCGTACGAGGCCGCGCGTTCCTACGCCGGCACCAGGACCCAGTTCGGGGCGCCGATCGCCGGCTTCCAGCTCACGCAGGCCAAGCTCGCCGACATGTCGCTCGAGCTCAACAAGGGCATCCTTCTCGCCCTGCACCTCGGTCGCCGCAAGGACACTGTCGGTCTGCGGCCGGAGCAGGTCAGCTACGGCAAGCTCAACAACGTCCGCGAGGCACTCGAGATCTGCCGCACGTCGCGCACGATCCTGGGCGCCAACGGCATCTCGCTGGAGTACCCGGTCATCCGCCACATGAACAACCTCGAGTCGGTCCTCACCTACGAGGGCACCTCCGAGATGCACACGCTGATCGTCGGTCAGGCTCTCACCGGGCAGGCCGCCTTCCGCCCGTCCCAGAGCTGACCCGCCCGTGGCTCTCTGGTTCGCCTGGTTCGTCGCGCTCGCAGCCGTCGCCGTGGCCGGATACGCAGCGTTCCTCCTGGTCCGCGACCGCCCGGTGGACAACCCGCTCTTCTACGCCGCCGCTGCCCTCGAGGTCCTGGTCGTCGTCCAGACGGTCGCCGGGTGCGTCGCGCTCGCCAACACAGGGCGTGACGTCGAGGGCGTGACGTTCGTCGGATACCTGCTGACGTGTGTCCTCATCCCGCCGGCGGCCGTGATCTGGGGCGTCGCCGAGAAGACCCGCTGGGGCACTGGCGTGGTCGTCGTCGGGATGCTCACGGTCGCCGTCCTCGTCGCTCGTCTCGTCCAGATCTGGAACGGCCATGCCTGAGCACAGCGAGCCTGTCCCGTCTCCCGCCGACGAACCGACGCGCGCGCGTACGGCCTCGGGCTTCGGGCGTGTCCTGGTCGCCGTGTATGCGGTGTTCGCCATCTCGGCGACGGCGCGATCCGGTGTCCAGCTCGCCCTGCAGTTCGACGAGGCGCCGCTGGCCTACCTTCTGTCGGCCTTCGCGGCGGTCGTGTACGTGGTCGCGACGGTTGCTCTCGCCCGCAGCGGTGAGACGTCGACCAAGGTCGCGGCCGTGGCGATCGGTGTCGAGCTGGTCGGCGTGCTCGTCGTCGGCACGCTGACGGTCCTCGACCCGGAGCTGTTCCCGGACGCGACCGTGTGGTCGGAGTTCGGCGCCGGTTACGGCTACGTACCGCTCGTCCTGCCCGTCGTCGGACTCTGGTGGTTGCTCCGTACGCGCTCCCGCAACCGATGAGCACTGCCCGGAGTCTCTGGACCGCCACGTCGCGCGTCATGACCAGGCGGTAGCCTCGTCGCGTGAACGAGCGCACTGTCATCACCTTCGGCACGTTCGACGTGTTCCATGTCGGGCACGTCCGCATCCTCGAGCGAGCCGCCGAGCTCGGCGACCGACTGGTGGTCGGTGTCTCCGCCGATGCGCTCAACGTCCGCAAAAAGGGCCGAGCGCCCGTCTTCTCCCAAGACGAGCGGCTCGAGATCGTCGCTTCGCTGCGTTGCGTCGACGAGGTGTTCGTCGAGGAGAGCCTCGAGCTCAAGGGCGACTACATCCGCCAGTTCGATGCCGACGTCCTTGCGATGGGCGACGACTGGAAGGGCCGCTTCGACGAGTTCGCCAACCTCTGCGAGGTCGTCTACTTCCCGCGCACACCCTCGGTCTCGACCACCGCACTCATCGAGCACATCACCTCGACGCGCTGACTCGACGCGCTGGCGCGCCGCGGGCTCAGGGCTCCTCGGACAGGCCTGCCCGCTGGCGACGCCGCAGCTGGACGACGCGGACAACCACGAAGACGACGACCACGAGCACTGCCGCGACGAGGACGACCTTCGAGTAGGTCCCGACCACGTCGCTGACGGTCTCCCAGCGTGAGCCCAGCCCGTAGCCGAGCATGATGAAGAGCGTGTTCCAGATCGCGCTGCCGAGCGCGGTCAGCGTCAGGAAGATCCGGAGCGGCATCCGCTCGAGTCCGGCCGGGATGGAGATGAGGCTGCGGAAGATCGGGATGAAGCGGCCGAAGAAGACGGCCTTCGTTCCGTGCTTGGCGAACCACGCCTCTGTCTTCTCGACGTCGGTGACCTTCACCAGAGGGATGCGGGCCACCACCGCGTACAGCCGGTCACGTCCGAACGCCTGGCCGATCCCGTAGAGCGCGAGCGCGCCCACGATCGAGCCGAGAGTGGTGCAGATCAGGGCGGCGGCGAGGTTCATGTCGCCGACGCTGGCGGTGAATCCCGCGAGCGGCAGGATCACCTCGCTCGGGATCGGCGGGAAGATGTTCTCCAGGGCGACGGCAAGGCCGGCCCCAGGTGCACCCAACCACTCCATCAGGTCGGCTGCGAAGCCTGCGATCCCTCCGATGTCACTCACGCGCCCAGCCTAGCGACGCGTGCCGCGGCCTCTTTCACGCACTCCTCCGTGCGCGCCTCCGCTCCCTCCAACGCCGCGTCTCGGTGTCGACGTCGCGGGTCGGGGTGATCACCGGCGGTCCGCCGCGGAGCTGCCGCCGAGCCTCGACGATCCGGCTGTTGAAGGCCTCGACGGCGTCGCGCACGGCCTTCTCGGACCCCAACCGGTCCAGGACGACGTCGAGAGCCCTGTCGTCCTTGCGCAGCTGGAGAGCCTCGGGCAGCGCACCCGAGATGTCCTCGCGGTCGATCAGCCGCTTCACCCACCAGTCCGGATCGTGGGTGTCCCCGAGACCGGGGATCGGCTTGCCGTGGAGGGGCAGGTCGTCGAACGCACCGCGTGCCATCGCAGCCCGGATCTGCTGGTCGACGAAGGACGCCTTCTGGACGGCGAACGCCTCCGCGTCATCGTCGCTGTGGGCGTTGCGCCGCCGGGCGCGGTCACGGTCGTTCACGTGATCACCTCCGACTTTCAGGGTAGTCGGCGTCGTGCCCTGGTCGGCGCGATCGCCTGGATCGCGACGTTCCCGGTCAGCATCTCGGTCTGACTCAGGACCGCACGGGCACGTAGGTCAGGACGACGTGCCCGTTGGCGAAGGCCTGCAGACCCGTGCGTCTCAGCGGGACGGGCTTGGCGAGGCCCGCCAGCGCCGGGATCCCTCGACCGAGCGCGACAGGATCGACGATGATCCGGAGCTCGTCGATGACCCCGGTCGGCAGCAGCTCGGCGACGAGGCTGGAGCTGCCGAAGATCGCGATGTCCTTGCCCGGCGCCTCCTTGAGCGCACGCACGTGCTCGGCGACGTCGTCGGCGACGAAGGTCGTCGGCCCCCACGGGTGCTCGGTCATGGTGCGCGAGGCCACGACCTTGGGCAGGTCGTTCATGAATCCGGCCACCACCGGGTCCTGCTCGTACGCCTCGGGCGTGGGCCAGAAGCTTGCCATCATCTCGAAGGTGACGCGTCCCATCAGGATCGCGTCGATGTGCTCGCCCTGGGCGCGTGAGTACTCCTCGAACTCGTCGTCGACGTTGAACCAGTCCGTGCCGCCGTCGGCGTCGGCGTGGTATCCGTCGACGGACGTCAGCAGGAACGCGTACAGGTCTCGCATGGAGCCTCCTCAGGCATGGTGGTCGGGCAGGGAGGACATGGCGAAGGCGGCAAAGTCATCGGTGCGGGCCCGAGGCTGGCACGGCAGCGAGTTTTCGCTCGGTCCGCCAGTGGGTGTGTGGAAGGATCGCCGTGTGACGGAGCTCCGAGACATCTTCACCGGATCCTGGCGCGGAGTCCTGGTGACGCTCAAGCGCGACGGGCGCCCTCAGCTCTCCAACGTCGGCCACGTGTACGACCCGGAGACCGATGCCGTCGTGATCTCGACGAGGGCCGACCGAGCGAAGGTGCGCAACCTGCGACGTGACCCGCGCGCAAGCTACTACGTGACCACCGAAGGGCTGGCCGCGTACGCCGTCGGTGAAGGGCTGGCCGAGCTGGGCCAGGTCGCGGCGGCGCCCGACGACGCGGCGGTCGAGGGTCTCGTCGATCACTACCGCGCCGTACGGGGTGAACATCCGGACTGGGCCGAGTTCCGTGCGGCGATGGTCGCCGAGAGACGGTTGCTCGTGACCGTGCGGTTCTCACGCGTGTACGGGTGGGCGGGACCCGTCGCCTCTTCACGCACACCGTCTGCCTAGGGCGTGTCTCCTACGGCGGAGACCGCGTGGCTCGCCGTCACGGCGTGACTGGGGGGCAGGTGGTCTCGTTCCGCATGGTGTTACGCACGTCGACCTTGGTCACCTCGACGAGCTCGTCGAGGTTTCCACCAACGAACTGAGCGACACCGTCATTGCCCATCTGCGAACGCCCCGGTTCGTCGAGTGCAACGAAAACCAATCGCCGCTCTGGCCCTACCCGCCAGGCAATAGGGGGGTCTGGGTCGTAGACGGCGCGCAGCGAAACCGTCGTTGGCCCGGTAGCCGGCTTCAACCAGGTTTCGACCTCGAGCGAGACATCCACATCACCCGACTCACCCCGAGCGACGACATCCGTGACATGGCCGACGAACACCTGGTCCGAGCACGCCGCGAACTCTTGCCGCGTCAGCCCGCCCTCCTCGTCTCGAAAAGTCTCCCCACACCCCGCGGCAGCCCCGCCAATCGCCAAGATGAGGCTGAACAGCAGCCAACGGGCTACTGTTCGCACGACGACTCGACCTCAGCTTGGGAGCCGAGACTTGCCGCTCGCTCGTTGCTCGCACGAGCGAGCTCGTCGACCACCTCTGACACGGGCACCCCAATCAGCGATTCTTCGAAAGTCGGTCGACCATCGGCATCGACGAGGTTGCGCCGGTTGCCGAATTGAATCACCGCCCATTTGACCGGTCAATAACGAGATATGCGTGCTTGAACCTCAGCGCCAGAGCTGGACGACGACGCCGGTAGGGGAGCTGATGTCAGCCGGCCTGGCTGTCCACCTAGGCCTCGATTGGCGCGGCTGATCTGGCGACCTGCTCGAGCATCGCGAAGTGGGCTCGGCGGGCTTCCTCGTCGATCGGCTGCTCGTTCTCGGGGCGCAGCCCGGTCCGGCCGTCGACCGCCTCGCGCAAGATGTCGGCATGCCCGGCATGCCGGATGGTCTCGCCAAGGACATGGACCATGATGCCGAACAGGTTCGTGTTCGCAGAAGCCTCCGGCCACCAGGGCACGTGGCCGGGCGTATCGAGGGCGAGCTCGTTGATCGTCGCGTCCGAGTGTTTCCACGCGCGTCGGTAGACCCCGGCGATGTGATCGCGCGTCTCGTTCTCGGCCGCCCAGTGGTCGCTGCGGTCGGAGTCCTGCCACCGGCCCAGCGGTTCCGGCGAAGGCCGGTCGAAGATCTCACCGAAATACCTGGCCTCGACCGTGGCGACGTGCTTGACCAGGCCGAGGAGGTTGGTCCCGGTCTCTGTCAAAGGTCGGCGGGCGTCATATTCAGACAAGCCATCGAGTTTCCAGAGCAGCGCCGTGCGGTCCCGCCGCAGCCTCCCGTGCAGGTTGGCCTTGGCTAATTCGTCGATCATGCGGCATGAGACTGCCACGGGTTGCTCGTGTACGCGAGGCCGGCCACACCGGCATCCTCGGGAAGCGCAACTGATGGTTGCGTGATTGCTGTTCACCCGCTAGCGTGTCCTGCAACCAAAGGTTGCAGGAGGATGTCATGGAGTTCGGATCGATCGAACGCGAGATCTACGTCGACGCGCCGCCGGAGACGGTCTTCGAGGTCGTGAGCAGTCCTGAGCACCTGAAGCATTGGTGGCCGGACGAGGCGCAGTACGAGCCGAGCCCGGGGTCGGCAGGGGAGATCACCTTCGGCGACCCAGCAGCCGACGGTGTTGTCGTGGCGTTCACCGTCGTCGACGTGCGGCCTCCGCGACAGTTCACGTTCCGTTGGACGCACCCCGCAGGCGCGACGGCGGGGGAGGACAACTCCTTGCTGGTGACCTTCGATCTCACACCGAAGGACGGCGGCACCCTCCTCCGGATGACCGAGACCGGTTTCCGCGAGCGGGGCTGGGAGGCCGCCGTGCTCGAGAACCAGTACCGGGAGCACGTCACCGGCTGGGACTTCTACCTCCCGCGGATCGCGCCGTACGTCGCCAGGCTGACGGCGCGGCGATGAGCGTCGCGGTGGACGACCAGGTCGACGACGACCTCTGGTCCGCCATCGGTGACCCCACCCGGCGGCGGATGCTCGACCTGCTCCTCACGAGCGGCGCTGCGACGGCGACCTCGCTCAGCGAGAGCCTCCCGGTGACGCGGCAGGCCGTCGCCAAGCACCTCGGGGTGCTCGACCGCGTCGGCCTCGTCCGAGGAACCACGGTCGGCCGCGAGCGGCACTTCCGGGTCGACCAAGAGCAGCTCGAGCGGGCAGTGGCACAGCTCAACGCCGTCGGCACCGCCTGGGACGGCCGTCTGCAACGGATCAAGCGGATCGCTGAGGCGATCGAGCGCACGCAACAGCGCTGAGGCGCGAATCAGACCAGCACGGATCAGAGCAAGGAGAACGGCGATGGTGGACATCCTGCACAGGGTCGGCGTCAAGGACGCCAGCCCCGCAGCCGTGTACGACGCGCTGACGACGCCCGAGGGCCTCGCCGGCTGGTGGACCGAAGACACGCGGGGGAGCGCCGACGTCACCGGGGGCGTCGTGGAGTTCCGGTTCCCGCCGATCGGAGGGTTCGACATGGAGGTGCTCGAGGTGGAACCGCCCGAGCGGGTCAGGTGGCGGGTCTCCGACGGTCCCGACGAGTGGATCGGGACGACGGTCACGTGGGACCTCCGCCAGGACGGCGACTACACGATCGTGCTGTTCTCGCACGAGGGGTGGAAGGAGCCCGTCGAGTTCATGCACCACTGCAGCACGAAGTGGGCGTCGTACCTGTTGAGCCTGAAGTCGCTCGTCGAGACAGGGGAGGGGGCGCCAGCGCCGGGCGACGTACAGATCAGCGACTGGCACTAAGACGTACGGCATCTGGGGGACTACATTCGTCGGATGGCAGATCAACCCCAGCGGTGGACCGAAGCGACCGTCAACGACGACATGTGGGCGGATCCCCACCGCGATCCGCGCGACATCGACCTGCCCAGCCCGGATGGCGAAGCAGCGACGTTGCAGGGCTCCCTCAACGAGCTACGCATGACCCTGCTGATGAAGTGCGAGGGTCTCGACACCGAACAGCTGGCCCGCCGCTCGGTGCCGCCCTCCACGATGTCGCTGCTCGGACTGCTCCGTCACCTCGTCGAGGTCGAGCGCAGCTGGCGCTCGTGGATCACGCCGGAGCAGCCGGTCGCCACGCTGTACGGCGACGATGATGCGGCGTTCGACGACGCAGTCGCCAGCGCGGAGGTCGTCGAGTCCGCCTACGCCGACCTCGCGCGAGAGCAGGTGGCGACCGACGCGCTCCTCGCGCAGTTCCCCGATCACGGCGCGCGGTTCGTCCCTGACGGGACCACCGTGAGGGGTCTGATGGCCCAGCGGATCGAGGAGTACGCGCGGCACTGTGGCCACGCAGACCTGTTGCGCGAGTGCATCGACGGCCGCGTCGGGCAGTAGTGACCGACGGTCCCTCGCACCGCCTCGCCGGCGGCAACATGGGCACGGTGGTGCGCCACGGTGACCGTGTGATGCGCGAGTCGGGCGAGTGGACTCCCGCCGTGCACCGCCTGTTGCGCCAGCTGAACGACGCCGGCATCGGGGGAGTGCCTGCTCCTCTCGGCGTCACCGACGACGGCCGCGAGGTCCTCCGCTTCATCGAGGGGGAGGTGCCTGCCTCTCCCACGCCTGCGTGGGTCTGGGGCGACGCGGCGCTCGAGTCGGCTGCTCAGACGTTACGACGGGTTCACGACGCGACCGTCGGACTGAGCGTCGAGGGACCGTGGCGGTCGCCCACCCGCGAGCCGGCCGACGTGATCTGCCACAACGACTTCGCCCCGTACAACCTGGTCTTCCGTGCCGGCGTGGTCGTCGGCGTCATCGACTGGGACATGGCCTCTCCCGGACCGCGTCTCTGGGATCTCGCCTATCTCGCGTACCGCATCCTTCCTCTCACCACCGACGACTGGGGAGACGGCTTCGCTCCTGCGGAACGGCGACAGCGCGCGCAGCGCCTGATGCGCGCCTACGGAGACGAGTGGCCTCTGTCCGAGCTCACCCTCATGGTGCGCCGGCGCCTCCTCGCGCTGGCCGCCTTCAGCGATCAAGCGGCACGGCGGCTCGGCAAGCCCGAGCTGAGCGACCACGCCGTGCTTTACCGGCACGACGCGCAGAACCTGCTCGACTGGTGAGGTTGTCCACCTCTACGGTCGCTGGCATGACGCCCGTCGAGAGTGCGGTCATCGTGACCGTTCTCTATCCGTTCGTGCCACCGCGGGACCTCGACGTCGTCCCGCACCTCACCGTGGGGGACTGCGCCGACGAACCGCAGCTGGTCGAGGCGGAGCGCCACATCGTGCCGCGCCTTCCGGTCGAGGCGCCAGTCACCTCGGCATCCCTCTGGTGCGGATCTCCCGTCCCCGGATCGTGGCGCCAGATGACGGCCTTGCCCCTTGGATGACGGTGGCCGGGGGACTGGTAGACAAGCGGCATGAGGCCCGATGACCTTCCCGCACTGCACCACACCGAGCACGGTCCGGCTGACGGGACACCCGTTCTCGCGATCCACGGCTGGACGCCCGACCATCGCCTCATGACGGGGTGCTGCGAGCCGGTATTCGCCGCCCGCCCGCGGCCTTACCGACGGCTCTACCCGGACCTTCCTGGGATGGGCCGGTCGTCGGGCGCGGGGGTCGCGAGCTCCGACGACGTTCTGAGCTGCGTCGAGGCGTACGTCGATGAGCAGCTCGGTGACAGCCCGTTCCTCCTGGTGGGGGAGTCGTACGGCGGCTATCTCGCCCGCGCGCTGACGGCGCGTCGAGCGGGACAGGTCCGCGGGCTCGCGCTGATCTGCCCGGTCGGGCGGGCGGTCGAGCAGGCAGATCGCACCGTGCCGCGGCACCAGGTCCTGGTGAAGGAGATCGAGGTGGAGCCCGGCTCCGAGTTCGCCGAGATCGCCGTGGTGCAGACCGCTGACACCTTCGAGCGCACGGAGCGCGAGGTCGTGGTCGGTGTGGAGCTGGCCGACGCGGAGGCGTTGGCAAGGATCCGCCGGCGTTGGGTGCTCAAGGACGACCCCGAGGGCGGACCAGCGTACGAGGGCCCGACGCTCATCGTCACGGGGCGTCAGGACTCGTCCACGGGGTACGTCGATTCGTGGGCTCTGCTGGAGCACTACCCCCGCGCCACATTCGCGGTGCTGGACACGGCCGGACACAACGCGCAGATCGAGCGACCGGAGCTGTTCGGGAGTCTCATGAACGATTGGCTCGACCGCGTGGACCACGTCGGCGCCTCGTCCAGCGCGTGATCGAGGTGCCGATCACGGTGCCTCGGGCGATGATCGGAGAGCGGATCTCCCGCCCACAGCAAGGGGTATCGACGTGTGCACAGGCATCAGGTTCTCGGACGGCAGCAACAATCTCTATCTCGCACGCAATCTCGACTGGACGAGCGGTTATGGGGAGCGGGTGGTTGTGACGCCCACCGGGTACGCCACCCATTCGCCGTTCGGCGCGGTGCCGAATATCCGGCACGCCGTCATCGGCATGGGGATCGTGGAGGAGGACACCCCGCTCTACTTCGACTGCGGCAACGATGCGGGCCTGGCAGTTGCGGGCCTCAACTTCCCGGGGTATGCGAGCTATGCAGACGAGCCAGCCGAGGGCGCGACCAACGTCGCCGCGTTCGAGTTCCCTCTGTGGGTGGCTTCCCAGTTCGCCAGCGTCGACGAGGTGGAGGCGGCACTCGGTGACGTCGTCATCGTCGACAAGCCGATCAACGAGAAGTATCCAAGCTCGATGCTGCACTGGATCATCGGTGACGCCTCCCGCGCCATCGTGGTGGAGAGCACGAGCGACGGCCTGCACGTCTTCGACGACGACGTCGACGTCCTGACGAACCAGCCCGGCTTCGCCTGGCACCACGAAAACCTGCGCAACTACCTCAACGTCTCGCCCGCCTTTCCCAAGGAGATGCCCCTCAGGCGGGCACATCTTGCCCCGTTCGGCTCGGGGTCGCACATGCGCGGGATCCCCGGTGACTACTACTCGCCGTCCAGGTTCGTGCGCGCGGCCTACGTCAACGCGTACTACCCGGACAAGGGGAGCGAGGAGGAGAACGTCAGCCGCGCGTTCCACACTCTGCAGCAGGTCGCGATGGTCGACGGCTGCGCGGCCATGGAGTCGGGCGAGTTCGAGAAGACGATCTACACCGGCCTCTTCTCGTCAGCGACGACGACCTACTACTGGAACACGTACGAGGACCCGGCGATCCACAGCGTCGCGATGGCCGACCAGCAGCCCGGGGGAGAGAAGCTCGTCGTCGTCTAGGACGCCGCGGTCGCCGCCTCGCGTCGGTCTCAGGTGCTCCAATCCACCGGCCCATGGGTGCCTATCGGTGGGCCGGGCGAGTCCCATGCAGCCGGGCGCGATCCGGCTCACCTGCAGGCTCGAGGAGCCGAGACTGGTGTAGTCCATCAGCCTTCACGCCCCACCTGGGTACGGGGCGGCGGTGCGGGCGGCGCGCAATGCCTGCGCCCACCACGAAAGCTGTTCGAGAAGCGTCTTGGCGAAGACGGCTGCCGCGGCGTCGAGCGGGGCCCCATCCCGCCAGGTGGTGAAGTAGTTGGGGAAGGCAAGTCCGTCGCGGATGGTCACCGCGTGCAGCTCGGTGAGCACGTTCTCCAGGTGAAGCACCGCGTGCCGGCCACCGGCCGCACCGCCGTAGCTGACGAAGGCCACCGGTTTGGCGGTCCACTGGGTGAAGTGCCAGTCGATCAGTGCCTTCAACGACGCCGGGTAGCTGTGGTTGTACTCGGGAGTGACGATGATGAAGGCGTCAGCCTCCGACAGCTTTCTGGTGAGGTCCTTCATACCTTCTGGACGTGGATAGTCGTCTCCCGCGAACTTGGGTGGAGTGGCGGGCAGCGCCAGTGGAATGTCTACCCCCGCGAGATCGACGAGGTCGACGTCGAAACCGCCATGTGCCTGAGTCTGCTCCGCTACCCACGACGCGACGACCGGCCCGAACCGGCCCTCACGTACGCTGCCGACGATGATCACGAGTCTGCTGTTATCGCTCATACCGTCGACCATGTGACGCTCGCGGCCGAGCAACCAGACCGGGTGCAGGCTGGCCCGCGCAGGGTCACCTTGAACTCCGCCGGCCAGGCGCACCGGACCTTAGGCTGACTGCATGGGTACGCCGCTAGGGGACTTCATCCGGGCCAAGCGCGACAGCATCCAACCAGAGGCCCTCGGCCTTCCATCACACCAACGACGACGTGCTCCCGGGTTACGACGTTCGGAGTTGGCCTCGCGGGCCGGGGTGAGCGTCGAGTACCTCACCAGAATCGAACAGGGCCGCGACCGCAATCCGTCGCCCTCAGTCGTCAACGCCCTCGCCGACGCGCTCGACCTCGACACCGCCGAACGCACTCATCTGGGCTACCTCGCCAAGATCTCCGGTGAGGCGTGCGCCGGGCACGTCAGGGCGACGCCACCCGAGCGCACCGTCCGGCCAGCCGTGCGCCAGGTACTCAGCCTCCTGGAGCCGGGCGTCGCCTTCGTCACGAACAGGCTCGGTGACGTGCTTGCGCACACCGACAGCTTCGCCACGGTGATGCGCGACACCGGCCTCCTGGACGCCGAGGAACCGAACCTCACCAGGTATGTCTTCACCCATCCTCACGCCCGAACCACCTTCGTGGACTGGGACCAGATCGCCGACGAACAGGTCTTCAACTTGTGGCTCGGGCCCTCGAACGACGCGTTCGAATGGTTCACGGCAGACTTCGCTTCGATCGCCGGAGCCGAGTTCACGCGGCGACTGCACCGCCACATTCCTCCTGCCCAAGTCCCGCTGAGGATGACTCACCCCCGCGGGCACCAACTGCGATGGGACCGGGAGCTCCTTGAGCTTCCTGCCTCGGACGCCCAGCAACTGATCCTTCTCCTGCCCGCTGACGACGCGACCGCGACGGTGCTCAACCACCTGCGCGAGCACTCAGACCGAACCGCCCTCCGCGCGCTCTGACATCGGCATCTCCCGTACTTGGGAGGCTCGTCGTCGTCTGATGCGGCGGACGCCGCCTCACGTCGGTTCCAGCCTTGGGCCGCACGTGGGAGACGTTCCGGATGGGGTGCTCCATTCCACCAGTTTCAGAAGCCGGTTGGCCGCGCGGGCGTCGACACCCGCCGCCCCTCTCAACTGGCAGAGTGGCGTGACATGACCTCCGAAACGCGGATCCCTGAGCAGCGGCCGGACCACTATGACGCCTTCGCTGCCGCGTACGCGAGGGCGAACGAGAACGGTCTGTTCAACAGGTGGTACGCACGACCCGGGGTGCTGGACCTGCTCGGGAACGTTGCCGGGCGTCGGATCCTGGACGCTGGCTGTGGATCCGGGCCGCTCCTCCGCGATCTGAGGGAGCGAGGCGCGAGTGTGGCCGGATTCGACGCGAGCCCCGCGATGATCCAGCTAGCCCGGGAGCGGCTCGGAGGCGAAGCCGACTTGCAGTTGGCCGATCTGACGCAGCCGCTTCCGTACGACGATGCGGCGTTCGATGACGTGCTGGCCGTCCTCGTGCTGCACTACCTCGAGGACTGGTCGCGGCCGCTGGTGGAGTTGCGCCGGGTGCTGAAGCCCGGTGGCCGGCTGATCGTGGTGGTCAATCACCCGGCCATCCCGCCGGTGATGTACCCCGAGGTGAATTACTTCGAGACTGTGCCAAACGAGGAGGCGTACGACTTCGACGGTGTCACCGCGACACTGACGATCTGGTACCGCTCCCTGAGCGCAATGTCGGAGTCGTTCACCGCGGCGGGGTTTCGCATCTCGGCGATCAGCGAGCCGCCGGTGTCGCCCGATACGCCACCGGAGCTGCTTCCGACGAGCGAGCCCGACCCCAGCCGCTTCATCGGGTTCATCTTCTTCGGCTTGGAGGCCGTCTCCTAGGTTCGTCGGGAAGTTTTCGCAAACGGTTGCGTCGACGTTTTCGCAGGTCAGACGGCCAGGTGGGAGGAGGTGAGGATAGGGGAGCGGGCTGCGAAAACCATTGGTGCCCGGCTTGCCCCGCTGATGGACTGACGTCCCGGCGTGAGTCTGCCGCGTGACGGAGGTTGTGGGTTGTGACGGATTATGACGTGCTTGCCGAGGTGTACGAATGGCTCATCTCGGATGCAAAGTTGCCTCCCGCCGAGTTCGCTGCGTCATTCGATGACGTCCTCAGTCTCCTGCCGTCGAACGCTCACGTCCTCGACTGTTCGTGCGGAACCGGACAGTTGGCGGTTGGCCTCGCCGGTCGTGGCATGCAGGTTGTCGCAACTGACGCCAGCGAAGCGATGGTTCGTCGGACTGCAGAGTTGTCTGAGGAGTTCGGGGCATCCGTACGGGCCATGCGGGCGACCTGGGAAGAGTTGCCCGACCATTTTGAGGACGGCACGTTCGACATGGTGTTCTGCGTTGGCAACTCGCTGCATCATGCCGCGGGAGCGCCAGGCAGGGTTGCTGCTCTGGAGTCGATGTCACGGCTTCTGCGCCCTGGCGGGCGCCTGGTGCTCACATCCCGCGCTTGGGAGCTCGTGCGGTCCAGGGGTTCCCGGCTGGACATCAGTGACCGACTCGTCCGCCGGAACGGTCGCGATGCCGTCGTGGTCTACCGCTGGGAGATTGCGCCGCATTGGGAGGAGGAGCACCACATCGAGATTGCGATCGCGCAGTTTGATGCGACCGGGCGGGTTCTTGTTCGCTCGGAACTGCTGTCCTGCTGGCCCTACCGGCACGAGGAACTGGAACTCGAGCTGCACCGGGTCGGACTCCGGACGGACGTGAGCACCTTCGAACGTGAGGCCGAGAACTACATGGTGGTCGCGAGCAAGATGTAGAGACCCCTCATGCAGTACGCAGGGCGGTACTGGAAACCCTGCGTATCAAGTCTGTGCGAAATCGAAGCGCACCTGGACATGCACGAGGCCTCGTTCCCTCCGGTTCAGGTTGCATGCCGAAGCGATACGGTCGCTCAGGTGAGAGTTTCGATCCGGAACGCGACGCGTGTGGATGTGCCGTCTGTGATGGCTCTCTGGGAGGAGGCCGCGGAGAACGATGCACGTCCGGCTGATTCCGCGCGTTCCGTCGAGACGCTTCTGGCGCGTGACTCGCAGGCGTTGTTCATCGCGGAGATGGATGGTCGCATCGTCGGGAGCGTCATCGCTGGTTGGGACGGCTGGCGTGCTCATCTCTACCGACTCGCGGTTCACCCTGACGCACGTCGCGAGGTGTCGGTGGGCAGCTGCTAGTTGCTGCTACCGAACGGCTGACCGACCTGGGCGCCACCCGCCTGGACGCGATGGTGTTGGAAAGCAATGACCTTGGTCAGTCGATATGGCGCTCCGAAGGATTTGCCTCCCAGAAGGAGTGGCGACGCTGGGTCCGGCCGATTCAGGCTGACTCGAGTGTTCGGGACCTCACACCTCAACCGTGAAGCCAAGATCGTGATCGCATGCTGCCTGCCCGTCCCAAGCCCAGTTCTCGATCGGTGACTCTCGCAGCAGAATGCTGACGTTGTGCGGCGGTACACCGAGCGCGCCGAGCCGGTGGGTTGCCTCCCGATAGAGGGCACGCTTAGCGTCCAATGAGCGCCCAGAGAAGCAATCGATCGTGACTCGCGTGTAGCTATCGGCCACCCCGGGCTCGGTGCCGTGAACCATCTGATGTGGTCGGTAGGTGAGCACCCGAACGTTCCGGTCCTCGACAGGGATCTTGAATGCAGCCACGAGGGCGTTATGCACTGCGTCCATCAACGCCACCTCCTGAGCATCCGTGTACTCACGTCTGACTTCGATCAACGAGCTCGGCATGCGTTCGATCCAAGCACAGTGGAAGTCGTAGGGATCCCGGCGCGGGCAGTGGAGCGGTTGGCTGACGGATTGCAGATTGACATAATGTCGCTTATCGGCGCACTGTCGGGAGTGCGTGGTTAGGCGCGAGAGCGGGGTTCGCTGCATCGTAGGGTTGCCCGCATGCTCACCATCGTCCCGTACGCGGAGGCGCACCGCGAGGCGCTTCTCGACCTGGCTATCCGGGCTTGGGAGCCTGTCTTTCCGCTGATGCAGTCGGCCGTCTCTCCGTTCGTCTACGACGCGTTCTATCCGGACGGCTGGCGCGCCCGCCAGTACGCAGACCTCGAGGAAGTGCTGGCCCACGAGTCGGAGAGCGTCGACGTCGCGCTCGACGGATCCGATCCAGTCGGGTGGGTCTGCACGAAGATGCACCCCGAGGACAGCATGAGCGAGCTCTACGTCATCGCCGTCGATCCATCTCGTCAGCGTGAAGGCATCGCGCGGGCGCTCATGGATCGGTCGTTTGAGCGGGGGCGCGAGGCCGGGATGCTGATGGTGATGGTGGAGACCGGCGATGATCCCGGCCACGCCCCTGCACGGGCCGCCTACGAGACTGCGGGTTTCGAGCGCTGGCCGGTAGCCCGGTACTTCAAAGACCTGTCGAGCTGACCGTCTAAGCGGTGACGATCAGGTCGACGACCTCGCCTGGACTGCCGTCGGTCAGGAGTGAGACGACGACGCCGGCAACATCCGCCGGCGGGATGAGCGGTCCGACGTCATGCTGCTGCTCGGGCGACAGCGCAGCCCACTCACGGTGAGCGCGCTCGAGGCCGATCCACCCCGGGACGACCGCCATGACGCGCACGTCGGTGCGCGCGGAGAGGCTGGTGGTGAATCGTCGGATGCCGGCCTTCGCCGCGGCGTACTCAGGTGACCCGTAGGCGTCGTCACCGATCCCTCCGCTGGAGCCGATCGTGACCACCGCGCCACCGCCCGTCGCGAGCCTGGCCCACAACCGTTGCGTGAGCAGCATAGGGGCGAGGAGGTTCAGGGTGATCGCCGACAGCCACGCGTCCGGGTCCGCGTCGGGATATTGATCGCCCGGAAGCCAGCCGCCCGCGTTGTTCACCAGCCCGCCCAGGTCTGATCGCCCGGTCAGCTCGTCAGCCGCCGCGTGGATGCCGTCCAGCGTGGACAGGTCGGCCACGACCGCCGACACCGTCGCTCGACTCCCCTGCCCGCCGAGCTCATCGACCGCAGCATCCAGGCCGTCGGAGTCCCGATCGAGAAGGATGACCGGACGGCCCCGGGTGAGCAGCTCGACCGCGATGTGCCGGCCCAAGCCCGACGCGGCACCGGTGACCGCGACAGCACGTCCGTCCATGTCGATGATCCTGCCTGCTACTACTGACATCCAGCGCCTAGGCTGCCGTGCGTGGAGACACGCTATCGGGTGCGCCCAGCAGTGAGCGACGACGATCTCTCGAGCGTGCTCGGAGTCCTCGCAGAGAACGAGGCACTGGCTCCGGTGCCGGCGCCTCCATCCGCGGCGCCCGAGGCATCACCTCGCCAGAGCACGACGTGGGCCCGTATTCAGCGCACGTCGGACGTGACGGTCTACCTCGCGGAGTGCCACAGTGGCGCCGTCGGAACCGCGTGCCTGTCTCTGCTGCCCAACCTCACCTATGACTGCCGGCCCACCGCCTTCATCGAGGCGGTGGTCGTGACGTACGCGCACAGGCGTCGAGGAGTGGCGAGTCTCCTTCTGCAGACCCTGTTGCGGGACGCTGGAGCCGCCGGGGCCTACAAGGTGCAGCTGCTCACCCACAAACGGCATGCCTCCGACGGCGCCCACGACCTGTATCGCAGTCTTGGCTTCCAGGCCGAGGCCGAGGGCTTCCGGTTGTATCTCGAGTGACGGCCAGTCGGCCTCAGACAGGGGGGACTGAGTCGAACACCGACCAGCAGATCTGATTGCGGAGCCGCTGATCATCAAGGACGAGGTCACGGATCGCCTCGGGAAGCTGTTCGCGCTGCCACCGGCACTCCATCCGTCCGGCGTCCTGGGCGGCGGCGGGCGCGGCAGCGCGCGCCGCCTTGATCGCGTACGCCGCAGCGCCGAGCTCGTGGGCGGCGACGTGCGCAGTCACCGCCGCCTGACCCGCGGCAAAGGCGGCGTGTCGTGCCGCACCACGCAGGTCTCGTGCCGCCGCCATGGCGTGCCCGCCCGCGGCGCGGGACTCGGACATGCGGATCTCGCCTCTCCCCCACGCTCGTACCTGCTCGATCGCGAAGCGCGGCCGCGGGTCCCCAGGCTGGACCGACTCGAAGAGGTGGAGCACGTGCTCCGCGCACGCAGCGGCCCAGAGCGCCAGGAGCCGGTGATCGGAGTCGGTCAGCGTCCCTCCCCGGCGGGTCGTGATGAACCGGTCGTCACGCACCTTCGGCAAGATCACAGCCTGCGCCCCTCCCGCCCGTGGCCTGAACAGCAGAAGAGAGCACCCACCGGTGCCCTCATGTTCGATCTATAACGGACGTGGAGGCTTGCCGCAAGACCCCGCAGGTCTCAGAATCGTCGGCGTGACCGACCTGTCCCTAGTCTTATGGTTCCGGTCAAATGGCGAGGAAAACATCCAGACCTGCACGATCCCGCGATGACGATCACACCCGTTCGCAGAACCGAGGCGCCTCGCGTTCGCAGAAGTGCATGCCGAGGCCGTTGAAGGTCCGGTGCAAGCGACCCGCGCTGGTGTAGTGGACGTGGTAGCCGAGGGCCTGGACGCTCTCAGCAGCAGGCTTGCGCAGCTCCACGATCAGATTGGGAGACGACCCGTCCGACACGCACTCGTGCGTCAAGGTCCGTGTCACGGATCTGCCCTCGAGCGCTTCGGCGAACGTGGAGCGCTCGTTCTCGATCCCCGAGGTCGTCGCCTCTCCGATCACGACCGAATCCACGAGACCGAAGTCGGTCACTCTGAACCCGTTGAGCGGACGATAGGGAACGACGGACACGAGCTCGACCGAGCCTTCGTCGTCCAAGCAGACCGGTCCGAGATCCATCGTCAATGTCGCCGGGCCGGCCACGGGGCTCGATAGCGCGACGCCTGCGGTGCTCTCGTCGAACCCGTGATCCTCGATCCGCGGCCCGGCGTTGACCCACGTGTGAACGCCGACGCCGATCGCGGCGAACCCCGCCGCCGCTGACAGACCGAGCACTGCGATCTGCCGGGAGAGGTGGCGCCGCCTCGACGGAAGGCGATCAGGTCCGGCGTCACTCTCGGCGGGCATTCGCGGAGGGTAGCAGCGCGCACGGACGCCGCGCCGACGAACGTGTCAGTCCAGGCAGAACTCGTTGCCCTCGGGATCGGTCATCACGATGTGTCCCGCGCCCATCGGCGGTGAGGGCTCGTAGCGACCCACCCTCGTCGCCCCGAGCGACACCAGGCGCTCGCACTCCGCCTCCAACGCCTCCATGCGCTCGACTCCCTGGAGGCCAGGCGCAGCGCGCACGTCGAGGTGGACGCGATTTTTGGCGACCTTGTCCTCCGGCACCTGCTGGAAGAAGATGCGTGGGCCCTTGCCCTCCGGGTCTTCGATGGCCGATCGTGAGTTGAACTGCTCCCGCGGCATGCCCAGCCGCTCGAGGAACTCGTCCCAGGCAGCGAGCGGGTCGTCTCCCTCGGAGAGCTCGACCCCCGGCGGGCCTGGGTGCACGTATCCCAGCGCGTCGCGCCAGAACGTCGACAGTGCTCGGGGGTCGCGGGCGTCGAAGGTGACCTGGATCTGGCGGCTCATGGCGTTGGCTCCGTTCGTCTCCGTCTCCTTGCCGACACCCTCCCACCGAACGCCGACAGAATCATCCCCAGACGTCGCCCCGAGCGCTGTCAGCCAGCACGATCGTGGTCACGACGTCCGTCACCGCCGGCGCCGCAGGCGTGGACCCGAAGCCGAACCGCACCGGAGGATCCACCGCCCCCATGGGTCCGAGGTCCTCGCCCGCCCAGGAGGTGCGTACGGCGTCGAGACGGTGCACGTCCGTCGCGCCGTAGTACTCCCGTCTGCCCGACCCCGCGCTCCCCCGCGTCCGTACGCCCTGCAGAAGGAGCCGCGCGACCGGATCCGTAACCCTTGTCGCGCTCACCGAGGTGGCCACCCGAGGCGGGACCAGCCGCAGCAGGCGGCCGAGCGTGGTCCGGCCTCCGATGGTGAGCTCCGCGACGAGCGGGCCGGCAGAGATCCGCCACCGATGTCCACCCGGTGGCGCGTCGGCGACGACCACGGGGACGACCTCGACCCTGTCGAACTGGTAGGTGGAGGCGACCAGCCGCGCGATCTCCTCCGACGGCGCGAGCAGAGACCGCTCCCCGCTGGGACGTTCGAGCATCACGTCCGCGAAGGATCCGTACGGCGAGACATCCCATCGCCCGACGACGAACCGCGTCCCCGAAGCCGTGCCCCAACCGGCGATACGACCGGCGAACCGCAGCGTGGTGCCCACTCAGGAAACCCTAGGCCGAGGACGAGGCGCTCTTGCCGAGGCTATCGAATAACGATAGGTTAGCATCGTCTTTCGATAGAGGAGAAGCCGATGGGACAGTTCGCCGTTCTCGCGTTGCGGATCGTCATCGTGATCGGGCTGGTCGGCTCGGTCTTCATCCAAGCGGTGATGGTGCCGCTGCTCGCCGCAGATCTCGACGACGCTCCGACCGCGGTGCGCGTCCCGTTCGTCCTCATCGTGCTGCTGGGCGTCACCACTGCGCAGGTCACGATGCTCTGTGTGTGGCGCCTGCTGACGATGGTGCGTCGCGGCACCGTCTTCTCGCACTCGGCGTTCCGCTATGTCGACGTCGTGATCGGTGCGATCGCCGTCGCGTCGGCTCTGACCTATGCCCTAGGAGTCGTGCTCGCCCCCGGAGAAGCAGTCGCCCCCGGCGTCGTCCTGCTGATCGGCGGGCTCGGGACGATGATCGCGGGAGTCGCTCTCCTGGTCCTCGTGCTGCGCATGCTTCTGGCGCAGGCGGTCGCGCGCGACACCGAGGCGCAGCATCTCCGTGCCGAGCTGGACGAGGTGATCTGATGCCGATCGTCGTCGACATCGACGTGATGCTGGCCAAGCGCAAGATGTCCGTGGGCGGCCTGGCAGAGAGGGTCGGCATCTCCCCCGCCAACCTGGCCGTCCTCAAGAACGGGCGCGCCAAAGCCGTACGGTTCACGACGCTCGCGGCCCTCTGCGAGGTGCTCGAGTGCCAGCCCGGCGACCTGCTGCGCTGGGAGCCCGACGATCCGTCCGACGGGCGAGCAGCCCTCGGTGAGGTCCACCCCCTGGCCCACGACTGACGCTAGCCTCCTCCCATGTCAGAGCTCACCGGAAAGCGCGTCCTCGTCACCGGATCCGCCCGCGGCATCGGTCGCGCCATCGCGGCGCTCGCGATCGAGCGCGGGGCACGGGTCGTCATCAGCGACGCGGACGCCGACGCCGCCGAGCAGACTCGCCGTGAGCTGGACGCTGCGGGTACGGCGAGCTGCGACGTCTCCGACGAGGCCGCCGTCGGTGCCGCGATCGCGGAGACCGTCGGCCTGCTGGGCGGGCTCGACGTGCTCGTCAACAACGCCGGCATCGAGGTGTCGAGTCCGCTCGTGACGCAGTCGACGGAGAGCTTCGACAGGATCTTCGCCGTCAACGTACGCGGGCCGTTCGTGGCCACGAAGGCGGCTGTCCCCCACCTCGTCGAGTCGGGCGGCAACATCGTCAACATCGCCTCTGTCGCCGGCCTCGGAGGCAGCCCGCTCCTGGGTTCGTACTGCGCGACCAAGGCGGCGCTCATCCAGCTCACCCGCGTCGCGGCCATCGAGCTCCGCGCCTCGGGGGTCAGAGTGAACGCCGTGTGCCCCGGCTTCGTCGACACGGAGATGGTCGATCGGCTGCGGCCTGACTTCGAGGACGCCACGCAGGTCCCGTTCGCCGACCTCGTCGGGGCGAAACAGGGACGGCTCGGGACGCCGGCCGACGTCGCCGAGGTCACCTGCTTCCTGGCCTCCGACCGCGCCGAGTGGATCACCGGAAGCCACTACGTCCTCGACGGCGGGCTCACGGCGAGCCTCGTGTAAGGCACGATCCCGCTAGCGTGGTGCGGCATGAGCGACTACCCCCAACTCCAGACCTCGGTCCTCGACTCGACGATCCCCCGTGAGCTCGCGGAGTTCTACCGCAACCTCCTGGGTCTCGACTACCGGGCCGGCGACGAGCCCGGTGCCGACGACGACGGTCAGCCGGACTGGCTGGTCCTGGTCGATGAGAGTGGCCACCGTGTGCTCTCCTTCCAGAAGGTCGAGAAGCTCACGCGGACGACCTGGCCCAAGGACGACGTCCCGATGCAGCTGCACCTGGACTTCACAGTCCCGGACGCCTCCGCGCTGCACCGCCACCGAGAGCGTGCCGAGGCGCTCGGCGCGGAGCTGATCCTCGACCGCAGCGACGATCCCGACGAGGCATTGTTCGTGTTCGCCGACCTCTCGGGGCATCCGTTCTGCATCTTCGTCGCCTGACGCTGCTTTGGCGGTGCAGGACAGGCGTGACGCGTCTAGCGTGACGACATGCGTACACGTCGACTTGTCCTCGCGATCGCGCTCGCCGTGGGCGCAGCGGTCCTCTCCCCCACCACGTCGGTGGCGACCGCCACACCCCGGGCGTTCCCGGCCGAGTTCCCGCTCCCTGACGGCTTCCAGCCCGAGGGCATCGCGATCGGTCCTGGACCGACCGCGTGGTTCGGCTCGCTCGCCGACGGCGACATCTACCAGGTGGATCTGCGGACCGGCAGGGGCGAGGTCATCAGCCAGGGACCGGGTACGGCCGCGGCCGGCCTCAAGTCGGATCGTCGAGGACGGTTGTACGTCGCCGGGGGTCCTTCCGGCACCGGCCGCATCGTGGACACCCGGACCGGTGCCACCCTCGCGTCGTACCCGTTCACGACGGGCGCCGGCTTCGTCAACGACGTCGTCCTGACCAGGCGCACCGCTTGGTTCACCGACTCGCTGCAGCCGCAGCTGTACGGCGTGCCCCTCCGTCGCGGCGGGCGCCCGGCAGACCCGGACGACGTCGTGACGCTGCCGCTGTCCGGGGACTGGCAGCAGGGCACCGGCTTCGGCGCCAACGGGCTGACCGAGACCCCCGACGGCCGCGCCCTGCTCGTGGTGCTGTCCGAGCGCGGCGAGCTGCACCGCGTCGACACGAGGACGGGCCGGACGCGGATCGTCGACCTGGGTGGCTACGTCCTCACCAACGGCGACGGCATGCTCCTCCAAGGACGCACCCTGTACGTCGTCCAGAACCGGCTGAACACGATCGCGGTGTTCCGCCTCGACCGACGGGGCACGACCGGCCGCCTGGTCGACCAGATCACGAGCCCTCGCTTCGACGTCCCGACCACCGTGGCGGCGTTCGGACCGTGGCTCTATCTTCCTAACGCCCGGTTCGGGACTCCCCCGACCCCGCAGACCCCGTACTGGGTCACGCGGGTTCCCCGCACGCGCCGTTAGTCCGACCTCGACCGGGCGAGTTTCTTGCACGGTGATCGGAACTCTGTCATTGTGTACCGAACCTAGTGACTTACCTAATCTCGTGGGGACACAATGCGCACTCTTGTACTGCTCTCGCTCGTCGGGCTGGGCGCGCAGCTCGTGGACGGCAGCCTCGGCATGGCGTACGGGGTGACGTCGACGACGCTCCTCCTGGCGATCGGGACCAACCCCGCGGCCGCGTCGGCCACCGTGCACCTGGCCGAGATCGGCACGACGCTGGTCTCCGGTGCGGCGCACTGGAGGTTCGGCAACGTGGACTGGAAGGTCGTCGCCAAGATCGGCATCCCCGGCGCCATCGGCGCGTTCGCCGGTGCGACATTCCTCTCGAGCCTCTCCACCGAGGCAGCCGGGCCGCTGATGTCGGTGATCCTCCTGGCCCTCGGCCTGTACATCCTCGTACGGTTCACCGCGAAAGGGCTGCCCAAGGGCAACCTCGGCAAGCCTCTCCGCAAGCGGTTCCTCACACCCCTCGGCTTGTTCGCAGGATTCGTCGACGCCACCGGCGGGGGTGGCTGGGGCCCGGTCGGCACACCGGCGATCCTCGCCAGCGGACGCCTCGAGCCCCGCAAGACCATCGGCTCGATCGACACCAGCGAGTTCCTCGTGGCCATCGCCGCGAGCCTCGGATTCATCGTCGGCATCGGGTCGGCAGGCGTCGACTACACCTGGGCCCTGGCACTGCTCATCGGCGGCGCGATCGCCGCGCCGATCGCGGCGTGGCTGGTCCGCCACATCCCGCCGCGTGTCCTCGGGTCGCTGGTCGGCGGTCTGATCATCCTCACCAACACCCGGACCCTGCTGACGAGCGACTGGATCGATGCCGCGGGGGGCCTGCGGTCGGTGGCGTACATCGTCATCGTCGCACTGTGGGTCTCGGCGGTCGTGTACTCGTTCAAGCGCCACCGCGCGGAGCGCGACCAGGAGCTGGCAGAGGCTGACGAGCCGAGCGAGAGCGCCTCGGTCGTCTGACCGGGCGCGGCGACTCTCTGCCGTGGTGGGATGTCGGCATGGCTCACCTCTATCAGGCAGAGATCCGCCCGACGAAGCTCGAGCTCCTCCAGCAGTGGGTGCCGACGCAACCGTGGGGTCGGTCGGCGGCAGACGGAGCGCTGGAGCGCGTCGGCGCCTTCCGTTTCGACGATCCCGACGGCGAGGTCGGCATCGAGACGTTCCTCGTCCGCACACCGGGAGGTCCGCTCCTGCAGGTGCCGCTGACCTACCGGGCGTCCGCTCTCGAGGGTGCCGATGCGGCGTTGATCACCACCATGGACCACTCCGTCCTGGGCCGGCGGTGGGTGTACGACGGGTGCGGCGACCCCGTCTACGTGCAGGCGGCACTCGCGGCCATCCGTACGGGCGGTCGCCAGGCGGACGAGTTCGTCGAGACCGATGCCGGCCTCGTTCGGCGCGAGCCCACGACGTTCGTGACAGGCAGCGGCTCGCCCGGCACGCCGGTCCCCGAGGTGGTGGCGCCGGTGGCTCGCAGCGACGCCGAGCAGACAGTCGTCGACGCCGACCAGGCGTCGCTGGTGGTCCGCCGCGTGCTTGTCGGCGCAGACCTTCAGCGCGGGACACCGTCGCCGTACGCCCTGCTCGGTCGGTGGCCGGGTCAGGACGACGAGGTGGAGCTCGTCACGGTCAGCCCTCGGCCAGCCGAGGCGGGAAGCCGCCCGTAGCGACCGGCCCCCACCGCTCGATCGAGATGCGGATGATCGACTTGCCCTGCTCGACCATCGCCCGACGGTACTCGTCCCAGTCAGGGTGCTCCCCCGAGATGGCCCGGTAGTACTCCACCAACGGCTCGACGGAGTCCGGGAGATCGATGACCTCGGCTGTCCCGTCCACCTGCACCCAGGCGTCGTTGAAGTCCGTCCCCAGCGACAGGACCGAGGCGGCGGGACGCCGCCGGAGGTTGGCGACCTTGGCGCGTTCGGGGTAGGTCGAGACGACCACCCTCCCGGCACCGTCGACTCCGTAGGTCACGGGACTCATCTGTGGAGACCCGTCTTTGCGGGTCGTGTGCAGCACGGCATGGCTGCGGCCGCGCAGGAACGCGAGCAGCGCCTCGCGGTCGACCGTGTCAGCGGTGGCGATGCGACCTGGCACGACGTCAGTCCGCCTCTGAGATGTTGACCATCCAGCCCACACCGAACCGATCCGTCAGCATGCCGAACGAGTCGCCCCACGGTGCCTTCTCCAGCGGCACGGTGACCTGGGCACCGTCCGCGAGACCGTCCCAGTAGCCGCGCAGCTCCGACTCGTCGTCTCCACTCAAGGACACCGTGCCGTTCGGTGTCGGGCCGCTCATCTCGGGAGGTGTGTCCGCCCCCATGAGGACCATCCCGTTGGGTGCCTCGAGCTGTCCGTGCATGATCCCGTCGCCCGCGCCCGTGCCCGTGCCCACCGTGGGGTCGAACTCGGAGAAGGTGCTGAGCGTGAGCTCACCCCCGAACACCGACCGGTAGAACTCCATCGCCGCGCGCGCCTGGTCTCCGAACGAGAGGTAGGGGTTGAGTCGGGTCGTCATCGGTTCCTCCTGGGGTCGAGATCGTGACTCCCTGACACTCTGCCCTCTCGCGGCCGTGGCTGTCATCGGAGCGGGCGGAAGAACCTGCGCAGGTCCTCCACGAGCGCGTCGGGTGCTTCCCAGGCAGCGAAGTGACCGCCACGGGCGTGCTCGGCCCAGTAGCGCAGGTCCGGATAGCGGCGCTCGACCCAGCGCCGTGAGGGTCGTGGCACCTCGGCGCCGAAGATCGACGCCCCGGTCGGCACCGTCACCTGCTCTGCGTCAGCGCCGCTGATCCACCGCGACACCAGGTCGATGCTCTCGGCATAGAGCCGCGCCGACGACGCACCGGTCTGCGTGAACCAGTAGAGGCTGACGTCGTCGAGCACCCGGTCGCGCGTCAGCACCGAGTGGAGGTCACCGTTGTGGTCTGTCCAGGACCACATCTTCTCCACGATCCACGCGCAGAGTGCGGCCGGAGAGTCGACGAGCGCGTAGCCGATCGTCTGCGGCTTGGTGCGGTGGACCTCCGAGTAGGCCGACTCCTGCCGGGCCCGGCGCTCGAGGTCACCCAGCGCCGTGCGTTCGGCGGCTGTCGGCGGTGAGGGGTCGTCGGGGTCGGGACCGGCCAGCGGTGGCACCAGGTGGATGCCTGCCACATGATCGGGATCGAGGCGCCCGAGCGCGCTGCTGACGCTCGTCCCCCAGTCGCTGCCTGCGGCGCCGTAACGGCGATATCCCAGGCGCTCCATCAGCCGTGCCCACGCGCCGGCGATGCGGTCGACGCCCCAGCCGGTGGTCGTGGGTCTGCCGCTGAATCCATACCCCGGCAGGGAGGGCACCACGACATCGAAGGCGTCCTCCTCCGCTCCCCCGTGCGCCGTCGGATCCGTGAGTGGATCGAGGAGGTCGAGGAACTCCAGCACCGAGCCCGGCCAGCCGTGGGTCAGCACCACCGGCAGCGCAGACGGGTGGGGCGAGCGGCGGTGAAGGTAGTGGACGTCGAGCCCGTCGATGCGCGTACGGAACTGCGGGACAGCATTGAGGCGCGCCTCGGTCGCCCGCCAGTCGTAGTCCTCTGCCCAGTAGCGGCACAGGTCTTGGAGGTAGCCCCGCGGAATACCCTGCGACCAGTCGGAGACCGGCTCCGCCTCCGGCCATCGAGTCCGGCGCAGACGGTCGCGCAGGTCCCCGAGCGCATCGTCGGGTACGTGGGCACGGAAGGGGGTGATCGCCGCTTCCGCCGCGCGATCCATCAGCCGGCCGTGACCTGGACGTGCTGGCCGAGCCACCGGCGCGTCGTGTCGTCGGCCGGGACGAAGGTCTCGATCGCCAGCTCCGACAGGGTCACGTCGATCGGTGTGCCGAACGTCGAGATGATCGAGAGGAACGTCAGCACGTCGTCGCCGACACGAACGACCAGCGGCACGAACACCTGACCACCATCAGGCGCCCGCGCGTCCGACGTCACGGGGACCTCGTACCCCGCGAGCTCGTCGCGGAGCGCCAGCATCTCGACGTCCCCCTGCGCCTGCGCCATGCGACTCAACCCGGCGAGCACCGCCTCGCGCCACTGCGCGAGATTGACCAGGTGCGGCGCGAGACCGTCAGGGTGGAGTGTCAGGCGAAGCGCGTTGACCTGCCCCTCGAGCAGGGAGGGCGAGGCGAGCGCCGCCAGGGCGCGTACGCCGGCGTTGGCGTCGACGATGTTCCACAACCGGTCGACAGCGAGCGCGGGGTACGGCTCGTGCGCGACGAGGACCTCACGCACCGCAGAGCGCGCCGCTTCGAGGTCGCGGTGCTCGAGTGGGCGCTCGGGGAAGGCGGGCGCGAATCCGCCGGCGAGCAGCATCCTGTTCTGCACTCGCGTCGGCACGTCCAGTGCTGCCGCGAGGCGGAGGATCATGTCGCTGCTCGGCCGTGACCGTCCTGTCTCCACGAAGCTGATGTGGCGCGTCGAGATCCCGGTCTCCGACGACAGCGCGAGCTGGCTGTAGCGGCGCCGCGTCCGCCACGTCCGCAGCAGGTCCCCCAGGGCGCGCTCCCCGGGCTGCCTCGTCACGGTCTCCGTCGTCACGGCTCCCACTCTGGCGCATCCACCGTCCAGCGACCATGACCTGAGAGGTCATCGAAGCTGCGAGATCGTACGCGGTAAGACCGCGGGCGGCGAGGGCTGAGCACGGACCCAGTCCTTCACGGCCGGCGCCGTCACGGCGAGGAACGCGAGGGCACACATCGTCATGGCAGCGAGCACACGGTGCTCCTCCGCCGTGAGAGCAGAGCCTCCGTGCACGACGTAGTAGGTCCATCCCCACACGGCGAAGAGCGCCCAGAAGGCAGCGCCGAAGGCGAAGACCGTACGCGCCCACCTCACGCCGCAGGCAGCCAGTGCGAGGAGCGCGAGCGGCACCGCGGCCCTGCCCATGCTCGCCAGCTGGCCGGCCGCCAGCGTGCCGCCCGCGGCGATCACGAACATCCGCCGCGTCTCCACCGGCATGGCGCGAGGGCTCTTCACAGGTGGGAGAGTATCGGCGCGGTCAGGGCGTGTCACGCATTCCGTGGGGCGTACATGATGAGCCCGACGCCGACGAGGCACACCAGCGCCCCGGCGACGTCCCAGCGATCGGGTCGGAACCCGTCGGCGACCATCCCCCACGCCAGCGAGCCGGCGACGAACACTCCCCCGTAGGCGGCGAGGATGCGGCCGAAGTTGGCGTCGGGCTGGAGCGTCGCGACGAACCCGTACGCTCCGAGCGCCACCACGCCTGCACCGATCCACGCCCATCCCCGGTGCTCGCGCACACCCTGCCAGACCAGCCAGGCACCGCCGATCTCCAAGAGTGCTGCCACGCCGAACAGGACGATCGAGCGCATCACCGACATCGAGAGCTCCTTCGGGAAGGCAGAGAGCTCGATGATCCCAACTCGGGAACGGTCGACACACCGGTGGGCCTCCCCCCTTGGGACAGCGCCGCGACCTCGTGCCAGCATCGGCATGTGCGAAATGAGAGGCCCCCCACCGTCAGCCCGCGACGTACGGCGGTGCCACCGCTGTGCTCCACCGCGCTCGCGCTCGTCGGACCCGGCAAAGGCCGTACGGCCGTCGTCGTCGGATGTGCCGCCGGCGCCGAGGCGACCGCCCTCCTCGAGCTCGGCTGGACAGTCATCGGCATCGACGAAGACCCAGCCACGTGCGACGCCGTACGTGCGCGAGCCGGCACCGAGGCGCTCGACCGCCTCACCCTGGTCGCCGAGAGCCTGCCGCAGCTGAGCGGTCTCCCCGACGCCGACCTGGTGCACGTGCGTTCCGCACTGCTCAGATCGGGCTCCGAGCAGCTCTGGGCGCACATCCAGGCTGCGCTGCGGCCGGACGGCCTCGTCGCTGTGAGGCTCGGCGAGAGCAACGTGTCGAGGTTGCGAGGGTGGGAGACGCTGAGCGAGCGGTGGGTGGCTCCTCACGTTCTCGAGGTCGTCGCACGTCGACGGTGATCGGCGCCCGCGGGGTTAGATAGGGCCATGGACATCACGCGCTTCGGCCACTCCGCCCTCCTCGTCGAGTCTGGACCGCACCGGGTCCTCATCGACCCCGGCACGTTCAGCCGCGACGAGGCCTTCTCCCTCACCGGGCTGGACGCGATCGTCGTCACTCATCAGCACCCAGACCACGTCGATCCGGCTCGCATCGAGCGCCTGCTCGCCGCCAACCCCGACGCCAGGCTGCTCGCGGAGCCGCAGACGGTCGCCGCGTTGGGCGGTCTGGGCGTCTGGCAGCCGCTCGCGGCCAACGTGACCGTCGAGCTGGGACCGTCGCTGACCCTCACGGGCATCGGCTTCGAGCACGCCGTGATTCACCCGGACATACCCCGGATCGGCAACGTCGGCGTCCTCGTGGAAGCCGAGGACACGCGCCTGTTCCACCCCGGCGACTCCTACGAGTCGGTCCCTCGGGCGGTCGACGTCCTGGCTGTCCCGCTCAGCGCCCCGTGGGCGAAGGTGAGCGAGACGGTCGACTTCGTACGGGCGGTGGCGCCGCGGGTCGTCTTCCCGATCCACGACGGCACCATCTCCGACCTCGGCTATCCCATCTACTGGGGCCGGGTGGCCGAGATGGGCGGCGCAGAGGAGGCCCTGCTGCTCGGGCCGGACGCCACGGCGACGGTGTGAGATGAGCAGGGGCGTCGCCGCCTGAGCCGGGACGAGGCCGCCGGTCAGGACTCCAGCATCGCCTCGGCGACGACCGCGTCGATCTCGTCACGGAGCGCGAGCTTCAGCGCGTCCGGCGCGAACGAGACGTCGACCGCGGTGCGGGCGACGTCGGCGAGGTCGGCGAGACTGAGGCCGAAGACGTCGTGGGCGAGCTGGTACTCGTGCTCGAGGGTCGTGTCGAACATGCCCGGGTCGTCGCTGTTGAGCGTGACGACGACACCCGCCTCGCGCAACGCGACGAACGGGTGCTCCTGCATCCTGGCGACCGCGCCCGTCCGCAGGTTCGAGGTCGGCGCCACCTCCAGAGGGATGCGGCGGTCTGCCAGCTCTGCGACGAGGGCCGGGTCGTCGACCGCCCTGATCCCGTGTCCGATCCGGACGGCTCCGAGCGCATCGAGCGCGTCGCGTACGGTCTCGGCTCCGGTCGTCTCGCCGGCGTGCGGGACGCTCCCGAGACCGATCGCCCGGGCTCGCGCGAAGACCTCGGCGAACTGGGGGCGAGCGACGCCGATCTCGGGGCCGCCCAGGCCGAACCCGACGGTTCCCGAAGGCGCGTACTTCTCGACCCAGTCGATGGTCCGCTCCCCCGACACCACACCGAGCTCGCCGGGGATGTCGAAGATCCACGCCAGCTCGACGCCGCTCTCTCGAGCCCGCTCCCGCCCGCCGACCAGCGCCTGGGCCAGGGCGTCGGGTTCGATCCCCATGAGGAGCTGGCTGTCCGGGGTGATGGTCAGCTCGGCGTACCGGATGTTCTGGGCCGCCATGTCCGCCCCGACTCCCGCGACGAGGTCCTCGACGTCCTCGGGGGTGGTGACGAGCTGGTTGGTCTGGACGTAGACCTCGATGAAGTGGGCGAAGTCGCGGAAGCGGTAGAACTCCCGGAGTGCCTCGATCTCGACCGGGACGCCGACCTGGGGGTGTCTGCGCGCGAGCCCGAGAACGGTCTCGGGAGATGCCGCTCCGAGCAGGTGAACGTGCAGCTCAGCCTTCGGCAGAGCATGCAGGAACGGGTTCACAGGACGGTCGCTGCCAGTCGGCGACACGGCGGTGGGGTTGCTCACCGCGCCATTGAACCACCCCGTACGGTGGGTCGAGGTGCCTTCGCCGTGGCGCGGGCAGCCGTGACCGTACGAGGTATCACACCTCGTGTCCTCGACGATTATCTCATATCTGAGATACGGTGGAGCCCATGACTGACGACTACCTCACTCGGATCGGGAACCTCATCCGAGATGCGCGCAAGCACCGCGGGATGACCCAGGCGGACCTCGCAAATCTCCTGAAGACGAGCCAGAGTGCGGTGAACCGCATCGAGCAGGGCCAGCAGAACCTCTCCCTCGAGATGCTCGCCCGCGTCGGCGCCGCCCTCGACTCGGAGTTCGTGGCCTTGGGCACGTCCGGTCCGAGCCACCTGCGCGTGGCGGGCGAGACGAAGCTCTCCGGCGCGATCGACGTCAAGTCCTCCAAGAACGCCGGCGTCGCGCTTCTGTGCGCCGCTCTGCTCAACGAGGGCCGGACGACGCTGCGCAAGGTCGCACGCATCGAGGAGGTCAACCGGCTCCTCGAGGTGCTGCAGTCGATCGGGTTCAAGACGACGTGGATCGGCGACGAGGGCGACCTCGAGCTGATCCCGCCGGCATCCCTCGACCTGTCGTCGATCGACGCCGAGGCCGCACGCCGTACGCGCAGCATCATCATGTTCCTCGGCCCGCTGATGCACCGCGAGCAGTCGTTCGAGCTGCCGTACGCCGGCGGCTGCGATCTCGGCACCCGCACGGTGGAGCCGCACATGACGGCACTGCGTCCGTTCGGCCTCGAGGTGAAGGCGACCGAAGGCAGCTACCAGGCGACCGTCGACCCGTCGGTGTCGCCGACCCGTCCGATCGTGCTCACCGAGCGCGGCGACACCGTCACGGAGAACGCCCTGCTCGCGGCGGCCCGCCACGACGGCACGACGCTGATCCGCAACGCGAGCCCCAACTACATGGTCCAGGACCTGTGCTTCTTCCTCGAGCGGCTCGGGGTCGTCATCGAGGGCATCGGCACGACCACCCTCCGGGTCACCGGGCGTCCGCGGATCGACGTGGACGTGGAGTACGCGCCGAGCGAGGACCCGATCGAGGCCATGAGCCTGATCACGGCCGCGATCGTGACCGAGTCGAAGATCACCGTCCGCCGCGTGCCGATCGAGTTCATGGAGATCGAGCTCGCGCTGCTCGAGGAGATGGGCTTCGCCTACGACCGCAGCGAGGAGTACCTCGCGGAGAACGGCCACACCCGGCTGGTCGACATCACCACGTACCCGTCGGTGCTGCACGCCCCCATCGACAAGATCCACCCCATGCCGTTCCCCGGCCTCAACATCGACAACCTGCCGTTCTTCGCAGTCATCGCCGCGACCGCCTCGGGCACGACTCTCCTGCACGACTGGGTCTACGAGAACCGCGCGATCTACCTGACGGAGCTCAACAAGCTCGGCGCCAACGTCAAGCTGCTCGACCCGCACCGCGTGCTCATCGAGGGCCCGACCCGGTGGCGCGCCACCGAGCTCGTGTGCCCGCCGGCGCTGCGGCCAGCGGTCGTCATCCTGATCGCGATGCTCGCGGCCAAGGGCACGTCGGTGCTGCGAAGCGTCTACGTGATCAACCGTGGCTACGAGGACCTCGCGACGCGCCTGAACGCGCTAGGGGCCGAGATCGAGACGTTCCGCGACATCTGAGGAGTGAGGCGGAGGTGGTCGGCGAGGGACGAGCCGGCCACCGGGAGCCGAGCCCCGCAGGATGGCGCGACAGAAGGCACCGCGACATCTGAGGAGTGAGGCGGAGGTGGTCGGCGAGGGACGAGCCGGCCACCGGGAGCCATGATGTCGTCGAAGAACCGACAGACGAGCCAGAGGGCTGCATACTAGGGCGGTGACAGCCGCGGTGCCGCCCTTCCTCGCCTCGCCGAAGCCCTTGGCGTACGCCCATCGTGGTGGCGCACACTACGGTCCGAACCTCGGCATCGAGAACTCTCTTGCGGCGTTCGAGAACGCCGTACGACTGGGTTACACCTACCTCGAGACGGACGCGCGGGTGTCGTCGGACGGCGTGGTGTTCGCGTTCCACGACGCGTCGCTCGACCGCACCACCGACCACCGTGGGCAGCTCGCCCGGCTCCCCGCCTCGACGATCGAGCGCGCCCAGATCGGCGGACGAGAGCCCGTTCCGCTGCTCCGAGAAGTCCTCGACGCCTTTCCGGACGTGCACGTCAACATCGACGTCAAGGAGATGGCAGCGGTCGCGCCCACCCTGCGGGTGATCGACGACGCGAGGGCCGGCGAGCGCGTGTGCATCGCGTCGTTCTCGCACCGTCGTCTCTCCCGGGTCCGTGCGCTCGCGCCGTACCTCGCCACGTCCGCCTCTCCCCCGGAGATCGCCCGCATGTCGGTCCGTCCGTGGCGGGTGCTTCCGTGGCTGCGCCGGCTGGGGGCGTCGTGCGTGCAGGTGCCGACCCGGCAGGGGTGGCTGTCGGTCGTCACACCTCGGTTCGTCGAGACCGCCCACGATCTCGGCCTCGAGGTCCACGTGTGGACGATCGACGACCCCGACGACATGAACCACCTCCTCGACCTCGGGGTCGACGGGCTGATGAGTGACCGCATCGACGTCCTGAAGGACGTCCTGACTGCCCGCGGGCAGTGGACCGGAGGAGACGCACGATGACGACGGCACAGACGAGCGGCCCGACCCCGGCAGCGGCCCGACGCCGGGAGCAGCGTGCGTGGTACTGGTACGACTGGGCCAACTCCGCCTACATCACCAGCGTGGGGACGGTGCTCATCGGCCCCTACCTCACCTCGGTCGCCGAGCGGGACGCGTGCGGTCGGGTCGGCACCGTCGACGACCCGTGCACAAGCCGGGTCGACCTTCTCGGACTCGGTCTGTCGGCTGGCTCGCTGGTGTTCTACGTCGTCACCTTCGCGACGCTGCTCTCCGCGGTGGTCCTGCCGATCGTCGGAGCCGTCGCCGACCGCGTCGAGTCCAAGCGCACCCTGATGGCTCGCCTCGCGTGGGCCGGCGCTCTCGCGACCTGCTGCATGTTCCTTGTCGCCGGCAGCAACTGGCAGCTCGGCGCGGGTCTGCTGATGGTCGCGAACCTCTGCATGGCTGCCTCGTTGACGGTCTACGACGCGATCCTGATCGACGTCGCCGAGCCGGACGAGCGCGATCACGTGTCATCCCGGGGCTGGGCCGTCGGCTATCTGGGCGGAGGGGTGCTGCTCCTGCTCAACCTCGGCCTCGTCCTGGGAGCGGGCGACGTCGTCGGGACCGACACGGCGGTCCGCATCAGCCTGCTCTCGGCCGGTATCTGGTGGGGTGGGTTCACGATCGTCGCGTACCGAGGGCTTCGCGACCATCCGCCGGCCGACCTCGTCGCCGCCGACCCCGAGCATCGACCCGGACTGGTCCAACGCAGCTTCGGGCAGCTGTGGACGACCCTGAAGGACCTCAGGAGATATCCACAGACGCTGCTCTTCCTCGTCGCCTACCTCTTCTACAACGACGGCATCCAGACCGTCATCTACTCCTCTTCCATCTACGGGCAGAAGCAGCTCGGCTTCTCGCAGGAGGTTTTGATCGCCACGATCCTCCTCGTCCAGTTCGTCGCGATCGCGGGCGCTCTCTTCTTCGGGCGCGTGGCACGCAGCGTCGGAGCGACCCGGACGATCATGGGCGGACTCGTCGTGTGGATGGTCATCGTCTGCGTCGGATACGTCCTGCCTGCAGGCCAGGTCGTGCCCTTCCTCGCGATGGCGACGGGGATCGGCATCGTGCTGGGCGGCACGCAGGCGCTGTCGCGCTCCTTGTACTCCCAGATGATCCCCAAGGGACGCGAGGCCGAGTACTTCAGCCTCTACCAGGCCGCCGAGCGAGGGACGAGCTGGCTCGGTACGCTGGTTTTCGGCCTCGTCCACCAGCTGACGGGGTCGTACCGTCCGGCGATCTTCGCGCTGATCGTGTTCTTCCTGGTCGGATTCGTACTCCTGACGCGGCTCGACCCCCGACGTGCGATCCGCGAGGCCGGCAACACCGTCCCCGCCGTGGTCTGACGGCGTGGCCTAGGACACGATTCGCTCTCAGGGGAATCTCACGAGCCCCCGATACGTTGGACAGCGTGTACGGAAACGGACACGTCTCGTACCACCATGTTGTGATTCATTGTCGGGAGGGCATTAATGGCTGAACGCGCACTCCGGGGGGCGCGCCTCGGAACCCAGAGCTTCGAGGACGAGCGTGGCGTCGAGATGGCGCCGCGGCAGGACGTCGAGTACGTCCTCCCTGACGGTAAGACATTCACGATCACGATGGCCGACGACGCGGAGATCCCCGCCGAGTGGGAGGACCCGCGCACCGGAAAGATCGGTCGCCTCGTCGACGGCACCGAGCCCGAGCACAAGGACGTCAAGGCCCCGCGTACGCACTGGGACATGCTGCTCGAGCGGCGTTCGATCCCCGAGCTCGAGGAGATCCTGACCGAGCGCCTGGAGCTTCTGCGCGCCGGCGAGATCGGCCCGGCGCACCTGCACCGCCCGGCGAAGTCCAAGGCCAAGGCCAAGGCTCGCAAGCGTACGGCCTGACCGACAAGCTCCCGACCTGATCCCCCGGATCGCCTGGGTCGCACCGTCTCCCCCCATGGTGCGGCCCAGGCTTTTGTCTGTGCCCGGGCCTGCCGGCGTTTACGGGGTCGGCGGTGGGAAGGTCCGCTGCGGTGTGTTCGGCGCCGGAGCGGGTCGCGCTCGGCTGCCCGGCAGGTCGTCGTCCTCGATGACCTCGCCCTGGACCACCGTGCTCGACGCGTCCGCGGGACCGGTGCGGCCACCTCGGCTCGTTGGGCGGCCGAAGCGGTCCACGACCACCCAGGCGCCCTGGCTCTCGACCCATCGTCGTGTCCGGCTGCGCACGAGCCGACGGACCGGCGGCAGCATCAAGAGGAGCCCGGCGAGAGCGGTGAGGAATCCGGGTACGGCGAGGAGGATGCCGGAGAGCACGGTCAGCGCTCGCCCGTCCCCACCGGTCGGCACCGCACCCTCACGGGCGGCCTGACGCATCGCCTGCCAGCCACGACGCCCGGCCTCGCGCAGGACGAGCACCCCCACGACGGTGAGGGCGAGGAGCACGAGCAGCGTGGGGCCGACGCCGATCAGCCGGCTCACTCCCACCGCGACGGCGATCTCCGCCACGGGCAGCAGCAAGAACGCGGCTGCGATACCTCGACGCATCGACTTCCCCTCTCGCCCCGGGACGCTCAGAATTCTCGGTGCCTTACGACGAGCGTACGCGGCGCAGCCAACGGGTGCGGTCGTGCAGTCCCCAGCCCGTCACGCGCCAGAGCGCCTCACGGACGATCCCGCCGTCCATCTTTGACTCCCCCGCCACGCGCTCGACGAACGTGATCGGGACCTCGCGGACGTCGTACCCGGCACGGACCGAGCGCCGGGCCAGGTCGACCTGGAAGCAGTAGCCCTGCGACGCGATCTCGTCAGCCAGCAGGTCCTTGAGGACCGCGCCTCGGAACGCCCGGTATCCCCCCGTGGCGTCACGCAGCGGCAGACCGAGCGCCACTCGCGCATAGAGATTGCCGCCGCGTGAGAGCACCTCGCGCTGCTTGGGCCAGTTGACCACCGAACCCCCGTCGACCCAACGCGAGCCCAGGACGAGATCGGCACCGGCGTCGATCGCGTCGAGGAGACGATAGAGCTCCTCCGGCTGGTGGGAGCCGTCGGCGTCCATCTCGACGAGGACGTCGTACCCACGCTCGAGGCCCCACGCGAACCCTGCGAGGTAGGCCGCGCCGAGACCGTCCTTGGTGGTGCGGTGCATGACCTGGACCGAGGGGTCCGCGGCGGCCAACTGGTCGGCGAGATCACCGGTCCCGTCAGGCGAGCCGTCATCGACGACGAGCACGTCCGCGTCGGGCTGCGCGCCACGGACACGCCCCACGATCGACTCGACGTTCTCCACCTCGTTGTAGGTGGGGATCACTACCAGGGACTTCACCGTCGACGTACCTTCCTTCGGATTCCGCTCAGCAGTACGAGGGCGACCGTGAGCGACGCGGCCGCCTCTATCCAGATGCCGAGCCGCGTGCCGGTCGTGACCGCCGTGGCGGCCTGGATCTCCTCGGCGAGATAGCCCGGCTCCTCCTGCGGCGCCGTCGCCTGAACCGTACCGTCTGGACGGATGAGACCGGAGATCCCGTTGGTCGACGGCACGGCGACGTACCGCCCCGACTCGATCGCGCGCAGCCGCGAGATCTGCCACTGCTGCTCGGGCTGGGAGGTTCCCGTGAAGGTCGCGTTGTTGGTCTGCACCACGAGCAGCTCCGCCCCGCCGAGCACCGCGCTGCGGGCCAGCCCGTCGAAGACCACGTCGAAGCACATCATCGTGCCGACGACGCTGTCGCCGATCGGGAGGGAGCCGGACTCGTCACCGGGGAGGATGTCGCGTGGGATCTCCTCCGCGAGGAGCGGCACCAGCCACTCGGAGAACCCCCGCAACGGCACGTACTCGCCCCAGGGGACGAGGTGCTGCTTGATGTAGCGGTCGCCGGGTCCGGTCACCGGGTCCCACACGAGGCCGGCGTTGTACGCCGTATCTTCTCGGGGTCCATCGAGGATGGCACCCACCAGGATCGGGGCGCCGACGTCACGCGCCGCACGGGTGATCGCCTCGCCCGCCGCCCGGTCCGTCGTCGGGTCGATGTCGGAGGCGTTCTCCGGCCACAGGACGAGGTCGGGCGGAGGGAGAGCGCCACTGCGCACCTGAGCCGCGTACGCCGACGTCACGCGGACGTGGTTCTCGAGGACCTGGCGCTGCTCGCCGTACCAGGACGCGCCGGTCCCGGGAACGTCACCCTGCACGATCGCCACCTGCATCGAACGACCGTCCCCGGCGATCCCGACGGGAAGCACGGCACCGACCGCGAAGACAGCGCCGACGGACACCGCGCCCAGAGCCAGCCGACGCACGCGTCCCGACTCGGCGCGCCAGCACAAGAACGCCCACACGGCCAGCGCCGCCGTCAGGAACACCGCTCCCGACAGTGCCGAGACCCCCAGCCAGCGCGCGATCGGCGCCAGCGGCGTGTCCACCGCGGCAAACGCCAGCCTCCCCCACGGGAAACCACCGAAGGGAAACAGGCTCCGCAGCATCTCCGCCGCCATCCACGCCAGTGCGCCGAGCACCGGCCAGGCTCGCAGGCGCGCCAGTGCCGCGAAGGCGGCACCGAACGCGCCGTAGAAGAGGCCTTCGAAGGCGGCGAGGGCGACGTACGCCCCGGGGATCTCGAAGACCAGCACCCAGGACAGCAGGACGAGGAGGAACGACGTCCCGAACGCCCAGCCCAACCACGCCCCCACGCCGACGCTCGCGCCACGAAGGGCGACCACCAACAGGATCAGGCCTGGCCACACGGACCATGGCTGCGAGACCGGCGCGAAGCCGCACGACACGACCAGGCCGGCCGCCACAGCAAGGGCGGTGCGCCGGAACCAGGTCCGGTCGGCGAAGGAGAGAGCACGAGGCACAGGTCAACGCTACCGGGAGGTGCCACCGACGGAGCGGCGAGAGGGAGGTGACCGTGCGAGAAGTGATCCGCCAGAGGCCCGGCGCCCTTCGGACCAGCAGAAGCTGTTGTCTAGTGGGCGCCAGGTGCCTCTGGCGTGAAGCCTCTCCCCGTGATACCGCCAGCATCCGAGAGGCGATCAGATACGACAGTGCCCTCCCTGACCGCTCGTGTCAACACTCAGGCGACGCTCGAGGCCATCTCGTACGCGGTGCGTCCCGACACCACCGTGCGGACGCACCTCGCCTCGCCGGCGACGGCCGCCTCGGCCGCCTGCGCTCCCGCCGGGACCTCCCAGAACGCGAGATGTGCCGCCGCCCCCGGCTCGAGCCGGCCGGTGCCGTCGATGCGGGCGGCCCGCCATCCGCCGACGGTGTGCGCATGCACCGCCTGTGCGAGCGACAGCGCTTGCCCGCCCGCCTGCGGCCTCGTCGCCGCCGCGATGGCGTGCCACGGCGCGAGCGGAGTCACGGGGGCGTCGGAGCCGAAGGCGAGCGGGACGCCGATCGCGGCCATCGCCGCCAGCGGGTTCATCCCGTGCGAACGGTCCTTCCCGAGACGAGCGGCATACATCCCGTCCGACCCGCCCCACGCGGCGTCGAACGCCGGCTGGACGCTGGCGGTGACACCGAGCTGGGCGAGCAGCTCGAGGTCGGCCCCCGACGGCATCTCGAGGTGCTCGACACGGTGGCGCGCGGCGCGCAACGTATCCGTCCCGAGGACGTCCCGTGCGCGACGCAGACCCTCGACCAGGGTGGCCGACGCTCGATCGCCGATGACGTGGAAGCCCGCCTGGAGGCCGGCGCGCGTGCAGCCGACGACGTGCTCGGCAACCTCGTCCGCCTCGAGGTACTGGTGCCCGATGGTCGACGGACGGTCGTCGTACGGCTCGTGCAGCGCAGCGGTGTGCGAGCCCAGGGAGCCGTCGATGTTGAGGTCTCCCGCCAGGCCCGCCACGCCGTACGCTCGCGCGTCCGCATAGGCGTCGCGCGCACCCCAGTAGGTCACCACGTGCGGCAGGACCTCGGACGCGGCCAGCGCGCGCACCACGTCCACGTCCTCCAGCGGCGAGATGTGCGGGGCGGCGTTCTCGTGGACCGAGACGATGCCGGCTGCGGCCGCCGCACGCAGAGCCGTACCGATCGTCGCCGCACGGTGGGAGGGATCGGACAGCGTCGCCAGATGCTGGCGTACGAGGTGGTGGGCGTCTCGCTCGACCCGTCCGCCGGCGCTCCAGCCGTCAGCCTCTCGCAGGCCGTGGACCCTGCTGACCAGAGAGGCCGAGACGACGCCCGAGTGCCCGTCGACGCGTCCCAGGTAGACGGGACGCCCACCGGCGGCGCGGTCGAGGTCGGGACCGGTGAGCGTGCCGTCGGGCCAGGACGTGTCGTCCCACCCCCGACCGTGCACGACGACGTCGCCAGAGCGGGACGTGTGGACGCCCAGGCGTTCGAGCGCCTCGACCCGCGAGCGCGCTCCTGCGAGGTCCAGACCTCGCAGCGCGTGACCGGTCATCGCCAGATGGACGTGGGCGTCGACGAATCCGGGCGTCAGCAACGTCCCGTCGAGCGCTCGGACCTCGGTCGCACCGTCGACCCACGACGCGGCGTCGTGGTCGTCACCGATCCAGGCGATCGTCTCGCCCTCGACAGCCAGCGCGGCAGGACGGCGGCGGTCCAGGAGACTGACCCCGCGGTACAGAGTCCGGCCGCCACCCATCAACGCACCTCGGAGGCCCCGGGCCCGGTCGGTGTGTCGCCGTGGAGCGTGAGGTCGTGCTCGTCGGTGCGAAGGTCCAGCCAGAAGTAGACGTTGTCCCACCGCTGGTCGCCGATGGCGACGAAGTCGGGGATCCTGCCGTACTCCTGGAATCCGAGGCGCTCGTACAGCGCCATCGCCGCGTGGTTGTTGCCGCGTACGTCCAGGGTGAGGATCTCGATGCCCGACTTGCGGGCGTAGTCGATGAGCTCGCCGACCAGGCGTCGGCCGAGGCCGGCCCCCCGCGCACGTGACGAGACAGCGACGCGGCCGATGTCCGCGTGCGGCTGCTCGGTCTCGCCCATCCGGCGTGACCAGTACGCAAACCCGACGACACCGCCCTCGGCGTCCTCGGCGACAGCGAGGCAGGCGTCGTCGAGGTCGCTCTCCTGCACCAGGTCGCCGAGAAGGTCGCCGACGTCGGACCGGCTCGGTGGCTCCAGCCATCCGAGCGCGGCACCCTCCTCCACCAGCTCGGTGATCAAAGCGTGCAGCGAGTCCAGCAGCTCAGGCTCTGGGTCGGTGACACGTCGTACGGTGAAGGTGGCCAGGTCGGCCATACTAGGGTCAGCCTCCGATCGGGCGGTTCTCGTAGTAGGTGGACAAGACGATGGTGCTCCTGGTCGAGACGTTCGCCGCCGCCCGGATCTCGGCGAGCAGCCCTTCCAGGGCAACGGTGCTCGGCACCCTGACCTTGAGCACATAGCTCTCCTCCCCCGCGACCGAGTAGCAGGCCTCGATGGCGTCGAGGTGCCGCAGCCGCTCTGGGGAGTCGTCAGGCTGGCTCGGGTCGATGGGACGGATGGAGATGAAGGCGCTGAGGCCCAGGCCGACCGCCGCCGGGTCGAGCTGGGCCTGGTAGCCACGCACCACTCCTCGCGCCTCGAGCCGCTTGACACGTTGGTGGACAGCACTGGTGGACAGGCCGGTGGCCCGTCCGAGGTCGGTGAAAGACATCCGGCCGTCAGCAGACAGTAGCCGGACGATTTGCGCGTCGGTATCCTCCACGTGCGACAGGATATCGACCGCGGCCCGGGAGGCGACGATCTGACCGGTGTCAGAGACGTCGTCTCTCACGTCAGTCGAGCACGACGAGGTCGCGGGTGGTGAGGTTGAGACGCTCGAGGCCGTCGTCGGTGGTCACGACGATGTCCTCGATACGGGCACCGTGACGACCCTCGAGATAGATCCCGGGCTCGATCGAGAACGCCATCCCCGGCTCGAGTGCGAGCTTGTTGCCGGAGACGATGTAGGGCTCCTCGTGGGTCTCGAGCCCGATCCCGTGGCCGGTGCGGTGGAGGAAGGCCTCGCCGTAGCCGGACTCCGCGATCACGTCGCGGCCGACCGCATCCACCGACTGCGCCGAGACGCCGGGGCGGGCGTACGCGCACTGCGCGTCCTGAGCTCGGCGGAGAACCTCGTAGTAGGCGAGGAAGTCCGCCGGTGCCGAGCCCCCGGCGACGTAGGTGCGGGTCGAGTCGGAGCAGTAGCCGGACGGCATCACTCCGCCGATGTCGACGACGACGGGGTCGCCGCGCTCGATGACGCGGTCAGAGACCTCGGCGTGCGGCGAGGCCCCGTTGGGTCCGGAACCGACGATCACGAACTCGACGCTCTCGTGGCCCTCGGCCAGGATGGCCTCGGCGATGTCCCGGCCCACCTCCCGCTCCGTCCGGCCGGGTCGAAGCCACTCCCCCATGCGCGTGTGGACGCGGTCGATCGCGGCGCCGGCTTCGCGGAGGGCCTCGATCTCGTCGGGCGTCTTGCGCGTCCGGAGCGGCCGCAGCACGCCGCCGGCGAGGACCTGGTCGGCGTCACCGAAGGCGAGGCCGAACGCAAAGACACGCTCGGCCCACATGTGGTCGTCCACGGCGACACGTCGGGCACGCTTCGCTGCTGCGTGGGCGGCGGCGTACGGGTCGTCGGTCTCCTCCCAGCCGACCAGGGCGATCCCGTGCTCCTCGACACCGGCCTCGACCGCCATCGCCACCTCGAGACGCGGAAGGACCAGGACCGGGTCGCCCTCGGTCGGCAGCACCAGGCAGGTCAGACGCTCGAGCGGCATCGCGGCGAACCCCGTGAGGTAGCGCAGGTCGGCACCGGGCGTGACCAGAAGAGCGTCGATTCCGGAGTCCTTCGCTGCCGCCCGGGCAGCGTCGAGCCGGCGAGAGATGTCGGTGGTCATGCCCTCGAGACTACCGTCGGCGCCCCGCGGGCCCTCAGGGCGCCGTCAGGGCAGCCACGGCCCGCTCGGCCGGACGGCCGAGACCCCAGGCCTCCGCCAGCTCCGCCATCTCGCGGATCTGCTCGGTCGTCACGGGCCGGAGCGTCAGGTCGACATCGAGCGGCAGGTCACGGACCACCTCGACGACTCGAGGCGCGACCGCGAGATAGTCCGCGGCCGCCAGGAGGTTCTTGCGAGCCCGCGGGGCCATCTGGACGTGCCGGTCCGCGGCAGCCTCCACGATGCCCGCCAGGTCACCATGGGCGGCGAGGAGGGTCGCGGCCGTCTTCTCGCCGATCCCGGCCACACCGGGCAGGCCGTCGGACGGGTCGCCGCGCAGCACCGCGAAGTCGGCGTACTGGGCCGGCTCGATGCCGTACCGGTGGCGGATCCACGCTGCGTCGACCGACTCCAGCTTGCTCATCCCCTTGGCCGGGTAGAGGACGCGCACGCCACGGGCGTCGTCGACGAGCTGGAACAGGTCGCGGTCACCCGTCACCACGTCGACGGGGCCGTCCCAGGTGGTCGCGAGGGTGCCGATGACATCGTCGGCCTCGTAGCCGTCGGCACCGACGACGGGGATGCCGAGGATCTGGAGGGCTCGGGCGATCACCGGCACCTGGACGTCGAGGAGGTCGGGCGTCTCCTCCACGTCGGGGGCCGACGCCTGGGCCTCCTCGACCCGGTGTCCCTTGTAGGACGGGATGAGCTCGACGCGCCACGCCGGCCGCCAGTCGTTGTCCCAGCACGCGGCCATCGCATCCGGCTCGAGCGAGTCGACCAGCGTTGCGACGAAGTCGAGCATCCCTCGTACGGCGTTGACGGGCGTGCCGTCGGGCGACCTGAGGGTGTCGGGCATCCCGAAGAACGCCCGGAAGTAGAGGGAGGCCGAGTCGAGCAGGAGCAGCTTCTGCTGGGACATACCCGCACCGTAGCGGGCGGCGGCGACGGATCGCCTCACGACGTACGACAGACAGCGCCAGGTGGCGGGCCTTCTCGTACGCTGAGGCGATGATCGCAGCGTTCAGCATCAGCCCGGCGACCGCCGACGACGCCGGCGGCGTAGGGGAAGCCGTTGCACGGGCCGTCGCCGTCGTCCGCGCGAGCGGCCTGCCTCACGAGACCAACGCCATGTTCACCAACATCGAGGGCGAGTGGGACGAGGTGATGGACGTCGTCAGGCGTGCCGTCGAGGCCGTGGCCGACGTCTCGCCACGGGTGTCGCTGGTGCTCAAGGCCGACATCCGTCCGGGACGTACGGGACAGCTCTCCGAGAAGGTCCAGCGGATCGACGAGCTGCTCGGCGAGGAGTGACCCGCGAGCCCCCGAGAGTGACCCGCGAGCGGTCCAGGAGTGACCCGCGAGCGCCCGAGAGTGACCCGCGAGCGGTCCAGGAGTGACCCGCGAGCCCCCGAGAGTGACCCGCGGGGCTACTCGGAGACGGAGGAGTAGGCGATCACGCCGCGGCGCAGCAGGTCTGCGGCTGCCCGCGCCTTCTTGCGCAGCGCGTCGTCGGTGGCCGCCGCGGCAACCTGCTCGATGACGTCGAGGAGCTGCTTGATCGCGCGGACGAAGTCGCCGGCGGCCACGTCGTTGGACTCCAGGACGACGTCGAGGTCGTAGCCCGACGCCCACTGCCAGGCCGTCCAGGCGAAGCCGAAGTCGGGACGCCGCAGGAACGACAGCCGGTGCGTGCGCTCCACCTGCTCCAGCTCGGCCCAGGTGCGCGCCATCTCGTCGGCGACGATCGCCGCGGTCCCGCGCGGGAACCGTGGCGGGCCGTCACCCTCGGGGTTGCGTGACTCGTACGTGAGCCCGCTGAGCACCGCGGCGAGCTCGGCAGGATCCAGGTCGTCCCACGTGCCGCGCCGCAAGCACTCCCCTGCGAGCAGGTCGAGCTCGGAGTAGAGACGCTGCAGGCGCCGGCCGTCCGGGGTCACGGTGTCGCCGTCGAGGTAGCCGAGCTCGTCCAGGACCTCGCACACCCGGTCGAACTGCCGAGCGACGGTGTTCGTCCGCTGCTCGATCCGCCGGCGCTGGTTGGCGGTGTCGCGCTCCAGGCGGAACCACCGCTCGGCCCAGCGGGCATGGTCCTCGCGGTCGGGGCACCGGTGGCACGGGTGATGCTTGAGCGTGTCGCGGAGCTCGTCGATCTCGGGATCGTGCACCGGGGCGCCCTTGCTCCGGCGAGCACTCGGCAGATCGAGGTCGCGCGTCTTCTGCCGCAACGTCGACGCGAGATCGCGTCGCTGCTGCGGGTTGCGGGCGTTGAAGGTCCGCGGGACCTGCATCCTACGGACGGGGGTGATGGGCGACGGGAAGTCGACCAGCCCGAGCCGGCGCGCGTGCCGGTCGTCGGTGAGCACGAACGGACGGGGAGCGCTGCGGTCCTGGGTGCCGGGGTCGAGGATCACGGCCCAGCCTGCCCACCGCCCGGCGGGCACCGCGATCACGTCGCCGGGGCGGAGCCGTGCCAGCGAGGCGGCGACATCGTCGGCGTGCGCGGAGCGTCGCTTGCGGGACGCGTTCTGCTCCAGGTCCTTGATGCGGCGGCGCAGCGCGGCATACTCCATGAAGTCACCCCTGGAGCAGGTCGCCGCCTCGGCGTACCCCGCGAGTGCCTCCTCCGCCTTGTGGACCTGGCGCGCGAGCCCGACCACCTGTCGGTCGGCCTGGAACTGCGCGAACGACTGCTCGAGCATCTGCCGCGCGGTCGCACGACCGACCTGGTGGACCAGGTTGACGGCCATGTTGTACGACGGGTGGAAGGACGACCGGAGCGGATAGGTGCGCGTCGACGCGAGGCCCGCGACGTGCTTGGGATCCAGACCCGGCTGCCAGAGCACGACCCCGTGTCCCTCGACGTCGATGCCTCGACGTCCGGCGCGACCCGTGAGCTGCGTGTACTCCCCCGGCGTGATCTCGGCGTGCGTCTCGCCGTTCCACTTCGTCATGCGCTCGATGACGACCGAACGGGCGGGCATGTTGATGCCCAGCGCCAGCGTCTCGGTGGCGAAAACGGCCTTGACGAGGCCCTGGCTGAAGAGGTGCTCGACGACCTCCTTGAAGGTCGGCAGCATGCCCGCGTGGTGGGCGGCGATGCCGCGGGCGAGCCCTTCGACGAAGTCGGCGTAGCCCAGGACCTCCAGGTCGGCCGGCGGGAGGTTGTCCGTCGCGGACTCGACGTAGGCGCGGATCTCGCGCTCCTCCGCCGGTGAGGTGAGCCGCAGGTTCGTCGACAGGCACTGTTCGACGGCGGCCTGGCAGCCGGCTCGGCTGAAGATGAACGTGATCGCCGGCAGCAGTCCGGCGGAGTCGAGCCGGTCGAGGACATCGACCCGGTTGGGCGTGTAGTTGCGGGAGCGGTGCCGGTGGGCCCCGTACGACTGGCCGCGCTTGCCGCGCTTCCCCGGCCCGCCGCCGGCGCGTCCGACCTGACGCATCCGCCACTCGTCGCGGGCGATCCGTTCGAGCTCGGTGTTGACCTGCGCACCCTCGGCGGGGTCACCCTCGAACAGGTCGTACAGGCGCCGCCCGACGAGGACGTGCTGATAGAGCGGGACCGGACGACGCTCGGAGACCACGGTCACGGTGTCGCCGCGCACCTCGCTGAGCCAGTCACCGAACTCCTCGGCGTTGGAGACCGTCGCCGACAACGACGCCACCTGCACGGACTCCGGGAGGTGGATGATGACCTCCTCCCAGACCGCACCGCGGAAGCGGTCGGCGAGGTAGTGCACCTCGTCCATGACCACGTAGCCGAGACCCTCCAGCGTCCGGGAGCCGGCGTAGAGCATGTTGCGCAGCACCTCGGTCGTCATGATGACGATCAGCGCCTCGCCGTTGATCGTGTTGTCGCCGGTCAGCAGCCCTACCCGGTCGGCACCGTAGCGCTCGACCAGGTCGTGGAACTTCTGGTTCGACAGCGCCTTGATGGGCGTCGTGTAGAAGCACTTGCGGCCCGTGGCCAGCGCGAGATGGACCGCGAACTCACCCACGATGGTCTTGCCGGACCCGGTCGGAGCCGCGACGAGGACTCCGTGGCCGTTCTCCAATGCTTCGCAGGCCTCGACCTGGAACGGATCCAGATCGAACGCGTACAGACTGGCGAACTCAGCAAGGAGAGGTTTGGCCTGCGCAGCCCGGAACTGGGCATATCGCTCCGCCGGTGAGGTCATACCTCCAGCCTACGGGGCGCTCCTTGGATCGTCGGGAGCGTCGAGGTCGCTCGGGCGCTCGTCCTCGAGGCGGTGCTCGACGGTGATGTCGGACATCTCGTCGTCGGAGACGGCGAGACCCTCCGCGACGGCACGCTTGGCCCTCCGGCGGTCGGTGAGGTGCGCGATCCCCTCCGCGATCAGGAAGAGCACCGTCATCGGCAGCGCAAGGACCACCATCGTCAGCGGGTCTGTCGACGGTGTCGCGATCGCGGCGAAGACGAACGTCGCCACGATGATCCAGGAGCGGGCCCCGGCCAGCTGACGGCCGGACACCGCTCCCATGCCGTTGAGGAGGACGACGAACAGCGGGATCTCGAACGCCACCGAGAACACCAGCAGGATGCGCAGCACGAAGCTGAGGTAGTCCGGGAGCGCATTGAAGTTGGAGGCGAAGTCGGGCGTGAAGCCCATGAGGAGCTCGATGCCCTTGGGCAGCACCAGGTATCCGGTGACGAACCCGATGATGAACAGCGGACCGGCGATCGCACAGAAGAGGATCGTCCAGCGCCGCTCGTTGCGGTGCAGCGCGGGCACGATGAACGCCCAGATCTGGTAGAGCCAGACCGGGCTGGAGACGACGAGCCCTGCGACGAGCGAGATCTTGAGCGCGAAGGTGAACGGGTCCGCGATCCCCGAGAACGTCAGGGCCTCGTTGATGTCGCGGCCGTTCTCCTCCAGCGTCTCGACGGCCTCGAAGTACGGGACGGTCAGGAAGTCGAGCAGCTGGTCGTAGAAGAACGCCGCGACGACCGTGCCTGCGACGATCGCCAGCACGGCCCTGAGGAGACGGTCACGCAGCTCACGCAGGTGCTCTGCCAAAGGCATCGTGCCGTCGGGGGCAGCGGCCGGTTCGGACCGCTTGCCCCTCGAGATGAGCGCCACGGGTCAGATCAGGGCGTCTCGGGACGCTTGTCGTACGCGGTCGCCGGGCGAGTCGGCTGCACCACGTCGGACGGCAGCGCGGCAGTCCTCTCCACGACAGGCTTCTCCACCACGGGCTTCTCGACGACGGGCTTGTCGTCGTCGTCGTCCATCAGGCCCTTGGTCTCGGACTTGAAGATCCGCAGCGCGCGCCCGGATCCCCGAGCAAGCTCCGGGAGCTTCTTGGCGCCGAACAGCAGGACCAGGACGGCCAGGATGAGGACGATCTCCATCGGGCCGATCTGCTTGAACATAAGGACCTCACGATTCCGTGCGTCGGTGCGCAGGGCGCTCCGTTGCGCCTTCACTGGCATCGTACGCCGCCGAGGAAGGACTCGTCTCCCCTCACACGCATCTGGGGCCCGCGAAACGAAGCGCTCAGGAATGGTCGGTCGACCGGTCGTACTCCGCCAGGGAGGCGGTGGTCTCCGCGATGACCTGCTCCGCGAGGCGTCGCGGCTCGACGACCCGCACGTTGCCCGCCGACCGCAGGACGAACCGCTTGAGCCACGCCTCGTCGCCGGTGACCACCTTGATCAGCAGCCACCCGTGGTCGTCCGTCCCGATCTCGGCGTGGTCGACGTAGTCGCGGACCCACAGCGCGTTGGGGTGGAGCGCGACGATCGCCTCCGCGTCCCCTTCGTGAGGCTCGAACAGGTGGGTCGTGTAGTCCCGGGGTTCGACGCCCTCGTGCTCGGCGACAGCGGTGTCGAGGACCTCGATGCCTTCGACCCGGTCGAGTCGGAACAGCCGGACGCCGTCGGCGCGGTGGCACCACCCCTCCAGATAGAGCCTGCCCTCGGCGGTGATCAGACGCAGCGGGTCGACGTCGCGCTCGGTGAGCTCGTCGCGCGACTCCACGCGATAGACGAGGTGGATCCGGCGGCCTCGCGCCAGCGCGTCGGCAACGCGCTCGTGGGCGGCGGACTGCGCGTCGTCGACCAGGACCTCCGCGGCGTCCACGCCGTGCTCGGAGTCGCCGGTGGCAGCGAGCAGCTTGGCCAGTGCGGACTCGATCGCGGGCTGGTCCTGGCCACCGGCGGTCTCGCGCAGGGCGCGCAGAGCGGTGATGAGCGACGCGGCCTCGTAGCCGTTGAGCCGCAGCGGACGCCCGAGGAAGTCGGCGTTGTCGAGATAGACGACGCCGTCGACCTCGAGGGCGTCCATGTCGATGTCGATCATCTCGCCGGTCACCGCCTCGGGGAGGCCGCAGAACCACAAGACGTTGAGGTCCTTGACGATCTGCGCCCGAGGTACTCCGAAGACCTCGGCCACCTCCGCCACCGGCACGCCGTCGTTGGTGCGCAGGTACGGGACGAGCGCGAGCATGCGCTCGATCTGCTTCGCCGACGGGCTCACAGGTGTGCCACCTCCAGGACGCGGGCGAGTCGGGTCCGCACCTCGGCGCGCAGCTCAGGCGGCGAGACGGCCACCGCGTCGGCGCCGTACGAGGCGATCTCGGTCGCCAGCTCACCCACCGAGCCGTACGGCAGCTCGATCTGGTCCCATCCGTCCTCGGTGGGCTCCTGGGCGGTGGCCCGGCGGCGCAGGCCGAGACCGCGACCCTTGCGGACCCGGACCACCGCGTCGGCGGTCGGTGGCGCGGGGAACAGGGATGCGGCGATCTCCCGGACGTCGGCGTCGTCGGGGACGTCGAACTCACGGGGAGAGCCCGCGGCTCGGACGTCGCCCACCACCCGGCTGAGCCGGAAGAGACGCTGGTCGGCGCGCTCGCGGTCGTAGCCGACGAGGTACCAGCGGCCGTGCCAGGAGACGAGCCGCCACGGCTCGACGACCCGCTGAGCCTGCGCACCGTCGGCCCGCTCGTAGAGGAACGTCACGGGCGTACGGCTGACGACCGCCTCCCAGATCGGCTCGAAGGCCGGCTCGCTCGCCGCGAGCCGGGGCTCGACGCCCGAGAGAGCCTCAGGATCGACGGGCACACCGGCGGCAAGGAGCTTGCGCAGCGCCACCGCCGTCGCCTCGCCGAGGCGTGCACTCTGCCAGACCCGGGCCGCGACGCCGAGCACCGCGGCCTCCGACGGCTCGAGGTCGATCGGCGGGAGCTCGAACTCCTCACGCCGGATCCGGTAGCCGGGCTCGACCCCGTGGTACGACTCGGTCTCGCCGACCTCGATCGTGATCCCGATCGTCCGCAGGGAATCCTTGTCGCGCTCGAACATGCGGTCGAACGCGGTGTCGGACTGCCCCCGGTAGGGCTCGATGACCTCGCGGATGCGGGACTTCGGGAGATAGGTCGGTGTCACCAGGAGGGCGATGAGGAGATTCATCAGCCGCTCGGTCGTGCGTGGTGCCACCAGGTGCTCCTCGTCGGGTCGGACCAGCAGGTCAGCCAACAAACTACATCGTCCGACCCGACGCGGTGGAGCGCCGCGGCGAGGTTACGGCGCCGGGGCCGGGGCCGGGGTCGCAGGCGCCGGCTTGCCCTTCTTGACGAGGTCGACCACGAAGATGAGCGAGTCACCACCGCTGATCCCGCCCTGAGGGTTGCCCGTAGAGCCGTAGCCGTCGGTGTACGGCATGGTGACCAGCACGCGGCTGCCGTACTTCTGGCCGACGAGGCCGGTGATGAAGCCCGGGATCATCTGCCCCGGTGCCAGCTGGAAGTCGACCGTGTCGCCGCGCTTGTACGAGCTGTCGAAGGTCTTGCCGTCGCGCCCGTTGACGCCGAGGTAGCGGACGGTGACGGTGTCGTTCTCCTTGACGGTCGCGGCCTTCTTGCTCTTGGCCGGGATGACGACCTTGGACTCGGTCTTGGCCACGACGAGCGGCTTCTTCGCGAGGGTCACGGTGGGCTGCTTGCCCCAGGCGCCCGTGACCTTCACGTCGGCGATGGACCCGTTGGGCTTGGGCGCCTCCCACTTGGAGAGGACGTCGGCGACGACCAGGAGCGTCTCGTCCCCCTGCTCGGTGCCCTTCTCGGCGCCGAGGTCTTCGCCGGTCACACCGACCAGGACGCGCGTGCCGAACGGCTTGCCGATCACGGCGGGAGAGATGATCTTGTCCTGCTCCTTGCTCATCGGGGTCGCCCCTGTGGCGTCGCCCTTGAACGTGTTGCTGGCCTCCTTGCCGTCCTTGGCCTGCACGAGCACGTACTTCATGACGACCTCGTCGCCGTCGGCGACCTTCGCCCCGTCTCCCTCGGTGATGACCCGGGTGGTGACCTTGTCGACCTTCACGCCCTTGGCGTTCTCGATCTTCGGGGCCTCACCGACCTTGCCGGTGACCTTGACCGCGTCGAGAGAACCGGCGTCCGCGTCGTCGTCACCTCCCCCGCCACAGGCGGCTGTGAGGACGAGTACGGGAGCGATGAGAACGGCTGCTAGGCGGCGCACGCGGCGGCGACCTTTCACTGGGGAGCGGGACAACGTCGACAACGGTAGCCGACGAACCTCAAAATTAGATGAGGGAGCCTGAGAACGCTGGTCACATCCCGTCGATGAGCTTCTGGACGCGCTCGTCGTGGGATCGGAACGGATCCTTGCAGAGCACGGTCCGCTGGGCCTGGTCGTTGAGCTTGAGGTGCACCCAGTCCACCGTGAAGTCACGCCGGCGTTCCTGCGCGCGCTTGATGAACTCCCCGCGCAGCCGGGCGCGCGTCGACTGCGGCGGCTTGGACTTCGCCTCGAAGATCGACAGGTCGTCGGTGACCCGGGCGACCGCGCCCTGGCGTTCGAGCAGGTAGTAGAGACCCCGGTCGCGCAGGATGTCGTGGTAGGCCAGGTCCATCTGAGCGATGCGCGGGTGGCTCCAGGTCAGGTCGTTCTTCTCGCGGTAGCGGTCGAGCAGGCGGTACTTGATGACCCAGTCGATCTCGCGCTCGACGAGCGAGAGGTCCTCGGACTCCACCGCCTTGAGGGTCCGCTCCCAGAGCTCGAGCGCCCGCGCGGCCACCGGGTCGTCCGGGTCGTGCCGGTCGACGAACGCGCGAGCCTTGCCGAGGTATTCCGCCTGGATCTCCAACGCCGACAGCTCGCGCCCGTTGGCCAGCGAGACCTTGCGCCGACCCGTCATGTCGTGGGAGATCTCGCGGATCGCGCGGATGGGGTTGTCGAGCGTCAGGTCGCGCATCGGGATGCCCGCCTCGATCATGCGCAGCACGAGGTGGGTCGTCGCCACCTTGAGCAGCATGGTGGTCTCGCTCATGTTGGAGTCGCCGACGATCACGTGGAGCCGGCGATAGCGCTCGGCGTCGGCGTGCGGCTCGTCGCGGGTGTTGATGATCGGTCGCGACCGCGTGGTCGCCGACGACACGCCCTCCCAGATGTGCTCCGCGCGCTGCGACACCGAGAACATCGCCCCTCGTGGCGTCTGCTGGACCTTGCCGGCCCCGCAGATGATCTGTCGCGAGACGAGGAACGGGATCAGGATGTCCGCGATCCGGCTGAACTCGCCGTCGCGCGAGACGAGGTAGTTCTCGTGACACCCGTAGGAGTTGCCGGCCGAGTCGGTGTTGTTCTTGAAGAGATAGATGTCGCCGAGGATCCCGTCCTCGCGCAACCGCGTCTGGGCGTCGAGGAGGAGGCCCTCGAGCACCCGCTCCCCCGCCTTGTCGTGGGTGACGAGCTCGACGATGTCGTCGCACTCCGGCGTCGCGTACTCCGGGTGGCTGCCGACGTCGAGGTAGAGGCGCGCTCCGTTGCGCAGGAACACATTGCTGCTGCGGCCCCAGGAGACGACCCGGCGGAAGAGATAGCGGGCCACCTCGTCGGGCGACAGGCGTCGTTGTCCGCGGAACGTGCACGTGACGCCGTACTCGTTCTCGATGCCGAAGATCCGTCGCTCCACGCCTCCACCCTATGCCGGAAACGGTCGGCGCACTCTGTGCTTCGCGGCGGCCTCGCCGGGCAAATTCCGGTCGAGTTCCGTCGGCGGCGTATGGGACGCTGGAGTGGTGTTCCTAAGAGGAACACGTTGGCGTGCGCAACGACACGAGGTGGGAGACATGGCCAGCGGAATCGCGATCGAGACGCATGAGCTCGTGAAGACGTACGGGGACAAACCGGCGGTGGACGGCATCAACCTCCGTGTGCCCGAGGGCGGCGTCTACGGCTTCCTGGGACCCAACGGAGCCGGCAAGACCACGACGATCCAGATCCTCGCGACTCTCCTGCGTCCTGACGGCGGGTCGGCACGCGTGCTGGGCCACGACGTGGTCTCAGAAGCCGACGCCGTACGCAGCGTGGTGAGCCTGACCGGCCAGTACTCGTCGGTCGACGAGGACCTCACCGGCCGCGAGAACCTTCAGCTCCTCGGCCGCATCCTCGGGTTCTCCCGGGCGCAGGCACGGAGCCGGTGCGACGACCTCCTGGAGGCCTTCGGGCTGACCGACGCCGCCAACCGCCAGGTCAAGCGCTACTCCGGCGGCATGCGACGCCGGCTCGACATCGCCGCGAGCATCGTGGTCACCCCGCAGATCCTCTTCCTCGACGAGCCGACGACCGGGCTCGACCCCCGCAGCCGGATCCAGGTGTGGGACATCGTCCGGTCGCTGACGGCACGCGGTACGACCGTGCTGCTGACCACGCAATACCTCGACGAGGCCGACCAGCTCGCCGGGCGTATCGCCGTGATCGACACCGGCAAGGTCATCGCCGAGGGCACCAGCAGCCAGCTCAAGTCCGAGGTCGGCTCCGGCGCGCTCCACGTCCACCTCCACGATCCCGCCGACCGGCCGCGAGCGATCGACGTGCTCACGCGCGCCCTCGGCGACGAGGTCGTCCCAGGAGCCGACGCCGCCGACGTCACGGGCCGGGTGGACGACCGCACCAAGGTCCCCGCCGCGCTCGCCACCCTCGCCGCCGACGGCGTCGAGCTTGCCGGCTTCAGCTACGGGCAGCCGACCCTCGACGAGGTGTTCCTCGCCCTCACCGGCCATCCGGCCGAGGAGACGGCGCCCTCGGACGCAGACACCGAAGGAGCGATGGCATGACGACCACGACGACGGGCACCACCGACTCCCAGATCGTGCCCGCCAAGCTCGACGCCGTCCTCGCCTCCGGGCCCCGCCCTCCGCGGGCCGGCGCGGTGACGACGTCGCTGGCGTTCGGCTGGCGGGCGATCCTGCGCATCAAGCACGTGCCGGAGCAGCTGTTCGACGTGACGCTGTTCCCGATCATCTCCGTCCTGATGTTCACCTATCTGTTCGGCGGGGCGATCGCGGGCTCGACCAGCACCTATCTCCAGTTCCTGCTGCCGGGCATCCTGGTCCAGACGGTCGTGATGATCACGATGTACACCGGCGTCGCGATCAACACCGACATCGAGAAGGGCGTCTTCGACCGGATCCGGACGCTGCCGATCTGGCGCCCCTCAGCCCTGGTCGGAGCACTCCTCGGCGACGCCGTCCGCTACACGCTCGCGTCGTTGTTCGTCGTCGCGCTCGGGCTGATCCTGGGCTACCGCCCCGGGGGTGGAGCGATCGGCGTCGTCGCCGGCATCGCGGTGCTGATGGTGTTCTGCTTCGCGTTCAGCTGGATCTGGACGTGGGTCGGGCTCCTGGCCCGCAGCCCGCAGTCGGTGATGGGGATCAGCATGATGGTGCTGTTCCCGCTGGCGTTCCTGAGTCCCGTGTTCGTCGATCCGTCGACGATGCCCAACTGGCTGCAGGCGTTCGTCGAGGTCAATCCGATCTCGCACGCCGTCTACGCCGTGCGCGGACTGATGTCGGGCGACGCGGTCGGCGACGAGGTGATGTGGACCTTCGCCGCGGCTGCCGTGATCGTCCTGATCTTCGCGCCGCTCACGATGCGGGCGTACGGCCGCCGCCGCTCCCCCCGCTGCTGTCGGGGGCGGGGCCCCCCCCGCCCCCCCCCACGACAGCTCAGGCGGAGGCGAGCGCCGCGTCGACCTGAGCGTCCGTCAGGCGCTTGAACTTGCGCGGCCGGGTGCGGGTGCGGTCGAGCACCGCGACCTCGAGCTGGTCGGCGGTGAGCACGCGCGGCGTGGTGTCGTCGTGGCCCAGAGCCTTGGCGGCGAGGATGATCGCAGCCTCGAGCGCGAGTCCCTCCGTGTAGTGGTCCTTGAGGTAGCCCTCGGCAGCCTCGGCCTGTCCGCCCATCACCGCATGGCCCTGGATGTCGGCGACCGACCCGTCATAGGTGAGTCGATAGATCTGGTCCTGTGCCGGTGCAGCGCCCACCTCGGCGACGAACAGCTCCACCTCGTACGGCTTCTCTCCCCCGGAGGAGAAGATCGTGCCGAGCGTCTGTGCGTAGGCGTTGGCGAGCCCACGCCCGGTGACATCGCTGCGGTCGTACGAGTAGCCGCGCAGGTCCGCGAGACGGACGCCGGCGATGCGGAGGTTCTCGAACTCGTTGTAGCGCCCGACGGCCGCGAAGCCGATGCGGTCGTAGACCTCGCTGATCTTGTGCAAGGCGTTGGACTGGTTCTCGGCGACGAAGAGCACGCCGTCGGCGTACTGGACCACCACGACGCTGCGGCCGCGCGCGATCCCCTTCCGCGCGAAGTCCGCACGGTCCTTCATCAGCTGCTCGGGCGAGACGTAGAACCCTGCGCTCACGTGAGTCCTCTCTGGTCAGCGGTACGGCGATGAACGGATGCGTCACTCCAGCGGGGCTGATGGCCCGTCCGGGCGGACCATGCGGCCCCCGATCACACGGTCGGCGATCGCCGCTGTCACGTCGTCGTCGTAGGCCCGGTAGCCGTCGGCGGTGATCACGGCGACCATCGGGAAGATCCGACGCGTCAGGTCGGGCCCGCCGGTCGCCGAGTCGTCGTCGGCCGCGTCGTACAGCGCCTGGATGCAGGCCGTCACGGCCTCGGTCTCGTCGAGGTCGGGACGGTAGAGCTTTTTGAGGGCACCACGGGCGAAGGTCGACCCGGATCCGACCGAGTGGAACGAGCGCTCTTCGTTGCGGTTGCCGGTCACGTCGAAGACGAAGATCCGGCCGACCGCGGTGTCGTGGTCGTAGGCGGCGAAGAGCGGCACGACGGCGAGTCCCTGCATGGCCATCGCGAGGTTGTTGCGGATGAGCGTCGCGAGGCGGTTGGCCTTGCCGTCGGTCGAGAGGGGGATGCCCTCGATCTTTTCGTAGTGCTCGAGCTCGAGCTGGAACAGGCGCGTCATCTCGACGGCGATCCCTGCCGTGCCGGCGATGCCGACGGCAGAGTACTCGTCGGCCGGGAAGACCTTCTGGATGTCGCGCTGGGCGATGACGTTGCCCATCGTGGCCCGCCTGTCGCCGGCCATGACGACGCCGCCCGGGAAGGTGGCCGCGACGATGGTCGTCGCGTGCGTCAGCGGCTGGGCGACCGACGCGTCGGCGAGCCGGGCGGCCGGGAGCAGCTCGGGCTGGTGTCGTGCGAGGAACTCGGTGAAGGACGACGAACCGGCCGCGAGGAAGGCCTCAGGCAGCATCACTGCCCGCCCTTCTGGACGAAGCTGCGGACGAACTCCTCGGCGTTCTCCTCGAGGACGTCGTCGATCTCGTCGAGGATGGAGTCGATGTCGTCGTCGAGCTTTTCTTTGCGCTCGGCGACGTCCTCCGAGGTGTCGACCTGGACGTCGTCCTCACCCTCGGTGCTCTTGCGTGTGGTCTTGTGCTGCTGCCCACCGTCGCGTGCCATCGCAACCTCCTCGAGTCGGCTCTTCGTGCCGTCGACTCGACCCTATACCGGCCTGGTGACCGAACGCGCTGAAAGACTGTGCCGATGGATCGGAGCCGCGGGGACACCTGGGAGAACACCACCCACGACTGGCACGCGACCGTCGACCTCGACCACCTCGCCGCCATCGCGGAGGCGGTCGAGACGTATGCACCGGGAGGCACCCTGCACCTCGTGCTCGAGGTGCTCGCCTACGCTGCCGACGAGGCTGAGTCCCGTGGTGGTGGGCAGGCAGTCATCACCCTTCACGCGGACGGATCGGTCTCGGTCGCCGACGACGGCCGTGGGACGGACACCCGCACCGACGCCCACGGCGTGCTCGTCAAGAAGCCGGTGATGGCCACCCGTGACCTCCGGTTCTTCGACGCCGCCGCTCCCCCGCTCCTCGCCGACGGCCAGCCCCGCCGCGGATTGTCGGTCGTCGCGGCGTTGAGCGCACGGCTCGTCCACGAGAACCGTCGTTCGAGCGGCTCGTGGCGGCAGTGCTACGAGCACGGCGTGCCGGTGACCGTCCTGGAGCCGTTCACCGCCGACGGGAGCACCGGGACGACGGTGCGCTTCTGGCCGGCGCCCGCGCTTGCGGCGCTCTCCGCTGACGCTCTCGAGACACTGGCCCGGGCTGGTGGACCGGACCTGAGGGTCGAGCTCGTCATCGACGGCCTGCCCCGCGAACCGCGTGAGGCTCCCTGACGCCGGTCAGCGCCGGGTGATCGCGTCGAACAGCCCCTGGGCGGTGCTGTGCGCCTCGAAGAGCCCGCCGACGTGCTCGCGGGTCCCGCGCAACGGCTCCATGGTCGGGACGCGCTGGAGGGTGTCCCGGCCTGGGAGGTCGAAGATCACGGAGTCCCACGAGGCCGCCGCGACCGACTCCGGATAGCGGGTGAGGCACTGTCCTCGGAAGTAGGCGCGGGTGTCTTCGGGCGGCTGCGTGACCGCCCTCTCGATCTCGGTGTCGGAGAGCAGGCGCTTCATCCGGCCGGTGCGGACGAGCTGGTGGTACAGGCCCTTCGTGGGTCGGAGATCGGCGTACTGGAGGTCGACGAGGTGGAGCTTTGCGTGGTCCCAGTCGAGCGAGTCGCGCTCGCGGTAGGACTCGAGGAGTGCCAGCTTGGCCACCCAGTCGAGCTCGTCCCGGAGCTGGAACGGGTCCTCGGCGAGCCGGGTCAGCACCGACTCCCAGCGGTCCAGGACGTCCTTGGTCTGTCCTGCAGCCGGGTCGTCTCCGTCATGGCCCCGCGCGACGAAGGCCTGGGCCTTCTCGAGATAGCTCCACTGGAGGTCGAGCGCCGTGATGGTCCGACCGTCCGCGAGCTCCACCGCGGTGCGCAGGGACGCGTCGTGGGAGATGGCGTGCAGCGCGTTGACCGGCTGCGCCAGCTCGAGACCGCTCGAGAGCTCGCCGGACTCGATCATCGCCAGCACCAGCGAGGTGGCGCCCATCTTGAGGTAGCCGGCGATCTCCGACATGTTGGCGTCGCCGATGATGACGTGGAGGCGGCGATATTTAGAGGGGTCGGCGTGCGGCTCGTCGCGGGTGTTGATGATCGGCCGCTTGAGCGTCGTCTCGAGGCCCACGCCGACCTCGAAGTAGTCGGCGCGCTGGCTGATCTGGAAGCCGCTCTCGGACCCGTCTTGCTGGCGCCCGACGCGGCCTGCTCCGCAGATGACCTGCCGGGAGACGAAGAACGGCGTCAGATGCTCCACGATCGCGCCGAACGGCACGTCTCGCCGCATGAGGTAGTTCTCGTGGGAGCCGTACGAGGCGCCCTTGTTGTCGACGTTGTTCTTGTAGAGGAGCAGGCCCGGGGATCCCGGGAGCTGCGAGGCCAGGTCGGCGCCGCGCTGCATGACGAGCTCGCCGGCCTTCTCCCACAGCACGACGTCGCGGGGGTTGGTGCACTCGGGAGTGGAGTATTCGGGGTGGGCGTGGTCGACGTAGAGGCGGGCACCGTTGGTCAGGATCACGTTGGCGAGGCCCAGGTCCTCGTCGGTCAGCTGCGTCGAGTCGGCACGATCGCGGCTGAGGTCGAAGCCGCGCGCGTCGCGCAGGGGGTTTTCTTCTTCGAAGTCCCAGCGGGCGCGGCGCGTCAGCCCGTGGGCGCTCGCGTAGGCGTTGACGACCTGGGTCGAGGCCACCATCTGGTTGGCCGTGGGCTGACCCTTGACCGAGATGCCGTACTCGACCTCGGAACCCATCACCCGTCGCACCGTCATGTCGCCAGCCTAGCCAGTGTGACCGACGCCGCCCCGGAACCGCGCTGTCATGATGGCGGCGTGGACGAGATCGTGGCGCTGTACAGCAGGGACGGACGACCGGCCGGGTCGGCTCCGCGGTCGCGTGTCCGGGCCGAGAACCTTCACCACGCGGCCACCGCCGTGGTCGTCCTCGATCCCGCGGGACAGGTCTACGTGCACCGGCGCACCACGTCCAAGGACGTCTTCCCTGGCATGTACGACGTGTGCGCGGGCGGCGTCCTTCTCGCGGACGAGGCCCCCTGTGACGGCGCCGTCCGCGAGCTCGCCGAGGAGCTCGGGATCACCGCGGCCCCGCTCCAGCCGATCTTCACCGGCCGGTACGAGGACGAGCACACCTCGTACGAGGCGTTCGGCTACCTCGTCGAGGGATGGGACGGCCCGGTCCGCTGGCAGCCGGAGGAGGTCGCCTGGGGCGGATGGATGCCGCTGACCGAGGTCGTGCGCCGCCTCGGCGACCCGGCGTGGCCACTCGTGCCGGACTCCCGCGCACTGGTCGGACCCTGGCTTCGCGCCCGTCAGTCCTCGTCGGTGCGGTAGCCGAGGTTGGGCGAGAGCCACTTCTCTGCCTCGGCGACCGTCCAGCCCTTGCGCGCGGCATAGTCCTCGACCTGGTCGCGACCGATGCGACCCAGCACGAAGTACTGCGACTCCGGGTGCGAGAAGTAGAGACCGCTGACGGCCGCACCAGGCCACATCGCCATGCTGTCGGTCAGCTCGATCCCGGCGTTCTTCTCGACGTCGAGGAGCTCCCAGATCGTCTGCTTCTCGGTGTGCTCCGGACAGGCAGGGTATCCAGGGGCAGGCCGGATGCCGACGTAACCCTCCTTGATCAGCGCCTCGTTCGTCAGCGCCTCGTCCGGCGCATAGCCCCAGAACTCCTTGCGGACCCGCTCGTGCAGGCGCTCGGCGAAGGCCTCCGCGAGCCGGTCGGCCAGCGACTCCAGGAGGATCGCGCTGTAGTCGTCGAGGTTCTTCTTGAACTCGGCGGCCTTCTCGGACACGCCGAGCCCCGCGGTCACCGCGAAGGCACCGACGTAGTCACGCAGCCCGGTCGCCTTCGGAGCGACGAAGTCGGCGAGCGACTTGCGCGGGGATCCCTCTCGCCCCTCGCCCTGCTGGCGGAGCGTGTGCAAGGTCGTCAGCACCTCGCTCCGCGACTCGTCGGTATAGACCTCGATGTCGTCGCCAGGCACCTGGCTGGCCGGGAAGAGACCGAACACCCCGTTGGCGCGGACCCACTTCTCGGCGACGATCTGGTCGAGCATCACCTGGGCGTCGTCGTAGAGCTTGCGGGCGGCCTCGCCGGTCGACGGGTTGTTGAGGATGTCGGGGAACTTGCCGCGCATCTCCCACGCGTTGAAGAACGGCTGCCAGTCGATGTAGCCGCGCAGCTCCTCGAGCGAGTAGTCGGTGAGCGTGCGGACGAGCTGGACGTGCCCGTCGTGGCGGTGGTCGCACCCGGCACCCGAGCACACGTCGCGCGCCTGCTGGAGCAGCATGTGCGGACGTGGAGGCCGGTAGTCGCTCCAGTCGATCGGTGTCGCCTGCGCGCGGGCCTTCTCGAGCGGGAGCAGCGACCGGCTGCTCTGCCGCGCCGCGTGGCGCTCTCGCAGCGCCTCGTAGTCGGCCTCGGTCTCGGCGAGGAGCCGCGGCCGCTGGTCGTCGGACAGCAGGGCCGCGACGACAGGTACCGAGCGCGAGGCGTCCTTCACCCAGATGACCGGACCGTGGTACTTCTTGTCGACCTTGACCGCCGTGTGGGCGCGCGACGTCGTCGCACCGCCGATGAGCAGCGGGATGTCGAAGCCCTGCCGCTCCATCTCGCCGGCGAGGTTGACCATCTCGTCGAGCGACGGCGTGATCAGGCCCGAGAGCCCGATCACGTCGGCACCTTCGGCCTTCGCGGCGTCGAGGATCTTCTGAGCCGGCACCATCACGCCAAGATCGACGACGTCGTAGTTGTTGCACTGGAGGACGACGCCGACGATGTTCTTGCCGATGTCGTGGACGTCGCCCTTGACCGTCGCCATGACCACCTTGCCGTTGGTCCGCTCGACATCACCCGGTTGACGCTCGGCCTCGATGAACGGGATCAGGTGCGCCACCGCCTTCTTCATGACGCGCGCCGACTTCACCACCTGCGGCAGGAACATCTTGCCCTCGCCGAACAGGTCGCCCACGACGTTCATCCCGGCCATCAGCGGGCCTTCGATGACCTCGATCGGCCGGCCCCCGCGCGCGGCGATGACCTGGCGCAGCTCCTCGGTGTCGGACTCGGCGTACGTGTCGATGCCCTTCACGAGCGCGTGGGTGATCCGCTCCCCCACCGGCAGCGACCGCCACTCCTCGTTGGCGACCTCTCTGACCGCGCCGTCCCCGGCGAAGTCGGCCGCGATGTCCAGCAGCCTCTCGGTGGCGTCCGGCCTGCGGTTGAGGACGACGTCCTCGATGCGGTCGCGCAGCACCTCGGGCACCTCGGCGTAGACCTCGAGCGCACCGGCGTTCACGATGCCCATGTCCATCCCGGCACTGATCGCGTGATACAGGAACACGGCGTGGATGGCCTCGCGCACGGCGTTGTTGCCGCGGAACGAGAACGACACGTTGGACACCCCGCCCGACACCAGCGCGTGAGGAAGGTTCTGCTTGATCCAGCGGGTCGCCTCGATGAAGTCGACGCCGTATGCCGCGTGCTCCTCGATGCCGGTGGCGACGGCGAAGACGTTCGGGTCGAAGATGATGTCCTCGGCGGGGAAGCCCACGTCGTCGACGAGCAGGCGGTACGCACGCTCGCAGATCTCCTTGCGGCGCTCGAGGTTGTCGGCCTGGCCGTCCTCGTCGAAGGCCATGACGACGATCGCCGCACCGTAGCGGCGGCACAGCCGGGCGTGCTCGACGAAGGCCTCCTCCCCCTCCTTCATCGAGACGGAGTTGACGATCGGCTTGCCCTGGACGCACTTGAGACCAGCCTCGATCACCTCCCACTTGGAGGAGTCGACCATGATCGGGACACGGCTGATGTCGGGCTCGGACGCGATGAGGTTGAGGAACCTCACCATCGCCTCCACCCCGTCGATCATGCCCTCGTCCATGTTGACGTCGATCACCTGCGCGCCGCTCTCGACCTGCTGGCGCGCCACGTCGAGAGCCGCCGAGTAGTCACCTGCCTTGATCAGGTTGCGGAAGCGGGCGGACCCGGTGATGTTGGTGCGCTCTCCGACGTTGACGAAGAGCGTGTCGTCGACGACGGTGACGGGCTCCAGACCGGCCAGCCGCAGCGCCGGCACGGCCGTCGGTGGGACCCGCGGCGTCTTGTCCGCCACCTCGCGCGCGATCGCCGCGATGTGCGCCGGCGTCGTCCCGCAGCAACCACCGACGAGGTTCACGAACCCTGCGTCGGCGAACTCGGCGAGGATCGCCGCCGTCTCGTCGGGTGCCTCGTCGTACTCACCGAAGGCGTTCGGGAGACCGGCGTTGGGGTAGCAGCTGACGAACGTGTCGGCGATCCGCGCGATCTCGGCGATGTAGGGCCGCATCTCCTTGGCCCCGAGCGCGCAGTTGAGGCCGACGAGCAGCGGCCGGGCGTGCCGGACCGAGTGCCAGAAGGCCTCGGTGACCTGCCCCGACAACGTACGGCCGGACGCGTCGGTGATCGTGCCGGAGATGATGATCGGCCACCGACGGCCGTGATCGGCGAACACGGTCTCGACGGCGAAGATGGCCGCCTTCGCGTTGAGCGTGTCGAAGATCGTCTCGATGGCGATGACGTCGGCACCGCCGTCGAGGAGGCCCCGGGTCGCGGTGGCGTACGCGTCGACCAGCTGGTCGTAGGTGACGTTGCGCGCGCCGGGGTCGTTCACGTCGGGTGAGATCGAGGCCGTGCGTGTGGTCGGCCCGAGCGCCCCGACGACGTATCGCGGACGTCCCGTCGCCTGCCCGACCTCGTCGGCGACCTCGCGCGCGAGCCGGGCCGACTCGTAGTTGAGCTCGTACGCGAGGTCTCCCATGCCGTAGTCGCTCAGCGAGATCGCGGTGGCGTTGAAGGTGTTGGTCTCGATGAGGTCGGCGCCGGCGTCGAGGTACTCGCGGTGGATGGCGGCGATGAGCTGGGGCTGCGTGAGAGTCAGCAGGTCGTTGTTGCCCTGCACGTCGGAGGGCCAGTCCTTGAAGCGCTCGCCGCGGTAGCCGGCCTCGTCGGGCCGGTCGCGTTGGATCGCGGTGCCCATCGCCCCGTCGAGCACCAGGATGCGCGACCGGAGTGCCTCAGTCAGCTCGTCGGTCGCGTCCGGACGGAGGTTGCTGCTCACGACGCGTGCCCTTCCGAAATGGGGTGATTGGCGCAGGAGCGCCGGTTTCGAGACTAGTCGACGGACGGTCGCCCACGTCGCCCCCGCGGCGTGCGTCCGCCATGTGGACCCGCCGTCACAGCGGCGCCGCCGCGGCGTCAGGCGAGAGTCTTGCCGAGATAGAGCGAGAGCGGGTCGTCGGCGTAGTAACCGAACGGCTCGACGTCGGTGTAGCCCGACGAACGGTAGAGCGCGATCGCCTCCGGCTGCGGCCGCCCGGTCTCCAGGATGATCGCCCTCGCACCCGCTGCCGCCGCGGTCTCCTCCAGCCAGGCGAGCATCGCGCGGGCGTAGCCACGACCGCGCGCCCACTCACGGACGTACATCCGCTTGATCTCGGCGCGGTCGTCGCCCAAGCGCCTCCACCCGCCCGTCGCGACAGGAGTCCCGTCGGCGTACGCCACGGCGAACACTCCCCCGGGCCCGCGGAACTCGTCGGCGTCGGCGGGTCCCTGGTCAGGCGTGCCGTACCGCCGCGCGTACTCCGCCTGGACCTCGGAGACGAGCAGGACGGCGTCGGGATGGTCGTAGCCCACGACACGGATGTCGAGAGCGGACAGGATCGGAGGCACGCACTCCATTGTGCGGTGCCTCGGTCCAGCGGTCAGAGGTACTGCCCGGTGTTGGCGACGGTGTCGATGGACCGACCCGGCTCGCTGCCCTGCTTGCCGGAGATGAGCGTACGGATGAAGACGATCCGCTCGCCCTTCTTGCCCGAGATCCGCGCCCAGTCGTCGGGGTTGGTCGTGTTGGGCAGGTCTTCGTTCTCCTTGAACTCGTCGAGGCACGCCTGGAGCAGGTGCTGGACGCGCAGACCCTTCTGGCGCAGCTCGAGGAAGTCCTTGATCGCCATCTTCTTTGCCCGGTCGACGATGTTCTGGATCATCGCGCCGGAGTTGAAGTCCTTGAAGTAGAGGACTTCCTTGTCACCATTGGCGTAGGTGACCTCCAAGAATCGGTTCTCCTCGGACTCGGTGTACATCCGCTCGACGGTGCGCTGGATCATGCCGTTGACGCACGCCACCCGGTCACCACCGAACTCCCCGAGGTCGTCCTCGTGCAGCGGGAGGCTGGGCGTCAGGTACTTGGAGAAGATGTCGCGGGCGGACTCGGCGTCGGGCCGCTCGATCTTGATCTTCACGTCGAGACGACCTGGTCGCAAGATGGCGGGGTCGATCATGTCCTCGCGGTTGGAGGCACCGATGACGAGGACGTTCTCGAGGCCCTCCACGCCGTCGATCTCGCTCAGCAGCTGCGGCACGATCGTGTTCTCGACGTCGGAGGAGACGCCCGAGCCGCGGGTGCGGAACAGGGAGTCCATCTCGTCGAAGAAGACGATGACCGGCGTGCCCTCGCTCGCCTTCTCGCGTGCTCGCTGGAACACGAGCCGGATGTGGCGCTCGGTCTCGCCGACGTACTTGTTGAGCAGCTCGGGGCCCTTGATGTTGAGGAAGTAGGACCGGCCCTCCTCCCCCGTCTTGGCCGACACCTTCTTGGCGAGCGAGCTCGCGACCGCCTTCGCGATCAGCGTCTTGCCGCACCCGGGCGGGCCGTACAGAAGGACGCCCTTGGGCGGCTTGAGCTCGTGCTCGATGAAGATCTCCGGATAGAGGTAGGGCAGCTCGACCGCGTCGCGGATCGACTCGATCTGGCCCTGGAGGCCTCCGATGCTCGAGTAGTCGATGTCGGGGACCTCCTCCAGCACGAGCTCCTCCACCTCCGACTTCGGGACACGCTCGTAGACGTATCCGGCGCGGGAGTCGAGCAGGAGGGAGTCGCCGGCGCGCAGGCGCGTGTCCATGAGCGAGTCGGCGATGCGCGCGATCCGCTCCTCGTCGGCGTTGCCGATGACGAGCGCGCGCTCCCCGTCGGCGAGCAGCTCCTTGAGCATGACGACCTCGCCCACGGTCTCGTAGTCGAGCGCGGCGACGACGTTGAGGGCCTCGTTGAGGATGACCTCCTGACCGCGACGGAGATCCTCCGCCTCGACCGACGGGCTCACGTTGACGCGCAGCTTGCGGCCGCCGGTGAACACGTCGACGGTGTCGTCCTCGTTCTGCTGGATGAACGTGCCGAACCCCGTCGGCGGCTGCGCGAGCCTGTCGACCTCCTCCTTGAGCGAGAGGATCTGGTCGCGCGCCTCGCGGAGGGTGTCGCCGAGCCGGGCGTTCTGAGCGGTGACCGCGGCGAGGCGCGCCTCGGTCTCGGCGAGGCGGGCGTCGACGGTGCTGTCCGGGCGGCCGGTCGCGAGACGCCGACGGAGGTGCTCGACCTCGGCGCGCAGGTAGTCGATCTCGGCCTGCTGCTGGTGGGCGGTCTGCTCGTTCGCAGGCGGGCGCCGATCGGTGTGGTCGAACTCGCTCATGTCGTACCTCCCGCGAAGGCCGTGACACCGTCTGACCCGAACACCGCCGGGGTCGACCCGTGTGCGCGGCGTGTTGGCTCCTCGTACGACGACACTACCCGCCTGTGGTCGTCATCCGCTCGTACGAATCGGCGTTCTTACGATGAGATACCGGGATGTGATTCAGGTCACTCCGCGAGGTCGGCGGGACGCGGCCCCGAGTAGTCCGGGCCGTACGCGCCGGGGGCCGGGCGCCGCTTCTTGGTGAGCGCCCGCTGCCCATGGGCCATCCGCCGCGACGTGACCAGGAAGGCGGTGTGGCCGTTCATGGAGTGCTCCGGCCGCACGGCCAGGCCCTCGAGGTGCCATCCGCGCTGCATCGTCTCCCAGGACGACGGCTCGGCGAACTCGCCGTGCGCGCGCAGTGTCTCGACCACCCGCGACATCTGCGTGGTCGTGGCGACGTAGCAGCACAGGATGCCGCCCGGCACCAGGACGTCGGCCGCGAGCGCGACGTACTCCCACGGGTCGACCATGTCGAGGATCATCCGGTCGACCTCGGTGTCGACGAGGCTCTCGCCGAGCCCGCCCACCGTGAGCCTCCAGGCGGGGTGCGGGCCGCCGAAGAACTGTTCGACGTTGCGGGTCGCGATCTCGGCGAAGTCCTCACGCTGCTCGTAGGACGAGACGAGGCCTCCCTTGCCGACGGCTCGCAGGAGGAAGGTCGTGAGAGCACCCGAGCCGGCGCCCGCCTCGAGCACGCGCGCCCCGGGGAAGATGTCGGCGAAGGTGACGATCTGGCTGGCGTCCTTGGGGTAGATCACGGCTGCCCCGCGAGGCATCGACGTCGTGTACTCGTGCATCAGCGGGCGGAAGACGAGGTACTGGCCGCCCAGCGACGACTCGACCACGATGCCCTCCGGCTGGCCGATCAGCCCGTCGTGCGCGATCTCGCCGAGCTTGGTGAAGAACTTCTTGCCCTCCTCCAGCTGGATGTTGTGCCGCCGACCCTTGGCGTCGGTGAGTCGAACCCACTCGCCCACCGCCATCGGTCCGCGGTGGACTCCCGAGAGTCGCTCATCCATGCGTCTGCCTTCCTGCGTCGCCCTGCCTGCCACCAGCGCGGACCCGCTCGGAGAACGCGCTGTCGACGTCCGCCGTGACGAGGACGCCGTACAGGTGCTCGCCGTCGACGACGAGGTACTCACTTGACGGTGTCCTCTGCAACGCCCGGACCAGCGCCTCTCCGGCGAGATCGACGGGCAGTGCGAGGCCCGGGGAGAGCGTACGCGCCAGGGCTCCGACGTCGACCCACGGGCGTCGGGCCTCCGGTGTGGCGAGCACTGCTCGCTCGTCCACGATGCCGTCGATCGTGCCGGTCGGACCGTGGACGACGATGGCTCCGGCGCCGGCCTCGCGGGCCTGCTCGATGGCCTGCCCGACCGTCGTCGAGCGCGGCACGTCGATCGCCCGGCGAGCGAGCCCGCGCGCCGTCAGCCCCGGAAGACCGCGGCGGATCCGCGCCGCCACCAGGGCCTGCGTCGCCCCGGTCCACAGGAACAGGGCGACCACGAAGGCGATCATGTAGTCGAGGAGCGTGATGTCGAAGCCGAGCAGCTCGCCGCCGACGAACGGGTACGCGAGCGCGAGCACCGCCACGGCGCGCCCGCCGTAGCCGGCTGCGACCGAACCGGCGTACGGACTGCCGGTCGCCTTCCAGACGGCGGCACGGAAGACCCGGCCGCCGTCGAGCGGCAGGCCGGGGAGCAGATTGAGGACACCGACCACGATGTTGGCCAGCGCCAGGGCGCGGAAGGCGAAGAGCAGCAGGCCCGTGTCGGGCATCAGCAACGACAGGCCCCACGACGCTGCGCCGACCGCGAGAGAGGTCAGGGGGCCGACCACCGCGATCCAGAACTCGCGGCCCGGCGTGTCGGGTTCTCCCTCGATCTCCGTCACGCCGCCGAGGAAGTTCAGGGTCACCGACCGGACCTCGTAGCCGAAGGCCTTCGCGACGAGGGCGTGCGAGATCTCGTGGAGCAGGACCGAGAGGTACAGCAGGACCGCGAACGCGAGCCCGGCCACGAACGTGAGGGCGCCCAGCCCTGGTGCGATCACCTCGATCGTCGGCTGGAGGACGAAGGCGATGAGGACCGCGACGACGAGCCACGAGGAACGCACGAGGACGTCGATCCCCCCGATCTCACCGATGCGCAACGTCCCCGGTGGACGGGTACGGGTGGGGGGTGTGGACGACGCGTTCACACCCTCCACCGTATCGGGTCCACCGATGCGCAACGTCCCCGGTGGACGGGTACGGGTGGGGGGTGTGGACGACGCGTTCACACCCTCCACCGTATCGGGTCGTGACACGCCGGGACTGTCGGTCCGCTGGCCTAGGCTGGTTGGCATGAGGACACAGACGATCGAGCGCACAGAGGTGGACGGCGTCGACGTCGTCGGATCCCTCTCGCCCAGCCGTGCGGCCGACTTCATGACGTGTCCGCTCCTCTACCGCTTCCGCGTCGTCGACCGCCTGCCCGAGGAGCCGTCGGCCGACGCGGTGCGCGGGACGCTCGTGCACGCCGTCCTCGAAGAGCTCTTCGACGCACCTCCCGGCGAGCGGACGCTCGAGCGGGCGCGTGCGCTGGTCGGCCCCGCGTGGGCGCGCCTCCAGGAGGCGGAGCCCGAGGTGGCCGCGCTGTTCGACGACGGCGACGCTCTCGCCGAGTGGCTGAGCACCGCCGGTGACCTCCTCATGTCCTACTTCGTTCTCGAGGACCCTCGGCGTCTCGAGCCCGCCGAGCGCGAGAAGTACGTCGAGACCGTGATCGACGGTGGGCTCCTCCTGCGTGGCTACGTCGACCGGGTCGACGTCGCGCCCACAGGCGAGGTGCGGGTCGTCGACTACAAGACCGGGCGCGCGCCGCGGCAGGTGTTCGAGGCCAAGGCGATGTTCCAGATGAAGTTCTACGCCCTGGTGATGTGGAGGACCACCGGGACGGTCCCGACACTGCTCCAGCTGATGTACCTCGGCAACGAGGAGATCCTCCGATACTCCCCCGACGAGGCCGATCTACTCGCGACCGAGCGCAAGCTGCGCGCCCTGTGGGCCGCGATCGAGCGGGCGTCGACCACCGGCGAGTGGCGCCCGCACAAGAGCCCGCTGTGCGGGTGGTGCGACCACAAGGCCCGCTGCCCCGAGTGGGGAGGCACCCCGCCACCGCTCCCCGAGCGCGACACGCTGCCGATCGAGCCTGCCGTCCACTCGCCTGCCGAGAGCACAGTCGACGCGGACTGACGCTCGCGAATAATTGCAAATGTTCTTTGCAAAAACTCTTTGCAAAGAACCTTTGCAGTTTTACGGTAGCCCGATGGCCGCCGAACCGACTCACGTCGTCCTCGACTCCTCCGCACTCAAGGCTCTCGCCCACCCGCTGCGCGTCTCCCTCCTGGGGGCACTGCGCCGCTACGGTCCCGCCACCGCGACGCAACTCGGTCAGCGGCTCAGCATCAGCTCGGGTTCGGCGTCGTACCATCTCCGCCAGCTCGAGCGGGCCGGCCTCGTCGCGGACGACACCACGCGCGGCAACGCACGGGACCGGTGGTGGCGGGCGGCGCACCGGTCCACGACGCTTCGCATCCATGACCTCGACCCGACCGACGATGACGCCGTGGACACCTACCTGCGCTCGGTCGCGGCCAACTACACCCTTCTCCTGCAACAGGCGGTGAACGAACGCGCGACGCTCCCGAGCGCCTGGCGCGGGACCTTGGAGATGAGCGACTACCTGCTGCGACTCACGCCGGACGAGGCCAAGACCCTTGCCGTACGCCTCCACACCGTCGTCCGCGAGTTCCGCTACGACGTGCCGGAGAACCGTGCGCCCGAGGACGCCGACCGCGTCAGCGTCATCCTCCAGGTGCTTCCCCAGCCGGAGACCGCGTCGGAAGACGGCCGAGACGGGGACGGCCTGGGATGAGCCGTCGACCGACCGGCGCGAGAGGGCCCGTGCGCCCACTGCTCGGCCTGCTCCTCGCCATGGCGGTGTCGAACGCGGGCACCCGGGTGTCTGCCGTCGCCTTCCCGTGGTTCGTCCTCGCGACGACGGGCAGCGCGACCAAGACCGGCCTCGTGGCGTTGTTCGAGCTCGCTCCGTACGTCCTCGTCAAAGCGCTGAGCGGTCCCTGGATCGACCGCGTCGGTGGTCGGTCGATCTCGTGGAGCGCCGATCTCGTGAGCGCCGCCGCAGCGGCGACCATCCCCGTCCTGTACGCCGTCGACCGACTGACGCTCCCGGTCTTCTTGATCCTGGTCGCGGTCGTCGGCGCCGCACGAGGCCCCGGCGACCTGGCGAAGGAGATCATGGTCCCCGACGCGGCCGAGCGTGCGCATGTGCCCCTGGTCCGGGCGACCGGCCTGTCGTCGACGGTCGAGCGGCTCGCCTCCACCGCCGGTCCGGCGTTGGGCGGGGTGCTCATCGCGGTCGCGGGCCCCGTCGCCGGCGTGGCCGTCAACGCTGCCTGCTTCGTGCTGGGATCGGTCGTCGTCGCCTTCGCCCTCCCCCGCGGCATGGGCCGACCTCACACACGCGCCGACGCCGAAGTCTCAGATGAGCCCGGTGACGGCTACCTGCACCAGCTCGCGGAGGGTGCCTCCTTCCTCCGCCGGGATCCCCTTCTCGTCGCCATCGTGGTGATGGTGGGGATCACGAACCTCCTGGACGTCGCCTACATCGGTGTTCTCCTCCCGGTGTGGGCCCGCGACTCCGGTGGCGGTGCCGCGACGGTCGGGCTCCTCCTCACCGTGTCGAGCGCAGGAGCGGTCGTCGGGAGCCTCCTCGCCTCGGCACTGGCACACCGGATGCCGCGCCGGCTCGTCTTCTTCGGGGGCTTCCTCGTCGCCGGGGCGCCACGCTTCCTCGTCCTGTTGCTCGACGTACCAGGTCCGGTCGTCGTCGCCGTGCTCGCCGTCGGAGGAGTCGGGGCCGGCTTCCTCAACCCGATCCTCGGCGCCATCCTCTTCGAGCGCGTCCCACGTCGCCTCTACGGACGGGTCGGCGCCCTGAGCGACTCCGTCGCCTGGGCGGGGATGCCGCTCGGCGGACTGCTCGCCGGTGTGGCGGTCACCGCTGTCGGGCTCTCCCCCGTGCTGCTCGTCTTCGGCCTGACGTACTTCCTGACCACGAGCCTGACCGGGCTCCGGCCCGAGTGGCGCGAGATGGACGCGCGGTCAGGCGACGCGCAACGCGTCGGCGTAGGCGACGAGAGCGAGGACGCAGAGGAGGGCGCGGACATCGTTGCCGAGCCGCCAGGGCCGCGAGTACGCCCTCCAGGCGACCAATGAGGCCTCGGCGTCGGCGGCGTCCACCGCGTCGATCCCGTTGTTGCGCGGGACGTGGAACACCCCCGTCACCACCACCGTCAGGAGATAGGTGACCGACCCGACCAGCAACCGGCCGCGGTCGGCGTCGTCGACCACGAACGCGATCACCGCCAGCGCGACCGCCACCGCCGCCGTCCCGGAGAACGCCAGCTGGAACGGCGGCCGGAGGGCGTACCGGTTGGTGGCCTGCATGAACCCGACCGCCTCGCCGGGAGGTCTGCGGTCGAGAGCAGGCATCACCATGACGGAGAAGGCGACGTAGACACCGGCCATCACGCCGGTGCCGACGATGCCGACGAGGGTGAGGACCGTCGCGAGCGTCATCGCGAGACGTCGAGCAGGGCGCCGAGGTCGTAGGGCCTGGTGCCTTCGAGCGAGTCGACGAGCGTACGGCGCTCGCCCTCCTCGACAGCGACCAGGTTCGGGACCACGAGCACGTGGCAACCGGCGGCCGCAGCCGAGCGGGTGCCGGTGGTCGAGTCCTCGATGGCCACGCACCGGTGCGGATCGACGCCGAGCGCAGCTGCCGCCGCGAGGTAGGGCTCGGGGTGCGGCTTGCCCTGGCTCACCACGTCGCCGGTCACCACCGCGCCGAACGGCTCCCCCGGTACACGGGCCAGCATGGGCGTCGCGATCGCCTTGTAGGACATGGTGACGAGCGCCTGCGGCACGCCCGCTGCCTCCAGCGCTCCGATCAGCTCCAGCGCGCCTGGTCGCCACGCGATCTCACCGGTCGACATGTAGGCGGCCACCTCCGCGACGAGCGTGTCGACGATCTCCTCCGGCGACAGCGGCAGGGCCATCCGTCGCTTCATCTCCCTCGAGGCGGCGAGCAGGTCGCTGCCGACCAGCTCGAGCCCGTCCTGCTCCGACCACGAGGCCCCGTAGCGCGAGGCGAGGGACAGCTCGGCCGCGAGCCACACCGGCTCGGTGTCCACGATCGTCCCGTCGAGGTCCCACAGGACCGCGTCAGGCAAGGTCTTCGTCGGGCGGGTGTCGCTGAGGCTCATCGGCTCACTTCGGGGGGAAGGATGGACATGGACGGCCGCACCAGTCTCGCGCGGCCCTCGCGGGAGGGGCAAACCAGTATGGGACCGACAGCTCAGGTGTCGGTGTCGCGCGACCGGCGCTTGAGGTAGCGCTCGAACTCGCGCGCGATGGCGTCACCCGAGGCCTCCGGAAGCTCGGAGGTGTCCCGGGCCTCCTCGAGGGACTCGACGTAGGCGGCGATCTCGGGGTCCGAGCTCGCCAGCTCCTCGACGCCTCGCTCCCAGGCGCGAGCAAGGTCGCGAAGATCGCCCAGCGGCAGGCTGATCTCGAGCACGTCGTCGAGGTAGCCGAGCAGTGCGAGGGTCGCCTTCGGGCTCGGGGGCTGCGCCACGTAGTGAGGGACAGCCGCCCAGAGCGAGACGGTGGGGATCCCCGCCTCGCTGCTCGCCATGGCGAAGACGCCGTTGATCCCGGTCGGGCCCTCGTACTGAGACTCCTCGACGTGCAGGCGCGCGGCGAGCCGGTCGTCGCTGGTGGACCCGGTGACGGGTACGGGGCGGGTGTGCGGGGTGTCGGCGAGGAGCGCACCGAGCGTCACGATGCCACGCACGGCGAAGCGGTCGGCCAGTGACAGGAGCTCGTCGCAGAAGGGCATCCACCGCATGTTGGGCTCGATCCCCCGCACCAGCAGCACGTCACGGTCCGAGCCGACCGGGCGGGCGACGAAGACCCGCGTCGTCGGCCACGAGATCGACCGCTCGCCCTCGTCGTCGCGACCGATGTAGGGCCGGTTGACCTGGTAGTCGTAGTAGTCGTCCGGGTCGAGCTCGGCGATGAGCTCCGCGTCCCACCACTCGATGAGATGGTCGATGGCGTCGGTCGCCGCCTCGGCGGCGTCGTTCCACCCCTCGAAGGCGACGACCATCCACGGGTCGACGACCCCAGGGAAATCGCTGCTGTGCTCGCTCACGCCTTCACTCTATGCCGCTCAGACGACACCGAGGAGCGCATCGACGGCGGCGCCCACCACACGGCCGGAGGCAGGGTCGTGGTCGTCCGACTCGCGGCCGGCCAGGGCCGAGTCCACCCAGGCGTCCACGACCGCGAGGGCCTGGGGGGTGTCGAGGTCACGGGCGAGGGCCTGGCGCAGCCCCGCCACGACAGGCGCCGCCGCCGGCCCGCCCGCAGCGAACGCCTCACGCCACCTCGCGAGGCGCTTGTGCGCGTCGACGATGTCACCGTCGGCCCACTCCCAGCCGGTCCGGTAGTGGTGCGCCAGCAGTGCCAGACGGATCGCGACGGGGTCGCGCCCGTCGGCGCGGAGCCGTGACACGAGCACGAGGTTGCCGAGCGACTTCGACATCTTCTCCCCGTCGTAGGCGACCATGGCCTGGTGCACGTAGGCCCGCGCGAACCGGTGTTGCGTCGCGGCGTGCGCCTCGGAGGCGGACATCTCGTGGTGCGGGAAGATCAGGTCGGTCCCGCCGCCCTGGACGTCGAAGTCCTCGCCGAGCGTCTCGAGCGCGATCGAGGCGCACTCGACGTGCCACCCCGGGCGCCCGCGACCGAACGGGCTGTCCCACGACGGCTCGCCCGGGCGCTCGGCCTGCCAGAGCAGACAGTCCAGAGGATCACGCTTGCCGGGGCGGTCGGGGTCTCCACCGCGCTCCGCGAACAGGCTCAGCATCGTCGCGCGGTCGTACCCGGAGACGCTGCCGAAGTCGGCGTCCTCGCGCACGGCGAAGTAGACGTCTCCGTCGACCTCGTAGGTCACCCCGCGGTCACGGAGGCGCTCCACGAGCGCGACGGCGAGGTCGATCGACTCCACCGCGCCGATGTAGTGGTCGGGGGCCAGGATGCGGAGCGCGGCCATGTCCTCGCGGAACAGCTGGATCTCGCGGTTGGCCAGCTCGCTCCACTCCACCCCCGTGGCGGTCGCCCGCTCGAGCAACGGGTCGTCGACGTCGGTGATGTTCTGCGTGTAGAGGACCTCGAGACCACGGTCGCGCCACGCCCGTTGAAGCAGGTCGAAGGTCAGGTACGTCGCTGCGTGGCCGAGGTGCGTGGCGTCGTACGGGGTGATGCCGCAGACGTAGAGGCGGGCCCGGTCGGGCGGGTCGGCCACCGTCAGCGCACCCGTCGAGGTGTCGAAGACCTCGACAGCAGAACCGCGCCCGAGGCCCAGCTCGGAGAGGTCGGGGACTTCGGGGGACGTCCAGGCGCGCATGCCCTGAGGGTATAAGGCGGTCCCTACAGCGGTGGCCACGGGATCGTGGGCCACCGGTCCCCCGGGTCGGGCATCCTCCCGGACGTGAGCAGCTGGTCGATACGGCGAGTCAGTGCCCTGCGTTCGTCGACGGCCAGCAGGTCCGCGAGCGCGTCGCACAGCGGACCGGAGGTGACGTCTGCGCGCAAGGTCTCCAGCCGCGACCGCTCCCCCGGCTCGAGGACGTCTCCGGACCATCCCCACAAGACAGTGCGGAGCTTGGGCTCCTCGTGGAAGGTCAGGCCGTGGTCGCAACCGCGCACCCGGCCGTCCGACGGGAGAAGGTGCCCACCCTTGCGGTCGGCGTTGTTCACGACGGCGTCGAACAGCGCCACCGTCCGCAGGTCGGGCGTGTCGCGGTGCAGCAGCGTGACGGGCCGGTCGTCGAGGTCGACGGCGTCCACCACGGCGAACCACCCGTCGGGCGTCTCGTCGGCCGGTACGACGGCGACCTGTGGCGCGTCCACGTCGACGTCCACCCACTCCTGGACCATGCCGACGCCGAACGGGCCGTCACGGAGCACCGTCGGAGGGACGACGTGCCAGCCGGCGGCCTCGGAGACGAGGTACGCCGCGTACTCCCTGGCCGCCAGCGTGCCGTCGGGGAAGTCCCACAGCGGTCGCTCGCCCCGGACCGGCTTGTAGACGCACTCCGTGGCGAGGGAGCCCTGGACGACCTGTCCGACGAACGTGCCGTTCGAGGCCGCAACGAGTCGCCCCGTGACCTCCAGCTCTCCCTCCGAGAGGGCACGCAGGTCACTCACGCGCGACTCGGCGGAACCCGTTGGCGCGGGGGCAGAGGTGTCCCTCGGCCTCGACGACACCGCCGCAGAACGGACAGGTCGGCCGACCGGCGGCGACGACGCTCTTGGCGCGCTCGGCGAACTCCAGAGCCACCTCGGGTCGCAGCGTCACGACCAGCATGTCGCTGGCCTCCGTGTCCTCGTCCTCCGTCGCCGCGAACGCCTCGACGACGATCTCCCCCGCCTCGGGCTCCCACGCGAGCGTCATCGTGCCGACCCGGAACTCCTCCTCGATCGGCTGGTCGAGCGGGTCGAGATCGACCGTGCGCTCGGGGGCCGTGCCCGATCCTGCGTCGCCTCCGACCTCGACGAGGAGCGCCTCGAGGCGCTCGGCGAGCACCAGGACCTGCTCCTTCTCGAGGGCGACCGACGTCACGCGACCACCGTCGCTGGCCTGGAGGAAGAAGGTCCGCTCACCGGGGGCACCGACCGTGCCCGCGACGAAACGCCGTGGGCGTTCGAACCGGTGGATCAGCATGGGACCGAGCCTAGACAGGGGCCTGGGTGGCGGCGACTCCTGCCCCGCGGGATGCGCACGGTCAGGCACCTCCCCCGACCGGCGCGTCGCCGGACGGGCGGTCTCCCCCCGCGGCCGGGGCGAGCCCGCTGAGGTCGGATCCGAGGTCGTTGACGTGGCGCACGCTCGGGCGGTGAGAGCCATAGGTGATGACGCTGACCGATCCTGGGGCCACCGCGATCCGCTGGAACTGGTCGAGGTGGAGACCGAGGGCGTCCGCCAGCACGGCCTTGATCACGTCGCCGTGGCTCGCAGCAGCCCACACGGCCCCGGGACCGTGACGCCGCTCGACGCGTCGATCGATCCGCCGGACCGCCTCCACCGCCCGGGCCGAGACGTCGGCGAGACGCTCTCCGCCGGGGAACTCGACCGCGCTCGGCTGCTGCTGAACCGTCGCCCACAACGGCTCGCGCGCGAGATCGACGATCTTCTTGCCGGTCCACCGTCCGTAGCCGCACTCCACCAGCCCGGCCTCCCGCCGGACCTGGACGTTCTCCTTCTGCGCGTCGGCGATCCGGCGCGCCGTCTGCATCGTCCGCAGGAGCGGGCTGCTGACGAGGCGGGCGAGAGGAATGACGGACAGCCGGTCGGCGACCGCACGGGCCTGCTCCAGACCGACGTCGTCGAGACCGATGCCCCGGCTGCGTCCGGCGAGCACGCCGTCGGCGTTGGCGGCGGTACGTCCGTGACGGACGAGGATCAGGGTCGGCACGCCCCGAGCGTAGTCGGCCCGCGACGCCCCCGCGGGGCACAATGACGGTGTGATCCTGGACTGCGCCGCCTATCGCGACCTCACGCCCGTCCAGGTCAGCACGACGCTCGACGGGCTCAGCGAGCTCGCCGCCACCCTGACCGGTCCGGCAGACTTCGTGTGGGTCCTCCTCGAGGACCCGACGTACGGAGAGTTCACGGACCTCCAACGGATCTTCTCGCTCCACCCCCTCGCTGTCGAGGACGCCGTCGCCGCGCACCAGCGCCCCAAGATCGACATCTACGAGGGCTCGGCATTCCTGGCACTGCGATCGCTGGAGTACGACACCGAGACGAGCGAGGTCTTGCTCAGCGAGATCTCGATGTTCATCGGAGCGCACTACGCCATCACCGTCCGGCACGGGACGTGGCCACGCCTCGACAGCATCCGAGACCGGGCAGCGAAGCAGCCGGAGCTGTTCAAGTTCGGTGCCGTCGCCGCCGCGTACCACGTGGTCGACGCGGTGGTCGACGAGTACGAGCTCATCGCCGAGCAGCTGACCTCGGACGTCGAGGAGATCGAGGAAGCCGTGTTCTCCGAGGCAGCCCCAGGCACGACCGGGCGGGTCTACCCGCTGAAGCGGGAGCTGCTCGAGTTCCGGAAGGCCGTCGCGCCGATCCACGCTCCGCTCGAGGCGCTTCTCGAGGGCCACGCCAAATGGACGATCCCGGAGGGGATGGGGGTCTACTTCCGCGACATCGCCGACCACCTCGTCCATGCGCGGGGCACGATGGACACTCTCGACAGCCTGCTCGACAACGCGATGCAGGCCCGTGCCACCCAGATCTCGATCCAGCAGAACGACGACATGCGCAAGCTCGCCGCGTATGCCGCGATGGCGGCCGTGCCGACCCTCGTCGCCGGCATCTACGGGATGAACTTCCGGGACATGCCCGAGCTGGGCTGGTCGCTCGGCTACCCCCTCACGCTCGTGGTGATGGCCGGGCTCGTCCTCGTCCTCTGGCGAGCGTTCAAGCGCTCGGGCTGGCTCTGACGCCACACATCGACGCGAGTCGCCTCGATCGCGCTGAGCCTGACCTCACCAGGGCAGGAAGCCGTCACGGCCGAAGAACGCCCCGGTCGGGCCCTCCGGATCGACCGTCGCCGCCCGCACGCTGGCGAGCGCGCCCTCCTCGACCGTCTGTGTGCCGGAGTGTCCGTTCAGGTCTGTGGCCGTGTAGCCGGGCTCGGCCGCGTTCACCGCGATCCCGGGCAGGCCCCTGGCGTACATGGTCGTGACCATGTTGAGCGCAGCCTTCGACGAGGGGTACACGAGACCGTAGAAGCCGTACTCGGGCCTCGCCGGGTCACCGGTGATCCCGAACGACCCCATGCCGCTCGAGACGTTGACGATCCGCGGGTGCGGCGAGCCGCGCAGCAGCGGGAGGAGAGCGTGGGTGACGCGCACCGGCCCCAGGAGGTTGACACCGTAGACGGCGAGGAAATCGGTCGCCACCGTGTCAGCCGGGGCGTGCAAGGAGCCGGCGATCCCCGCGTTGTTCACCAGGACGTCGAGGCCTGTCCCACTGTTCTCGACCGTCGTCGCTGCCGCAGCCACCGACGCGTCGTCGGTGACGTCGAGCGTCACGGGTCGTACGTCGAGGCCGTCGCCTCGGAGGGCGTCGGCGGCCTTGCTGCCGAGCTCGGTGTCACGGGCACCGAGCCAGACCGTCCAACCCAGTCCGGCGAGCTGGCGCACGGTCTCGTAGCCGATTCCTTTGTTCGCCCCGGTGACCAGGGCCGTCGTGGTTGTTCTCGTTGTCGTCATGGAGCGAGCCTGGCGGTCGGTGCGACGGGCGTGCCAGGACCACGTCGTCCTGGTACTCCCCGTACCACGGTGTGCCGTGGTGGCGGCCACCTCCGCGTGCCAGGCTGAGGAGGTGGATCGCCAAGAGCTCGGCCGCCTCCTCGTACGCGCGCGTAGCAGGATCGCCCCCGGGGATGTCGGTCTGCCCGAAGGATCCCGCCGACGGGTCGCAGGTCTTCGGCGAGAGGAGGTCGCCGTGCTCGCCGGGGTGAGCGTCGACTACGTGACGCGGATCGAGCAGGGTCGCGGCGCACACCCCTCGCCGTCCGTGCTGGCATCGCTCGCCCAGGCGCTGCGCATGAGCGACGACGAGCGGCGAGAGATGTTCGACCTCGCAGACGCCGCGGCGCCGCGTGAGGGCCACGTGCCGATGCTCGTGCGCGCCAGCATCCTGCGCCTGCTCGAACGCCTCGACGACCAGCCGGCCGTCGTGGTGAGCGCGAAGTCCGACGTGCTGGCGTGGAACCCGCTGGCCGCAGCCCTGCTCGGAGACTTCTCGGCCCTCCCGGCAGCAGAGCGCAACATCGTCCGTCAGCGCTTCCTTGGGGAGCCGAGCCGTGTGTCGGTCTCCGCCGAGGAGGCGGCGCGCACCGACGCACGCTCCGTGGCCTCCCTGCGCGCGGCCGCCGCGAAGTATCCCGACGATCCCGATCTGCGCCGGCTCGTGGCCGAGCTGCGCGCCCACAGCGACGAGTTCGTTCGCCTGTGGGACGAGGCTCCGTCGCAGGTGTGGCGCAGTCACCGCAAGACCATCACTCATCCGAGCGTCGGCGCAGTCACGCTCGACTGCGACGCGTTGGAGATCCCGGAGACCGACCAGACCGTGATCGTCTACTCCGCCGCGCCAGGCTCGCGCGACGCCGAGCTGCTGCAGCTGGTCAAGGTCGTCGGCACGCAACGTCTGCATGCCGACGCCCCGTGACGACTAGCCGACCGCCGTCCCGGCCGTGATCACCCCGGTGGCCAGCAGCGCCAGCACCAGGCCTCCGAGTCCGATCCGATAGATCACGAACGGCGTGTAGGAGTGCTTGCTGACGTACTGCAGGAGCCAGTGGATCACCGAGATGCCGACCACGAACGAGACCACGGTCGCCAGGATCGTCGGACCCACGCCGTACGCGTTCTCGCCGCCGGGGATCTCGGGCAGCTGGAACAGCCCCGCGCCGACGACCGCCGGGATCGCGAGCAGGAATGCGTAGCGCGTCGCCGCGGCACGGTCGTAGCCGAGCGCACGCCCCATGCTGATGGTGGCACCCGAGCGCGAGACGCCGGGGATCAGCGCCATCGCCTGGGCGAGACCGAAGAGCACGGCGTGCTTGGCGTTGAGGTCGGCGATCTCGCGCTCCTGGCGTCCGAAGCGGTCGCAGATCCCGAGGACGATGCCCATCACGATGAGCATCGTCGCGATCACCCAGAGGTTGCGGAACTCGTGCTCGATGACGTCCTTGAGCGCGATGCCGAGGATGACGATCGGGAGAGATCCGACGATCACGAACCAGCCCATGCGCCACTCGAGGGTCGTGCGCGCCTCGCGCTTGACGAGACCCCGCAGCCAGCCGCCGGCGATGGTCGTGATGTCGCGCCAGAAGTAGAGGACGACCGCGAGCTCGGTGCCGATCTGGACGACGGCGGTGAAGGCGGCGCCCGGGTCCTCCCACCCGAAGAACTTCGGGAAGATCGCGAGGTGGCCGGACGATGAGATGGGGAGGAACTCGGTGAGGCCCTGGATCAGCCCGAGGACGAGTGCCTGCAGCAGGTCCATCAAGAGCCGAGCCCCGATGCGTCGAGAGCGTCGGAGACGGTACGGAGGACGTCGGCCCGCTCGTCGTGCGTGCTGCCGAAGGTCGCGAGCGCGAGCGTCGTGACGCCGGCGTCGGCGTACGCGTGGAGACGCTCGGCGATGCGCTCCTTGGGTCCGATGAGGGAGGTCTGGTCGACGAGCTCGAACGGCACCGCGGCCGCGGCCTCGGCCTGCTTCTTGTCGAGGTAGAGGTCCTGGATCTTCTGGGCGGCGTCCTCGAACCCCATCCGTCGTGCCAGGGCGTTGTAGAAGTTCTGCTTGCGGCTGCCCATGCCGCCGACGTACAGCGCGGTGTAGGCCCGCACCATGTCGGCGCACTTCTCCAGGTCGTCCCCGATGACGACGGGGACGGTCGGGACGATGTCGAAGCCGTCCAGGGTCTTCCCGGCCTTCTCCCGCCCGGCGCGGAGGTGGTCGGTGGAGACCGCCGCCTGCTCGGGGTTGAAGAAGATCGCCAGCCAGCCGTCGGCGATCTCGCCGGCGAGCTCGAGGTTCTTGGGGCCGACGGCCGCGAGATAGATCGGGATGTCCGAGCGATACGGGTGGAGCATGATCTTGAGCGGCTTGCCGGGGCCGTCGGGCAGCGGGAGCGTGAAGTGCTCACCGGCATAGTTGAGCGGCTCCTCGCGGGCGAGGATCGTACGGACGATCTCGACGTACTCCCGGGTCCGGCCGAGCGGCCTGTCGAACTTGACCCCGTGCCACCCCTCCGACACCTGAGGTCCGGAGACACCGAGGCCCAGGCGCACCCGGCCCTCGGACAGGCGGTCGAGCGTGGCCGCGGTCATCGCCGTCATCGCGGGCGTGCGAGCGGGGATCTGAAGGATCGCGGTGCCGAGCTCGAGGGTCGTCGTGCGCGCCCCGATCCACGACAGGAGCGTGGGCACGTCGGAGCCGTAGGCCTCCGCGGCCCAGGCCGAGGAGTAGCCGAGCGCCTCGGCGTACACGGCCGTCTCCACCCGCTCCGCGACGTCGGGCCCGGCGACGTAGCCGACATTGACTCCCAGCCTCATGCTCTGCTCCCCTTCATCGACGTGCTCGGCGCAGGGCGAGCCTAGCGGCACGCGACCCGCGGCCTCGACTAGCCTTCCGACATGGGTCCGGCGCGGGCCTTCACCCGAGGAGAGACATGCAAGAACGCTTCGTGGGAGGCAGCGGACTCGCCGTCTCGAGGCTCGGTCTCGGCACGGCCTCGTGGGGGCGTGACACCGACGAGCACGAGGCCGCTGACATCCTCCGCCTGTTCCTCGAGGCCGGTGGGACGCTCATCGACACGGCGGCCTCGTACGGCGCCGGGGCGAGCGAGACCCTCCTGGGTGAGCTGCTCGGCGAGGTCCGCCGAGACGACGTGGTGCTGGTCTCCAAAGCCGGCTCCAGCATCGCTCCCGGACGCTGCGGGACGTCGCGCGGCGCGATGCTCTCGGCCCTCGACCACTCCCTCGCTCGCCTCCACGTCGACCACCTCGACCTGTGGCTCGTCCAGGGCTGGGACCCCCGCGTCCCGCCCGAGGAGACCCTGTCGGCCCTCGACCACGCCGTCGCCACCGGGCGCACCCGATACGTCGGCGTCGCGAACTACACCGGCTGGCAGACGGCGTACGCGCACACGCGTCAGGCGCTGCGTGAGGCCAGCGCGCCGATCGTGGCGACGGAGGTGGAGTACTCGCTCCTCGCGCGTCAGGCCGAGCGTGAGGTCGTCCCGGCGTCGGTGGCGCTCGGCGTCGGTCTGCTCGCGTGGTCACCGCTCGGGCGCGGGGTGCTGACCGGCAAGTACCGCTTCGGCATCCCGGCGGACTCGCGCGCGGCCTCCGACCACCTGTCGGGATTCGTCGAGCCCTATCTCGATGCGGGCTGCCGCCAGGTCGTGGAGGCGGTCTGCCGAGCCGCCGAGGGCCTGCAGCTCGCTCCGCTCGAGGTGGCGCTGGCGTGGGTCCGCGACCGCCCCGCCGTCGCCAGCGCCCTCATCGGTCCCAGGACGGCGGCACAATTGAAGGCAGCGCTCTCGGTCGAGGAGGTCTCGCTCCCGGACGAGATCGTCGAGGCGCTCGAGGACGTGTCGATCGAGACGGTGTGACGGAGGCGGTGTGACGGAGTACGAGTTCCAGCGGTTCTGGTTGCCGCGCACGGAGTCCCGTCAGGCCGTGCGCCGTCTGCTGGTCGACGCCGCCGAGCACCAGGGCTGGGAGCTCGCCCGGCTGCGCCTCTTCCCCGACGGGCGGCGGCGCGTGACGCTACGACGACGCATCATCCGCGTCCGCAGCACCCTCTGACCAGCCAGCCCGCCGCTAGGCCAGGTCGAGCAGCCGGTCGAACACCCGCGCCCCGAACTCCAGCGCGTCGGTCGGCACCCGCTCGTCGACTCCGTGGAAGAGGGCGGTGAAGTCGAGGTCAGCCGGCAGGCGCAGCGGCGTGAACCCGTACGAGCGGATCCCGAGCCGGTGCCACGCCTTCGCGTCGGTGCCCCCCGACATGAGGTACGGGGCGACGTGCGCCTCGGGGTCCTCGGCATGGAGCGCCACGGTCATCGCGTCGACGAGGTCGCCGCTGAACGGGTACTCCAGACCGGGTTGCACCGTGACGGGATCGATCCTGACCGCGTCGCCGGCCAGCGCCTGCACCTGGGCGAGGAACGCCTCCTCCTGGCCTGGGAGGAACCGCCCGTCCACGTGGGCCGCCGCCTCACCTGGGATGACGTTGACCTTGTACCCGGCCTCGAGCATCGTCGGGTTGCTGATGTTGCGCATGCCGGCGCGGACCATGCGGGCGGCGGGTCCGAACTCCGCGAGCAGCTCCTCCATCGAGGCATCGGTCGCCGAGGTCAGGTCGCGGACCTTCGCCATCAGCGCCTGCATCGAGGGGCCCGGCTCGTACGGCCAGTCGTGGTCGCCGATCGCGGCGACGGCACGAGCGACGGCCGTCACGGCGTTGTCGTCGTGCACCATCGACCCGTGCCCCGCGGTGCCCTGAGCGGAGAGGCGCATCCAGGCGAGCCCCTTCTCCCCCGCCTCCAGCAGATAGAGGCGCTTGCCGCCGATGTGCGTCGAGAACCCGCCGACCTCTCCGATCGCCTCGGTGCAGTCGGCGACGAGATCGGCGTGGTGGTCGACGATCTTGTGGGCTCCGTGGACGGAGCCCGCTTCCTCGTCGGCCGTGAACGCGAGCACGATCGTCCGTCGTGGCGGCGTGCCCGCGCGGCGACGTGCCCGGACGACCGACAGCACCATCGCGTCGAAGTCCTTCATGTCGACCGCGCCGCGGCCGTACAGGTAGCCGTCGACGATCTCACCGGCGAACGGGTCGTACGACCAGTCGGACGCCTGAGCCGGGACCACGTCGAGGTGCCCGTGGACGAGCAGCGGCGGCAGGGTGGAGTCGCTGCCCTCCCACCGTGCCAGCACATTCGTCCGGCCCGGCGACAGCTCGACGATCTCGGACTCCAGCCCCACCTCGGCCAGCAGCTCGGCGACGTACTCTGCGGCCTTCCGCTCCCCCGGACCGGTGTTGTCGCCGGTGTTCGTCGTGTCGATCCGGATCAGGTTCCGGCAGATCTCGACGACCTCCGCAGCAGGATCGAGGACGGGGGTCTCACGCTGGTCACCGGCGGTCATTCCCCCATCCTGCCTGGCCAGGGCGGGCGGCGGCCAACGGGCGCCCCCCGGTTTGGGGTTGAGCGGCGGGTGTTTGCTAGAGTTCTGACGCACGGTGAACGACGCACGACGCCGGTCACCAACCCTGTCCGGGTGGCGGAATAGGTAGACGCGCTAGCTTGAGGTGCTAGTGCCCGTATTAGGGCATGGGGGTTCAAGTCCCCCCTCGGACACTCACACAGCGAGATCGAAACCCCTGGGATACCAGGGGTTTTCGCTTTTCCTGGGACGGGGACGGGCTCGGCCCGCTCCGCGACTCCGCAGCACGATGTACTTCTCGTCATGACCGAGATCTCGATCCGCGCGCTCACTGTCCATGACAGCCCGCATCTCGCCGATCTGTACCGAGGCGACCGCGACTTCCTCACGCACTGGGACCCGCAGCGTCCCGATGTCTTCTACACCGACGACGGCCAGGCCGACGCTGTGCGAGCGACCGTGCGCGAGTGTGCGGAGGGACGCATGTGGTCAGGAGTGGTTCTCGAGGGAAGTCGTCTCGTCGGACGGGTGAGTCTGAACGGCATCGTTCGCGGACCGTTTCGCAGCTGCTCTCTGGGCTACTGGATCGCCCGGCCCTACAGCGGCCGCGGCCTCGCCACTCAAGCAGCCGCGCGCGCCGTGGAGATCGCCTTCGACCCTCTGGGCCTGCACCGTGTCGATGCGTTTGCGCGTGAAGAGAACGCCGCATCGTGCCGGGTGCTGGAGAAGAACGGGTTCACGACGGTGGGCGTGTCGCGAGGACACATCCACATCGACGGGCGATGGCGCGACGACATCATGTTCCAGAAGCGCGCTCCGTGGGACGACGGTGTTCGTCTCGAACCACCTCACGCCGCGTCGCGGGCACGCCCGTAGCGCTCGTAGACCACCCGAGATCCGAACGTCCTGGTCTCCAGGAGGTCCAGCTGAATGTCATGGGTGACCGGCGGCAGGAACGGCGTGCCTCCGCCGACGATCACGGGGTAGCGGAACATGCGCACCTCGTCGACGAGGTCGAGCTCGAGAGCTGCCCCGGCGAGGTCGGCTCCGCCGATCGAGACGTCCTTGTCGGTGGCGGCGAGGGCGGCCTTGATCTCGTCGGCCACCGACGCCTCGGCGAGTCGGGCGTTGCCCTGAACGTGGTCGAGCGTGCGGCTGAACACCACCTTCGCAAGAGCGCACCAGACGTCGGCGAACTCGGCCCCGGCCTCGGTGCTGCGCATCGACGGGTCGTTCTCCCAGACGAGCATGTTCTCGTAGAGCCTGCGCCCCAGCAGGTAGCCGCCGAGCTTCCCCACCTCCTCGAGATGGAATCGAAACAGCTCGTCGATCGGAGCCGTCCACGCGAACCCGCCCTCGCGGTCGGCGATGAATCCGTCCACCGAGACACCCATCGAGACGATCAAGCTGGCATGCGACATCGAATCCCCACCTTTGTGTCGTGTGCTGTGCCAAGCCAGGGACCGACGGCACGGCGAAAACACATCGTCCCGCCTTCGGAGGTCAGGCGACCAGCGCGAGACCTGCAGTGCCCGCCAACCCCGCGAGCAGCGCAGGGCCGATCCAACGCAGCATCGGACGGTACTGGTGGCGGTACGCCCCGAGACTCACGGCGAGCACCACGGCAACGGCGCCGAACAGCACGGCGCTCGACCTGTATCCGAGCACGATCCAGTAGGTCACCACGGCTTCGCTCAAGAACGCAGCCGGCAGGGCCGCGGCTCCGGGGCCTGCCGGAGAGGCGTGACGCCACGCGTGTCCGACCCCTCCGAACACAGGGCCGCCGACGACGGCGCAGAGCGACCAGAACACCAGGTAGTACACGGAGGCGTCGTAACCCCGCAGCTCTGCCACGGCGTAGTAGGCGACGACCTGCACGAAGGTCGCGAGGAGTCCGGTCCACACCGCCGTTCGCAACCGCGACTGCAGGGCTCCCGCCACGAACGCCGTCGTCAGCCACGGACTGACCGCATTGACGAGCGCCAGCCAAGGGAAGTCGAGGCCCGTCTGGAGCACTGACGTCAGTGCCCCGACGACCGCGCCCAGCAGCAACGCGAGGAACGGCATCAACAGGTCCGCGCGCTCTCTCACGCGAGCGAGGATATCGTCCGCGCGAACACGTCGCGAAACCGGCATATTCTCGCGTGCAGCGCGAGGATTCGTGACTTTCAGTCTTGCGAGGGCGGCAAAATGTCGCAGGAGGGGCGTACGGTGTTGTACACCGATGTCACGAGAGGACCGGCGATGAACGACGGCTTCCCCACTGTCGTGTACAGCGATGTACACGACAAGGACCGCATCTCCCGCGCACGCGCCGCCGGACGGCTGGTCAAGGTCGGATCCGGCGTGTACGTCAACGACCTGAGCAAGCCAGCCGAGGACGTCGTGCGCGAGCGGCTGTGGGAGATCGTCGCCCACAAGCTGCCCGGCGCCGTCATCACCGACCGCTCGGCACGTCACGGAGGCGTGGCGGTGGACGGGTTCCTCTTCGTGACGCATCGCCGGACGCGGCCTCTGAAGCTTGCCGGCGTGGTGGTCGAGCCGCGCCACGGAAGCGGGCCGATGCCCGGTGACATCGCACTGCCCGACGGCCTGTGGCTCGCCGGCCCGGCCCGAAGCCTCCTCGAGAACCTGGCACCGACCCGGCCGGCGTCAGGCAGGCCACCGCGGACACTCACGCGCGCGCAGGTCGAGCTGTGGATCGATGACCTCTGCCGAGACCGGGGCGAGGACGGCCTGAACGAGATCCGCGAGCAGGCCCGCGAGCTGGCGCCATTCCTCGGTCGACTGGCGGAGTGCGACCTGTTGAACCGTCTGGTCGGGGCGTCCATGAACACTCACCCGACGGCGATCCTGCAGACGCCGGAGCTGATCGGGCGCGCCGCCGGCCAGGCGTTCGACCGTCGTCGCGTGGACATCTTCGGCCGTCTCGTCGACTACCTCGAGGGCCAACCGCCCGACCTCGTCACCGCCATGCCCGCCGACCGCGGCCGGCGGACTCTGCTGCCCTTCTATGAGGCCTACTTCTCGAACTACATCGAGGGCACGGAGTTCACCCTCGACGAGGCAGCCGACATCATCTTCGACGACGTGGTCCCTGAGCAGCGCCCCGAGGACGCCCACGACATCCTGGGCACCTATCGTCTGACGTCGTCCGATGCCGAGATGCGTCGCAGGCCCGCCACCGACCAGGAGCTCCTCACCCTCCTCAGGGAACGCCACGCCGTGCTGATGGGCGGCCGTCCGCTGGTGGGGCCGGGGAAGTTCAAGACGCAGGCGAACCGTGCCGGGGAGACGCACTTCGTCGCACCGGAGCTGGTCGAGGGCACGCTGCGGCGGGGGTACGAGGTCGGATCACGCCTGGTGTCGCCGTGGGCGCGCGCTGTCTACGTGATGTTCATGGTCAGCGAGGTCCATCCCTTCGCCGACGGCAACGGCCGCATCGCGCGGGTGATGATGAACGCCGAGCTCCACGGCTCAGGAGAGGTCCGGATCGTCATCCCGACCGTCTATCGGCTGAACTACCTCTCCGCACTCAAGGGCGCCACGCACAACGAGAACTTCGCCGGCCTGTACGCCGCGCTGAGCTTCGCGCGGAAGTGGACCGCCCGCGTCGACTTCACCAGCAGATGGACGGCCGAGGGCGACCTCGAACGGACGCACGCGCTCCGCGATGCGATGACCGCCGAGGACGCCGGGATCCGCCTCACCCTGCCGTAGGACGTCCCCACACCCCGCGTCGAGCGGCGGCGCCCATCCTGGTCGGCGGATGAGACAGAACGGGTGACCAGCCGGGTCGGCGTAGACGTCGTCCTCCAGGTGGTGCGCCCCCAGGGCGACGACACGCGCGCCCGCGGCAGCGACGTCCTCCACCATCACGTCCACGTGCATCTGCTGCGGGACGGCAGGGTCCGGCCAGGTCGGGTCCGGCGTCGTGCGGAGGACGTGGGAAGCAGCCGCATTCGGGTACCACCGCAGGAACGGACGATCCCGAGCCGACCTGGGAGGTTGCCATGCACACCCTCGACATCGTGCCAGGCGTGCACCGCCTGGCGCGCGGCTCCACGGCCTGCTACCTCGTGGAGACCGACGACCAGATCCTGCTGGTCGACGCCGGGCTGCCAGCCTTCTGGTCCGATCTTGCCGAGGCGCTGAAGGCCCTGGGCCGGACCCCCGACGACGTGCGGCACGTCCTCCTGACGCACGGCCACTTCGACCACGTGGGCATCGCCCGCAGGCTCGAGAAGTCCGGCGCGCAGGTCTGGGTGCACCGCGGAGACCAGCGGATCGCCGAGCACCCCTACCGGTACGAGCCGGGACGGCCACGCCTCACCTACCCGATCCGTCACCCCCGCTCGCTCCCCCACCTGGCGTCGCTGGTGGGCGCAGGGGCGCTGTGGGTGCAGGGCGTGGACGCACCGAGGGTCTACGACGACCCCATGCCGTTCGGGGACGTCCTCACGGTCGTGCCGACGCCGGGGCACACCGACGGGCACGTCGCGATCGTCCTCCCCGACCACGACGCGGTGATCACCGGCGACGCGCTCGTGACGCTCGACCCGTACACCGGCAGGACCGGTCCGTGCATCGTCGCCCAGGCCGGAACTCACGACGCCGAGCAGGCGCTGCAGTCGCTCGACGCGATCGGCGCGAGTGGGATGCGTACGGTGCTGCCGGGACACGGGGAGGTCTGGCGTGACGGCGCAGAGGCGGCAGCCTGGAAGGCACGTCTGCGACCGGTTCCCTGAACCACGCCACGCCACGCCACCGCGATCGCCAGGTCGTGCGACGCACTCGCGCCGCACGACCTGCGTGTCAGGGGGTGGGCGGCGTGACGAGGTTCAGGTCAGGGATGTCAGGCACGTCCGGCATCTCCGGCCTGCTTCCCGCGTCCATGGCGATGTCGTCGACCTTCCAGGTCGAGCCGTCCTTGACGAGCTGGAGCGTCTGGTCGACGGGCGTGCCGGCCAGCGTGAGCGCGACCGCCACCGTGGCCTTGTCGCCGTCGATCGTGGTGTCCTTGACGTCGAACGTCGCTGCCTGGAGCGCGTCGAGCATGCCGCCCTCGCCGTCACCCTCCTTCTCGAGCGCCTTCTTGCACTTGTCGGCGCCCTCCCCGTCGCGGAAGTTGTCGGTCGTCACGGCGACGATCGCGTCGCAGTCACGGTCCTTGATGGCGTCGATGAAGCTCTGCGTGGCATCCTTCGGCGTCGACGCGCTGGCGCCTCCACCACCGTCTCGCATCAGGAAGAACGCGACGCCGATGATTGCGGCGACAGCGACCACGCCGCCGATGATGGCGATGAGCCTGCCGGTGCCCTTCTTGCCGCCCTGCGGCGCGTTGGGCGGGAGGTACTGCGGCTGCTGACCGTAGGGCGACTGGCCCTGGCCGTACGGCGCCTGCCCCTGGTAGGACTGCTGGCCCTGGCCGTACTGCTGCTGGCCGTAGGTCGGTTGCTGGTACGGCGGCTGCTGGCCGTACGGCTGCTGGGGTTGACCGTACGGGGGCTGCTGACCGTACGGGGGCTGTCCCTGCGGCGGCTGCTGGGGGTACGGGGGCTGCGGGCCGTCGTTGGACGGCGGGCCGGACCACTGATCGCTCACGGCGATACCGTACGCGATCGGAAGGCCAGGCGGACCCGCTTCTCGGCGGCGCTCTCAGGCTCGGCGCACCATCGACGGAAGGCCTCCTACGGCGGCGACGCCGAGGGCCGAACGCGGCTCGTACCCGACCCTCCACAGGCCACCGTGCGCTGCTCCGTCGGTGAACAGCTGCTCGGGATGCTCGCGCGCTTCGGTCGCCGCGTGGAGGTCGTGGACGAGTAGTGCCGCCATCAGCACGCGGGTGGTCGCCGGCTCGAAGATCTCCACGCCGAAGTGCCGTGCGCCGCCGTAGGCGGCTGCGAGCAACCGGTTCTTGGTCACCGACCGTGTCCACGTCGCCGGGGCGACGTTGAAGGACACCCGCTGGCCGCAGTCCTCGGCGACGACGCCGCGCCACCGCTGGATCCGCTTCGCCATCGCGTAGTTGGGGCCCTGTTGCGGGACGAGGATGTCGGCCACGCCGGTGCCGTCGGGAAGGACGGTGGAGTAGTTGGGCACGAAGAGCCTTCCTCGGCTCACGACGCGCAACGGGGCCTGCAACCATCGGACGGGCCCGCGGTCCTGGTACGCGCGAGCGCTCGCCTGGACGACGTCCCGGGGGACGACGAACGCGTCCGTCGGCGTCGCCAGATAGGCGAGGGCGGTGTCCGGGTCGTCGTCGGTGAGCCGCGTCGCGACGACGTCGGCCGCCGCGGTGACGGCGACGTGGGCACCTCCGTCGGCGTAGGCGTACATGCCGACGACCAGCGCACTGCCCGCCGCCCGGGTCCGGAGCCATGCCAGCACGTCTCCGGTCTGCGTGACCAGGTCCGCGCCCGGCGCACCGTCCGGCCCCACCGGGTGCGCGACCGTCCCGGCCCCGCTCTCGGCCAGGGAGCGGACCCGGTCCCAGATGGACGGTGACGACCGGTCGACGGCGAGGACGTCGGCGCCCCATGCCGCCAAAGGCTCCAACGGGCCCATCTCCGCGCCGGCGCCGAGCAGGGCCACCCGGCGTCCTGGGAGCGACAACCACTCCGGATGGGCGATCACCTGCTCGATCGCGGTCACGAAGGACTCCTCGACCACGCCCGCGTCACGCCATCGCCGGAGCTGCTCTCGCAGCCGGTCCCCGTGCAGGCTCGACCCGCCGTACGGGACGGCGAGCTCGCGCACCGGCGAGGAGGTGCCGCGCACGACCTCGGTCGCCAACGGCGTCGCGCGCGGCTCTAGGCCCCACTCCTCCAGCGGGACGTCACCGGAGGGGGCGGCGGCCACCATCCGGCCGCGCATCGAGGCCACTCCCCCGTGCGCCAGGGCGAGCGCTGCCTTCGACGACTCGGCCGAGGCCGCCGTCACGCGTCCGACGAGCGGCACGTAGTCGGAGCGCCACGAGTGCGCCGATTCGATGTCCGCGGCGAGCTCGGGGTCGATCTCGCGCGCAGCGTCGGCGAGGATCGCCCGGACCGTCGGGGTGGTCGGGCGGCGGCCGTCCACGGAGGGGAACGTGATCTCGGTCTGAGGGTGGGAGTGCACACCCCCAGTATCCGAGGATCCCCTCATGTTTTGTCCAGTGCCCCCCCGGACAACGTCGGCGAGGACCCCGATCCCGTCGCTGATGACACCCGGCGCAGGGGCCGCGTACCCGAGCAGTCAGCGCCTTCTGGGCGCACGCAGCGGCGGGATGGGCGAGGCGACCTCCTCGGACTCCGGCACGGGCAGGACCCCGAGGATGCGGCGAAGGCTCACCACGACGGCGGCTCCCGGGAAGGAGGTCTCGCCGTGGTCCGCCGTGTCGCGCACGAGCACCGAGAGTCTCTCGACGCCCACCGCCAACGGCTGGACGTCGCTGCCCTGGATCGGTTCGTCTCCGACCAGCCTGCGGACGACCGACGCCAGCTCGTCGAGAGTGTCCGCCACGCTCTGCGCCGCCTCTCCGCCGAGGCGCAGCCACGGGCGCGGCGACGCTTGGACCTCGCCGAGCATGTACGTCAGGTTCTCCACCAGCGCCGCGACCCGCTCGACGACCTCGGCGTCGGCCCGTCGACGCCCGACATGGTCGCGCCACCGGCGGGCACGAAGGTTGCCCCGAAGAGAGTCGTCGAGCGCGAGAAAGCTCTCGCGCAGCCGGAGCGCGTCCGGGAACACCTCACGGGCCACCTCCAGCCAGGCCTGCTCAGGGTCGGCGGTCTGCCCCCGCAGGACCTTCGCCATCCCCTCGAGCTGCTCCGAGACGTCGGCGGCGACAGAGTCGAGGTGACGCCGCGCGATCCGCGCGGGGATAGGTGGCAGCGCGAGGGTGAGGGCCAGTCCGACCGCTGCCCCCAGGGAGACCTGACCAACGAGTCCCGAGACGAAGTCGGACGTGTCGATGTTGCCCAGGATGTAGGTGAACAGTGCTGCCGTGATGACCCAGCTGCGTCCGTCGCCCAGGCGGTCCCAGCCGGCGAGGATCACGGCGACCAGGACGAGCAGGCCGATGGCCGCCCAGCCCGGCACCGGGAGCACGTGGAACACGGCGCCGATGCCGGCGCCCATGACCAGAGCGACGAAGATCTGCACCGACTCCCGCACCGAGCCGGCCACGCTCGGGTGGACGGCGAGCACCGCACCCATGGGGGCGTAGTAGGCGTAGTCGCCGATCGGGCTCGGCAGGAGGTTGCCGAGCTGCCACGCCACCGCCGCCGCGATCGCCGCCTTGACGGCGATGTGCAGACGGGACCCGAGAAGTGGGTCGGTGCTCGCCGTCGAACGCGTGAAACCCATTCGGACGAGGCTAGCCGGGGGGTGGTGAGATCAACCGGTCGGCGACGCGTCGTCTCCGCGGTCTCCGCGCGCCCGGTGCTCGGCGGCACCGGCCATCGTCGCGGCCTCGCGGTCGACCAGTGCCCGGTAGTGGGCCCCTCCCATCGCCGCCACCAGCCGCGACAGCGGCCCGGACTGCTCCATCGCGAGCTCGAGCCGCGAGGTCCCCTGGCCTCTCGGCACCACCCGGTGGATGCCGTCGGTCCTGATGCCGAGGACCGACGACCGCCAGGTGAAGGCCGCGCCGTCCTCGACCTCGGTCACGGTCCAGCTCATCGAGCGGATGCCTGGCTGCCGTACGACGTAGCGCTGACCGACGACCAGCTCGCCGTCTCCCACCGGGGCCACCTTGATGAAGCTGTCCGAGATCAGCGGCCACTGCGACGGATCGGCGACGACCGACCACAGGACCTCGGCGGGCGCCTCGACGTCCACCTGCACGTCGTACCTCACGCGAACGACCACCACGCCACGCCGACGCAGATCACGAGCATCCCCACGGCGTTGAGGAAGAGGTTGCGACCGAGGTCGTGGGCGCGGATGTGCGCCGTGATCGCGGCGAGGAAGTAGCCCACGAGCGCCAGCGTCGTCACCAGCCCGAGGTAGGGGATCCAGATCCCGGCGATGAGACCGGCGGCCGCGGCGAGCTTGAGCGGCGTCAGCACCGGCCACCAGCGGCGCGGGAAACGGACGTCGGCGAGGCAATCGCGCACGAAGGCCAACGGCTTCACGCAGAAGACGGCGTCCGCGAGCTGGATAACAGCCAGCACGACCACGGGCCATACGGGGTCAGGAAGGGCACTCATGCCCGCTCCTCTCTCTGACGTCTGCGGTAGGCGGCCACGCGGGCACGACCTGAGCAATAGTCCGAACAGTATCGCCGCGGGCGACCACGGGGACCGTCGATCCACACGTCGACACACTCATCGTCAGCACAGGTGCCGATCGCGTCGGCACCACGGTCGGCGAGCACGTCGCGGATGGTGCGCAGAGCGGCCACCAGCAGGCGGTCGGCGGGGCGGGCGGCGACCCAGCGGTCCTCGACGCGCCCGTCGCTGAGGCCGAGGCGGACCGATGCGCCGGCGTCGGTGAGCAGACGGTCGAGCCGACGCACCCGCTCGTCGGGTGTGCCGGCAGCGAAGACGGGCTGGAGGAGGTCGGCCGTACGGACGAGGTCGGCGTGGCCGGCCCCCGACCATCCGAGCTCGGATGCGTCGGGGAACGGCTGCTCAGACTCGCCCGCCTCGGCGCGGGCCGCCGTGCCCCACTCGTTGACGAGCATGGCGACGGACTCGGGTGCGAGGGTGAGCACCCGAAAACCGTAACAGAAATGTCGCCCATTAGCGTTACGGTAAGGAGATGTTAGATCCCGCCGTGCTGCCCGCGTTCGTCGTCGCGGTGCTCGTCGTGACTATCGCGCCGGGCCCCGACAACACCTACATCGCCGCCGTGGCCCTCCGCCACGGACCCCGCGCCGGCGTGGTGTCCGCTCTCGGGATGGCCTGCGGCATGGTCGTCCACGTCGTGGCGGCCGCACTGGGCCTCGCCGCGCTCCTTCGCCTCAACCCCGAGATCATCACCGTCATCCAGCTCGTCGGCGCCGCCTACCTCATCTGGCTCGCGGTCGACACCGTTCGAGGACTGCGCAGCACGTCCGAGGCAGAGGTCGTCCCCCAGACGGGGACCGTGCTCGTCCGGGCGACCGTCACCAACCTCACCAACCCGAAGGTCATCCTCTTCTTCGCGGCGTTCCTCCCCGGCTTCGTGGTCGCTGGGCACGGCTCCACCGTGGCGCAGATGCTCGCCCTGGGGACGGTGTTCCTGGTCGTGGGCCTGATCTGCGACACCGTCATCGGCCTCACCGCCGGGCGTCTCGGTCGCGCGCTCGACTCTCGCGGGCGGGCCGGCACCGCGCTCGGCGTGCTGGCCGCGTGCGTGTACGCCGTGCTCGCCCTGATCCTCCTCGTCGAGGCGTTCCGTACGCTCGCGTCGTGACCGTTCACCCGCTCTGGCGCCCGCACGAGCAACCCACTCAGCACGAGACAGACCAGGCCTTCGTCTCCGGGAGCGAGCCCCGCACGCCTGGTCCGATCGAGGTCGTGCCCTACGACCCCGAGTGGCCTACGACGTACGAGCGTGTTGCCGCGTCCGTCCGCGAGGCGCTCCAGGACCGGGTGCTCGACCTCCAGCACATCGGCTCCACCTCGGTCCCCGGTCTCCCCGCGAAGCCGGTCATCGACGTCGACCTGGTCGTCGCCGACCCGGCGGCCGAGGACACCTACGTGCCGGCCCTCGAACGCCGCGGCTACGTGCTGCGGGTGCGAGAGCCGTGGTGGCAGGGGCACCGCATGCTCCGTCACGAACGCCCGGCGGTGAACCTGCACGTCTTCGGGCCCGAGGCCGTCGAGCCGCGACGCCACCGGCTGTTCCGTGACTGGTTGCGCAGGGACGGCGACGACCGGGCGGCGTACGCAGCGCTCAAGACCGGCCTGTCGGGCCGCTCGCTGCAGCGGATGTCGGAGTACAACGCTGCGAAGTCGGCGCTGGTCCACGAGATCTACGAGCACGCGTTCCTCGCCGACGCCGACCATCCCCACGACCCGCAGCCGATCGACTAGGCCGTCCCGTCGCTGCGCAGCTCGCCGATGGTCCGGCGCGTCCGCTCCGTGGAGGGGTCCGGCTCGCCGAGACCGATCGCCGTCATCGTGAGCACGCGCCACCCCGGTGCCACCTCGAGCGAGGCTTCGAGCGCCTCCAGGCCGAAGGCCCGGAACTGGCGGCACGCCAAGCCCATCGCGTGCGCCTGGATCGTCATGTGCGCGACCGCCTGACCCAGGTCGTACTCGGCGAACTCGGAGTACTGCAGGCCGCTGTCGCCCACCTCGTGACGGGCGAGGTTGACGACGAGCGCACTGGCGTCCGGCGCCCAGCGTCGCGAGCTCGCGGCCAGGTGCTCGACGAGCAGGTCGTGCCCGGCCTCGTAACGGCGGCGGAGGTGGAACGCCCAGGGCTGGGAGTTTCCGGCCGACGGCGCCCACCGCGCCGCTTCGAGCAGCGCCTCCACGTCGAGGTCGGAGAGCGTGTGGCTCCGGTCGAACGCCATCGGGCTGAACCGTTCACGCAGCGCAGGGAGGATCTCCGGCGGTCGCACCTCTGTCTCCTCTCTGCCGCGTGGCACCTCGGGTCGTAGGGCTAGACCGGCAGCAGCCGGCCGACGAGCCGCGAGAGCTGATCGACGGTGCGGCACTCGTGCATGTCGACGATCTGCGCGTACGCCGGCGCGACCGAGTCGCCCAGCCCCCACCGGCTCTCGTGCTCGGGATTGAGCCAGAACGTGCGGCGGGCACGAGCCACCACGTCACGCAGCGCGTCTAGGTCCGGATCCAGGTTGTTGGTGCGGGCGTCCCCCAGGATCAGCACGCTCGTACGGGGACCGACGACGTTGCCGTACCGGCTGACGAACGAACGCAGCGCCCGCCCGTAGTCGCTCGAGGGGTGCCAGGGCGCGACGTTCGCGCTCGACGAGATGCGCTCAGCCAAAGCCGCCGGGTCCGACTCCCCGGAGGTGACGAGCTCGGTGACCTCGTCGGTGTGGTTGACGAACGCGAACACGCGCACCTTGCTGAACTGGTCGCGCAACGCCTGCACCAGAAGCATCGTGAACCCAGCGAACCCCGCCACCGACCCCGACACGTCGCAGAGCAGCACCAGCTCGGGCCGGGCCTTGCGCCGGTGCTCGAAGACCGGTTGCAGCGGCACCCCGCCGTATGACATCGACCGCCGCAGCGTCCGCCGGATGTCGACCTGACCGCGGTTGCGGCGCCGTCGTCGCGCCGACAGACGCGTGGCCAGGCGCCGCGCGAGCGGCTGGACGGCGCGGCGCAGCTCCAGCACCTGCGCCCGGTTGGCGGCGAGGAACTCGACCTGGCTGGCGTCGGGCCGGACGGCATAGCGCGCGACCCGCTCGCGCCCTCGGACCTCGGCCGTACGACGGCTGGCCTCGGACTGGACGAGCTCACGGAAACGCTCGACGTCGCGGCGCACCTCGTCACGGTCGAGCCGCTCGGCGAAGCCCTCGGTGCTCCCCCGTCGTGCCAGCGCCCTCACGATCGCGGTCTGCGGGCGCAGCTGCTCGAGGGTCTGGCGCGCCGACCAGCCGGATCCTGCCATGCCGGGACCGTCCGCACCCTGGACCGCCCCGAGCGCGTCGACCGCGGCCGCGGCGACCTCGTCCAGCGCCCCGCCACTCCCCCGCGCCAGGGCGTCGACGAGATCCTCACGAAGCTCCGCAACCGTCGGCGGCTCGGACGAGCGGTCATCGCCGGCACCGGTCGCGCGGGTCTGCGTCTCCTCACGCACCGACTCGCGCCCACCGACGCCGACCGGGAAGTAGACGTCGAAGACGGCGTCGAACACCCGACGCTGCCCCGACCGCCGCAGCAACGCCGCGGCGAGCCCTTCACGCAGGAGGGCACGGTCGGCGAGCGACAGCACCTCCATCACCCGGGCGGCGTCGACGGTCTCGCTGGTGCCCACGACCATGCCGTGGCCGCGCAGCGACTCCACCATCGCGACGAGCCGCCCAGGGAGTGAGCCGGTCTCTCCCGACCCGACGCTCATCTGCGCCCGTCCGCCTCGTCGAGCTGCAGGTGCGCCCTTGCACGGGCGACGTCGTCGGTGTGCTTCAGCAGGACGCCCAGCGTCTCGTCCACGACCGCCTCGTCGAGCGAGTCCGCGCCGAGTGCGAGGAGCGTCCGGGCCCAGTCGATGGTCTCCGACACCGACGGCGCCTTGCGCAGGTCGATCCGCCGCAGGGCATTGACCACCCTCACCAGTGACACCGCGAGCGCCTCGTCGACGGCGGGGACCCGCGTACGGACGATCCGCTCCTCGAGCTCAGGCTCGGGGAAGTCGATGTGCAGGAAGAGGCAGCGCCGCCGGAGCGCCTCACTGAGCTCCCGCGTCGCGTTGGAGGTAAGCACCGTGAACGGCGCGTGACGGGCGGTGAGAGTCCCCAGCTCAGGCACCGTGATCGCGTAGTCGCTGAGCACCTCTAGGAGGAGGCCCTCGATCTCGAGGTCGGCCTTGTCGACCTCGTCGATCAGCAGGGTGCTCGGCTCGTCGGAACGGATGGCCTGGAGCAGGGGTCGAGCGAGCAGGAACTCGTCGGTGAAGATGTCGTCGCGGGTCGCGTCCCAGGTCTCGCCGCGACCGGCGGTGATGCGCAGCAGCTGCTTGGCGTGGTTCCACTCGTAGAGGGCCCGGGCCTCGTCGACGCCCTCGTAGCACTGCAGCCGCACCAGCCCGGCTCCCGTCGCCCCGGCCACGGCGCGGGCCAGCTCGGTCTTGCCGACGCCCGCGGGGCCCTCGACGAGCAGCGGCTTGTCGAGCCGGTCGGCGAGGAAGACGGTGGTCGCGACGGACGTGGACGCGAGATAGCCGAGGGCAGCGAGCCGCTCGGTCACGTCGTCGACGGAGGAGAAGCGTTCGCTCACCCGCTCACCCTACGTGGGTGCCGGTCAGAGCAGCTGCGAGACCGCGTGGATGGTGACGCCCGCCAGCGCGCCGACCACGGTGCCGTTGATCCGGATGAACTGCAGGTCGCGGCCGACGTGCAGCTCGATCTTGCGGGACGCTTCCTTGCCGTCCCAGCGGTTCACCGTCTCCGAGATCACCGTGGCGATCTCGCTGCCGTAGTTGGTGACGACGAACGCCGCGGTGTCGCTCATCATGCGGTCCAGGCGAGCCTGGAGCTCGGGCTCGGCGGCGACGCGCTCGCCCGTCTCGCACAGGAGCGCGACCATGCGGGTGCGCAGCATGCCCGCGGACTCGTCGAGCGAGTCGAGGAGGGCGTGCCGCAGCCCGCTCCACAGCGCCACCGCCACGTCGACGACCTGCGGCTGGGACAGGATCCGCTCCTTGAGGGCCTCGGCCCGGGCCTGGGTGTCCGGATCCTGCTCCAGGTCGCCGGCGAGCGAGACAAGGAAGGCGTCGAGCGACTGCCGGACGCTGTGGTCGGGGTCGGTACGGACGTCGTCGACCCACGACAACGCCTCGCGATACATCCGGGTGGAGATCCTTCCGTCCACCCAGTGCGGGGTCCACCAGGGGGCCCGCTCGGCGACCATGCCCTCGACGGCCTCCTGGTTGTCGACGAGCCAGCGGTGCATCTCCTCCGCCGCGATGTCGACCAGCCCGTGATGGGCGCCGTCGCGGACGATCTCGCCGAGGGCCTGGCCGACGGCGGGGCTGAGCTGCTCAGCCTTGAGGCGGGGCACGATGACCTCGCGGACGATGGCCGCCACGTCGTCGTCGCTGATGCGCGACAGCCCGTCACGCAAGACCCGCGACCCGATGTCGACGATGCGCCGAGCGTGGACCGGATCGGCGAGCCAGCTGCCGACGCGCAGGCTGATCCGTGCTGCCTCGACGCGCTCGCGGACCACCGGCTCGTTGAGGAAGTTGTCAGAGACGAACTCCTGGAGGCTCTCGCCGAGCGCGTCCTTGCGGCGCGGGATCAGTGCCGTGTGCGGGATCGGGAGGCCCATGGGGTGCTTGAAGATCGCCGTCACCGCGAACCAGTCCGCGATCGCACCCACCATCGCCGCCTCGGCGCCGGCGTTGACGTAGCCCAGCGCGCCCGACTCGCCGTGCGTCAGCGCATAGATCACCGCCGCCACGACCAGCAGCCCGGTGGCGAGCGTGCGCATGCGACGCAACCCGCGTCGACGCACCTCGTCCGAACCCCCGAGAGATGACGGCACGGTGAAGCCGACGGTGCTCAACTCGCTCACCGCTGCACTGTAGCCGGGGCGGTCCCGCCCGGTCCGATGGCGGGGAAGCCCTCCCCCGGCGACCGGATCGTACGGCCGCCCGGCCCTACACTCCGACCATGACGTTCAACGAAGGCGCCAGTCTCGACACGAGCCAGGTGCGCAGCGGCGGTTCCAACCGGGGTGGCGCGCTCATCGGCGGTGGTGCGGGTTCGATCATCCTGTTCCTCATCGCGACCTTCCTCGGGGTCAACCCGTTCGACCAGGGCGGTTCGGCGGGCGCCTTCGACACGTCTCAGGTCCAGCAGTCCGGCACGCAGGCCGACTTCTCCGAGTGCAAGACCGGGGCCGATGCGAACCGCGACGACACGTGCCGGGTGATCGGCACCGTGAACAGCGTCCAGGACTACTGGCGTGACGCGCTCCCGGCCGACGCGAACCGCCAGTACCGCGACGCGTACACCGTCCTCTACTCCGGTCAGACCCAGTCGGGCTGCGGCGCGGCGAGCAGTGACGTCGGGCCGTTCTACTGCCCGTCCGACGAGCAGGTCTACATCGACACGTCGTTCTTCGACGACCTCACGACGCGGTTCGGCGCCGACGACGGTGCGCTGGCCCAGATGTACGTCGTGGCCCACGAGTACGGTCACCACGTCCAGAACCTGCTCGGCGTCCTCAAGTACTCCCAGGAGGACCCGCAGGGCGCGAAGTCGGGCGCGGTCCGGGTCGAGCTGATGGCCGACTGCCTCGCCGGCGTCTGGGCCAACCATGCAGCGACGACCCAGGACGAGCAGGGCACCACCCTCATCAAGCCGCTCACGAAGGCCGACATCGCGTCTGCGCTGTCGGCCGCCGCAGCGGTGGGTGACGATCGCATCCAGAAGTCGGCCACCGGCCGCGTCGACCCGGAGAGCTGGACCCACGGCTCGGCCGAGCAGCGTCAGCGCTGGTTCATGACCGGATACGAGAAGGGCGACGTCAACTCCTGCGACACGCTGTCCGCGCGCAGGCTGTGACGCCGTGATGCCGTGACGCTCACGTTCCCCGGACCCCTGGTCCCGGCTCCCGACCCCGTTGCGGCGCCGCAGAAGCGGCTTCTGAGCACCGAGGTCTGGATCGTCCTGCTGCTGTCGCTGCTGCAGTCGGCGGTCTACGCCACGGTCTCCCTGGTGGCGAAGCTGACGCGTGGACCGCTGGCCGACCAGTCGGCGACACTCAACTCGTCTCGGAGCGACCGGCCCTGGCTCGACCTGACCTACCAGCTCCTCGGCATCGGCTTCGCCCTGGTGCCGGTCGCCCTGGTCCTCTATCTCCTCGTGCGCTCGAGCGACGCTCCCCGTCGCGTCCTCGGCATCGGACGAGGCACAGCCGCGGGTGACGCCGGCTGGGGCGTCGGGCTCGCCGCGCTCATCGGGGTCCCCGGGCTCGGCCTCTACTTCGTGGGCCGGGAGCTCGGGATCACCGCGACCATCGTGCCCAGCGGTCTCGACGAGCACTGGTGGCGCGTGCCGGTGCTGATCCTCTCCGCCCTCATGAACTCGGTGCTGGAGGAGGTCATCGTCGTCGGATACCTCATGTGGCGGCTGACCCAGCTGGGGTGGAACCGGTGGTCGGTGCTCGCGGCCAGCGCTGCCCTCCGAGCCTCGTACCACCTCTATCAGGGGATCGGGCCGGCGATCGGCAACGCGGTGATGGGTATCGTGTTCGGGTACTGGTACCAGCGGACAGGGCGCATCGTGCCGCTGGTGATCGCCCACGCGGTGATCGACATCGTCGCGTTCGTCGGGTACGCCCTGCTCAAGGACGCACTCGACCTTCCCTAGGGGTTCTCGGATGACCGTCGGCGAGCTGCGCACGCGGCTGCGCGAGGTGACGCTGCGCGACGAGCGACGGCTCCGGCGACGGCTCGACCGCGCAGCGTCCCAGCGCGACGCCGCTCGACGCACCGAGCAGCTCGCCGACGTCGAGAAGGACGTGGCCGCGGCGGAGGCACGGGCGGCCGCTCGCCGGGCGTCGGTCCCCGACCTCGACTTCCCGCCCGAGCTGCCGGTCACCGAGCGTCGTGACGACATCGCGGCCGCCATCGCCGACCACCAGGTCGTCATCGTCGCCGGCGCCACCGGCTCCGGCAAGACGACCCAGCTGCCCAAGATCCTGCTCGGCCTCGGTCGCGGTCTCCGCGGGACCATCGCACACACCCAGCCCCGCCGCATCGCCGCCCGCAGCGTCGCCGCCCGGATCGCGGAGGAGACCCGGACGACGCTCGGCGAGACCGTCGGGTACGCCGTCCGGTTCGACGACCGCTCCGGTCCCAGCACGCTCGTCCGGGTGATGACCGACGGTGTCCTCCTGGCCGAGATCCACGACGACCCGATGCTGCTCCGCTACGACACGATCGTGGTCGACGAGGCGCACGAGCGGTCCTTGACCATCGACTTCCTGCTCGGCTACCTCCGTCGACTCCTCCCCCGTCGTCCCGACCTCAAGGTCGTCATCACCTCCGCGACCATCGACCCCGAGCGCTTCGCGGCCCACTTCGCGGCGCCCGACGGCAGCCCCGCACCGATCATCGAGGTGAGCGGACGGACGTACCCGGTCGAGGTCCGCTACCGTCCGCCCTCGGAGCGCGCCGACGCCGGATCAGGCGACGTCCTCGCCGCGATCGGCGACGCCGTCGACGAGCTGGGCCGGGAGTCCGACGGCGACGTCCTCGTCTTCCTCTCCGGGGAGCGCGAGATCCGCGACACCGCCGACATGCTCCGCGAGCGCAAGCTCCGCCGCACCGAGATCCTCCCGTTGTACGGCCGGCTGTCCGCGGCCGAGCAGCACAAGGTCTTCGAGCCCCACACCGGGCGCCGGATCGTACTCGCCACCAACGTGGCCGAGACGTCGCTGACGGTCCCCGGCATCCGCTACGTCGTCGACCCCGGGACTGCCCGCATCTCCCGCTACAGCCAGCGTCTCAAGGTGCAGCGGCTGCCGATCGAGCCGATCTCCCAGGCCAGCGCGAGCCAGCGGGCCGGCCGTTCCGGGCGCACGTCGGACGGCATCTGCATCCGGCTCTACTCGGAGGAGGACTTCGCGTCGCGTCCGGAGTTCACCGACCCGGAGATCCTGCGGACCAACCTCGCGTCGGTGCTGCTGCAGATGGCCTCGCTCGACCTGGGGCCGGTCGAGGACTTCCCGTTCCTCGACCCGCCCGACCGCCGCGCGGTGCGCGATGGCGTCGGCCTCCTCGAGGAGCTCGGGGCGCTGAGCGACGGCGCACGGGGCATGCGGAGCTCGCTCACCACCGTCGGGCGACAGGTCGCCGCGTTCCCGCTCGATCCCCGGCTGGCGCGGATGCTGGTCGCCGCCTCGTCGTACGGGGTGCTGCGCGAGATGCTCGTCATCGTCTCGGCGCTGTCCATCCAGGACCCGCGCGAACGCCCGCTCGAGGCGCAGCAGCAGGCCGACACCAAGCATGCGCGGTTCGCCGACCCGACCTCGGACTTCCTCGCCTATCTGAACCTGTGGAACTACCTCCGCGAGCAGCGCCGTGAGCTGTCCGGCAACGCCTTCCGCCGGACGGTGCGCGAGGAGTACCTGCACTACGTCCGCATCCGCGAGTGGCAGGACGTGCACGCGATGCTGCGCGACCAGTGCCGTGGTCTCGGACTCGACCTGGGCCAGTCCGACGGACCTCCTGCCGACCCCGACCGCATCCACGCGGCGGCGCTCGCCGGGCTGCTGTCGCACATCGGCCTGCGCGAGGGCGAGACCCGTGACTACCTCGGCGCCCGCAACGGCAGGTTCGCGATCTTCCCCGGATCAGGGCTCGCCAAGAAGCCGCCCCAGTGGGTCGTCGCTGCCGAGCTCGTCGAGACGTCGCGGCTGTGGGCCCGCACCGTCGCCAAGGTCGAGCCCGCGTGGATCGAGCGGGAGGGCGCCCACCTTCTCAAGCGCACCTACTCCGAGCCGCACTGGTCGCGGCGCCGAGGGGCGGTCATGGCGCACGAGCGGGTCACCCTGTACGGCGTGCCGGTCGTCGCCGACCGGCTGGTCTCGTACGGGCCGATCGACCGGGAGGTGGCGCGCGAGCTCTTCATCCGGCACGCGCTGGTGCAGGGCGAGTGGAGCACGCACCATGCCTTCTGGACCCACAACGCCGAGGTGATCGCCGAGATCGAGGGCCTGGAGGACCGGGTCCGCCGGCGCGACATCCGCGTCGACGACGAGACCCTGTTCGCGTTCTACGACAACCGGGTCGGGGCCGACGTCGTCTCGGTGCGCCACTTCGACACGTGGTGGAAGAAGGCGCGACGGCGCACGCCCGACCTCCTCGACCTCACTCCCGACGACCTCGTGCGCGACGACGCCGGTGACGTGGCGCTCGAGGCGTACCCGACGACGTGGGAGTCCGCGGGCATCGACCTCCCGCTCTCGTACGCCTTCGAGCCCGAGAGCGACGTCGACGGCGTCACGGTCGACGTCCCGCTCGAGCGGCTCACCGATCTCGACGAGACGGCCTTCCTGTGGGGCGTGCCCGGCTACCGTCAGGAGCTCGTGACGGCACTGCTGCGCGGGCTCCCCAAGGACGTACGACGGCGGCTGGTTCCCGCACCCGACGTAGCCCGCCGGCTGCTGGCGCTCCCCCTGGACACGACGCTCCCGGTGGCGGAGGCGATGTCGGCAGGCATCCGGACCCTCAACGGCGACGTCGTCGCGCCCGGCACGTTCGACCTGGCCTCTCTCCCCCGGCACCTGAGAGTCACGTTCCGTGTGCTGGACGGCGAGGCAGAGGTCGCCCGCGGCAAGGATCTCGACGCGCTGCGAGCCGAGCTGCGTCCCCGCCTCGGCCGGACGATCTCCGCGGCCTCGAGCAACCTCGAGCGCACCGGCATCATGGCGTGGGACCTCGGCACGATCCCGACCGAGGTGACGTCGGTGAGCCGCGGGCACGAGGTCACGGCCTACCCGGCGCTCGTCGACCGCGGCACCCACGTCGACCTCCGGGTCTTCGCCTCCGCCCTCCACGCCGAGATCGCGACGCGGCAGGGCGTACGCCGTCTGCTGGCGTTGAACGTCCCGTCGCCGGCCGCGCAGGTGTCGAAGGACCTCGGGACCCGCACCCTGCTGGTGCTGGCCGGTTCGCCGTACCGCAGCACGTCCCTGCTGATGGCCGACTGCGTCCTGGCAGGGATCGACGCGGTCACCGGCCGTGCTGTCGTCCGCGACGCCGAGACGTTCGGGCTGCTGCGTGAGCAGGTGCGTTCCGAGCTGTACGCCCAGACCTCGGCCGTGGCGCGTGAGGTGGAGCGGGTGATCTCCGACCTGGGATCCCTGCGGTCCGAGCTCGACGAGGCCCGCCGGACCAAGCCGGAGATCGTGCGCGACGTCGAGGTGCAGCTGTCGTGGCTGGTCTTCGACGGGTTCGTGTCCGAGACCGGGCTCGAGCAGCTGCGTCACGTGCCTCGCTATCTCCGTGCCGCCGCGTTCCGGGTCCAGCACGCGACGGACCGCGGCGAGGAGGAGAACCGCCACATCGTCCAGGACCTCGAGGCACGGTTCTATGAGGCGGTCGAAGCGCTTCCTGACATCGAGCGGCAGTCCGACGCGGTGGCGGCGGCTCGCTGGGCACTCGAAGAGCTGCGGGTCAGCCTCTTCGCGCAGCGTCTGCGTACCGCGGCCTCGGTCTCACCGAAGCGGGTCACGAAGCTCATCTCCGCCCTGAGGTGAGGCACCTCAGCCGATCGCGACCGACTCCTCCGAGTACGGCGAGGCGACCGGTGCCAGGGTGCCCAACGGCTCGGTGAGGGGAACGGAGGTGGTGGCGGCCTTCACGGTGCCCGGCTCGCAGTCGTCCTGGCGCCCGATCACGATCGTCACCTGGAGCTGAGTCTTGGTGCGTCGCTGCGCGAATCCGGCCAGCTTCTCGCACGTCGCGTCGCTCGCCTCGTACGTGACGTCGACGGCCCGGGCGTCGGGCCGGCCAGTGACGGAGGTGACCTTCGCGGTGCGGTAGGACTCCCACGAGGTGTCGATCATCGTCAGGCCGCGCAGCTCTCCGAGACTCCCGAGGGTCGGGGCCGCGGGGGCGGCGGGCCCTGGCGCCGGCACGGGCTCCTCGGTCTCCGAGCACCCCGCGAGGGCGATCACCGACACCGTCGCAGCGGACAGTGCGAGGGCGGCACGACGCCGCGAACGTCCCGAGAAGGTGTTCATCGCTCCTACCGTACCGGGGCCTTCAGTTCGACCCGCGCCGGCTCGGCCACGCTGCGACCAGCGTCACGCACCGGGTGAGGCCCGGTCGGGCGCCGCGACGGCGCCCGACCAGGGAAGACGTCTGCTCAGCCGACGCCGAGCAGGTCGATCACGAAGATCAGCGGCTCGCCGGACAGCGGGTGACCGCCGCCTGCGGCGCCGTACGCCTTGTGCGGCGGGATGGTGAGCTGACGGCGCCCACCGACCTTCATCCCGGGGATGCCCTCCTGCCATCCCTGGATCAGACCCTGCAGCGGGAACCGGATCGACTCGCCGCGGTTCCACGACGCGTCGAACTCCGCGCCGTCACGGAACTTCACGCCGACGTAGTGCACGGTCACGTAGTCGCCGGGCTTGGCCTCGGCGCCGGTGCCCTCCACGATGTCGAGGATGTCGAGGTCCTCCGGCTCGTCGCCCTCGGGGAACTCGATGACTGGCTTCTCGAGATTGCTCATTCCCCTACCCTCCCAGATCCTCGGCACTCTGGCGCCCGGCGGTGCGGCCCCACCCCGCGACGCCCCACCCCGCGACGCCCCACCCGCGACGCCCCACCCGCGATTCGGTGAGGAGATCGGGCTCGTACGGCACGAACGTCCCGATCTCCTCACCGAATCGCCGTCGGGGCCGGCGCGAGGAGGGCGGGGCGAGCGTACGGCGGGCGGCTACTCCGTGGGAGCTTCGAGCCCGGTGTTGAGGCGGCCCAGCAACGACGCGAGGGTGTCGAGGTCGTCCTCGGTCCAGTCGGCGATCGCCCGGGCGAGTCGCGCCCGTCGAGTCGCGCGCACCTCCGCCAGCCGCTCTCGCGCCACCTCGGTGAGAGAGATGAGCCTGGCCCGACCGTCCGTCGGGTCCGGCACGCGCTCCACGAGTCCGAGCTGCTCCAGCTGGGCAATCCCCCGGCTGACCGTCGACTTGTGCACGCTCACCGCATCGGCGAGGTCGGAACCGCGGACGCCGTGCCCACCACCTGGCCGCGCATCGACGATGGCCACGAGCAGCATGTAGGACGCGAAGTCCAGGTCAGGGTGGATCCGGTTGATGGTGCCCAGCCCGCGCAGGCGAGAGCGGCGTAGCAGACGGGTGACCTCGTACTCGACGTCGTGCTCGACGCCGGCAAACGCCTGATCGGGGATCGTCGTCATAGCGCAAGCTCCGGTTCGGTGCAGGGAGGCGACCACGTCCGCCGGGCAGGTTGCCCGCACGGTCAGGGCCCAGCGTATCCGCCCGGACCGGTCACGCGGACCCAGATGACCGCGTGACCGGTCCGGGCACGATCACCTCAGCGCAGCTCCGTCGACGTCAGGCCCAGCACGCGACGCGCGATGATGAGCTGCTGGATCTGCTGCGTGCCCTCGAAGATGTCGAGGATCTTGGAGTCGCGCGCCCACTTCTCGAGGAGCTCGTCCTCCGAGTAGCCCAACGTGCCCACCAGCTCCACACAGCGCAGCGTGACCTGGTTGCAGACGCGCCCGGCCTTCGCCTTGGCCATCGACGCCTCGAGGGAGTTGGGCAGGCGGTTGTCGGCCATCCACGCCGCGGTGAGCATGAGGAGATGCGCAGCCTCCCAGTCGGCCTCCATCTGGAGGTACGCCGCCGCCGCGGCCGACTGGGCGAGCACCGGCCGGTCGTAGTCGATGTCGACCCCCGCGTCCTCGAGGATCTCGCGGGTGCGTTCGAGCGCCGCACGCGCGCACCCCACGGCCATCGCCGCCACCAGCGGCCGGGTGTTGTCGAAGGTCTGCATGACCCCGGCGAACCCCTTGTCGGTGTGCACCTCGGGGTCGCCGAGCAGGTTCTCGGCGGGCACACGGCAGTTGTCGAGCATGATGGTGGCGGTGTCCGACGCCTTGATGCCGAGCTTGTGCTCCAGCCGCTCGACCCGGATGCCCGGCAACGACTTCGGCACCACGAACGACTTGATCGCCGCCCGCCCCAGCGCCTTGTCGAGCGTCGCCCACACGACCACCGCATCGCTGCGCTCGCCGGAGGTGACGTAGATCTTCTCCCCGTTGAGGACGTAGACGTCCCCGTCCTTGGTCGCGGTCGTCGTGATCGCGGCCGAGTCCGAGCCGCAGCCGGGCTCGGTGATCGCCATCGACGCCCACATGCCCTTGAAGCGCTCGAGCTGCTCGTCGGTGGCGACCGAGGCGATCGCGGAGTTGCCGAGCCCTTGGCGCGGCAGCGACAGGGTGAGCCCGACGTCACCCCAGCAGGTCTCGGCGACCGACAGGACGGAGGCCATGTTGGAGCCGTTGCGGACCGCCGTGCCGGTCTCCGCGGCGCGGCGCACCCCGGCGGCCCCGGCGCCCTGGCCCTCGCCGGAGTCGCCCATGCCGTCGACGACGGCGGCGAGCATGTCGAGCTCCTTGGGATACTCGTGCTCGGCAAGGTCGTACTTGCGGGAGTTGGCCCGCATGAACTCGGCAGCGACCCGATGGGCCTGCGCGACGAACCCGCGGAACTTGTTGGGCGTCTCGAGATTGATCATCTGCTCTTGTCTCCTCCTGGCAGCCCCTCAGACGAGGAGGCCGCCCTCCATGACGCCGACCGCACGCAGGTCGCGGTACCACCGCTCGACCGGGTGCTCCTTGGTGAAGCCGTGACCGCCGAGGAGCTGCACCCCGTCGGTGCCGATCTTCATGCCGTACTCCGTGCACAGACGGCGCGACAGCGCCGCCTCGCGGGCGAACGACCGGCCGAGGTCGGCGCGGGAGGCCGCACGCAACGTCGCCAGGCGTGCGCCTTCGAGCTCGGTCGCCATGTCCGCCACCATGAACGCCACGCTCTGACGGTGGGCGACGGGCTCGCCGAACGCCTTGCGCTCCTTGACGTACGGGATCACGTAGTCGAGCACGGCGCGCATGGCGCCGATGGCCAGGCTGCTCCACGCGATCCGGGCAAGGCGGACGCTGTCGGCGTACGAGGTGATGCTCTCGGGCAGCAGGGCCTCGGCCGGCACGGTCACGCCGTCGAGGACGAGTCGCGACAGTGCGGCCGCTCGCAGGCCCATCGACGGGTCGGTCTCGATGGTGATGCCCGGCGTGCTCGACTCGAGCACGAACAGCGCCGGCCGCCCGTCGTCGGTCGTCGCGGCCACCACGAAGAGCTCGGCAGACGCTCCCCGGATCACCCCCGACTTCACCCCGTCCAGCACGAAGCCGCCGCCAGGGACCGAGCGTGCGGTCGTCCGCGGTCCGAACGGGTCGAACAGCGCCCGCGGCTCGGCCACGGCGAGCGCGGCAGCCGGGACGTCGGAGCCGGTGAACGCCGGCAGGTACGTCGCCTGCTGGGTGCTGTCGCCCCACAACCCGATCGCCGTCGCCACCGACCCCGGCGCGAGGAGACTGGCAGCGATCCCCATGTCGCCACGGCCGAGCGCCTCGGCCACCAGAGCGCCCGTCGTGGCAGAGCGCTCCGCGGCGAGTCCTCCGAGGTCCTCCGGGAGACCGGTCAGCGTGAGCCCGAGCTCGTACGCCTGGGTGAAGAGGTCGGCGGGCGTGTCGAGGGCCGTCTCGGCCTTCTCGACCGCGGGGATGACGACCTCCCTGGCGAACTCGGCGACGACGTCGACCATCATCTGCTGGTCCTCGGTCGGCGTGAGATCGAAGACGCCGGTGGTGGGCGCCGCCGTGGGGCGCACCGGTGCGCCGCGTCCGGGCACTCGTCGGAAGCCCCGGCTCACGGCGCCTGCCGTGCGGAAGCCGACGCGCGCCCCGTGGTAGGCCACCTGCTCGGAGGGGTGGCGGAGGTTGAGTCGGTCGAGCACCGGCATCGAGGCGATCCGGTTGAGGACGGCGAGACCCTTGCTCATGGGGTCTCGGCGCGTCGAGTGCGCTGTCACAGCGTCTCCTCGTGGTCGGAAAGGCAGAACCTGTGACGCCCACTGTAACTGTGAGTTGCAACCTCGCGCATCCATCCTGAAGAACAAGGTCGGATACCCTGCCCTGGTCAGCCCGTCGGCCGAAGTTCCGTGCGAAGGAGCCCCTGTTGCCCGTCTCCCTGCCCTCCGGAGGAACGGTACGTCCGATCACCCGTTGGGGTGAGCCCGTGATGCACCGCAAGCTCGCACCGGTGACCTCGTACGACGCCGACCTCGAGCAGCTGGTCGCCGACATGTTCGCGACGATGTACGCGGCCGAGGGTGCAGGGCTCGCGGCGAACCAGATCGGCGTGGACCTCCAGGTGTTCGTCTTCGACTGCACCGACGGTGACAACAAGCGGGTGGCCGGCGTCGTCTGCAACCCGGTCCTGACCCTCCCCGAGCCCGGCGACCGCAACCTCGACGACAGCGAGGAGGGCTGCCTCTCCCTTCCCGGTGCCTACTCGTACTGCGCCCGGCCCGACTGGTCGCGCGTCGAGGGCACCGACCACACCGGCGCGCCGGTCACCTACGTCGGCGAGGGCGGCACGCTCGCGCGCTGCCTCCAGCACGAGACCGATCACCTGATGGGCACGGTCTTCGGCGACCGTGTCCCGGCGCGGGCCCGCAAGAAGCTCTTCAAGCAGGCCGAGGCGATCGCGGAGGACTACCCCGCCGACTGGCCCGCCGTCGCGCGCGTCACCTCGGCGCACGACCTCTGACCTAGCCGACCGCAGGTCCGGCCAACGCCCAGCAGGCGACCGCCGTCGCGGCTGCGACGTTGAGCGAGTCGATGTCGGCGGCCATCGGGATCGTCACGCGTACGTCGGCGCTGCGGCTCCAGTGCGGTGACAGGCCGTCGCCCTCGGCGCCGACGAGGAGCGCGATCTTCTCCCCCGGGTCGGCCGGCGCCACGTCGCGCAGGTCTCGAGCGTCCTCGGCGAGCGTCATCGCGAGACTGGTCCAGCCGAGCGACCGAAGCAGCTCCGGGAACCCGTACCAGTCGTCGACCCGGGCGTACGGCAGCCAGAACACCGACCCCATCGACACCTTGACGGCTCGACGGTAGAGCGGGTCGGCGCACCGTGGGGACAGGATCACCGCGTCGAAGCCGAGGGCTGCGACGCTGCGGAACACCGCGCCGACGTTGGTGTGGTCCATGAGGTCCTCGGCGACGACCACACGGCGGGCGTTCGCCAGGACCTCCTCGACCGGGGGCACCGGCTTCCGGTCCAGGCTCGCGAGCGCACCCCGGTGGACGTGGAAGCCGGTCACCCGCTCGATCTCCGCCTCCGGCATGACGAAGACCGGCGCGTCGGTGGTGTCGAGCACGTCGGAGAGCGTCTCCAGCCACCGCGGCGCCATCAGAAACGAGCGTGCTTGGTGGCCGGACTCCACCGCTCGCCGGACCACCTTCTCCCCCTCGGCGATGAAGACTCCGCGCTCGGACTCGAGCAGCTTGCGCAGCTGCACGTCGCGGAGGTCGACGTAGTCCCTCAGCCGAGCGTCTGCCGGGTCGTCGACGGCGACGACCTCAGCCATCGGCGCCGTCTCGCAGGGAGTCGAGCAGCCGGTCGCGCGTCCGCGCCGACCGAGCCGGGTCACGGTTGGAGAGGACCGCGACCGTCGTCTGGTGCACGTGCCCGACCGCGGGAGTCCACGCGGTGCCGAGGGGGGCGTCGTCCGCGCGCACGCAGAAGATCCGCGCCTCGGTCGCCTCGTCGACGACGGCGGCGTTCACCGCCGGCCGGTCCGTCGAGGCCATCGCGTACCACGCGCCGGCCAGATCCCCCGGCTCGTACTCCCGCTCCACGAGGGCGATCTCGCCCCGTGACGCCGCCTCGCGGACGACCGGGTCGACCTTGGGCGACACGACCGTCACGGCGGCCCCCGCGTCGAGGAACGCGGGCAGACGGCGCGCGGCGACGTGGCCACCCCCGACCACGACCACCCGCCGACCGGCGAGGATCAGCCCTGAGGGGTATGGCGGGTGCGGCAGTCCGGGTCCGTGGCTCACAGCTCGATGCTAACCAGGTCCCTTCGCGATACCGTCCGGTGGAGATCCCCTACTCGAAGGAGTGCCGATGATCCTCGACCGACCGGTGGCGCCGAACCCGTACGACTACCTTCCGCCCGTCCCGTCCTTCACCGTCACGAGCACCGAGATCTCCGACGGAGACGCACTCGACGAGGCGCAGGTCTACGACGCCGGCAACCGTTCGCCGCAGCTGTCGTGGGAGGGATTCCCGGACACCACCAAGGGCTTCGTGGTCACCTGCTTCGATCCCGACGCACCGACTCCGTCAGGGTTCTGGCACTGGGTGCTCGTCGACGTCCCGGGCGACGTACGGTCGCTGGAGACCGGAGCCGGCTCCGGCGGGATCCTCCCCGCCGGAGCGTTCCACGTCCGCAACGACTTCGGGACGTCCGACTACGCCGGTGCGGCGCCCCCGCAGGGCGACATGCCGCACCGCTACTACTTCGTCGTCCACGCGATCGGCGAGGAGCGCCTCGGCGTGGACGAGAACGCCACGCCGGCGGTCGTCTCGTTCAACCTCGCGTTCAAGACACTGGCGCGGGCGACACTTCTCGGGACGTTCCAGCACTGATCAGCTGCTCGCAGTCGTCGATGGCGTCGGAGAGCATCCGCCGGAGGACGGTGTCGGAGTCGGTGCTGACCGACCGTACGACGCCGTCGACGCTGTTGAGCACGATCCGCGGCGCGGCGCGCCTCGAGAAGTGCTTCGGGTGGGTAGTGAGCCCGCGACGGAACCCGCGCGCCCACTGCTCCGCTGCGGGCGCCTGCGCGAACGCGTCGGCCGTCAGTCCGTCGAGCTCCTCGGGGAGCACCATGTCGATGTCCTCGAGATAGCGCTCCACCGCGAGCAGGCCCACTGCGAGCGCCCGCTGGTGCGCCCGTGGTGACAGCGGCAGCGCGATCGCCGCGGCCCGGACACAGATCGCCGCGTGGATCCTCGGATCTGGACTGTTCAGCCCGACCACCTTGGGCACCAGCTCGACCATCGACGTACGAGTGTCGTCGGTGACGTTGTCGTTGACGAGCCGGGCGAGCCCGGCCAGGAGCGGGTGGGTGCAGGCCGGTTGGTCACTCCACTTCTCACCGGCCAGGTACGACGCGAACTCCATGAAGCACGCCCCTTTTCGGGGGTTCCGGTGCTTCCCCGGTGACAGGACCGGGACGAGCTCGGGGACGCTGCTGGACCTCATGGCGGCCTCCTGGGGAGGAGCTGAACGGGACTTTGTCCCAGTGTGCGCCTGATCACCCGGTGGCGCTACTGCTGAGCCCCGCTCACTGTCGTCCCGTGGACCCGTCTTCCCAGATCTTGGTGGTGTCGTCCTCCCAGCCGGCAGCGCTCTCACCCTGCACGGCGTCCGGAGTCGGCGCGTCCTGGGCCGGCGCCTCGGGAGCCGGCACGTCCTGGGCCGGCGCCTCGGGTCCGTCGGAGAGCACCCGTGGCGGGACATCCGGAGCGGAGGCTTCCTTGGCGGCCTCGAGCGCCTCGCTGACGGCGCGGTGGGCCTCCGAGAGGTTGGGCCGAGCACTGGCGTCGGTGACCGGCTCGTCGTAGGACACCCGGGTCTTGGGTCCGTCGACGGCCGTCGGGATCTGACCGACTGCTGCTCCGAGCCCCTTGAGAGCGTCACCGACCTCGCTGGGGATGATCCACAGCTTGTTGGCGTCGCCCTGAGCGATCGCGGGCAGCATCTGGAGGTACTGGTAGGCGAGCAGCGACTGGTCGGGCTGGCCGTCGTGGATCGCCTGGAAGACGGTGGCGATCGCCTGGGCCTCGCCCTGCGCGGTCAAGATCTGCGACTCCCGCTTGGCCTGGGCGCTGAGGATCTGACCCTCGCGGTCGCCCTCGGCACGCAGGATCTGCGACTGCTTCTCGCCCTCGGCCGTGAGGATCGCGGCCTGCCGGCTGCCCTCGGCCTGGAGGATCGCGGCGCGCTTGTCGCGGTCGGCCCGCATCTGCTTCTCCATCGAGTCCTTGATGGACGGCGGCGGATCGACTCCCTTGAGCTCGACACGGTTGACCCGGATGCCCCACTTGCCGGTCGCTTCGTCGAGGACGCCACGGAGCTTGGTGTTGATCTCGTCGCGGCTGGTGAGGGTCTGCTCGAGCGTCATGCCGCCGATGATGTTGCGCAGCGTGGTCATGGTCAGCTGCTCGATCGCCTGGATGTAGTTGGCGATCTCGTACGTCGCGGCGATGGGGTTGGTGACCTGGAAGTAGATGACCGTGTCGATCGAGACGACCAGGTTGTCCTCGGTGATCACCGGCTGCGGCGGGAACGACACGACCTGCTCGCGAAGGTCGATCTTGAACGACACCTTGTCGACGAACGGCGTGATGACGTTGAGCCCGGCGTTGAGCGTCGTCTTGTACTTGCCGAACCGCTCCACGATCCCTGCCCGGGCCTGCGGCACGATCTGGATGGACTTCGCGAGCGCCACGACGACGGCGATCACGAGCAGTGCCAGGACGATCAGGGCTGCCATGCTGTTTCGTTCCTTGCTCTTCGAGGACCCGTGACCCGGAGACTAGCGCAGACCCGAACACAACCGAAGCCGGCTCCTGGCTACGCCTCGGGGTAGACGACGGCGGTCGCGCCGTCGATCTCGAAGACGGCGACGCGTGCGCCCTCCTCGATGACGACCGCAGGGTCGTAGGACCGCGCAGACCACGTCTCTCCCCCGATCTTGACCTGCCCGGTGGCGGCGTCGACAGGCGTCAGCGCGACCGCGCTGGTGCCGATGAGGGCCTTGGTGCCGGTGGCGAGCTCCGGCCCGCGGTGGAGGTGCCTGACGATCGAAGGCCGCGCCAGCAGCAGCATCGCGAGCGAGACGGCCGTGGCCACCAGGGCGGAGACCGCGAACGGCGCCCCGACGGCAGCGGCGAAAGCACCGGAGAACGCGCCCACCGCGAGCATCAGCAGCACGAGGTCGAGGCTCAGCAGCTCGGCCGTCGCCAGCAGAAGACCGGCGCCCAGCCAGCCGGCCCATCCGTTGTCGGCCAGCCAGTTCCAGAACGCGTCCATAACAGGACTCTATCGGGCGCGCGGGTGATTCCGGCGGTTCCCGCGACCTGAGGGCAAGACGACGGTCAGCGAGGCGCGCGACGAGCGGCGTACCGACCGTCGCGGACCTCGAGGATCAGCGGCATCTGGAAGGTGATCGTCAAGTTCTGCGCGGTCAGCGTCTCCTCGATCGGCCCCTTCGCGGTGACCTTGCCGTCGCGCAGCATGAGGACGTGCGTGAAGCCCGGCGGGATCTCCTCGACGTGGTGCGACACGAGGACGAGCACCGGCGCCTCGGGGTCGCGCGCGAGCTTGCCGAGGTTGGAGACCAGATCCTCGCGTCCGCCGAGGTCGAGACCGGCAGCAGGCTCGTCGAGCAGGAGCAGCTCGGGATCGGTCATCAGCGCGCGGGCGATCAGGACACGCTTGCGCTCGCCCTCGCTCAGCGTGCCGAAGGTGCGTCCCGCCAGTCCGTCCACACCCATCAGCCGCAGCAGCAGCATGGCCTGGGCCTCGTCGAACTCCTCGTACTCCTCCCGCCAACGACCGGTCATGCCGTACGAAGCGGTCAGCACGGCGTCGAGGACGCGCTCACCACGGGGGATGCGTTCGGCGACCGCCGCGCTCGTGTAGCCGATGCGGTGACGCAGCTCGAAGACGTCGACCGCGCCGAGGACCTCCTCCAGCACCGTCGCCACGCCGGACGACGGATGGATCTGCGTCGAGGCGATCTGAAGCATGGTCGTCTTGCCGGCGCCGTTGGGTCCGATGACCACCCAGCGTTCGCCCTCACGGACGGTCCAGCTGACGTCGTCGAGCAACGTGGCGGTGCCGCGTCGTACGGAGACGTCGGCGAGCTCGAGCACGGGCGCCATGCACTACTCCTGGCCGTTCTGGGGTGGGCGTCCCAAACCTACGGCACCCGTCGTCGCAGTGCCTGACGCGGGTTACCACCTGACGTCCTAGGCTCGTCGTCGTGCCTCCTCTGACCCGCTCCGCGCGCTGGGTGTGCTGGTTCAACTCCTGGCTCGCCGGCGCCGCGCCGCTCGAGACCGCGGTCGACTCCGTGCGCGCCGAGGACGCCGCCCACCACGTGCTCGCGGACACCGACGGACCCGTCTCCCCCGGGGGCGACGCCACCCCGGTGGCGGAGACCTTGCTGCTCGCGTGGGGCGCCTTGCGCCGTGCCGGGGCCACGGGCGCCAGCCTCGCGCTCCCCGCGCCGGGAGACCCGTACGGACTGGCCGGGCCGGCGGCGTTCACCGCCGCCGCCACCGATGCCGGCGAGGCCGTGGTCGTGGAGGGCGCCGGTGTCGGCCTCGTGCCGGAGGTCGTCGGGAGCGGCGTCTTCTGGCACTTGTACGAGGCCCGTCCCGTCTCCCCCACTGCGGGGGTCGCCGAGGCCTCGCGCGAGCTGCGGACCGAGCTCGCGACGGCCGCCGACGAGCTGCTGTCACTCGACGTCGCCCGATGGCGCCCCGAGGTGCGTGAGGCCCTCTCCGACATCAGGGACGTGACCGCGCCCTCCCTGGCGCCGGGGTACGACCCGCGAGCAGCGCAGCTGACCGCGACCGCCCTGCGGTGCCTGGCGATCGCCGAGCTCGCCGAGGACACCGACTCCGCGGCGGTCACCGTCTGGGAGTCCGACACCCGCGCGGTCCACCTGCGGGCGCTCGCGCGGGCCGCGCGGCACGCGCTGGTGGTGGCGTGCAGCGCGGGTCGACCCCGCTGACCGCACGCACGATGGCCTAATCTCGTGCCGTGAACGCGCCTGTCCCCACGCCGACCGCGCCGCTCGACGCTCCCACGGTCTCCGTGACGCTGCTGGGCCGTGACCACGCCGGCGTCACCGCTCGTCTCTTCGAGGTCGTCGCGCCGTACGAGGTCGAGGTCATCGACGTGGAGCAGATCGTGCTGCGGGGCCGGCTCGTGCTCGCGGTGCTGCTCACCGAGCCCGCGGACCGCGAGGCGTTCGAGCGGTCGGTGGCCGACGTCGCGTCCGAGCTCGACATGGACCACGACGTGTCGTACGGGCAGGGTGACAACCGCGGGCGCCGCCGCGGCCGTAGCCACGTCACCGTCCTCGGCGCCCCTCTGCTTCCCAGCCAGTTCTCCGCGGTGACGGCTCAGATCGCCGCCGCGGGCGGCAACATCGACCGGATCGTCCGGATGGCGCGCTACCCGGTGACCGCGATCGACCTCGACGTCTCCGGCGCCGCACCCGAGGCCCTGCGCCGTGCCCTCGCCCTGGAGGCGGCGCGTCAGGGGGTCGACGTGGCGGTGCAGCCGCTCGGCATCCACCAGCACGCCCAACGGCTCGTCGTCATGGACGTCGACTCCACCCTCATCCAGGGCGAGGTGATCGAGATGATCGCCGCCTATGCGGGGTGCGAGAAGGAGGTCGCCGAGGTGACGGCGGCGGCGATGCGCGGCGAGCTCGACTTCGCCGACTCCCTGCGCGAGCGCGTTGCCCTCCTCGAAGGCGTGGACGTCTCCGTGCTCGGAGCCGTCTACGAGTCGATCCAGCTGGCGCCCGGCGCTCGGACGATGATCCGGACGCTCAAGCGGCTCGGCTACCGCTTCGCCCTGGTCTCCGGCGGCTTCACGCAGATCATCGACACCCTCGCCGCCGACCTGGGGATCGACTACTGGGCCGCCAACACGCTCGAGGTCCGCGACGGCCGTCTGACGGGCCGCGTCGCCGGCCCGGTGATCGATCGGGCCGGCAAGGCTGCGGCGTTGCGGCGGTTCGCGGAGCAGGCGGGCATCACGGTCGCGAACACCGTCGCGATCGGCGACGGCGCCAACGATCTGGACATGCTCGCCGAGGCCGGGCTCGGCATCGCGTTCAACGCCAAGCCCGCCGTGCGGGACGCGGCTGACGCGTCGCTGTCGGTCCCCTACCTCGATGCGATCGTCTTCCTCCTCGGCATCACCCGCGAGGAGATCGAGGCCGCCGACGCCGAGGTCGCCGAGACCGACCCTCAGCCCGGAGACGGCGCCAGGTAGTCCTCCAGCCGCATGGTCCGCGGGTCGATGTCGGCCCACTCGCCGTCGTACGTCATCACTGCCGCCGCCGCGGTCGGGAAGCCCCGATCCCCATAGGCCGTCCACGCGGCGTTGCGGGTCCCGTCGTGCAGCATCCACACGAGATCGCCCATCGCCGGGTTGTGCCCGACGACGATCACCGTGACCGGCGCGTCGTCGAGGATCCGGACCTCCTGGAGGACCCCGTGCGCGCTCGCCTCGTAGAGCGCACCCGGGTACGTCACGTGGTCCTCACCCAGGCCGAGGGAGCGGTTGAGCTCCTCGAACGTCTCCCGCGTCCGCACCGCCGGCGAGACCAGAGCCCTCGTCGTCCCGGTGACGAAGTCGGCGAGCTGCTCGCCGCGTCGGCGCGCGTCCGCGCGCCCGCGCGTTGTCAGCGCCCGAGCGGCGTCTGACGGCGCGGATCCCTCGGCCTTCGCGTGCCGGACCACGACGAGCTGCTTCACCGCCTACTCGTCGTCCTCGAGGCGGAACCCGATCTTGAGAGTCACCTGGTAGTGCTCGACCTGGTCTCCCTCGATATGGCCGCGGATCCCTTCGACCTCGAACCAGTCCAGGTGGCGCAAGGTTCGGGAAGCGCGCGAGATGCCGTTGGTGATGGCCTCGGTCACGCTCTCGGACGAGGTGCCGACGATCTCGGTGATGCGGTAGGTGCGGTTCGTCATGCTGCCCATCATGCCGCTGATCGGCTGGCGTACCGTGGGGGGATGGAGGATCGTCACGACGACCCGGTCGCCATCACGACCGCCCAGGTCGGACGCAGCGAGGAGCTTCGCCACCGGCAGAACCGCTATCTGGTGTCGATGCTGATCCGTACGGTCTGCTTCATCATGGCCGTCGTGGTCACCGGCTGGGCTCGGTGGGTCTTCATCGCCGGAGCCCTGATCCTGCCCTACGTCGCCGTCGTCTTCGCCAACACCGCGCGCCGCAGACCGACCGACCAGGCCGACGTCGTCCGCCCGGAGCCGATCGGCGAGCTCGGGACCGGCCCCGTGACGAAGCCCGCCGCCGACGACTCCTCCCCCGAGACAGGACGCGATGACCGAGACTGACCCCGCCGCCGACGCGCCCCTCATCTGCTCGGCGAAGGGTTGCGAGAGTCCCGCGCAGCATGCACTGCTGTGGAACAACCCCAAGATCCACACGTCCGACCGGCGCAAGACCTGGCTGGCGTGCGACGAGCACGAGGCGTCCCTGCGTCAGTTCTTGTCCGCCCGTGGGTTCTGGAAAGAGACCCAGCCGCTCTCGGACGGCCTCTAGCCGCCGATCGCCGACATCGGGCGGCTGGGCTGCAGGAAGTCGACGTCGTCGATCCCGTGGCCGGGCAGCTTGGTCCACAGCGCGGCACGCCAACGGTCGGCGATCTCCGTGTCCGACGCCCCTCCCCGCAACGCCGCTCGAAGGTCTGACTCCTCGCGGGCGAACAGGCAGTTGCGGACCTGACCGTCGGCGGTCAGGCGTACGCGGTCGCAGTCTCCGCAGAACGGTCGCGTGACCGACGCGATGATGCCGACCGTGGCCGGTCCGCCGTCGACGAGGAACTCCTCGGCGGGAGCGGAGCCGCGCTCGCGGTCGGCCGGCGACAGCTCGAAGTGCGGCGCGAGGCGCTCGAAGATCTCGTCGGCGGTGACCATCGAGCCGCGGTCCCACCCGTGCTGGGCGTCGAGCGGCATCTGCTCGATGAAGCGCAGCCGGTATCCGCGTTCGAGGCACCACGCGAGCAGCTCCGGTGCCTGGTCGTCGTTGATGTCGCGCAGCAGCACGGCGTTGACCTTGACCGGAGCCATCCCGGCCGCCTGGGCTGCCGCCAGCCCAGCAAGGACGTCCGCGTGCCGCTTGCGCCGGGTGATCCGCTCGAACGTCTCCGGCCGGATCGTGTCGAGGCTGATGTTGACGCGGTCGAGCCCGGCGGCCGCCAGCGCCTGCGCCGTGTGCTTGAGCCCGAGACCGTTCGACGTCAGCGAGACCGTCGGCGACGGGGAGAGCGCCTTGGTCGCCGAGACGATGTCTACCAACCCGCGGCGGAGCAGGGGCTCACCTCCCGTGAACCTGACGTCGGTGATGCCGAGCTGCTCCACGCCGATCGTGACCAGGCGGACGACCTCGTCGTCGGTCAGCGTCTCCGCCGTCGGCATCCAGTCGAGGCCCTCGGCCGGCATGCAGTACTGGCACCGCAGGTTGCAGCGATCGGTCAGCGACACCCGGAGGTCGGTCGCGACGCGTCCATGTCGGTCGGCGAGCCCTCCTCGGGTCTCGTCCGGGGCGTGCTGCACGACGGAGTCGGCGGTCATGCCGTCAGTCTAGGCAGGACAACGGCCCTCCCGCCCGGGGCGCGTGGACCAGTTCGCTACCGTCGTGTTGTGTACAGGTTCCTGCTGACGCGACGTTGGATCGCCTTCGCGCTCTTCGTCGCGCTCCTCTCCGGGGTCTGCATCTGGCTGGGATTCTGGCAGTTCGGCAGGGGGGACCTGCGTGAGGCCCGCAACGAGCTGACCCGGCACAACATGGTCTCGACCCCCGTCGCGCCCGACGAGCTGGCGACCAGCGACCCCGACGCGTCGCAGCAGCACGAGTGGCGGCGGGTCGAGGTGACCGGGACGTACGACACCGACGCGCAGGTCGTGGTCAAGTACCGCACCCGCGAGCAGCGCGGGCCCGGCGTCGACGTCGTCACCCCGCTGCGGACCGATGACGGTCGCGCACTGCTCGTCGAGCGCGGGTGGGTGCCGTCGGCCAACACGACGGGCGCCGAGGTCGACATCCCGGAGCCTCCTGCCGGCGAGGTGACCGTCCTGGGCTGGTGGCGGGCCGACGACCACGTGCCCCTGTCGGCGACCCAGCCCGACGAGGGCCAGGTCCGCGCCATCTCGACTCTCGGGATGGGGCAGGCGCTCGACTATCCGTTGTACGAGGGCGGCTATCTGGCGCTCGAGGAGCAGAAGCCGGCCACCGACGGGTTCGTCGCCCCCGAGGGGCCCGAGCTCGGCAGCGGGCCGCACTTCTTCTACGGCGTGCAGTGGTGGTTCTTCGCGGCCCTGGCCCTCGGCGGGTTCGGGTGGTTCGCCTGGGCCGAGGCCCACCCGCGTGGCCCGCGCAGGGCCGGTCACGCCAGACCGGGCCAGCGTTCGGTGCCCGCGGCGCGTGCCGCCGCCGAGCGCGCGGCTGCGGCACGCGACGGCGGCAGCCGTCCGACGGCACCGCCGGCCTCAGAGCGCGCGGATGGCGCCCCCGTCGACCGGCAGCATCACGCCGGTGACGTACGAAGCGGCGGGTGACAGCAGGAACGCCGCTGCGGCCCCGAACTCCTCCGGGCGCCCGTATCGCCGCAAGGGGATCGACTCCTCGTGCGCGGCACGCGCTGCCGCCGGGTCCTGCGCCCGACCGTCGAGATAGCGCACCCGCTCGGTGTCGATCCGCGCCGGGAGCAGAGCGTTGACGCGTACGCCGTGAGGTCCGAGCTCGTCGGCCAGCTCCTTGACCAGCATCGCGAGACCCGGGCGCAGCCCGTTGCTGATCGCCAGGCCCGCGATCGGCGCCCGGACCGACGACGAGAGCACGAGCGCGATCGCGCCGCCGTCACCCAGCTCGGGGGCGACCTCCCGCACGGTCCGGACGGCGCCGAGGAAGACCGACTCGAACGCCGCGCGCCACTGGTCGTCCGTCACGTCCATCACCGTGCCGCCCGGTGGACCGCCGACGCTCAGGACCAGGCCGTCGAGCCTGCCGAACCGGTCGCGGGCTGCCGCGACGAGCGTCCCGGGCGTCGCCGGATCGGCGTTGTCGGCCGCCACCCCGACGGCATGCTCCGCACCGAGACGGTCCACCGCAGCCTCCACCGCGTCCGCGTCGCGCCCGGAGACGACGACGTCGGCTCCCAGGCCGACCAGCGCCTCCGCGGTCGCGAACCCGAGCCCGCGGCTGGCACCGGTGAGGATGAAGACACGACCCGTGAGGTCGTACGGGGTGCTCATCGTGCGGTCACCAGCTCGATGAACCGCTCGCGCTGCGCACGCCGCTCCGCTGCGGTCTGCGCGGCCAGGTCGTGATCACCCGCGCTCTGGAGCAAGCCCTTGGTGGCGCTGACGGCGTGGTGCGGCGCCGCCGTCAGCGCGGCGGCCAGCTCGGCCACGCGGGCGTCCAGCCCCTCGACCGGGACGATCTCCTGCCCGATCCCGAGCGCGTGCGCCTCCTGGGCGGAGACCCACCGTGCGGTTGCGCAGATCTCGAGCGCACGGGCGTAGCCGACGGCGTCCACCAGCGGCTTGGTGCCGGTGAGGTCGGGCACCAGGCCGAGCGCGGGCTCCTTCATGCACAGCTGCGCGTCGTCGGCCAGCACCCTCAGGTCGCAGGCGAGCGCCAGCTGGAAGCCGGCACCGACGGCATGTCCCTGCACCGCGGCGATGGAGATGAAGCGCGGGTCCCGGAGCCAGGTGAAGCCCTCCTGGTAGGTCGCGATCGTCGCGTCGAACTCCTCCGCGGTTGCGGCGGCGAGCTGAGGGAAGGACGCCTCGCCCTCGATGCCGCTCGGCGACAGCATGGCCCGGTCGAGGCCGGCCGAGAACGAGGCGCCCGCGCCGCGCAGCACCACGACACGGACGTCGGGCTCCACGGCGGCACCGACTGCCGCCAGCCCGCGCCACATGGCCGGAGTCTGCGCGTTGCGGACGTCAGGACGGTTCAAGGTGACCGTGAGGACGGCGCCGTCGACGGCGAGCTCGAGGCCCGCCTCGGCCAGGGTCTCAGGAGAGGGATACGTCATGGGGCGAGGCTATCCCCCGCCCTGGTCGCCGCTCAGGCGAGGCTGATGAGCTCCTGGTAGTCGGCGGTCCAGAGATCCTCGACACCGTCGGGGAGGATGAGCACCCGGTCGGGCTGGAGCGCCTCGACCGCCCCCTCGTCGTGGGTGACGAGCACGATGGCGCCCTCGTACGAGCGGATCGCCCCGAGCACCTCCTCGCGTGACGCGGGGTCCAGGTTGTTGGTGGGCTCGTCGAGCAGGAGCACGTTGGCCTGGGAGACGATCAGGGTCGCGAGTGCGAGCCGGGTCTTCTCGCCGCCCGAGAGGACCTTCGCCGGCTTGTGCGCGTCGTCACCGCTGAAGAGGAACGCTCCGAGCACGCTGCGTGCCTGGGTGTCGGTCAGGTTCGGGGCCGACGACTGCATGTTCTCCAGGACGCTCCGATCGAGGTCCAGGGTCTCGTGCTCCTGGGCGTAGTAGCCCATCTTCAGTCCGTGTCCCGGACGGATCTCGCCGGTGTCCGGAGTGTCGAGGCCACCGAGGATCCGTAGCAGCGTCGTCTTGCCGGCACCGTTGAGTCCGAGGATGACCACGCGGCTCCCCCGGTCGATCGCGAGGTCGACGTCGGTGAAGATCTCCAGCGAGCCGTACGACTTCGAAAGGCCCTCGGCCATCAGCGGCGTCTTGCCGACGGGCGCCGGGGTCGGGAAGTCGATCTTGGCGACCCGGTCGGACGCGCGCTCGCCCTCGAGGCCGGCGAGCATCTTCTCGGCGCGGCGCGCCATGTTCTGCGCGGCGGTCGCCTTCGTCGCCTTCGCCCGCATCTTGTCGGCCTGTGCCATCAGGGTCGTGGCCTTGCGTTCTGCGTTGGAGCGCTCGCGCTTGCGACGCCGCTCGTCGGTCTCGCGCTGCTCGAGATACTTGCGCCAGCCCATGTTGTAGACGTCGATCTCGGCACGGTTGGCGTCGAGGTGCAGCACCTTGTTGACGACGTCCTGCAAGAGCACCACGTCGTGGCTGATGACGACCACACCGCCCTTGTACGACATCAGGAACGAGCGCAGCCACCCGATCGAGTCGGCGTCGAGGTGGTTGGTCGGCTCATCGAGAAGGAGCGTGTCGGCACCCAGGAAGAGGATGCGCGCGAGCTCGATACGGCGACGCTGGCCGCCCGACAGAGTCTTCAGCGGCTGGTCGAGGACCCGGTCGGGGAGCCCGAGGCTCGCGGCGATGGTGGCCGCCTCCGACGCCGCGGCGTAGCCACCGCCGGCGTGCAGCTCGGCATCGGCACGCGAGTAGCGGTTCATCGCACGGTCGCGCACCGCGTCGTCCTCGGAGCCCATGTCGATCTCCGACCGGCGCAACGTTCGATAGACCTCGTCGAGACCGCGAGCCGACAGGATCCGGTCGCGTGCACTCTGCTCGGGGTCTCCCGTGCGGGGGTCCTGCGGGAGGTAGCCGATCGTGCCTCGTCGGGTGATCGTCCCCGCGGTCGGGTCGCCGCCCTCACCGGCGAGGACCTTGGTCAGCGTCGTCTTGCCGGCGCCGTTGCGTCCGACCAGACCGACCTTGTCTCCATCGGTCACCTGGAACGTCGCACCCGCCATGAGGACCCGGGCACCCACGCGCAGCTCGAGGTCGTGGACGCTGATCATGGCGGAGCTGCTCCTGGGAGTGGAAGAAGGTGAGGGGGAGGGCACCGACGCCCTCGGAGCCGAGAACCCGGCCACCGACCAGTGTACGGAGTGGTGTCAGTCCGCCACGACGACGGACTCGACCACGACCGGCTCGACGGGCAGGTCCGACTCGGTCGGAACCGCGGAGATCTCGTCGACGATCGCCTTGCTCGCGTCGTCGGCGACCTCGCCGAAGATCGTGTGCCTGCCATCGAGGTGGGGGGTCGGCACCGTGGTGATGAAGAACTGCGAACCGTTGGTGCCGGGGCCTGCGTTGGCCATCGCCAGCAGGTACGGGCGGTCGAAGGTGAGGTCGTCGACGATCTCGTCCTTGAACTCGTATCCGGGCCCGCCCGTGCCCGTACCGAGCGGGTCGCCTCCCTGGATCATGAATCCCGGGATCACCCGGTGGAAGATGGTGCCGTCGTACAACGGCTCGCCCGCCTTCTCGTCCCCCGACTCCGGGTCGGTCCACGCCTTCTCACCGGTCGCGAGCCCGACGAAGTTCGAGACGGTCGTGGGCGTCTTGTCGGCGAACAGCGTCACGGTGATGTCGCCGCGGTTGGTCTTGATCGTCGCCTGATCCGCCGAGAAGGAGACGTCGGCGTCATCGGCCTTCTCATCGGTTCCGCAGCCGGCGAGGAGGACCACGGTGAGGGCAGCGACGATCCACGGACGAAGACGCACGACGAAGACTCCTGGTGTGACGAACGACGAGACGGGAGACGAGACGGACGTCAGGCTACGCCACGGCGATAGCCCGGCAGAATCTCGTCGACGAGCGCCTCCGTTCGTGACGTCACGCCGAGAGGTGAGCCGTGGGCGGCGACCGCCGCGTACATCTGGTCGGCCACGACCATCGCGTCGTGGCGACCGCTGAACCGCAGGGCGAGCCGCATCGCTGCGCACCACAACGCCTCGCTGGCCGGGAGTGCGGCGAGCCCTGCGAGGAGCGCGTCCCGCGCACCGTCGGGATCGTCGGCGTTGCTGCACTCGGTGGCCAGCGCTGCGGACGTCATCTCGACGGCGAGGGCGACGTCGTCCTCGATGCTCAGGTGGGCCAGCCAGGCGTAGCGGCCTTGGGGGGCGTCCTCGAAGGCGGGCCCGCGGACCAGCGACATGGCGGTGCGCAGTGCCGGGACGCGCGACCGGCTGGCGACGGCGCGGTTGAGCGCCGCCCGGAACCGGTCCCAGTCGCAGGCGAGCGACGATCGACGGATCGACCACACGCCGGCGTCGTCGGCGAGCACCGGCTCGCCGGCCGCGGTCGACCCGAGCCACTCCGCGACGCACGCGAGTGTCGCGTCACGGGTCGTCGGGTCGACGCCGCGGGGCCAGAGCGCACCGGTGAGGACGTTGACGTGGACGCCCTCGGGGTGCAGGGCCAGGTAGGTGACGATCTCCGAGAACAGCTCACGCCGCTCTTCCTCGAGTGGCCCCGTGGCGCGGACGTGGACCGGCCCGAGCACGTCGACGGAGACGACGACGGGATCGTCGTCGCCGGTGGCGAGCACGGCCTCCTCCACCACGAGCGCCTCGGCGAGCTCCTCGATCCGCACCGCCGCGGGCTCCGCCGGGAGCTCGAACAACGTGGCGAGACCGCGGTAGGCCTCTGGCGCGAGCTCCTGTGCAGCGACGTCGACGGCCAGCGGGCCGCTGACGAGCCGGCCCTCCTCGGTCGCGGTCAGCCGTGCGGCACCGTCGGGGCAGTCGCCGACGACGACGGCCGCGAGCGCGACCATCGGGTCGGCCGCCCACGCACGCAGGCGCGCGAGGGACGCGGCGTCAGGGACGCCGGAGCAGACCACGAGCTGGAGTCGGACCTCCTCGGGGCGCTCGGCGACACGCCGCGCCTCCTGCACCGACTCCACGCCGTACGCACGGCAGGTCGCGCGCTGGTCGTGGGCGACATTGTCGAGTGCGTCGAGCGCTCGATCGATGTCGCCGACGGCGCGCACGTTGCCGATCCCCGCGACGTCGTCGGCGAACCCGACCAGCGTCACCACCGGGGCGTCGGCCCACGGGTGGGTGGCTGTCTCCACCGCGAGACTCATCGCCACGCCGCGGGCGACGTCGGGGTCGCCACCGAGAGAGACGACGCCGTCGTACGACTCGAGGTCGAGGAGCAGCACCGCGCCGTCGTCGCGGACACCGGCACACACGAGGCCGGGCAGGGCCGAGGGCGACGTGGACGACACGTCCGCGTCGCGAGGGAGCATCCAGGTGCGCGCGTCGCCGGTGGTGGTCCATCCGGCGGGGAGCGCACGCTCCGGCTCGGTTCGGAAGGCGATGACGAGCCCGTCCGACGACAGCGCGGCCTTCGCCACGGGGGGCAGCGCCGTCGCGTGCAGTCCGCGGACCGCGCCGGCCAGCCACTGGCCGTCCTTCGGGGCAGCCTCCTGCCTCAGACCGGCCTCCACACGCGACGCGATGTCCACCTGAGGGGTCGCCGCGGCGGGTTTCGACCCGCGTGGCCGATCGCCTCCACCTCCTGGGGTCGAGGCGCGGCGGCGCCGCAGGGCCAGCAGCGCACCCGCCAGGGCGAGACCGCCGGCGACCCCGAAGACCGGGGCCCACTCCCCCACGCCCGACCGCGGCGCGGCGTCGTCGACCACGCTGCCGGCGCCACCCCCCGCACCCTCCGCGCCGCCCGCCTGGGCCGCGTCGGAGTCCGCACCCGAACCTTCGGCCTGCGAGGTGCCGTCGGGCGCCGACACGGGCGGCGTCACGTCGTCCCGGGTGGCCTCGACGACCTTCAGACCCGGTCCGCGGGCGTCGTTGGGCATCTTCATGACCCATCCGGGGTGGATGAGGTCGGGATTGGTGAGCGTACGACCGTCGGGCTGGACGGCGTCGCGGTTCATCGCGTAGATCTCCTTGTAGCGGAACCCGTCTCCCAGGTAGCGCTCCGCGATGTCCCACAAGGTGTCGTAATTGCGGTTGTTGGGCGGCTTGACGTCGTAGTACGTCGTCACCTCGCCGCCGCGCTGCTCCGCCTTGGTCGCTCGCGCGAGGTCGGAGGCGGCGGGACGATCCGCGTCGGCGGTGCGCTCGACCGTCTGGGCCTGCGACGCGACGCGCTCGACGCCGGCCGGGCGGTGCTCGGGGCCGGCCTGGGTGGCGTTGGCGCCCGGTGCAGCGAGGGTGGCGGTGCCGACCAGGAGCACGAGGGTCGTCACGAGCTTGCGCGCCAAGGCCTGCGTCCCGATCCCGCCGCCGGGGACGCGTGGCGCGAGGCCTCGGTGCCGGACCTCTGCGGCGGTCTCGACGACGAGGCAGACGAGGAAGTGCAGCCACGCGAGCCAGACGATGGCAGCGAGGACGCTCATCAGGACGTCGGTCGTCAGTGGCTGCTTGATCCAGGCGGTGTCGGGGAGCGCGTCGGGCCACGGCGCTCCGAACGCGGTCCAGAGGGCCCAGGGCACGCCCACGACGAGGGCGAGGATCGCGATCAGCGCGACCAGCCCGCGAACGACCTCGCCACCGCGCCCACCCTGCTGGGGAGCCACGGGGAGACGGTTGTTGCTCCTCTGGGTCACGGTCATCGCCTTCAGTCCTTCAGTTGCGGGGCGGTCAGTACAGGACGATCGGAGGCTCGTTGGGCGCCTGGACCTCCTGGACGGGCAGAGCCTGCGTCGCCGTCATCTCGAATCCGTTGCCCAGCTCCTCTGTCGGGCTCCCGATCCCGAAGGTGATCCTCCACCTCACCGTCACGGTGACGGGGTAGGCGGAGACATAGACCTGCGGGAGCTCGGGCGCGTCAGCGTCCGCGTAGGCCCTGGCGGTGGCCGACGAGCGGGTGAACGTGATCCTGCAGTCGGACGGCTGGTCGGCGACCGACGCGCCCTCTTCGTAGACGAGCTCGTCAGGGGTGCAGGTGATCGGCTCCATGTCGGTCTGGTGCGGGTCGATCACGATCTCGGTCGCCTCGGCGACCATGTGCAGATCGTCACCGGGGCGCTCGAGGCGGACCTCCCGGTACGGGGCCCCCAGCGGGTTTCCCGCGAAGGCGCCTTCGGCGACCGGGTCGCTGGTCTCCGGGTCGACCCACGCGAAGGTGAAGAAGGTCGGGTATCCGACGAGGGGCACCGTCGAGGGCTCGGGACGCATCATCGGCACGGGGAGTGCGGTCTCGTCGCCGGTCACGCGCTGCCACAGGAACCTCATCAGCCCGTTGTTGGGGGGCGTGATGTCTGCACCGTTCGGCACCCACTCCAGCGAGATCGTCAGGTGCATGTCCCTGCCGCCCGCGTAGGTGTCCCAGTTGATGTCCTCGATGCAGCGCTTGAGCAGGAAGCTCCCCTCGCCGGGATCGGGGTTGGGGGGAACCTCGATCCACGGCGGTGGATCGGAGTAGCGGCACGGGACGAACTCTTCGCCTCCGAAGCGTTCGCGCAGCGTCTCGTCGTTGCCGCCGCCGCGCGCACAGGAGGACCCCATGCCCGTGCCGCTCGCGTACACGGTGCAGTCCGCGATCTGCGCCTGCTGCGGCGGCGAAGAGTGAGTCGGCGTCCCTCCGCCACCACCACCCCCCACTGCGGGCGGCTTGCCCCATCCGTCGACGGCCCACACACTCGAAGGAGGTGCGATCAGCGCGCCGATCAGGATGATGATGGACGCGAGCGTCCGGCGGCGGGTCATCGCGGTGCCCCAAGCTTGCATGGTCCAGACGGCTCCACCGCCGTCAGCACCCACCGGTCGCCTGTCGACCTCATCGAGATGGCGAGAGCCTCCCACTCGTTCTTGCGGCGGTCGATGAACCTCCGAGTCTTGGCATCGACCCAGGAGATTGAGGGAGACCATCGGCACAGTCGAACGGTGGACGCCTTCGCATCACCCTTGAGTCGGCCGACATGCGCGACGGGCTTGGAAGGGACAGTCCAGCCGTTCTTCTTTGCATCGTTCACAGCACCGGCGAAGAAGCGACTCAGATCGCGGGAGAGCACCGCGCGCAACTGCGCGGGAACCACATGCTCACGCTGGGAGTACGCGCTCCCGGCGACGAACGTCTTCAGCACCTCCACGCGCGCGTCGCCCGCGCGGCCACCGGTGAAGGTCATCTCGATCCCCGGGAACGGGTTCGGCGGGGCGGTCGTCGCGGCTGCTGTCGGCGTCGGAGACGGCGTCGAAGACGTGGCGGTCTCGCTCGGTGTCGGGGTCGGGTCGGCCGTGGCCGAGTCGTCTTCGGAGCTGCACGCGGACAGTAGGAGCACCGCCGCCGCGGCGGTCATGATCCATCGCAGATGCACGCCCGAGACCCTTCCGCGTCTGTTCTGGAGATCCGACACCAAGACCGCACAGTATCGGGTTGGAGGCTCACCCGTGAACCCTTCGCCCCCAGGCGTCAGCCCTCGGCCGGTGGACAGGTGGGGATCGTCGAGGTCGGCGTCGTGCGGGTCGGTGTCGGCGTCTCCGTGGGGTCGGTGCCGTCGGGCGGATCCTCCGGCGTCGAGGTCGGCGGCGACTCCGAGGCCTCCGGGTTCTCGTCCTCGTCCTCGTCCGGGTCCGGGGTGCGGCACTCGTCGATCGGCGACGGCGACGGCGGAGACCACGACGAGATCGGCAGCTCGTCCTCGTCCTCGTCATCATCCCCGGGGCCGCCGGGCGGCGCCACGCTCGGCGGTTCGAGCGTGCTGACCTTCGCGTCGTCGGGTGCGTCGATCCCGGAGACCGGACGCGCCTGCGCGACACCGCTCGCGGTGAGCGTCTCGCGCCCGATCATCCCGATGATGATCGCCGAGCGGGACACCTCGGTCTCGACCTCCACCGCGCTCGTCCGGCTGCCGTTGATGGTGACGTCGCGGATCGCGGCGCTGCACCGTACGAGTGTCGAGTCCCCGGCCTGTGCCTGCTCGCAGTAGTTGCGGGCGGCCGAGAGAGCGGCCGAGCTGATCAGGTTGAGCGACGGGTCGGCCACGTTGACGGCCTGGGCACCGGCGCGGGCGGCCTCCTGGGCGTACGCGATCGCGATGCCCTTGGCGTTGAGCTGGCGTCCGCCGTCGATGACCATCCCGGCCAGGAGCAGCAGCCCCACGCTCACGATGACGACGAACGGGGCCACCGACCCCGCCTCGTCGCGCCGCGCAGCCACCCGGCGTACCCAGGTCTTGACGCCCGTCATCGGTATCCCCGGTATCGGTCGAGCGGGCTGGTGAACGAGCGCTGAACCTCGATCTCCCAGAACGGGAAGAAGCTGAGATCGGCCGTGCTCAACGTGCACGTGACCGTCACGGTCACCGACGCCACCTCGTCGGCGGCGTCGGGGTCAGGGATGGTGAACGCCTTGCCGTTGAGCACCGGCGCGCCGGCACTCGCGCTGTCGCGACAGCTCTGCGGCGCGTCGTCCATCGTCGAGGTGACCGTCGTGGCGGCGATGCTCGCGACCGCCCCGCGATCGTTCTGAGCCGTGGCCGCGCGGGCGGCGTCCCGAGCCGCCTGGTCGACCAGGTTCTCGGCCTGCGCATAGCGGGCGAACGCGACGATGAGCATCAGCAGCATCATCATGAACGGTGCGAGGATCACGAGCTCGAGGCTCGAGGCGCCCCCGTCGTCCCGGGTGCGCCGCAGTCGACCACCAGCACCGCTCCCCCGGCCAATCGTCACGGCGCCACGCTCCGCGGATCGACACGGAACTGCTCGAGGGTGGCGTCGGCCGATTGCACCACGGTGACCCGGCCGCCCAGCGGGAGCACTGCCTCCCCCTGGACGACCATCGTGACCCGGCCGGTCGTCTCGTCGATCGAGCCGTCGGCCTGCACCGCGTCGAGCCGCCCGAGCTTGCCTGCGTAGCCGACGCTCAGCTCCTCGGCACGCGTGAGGTACGAGCCGGCGTTGGGGTTGTCACCGGCCAGACGGAGGTACGAGACTCCCTCGCGCGCCGCGGTCTGGGCGACGTTGCGGGCGTACATGTAGAGCCCCATCTGGATGGTGGCGAAGACGAGGAGCAGCAGCACCGGCGCCACGATCGCGAACTCGACCGCGCTCGCGCCCCGCTCCCCACGGCCACCACGCCCCAGGCGCCCGTGCCCGACGGGACGGCTCAGCCGCCCTCGTTGATCTTGTCGATGTTGCTGTCGACCACGTTGTTGATCGCCACGCCGATCAGCAGCGCGGCGGCGACGACGATCGCCGAGATGATCGCCCACTCGATCGCGGAGGCTCCGATCTCCGACCGACCCTCGCGCCGCATCTGCGCGGCACGCGCACGGACTCGCGAGATCATCACCTGAGCGGCCAGCACCTGTGAGTACATGTGTTTCCTTTCCTTGCTGCACGACGTCACCCGAGCTTCGACACCGCGGGATAAGCCAGGAAGACCAAGAAGGCGACGCACATCAGGAGCTGCGCCACCAGCATGGACTGCGAGCTCTCGCCGGCAGCGCCTTCGATGTCGGCCAGCTCGCGGCGCCGCATGCTGTTCGCCCGCGCGAGAAGACTCTCACGGATCCTGGCACCCTCGTCACCGGCCAACCCCAACGTGGACGCGAGGTCGCGGAGCTCCTCGACGCCGAGCTCCTGACCGAGGTGGGCGATGCCCTCCCAGGGGGTGCGCCCGGACAGGCGTGCGGTGGTGATCGCCTCGCGGATCCTGACCATCGCCCAGTGGTCACCGACCGTCGAGGCCGCCAGGAGCGCCTCGGGGAGACCGCGGCCGCCGGCCAGGTTCATGGCGACGAGGTCGAGGAACGAGCCGGTGACGTGACGGAAGTCGCGGCGTCGCTTCTCGGCGTCCCTCCGCAGCTCCAGGTCGGGCAGGAAGAACGCTCCCGCCGCCAGGGCGAGCGACACGACGGCGGGAACCCCGAGCGGGTCGTAGCCCAGCAGCGTGAAGATCATCGGGAACCACACCAGCGCCGCCAGCGCGAGCAGGACCTTGGTGCCGAGGTGCTGCGCGAACGGCCGGTCGACGACGGCGAGATCGGCTCGCGTCCGCGTGAACGACCAGCCGCGGGCCGAGGCCTCGTCCTCGAACCTCTCCCCCACCGATACGCGCCAGCGGTCGATCAGGTCGGGCTTCTTGCCGTCCTCGACCGTGCGGCGCGGACGACTCCGGCGTCTGGCGCCGTCGACCCGCGCCAGCGTCGCCGCCACACCCGGCACCGGGCGTACGGCCATGCGGACGAAGATCAGGATGCCGGCGCCGACCGCGGCCCCGGCGAGCATCGCGAGCATCATCGTGCGACCACCTGCCCGTCGCGTCTGCGGGCCGGCTCGGCCGCGATGAGGAAGCGCTCGGGCTGATCGACCCCGGACAAGCGCCGCATCCAGAGCACGGCCGCACCGAACATCGCCAGCACGACGGCGAGGACGATCTGGCCCACGAAGGTGCCGTACGGCTCGACGTAGGCACCGTTGAAGATCACCAGCGCTCCGGCGACGACCACGATCACGCCGACGACGATCTGGACGCTCCGGCGCGTGCTGCGACGGCTGGACTCGACTCTGCGGCGCACGTCGAGCTCGGCGCGGGCCGACTCGGCGAGCGCCGACAGGACCTCGCGCAGACCCGGCCCGCGCAGCCGTGCGTTGAGGACGAGCGCCGCCACGGCGACGTCGGCCGAGGGGTCGTCGAGGTCATCGGCGAAGCGCATCAACGCGTCCGGGAGCGGCTCGCGGACGCGCAGCCGGTCGACCAGGAGGTTCAGTGCGGGACGGACGGAGGGCGCGGCGTTCTTGGCGGTCGCGGGGATCGCCTGCTCGAGACCGATGGCGCCCGCGATCGTGTCGCGCAGTGCCTCGATCCACGCGGCGAGCCCCTCGGCTCGCACGATCGCCTGACGCTCGGCGCGCCCGCCACCCAGCAGCCTGTCCCACAGCGCGACCACGCCGCCGATCACGACCGCCAGCACCACCCAGCGGGTCACGAGCAGGGTGAGGGCGAACGCGATGATCCCGCCCACGGCGAGGCGCACCTGGCGCTCGGAACGGTGCGCGGAGGACTTGCGCCGGATCATCGCGGGGCGCGGGGCACGACGGCGCAGCGCGTACGCCAGCATCAACCCGCCGACACCCACCAGAGCACCGGCCGTCAATGCCAGAGGGACGCGCAGCTCCTCCATCACCAGCTCCCGTGCACCAACGGCTGGTATCCGTACGAGGCGAGCTCCTCGGCGCACGAGATCGGCGCGTGCGGGACACCACGTCCGTCGGTGTCGGGAGCGAAGACCTCCGAGGACAGCACCTGGTTGTCGAAGCCCACGACCTCGCGGATGCTCTCGACCACGCGCGCCTGTCCCCCGCCGAGGTGGGCGTCGTTGTGCTTGCGCATGAAGACGACGAAGTCGAGCGCACCCGCGACCAGCAGGTGGGTCGCCTCGATCGGGAGACGTTCACGGGCCTGGAGCGCGTAGGTGGCGATGCGGTTGAACACCTCGACCGACGAGTTGGCGTGGATCGTCGAGAGGGAGCCGTCGTTGCCCTGGCTCATGGCGTTGAGCATCGTGACGATCTCGTCGCCGAGCACCTCTCCGACGATGACGCGTGAGGGGTTCATGCGCAGCGAGCGTCGGACGAGCTCCGCCATCGAGACGCTGCCGAGGCCTTCGGAGTTGGGCAGACGCTCCTCGAACGCGACCACGTTGGGATGCAGGTCGGGCGTCTCACCCAGTCCCACCTCCAGCGCCCTCTCGACCGTGATGATGCGCTCGTGCGGCGGGATCTCGTTGGCCAGCGCCCGCAGCATGGTCGTCTTCCCGGCGTTCGTAGCGCCGGCGATCATGATGTTCTTGCGGGCGGCGACCGCCGCCTTGAGGAAGTCGGCGATGTCGGCGGACATCGTCCCGTTGGCGACGAGGTCGTCGAGGAAGACCTTCGACATGCGGGCCTTGCGGATCGACACCGCCGGCCGCGAGCAGACGTTCATCACAGCCGACAGTCGGGAACCGTCGGGCAGCCGGAGGTCCAGCTGCGGGTTCGCGGAGTCGAACGGCCGGCTGGACAGGCCGGAGTGGGCGCCGAGCACCTGGACGAGCTCGACGAGCTCCTCGTCGGTCTCGGCCACCGACGGATAACGCTCCTCGCGCCCGTCGCCGTACTGGACGAAGACGGTGTCGCACCCGTTGATGTCGATGTTCTCGACCTGGGGGTCGTCGAGGAGCGGCTGCAGGCGGCCCACGCCGAACAGCGCCGAGTGGATGGCTCCCGCGACCTCGGCCTCGACGTCGGGCGGGATCGGCGTGCGCCCCTCGGCGATCTCGTACCGGGCGTGGTCCTCCAGCACCTGGACGATCAGGGAGCGTGCGTACTCGCGCTCGTCGTCGGGCGACATCGTGGCGAGCCCGGCGGCCTGGTCGCGTCGGCGTTGCTCGTTGAGGCGGTCGGCGACCTGTCCTCGCAACGTGCGGACGAGTGTGTGGTCGATCACCGGTGTGCTCCCGTCCGCTGTCCGTGCTCGTGCGAGTCCGGGGACGCGGGCTCCTGGTCGTCGACGGGTCCGGCCGCCACCGGTGAGCCGTGAGCCACGGCCGCGGCCAGCTCGGCGACGAGCGGTCCGGCCGACCGGACGAGCGCGAGCTTGTCGGGCCGGGAGGTCGTCTGCCCCTGGAAGAGGTGGGCGCCCCGCTCGTCGTACGCGAGGTGGTGCACGCCGGCGAGCTCCACGCCGGTCGCGGTCAGCGCGTCACGGATCTCGCGGACGGTCTGCGTCCGCTTCGGCGGTGCGACGACGGCGACGTGGACCGGGACACCGTACGCACCGCCAACCGTGTCGGAGACCGGACGCAGCCGGTGGCGCAGGTGCACGACGCTGCTCGGCGACGTGTCGACGACGAGGACCGCGGCATCGGCACTGGCCAGGAGAGCGTTCTGAGGGGTCAGCACGCCGATGCGGCCGAGGTCGGCCACGACGTCGTGGCCCGGAAGGCGCGCCAGGAGGGGGCCGAGCTGGGGCCAGGTCGCCTGGAGGCCGCCAGCCTGCTCGGGGAACGGTGGGCCGAGCAGCACCTCGAGCCCGCCGATCAGCTGCTGGGTGTGCTCGTCGACGAGCTCGGGGTAGAGCGAGCGGCGACCCGCGGCGGCGAGGCTGGTCAGCCCGGTCTGCGGGTCCAGTGCGCTGCCGTCGGCGGCGGGCATCCGGGTGGCGACGTCACCACCCGCCGGGTCGCACTCGGCGACGACGACAGGCCGTGGCCACAGCGCCCCCAGCAGCAACGACGTCGTGGTCACACCGGGCGCACCCTTGGCGGAGGCGAGGGCGATCAGCGCCACGTCAGCCTCCGCACGTGTCGTCGAGGTCGGCGCCCTCGCCGACCGTCGCGAGATAGACGGAGTCGTCGGCCAGTGCGCCGGCCAGGCGCGGGCCACAGCTCGCGTCCACGCTGACCAGCACGGTGATGTCCTGGCTCGACGACAGGGCACCGTCGTCGACCTCACCGACCTGGACGACCTCGGCGGCGATCCCGCGCGGGTCTCCGTCGGCACCGGAGAGGTACAGGCCGATCGGTGCGCCTCCGCGGAGCTCGGTGAGCGAGCGGGTGGCCGGCGTCTGGATGGGGAACTGTGCCTTGCCCTTGCCGACGCCGGTCGACTCCGCGACCATCGCCGGCGACAGCACCGTGCCGTCGAGGAGCCGGGCGGTCGCGTACTGTCCGACGACCGAGTCGCGTTCTCCGGCACGCACGCCGCCGTCGAAACCCTCGGGCAGCGAGACGGTGCCGAGGTCGTCGAGGGTCAGCCGCTGGCCCTGGGCCACCTCGCCCTGGACCTTGAGGAAGTCGGCACGGTCACCGGAGCTCATGGCGATCCAGCCCGAGAGGAGGGCCCCGCCGACGATCAGGATGACCGCGAGCGCAGCGAGCGCCGGACGGCGCTCCCGCGTGGAAGGGAGGCGCGCAGCGGTGCGCGTCTCACCCGCGGTCGGCAACTTGGACATGGAGGGCCTCCAGCTGGATGTCCGAGCGTCAACGTCAAGGCATGAACCTACACGCGGTGAGGTTCGTCATCCCTCGCCGTCCACAGTGGCGGGGGTCTCGGGAGTCTTCGGGGTCGCTAACGACCGTCTGGGTCGCTCTCTGCCGGTCGGTGACGGCGTCGGCACCGACGCGGACGGCGTCTCAGCACTGCTGCGCTGGCGCTCCTGACGTTCCTGGATGTCCTGCTGGCGCTGGTAGGCGCTGGTGACCGCCATCCCGGCGACGATGACCGCGACCACGATCACCCCGGCGAGCACGGCCGGCCACGTGGAGCGGTGCTCGCGCCACGTCCGCCGTGTGCCGTGCAGGAGCGCGGACCGGAGCTGCCTGCGGCGCAGCGCGTCGGCCTCGAGAACGTACTTCTCTGCGTTCGGCGTCCGGGCGAGCGTCGCTCCCGGTGTCGGCGGGACCGGGCGCGTCGGCGGCGTACCGCCCTGGTCGGCGCCGCTCATCGTCCCTCTGCGAGCCGCGCGGCCACCTGCAGCAAGGCGAACCGGGTCTGGGAGGTGACCTGGTCGGCCCGGAAGGGGCGGCCGTGACGGAGCGCGTCGTCGCGCCCGACGACGACCACCTGTCCGTCGACGGCACCGACGGCCGCGGCCGCACGCCGAGCCTCGTCGACGGGGTCTCCGTCCTCGCGGCAGACGACGACCACGACCGCCGACCGCGCCGCCGCCGGGTTGACCCGGTCGAGGCGGGAGAGTGCGACCTCGAGGGCCCGCAGCCCGATCTCCCCCGGCCCGGTGACGACGACGGCACGGTCGCAGCGGGCGACCGCGGCGTACGCCCCGTCGGTGGGGTCGTCCCCGGCGTCGACGAGCAGGAAGGCGTGCTGCGCGACGAGGCGGTCGACGAGGCCGCCGAGCTCGCCGCGTTCGAGCGGCTGGTCCCACGAGGGGCCGTCGACGACGGCGAGGCCGCCGGGGGCGGTCGGCGGTGTGGCGGCGTCGGAGGCAGCAAGGATGCGCCGGACGGTGTGCGGGTCGTGAACGCCCTGGAGGGTGCTCAGCGGCGGAGTGCCCGCCTGGACGTCGACAAGCACCGTACGGTCGTCCCGGAGCGCGGCGAGCACGGCGCCGACACCGCTCGCGACCGTCGTCGTACCCACGCCGCCCTGCGCGGACAGGAACGCCACCAGACGTCGGCCCGACTGCCGGCGCCGGACCCCCGCGACCAGGGCGCGCTCGGCATCGGCGGCCGCGGCTCCGTCCAGCGTGACGATGCCGCGTGCGGCGGCGCGCACCCACGACGGGCCTCCGACCCGCTCCGGGGCCGGTGAGACGGTGCGCGAGACGACCTCGTGGGCCACGGTCGGGGGGTGCTCGATCGAGCCAGGCACGGTCGCCGACGGGGGCACGGCAGGCGGTGCGGGCTGGGCGTGCCCGCGCGCCTGCGACGCCCACTCGGGGCGCAGGGCCACCACGTTGGCGTCGTCGGCCGGACGCTGGGGCACGGCGTGGTCCGACTCCTGGGTCCAGCGACGCTCGGGCGCCTGCGACTGCGGTGTGTCGAGCCCGAGGCTTCGCGGGTCGATGCCCATGCGAGCCAGGTCGGCGGCAGCACCCTGCGCCTCCGAACGACGCCCTCGATCGGTACGGGGCTCGGCGCCCTCCGGCGGCTGACGGTCGTCGGTCATCGCGCGTCCTTCCTCAGACCATGCTCGAGAGACGGTCGAACAGTCCGGTCGCCCCGCAGGCCAGCACGATCGCCTGGATCACCAGGAGCAGCTCGACCAGGTTGAGCAGCCGCTTGACGCGGGCGCGGCTGATGCCCGAGATCTGCACCGATGCGACCGCCACCGCCATCACCCCCAGGGTGAGCACGATGACGACGAGCCAGCGGGTCGCGTCGACCTCGGCGACCTCGCGGACCAGCTGGGCACCGAGCACGACGAGACCGGCGATCCGCAGGGGCAGCATGTGAGCGACGCGCGAGAAGATCCGCGAGCGCGACAGGGCGAGCAGCCCGACGGCGAGGGCGAGCCAGCGGTCCCACCGTCCGTCGGAGAACGTGAGGACCGCACCACCGACACCGGCCACCAGCGCGACCGCCGCGAGCGACCCGACGAGCAGCCCGTTGCTCTCGCGGTATCGCGCCTGGATGGCCTCCCGCGACATCGTGCCGACGTTGCGCACCCGGTAGTCGGCGCTGGCGAGACCACCGACCGACAGCGAGACCCTCGGCGCGACACCGACGGCCAGGAGCACCACGACGACCACCACGCGGAGCGTCTGGAGCGGCTCCACCGCGAAGGTGTCCGTGAGCGCGAACGCACCGGCGACGACGAGGAGGACTCCGGCGAAGGCGAGGTACGGCGTCGCGAGCGGGGTCATCGCGCGACCGAGACCCGCGACGACGGCGGCCGTCGCGAAGGCCACGACCACCGTCAGCGACCCTCTCCAGTCAGCCCACGAGCCGAGGGCCGTGCTCCCGACGTACGCCCACACGAGTGCGGCGACCAGGACGGGCCGCACCGACCACGGTGCGGCCGCCCGGGCGGCCCACCCGGAGAGAGCGGCCAGGGCGACCGCGCTCGCGAGGCCTCCCGCGGCGACCGCCCCGGCGGGGGGAACCTGCCAGCCGGGCACCAGCCGCTCCAGCAGACCGAGGCACCACAGGGCGAGGACGCCGAGAGCGACGGCGGTGGTGACGATGGAGAAGGTCAGCGTCGTCGTCGGCGTCCAGGCGCCGCCCGCCGACTCGGTGGCGTCCTCCACGGCATCGCGGACGTCCTCGACCGATGCGGGCTCGACGCCGCTCGAACGGGGACGCAGCTCGAGCACGTCCCCGTCGAGGACTCCGGCCTCCTCGAGGGTCTGTCCCAGCCCGAGCGGAGAGCCTCCGACGCGCGCGAGGGCGAGGCCGGCCTGCGGCGCCTCGCCGCCGCCGCAGTAGCGGATCACCTGCGCGACGACGTCGGCGAGCGGCAGGGCGCTCGGCAGCGCGAGGTCGACCCGTCTCTCCTCGGTGACGACCGTGACCCTGCTGTAAGCGGTGAGCACCGGCGCACTCCTCTCCCCTGTGCGAGTGGCTCGGTCCGCGGCGGTCGCGGCGTGCGCGGCCACCGCTCGGCGTGGACGCCGTGGAGCATATCGTTTGCGAGGACAACGCCTCTGCTCCGACCACGAGGACGGCGATGAGTACGACGCTGGTCAGACGGCCCCCACGCACGGCCCCTCCGCGCGTCGACGACGCCCCCCTCAGCATCCACGAGCCACCGCACCGCACCCAGGCGCCGACGCCGGCCGCGGGGATGACGATGCTCATGATGCCGATCATGAGCGGCACCGGGTCGTTGACGATGGCGCTCACCCAGAAGGACCGGCCGATCCTGGTCGTGGCCGGCTTCCTCGTCCTCATCGGCTCGATCGCCATCGGCGTCGTGATGATCGTCAGTCAGCGCGGTGGCGCGCGGCGGCAGATGCGGGAGTCCCGGGAGCGCTACCTCGACTATCTCGAGGAGATGCGGCTGGCCGTCCGCGAGCGGGTCGCGACCCAGCGCACGGAGCAGGCCTGGCGGTTCCCGCGACCCGACGAGCTGATCGGCATCGCGGGTGACGGTGCACGCCGGTGGGAGCGACGCCCGTCGCACGGTGACTTCCTCTCGGTCCGCCTGGGGACGGGCGAGGTCCCCCTGTCGAGCGGGCTCGCTCTCGATGTCGACACCGGCCCGCTGAACGAGTTCGACCCGCTGTGCCTGAACGCCGCCGAAGAGCTCCAGCAGCGCTACGCCACCTTGTCGGAGCAGCCGATCACACTCCCGTTGCGCCAGTACGGTCAGATCGCGATGATCGGTCACCCGGCGGCCGCACGGGCGGTCGCACGGACGATGCTCGCCCAGCTGGTCACGCTGCACGCCCCCGGTGACCTCGACGTGGCGGTGGTCCGTCCCGAGGACGCCGCTGCCGCGTGGGACTGGGTGAAGTGGCTCCCCCACGCGCAGAGCAGCCGGACGTTCGACGGGGAGGTGCCTGCCCGCAGAGTGGCGACGTCCGTCGCGGCACTCACCGAGCTGCTCGGCGCGGAGCTCGAGGAGCGGCTCGACCGCTACCAGCGCAGCCGGGGCGCCGGTGTCGTCGGGTCGCACCTCGTCGTGATCGTCGACCACGACGGTGGCAGCGGAGGTCACCTGGAGTCTCCCGACCCGGCGATCCCGCTCCAGGCCCTCGGCATCCACGTCGTCTCGCTTCTGCCGTCGCCTCGCCACGAGCCGCGACCGCTCGACGTCCGTGTCGAGATCGGGCCTGACGGCTCGCTGGTCACCGCGGTCCACCCGTCACCGTTCCGCGCCGACCTTCTCGACGAGGGCACCGAGAGCACCGTCGCTCGCACGCTCTCCGGCCTGCGGCTCAGCGCCGACGAGGCCGGGGAGAACGGGCTCGAGGGCTCGGTCGGCCTGGCCGAGATCCTGGGCGTCCGCGACCCCGCACACCTCGACACCCGTCGCACCTGGCGTCCTCGCGCGCTGCGTGACCTGCTCCGGGTGCCGATCGGCATCTCCGAGCAGGGCTCGCCCGTGCTGCTCGACCTCAAGGAGTCCGCGCACGGCGGCATGGGACCTCACGGCCTGGTCGTGGGCGCCACCGGCTCCGGCAAGTCCGAGATGCTCCGTACGCTCGTCAGCTCCCTGCTGGTCGGTCACGGCCCCGACCGGCTCGCGCTGATGCTGGTCGACTTCAAGGGTGGCGCGACGTTCGCGGCGATGGAGCACATCCCGCACCTCGCCGGCATGATCACCAACCTCCAGGACGACCTGACGCTGGTCGACCGCATGCGTGACGCGCTGTACGGCGAGATGCAGCGCCGTCAGGAGGTCCTGAAGTCCGCCGGCAACCTCCCCAACGTCACGGCGTACCAGGAGAAGATCGACGCCGGTGAGCCGCTCGAGCCGCTCCCCCACCTGCTCGTGATCGTCGACGAGTTCTCCGAGCTGCTGACGGCCAAGCCCGACTTCGCCGAGCTGTTCGTCGCGATCGGGCGCATCGGGCGATCCATCGGCGTCCACCTGCTGCTCGCGACGCAGAAGCTGGAGATGGGCAAGATCCGCGGTCTGGAGTCGCACCTCTCCTACCGGATCAGCCTCCGCACGTTCTCGGAGTCGGAGAGCCGCGACGCCATCGGCGTCCCCGACGCCTACCACCTGCCGCCGGAGCCCGGCTCGGGTTACCTCAAGGTCGACACGACGGTGTTCGAGCGCTTCAAGGCGGCGCTGGTCTCGAGCCCGTACGTCCCGCCGGCCGAGGGCCCGAAAACGTCGGTCCCCGTCGTGCCGTACGTCGCGGTGAACGGCATCGGCGCCTGGATCGCCGACCGGGCCGCCGCCGAGCGCGAGGCCTCGCTCGGCGAGGCCGCCGCGGAGGCAGCCGCACGCAAGGGCGGCCCCACCGTCCTCGACGTGCTCTGCGAGCAGATGACCGCTGCCGGCGCGCCGCCGGTGCGCCCGGTGTGGCTCGACCCGCTGCCACCGGTCCTCACCCTCGACGGTGTGCAGACCGTCGACGAGCCGGGCGCCCCTGCGACGGTGCGCGCGACGCTGGGTCTGGTCGACGAGCCGGCCAAGCAGGCGCAGTACGCGCTCGAGTGGGACTTCACCGGTGCCGGGAGCAACCTCGTGCTTGCGGGTGCCCCGCAGACCGGCAAGAGCACGCTGCTCCGCACGATGGTCGCCTCGCTCGCGCTCCGCTACGCGCCGGGCACGGTCGCGTTCTACTGCATCGACTACGGCGGCGGCACGCTGCAGGCCCTTCGCAGCCTCCCCCACGTCGCTGCCGTCGCGACCCGCAACGACCCCGAGCGCATCAACCGCACCGTCCAGGAGGTCATGGCGGTGCTCGACGAGCGCGAGGAGCTCTTCCGCCGCTACGACCTGGAGAGCATGCAGGACTACCGGCGGGCCCGCGAGGAGGGACGCATCCCGCGCGACACGCCGGGCGACGTCTTCCTCGTGATCGACGGGTGGGCGACGTTCCGCGAGGAGTACGACGCGCTCGACTACGCGGTGGACGAGATCGCGGCGAGAGGTGGTGCGTACGGGGTGCACGTCGTCCTGACCGTCACCCAGAGCATGCAGATCCGGATGCGGATGCAGCCGTCGTTCGGCGGGCGGCTGGAGCTGCGCCTTAACGACGTGTACGACTCGCAGTTCGGCCGCAAGGTGATGGAGCAGATCCCCAAGGAGATCTCGGGACGCGGCGCGATGGAAGGCGAGCGGATCTTCCAGGCAGCAGTCCCCCGCATCGACGGCGTCTGCGAGACCGAGGACGTCTTCGAGGCGCAGAAGGAGCTGTTCACGGCGATCACGAAGCGCTGGGAGGGCATCGCGGTGGAGCGGGTTCAGACCCTCGCGCCGGTGGTCCACCTCGAGGAGCTGCCTCCGGTCGACCCGTCGTACGCGGGGGTCCCCGTCGGAGTGCTGGACCGCAACCTGCGTGCGGTCTCGGTGAACCTGATCGGCTCGAACCCGCACCTGCTCGTCTACGGCGACCCGGAGACGGGCAAGACGAACTTTCTCAAGATGCTGCTGAAGGGCTACACCCAGCTGATGCCGCCCGAGCAGCTCGGCATCGTCCTCGTCGACTTCCGCCGCTCGCTGCTCGACGTCGTCCCCGAGGAGTACCTCGTCGCCTACTGCACCAACCGCGAGCAGACCGGGCAGGTCGCTGCGGAGCTCGCGGGGTCGTTGCACCAGCGGCTCCCGGGGCCCGACGTGACCTCCGACCAGCTGCGCGAGCGCTCCTGGTGGAAGGGCCTGGAGCTGCTGGTGGTCGTCGACGACTACGACCTGGTGGCCACCTCGTCGGGCAACCCGCTGGACCCTCTGGTGGAGTACGTCCCGCAGGGCAACGACCTGGGCTTCCACCTCGTCGCGTCACGACGGGTCAACGGCCTCGCGCGCGCCCAGTTCGAGCCGATGCTGCAGCGACTCACCGACGTCTCGACGGCAGGCTTCATGTTCTCCGGCGACCGGCTCGAGGGCCGCCTGGTCGGCGGGGTCGCACCGACGCGCCTGCCGACGGGCCGCGCGCTCTACGTCAACCGCAACGGCCTCATCGGTCAGGTCCAGACCGGTCTCGTGCCGGAGCAGCACGCCTGACGGGCTCGTGAGACGACGAGCCTCCTCCGCCGTGGGCGGAGGAGGCTCGTCGTCTGGTGCGGCTCGTGCTAGCCGGCTGTGACCGGTTGTCGGGAACCCGAGTTGACGTCACGGTTCAGAGCCGACTGCTGATTCTGGAGGGCGGTGGTCTCGTTGCTCGTCTGGGCCACCGTCTTGGCACCGTTCGACGTGTTGTTGCCGAGGTTGCTGACGCCGTTGGCGACCGCGTTGGAGGTCTCCACCGCCCAGGTCTGGAACGCATCGACGCCGACGGTCACATCACCGACGCCGTGCCGGGATCCGGGCGTGACGGCCTCGAGGGCCGTCACCAGCGTGCTCTTGGCCTGCTGGACGTCGCCCGACAGGCCCGCGAGACGCTGACCTGCAGCGTGGGTCGCGGTCGTGTCGGCGACCTCGTAGAACGGGGCCATCGGGTCTCCTGGGCTGCGTCAGGCGCGGTTGCCGAAGAAGGACTGCATCCGCGGGATCGCGGAGTCGTTGATGTCCTGGGTCTTCTGGTCGGTCTGGTTGGACTTGAGCGAGGCCTGGTGCAGCTCGTCGGCACGCTCGTAGGCGGTGCGATGCACCGCGTGGGCCTCCTCGCTGCCGGCACCCGACAGGTTGGCCGCGATCTGGCGAGCGGCGGTCTCGACCGAGTCCTGGTCGGTCTGCGCGCCGCCGGCGAACTCCTTGCCGGAGGCGTTGATGTCCTCGCTGGCGGACTTGTCGTAACGAATCTTCACGTCGTGCTCCCTCTTCCTACGAGCTCTCGGACCGTCAGGCCTGGATGTCTCGGCGCAGCGACGTCGCCGTCGACTCGCCGTCGGTGGCGGACACCTTCTGCAGGGAGCTCGATTCCTCGGTCGTCTGCGCCTGCGACTGCTCGCCACGGTTGATGTTGGTGCCGACCGTGGCCACGTTGTTGGCGTTGGCCTGCTTCGCCGACGCGAGGGCGGTGTGGGCGGAACGCTGTGCGTTGCCGGCCGGGCCGACGTTGAGGCCCTCGGTGGCCTGCGTACGGCCAAGGTGGCGCGTCGCGGACGACGACGCGTCCTCGCTCGCGGTGCCGTGACCGCTCTTGGCGGCCTTGGACAACGAGCCGAGCTCTTCGTTACCCCAGTAGTTAGCACCCATGGTGGGCAAACCTCTCCTCAGACGACGAGTCAGTACAGACCATACGACGTACGGGGGCCACCGGGGCAAGGGAGAAACGGCCGCTGTCCCGGAATGTGGCGCCGCGTATCTCGCCGCCGCCGGGGCACCTCATTTTTTTCCGTGACCTGTGATTTGGCTAGAGTCCGTGACCTCTCAGGAAGACGGCTCGGCATGCGCGGTCAGGAGGGCGGCGGCAGCTCATCGCCGCTGATCGAGGGCTTCACCGACGTCGGCGATGCGCTGAGTTTCAGGATTGGTATCGATGTTCTCCTTGGTGATCGGTGCAGTGGGCCTGACGTTGGTCGTCCTCTCCGGATGGTCCTGGCGCGGTCGGACCCGGGCAGCACGGTGGTGGACCCGACGCACGGGCGGCGAACTCCTCGTGCTGGCGTTCCTCCCCTCGCTCGGGCTCGTCCTCCTCGGTGCCGGGCTGGCCGAGATCGGCTCGCTCTCCGGTCTCTCTTCCGTTCTTGCGATCCTCGGGGCGCTGTCGCTCGTCCTCGGGCTCCTGGTCACCGGCGTCGGCCTCCTCTGGTGGCCAGCGCAGCGCCTGTGGGGCCCGCGCTGGTACACCAGCCAGTCCGCGAAGGGCCGGTGGGACGCTCTTTCCGACCCGTTCTCCTCGCTCGCCGGCCGTCTCGGCTCAGGATCGACGGCCGCCGCTCCTGAGCCGCGATGGTTCGGCCGGGCGATCGCATCCTGGCGCGGGGGCCGTGTCCTGGATCCGGACACTCGGGAGCGGCCGGATGCGGCGTCGCGTCGGGGCACGGTGGCGGGCATCGTACGCCTTGGCGAAGGCGGGCTCTGGTTCCAGGCGACCGGTGCGCCGACAACCTGGTCCGGCCGCGCCTCGACCGGCGTGCGGTGGTCGCACATCACGGATGTGAGGGTTGTTCCCGCTCGCGCAGGCGCCGACGGGAGGGTGCGCACAGGCGTTCTCTACCGTCCGTGGTGCCGGAGGCTCGTCGTCGCAACAGCCGACGAGAGCCACCTCTACGAGATCTCGTGGGGCCGCGCGCACGCTGTCGCCGATGCCATCACCCAGGAGCGAGCTGCCCGCCCTGCGCGTTGACCATCCGATCGCGCCGTGAGATCGCTGGGCGCGCTGGTCCCGGCTGACGCCTCCGGGTTGCGTCGCGAACGTCGTCGTCGCGGTCGGCGCGGCGGTAACCCTTTCGCCGCGAGGCGGGCCTCGCTACAGTCCGGACGGTTCGTGGGCTCTCCGGAAGGACGACTCGGGATGCACTTCGGTCATGTTGGCCTCGGCCTCGCCACCCTGGTCTCCTGCGCCCTCTCGGGGTGTGACGACCCCGCGCCCGCCACCGACGCGAAGTCCGTCGATGGCAAGATCTGCGGATACCTCAGCCCCGCCTTGATCGAGTCGATCGTCGGTCACGACGATGCGGCGGCGGCAGGTGACGAGATCGTGCCGGCCGACGAGCGGGCCGACCGCGAGCAGGAGTGCGCCGTCGTCGACGGCAACCGCACCGTTGTCTTGGCCCAGGTTCACGATGCCCCCTCGACACGACCCGGTCACGACGCTGCACCCCTCGACAACTGCGTGCGACTCGACGACCTGGCCGACTGGACCGGCAGCGTCTGTTGGAGCGACTCGAGCATGCGCGCGACCGTGTGGCCCGACAACGGGGCCCGGCTCCTCGAGGTCTCGTACTTTCCCGAGGGAGGGGGCGCCGACAAGGTCGACACCCGCGACGAGCTCGTCCATGTCACGGTCTCGCTGGCCCGTGACGTCGAGGCAAACATCAAGTCGTACGACGAGAGGCACCAGTGAGCGCTCACGCCCCCCCAGGACGTCCAGAACAACCTCCGGTGACCGTTCGACCGACGACCTTCACGAGCTCCTCGAAGGTGTCACGGAGGAGGTCCGCATCGGCGACCCGCCACAGATCCGGGACGCGGATCAGTGCACGGGCCCTCGCCGGCGTGGCAGCGGCTGCGTTGGTCGCCTCACTCGCCGGATGCGACGACGAGCCGGAGGCCGACGCGACGTCGCGCCTGTGCGGGATGCTCGACCCCGAGGCCGCAGAGCGGATTACCGGGGACGTCGAGCTGACCGGCTTCGGTGGCGGGAACCTCGACGCGACACGACGTCCGGGGAACGCTCTCACCTGCATCGTCGACGGTCCTGGTGGCGAGGACCTCCTTCAGATCACCACGATGGATCTGTCGGACCAGGCCGAGTGGGCGGCGATGCAGAAGCAGCTCACTGACGAGATCACCGGAAGCGACACCTGCGCGATGCGCACGGACGAGCCGCTCGGGTACGTCTGTCGGAGCACAGACGCCACCGAGATCGCTGTGCTCTTTCCTCGTCGCTGGGTACGCGTGGACGCCACGGCCCGCGCCAACGCGGAGCCTCCCGAACCCAAGGCCGTGCTCACGGTCGCGGCCAACGTCCACGCCAACCTCGAGGCGTACGACGAGAAGCAGTGATGCGTCCGGGACCTGATGAGGAACGTGGATGAGTCCTCGTTCGTACCGGACTGCGGGCACTGCTTCACCTCCCCTACCCTCGACGCTCTGGGGCCGGGCTACGTGCGCCGCACCGACGGACGCACGCAGACCAGGGTCGTCCTCCCCGACCGCTTCGTCTTCTTGACGCTCTTCGGGAAGGACGGGACCGACGATGCTGTGGTAGCCACTGCCGTGGACCTCATCGAGAACGCGCGAGGAAACCTGACGGCGAGGGAAACCCCGACGCCCGGGTGGCCCCCCTCCTCGCACATGAACTGGATGTACATCAGCGAAGCGCGCGACGCGCCTCAATCTCGAGATCCCTGTTCGGCCGTCGACCATCGGCGGCTCCGGCTCGCTCAGGTTGCACGGGCCCGGACCCCGTTTACCGCGGCCTGTGACTTCGCTACAGTCCGTACGGTCCGTGACCTCTGAGGAAGGACGACTCGGGATGCGTGTTGAGGACGGCGGCGGCGCCTCATCTCTGCTCATCGCGGGTTTCGAGCGGCATGACGTCTCCCCAGGCACGATCACCGCGCAGGCCGATGCCGTCGCTGGACCAGCCGGTGACGTCGAGAACTTCAACGCCGACCTCAGCACGAAGCACAACACCGCCCGCGAAGGCGTGGCCGGTGTGATCGCCACCGCGATGGAGGGTGCCGACACGCCGACGAAGAACATAGGCCGGAACCTGATCCAGGGCATCACCATCGGCGCCGGCGCGATCCGCCTCTTCGGCACTGCCGTCGAGACGTTCAACAACACGATCGACGGCCTCAACAGCCAGATCCGGTCCGAGGCGACCCGCGAGGAGCAGATCGAGAGGAAGTCGACGCTCTCCGGCCAGCACGCCGGGGCGGTCCAGACGCTCCAGTCGGCAGCACGCACCGCCAAGGGCCAGCTGAGCGACCCGCTGAAACCCGCGCACGTCGAGGCGCTCTACGCCGCCGGCGCGCTCCCGTCCTTCGCACCGGAGATGTTCAGAAACGTCGCCGATCTGAAGGCGGTGAAGCTGACCGCCCTTCCGTTCGACGTGGCGAACATGTCCGCCGAGGACCAGGCGAAGTACGTCATCGACCACGCAAAGGATCTCGACGCGCAGTTCATCGCCCTCCTCAGCCCGGCGGTGAGGGGTCTTGTCGCCGAGGCCGTTGCGAAGGACATCCGCACCAAGGCGATCGACGAGGACACCGCGGCGACCCTCGCGCTGATGAAGGACGACGCTGCATTCGCGCACCGTCTCTACTCGACCGTGACCCCCGACCAGATGGCCGATGCCATCTTCGACCTCAGCAACGAGGTGTTCCCGCCGGGCACGTTCGGCCCGCCTGACCAGGTCGAGAGAGCCAAGGTCTACGCCGAGTTCCTCGCTGGCGCCGGCCATGCGTTCGCGACCTACACCAAGGCCACTGGTGCCCACGCGCCGCCGCAGGACCTCAGCGACCAGTGGTTCAGGGCCATCACCGACGAGACGAATCCTGAGAACGCCGCCGCCCTGACCATGCTCATCAAGCATGGCGGCAAGACGGCGTCGTACGACCCGACGTTCCTTGCCGACCTGACCGACCAGGTGTACGACTGGGAGCGCAGCCACGACGGGATGCCGGTGTGGGGCCCGATCAACGACAGCTTCGGAACGGGCTACGGCGTCAAGGAGCCCTACTACGACCTGGGCAAGCCCGGCGACCCGTACGACGACACGGCTCACTACCAGGTTCCGTACGACGGCCTCGCCAATCTGCTGTCCGGGATGGCAAAGACCCCCGAGGCCGCCGAGCAGTTCTTCGACGACCCGGACACCACGCGCTACCACGATCGCGACGTCAACGAGAAGCTCCACTACCTGTTCACCGAGCGGAAGTGGCCCACCGACGACGGCGACGGCTTCGGCGTGGCGCTCGAGGGCGCCACGACGCACTCGCGCGACGTCGTCTCGAAGGACGACCTCGGCGGCGAGACGGCCCAGTCCCGTGCCGCGACGCTCGCCAGCCAGACGGTGTTCATCATCGGTCAGGAGTCGGGCACCGGCGACGGCCCGTGGCCGGGCGACGACGGCTGGCACGTCCCGGAGGGCATGACCGACTCCGTGGGGAAGATGCTCGCCTCGTACATCCCTGACGTGCACCGTGCGGCACAGGAGGGCAATGGCGACTCCCTCGACGGAGGTTGGACGTACGACGCCTCCGACGGAAAGGGCGGTGTCGCCCTCGGCATGCGAGCGAACGTCGACGACCTCACGAAGGTGCTCCAAGATGTCGGCCGTTACGACGACAAGACCGGCTTGCAGTACGTCACCACGGCAGCACTCACCCATCACAACGCGACGGTCGCGAACGCCCTGGACACCGCGGTGCTTCCTGACGGCTCCCACCCGACGACGCTCAAGGAGCTGAGTGCGTCCAACTTCGAGGAACTGCTCGGCGACGCATCCTCCAAGTCGGGCCGCACCCTGGCCCTGGTCATGAACGAGGGCTTCCTCGGCGGCAAGGACGGCGAGGCCGCGACTCAGGAGCAGCGCGAGGCACTCGCCAAGGCCTTCGGCGTGGCGACCGAGTTCCTGCCGCCGGTCGCGAACCCCGTCGGCAGCGTGCTCACAGGCCAGGCGCTCGGGCTGGTCGGCGATCAACTGGCCGCCCAACCCGACAGCGCTGCGCAGTCCTGGGCGCAGGACGCCGACAAGGGCGTCAAGGACTCCCTCAGGCACCAGATGTACAACACGCTTCTCAACGCCGGATATCTGCCGGTGGGCGAGGGCGGTATCCCTCCCGGGGTGGTTCAGACCGACACTCAGGGCAACCGCATCATCAACCCCGATCTCTACGACCCGAAGGCAGACGTCGATCCCGACCTCAAGGACGACTTCAACCGCTGGCTCGCGACTGCGCCTTCAGGTCTGGCGCAGGAGGCCATCAACTCGTACGCCTCGAACCTCCCCAGCTTCCGATGAACCGCAGGCTCAGGCTCGCTGTAGCGACGGGACTCCTCTCCGCGATGGCGCTCACAGGTTGCACGGACGATCCGCCGCAGGAAGAGGTGTTCAGCCTCGACGCATGCCGTCTCCTCGAGGAGGTCACGGTCGAGGAGCTCGTCGGCGCTCTGCGCGACACGGAGGAGACGTCGGTCGACAACGGAGGACTCGAGAGCAACTGGGCTCAGTGCCGCTACCTTCCGGACGACACGTCCCGTCCGGCCCTGGCTCTCCTGGTCAAGCACGGCGAGACCGACGACGCGGCCCTTGTCGGCGCGGCAGCGAGACAGTGCGAGGAGCGCGAGCCGTTGGCGGTCGAAGGCGCGACCGGCTATCTGTGCGGCGACCCTGACGTCGACGGCACGACGGCCCCTTATGCCCGCGCCGTCTGGGGCACCGACCCCGTGTACTACGCCTCTCTCGGTCTGACGCCGCATGGCAAGTCGCCGTCGGTCGCTGAGGCAGCCGACGACCTGCGCACCGCCGTTCGGGAGCTCATGGGGAACGTCAACGCGTCCTCGTTCGCGCCGCGATGACCCCGACCGCTGAGATGCCCGAGTCGTCCCAGCACCCGCGTGCGACGCGGATCGGTGTACGGGTCTTCGCCGGCGGCGTGGCGGTCGCGCTCGCCGACACCCTGGCCGGATGTGAGGACGAACGGGAGGCCGACGCGACGTCCCGCCTGTGCGAGTCGGTTGACCCCACGGCCGCAGAGGCGATCACCGGGGACGCCGACCTGACCGGTTTCGGCGGCGGGAACCTCGACGCGACGCGACGTCGGGGAAACGCTCTCGCCCGACGCGGACCAGTGAACCGTTCGACGAGGCCGGCCGACGCCGGGATGAACAAGGACGGATGATGCCTATGCTTCGCATCGGCGGTGCGCTCGGGCGCCTGGTCGGCGGCCTCGCGCTGGTCCTCGCCGGCACCATGGCCGTCGCGGCCTGCAGCACCGACGATGATCCCGACGCGCAGGCGGCCCGCGACCTCGTCGACGGCACGGCCTGCGGGTTCTTCACTCGTGACGTGATCGAGCCCGTCGTCGGGCACGGTGACCTCGACACCCTCGGCGACGGGATCGGTCCGGCCGACGAGCGGGCGCTGCGCGCTCAGGAGTGTGCCGTCCTCGATGAACGCCGGGACGAAACCCCCGTACGCCTCGAGGTGATCCGGTCCTGAGTCCAACAGACAGCACCGCGCCAGCCTGCGAGGGCATCTGGTCTCTCGCAGTTGGGGGACGGTCCCTCCGACGGCTGCGTCGTCGGATCATCGGTCACCTCGGCCGTTCGGCGGGGTCAAGCCGCAAGAGCGGACCACGCAGATCGAGGAAGCGATCGCGTTGGCCCGTGACGTCGAGGCAAACGTCCAGGCGTACGACGAGAGGCGCCAGTGAGCGCTCACGCCTGCGCGGACGCCCAGCACCATGTCGGGTGACTCGCCGTCGGACGACTCCGTGAACGCGCGCGTGGCGGCCTGCGCGCTCGCCCTTCTCGCGATGGTGGCCGCGTGTGACGACAGCTCCGCCCCCGAGGCCGAGGGGCCGTCCCGCTACTGCGACATCCTCGACCCAGAGGTGGCCGAGCCTGTCGTCGGTGACCTCGACGTCAAGACGTTCGGTAGCGAGGACCTCGACCCGACGCGACGCCAAGGCCATGGGCTCGACTGCCAGGTGAGCACCGCGACCGGCAGCGACACTCTGCTGACGATCACGCTGCGTGACACCACCGGCCCGGCCGACTGGGACGCGATGAAGGCCCAGCTGGCCGAGGAGACAGAAGGCGCTCCGGAGTGCACCGCCCTCACCGGCGATCCTGCGGGCTACGTCTGCCGGGGCATCGACGGCACGGACGAGACGAACCTCGCCGCACTCTTCCCGGACCGCTGGATTCGCATCATCGCGCGCACACGCAACGGCGATGCGCCGCCGCCCGATACCCAGGACGTGCTCGCGATTGCCGAGAACATCGACGCGAACCTCGAGGCGTACGACGCCGACCAGTGACGACCCGGCTGAGGGGCGAGGACGACTTCGACCACCGCGTCCGGTTTCTGCCTCGCCGATCGCCGATCGCCGACCGGCCGAGCAGGCGCGCCTCGGAGACGTTTACCGCGACCTGTGACTTCGCTACAGTCCGTACGGTCCGTGACCTCTTAGGAAGGACGACTCGGGATGCGCGTTGAGGACGGCGGCGGCAGCTCATCTCTGCTCATCGCGGGTTTCGAACGGCACGACGTCTCCCCAGGCACGATCACCTCGCAGGCCGATGCCGTCGCGACACCGGCCGGTGACGTCGAGAACTTCAACGCCGACCTCACCAAGAAGCACAACACCGCCCGCGAAGGCGTGGCCGGTGTGATCGCCACGGCGATGGAGGGTGCGGACGCGCCGACCAAGAACCAGGCACGCACTCTGATCCAAGGCATCACCATCGGGGCCGGCGCGATCCGGCACTTCGGCACCGCCGTCGAGACCTTCAACGGTGCGGTCGACGGACTCAACAACCAGATCCGCTCCGAGAAGACGCGCGAGGATCAGCTGAAGAAGAAGGCGGCGCTCTCCGGTCAGCACGCCGGCGCGGTCGAGACGCTCCAGTCCGCCGCCCGCACCGCCAAGGGCCAGCTGACCGACCCGCTCGATCCCAAGCACGTCAGTGCTCTGTATGCCGCCGGCGCCCTCCCCTCCTTCGCGCCCGCGATGTTCAGCAACGTCGCCGACTTGACCAAGGTCAAGCTCACGGCGCTTCCGGTCGACCTCGCCAACATGACCGATCGCGAGCAGGCCGACTACATCAAGCAGAACGCCGCGACTCTCGATCCCGCGCTGATCGCGCTGTTCGGTCCCGCGGCCAAGCAGATGGTGGCCCAGGACGTCGGCGCCGCGATCAAGAACAAGGCGATCGACCGCGCCACCGTCGATGTCCTCAGCTCTCTCAAGAACGACCCGGCGTTCGCCAAGGCGCTCTACAGCACGGTTACCCCCGACGAGTTCTCCAAGGCGATCGCCCACATCAACCTGGACCTCTTCGGCGTGGGCCCCGACCGCAACGGCGCGACCTTCCCTGGCACGGCCAAGGACAAGCTCGCGCTGTACGACGACTTCATCGACGCCGCCGGCGTGACCCTCGCGACGTACAGTCGCACGGTCGACGCCGACAAGCTCACCGACACGTGGTTCGACGCGATCACCGACCGGGACAACCCGACCAACGCCGCCGCGCTGACGCTGCTGCTGCGTGAGGGCGGCGAAGCCGGCGGCGAGTACGACGCGGCCTTCATCTCGGACCTCAGCAGCAGGGTCCTGGACTGGGAGCGCGACCAAGACGATGCTGTCTGGGGTCCTCTGGCCGAGGCGAGCGGGCAGTGGATCCGCGATCCCGACCGTGTCACGCTCAACGAGTACACCTTCAACAACGGCTACGAAGACGAGACCAACTACACCTTCGAGGGTGGCCACGCGACGGACGGTCTCGCCAACCTGCTCGGGGCGATGGGCAGCTCCCCCGAGGGCGCCCAGCGATTCTTCAGCGACGGAGACGGCGTCGACGACGATCGCCTCGAGTACCTCATGTTCAAACGCACCTTCTCCTCCGAGGGAGTGACGCGGAGCGACGAGGGAGACGGCCTGGGTGAGGCGCTGGAGGCGGCCACCACGGGGCACCTGCGCTCAGGCGAGAACAGCGGTCCCCCTTCGCTGGGCGACTACACCGACGAGCGTGCTGCCGCACTGGCGTCGAAGGTGTTCACCCTGATCGGAGAGAACAGCGGGACGGGCAACACCGACCACCTCCTCGATCCCAAGAAGCAGGGCACCGGGGGCGGTGGCATCGGCGACGAGTGGCACATGTGGAGCGAGATGCGCGACAGCATCGGCAACATCGGCGCCGGTTACGCCGAGGACGTCTATCGCACCCTCGCGAACGGCCAGGGCGTCGATGGTGACGGAAAGCTCACCGTCAGCTACGACAACCTCAACGCGGTCCTCGGCGAGATCGGTCGGGGCGACGACAAGTCGGGCATCGAGGTGCTTGCCACGGCGCTCGTCATCGAGGGCAACGACCGCATGGGTGAGGAGATCGCCGAGTACGAGCGCGAGGCGATCGCCGAGTGGCGGGCAGCCCACCCGAACCATCCCGCGGGCGAGCCGCTCCCTGCCGAGGTGATGAAGAACATCAAGAACGCGTCCGTGCTCGCCGAGGACAGCGCGGACCGCGAGCTCACCGACGTGGTGGAGGACAACGGACGTGTGCTCGGTCGGCTGCTCGGCCAGTCCGTCACCGTCGACATGGATGACGAAGAGGCAGCGGCGGCCCGGGCGGCGCTGGCGGCGAAGGCGTTCGATGTCGCGACCGGTTTCCTGCCCGGCAACGAAGTACTCGGACAGGGAGCGTCCGAGCTCGCCAAGACGGCCTTCGACACCGCGAAGTCACAGGGTCTCGACGCGATCAAGAGTGGTGTCACGAGCGCTCCGGCACCGACCTCGGACGCCTACCGCGCCACCACGGACAACGCGTGGCGCGAGAACCTGCAGGGCGGGTTGGCCAACGTGCTCGTCCAGTACGGCTACACCGCAGGCAACGACGGGCAGGACCTTCCCCGAGATGCCCTCGACAGCAACGGCCACGTCAAGCGTGAGTTCGTGGCGGAAGGTGGGACGGCGCCGACCTCGTGGCACGACTGGTGGGACAGCGACGCCGGCAACAACTACGGCACCTTGAGAGAGTCGATGGACCAGGCGTTCAACAATGCCGAGGAGGAAGCTGTTGAGGACGCCAAGAATCGCGAAGATGACGGCAACCAAGAGTCGCGCGGTGGGTGAGATGCGCCGCAGGTTCCGTGCCGTGGTTGCCCTCGCGGTGCTGTCCCTGGCGCTCGCCGGGTGCGACAGCGGCTCCGATCGCGCCGACGGCGACGAGGCGGTGCAGATGGTCGACGGCTTGGTCTGCGGCGTGTTCGACGTCGACATCGTGGAGGCTGTCGTCGAGTCGGACGACTACACCGCCTCCGGCACCGGCGTTCCCGAGATCGGTTCGGCGCCCGACTCCGGCCGCATCGAGTGCTCCATCGGTGTGGGTGAGGACGACTTCGACCACCGCGTCCGGTTCTCTGCGTCGCCGATCGCCGACAAGGCCGAGCAGACGCGGGTGGAGGCACGCGAGGCTGCCGCCTTGGCCAGCAGCCGGCAGAAGATCGGCGAACAGGGCGGGCACTGCTTCACCTCCCCGACCCTCGACGCTCTCGGGTCGGGTTACGTGTGCCGCACCGACGGACGCACGCAGACCAGGGTCGTCCTCCCCGACCGCTTCGTCTATCTGACGCTCTTCGGGGAGAACGGCACCGACGATGCCGTGGTAGCGGCTGCCGTGGACCTCATCGAGAACGCGCGAGGAAACCTGGCGGCGAGGGAAACCTCGACGCCCCGGTGACCCCCTCCGCGAAGCGCGCGACGCGCCTCAATCGCTCGACGATCCCAGTTCGGCCGTCGACCATCGGCGGCTCCGGCTCGCTCAGGTGCACGGGCCCGGACCCCGTCTACCGCGGCCTGTGACTTCGCTACAGTCCGTACGGTCCGTGACCTCTCAGGAAGGACGACTCGGGATGCGTGTTGAGGACGGCGGCGGCGCCTCATCTCTGCTCATCGCGGGTTTCGAGCGGCATGACGTCTCCCCAGGCACGATCACCGCGCAGGCCGATGCCGTCGCGGCACCGGCCGGTGACGTCGAGAACTTCAACGCCGACCTCACCAAGAAGCACAACACCGCCCGCGAAGGCGGGCCGGTGTGATCGCCACGGCGATGGAGGGCGCGGACACGCCGACGAAGAACATGGGCCGGAACCTGATCCAGGGCATCACCATCGGGGCCGGCGCGATCCGCCTCTTCGGCACTGCCGTCGAGACGTTCAACAACACGATCGACGGACTCAACAGCCAGATCCGCTCCGAGAAGACGCGCGAGGAGCAACTGAAGAAGAAGGCGGCGCTCTCGGGTCAGCACGCTGGCGCCGTCGAGACGCTCCAGTCCGCCGCCCGCACCGCCAAGGGCCAGCTGACCGACCCGCTCGACCCCAAGCACGTCCGCGCGCTCCACGCGGCGGGCGCACTCCCCTCGTTCGCGTCTGCGATGTTCTCCAACGTCGTCGACCTGTCCAAGGTCAAGCTCAAGACCCTCCCCTACGACGTGGCGAACCTGTCGGCCGAGGACCAGGCGAAGTACGTCATCGACCACGCAAAGGATCTCGACGCGCAGTTCATCGCCCTCCTCAGTCCTGCGGTGAGGGGTCTTGTCGCCGAGGCCGTTGCGAAGGCCATCCGCGCAAGGGAGATCGACGAGGACACCGTCGCGACCCTCTCGCTGATGAAGGACGACGCTGCATTCGCGCACCGTCTCTACTCCACCGTCACACCCAACCAGATGGCTGACGCCATCCTCGACCTCAGCAACGACGTATTCTCACCAAGCTCGTCGGTTCCTCCGCTCGACCACGCCGAGAAGGCGAAGGCCTACGCCGAGTTCCTCGCTGGCGCCGGCCACGCGTTCGCGACGTACACGAAGGGCGTGGGCACTCATGCGCCGCCGCAGGACCTCAGCGACCAGTGGTTCCGCGCGATCACCGACGAGACGAATCCTGAGAACGCCGCCGCCCTGACCATGCTCATCAAGCACGGTGGCAAGACCGCGTCGTACGACCCGACGTTCCTCGCCGACCTGACCAACCAGGTCTACGACTGGGAGCGCAGCCACGACGGCAGACCGGTGTGGGGTCCGCTCAACGAGCGGCTCGGACAGGGCTACGGAGTCAAGGAGCCCTACTACGACCTGGGCAAGCCCGGCGACCCGTACGACGACAGGGCTCACTACCAGACCCCGTACGACGGCCTTGCCAACCTCCTGGCCGGGATGGCGAAGACGCCGGAGGCCGCTCAGGACTTCTTCGCGGCCGAGGCCGGGGACGTCGACAAGGACAAGCTCGACTACCTCATCGGCAAGAAGGACGGCGACGAGGTCGATGCTCGCACGTTCTCGGCCAGGTACGGCAGCGACGAAGGCGACGGCCTCGGTCTGGCGCTCGAGGCTGCCACGATCGGAGCCGGAGGCGATGCGGTGTTCGGCGCCGAGCTTGCCACCGACGTCTTCAAGAGGATCGCCGACCTGTCTGGTCACGGCGGCCCGGACTCGTGGTACGAGAATGCCTGGCACGTGTGGCCCGACATGACCGACAGCTTGGGCACGATCGCCTCCGGTCACACCGACGACGTCTACCGGCTGCTCGCCGGCGGCACCGTCGCCGACGCGGACGGGCGGCTAGTGCTCACCGGTCCCGAGCTCGAGACTGTTCTCGGAGAGATCGGCCGCGGCGACGACAAGACAGGTCTGCAGACCCTTACCACCGCGATGCTGCTGGAGACGCGCCTCCAGAACGGTGCGTTCCTCAACGAGTTCCCCGCAGGCAGCAGGACGCTCGACGGCCTCGCCAACTCCGGCTACCACGGACTCCAGCAGCAGCACGGCGAGGTCATGGGCAACCTGTTCAACCAGGGCCTCGAGATGAGTGCCGAGAGGGACGACGTCGAGACTGCCCGTCGCGAGCTGATGTCGAAGGCGCTCGATATCGGGACCGGCTTCCTCCCCGGAGCGGGCTCCGTACTTGGCGAGACGGCGAGCGAGCTTGCCAAGAACTCCTATTCTGCGATCCAAGGCGAGGCGCTCTCCCAGCTGAAGGATGCCGTCAAGTACTCGCCAGACACCGACGGGTACCTCGACCGCGAGACTGCCTCGATCCCCGACAAGCTGGAGAACGCCGCACTCGCCGACCTCTACAAGTACGGCTTCCTCCATGACCAGGACATCACCGTCGGCGTCGAGGGTTCTGCACACAAAGTCCACTTCGACGGCATCTCACCCGATCTCTTCACCGGTGGAGACAATCCGCAGCTGCATCCCGAGCTCTACGATCGTGCGGATGGGGCCGTGCTGCCCGAGGACATGCCGAACCGTGCGGCCGTCGAGCAGGCGTGGCACGACTGGTCCGACCCGCAGAACCAGCCTCGGCACCGGATCAAGGAGTTCATCTACCAGTCCACCTTCCTGGAGAGCTTTGTCGATCCCACCCTGCGAGGAGGCAAATGATGGCTGGGAGGCGCCACAGCGGCGTTGCTTTCGTCGGCGGAGCGCTCCTCGCCGCGACCACTGTGCTGAGCGGTTGCTCCGATGACGAGCCAGCCACCGCGGACGACCTTGTCTGCGGCATCTTGGACCGCTCGGCGATGGAGACCATCACCGGTGATCTCGTGGTCGCCGCGGATGGCGAGATGGTACCGGCGACTCAGCGGAAGAAGGGCAGCGAATGCGAGGTCGGACGCAACGGACGACTCTTGCTGGACATCTCCCTGCGCGACTTCGAAGACGAGGCCGACCGCACCGCGGCGATCGCGAAGGCCACCGAGAGCAGAGATTCGCTCGGGTGCACCGACCTCACGGACGCCGTGGGATACAGCTGCCGATTCACGGACCAGCAACTCGGTGACAAGACTGGCGTGATCGTCGTGTTCGACGACCGACAGGTCGCGGTCCACGCCCGCACACCCGATAGGACGATAACCCCCAAGACGGAGGATGTGCTCGCGATCGCCCGCAACGTCGACGCCAACATCACCGCCTACGACGCCGCGCGCTGATCTCGGTGCGGCGTCACCGCGGTCGAGCTCCCACAGTGCGCCTTGGCGCCCGACACCGGCCGTCGATACAGTGCTGATCCTCGATGAGTCCTCCCAGGAAGGCCCGCTCGGATGCGTCCAGACCACGGTGCGACGCTCCTGATCGAAGGCTTCGAGAGGCACGACGTGTCACCTGCCACCCTCACCTCCCAGGCAGAGGCCGTGGCCAAGCCGGCCGGTGACGTCGAGAACTTCAACGCTGATCTCAAGCGTGAGCACAATACGGCCAAGGACGGGGTCGCCGGAGTCGTGGCCGATGCCATGACAGGCGCCGACACCGCCACCAAGACCAAGGCTCGGTCGCTCATCCAGGGAATCCTGGTGGCTGCGGGCGCGATCCGGCACTTCGCGGAGGCGGTCGAGACCTTCAACCAGGCGATCGACCGGCTCAACAGCCAGATCCGAGCGGAGCCGACCAAGGAGAAGCAGCAGGCCAAGAAGGCAGAGCTCGGCTTCCAGTACCCCTACATCCTCCAGGCGCTGGAGCACGCAGCCCGTACCGCGAAGCAACAGCTGTCGGACCCGTTGGACCCGGACCACGTGAGGGCGCTCTACGCCGCCGGCGCGCTGCCGTCGTTCGCCGCGGCGATCTACTCCAACCTCGTGGATCTCACCAGAGTCTCGCTGCGGACGATGCCGTTCGACCTCGCCGCGATGACGGCGGCCAAGCGCGCGACGTTCCTCGAGAACCACCCCGTCGTCGCGGTCGCCGTCATGGAGCTCACCCTCCGCAACGAAGGCCTCCTGACCGGTCCCGCCCCCGACGGCTACTACCGCGAGTGGCTCACCAACGCCGCACGCCGAGGGATCAGCGTGGACACGATCGTCGACATCGCGCGCACCCACGACGTCCGCCCGGACGACTTCGAGGTGTTCGACGGCATGGAGCGCGTGACCGACCCCGACGGCAAGTCGTTCTTCCTCCTCCCGCCGGGGATCGGCGGCGACGACGCACGCCATGCCGTCCTGATGACCTACATCCTCAACGCGGGCACGGACTACGGGGCGGCGAGTCCCGACAACGACTTCCCCGAGACGCCCTACTCCGCCGCCGAGATCCAGCGGATCATCGACCGGCAGTCCGCCAACGGCTGGAGCTATGACCAAGACGTCGGCTTCGTCCACGGCAACGGCGGACGCATGGTCACCACGCCCAACGGGATGCTCATGGGACTCGGGGGCAACTGGCTGCAGGGCATGTTCAGTCTCAAGGGCGGAACGGCATGGGGGGACATCTTCATGCTCAACATCGATGACGTGGACGACCCGGATCAGGTCGTCAAGGACGTCGCGCAGTCGGGGCGCGCGTCGTACGTCGACGACGACGGAACCGTCTACCAGGGTCAGCTCGACCTGGACCGGCTGCTGCACCACGAGGAACGCCACTCCCAGCAGTGGGCGCGGGAGGGATACGGCGGCTTCATCCGGTCGTACGCGCGGGAGCAGCTCACAGGCGGCAACGAGACCGAGCAGGACGCCGGGCTGCGCGACGGCGGATACCACTGATGCACCTCGGTTCGACCGGCCGGCGGGTCGCCGCGGCCACCACCGCCGTGCTCGGTGCCACCGTCCTGACCGCCTGCGACGGGGACGCTCCGTTCGCACCGTCACTGCCGAGTGCGGCCGGCTACCGCGCCGATGGAGACACGCTCAGGATCTGGACCGGCACACCGTGCGTGGGTGTGACTCGCGTCGCCCTGACGTTCACGACGGCCGACGGTGAGCGTCAACGGCTCGTGCTCACGGCTCCCCCACCTGGTGTGACCGTGGAGCAGCTCGACATCGCGCAGCCTGATCCCGCGTTCACGGTTGACGAGCAGCCGACATCTGACTTCGACTGGCGCGACGCCGAGAAGGCCTCGCTCGTCATCGACGCCGCCGAGCCCGCCTGGGGATCCGTGGTCGACCTGTCCGACGTCGTCGACGGCTCACCGGAGCATCCAGCCGACGCCTACCTCTTCGACGACGTGGGCTGGAAGGACGCCGCCGACGTGGCCGACCAGAACGGCCAGGACTTTTTGACGGTCTGCACGCCCGCTGCCGACAGGGGTTGACCGCGCCGTCACGGCGTCCCGGCAACTCGCGGTGCTATCGGTCCGCCGCCCGAAGGCCACGCGCCGCCTCGGCGTCCGCCTGCGCAGCGTCTACGGCCGCCGTCGAGAGGCGTGACCCAGCAGCGGTGACCGTGCTCGGGAGCATCTCCGTCGGACCGGCGACCACAGACTGATAACGCTCCAGCGCCGCCCGGAGTACGGGGTGATGGGCAGCCGGGGGCGCCGCAGCCATGGCGGTCACGAGCGCCGACGCGGCCGCTGCCGCATCGACGTCGGTCGCCGCGACACGAGCGCCTGCGCCGTGAAGGTCGTCGGGTCGCATCCCCCATGCAGCCGTCGTCATCGCGGACCGCCCGCCCCGAGAACCGCCCGCATCCGGGCCCCCGCGGACACGAACGTGTCACCGGCCTCGCCCACCCCTGTGCGCTGCTCGCGTACCGAGGCAACGTGCTCCTCCACGAGCCGGTCGACGACGCGCATCGCCGCCTCGTGCTCATCGCTCCCGACGCCGCCTCCGAAGACGCCCAGAGCACGCGCCGCCTCTGCGCGAAGCGAGTCTCGATAGTCCTCGATCGTCCCGGCGTAGCTCCCGAGGTCAGCGCCCGCCTGCTCGATGGCCGCGTGATCGACGCGCAGCTGATAGGTCATCGCGGCGCTCACACGTTGACCGGTCGGGCGAAGGCCGACGCCAACGCTTCCGTCGAGGACCGGGTCACCGACTGTCGGGCCGAAGCCTGCTCGTCCCCCGCGACCGCGTGGCGCTCGGCGGTCACTGCGCGTCGCGCCTGCTCGGCAATCTGACGCGCCAGCAGCGTGTGGTTGCCCACAGAGACCTGCGCGACACCCTGGAAGGCCGATCCAGCCGCGCCCTTGAAGCCGGCCTCGGCGCCCTCCATCCGAGAGAGGTGCTGCCGCGCGGTGCCGACGTTGTCCTCGGCTGTCGCCTGATAGCCCCGCCCCGACCGGGACAGCAGCCCGACCTCCTCGAGGTTCACGATCTGGTTGCTCATGCTCACTCCGTCCTGGCCGTGCGGCCGTGCTCGTTCGACGGGAGCCACGCTAGCCAGATCCGTTCCCGGCCCGCGGACGTCGTCCACAGGCCTTCAGGCGAGCGCGTTGAGCCGCACCTCGTACGCCCGCGCGTCGACGACGGCCTTCTGGAGCGTGACGAACTTGGGGTCACCGACCTCGAGCCAACGCTGCGCGGGCACCAGCGGCGTACGGCCGTCGCACTGCTCGAGCACCGCCGCGAACAGCGGCCGGTCTCCCCCACCGAAGACGAGGCTGCCCTCCGGGACGATCCGGCGTACGACCTCGGCGCACGCCTCCACCAGCGCGTCGGCCTGGTTGGCGCGCCGCCGCGCGTAGCGCTGCTGGCTCCAGCCACCCGCCTTGGTCTGACCCTGGACGTAGCGCGTCCCGGTCTTGTGAGCCGCGAGCGCCCCGCCCTCGACAGAGCCGACGGCGTACCCGCCTCGGCGGACCAGAACGATCCCGAAGTCCTCCGGCGGAGGCACCTCCTCGTACGAGGCGACCGCTCCGTCGGGGGCGGTCAACGTCACCTCGGCGCCCTCACGCGCAACGACCGGCTCCCCGTGCCGGGCGGAGAAACGCTCCACCCAGCCAGCGAGCCGGTCGTGCGGGACGAGGACGGTCCTGGTCACCCTCAGACGTTGAAGCCGAGGGCGCGAAGCATCTCGCGGCCGTCGTCGGTGATCTTGTCCGGGCCCCACGGCGGCATCCACACCCAGTTGATGCGGAAGTCGTTGACGATGCCCTCCAGCGCCTGCCGGGTCTGGTCCTCGATGACGTCGGTCAGCGGGCACGCCGCCGAGGTCAGCGTCATGTCGATCACGGCATTGTTGGCCGGGTCGACCTCGACGTCGTAGACGAGGCCGAGATCGACGACGTTGATGCCGAGCTCGGGGTCGACCACGTCCTTCATCGCCTCGTTGACGTCCTCGGGCGTGGTCACGCTCTTGCCCACCGGGGTGAGATCGACCTCGGGAAGGTCGTCGGTGGTCTGGCTCGGTGCGGTGTCGCTCATCGGGTCTCCTGGCTCTCCTGCGCGGCGGCCTGGGCCGTCGCGTCCTTCCATGCCATCCACGACAGCAGCGCACACTTCACCCGGGCGGGGAACTGCGCCACCCCCGCGAAGGCGATGCCGTCCTCGAGCACGTCCTCGTTGGGCTCGACCTGTCCGCGGCCCTGCATCAGGGTCTGGAACTCGTCGAGCACCGCCAGCCCTTCAGCAACCGTCTTGCCGACGACGAGGTCGTTGAGCACCGACGCCGACGCCTGGCTGATCGAGCAGCCCTCGGCGTCGTACGAGACGTCGGCGACCCGGTCACCGTCGAGGTGCACGCGCAGCGTGATCTCGTCGCCGCAGGTCGGGTTGACGTGATGGACCTCAGCCTCGTACGGGTCGCGCAGTCCGCTGCCGTGGGGCTTCTTGTAGTGGTCGAGAATGATCTCCTGGTACAGGGCGTCCACGTTCATCGTCGTCACACCACCTTGAAGTACTTCTGGGTGCGTTCGATTCCCTCGACCAGGGCATCGATCTCGGCCTGGGTCGTGTAGAGGTAGAACGACGCGCGGGTCGTCGACTGCACACCGAAGCGCCGGTGGGCCGGCTTGGCGCAGTGGTGACCCGCGCGTACGGCGATGCCGTACGAGTCGAGCAGCTGCGACACGTCGTGCGGGTGCACCCCGTCGACCACGAAGCTCACCGCTCCCCCGCGCTCCACGGCCTCGGTCGGCCCCACGATGGTGAGGCCGTCGATCTCGCCGAGCCGCTTCAACGCATACGCGGTGATCTCGCGCTCGTGCGCGGCGACGTTCTCCATGCCGAGCGACGCGAGGTAGTCGGCCGCGGCGCCGAGCCCGACCGCCTGGACGATCGGCGGCGTGCCGGCCTCGAACTTGGCCGGCGGCCGCGCGTACGTCGAACGCTCCATCGTCACGGTCTCGATCATCTCGCCACCACCGAGGAACGGCGGGAGCTCCTCGAGAAGCGGCATGCGGCCCCAGAGCACGCCGATGCCGGTCGGACCGACCATCTTGTGGCCGGTGAAGGCGACGAAGTCGGCACCGAGCGCGGTCAGGTCGACGGGCATCTGCGGGACGGCCTGCGACGCGTCGACCACGACGACGGCACCGACGGCGTGCGCCCGGGCGATGATGACGTCGAGCGGGCTGACGGTGCCCAGCATGTTGGACACCCACGACACGGACACGATCCGCGTCCGCTCGTTGATCAGCTCATCGAGCGTCGACAGGTCGAGGCGTCCCTCGTCGGTCAGCCCGAACCACCGCAGCGTCGCGCCCGTCCGCTGTGCCAGCAGCTGCCACGGGACGATGTTGGAGTGGTGCTCGAGCTCGGTGATCACGATCTCGTCACCGGGCCGCAGCGCGAGGTCACCCTCGGCGTTGCGGTACGCGTTGGCCACGAGGTTCAGCGCCTCGGACGCGTTCTTGGTGAAGACGACCTCCTCGCGAGAGGGGGCGTTGACGAAGCTCGCGATCGTCGTCCGCGCGTCCTCGAACGCCTCGCTCGCCTCCGCGCCCAGCTGGTGCATCGCACGCGCGACGTTGGCGTTATGGCGGAGGTAGTGCTCCGTGATCGCGTCGACGACCTGCGTCGGCTTCTGCGACGTGTTCGCGCTGTCGAGGTAGACGAGCGGGCGGTCCCCGGCCATGGTCCGACCGAGGATCGGGAAGTCTTCCCGAACCTTCTCGACGTCGTATCCGCCGGGGACGCTCATCAGACGGCGGCCTTGGTGTACTTGTCGTAGCCGTTGGCCTCGAGCTCCTCGGCGAGGTCGGCGCCGCCGACCTCGGCAACCTTGCCGTTGACGAACACGTGCACGTAGTCCGGCTTGATGTAACGCAGGATGCGTGTGTAGTGCGTGATCAGCAGGACGCCGCGGTCACCCTGCTCCGAGAAGCGGTTGACGCCGTCGGAGACGATGCGCAGAGCGTCGATGTCGAGGCCGGAGTCGGTCTCGTCGAGGATCGCGAACTTCGGGTTGAGCAGCTCGAGCTGGGCGATCTCGTGGCGCTTCTTCTCGCCGCCGGAGAAGCCCTCGTTGACCGAGCGCTGGGAGAAGGTCTTGTCGAGCGTCATCCGCTCGAGAGCGCCGTTGACGTCCTTGATCCACGTGCGCAGCGGCGGAGCCTCACCGTCGATGGCGGTCTTGGCGGCGCGGAGGAAGTTCGCGACCGAGACGCCCGGGATCTCCACGGGGTACTGCATCGCGAGGAAGAGGCCCGCACGCGCGCGCTCGTCGACGGTCATGTCGAGGACGTCGACGCCGTCGAGGGTCACCGAGCCGGAGGTGATGTCGTACTTGGGGTGGCCGGCGATCGAGTACGCGAGGGTCGACTTGCCCGAGCCGTTGGGGCCCATGATGGCGTGCGTCTCGCCCGACTTCACGGTCAGGTTGACGCCCTTGAGGATCTCCTTGGCGCCGTCCTCGGTGGCCACCGAGACGTGGAGGTCGCGGATCTCGAGAGTGGACATGTGTGGTGACTCCGTCGTTTCTTGTGAGGATCAGATGCTGGGGCTGGTCACGTCGACGAGGACGGTCGCGTCCTCGGTGACCTTGCAGGGATAGACCGGCACAGGCTCGGTCGCGGGCAGGTTGAGCACCTCGCCGGTCCGTGCGTCGAAGCGCGAGCCGTGGAGCCAGCACTCGAGCGTGCAGTCCTCCACCTCCCCCTCCGACAGTGGAACCGCGGCGTGCGAGCACTCGTCACGGACGGCGAACACCTCGTCACCGCAACGGACGAGTGCGAGGTCGAGGCCCTCGACCTCGACCGCCAGCACTCCCCCGTCAGGGACGTCGGCGAGCTCAGCCGCGTGCGTGAAGCCGCTCATCGGCTCACGCCCCGGCGACCACGTCGGCGACACCGACGTGCTTGGCGAGCTCGGTCTCGACCGTCTGCAGGAGGCGCTCCTGGATCTCGGGCACCCCCGTACGGCGGATCACGTCGTTGAAGAAGCCGTGCACGACCAGCCGGCGCGCCTCGACCTCGGGGATGCCGCGGCTCTGCAGGTAGAAGAGGTGCAGGTCGTCGAAGCGGCCGGTCGTCGACGCGTGGCCCGCGCCCTCGATCTCGCCGGTCTCGATCTCGAGGTTGGGCACCGAGTCGGCACGCGCCCCGTCGGTCAGGACGAGGTTGTCGTTGCTCTCGTACGTGTTGATGCCGACACCCTCCTTGCGGATCAGCACGTCGCCGATCCACACGGTGTGGGCGTCCTTGCCCTGCAGTGCGCCCTTGTACTCGACCTTGCTGCGGCCCTTGGGCTGGTTGTGGTCGACGAAGAGACGGTGCTCGAGGTGCTGGCCGGCGTCGGCGAAGTAGAGGCCGAGCATGTCGACGTTGCCGCCGGTGCCGGCGTACTCGACCGACGCGTTGATCCGGACGAGGTCGCCGCCGAAGCTGACGAGCACGTGCTTGAGGTTGGCGTCGCGCCCGATGTGGGCGTGGTGGTGCGACACGTGGACGGCGTCGTCGTCCCAGTCCTGGACCGCGACGACCGTCAGCTGCGCACCGTCGCCGAGGACGATCTCGACGTTCTCGGCCCAGGTGGCCGACCCGACGTAGTCGATCACCACGGTGGCCCGGGAGAACGGCTCGGCCGTGATGACGACGTGGCCGGCGCCGGCCTTCTCCGACCCCGTGCCACGGAACGTCACCCAGGTGGGCTTCGAGGCCACGGTCTCCGCGGGGACCGTCACCGTGAAGACACGGTCAGACGCCTCCCAAGCTCGGGCGGAGATCCGGTCGACGGGGACGTACGTCGAGGTGCCGCGCACGGTCGAGTCCTCGACGAGGACCGACTCGGCGCGGACCTCGGGCGCGGCGTCGATCTCGACCTCGTAGTCGTGACCGTCGAGAGGGGCGTCCTTGTGCAGGTCGCGCAGGCGCTTCAGCGGGGTGAAGCGCCAGATCTCCTCCAGCCCCTTGGGCACCTCGTGGTCGGCGGGGTCGAACGACCCCTCCGGGTGCAGGTGGCTGATGACCTGGGTCTCGACCGGGCCGGCCAGCGGCCCTGCGGGACGGGTTGTCGTAGTTGTGGGGGCGGTCACCCGACGGCACCTTCCATTTGCAGTTCGATCAGACGGTTGAGCTCGAGCGCGTACTCCATGGGGAGCTCGCGCGCGATGGGCTCGACGAAGCCACGCACGATCATCGCCATCGCCTCGTCCTCCTCCATCCCGCGGCTCATCAGGTAGAAGAGCTGGTCGTCGCTGACCTTCGAGACGGTGGCCTCGTGGCCCAGCGACACGTCGTCCTCACGGACGTCGACGTACGGGTAGGTGTCGGAGCGGCTGATGTCGTCGACGAGCAGCGCATCGCACTTGACCGTGGACGCGGAGTGCTCAGCGCCCTCCTGGACCTGGAGCAGGCCTCGGTACGACGCGCGGCCGCCGCCACGCGCCACCGACTTCGAGATGATCGAGCTCGAGGTGTGCGGCGCGGCGTGGACCATCTTGGCGCCGGAGTCCTGGTGCTGGCCCTCGCCCGCGAACGCCAGGGACAGCGTCTCGCCACGGGCGTGCTCGCCCATCAGGTAGATGGCGGGGTACTTCATGGTCACCTTGGAGCCGATGTTGCCGTCGACCCACTCCATGGTCGCGCCCTCTTCGCAGATGGCGCGCTTGGTGACCAGGTTGTAGACGTTGTTGGACCAGTTCTGGATCGTCGTGTAGCGGCAGCTGCCGCCCTTCTTGACGATGATCTCGACGACCGCGGAGTGCAGCGAGTCGGTCTTGTAGATCGGCGCCGTGCAGCCCTCGACGTAGTGGACGTGCGCGCCCTCGTCGACGATGATCAGCGTCCGCTCGAACTGGCCCATGTTCTCGGTGTTGATCCGGAAGTAGGCCTGCAGCGGGATGTCGACGTGGACGCCCTTGGGCACGTAGATGAACGACCCGCCGGACCAGACGGCCGAGTTGAGCGCGGAGAACTTGTTGTCGCCGACCGGGATCACGGTGGCGAAGTACTCCTGGAACAGCTCCGGGTGCTCCTTGAGCGCCGTGTCGGTGTCGAGGAAGATGACGCCCTGCTCCTCCAGGTCCTCACGGATCTGGTGGTAGACGACCTCGGACTCGTACTGCGCGGCGACGCCGGCAACGAGACGCTGCTTCTCGGCCTCGGGGATGCCGAGCCGGTCGTACGTGTTCTTGATGTCCTCGGGGAGCTCCTCCCACGAGGTCGCCTGCTTCTCGGTGGAGCGGACGAAGTATTTGATGTTGTCGAAGTCGATGTCCGACAGGTCCGCCCCCCACGTGGGCATGGGCTTGCGGCCGAAGAGCTTGAGGCCCTTCATCCGCAGGTCGAGCATCCACTGGGGCTCGTCCTTGCGGGACGAGATGTCGCGGACGACGTCCTCGTTGAGCCCACGCTTGGCGGTGGCACCCGCGATGTCCGGGTCGGCCCAGCCGAAGTCGTAGCGGCCCAGGCCCTCGAGCTCGGGGTTGGCCTGCTCGATGGCGTTGGGCGCAGAGCCGCTGACGCCGGTGTCCGGTGTGGTGGTCATCGGGTGGTCCTCTCGTCGGTCGTGAGGGCTGTTGTCGTCGTGACGTCGGCCGGGGTGTCAGGGATGTAGGTGGTGCACACGCCGTCGCCGTGGGCGATGGTGGCAAGGCGTTGCACGTGGTGTCCCAACATCCGCGCGAACGCTTCTGTTTCCGCTTCGCAGAGCTCGGGAAACTCGGCCGCGACGTGAGCGACCGGACAGTGGTGCTGGCAGACCTGGATGCCTCCGGGGGCACGCCGCACGCTGGCGGCGAACCCGTCCTCGGCAAGGGCGTCGGCAAGCACCGCGGGGCGCTGCACCGGCGCAGTGTCTTCGATGAGCGGCAGGAGGCGACGCTCGAGCTCCTCGCCGCGACGTCGCGCGAACGCGACGACGGCGTCCTCGCCGACGGTCTCGGCAAGGAAGCGCAGCGCGCTCAGTGCCAGGTCGTCGTAGTCCTGCTCGAACGCCTCGCGACCCTCGTCGGTGAGGGCGAACGCCTTCGCCGGACGGCCGCGTCCACGACGCTGCCCGCGGTCACGGACTGCGGCGATCTCGACGAGCCCTTCCTCGTGGAGGGCGTCGAGGTGTCGGCGCACCGCGGCCGGGGTCAGGTCGAGCCGCTCGGCGAGCTGGACGGCTGTGGACGAGCCCTCGTGCATGATGGTGCGCACCACGCGCTGACGAGTCGAAGACTCGGCAGAAGTGACCCGCACGTTTTTCACAACACCAGTGTGCCCTTATTACCGAAGCGCGTTCAACGAAGGATGTCCTTAGTGACGTCGGTCACCCCTCCTCACTCGAAGAACGTCGCTCCTCCGGGCGGACCGGGCGAGGGTGAGGAGTCGTCGTCGGTGAACGGCTCCCCGCCGCCGAGGGCGCTGCTCAGGTCTGCACCGCCCAGGATCCGGTACGGGAACGGCGAGGAGGCCGCGCGGCGTCGCAGCTCGCCGAGGGGCAGGGCATCGCGGCCGGCGACGAGCAGCAGGTTGCCGTGCCTCCGCCCCCGGAGCGTGGCGGGCTCGGCGCTGACGACGACCTCCGGGAACGTGCCGCGCGCCGCGGCCACCACTCGCCGCAGATAGGCGAAAGGCGCCTGGTCGGCGAGGTTGCCGAGCAGCACTCCCCCGGGCCGCAGCGTCCGGGACACCTCCGCGAAAGCCTCCACCGTCGTGAGCTCGGCCGGCACCACGGGCCCGGCGAAGGCATCCAGGACGACGACGTCCGCGTACGCGTCCCGCAGCGCCGCGAGCCCGGTCCGCCCGTCGACCGGACGGACCTTGATCCCACTGCGCGGAGGCAGGGGCAGACGCTCACGGACGTACGCGGTCAGGGCGGTGTCCGGCTCCAGCACGACCTGTGCCGACTGCGGGCGGGTCGCGGCGACGTACCGGGGAAGCGTCAACCCGGCGCCGCCGACGTGGATGATCGTGAGGCGTTCTGGCGGAGGGCGCAGGTGGTCCAACGTGTCGGCGATGCGCTGGACGTACTCGAAGACCAGCCGTGTCGGGTCGCCAAGATCGACGTGCGACTGGGCCGCTCCCCCGACGCGGAGGGTGAAGGAGCCGTGGTGCCCGGGCTCGGGCACGAGCGTGATCGCGCCCCGGTCACTGTCGTCGTCGCTCACTGGGCCAGTATCGGCCGTGCCGCCTGGTCGGTCTCGTCAGGAGAGTCGAATCGTCGGAGGGTCAGCTCGCCGCCGACTTTGGTCGCTGTCCCGGGACCGATGAGTTGCCGGACGTCACGCAGTCGTGACCTCGGCGGACTGTCTCCGAGACCCCCTAGGTTGACCTCATGGCAAGCGATGCAGCCGAGATCGAGGCCGACGGACGCGCGGTCCGCGTGACCAGCCCTGACCGCGTCATTTATGAGGCGACGCCGTGGTCGGCCGAGGTGACCAAGCTCGACGTCGTCGCCTACTACGTCTCGGTGGGTGACGGCATCATGCGGGCGCTGCGCAACCGCCCCACGACTCTTGAGCGCTGGCCCAAGGGAGTGCGCGAGGGCATGACGCTGTCGACGCGTGCCGACAACCGCGGCGACGCGTTCTACCAGAAGCGCATCCCCAAGGGAGCTCCCCCGTACGTCGAGACCGCACGCATCGAGTTCCCGTCCGGCCGCGAGGCCGACGAGGTCTGCCCGACCGAGCTGGCGACGGTCGCGTGGGCTGCCCAGATGGGCACGCTGACCTTCCACCCCTGGCCAGTGCGTCGCGACGACACCGAGCACCCCGACGAGCTGCGCATCGACCTCGACCCGCAGCCGGGCACCGACTTCGCCGACGCCGTACGCGTGGCCGGTGAGGCGCGTGCCCTGCTGGACGACCTCGGCATGGTGGGATTCCCCAAGACGAGCGGCAACCGCGGCGTGCACGTCTACGTCCGCATCGAGCCGCGCTGGTCGTTCACCGACGTCCGCCACGCGGCCATCGCGTTCGGGCGTGAGCTCGAGCGGCGCCACGAGGGTGTGACGACCAAGTGGTGGAAGGAGGAGCGAGGCGAGCGCATCTTCGTCGACTACAACCAGAACGCCCGCGACCGGACGATCGCCAGCGCCTACAGCCTCCGTCCGAAGCCAGGTGCCCCGGTCTCCACGCCGGTGACCTGGGACGAGCTGGCGACCGTCGACGACCCAAAAGGCTTCAACCTCCACACCGTGCCGCAGCGCTTCGCCGAGCTCGGCGACCTCCACGCGCCGATCGACGACACCGCGTGCTCGCTCGAGCCGCTCCTCGACCTCTACGCCCGAGACGAGGAGCAAGGCCTCGGCGACATGCCGTACCCACCCGACTACCCCAAGATGCCGGGCGAGCCGCCTCGCGTGCAGCCGAGCCGCAAGAACGCCGCCAACTGGACCGACGCCGACGAGGACGCGGCCGGAGGCTGACCGATGTGGGTGCTGCACGTCGACCTCGACCAGTTCATCGCTGCGGTCGAGGTGCTGCGCCAACCCGAGCTCGCCGGCAAGCCCGTCGTCGTCGGCGGACGAGGTGACCCAACCGAGCGCGGCGTGGTGTCCACGGCGTCGTACGAGGCACGCGAGTACGGCGTCCGCTCCGGCATGCCGCTGCGGACTGCCGCCAAGAAGTGCCCCGACGCCGTGTTCCTCCCCGTCGACAAGCCCGCGTACGACGCGGCGTCGACGGAGGTGATGGACGCCCTCCGCAGTGTCGGGATGGCCGTGGAGATCTTGGGCTGGGACGAGGCGTTCGTTGCGGTGCCGGACGCCGTCCAAGACGCGGACGGGGCGGTGTCGTTCGCCCGCCAGGTCCAGTCGCGAGTCCTCGACCGGACCAGCCTCCACTGCTCGGTCGGCATCGGCGACAACAAGATCCGCGCCAAGAACGCGACCGACTTCGGCAAGCCCCGCGGCACCTTCGTGCTCACTCGTGACACCTGGTGGGCGGTCATGGGTGAGCGTCCGGCCGACGGCGTCTGGGGCATCGGCGGCAAGACGGCGGCCAAGCTCGCCGCACTCGGTCTGAGCACGGTCCGCGAGGTCGGGGACGCCGACGAGGATGTCCTCGCTGCCGCGTTGGGTCCGACGATGGGACCGTGGTACCGCCGCCTCGCCCGTGGCGTCGACACCTCGCCCGTCGACCCGACGCCGTGGGTGCCGCGGTCGCACGGTCACGAGGTCACGTTCCAGACCGATCTGCGTGATCCGGACGAGGTCGAGGCGGAGGTCCGCAGGCTCGCTGCCCTCGCAGCGCGCGACGTGGTCGAGGACGGGCGACCGGCGGTCCGGGTCCGCCTCAAGATTCGCTACGTCCCGTTCGAGACCCGGACGCGCAGCACCACGCTCGCCGGGCCGACGTCCGATGCCGCAGTGATCGCGGACGCGGCCGCCTCGCTGCTCGAACGCACCGACCGGACCCGAGCCGTACGCCTCGTCGGCGTCGCCGCGGAGATGGCCCCGCCCGGCGACCACGACTGAGCACCAGGCCTTGCCTTCCTGTGAGGTTGTGTGGTTCATTAGTCAAGTAATGAACCACAGGAGGTGAGCGGAGCGTGTTCGACGGACCGGAGCCGATCTACATCCAGATCGCCGACCAGATCCGCGCACAGATCGTGAGCGGCGACCTGCCTGAGGAGTCACAGGTGATGTCCACGACCCAGTACGCGACGACCTTCCGCATCAACCCGGCGACGGCGGCCAAGGCGTTCGCGATCCTCGTCGACGAGGGCCTGATCGAGAAGCGTCGCGGTCTCGGGATGTTCGTGGCGGTCGGCGCGCACGACCGGCTCGTCAAGGAGCGCCGCGACACCTACCTTGAGCGGGTGTTCCGACCCGCCGTCGAGCAGGCCGACCTGCTCGGCATCCCGCGCTCGGAGCTCATCGCCTATCTCGACGAACACCCGGAGACCCTCCCCGCCCCTCGCGTCGCAGAAGGTGAGACACGATGACCACCCCGTACGGAGCCGAGCTGACCGACGTCACCGTCAGGTACGGCCGCCGCCGCACCGACGAGGCCGCCCTCGACCACGTCAGCTTCACCGTCCGGCCCGGCACGATCACCGGGCTCCTCGGGCGCAACGGCGCCGGCAAGTCGACGGCGCTGTCACTCCTGGCGTCGCTGCGGCGACCGACCTCCGGGACGGTGCTGGTCAACGGCGTTGATCCGTTCGAGGACGCCGTCGTCATGGCCGGCGTCCAGCTCGTCCGCGAGTCCGGCGACGTCCTCGGGGACACCTCGATCAACGAGACGCTCGGCTACTACGACGAGCTCCGCCCGCACTGGGACGGTGACTACGCCCGCGCACTGCTCGACCAGTTCGACGTCGACCCCCGTACGACACCCGCCAAGCTGTCGCGCGGTAAGAAGTCGGCCCTCGGCTGCATCGTCGGGCTCGCCAGCCGGGCGCCGCTCACGATCTTCGACGAGTCCTACCTCGGCATGGACGCGCCAAGCAGGTACGCGTTCTACGACGCGCTGCTCGACGACTACACCGACCACCCCCGCACGATCGTCGTGTCGAGCCACCTGATCGAGGAGGTGGAGCGGCTGTTCGAGGACGTGGTCATGCTCCACCGTGGCCGCACCCTGGTCTCGGAGACGGCCGACGCCCTCCGGAGCCGTGCGGTGAGTCTCGTGGGTCCGAGCACTGCCGTGAGCAAGCTCGCCGACGAGCACCGCGTCCTGGCGACGCGCAACCTCGGCGGCACCACGCAGCTCACGCTCGAAGGCAGCCTCGAGCCCGCCGAGATCGCGCTGGCCCGGGATGCCGGGATCGAGATCGCCCGGGTGTCCATCCAGGACCTCTTCATCCACCTCAGCCAGGAACCCGATCCCATGAAGGAGGACGCGCGATGAGCGCCACCGTCTCCCCCGTCACCGCCCAGGCGCAGGAGCAACGCGGCACCGTCACGAGCGCGTACACGCTCTTCTTGGGCACGTGGCAGATCGGTGCCTACTTCTGGATCGCCGTCGCGACGATCACCGTGGCCGTCGCCTACGTCATCGACCGGTGGGGCGACCTCGAGTCCAGCACGGGCGACGGGTTCCTCGGCTCCGCGCCCGCCTTCCTCGGGGTGATGGGCCTCATCATGCCCCCCTCGATCCTCACGCTCCACGTCGTGGGAGGCGCGACACGTCGGTCGCTCTTCCGAGGCACGATCGTGGCCGCCGTCGGCCTGGGCATCACCTTCGCCCTCCTTGGCGCGATCGGGATGCTGGTGGAGTCACTGGTCCTGGATGCTCTCGACCTGCCGACCGTGACTCTCGACGCCCACCTCTACGACTCCTCGGGCGACTTCTTCGGGATCTGGCTGTCGTGGTCGCTGAGCGGGCTCAGCTACTTCCTCGGCGGCGCCGCGATCGCCTTCGGCTACTACCGGTGGGGGGCTCTGCTGGGCACGGTCCAGACGATCGGCGTCGTGCTGCTCGTCCTCGGCGCCGACATGCTGATGGGCGGCGGACCCTCTCCCCAGGTGCTGGGGGGCGTCGAGTCGCTGTCGGCCGTGTTGCTGGTGTCCCTCTCGCTGCTGGCGAGCGCCGTGGTGGCGCTCATCCTCTACCTGACCCTGCGCGACATCCCGCTCAAGGGCAACCCCGCCAGCAGCTGATCGGTCGGCTCAGCCCAGCACGTCACCGAGGTCGTACGAGACGACCTCCTCGAGCTGCTCGTACGTGCACGACTCGGGGTCGCGGTCCGGCCGCCACCGCTTGAAGCGGGCGGTGTGCCGGAACCGCGTCCCTTCCATGTGCTCGTACGCCACCTCGGCGACGAGCACGGGGCTGATGGGCACGAAGGACAGGTCCTTGCCGGCGCTCCACCGGCTCTGCGCTCCCGGCAGCCGGTCCCCGGCCTCGTGGGCCTCGGCCTCGGCCCACCGCCCCCACGGGTGCTCCGAGAAGGGCACCGCGAGGCGGTCGAGCTCGGCCGCCAGCTCCGCCCGCCGTGATGCGGTGAAGGCCGCACACACGCCGACGTGCTGGAGGACGCCCTCGTCGTTGTAGAGCCCGAGCAGCATCGAGCCTAGCAAGGGCTTCTCCGGCGTCGAGGTCTTGTGGAGCCGGTAGCCGGCGATGACGGCGTCCGCCGTGCGCTCGTGCTTGACCTTGAGCATGGTGCGGGCGTTCTGCTCGTACGGCGCCCGCAACGGCTTGGCCACCACACCGTCGAGCCCCGCCCCCTCGAACTGCCCGAACCACTCCTCGGCGACGGCGGGGTCCAGCGTGGTCCGCGTCGTGTGCACCGGATCGCTCGCATCCTGCAGCGCCTCGACGAGACGGGCGCGGCGCAGCTCGAACGGCTCCCCCGTCAGGTCGTCGTCACCGAGGGCGAGCAGGTCGAAGGCGACGTACGACGCGGGCGTCTGCTCGGCGAGCAGAGCGATCCGTGAGGCCGCCGGGTGGATGCGCTCCTGGAGGACCTCGAACTCCAGCCGACCGTCGACGGCCACGATGATCTCGCCGTCCAGGACGCATCGTTCGGGCAGGTTCTCCCGGAACGCGGTGACGAGCTCGGGGAAGTAGCGCGTCAGATCGCGCGTGTTGCGGCTCGTCATCTCCACCGTGTCGCCGTCACGGAAGACGATGCAGCGGAACCCGTCCCACTTCGGCTCGTACGACAGCCCGCCCTGGACCTTGCTGGGATCGGGCACTCCCTTGACCGACTTCGCCAGCATCGGGCGCACGGGCGGCATCACGGGCAGCGGCATCGCGTCACCTCTCTCGGGTCAGGCGGTCGGAGCCGACGTCGACCGACTCATCGGCGTCACCGGCGCGCGCCTCGTCGCCGTGGCCGGGCCACCAGGCGGTGTGGCCCAGCAGCGCCGTCAGCGACGGGGTGAAGAACATCGACATCACGAACGCAGCGACAAGGATCCCGAACGAGATCGCGAAGCCCATCGACACCAGCAACGGGTTGCCTCCGAGCATGAGCGCGGCGAAGGATCCCGCCAGGATGAGGCCCGCCGCGGCGATCGTCGGACCCGCGTGGCGTACGGCCCAGGCCGCGGCCGCGTGCGGGTCCCGGCCTTGGCGGGACTCCTCTCGCAGGCGGGCGATCATCAGGATGTTGTAGTCGGTGCCCAGCGCCACCACGAAGAGATAGATGTAGATCGGCAGCATGAAGATGAGGCCGTCCTCGCCTCGGGCCACCTGGAACACGAGCACGGTCGCACCGAGCGTCGCCCCGAAGCCCAACCCGACCGACGCCATCAGATAGAGCGGCGCGACGAGGCTCCGCAGCAGGAGCCCGAGGATCACCATGATGAGCAGCGCGGCGACCGGGAAGACGACGGAGTAGTCACGGCTCATCGCGTCCTGCAGGTCGACGAAGATCGACGTCGTCCCGCCGACGAGGGCCTCCGAGCCGTCTGGCGCGGCGTCGTGAGCGGCCGTACGGATCGGCCCCTCGACGTGCTCCATCGCGGCGTCCGACATCGGGTCGTCCTCGAGCGTCACGACGAACAGCGCGGCCGAGCCGTCGGCGTTCGGGACCGGGTCCGCCACCTGAGCGACCCCGTCGGCCCCTGCCAGCACCGCTCCGAACGGGGCCAGGTCAGCCTGCACGATCGGATCGCCGTCCGTACTGCGCAGGATGACCGTCTGCGGGGCCGTGGCGCCCGCCGGGTAGCCCTCCAGCATGCGTTCGCTCGCCACCATCGACTCCGCGTCGTCGGGCAGGCTCAGCTGGGAGAAGTCGAACGACGGCTTGAAGCCGAACGCGAACACCGCGAGTGACGCCAGCAGCAGACCCGAGGCGAGCGCGAACCTCCCCGGGTGTCGACCAAGGGAGTCGCCGATCGCCGCAAACCGGGCATTCTTCGGCTCGGTCTTCCAGGCCTTCGAGGGCCAGAACACCTTCGTCCCCAGGAGCGAGACGACGGCCGGGATGAGGGTGAGCGCGGCCACGACCGTGACCGCGACGGCGATCGCGAGCGCCGGGCCGATCGAGCGGAAGATGCTGAGGGAGGAGAGCACCAACGCGAGAAACGCCACGATGACCGCTCCACCGGCCGACGCGATGGCCTCGCCCGCGCGCTCGATCGCATGCACCATCGCCGCCTTCGGCTCCTCCCCGTCTCGCAGCCGCTCCCGATAGCGGAACATCAGGAAGAGGATGTAGTCGGTGCCGATGCCGAACAGGACGACGATCAGGATCACCGTGATCGACGAGTCGGCCTGGAGCCCGAAGGCCTCGTTGGCGATCGAGATCAGGCCCGTCGCCACCTGGGAGATGATCGTGATCACGAGGATCGGGAGCAGCGCGATGATCGGGCTGCGGAAGATCACCAGGAGCAGGACGACGATGAGACCGATCGTCGCGATGCCGACCGCGGCCTCGGCGTTGCCGGCCGACTCCTCGGCGTCGAGGTTCTGGGCGATCGAGCCGGTGACCCCGACACGCAGGTCGGTGTCCTCGACGGCCCCATCGACCTGCTCGCGCAGGTCCCGGGCGCTGTCGGTCAGCGTGGTGTCGAACGGGTCGGTGCCCTCGGTGAGTCCCGCGGTGATCGTCTGGACGAGGCCGTTCTCCGACGGCGGGTTCGCCCGGATGTCTGCGAGGTGCTCGATGTCAGCGGCGCTCAGGTCGTCGGCGAGGGCGCCGACCGCTGCCGAGTCCTCGGCCGTGAGGGGCTTGCCGTCGGCGCGGTCCACGACCACGATCGCCGCGGGCTCGGTGTCGGCCAGCTCGGGGAACGCGTCGGCCTGCGCCTCCAGCGCCTTGATCGACTCGTACTCGCGAGGCAGGAAGTCCGCCTCCTCCGAGGTCGACTGCAACGGCGGCGCAAGCGCCACCACCGCGACCGCAAGCACGATCCACGCGAGGATCACCTGCCACGGGTGCCGGACGACGTACCGTCCCATCCTGCTGAACACAGGGCCCTTTCTCCGGGGACGCCCCGGCGGCAGCCCCAGCAGCCCCTATCGAACACGAGAACTTTAGACTGGGCCAGTGAATTCCCTCGCCGTGGAGGTGGCCGGCCTCGTCATGCGCTACGGCGACACGACGGCTGTCGACGGCCTGAGCCTCACCGTCGAGACCGGCACGGTCACGGCCGTCCTCGGTCCCAACGGAGCCGGCAAGACCACGACGGTCGAGACCTGCGAAGGCTATCGGCGCCCCCAGGCCGGTACGGTCCGCGTCCTCGGCCTCGACCCGGTCCGTGACGCCGCACGTCTGCGTCCGAGGGTCGGCGTGATGCTCCAGAGCGGGGGCGCCTGGTCGGCGGCGTACCCCCACGAGATGCTCCGCTACGTCTCCCGCCTGTACGCCGACCCGCTCGACGTCGACTCTCTGATCGAGCGCCTGGGCCTGGGGGGCGTCGGCCGCACCCCGTACCGACGCCTGTCCGGAGGCCAGCAGCAGCGCCTTGCCCTGGCGACCGCGCTGGTGGGACGCCCCGAGCTGGTGTTCCTCGACGAGCCCACCGCCGGCCTGGATCCTCAGGCCCGGCGCTCGACGTGGGAGCTGGTCGACGAGCTCCGCGCCAGCGGCGTGACCGTGGTGCTCACCACCCACTTCATGGACGAGGCAGAGCGACTCGCCGACTGGGTCCACGTGATCGACCACGGCCGTCTCATCGCCTCCGGCTCCCCGAAGCACCTCACCAGCGAGGGTGCCGAGAACACGATCCGCCTGAGCGCGCCGGCGGGGATCGACACCGCCGGGCTCGTGACGGCGCTCCCCGCCGGGTCGCAGGTCGTCGAGCAGAGCCCAGGCGTCTACCTCGTCTCGGGCACGGTCGACCCTGCGCTGCTGCAGGGGGTGACGGCATGGTTCGCGACCCAGGACGTCCTGCTCGACGAGATCGCCGTACGCCGCCGTACGCTCGAGGACGTCTTCCTCGACCTGACCGGACGGGAGCTCCGCTCGTGAGCCTCGACTTCGCGCCTCGGCCCGGTGCCGCCCCCGTCCCCCGCATGGTCCTCGCGCAGACCGTCATGGAGACGCGCCTGCTGATGCGCAACGGTGAGCAGCTCCTGCTCGCGCTCGTCATCCCCCTGCTGCTGCTGGTGGCAGGAACGGAGGCGACCCGCATCGTCGACCTCGGCCCCGGGCGCCCGATCGACATCGTCACTCCGGGCGTGCTCGCCCTCGCGATCCTGTCGTCGTCGTTCACGTCGTTGGCCATCGCGACCGGCTTCGAGCGACGCTACGGCGTCATCAAGCGCCTCGGCAGCACCCCGCTCCCCCGCTGGGGCCTCCTCGTCGGCAAGATCGGGTCGGTCCTGCTCGTACAGGCTGCACAGCTCGTGATCCTGGTGCTCGTCGCCCTCTGGCTCGGCTGGGAGCCCGACGGGGGCGCTGCGGCGTACGCTTGGATGGTGGTGCTGGCGCTGCTCGGCACTGCGGCTTTCGCGGCCCTGGCGCTCCTGCTCGCGGGGACCCTGCGGGCGGAGGCGACGTTGGCCGTCGCGAACCTGGTCTACGTGCTGCTCCTGGTGGGCGGTGCGGTGCTGGTCCCCCTGAGCCGCTACCCAGATGCGGCCCAGACCTTCTTGTCGGTGCTGCCGACCGGCGCGCTCTCGGAGGGCATGCGGACCGTCTTCGACGGGAGCGCGCCGCCCGTCTCCAGCATCGTGGTGCTCGTGGTCTGGGCGGGAGTCGCCGCAGCAGCGACCGCTCGGACGTTCAAGTGGGAGTGATGACGTTGATCGAGAAGTTCCGCAACCCCACCGACGGATTCGTCCGTGGCTGGGCCTGGGCCTCGCTGGTCGCCAACATCGGCATCATCGTCACCGGCGCGGCCGTCCGCCTCACCGCCTCCGGGCTCGGATGCCCGACCTGGCCGCGCTGCACCGACGCTTCTTTCGTTCCTCACGACGAGCTGGGCGCCCACGGCCTCATCGAGTTCGGCAACCGGCTGCTCACCTTCGTGCTGGTCGCGGTTGCGATCGCCACGTGGTTCGCGGTCCGTGCCTGGCGACCCCGGCGCCCGCACGCCGTGCTGGTTGCGACCCTGATGGCCCTCGGGATCTCCCTGCAGGCCGGCATCGGGGGCATCACGGTGCTCGTCGACCTCAACGCGTGGGTGGTCGCCATCCACCTCGCCGTCTCGATCGGCCTCGTCAGCCTGTCCACCGTCCTGCTGCGCGAGACGTCGTTGCCGCCCGGTCCGTCGGCCGACCTCGTCCCCTCGCCGGTCCGCGTGCTCGGCTGGCTCACGTACGCCGTGATGTGGGCAACCGTGATGATCGGCACGGTGGTCACCGGAGCCGGTCCCCACGCAGGCGACCCGGACACGGCCCGCAACGGCTTCGACCCGGTGTCGGTGACGCAGCTGCACGCCGATGCGGTGTTCCTCCTGCTCGGCCTCTCGGTCGGGCTCCTGCTCGCGTACAAGGCCGTCGGTGCGCCCGCGACCGCGGTCCGCGCGGCTGTCGTGCTGCTCGCGGTGGAGCTCGGGCAGGGCCTGATCGGGTTCGTGCAGTACTTCACCGATCTCCCCATCGTGCTGGTGGGCCTGCACCTGCTGGGAGCGGGCATCCTGGCCGCGGCGGCGACCTGGGCCACGCTCGAGTCGCGTGGCCGCGCCCCTGTCCCCACCACGCGTACGCCCTCCCCCACGGGCGCTTAGGCGTTGCGTATCGACATCGCGCCCAGGAGGTGGTCGCAATGTCGATACGTACGGCATCAGGTCCCGTCCCACCCGGCGCTCTGCAGCAGCCGTCTCAGCTGGTCCCCGACCGCGGCGGGCGTACGACGGATGGCGTAGGACGTGAAGACCGCCGTACGCCGCCCCGAGATCAGCAGCTCGTTGCCGCGACCGGCGTCGGCGTCCCACCTCCTCACGTCGAGGTGCGGGATGCCGTGGACCTCGCAGCCGACCCCGTACTCCTCCCAGTCGACGTCGAGGTAGTAGCGCTTGTCGTTGCGCACCACCGCACGCTGCCGAGCCGGCGGCGGCAGACGGTAACGCGCACGGATCGCGTCGAAGTCACGCTCGGGCAGCGACTGGATCCCGCCCGCGGCGTCGAGGTACGACTCCACCACGAGGGCACGGTGCCGACACGCTCCCCGTCGCGTCATCGCGTCGCGGAGGTCGCTCGTCCGGACCACACGCTGCTGCGCCGCGGCGAGCACGATCGCCCTCGCGTAGCGCTCGTTGTCGGTCCAGCTCGCGAAGTCGAGCACGCTCCGGGCCGGCCGGGTCCGCGGAGGGAACCGGGCCGGGTTGACGTCGCGGTGGTCGAGGTAGGCGCTCCAGTGGACGACGATCCCGCCGATCGAGGGCCGGCGGGCGCCGATCGGGACCGAGACGTACGTGGCGTCGGTCTCGAACCCTGTGAGCCCGTCGTACGCCAGAGCGCTCGGTCCTGCGAGGACCGCACCGGGCGAGCACGAGAGGAGACGGACCATCGTGGTCTGCTCCGCGGTGAGGGGCCCGTTGTGGAGCACGACGACGCCGCGGTGCGGTCGCTGCCAGACGTCGGCATAGACGCGCGAGCGCACATGGGCTGCGCCGAAGAGCGCTGCGGCCTGTGCGGAGGTGAGGACGCCATGCTGCGCGTCGACGACGGCAGAGGTGATGTCGGTCATGGACCACAGGTGGGTTCTCAGGGCGCGTACGGGCCCCGCCGGTCCGGCCGCTGGGGAGACTGAGGCGTTGTGTATCGACGTTGCGCCCGAGAGGTGGTCGCGATGTCGATCCGCAACGCCTCAGCGCACGTCAGGGCGTCAGCGCAGGAAGGGGTCGACCGCAGCGCCGACGAACAGCAGCGCGAGATAGGCGTTGGACCAGTGGAACAGCCGCATCGGCTTGAGCACCGACAGCTCCGAGCTCTGCCGTGCCCGAGCGAGGAAGAGGTGCGCCTCGAGCAGGAACGCCGCGCCGAGAACCACCGCGACCGCGGGATAGAACCAGCCGGTCGGCGCGATCGGCCACAGCAGCAGCGAGGTCGCCACCATCGCGTACGAGTACGCGAGCATCTTGCGCCCGACCACGGTCGCCGGCGCGATCACCGGGAGCATGGGGACGTCGGCCCGCGCGTAGTCCTCGCGGTAGCGGGTCGCGAGCGCCCACGTGTGCGGGGGCGTCCAGAAGAAGACGACCGCATACATCACGACCGGCGCCCAGGCCAGCTCGTTGGTGACCGCCGTCCAGCCGATCAGGGTCGGGAAGCATCCGGCGAGGCCGCCCCACACGACGTTCTGGGCCGTACGACGCTTGAGCAGCATCGTGTAGCCGACGACGTAGAAGACGTTGGCCGCGAGAGCGAGACCCGCGGAGAGCCAGTTGACGAAGAAGCCCAGCCACAACGTCGAGATCACGCCGAGAGCGAGACCGAAGACGAGTGCGGCCTGCGTGGTCACCGCGTGGCGCGGCAGCGGACGGCGACGCGTGCGACGCATCTGCTGGTCGATGTCGGCGTCGAAGACGCAGTTCAGGGCGTTGGCCGACCCCGCCGACAGCGTGCCACCCACCAGGGTGGCCACCACGACCCAGAGGCCGGGGACACCCTGGGCGGCAAGGAACATCATCGGCACGGTCGTCAGGAGAAGCAGCTCGATGATGCGCGGCTTCATCAGGCCGACGTAGGCGGTGACGACGTCAGCGAGACGGGGACGACCGTTCGACGGGTGCGAGGAACGCTGGTGCACAGCGCTCAGCTCGGGGTCGATTGCGGTCACGCCGCGAGTCTAGTCACGTCGCGAAGCGACGCACGCGCGGGTGCATGGTGCCCGCGCGTGACGTGACGGCGACCACGGTCCCAGCCCGCAATCTCATGACCGGGAGCCGATCCGCGAGAACGATGGGGCACGAGTAGGCTCACACCCGAGACCTGTCCGTGATCCGGCGACTGCGCCGTGCGACATGGCAACGCCGCGCCGGGGACCCCGCACCACCGTACGAGGAGCACGCCGACGTGAGCACCAAGCTGGAGTGGACCGAGCTCGACCGCAAGGCGGTCGACACCGTCCGCGTCCTTGCGATGGACGCCGTCCAGAAGGTCGGGAACGGCCACCCAGGGACCGCCATGAGCCTCGCGCCGGCGGCGTACCTGCTCTACAACAAGCTGATGCGGCACAACCCCGCCGACCCCGACTGGGCGGCGCGCGACCGCTTCGTGCTCTCGTGCGGTCACTCCAGCCTCACTCAGTACATCCAGCTCTACCTCGCCGGCTTCGGGCTGGAGCTGGCCGACCTCGAGTCGCTGCGCACGTGGGGCAGCCGGACGCCGGGGCACCCCGAGTTCCGTCACACGCCGGGCGTCGAGGTCACGACCGGTCCGCTCGGGCAAGGCGTCGGCAACGCCGTGGGCATGGCGATGGCCGCGCGGCGCCGTCACGGCCTGCTCGAGCCCGACGCCCCGATGGGCGAGGGCGTGTTCGACCATCACGTGTATGCGATCGCCTCCGACGGCGACATGCAGGAGGGCGTCGCCTCCGAGGTCAGCTCCCTCGCGGGCACCCAGCAGCTCGGCAACCTCACGGTGATCTGGGACGACAACCGGATCTCGATCGAGGACGACACCGCGGTCGCGTTCAACGAGGACGTGCTCAAGCGCTACGAGGCCTACGGCTGGCACGTCCAGATGGTCGACTGGACCCACGACGGCACCGGCTACACCGAGGACGTCGAAGCCCTCTGGGAGGCCCTCCAGACGGCACGGTCGGTCACCGACCGGCCGAGCTTCATCGCGCTGAAGACGATCATCGCGTGGCCCGCACCCGACAAGCAGGGCACCGGGGCCTCGCACGGTTCCGCCCTCGGGGCGGAAGAGGTCGCGAAGACCAAGGAGATCCTCGGCTTCGACCCCGACAAGACCTTCGAGGTCCCGCCGGAGGTGATCGAGCACACCCGCAAGACCCGTGCTCGCGGTGAGCAGCTGCAGGCCGAGTGGGACGAGCTGTACGCCGCGTGGCGTGAGGCCAACCCGGAGTCGGCCGCCCTGTTCGACCGCCTGAACGCTCGCGAGCTCCCCGACGGCTGGGACGCCGACCTCCCGACGTACGAGGCCGACCCCAAGGGTGTCGCCACGCGCGTCGCCTCCGGCGCCTTCCTGACGGCGGCGGCACCGGTGCTGCCCGAGCTGTGGGGCGGCTCGGCCGACCTGGCCGGGTCGAACAACACGACACCCAAGGGCCAGCCGTCGTTCCTCCCGCCCGAGCACGCGACCAAGATGTTCTCCGGCGACTGGTACGGCCGCGTGCTGCACTTCGGCATCCGCGAGCACGGCATGGGCGCGATCCTCAACGGCATCGCGCTGCACAGCCCGACCCGCCCGTACGGCGGCACGTTCCTCGTGTTCTCCGACTACATGCGGCCTTCGGTGCGCCTCGCGTCGCTGATGCAGCTCCCCGTGACCTACGTCTGGACCCACGACTCGATCGGGCTCGGTGAGGACGGCCCTACCCACCAGCCGATCGAGCAGCTCGCCTCCCTGCGGGCGATCCCGGGACTCGACGTGGTCCGTCCTGCCGACGCCAACGAGACCATCGTCGTCTGGAAGAAGATCCTCGAGTCCCCGACGCACCCCGCCGGCCTCGCCCTGAGCCGCCAGAACCTCCCGGTGTTCCCGCGGGGTAAGGACGGCTTCGCCCCCGCCGAGGAGGCGGTGAAGGGCGCCTACGTCCTGCTCGACACCGAGGGCGATCCCGACGTGGTGCTGATCGCGACCGGCTCGGAGGTGCAGCTGGCGGTCGCCGCACGTGAGACGTTGGCGGCGGAGGGCATCGCGGCACGCGTCGTGTCGATGCCGTGCCGCGAGTGGTTCGACGGACAGACCGAGGCCTACCGCGACTCGGTCATCCCGCCGCACGTCCGCGCACGCGTCAGCGTCGAGGCGGGCATCTCCCAGGGCTGGCGCGAGGTGGTCGGCGACGCCGGCCGCACGGTCAGCCTGGAACACTACGGCGCCTCCGCGGCGTTCCAGACGTTGTACGACGAGTTCGACATCACCGCCGAAGCGGTCGTGAGCGCGGCCAAGGAGAGCATCGCCGCCTCGGGTCACACCGGTGGCGTCGGCGTGTTCGCCAAGCCGATGCAGACGATCCTTCCGCAGACCAATCACTGAGCGGTTCCGCACCGGGCGCGCGGCGCCCACCGAAGACGGAGGAGAGCGCGATGACAGACCGACTGAAGGCACTCAGCGACGCAGGAGTGTCGATCTGGCTCGACGACCTGTCCCGCGAGCTGACCGAGACAGGTGAGCTGAAGCGACTCGTCGACGAGGACCACGTCGTGGGTGTGACGAGCAACCCGACGATCTTCGCCTCGGCGATGAAGGCGGGTGAGCGCTACGAGCCGCAGCTCGACGAGGGGCTCGCCGCCGACCCGGACACGACGGTGGCCGGCGCGGTGTTCGAGCTGACGACCACCGACGTCCGCCAGGCGGCGTCGATCCTGCGCCCCGTCTACGACGCGACCGACGGCGTCGACGGCCGTGTGTCCATCGAGGTGGAGCCGTCGCTCGCCTACGACACCGACCAGACCATCGCCACGGCCCGCAAGCTGTGGGACAAGGTCGGTGAGCCCAACGTCTTCATCAAGATCCCGGCGACCCGTGAGGGCATCCCGGCGATCGCCGCCACGATCGCCGCCGGGATCAGCGTCAACGTCACTCTGCTGTTCGCGCTCGAGCGCTACCGCGAGGTCCTCGACGCCTACGCCTCCGGGCTCGAGCATGCCCTCGCGGACGGGGTCGACATCTCCGACGTGCAGTCGGTGGCGTCGATCTTCGTCAGCCGCATCGACAGCGAGGTCGACAAGCGGCTGGACGACATCGGCACGTCGGAGGCGATGGCGCTCAAGGGCAAGGCCGGCGTCGCCAACTCGCGACTCGCGTACGCGGTGTACGAGGAGTTCTCGGCGTCCGACCGCTGGAAGGCGCTCGAGGCGCAGGGGGCGAACCGGCAGCGGCCGCTGTGGGCCTCGACGGGCGTGAAGGACCCCGACTACCCGGACACGATGTACGTCACCGAGCTGGTCGGTCCGAACGTCGTCAACACGATGCCCGGCGCGACGCTGCGTGCCTTCGCCGACCACGGCGAGGTGACCGGTGACACCCTCACCGGCACGAAGGCCGACGCTGAGCAGGTCGCCCGGTCGTTGACCGAGGTCGGGATCGACCTCGACGACGTCATGGACACCCTGGAGTCGGAGGGCATCGACAAGTTCGAGTCCTCGTGGACCGACCTCGTCCGGACCGTCCAGGACCAGCTGACCGCCGCCCGCGCACACCGCGGCTGACCACCTCAGGAGCGAATCGGTGCAGAGCGACGACGCAGCATCCCCGGCCGGCTTCGAGCTCGGCCTCGCCTATCCCGACGAGAAGGCCCTCGACGCGGCCATCGACGACCTGGTGTCCAACCGGGTCGCGAGCCGCGTCGCCGGTCACGACGCCACCCTGTGGGGTCCGGACGCCGAGGAGGAGGCACGCAAGCGGCTCGCGTGGACCGACCTTCACGTCACCTCGGTCCCCCTCGTCGCGCAGGTCACGTCCCTGAGGGACGAGCTGCGCAGCGCCGGACTCGACCGCGTCGTGCTGTGCGGGATGGGCGGCTCCTCGCTGGCGCCCGAGGTCATCTGCGCCACGGCGGGCGTGCCCCTGACGGTCCTGGACTCGTCCGACCCCGACATGGTGCGCGAGGCGATCGACGACGACCTCGAGCGCACGGTCGTGGTCGTCTCCAGCAAGTCGGGCGGCACGGTCGAGACCGACAGCCAGCGACGGGCGTACGAGCACGCGTTCGAGGTGGCGGGCATCGACCCCGCCACCCGCATCGTGGTCGTCACCGACCCCGGCTCGCCGCTCGACGTCGAGGCGACCGAGAAGGGTTATCGCGTCTTCCACGCCGACCCCGACGTCGGCGGCCGCTACTCGGCGCTGACGGCGTTCGGCCTCGTTCCGAGCGGGCTGGCCGGCGCCGACGTCGGTGCGCTCCTGGAGCAAGCTGACGAGATCGCCGAGGACGTCGCCGCCGACGACGCCACCAACCCGGCGCTGGTCCTCGGAGCTCTCCTCGGTGTCGCCAACGCCGACGGCGCCGACAAGCTGGTGCTGGCCGACGCGGGCTCGACCAACGTGGGCTTCGGTGACTGGGTCGAGCAGCTCGTCGCGGAGTCGACCGGCAAGCAGGGCAAGGGCATCCTTCCGGTCGTCGTGGGGCCGCCGGACGCACCCAACGCCGATGCCAGCACCCGTGACGAGGTCGTCGGGATGATCGGCCCGATGAGCGACGACCACCCCCAGGCCGCATCGGGATACGGCTTCGCGGTCGACGCTCCTCTGGGTGCTCTCTTCCTCCTGTGGGAGTACGCGACTGCGATCGCCGGCCACCTGATCGGCATCAACCCGTTCGACCAGCCCGACGTCGAGAGCGCCAAGCAGGCGGCGCGCGAGATGCTCGAGGGCTCCTCCGAGGGCCCGGTGGCCGTCTTCTCCGACGGCGGGGTCACGGTGTACGACTACTCCGGCTGGCTTCCCGACGACACGACCACCGTGCGGGAGGCGGTGGCCTCGCTGCTGGACGAGCTCGATCCGGAGCGTGGCTACGTCGCCGTCCAGGCCTACCTCGACCGCACGCGCGAGACCGGCCTCGCCGACGCCCGCGACGTGCTGGCGAGCCGGACCGGCCGGCCGACGACGTTCGGCTGGGGGCCGCGGTTCCTCCACTCGACGGGCCAGTACCACAAGGGGGGGCCCACGACCGGTGTCTACCTGCAGGTGACCGGAGATCCCGACCAGGACCTCGACGTCCCGGGACGGCCGTTCACGTTCGGCGAGTTCCTGATCGCCCAGGCCGTCGGCGACGCCGGAGTCCTCGCCGGTCACGGACGGCCCGTGCTGAGGCTGCACCTCGACCGCTCGGAGGCTTCACGCGGCACGCTGCGGGAGGCGCTGGAGTGACCCGCGAGCGGCGGAACGGCCCTGCGCCGTACGTCAACCCGTTGCGGCAGCCGGAGGATCGCCGGCTGCCGCGTATCGCGGGTCCGAGCTGCCTGGTGATCTTCGGTGTCACGGGTGACCTCTCGCGCAAGAAGCTGATGCCTGCGGTGTACGACCTCGCCAACCGCGGTCTGCTCCCGCCCGGCTTCTCGTTGGTCGGGTTCGCCCGGCGGGAGTGGGAGGACCAGGACTTCTCGCAGGTCGTCTACGAGTCGGTGAAGAAGTACGCGCGTACGGAGTTCCGTGAGGAGGTCTGGGCGCAGCTGTCCGAGGGCTTCCACTTCGTCCCCGGCTCGTTCGACGACGACAAGGCCTTCGAGCACCTCGTCTCGACCGTCCAGATGGTCGACCGTGAGCGCGGCACCGGTGGCAACTACGCCTTCTACCTGTCGATCCCTCCCGGCTTCTTCGCCACGGTCATCGGACAGCTCAAGAAGCACGGGCTGGCGCAGCCCGCCGGCGACTCGTGGCGCCGAGTCGTCATCGAGAAGCCGTTCGGCCACGACCTCGAGAGCGCCATCGAGCTCGACGACGTCGTCTCGGACGTCTTCCCGCCTGAGGCGGTCTTCCGGATCGACCACTATCTCGGCAAGGAGACCGTCCAGAACATCCTGGCGTTCCGCTTCGCCAACGAGCTGTTCGAGCCGGTCTGGAACGCCCACTACGTCGACCACGTGCAGATCACGATGGCGGAGGACGTCGGCATCGGGGGGCGGGCCGGCTACTACGACCGCATCGGGGCCGCCCGCGACGTCATCCAGAACCACCTTCTCCAGCTGATGGCGCTGGTCGCGATGGAGCCTCCCGTCTCGTTCAGTGCGCGCAGCCTGCGCCTGGAGAAGCAGAAGGTCCTCGCCCAGGCACGGCCGCCGCAGCGCATCGACCTCCACACCGCTCGCGGGCAGTACACCGCCGGCTGGGCCGGGGGCCTGAAGGTCAAGGGCTACCTCGACGAGCAGGACATCCCGGCAACATCGGCCACGGAGACGTACGCCGCGATCCGCCTCGACATCGAGACGCGACGGTGGGCGGGCGTGCCGTTCTACCTGCGCACCGGCAAGCGGCTGGCGCGCCGGGTCACCGAGATCGCCGTCGTGTTCAAGCGTGCGCCGCACCAGCCGTTCGCCAAGTACGACACCTCCGAGCTCACCCAGAACGCCGTGGTCATGAGGATCCAGCCGGACGAGGGCGTGACCGTGCGGTTCGGGTCCAAGGTCCCGGGGACCGCGATGGAGCTGCGCGACGTCAACATGGACTTCGCGTACGGCGGCACGTTCGTCGAGTCGAGCCCGGAGGCCTACGAGCGGCTCATCCTGGACGTGCTCCTCGGTGATCCCCCGCTCTTCCCCCAGCAGGAGGAGGTCGAGCTCTCGTGGAAGATCCTCGACCCGATCATCGACTACTGGGCGGAGCAGGCCGAGGAGGGCATCAGCATGCCGGAGCCGTACCTCTCCGGCGGCTGGGGACCGGCGTCGGCCGACGCCATGCTCGAACGGGACGGGCGGTCCTGGCGGCGGCCATGACGACGTTGCGCCAGCCCCAGCCGTGACACGCGACGAAGAGCGAGGACAGCGATGAAGGTCGATCTGAACGACACCAGCGCGAGCGCCGTCGCCTCGGCGCTGGTGAAGGCGCGCATCGCCGCCGGGAGTCCTGCCATGGGGATGGTGCTCACGCTCATCGTCGTCACGGACGAGGCACGGTACTACGACGCGATGCGGGCCGCCCGGGTGATCTCGCGCGAGCACCCCGCGCGCGTCCTCGGCGTCATCCTGCGGTCCAAGCGCGGCCCCGCGAGCCTCGACGCGCAGGTCCGGATCGGCAACGACAGCGCCGGCGAGTCGATCATCCTCCGGATGAGCGGTGAGCTCACCCAGCACGCCGAGTCGGTCGTCCTGCCGCTCCTGCTTCCGGACTCCCCCGTCGTCGCCTGGTGGCCCGGTGCGGCGCCCAAGGCTCCCGCGCAGGATCCGCTCGGCTCGCTCGCGACGCGGCGGATCACCGATGCCGCCGCCGCACGCACCCGCCACGCCGCTCTCGTGCGGGTCGCCCGCGCCTACCAGGCCGGTGACACCGACCTCGCGTGGACGCGGCTGACCCCGTGGCGCGCGCTCCTGGCGGCTGCCCTGGACCAGGTCGAGCTGGTGGTCACCGGCGGGTCGGTCGTCGCCGAACGCGGCAACCCCAGCGCTGACCTGCTGGTCGCCTGGCTCGAGGCCCGGCTCAAGGTGCCGGTCCAGCACTCCGTCTCTCGGGGCCCCGGGATCACGGAGGTCCGTCTGCACTCGATCATCGGCGACATCGCGGTGCTCCGGCACGACGGCCGCCACGGTGTGTTCATGGTGCCGGGTGAGGCTGACCGGGCCGTCGCGCTCAAGCGTCGGACGACAGCCGAGCTCCTGGCCGAGGATCTTCGTCGCCTCGACGAAGACGACGTCTATGCCGAGACGGTCCAGCGCCTGCTGCGCCGTGAGGACGGTGCCGTCGGCCGGTCCTCGAAGACGTCGGGGCGCTCGAAGCCGTCCGTCGACGCGCCCAGCGACCCGGCGGCCTCGGGGGCGAAGACCAAGAAGTCGGCGGCCACGAAGGCGTCAGGCAAGAAGTCGGCGGCCAAGAAGGCGCCCGCCAAGACCACCCCCCAGCGGACGGACACGACACGGTGAACGACGACCCCGAGATCCTCATCGACAATGATGCCGACCAGCTCGCCCGCAGCATCGCCGACCAGCTCGTCTCGACTCTCGCTGCGCTCCAGTCGCAGGGCCGGGTGCCGGCGATCGTCCTCACCGGCGGAACGATCGCCGACAAGCTGCACCGTGCGGTCGCTGCGCGAGCCCAGGACGGTCGCGTCGACTGGTCACGCGTCGAGATCTTCTGGGGCGACGAGCGGTTCGTCGCGGCCGACAGCGACGACCGCAACGAGCGACAGGCCCGCGAGGCGCTCCTCGACCACGTCGCTGTCGACGAAGCACGGGTCCACCCGATGGCGCCGGACGACGGCACGGTGTCCCTGGATGAGGCTGCTCAGCAGTACGCCGAGGTGGTGCGCGACCGAGTGTTCGACGTCGTCATGCTCGGCGTCGGCCCGGACGGCCATATCGCCTCGTTGTTCCCCGGCAAGCCCACGCTCGCCATCGACGATCGGGACACCGCGAGCGAGAGCGACTCCCCCAAGCCGCCGCCGGCGCGGGTCACGCTCACCTATCCGGCACTCAACCGGGGCCGGGAGGTGTGGTTCCTCGTCTCGGGTGACGGCAAGGCGTCCGCGGTCGCACGAGCACTCACCGGCGACGACGTCCGCCAGACTCCAGCGGCTGGGGTGACCGGCACCGAGCAGACGCTGTGGATGCTTGACGCGGGAGCTGCGTCTGAGCTCCCCGACCACCTGCGCTGAACAAGGGGGCCGTGGGGGGGGGGGGGGGGGGGGGGGGGGGGGGCCCCCCCCCCCCCCCCCCCCGCCCCCCCCGCGCCCCCCCCCCCCCCCCCCCCCCCCCCCCCCCCCCGGCCCCCTCGAGCCACGCTCAGTAGATGACCTCGCCGCGCGCACGACGGGCGCGCAGAGTCTCCACAGCCTCGGTCAGGATCTGCTCTGCCTCGTCGTCGCTCCGACGCTCCTTCACGTAGGCGAGGTGCGTCTTGTACGGCTCGATCTTGGGAGCCGTCGGAGGGTTCTCGTGGTCCTGGCTGGCCGGGAGGCCGCATCGCGGGCAGTCCCACGAATCGGGAACCGCGGCCTCCATCGCAAAGCTCAGAACCGTCGTATGGGTGTTGGAACAGAAGTAGGAGATCGCCCGGCGTGGCGCGGTGTCCCCGCGCTCGGCCTCCCCCATCGGGCCTGAACCGACCCGACTACCTCGAATGGCACCGCCTGACACCTGTGGACTCCTCGCCCCTCGTCGCAGTCATCGCCACCGGCGCACGCCGGGTCGATCAGAAGTGTAAACGGCTCAGCACCCCGGGTCGAGATGCCGCGATCAGAAAAGTGGCGCGATCAGCTGTAGGTGAAGAGCAGACCGAGTGCCACGCAGCAGATGCCCCAGATCACCGCGGTGCCGACCGTGATGCGGTCGAGGTTGCGCTCGGCCACCGACGAACCGCCGAGGCTGCTCGAGACTCCGCCACCGAACATGTCGGAGAGGCCGCCGCCACGTCCCTTGTGCATGAGCACGAGGACGATGAGCAGCACGCTCGACAGGATGAGCAGGATCGAGAAGGTGAGGATCACGAGGATCGTCCTTTGGTCGCGGCGTACGGTCGGTCGTGGATCAGGCCACGCCCGACAGGTCGGGGAGGTCGTAGAACCGGCAGATGCCGGCGAACTCCTCCGCTTGGAGGCTGGCTCCCCCGACCAGAGCGCCGTCCACGTCGGACTGCGCCATGATCGCAGGCGCGTTCGCGGCCTTCACCGATCCTCCGTACAGGATACGCACCCGCTCGGCAGCCTGCGAAGACCACGTCTTGGCTACCTGCTCGCGGATCGCGGCGCAGACCTCCTGGGCGTCCTCGGGGGTCGCCACCTCGCCGGTGCCGATGGCCCAGACCGGCTCGTAGGCGATGACGGACTCGGCGACCTGGTCGGGCGACAGTCCGGCGAGGGAGCCCTCGACCTGCGAGGTGCTGTGGGCGACGTGGGTGCCCTCCTTGCGGACGTCGAGACCCTCACCCACGCAGACGATGGGCGTCATGCCGGCGTCGAGGGTCTTGAGCGCCTTCGCGGCGACCGTGGCGTCGTCCTCGCCGTGGTGCTGGCGCCGCTCGGAGTGTCCGACGACGACGTAGGAGCAGCCGAGCTTGGCCAGCATCCCGGCCGAGATCTCACCCGTGTAGGCGCCGGCGTCGTGAACCGACACGTCCTGCGCGCCGTAGCGGATCTTCATGCGGTCGCCGTCGACGATCGTCTGAACGCTCCGCAGATCGGTGAACGGCGGGACGACGGCCACCTCCGCCTTGTCGTAGTCGTGCTTCTTGTCCTGGAGCACCCAGGCGAGCTTCTGCACCAGGACGACAGCCTCCTGGTGGTTGAGGTTCATCTTCCAGTTCCCCGCGATCAGCGGGGTGCGCTTGTGCGCCATCGTCGTCAGCCCTCCAGGACCTGCAGGCCGGGGAGGTCGCGGCCCTCGAGGAACTCGAGGGACGCGCCGCCACCGGTCGAGATGTGACCGAACTGCTCGTCGCGGAAGCCCAGGCGCCGCACGGCGGCGGCCGAGTCGCCACCACCGACGACGGAGAGCCCGTCGACCTCGGTGAGGGCTCCGGCGATCGCCTGGGTGCCCGCAGCGAACGCGGGGAACTCGAACACGCCCATCGGACCGTTCCAGAAGACGGTGCGAGATCCGCGGATCTGCCGCGCGAACGCCTCGCTCGACTCAGGCCCGATGTCGAGCCCCATCTGGTCGGACGGCATCGCGTCGGCGGCGACCGTCGTCGGAGGCGCGTCGGCCGAGAACTCGGGCGCCACCACGATGTCCGTCGGGAGCACGATCTCGACCCCCTTCTCTGCGGCGCGGGCGAGGTAGTCCTTGACCGTGTCGATCTGGTCGGCCTCGAGCAGCGAGGCACCCACGCCGTAGCCCTTGGCCGCCAGGAAGGTGAAGACCATCCCGCCGCCGATGAGGAGCGCGTCGGCCTTGTCGATCAGGTTGTCGATCACGCCGAGCTTGTCCGAGACCTTGGACCCTCCCAGGACGACCGCGTAGGGGCGCGCGGGGTCCTCGGTGAGCCGGCTGAGCACGTCGACCTCGGCGAGCACGAGGCCGCCCGCCGCCGACGGGAGCCGCTGCGCGATGTCGTAGACGCTGGCCTGCTTGCGGTGCACCACGCCGAAGCCGTCGGAGACGAACGCGTCGCCGAGCTGGGCGAGCTCGTCGGCGAACGCACCCCGCTCGGCGTCGTCCTTGCTGGTCTCGCCGGGGTTGAAGCGGACGTTCTCGAGGACCGCCACCTGACCGTCACCGAGACCGGCGACCACCTCGTGCGCCGAGGCGCCGACGGTGTCGCCGGCGAACGTCACGTCCTGGCCGAGGAGCTCGGCGAGCCGCAGCGCGACCGGCTCCAAGGAGTAGGCCGGGTCGGCCTTGCCCTTGGGACGGCCGAGGTGCGCCATGACGACGACCTTCGCACCGGCGTCGGCGAGACGCCGGATCGTCGGCACGCTCGCGCGGACACGCCCGTCGTCGGTGATCGTGGTGCCGTCGAGCGGCACGTTGAGATCGCTGCGGACCAGCACGCGCTTGCCGCGCAGGTCGCCAAGGTCGTCGATGGTCTTCACTGTGCTCCCCGGGGAGACGTTGCTCGGATCGGTTCTGGTCGGCGAGACGCTCAGAGCGACTGACCGACGTACGAGGTGAGGTCGACGAGGCGGTTGGAGTAGCCCCACTCGTTGTCGTACCAGCCGACAACCTTGACCTGGTCGCCGATCACCTTGGTCAGGCCCGAGTCGAAGATGCACGAGGCCGGATCGGTGACGATGTCGGTCGACACGATCGGGTCCTCGGTGTAGACGAGGTAGCCCTTCAGCGGACCCTCGGCGGCCGCCTTGACGACGGCGTTGACCTCCTCGACCGAGGTCTCGCGGGGCGCGGTGAACGTCAGATCGGTCGCCGACCCGGTCGGGACGGGGACGCGGAGCGCGTAGCCGTCGAGCTTGCCCTTGAGCTCGGGGAGCACGAGGCTGACGGCCTTCGCGGCACCCGTGGAGGTCGGGACGATGTTGATGGCTGCCGCACGAGCACGACGGAGGTCCTTGTGGGGGCCGTCCTGGAGGTTCTGGTCCTGCGTGTAGGCGTGGATCGTCGTCATGAGGCCACGCACGATGCCCAGGCCGTCGTTGAGCGCCTTGGCCATCGGCGCGAGGCAGTTGGTCGTGCATGAGGCGTTGGAGATGATGTGGTGCGACGCGGGGTCGTACAGGTTCTCGTTGACGCCCATCACGACCGTCAGGTCCTCGTTCTTGGCGGGTGCCGAGATCAGGACCTTCTTGGCGCCGGCGTCGATGTGGGCCTTGGCCTTGGTGGCGTCGGTGAAGAAGCCGGTCGACTCGATCACGATGTCGACACCGAGGTCGCCCCACGGCAGCGCCGACGGGTCGCGCTCCTCGAACGCCTTGATGGTGCGGCCGCCGACGGTGATGGAGCTCTCGTCGTACGAGACGTCCTCCGGGAGCCGACCGAGGATCGAGTCGTACTTGAGGAGGGTTGCGAGGCTCTTGTTGTCGGTCAGGTCGTTGACGGCGACGACCTCGAAGTCAGCCCCCGAGGCCAAGGCGGCCCGGTAGAAGTTGCGGCCGATCCGGCCGAATCCGTTGATACCTACGCGCACGGTCACGACGCTTCTCCTTCGAGGATCACTCATCAGGCACTGGATCTGACGATCACCACGACCCTATCGCGGGGTCCGGACGCCCGCGCACACGGCTTCGGGGCCGTGGATCAGGCGCCGTCGGCCAGCATGTCGTCGGTCAGACAGGCCTCGGTGTCGGGAATGCCGAGGTCCGCCGCCCGCTTGTCTGCCATAGCCAGCAACCGCCGGATCCGGCCCGCGATCGCGTCCTTCGTCAGTGCCGGGTCGTGAAGCTGGCCCAGCTCCTCCAGGCTCGCCTGCTTGTGCTCGACGCGCAACTGGCCGGCGGTGCTGAGGTGGTCGGGCACGTCGTCCCCGAGGATCTCCAGCGCCCGCTCCACACGTGCGCCGGCGGCGACCGCGGCGCGCGCCGAGCGGCGCAGGTTGGCGTCGTCGAAGTTGGCGAGGCGGTTGGCCGTCGCCCGCACCTCGCGGCGCATCCGGCGCTCCTCCCAGGCGAGCAGGGACTCGTGGGCACCCAGCCGGGTCAGCAAGGCGCCGATGGCCTCGCCGTCGCGGATGACGACACGATCGACTCCCCGGACCTCGCGTGCCTTGCCCTGGATGCCCAGCCGGCGGGCCGCACCCACCAGCGCGAGAGCAGCCTCGGGGCCTGGGCACGTCACCTCGAGCGCCGAGGACCGGCCAGGCTCCGTCAAGGACCCACGAGCGAGGAACGCGCCACGCCAGGCAGCGACCGCGTCACAGGTCGCGCCCGAGACCACCTGCGGAGGCAGGCCGCGGACCGGGCGGTTGGCGGCATCGAGCAGTCCGGTCTGACGTGCCAGGGCGGCACCGTCGCGCGCGACGCGGACGACCCACCGGGTGCCCTTGCGGATGCCGGCACCCTGGAGCACCTGCACCTCGCTGGCGTGCCCGTAGACGTCGGCGATGTCGTTGCGCAGCCGCCGCGCGGCAGCGCCGGTATCGATCTCGGCCTCGACCACGATCGCGCCCGCGACCAGGTGCAACCCGCCACCGAACCGCAGCAGCGAGGACACCTCGGCCTTGCGGCAGCACGCCTTGGTGACCGTTGTGCTCGACAGCTCAGACTTCACCTGCGTGGTCATCGCCATGCGCGTACTCCTCTTGATTGTCCTCGCCGGCCCAGACGTGGATCCTCCTGCGCCACTGTACGCGCGCCGCTGGGCGTTCGTGCCCACCTGGAGGGGGGTTCGGGCGCTCGTCGCGGAGCCTCCCGGCCGATGGTCCACGCCCCGCGCGACGTGCTGCTGAGAACTGTCACTAGGTGACCCGCATGATGCGGTCGTACGCCGCCGCGAGACGCAGCGGGTCGTGGCGCGCCGACCCGTCGTCACGCGCCAGCCGGTCGAGGACCAGCTCCGCACCGAGGTCGTCGGCCGCGGCACGGAGGCTGGGCTCGTCCGCCACCGCGTCGCGGTCGGCGAGCACGACGTCGACTCCCAGACGAGGCGCGTGCTCGGCGATCACCTCGAGGTGGCGCTCGGGCGAGAAGCCCTCGGTCTCCCCCGGTTGCGCCTCGAGGTTGAGGACGAGCATCCGCTGTGCGGACGTCTCGTGGAGGGCGCGAGACAGCTCGGGCACCAGCAGGTTGGGGATCACGCTCGTGAACCACGATCCGGGACCGACGACGACCCAGTCGGCCTCACGGACGGCGACAGGTGCCGGCGGCGACGCCGGTGGGTCCACCGGCTCCAGCCGGACGCTCACCACGTCACCGGGCGCCGTCGCGACCTCCGCCTGCCCTCGGACGACCGTGAGCCCGCCGTCGCCCTGCCGGACGGTCGCCTCGATGTCCAGAGGGATCGAGCTCATCGGCAGGACGCGGCCGCGCGACCCGAGGAGCCGTCCGATCCAGTCGAGCCCGGCGACGTGGTCGCCGAGCAGGTCCCACAGGCTCACGATGAGGAGGTTGCCCAGCGCGTGGCCGCTGAGCTCTCCGCCGGAGTCGAAGCGGTACTGGAGGACCTGGGCCCACGTCTGACCCCACTCGTCCTCACCGCACAGCGCCGCCAGCGCCTTGCGGAGGTCACCGGGCGGCAGGACGCCCAGCTCGGTGCGCAACCGGCCCGAGCTGCCACCGTTGTCGGCGACCGTGACGACCGCCGTGATCTCGCCCGGGAGGTAGCGCAGCGCCGACAGGCTGGCGGCGAGCCCGTGCCCGCCGCCCATCGCGACCACTTTGCGCTGCGTCAGGGGCGAGACGCCCAGACCCCCGCGATGCGGCGCGCTCACTCGCGCCCCAGGTCACGGTGGACGACGAGGGTACGGACGTCGTGCGCGCGCAACCGCTCGCCGAGCGCCTCCGACATCGCGACGCTGCGGTGGCGCCCACCCGTGCACCCGATCGCGATCGAGAGGAACCGCTTGTTCTCGCGGACGAAGCCGTTGGTGAGGGTGGCGAGGAGAGCCTCGTACTGGTCGAGGAACGGGAGGGCGTCGGGCTGTCCGAGGACGTACTCGCTGACCTCGGGATCGAGCCCACTCATCGGCCGCAGGGAGTCGACCCAGTAAGGGTTGGGGAGGAAGCGCATGTCGGCGACCATGTCGGCGTCGACGGGGATGCCGTACTTGAAGCCGAACGAGACGACGGTCGCCCGCAGCGGGTGCAGGTCGGGGTCTTCGAAGGCCGCGGAGACACGGGCAGACAGCTGGTGGACGTTGAGACGCGACGTGTCCACCACGAGGTCGGCCTTGGAGCGCAGGTCGCGCAGCAGCTCGCGCTCGACACGGAAGCCGTCCAGGAGCCGCCCCTCGGTCCGGAGCGGGTGCGGACGCCGCGCAGCCTCCTGACGACGGACCAGCACCTCGTCCGCGGCCTCCACGAAGATCACGGTCGAGCGCAGCCCTTCTTTGCGGACGCTCTCGAGCGCTCCCTCGAGAGCGGAGAAGAACTGCCGCGACCGGGCGTCGACGACCACGCCGAGACGGGTCGCGGCGTGGCTCTGACCGAACAGGGCGACGGCGTCGCCGAGCAGCTGGGGCGGCAGGTTGTCGACCACGAAGTAGCCGAGGTCCTCCAGCACCTTGGCCACCGTGCTCCGGCCGGCCCCGGTCATGCCCGTCACGAGGACGAGCTCCTCCACCCCGGACGTACTAGTTGCCTCGACGCTCACGACCCCTCCTCGATGATCTCGCCGGTGGTCATGTTGATCGCGGGGGCCGTCGGCGTGGTCCGGTCCCCGGCGAGTGCTTCGACGACAGCGGTCGCCGTACGCGGCCCGAAACCGGGCACCGCCGCGACCTCCTCGACCGTGGCAGCGCGCAGCTTCTTGAGTGAGCCGAACCGACGAAGCAGAGCCTTGCGGCGGACCTCGCCGAGTCCTGGCACGTCGTCGAGAGCACTCTCCACCATGGTGCGGGACCGCCGCCCGCGGTGGTGGGTGATGGCGAACCGGTGCGCCTCGTCGCGAACGCGCTGGAGGAGATAGAGGCCCTCGCTGGTGCGAGGCAGGATGACGGGGTCCTCCTGCTCGGGGAGCCACACCTCCTCGAGCCGCTTGGCCAGTCCGCACAGCGGGATGTCGTCGACCCCCAGCTGCCGCATCGCGTCGTAGGCCGCTGCGACCTGCGGAGGGCCGCCGTCGACGACGACGAGTCCGGGCGCGTAGGCGAACTTGCGCGGCTTGCCGGTGTCGGGGTCGACCAGCGCCGGCCCCTCGGCCTCGTCGTCGCCCCCGAGCTCCGGTGCGGCGAGGGCAGCACGCTCGTCGAGGTATCGCCGGAACCGCCGGGTGATCGTCTCGTGCATCGACGCCACGTCGTTCTGCCCCTCCACGCCGCGGATGACGAAGCGCCGGTATTCGCTCTTGCGAGGCAGACCGTCCTCGAACACGACCATCGACGCGACGACCTCGGTGCCTTGGAGGTTGGAGATGTCGTAGCACTCGATCCGCAGCGGTGCCTCTGGCAGCGCGAGGGCGACCTGCAGCTCCTCGAGGGCGCGCGTACGGGTCGTCAGGTCGCTCGCCCGCTTGGTCTTGTGGAGGATGAGCGCCTGTCTGGCGTTGCGCTCGACGGTCTCCATCAGGGCGCGCTTGTCACCGCGCTGGGGGACGCGGATCGCGACCCTGCTCCCCCGCTGCTGCGTCAGCCAGTCCGCGACCGCGGCGGCGTCCTCGGGCAGTGTCGGGACGAGGACCTCGCGCGGGATCGCCTCGGCCTGCTCGCCGTCGTACAGCTTCATCATCGCCCGCTCGACCATCTCTCCCGTTCCCGCGTCGTCGGTCTTGTCCGCCACCCAGCCACGCTGGCCGCGGACCCGCCCGCCGCGGACGGAGAAGATCTGCACCCCGACCTCGAGCGGGTCGTCGGCGAGGGCGATCACGTCGGCGTCGGTCCCGTCACCGAGCACGACGGCGTTCTTGTCGAGCGCCTTGCGCAGCGCGTTGATGTCGTCGCGCAGCCGGGCCGCCCGCTCGTACTCCTGCTCACCGGCGGCTGCCCGCATGTCTCGCTCGAGCCGCTTGATGTAGGTCGTCGTGTTGCCGGCCAGGAACGAGCAGAAGTCGTCGACGATCTCGCGGTGCTCCTCGGGGCTGACCCGACCGACGCACGGCGCCGAGCACTTGCCGATGTAGCCCAGGAGGCAGGGCCGTCCGATCTGCTCGGACCGCTTGAAGACGCCGTTGGTGCACGAGCGCATCGGGAAGACCCGCAGGAGCAGGTCGACGGTCTCGCGGATCGCCCACGCGTGGCTGTAGGGGCCGAAGTAGCGCACGCCCTTGCGCTTGGCACCCCGCCCGACCATCACCCGGGGGAACTCCTCGTCGAGCGTCACGGCCAACCACGGATAGGACTTGTCGTCGCGGTATTTGACGTTGAACCGCGGGTCGTACTCCTTGATCCACGTGTATTCGAGCTGGAGTGCCTCCACCTCGTTGGAGACGACCGTCCACTCGACGCTCGACGCGGTCGTCACCATCTGCTGGGTGCGCGGGTGGAGGTGAGCGATGTCCTGGAAGTAGGAGGAGAGCCTCGACCGCAGCGACTTGGCCTTGCCGACGTAGACGACCTGCCGGTTGTCGTCGCGGAACCGGTAGACGCCCGGCGCATCGGGGATGGATCCCGGTGCGGGACGGTACGTCGCTGGATCGGCCACAGACAAAGCGTACGAGGCGGCGCCGACACCGGCCGCGGGGCCGGGAGGTCAGGCGAGGAAGAGCGTGTCACCCTCGACGCGGACCTCGCGGGCCTCGAGCGGCTTCTTCGCGGGGCCCCGCTCCACCGATCCGTCCTCGATCGAGAACTCGCTCCCGTGGCACGGGCACACCATCAGGTCGTCGTCGATCTTGCTCACCGCGCAGCCCTGGTGTGTGCAGACGGAGGAGAAGGCCTTGAACTCGCCCTCGGTCGGCTGCGTGACAAGGACGTTCTCGCCCTCGAAGAAGCGTGCGCTGCCCACCGGGACCTCGCTGGTCGCGCCGAGCTCGGTGCCACCCGCAGAGCCGCCACCGGTCGTCGCGCCACCGGCGGGCGGAGCGCTGGTCGTGCTGGAGCCGGACGGCGCGTCCTCGCCCCCGCACGCGGCCAGAAGACCACCAGTCACGGCGACACCTCCCAGGACGCCCACTCCCTGGATCACGGTGCGTCGCTTCATCGTGCCCTCGCTCATCGGTCGGTCCCTTCGTCGGACGTCGTCGTGTCGGTAGAACGTTCAACGGTCCGCCCCCGTCGATGGTGCCCGCTGCTGCATGGGCGTACGGCGAACCGTCAGGAGGTCTTCTTGGCCGCCGTCTTCTTGGCTGCGGCCTTCTTGGCGACCGTCTTCTTCGCCGCGGGCTTCTTCGCCGCGGGCTTCTTCACTGTCGACTTCTTGGCCGCTGACTTCGTGGTCGGGGCCCCCTCGGCGGCGGTCTCCAGCGCGGCGGCGCGCGCCGCCGCACGCTTCTCGGCGGCCGACGCCTTCGCGGACGCGGTCCGGCCCGATCCCATACGGATCCGGCCGGGCGTCACGTCGAGCGCCGGCTGGAGGGACGGCTGCTTCGCCTCACGGCCCTCGAGGAGCGGCTTGAGGAAGTGGCCGGTGTAGCTGTCCGGGTGCGCGGCGATGTCCTCCGGCGTGCCCTCCGCGACCAGCGTCCCTCCTCGGTTGCCACCGTCGGGACCCATGTCGATCAACCAGTCGGCCGTCTTGATGACGTCGAGGTTGTGCTCGATGACGATCACGGAGTTGCCCTGGTCGACGAGCCGGCCCAGGACGCCGAGCAGCTTGCGAATGTCCTCGAAGTGCAGACCGGTGGTCGGCTCGTCCAAGACGTACAGCGTGCGGCCGGTCTGGCGCTTCTGGAGCTCGGCGGCGAGCTTGACGCGCTGCGCCTCGCCACCGGACAGCGTCGGCGCGGGCTGACCGAGGCGGACGTAGCCGAGGCCCACGTCCACCAGCGTGTTGAGGTGGCGTGCGATCGCCGGGATCGCCTGGAAGAACTCCTTGGCCTCCTCGATCGGCATGTCGAGGACCTCGGCGACCGTCTTGCCCTTGTAGTGCACCTCGAGCGTCTCGCGGTTGTAGCGCGCCCCGTGACAGACCTCGCACGGCACGTAGACGTCGGGCAGGAAGTTCATCTCGATCTTGATCGTGCCGTCACCCGAACACGCCTCGCACCGGCCGCCCTTGACGTTGAACGAGAAGCGTCCCTGCTGGTAGCCCCTCACCTTCGCCTCGGGCGTCGCGGCGAAGAGCTTGCGCACGTGGTCCCAGACGCCCGTGTAGGTCGCCGGGTTGGATCGCGGCGTCCGGCCGATCGGCGACTGGTCGACGTGGATGATCTTGTCGACCTGCTCGACGCCGGTGATGTCCTTGTGGCGTCCTGGAAGGGTGCGCGCGTTGTGGATCGTCCGGGCGAGAGATGTGTAGAGGATGTCGTTGACCAGCGTCGACTTGCCCGAGCCGGACACGCCCGTCACGGCGACGAGCTGCCCGAGCGGGAACGTGACGTCGATGCCCTTGAGGTTGTGCTCGCGCGCGCCTCGCACCACGAGCTCGTGACCCTCGCGTCGCGGGCGGCGCTCGGCCGGTACGGAGATCTCACGACGACCGGAGAGGTAGGCACCGGTGATCGACTCCTCCGACGCGTACAGCTCCTCGACAGGGCCGGAGACGATCACCTGCCCACCGTGCTCCCCCGCACCGGGACCGATGTCGACGGCCCAGTCGGACGCCCGGATCGTGTCCTCGTCATGCTCGACCACGATCAGCGTGTTGCCGAGGTCTCGCAGGCGCACCAGCGTCTCGATGAGGCGGTGGTTGTCACGCTGGTGAAGGCCGATCGACGGCTCGTCCAGGACGTACAGGACGCCGACCAGACCGGCGCCGATCTGGGTCGCCAGACGGATGCGCTGCGCCTCGCCGCCCGACAGCGACCCCGCCGCGCGGTCCAGGCTCAGGTAGTCGAGGCCGACGTCGAGCAGGAACCGCAGGCGCTCGTGGATCTCCTTGAGGACGTGCTGGCCGATCTGGCTCTCACGCTCGGACATCTCGAGGTCGCTGAGATATCGGGCGGCCTCCTCGATCGACAGCGCGGACACCTCGGCGATGTTCTTCTCGCCCTGTGTGGCCGAGGCAACGGTGACCCCCAGGATCACAGGCTTGAGCCGCGTGCCACCGCAGGTCGGACAGGGCACCTCGCGCATGTAGTCCTCGAAGCGCTCCCGCGTGGTGTCGGACTCGGCCTCGGCGTGCCGACGCACGACGTACGGGATGACACCCTCGAAGGAGCTCCAGTACGAGCGCTCGCGCCCGTACCGGTTGCGGTAGTGGACGTGGACCTGCGTCGGGTGTCCCTCGAGCAGCGCCTTGCGGGCTTCTGCCGGCAGCTCCTCGAAGGGAGTGGAGGTCGTGAAGTCGAGCTCCTCGGCCAACGCGTCGATCAGACGGCCGAAGTAGTCGGCGACGTGCGCGGCCGACCACGGAGCGATGGCCCCGTCGTCGAGCGACAGCGAGGGGTCCGGGACGACCAGCTCAGGATCGACCTCCATCCGGGTGCCGAGGCCGGAGCACTCGGGGCACGCGCCGAACGGGGCGTTGAAGGAGAAAGAGCGCGGCTCGAGCTCATCGACGGCGAGGGGGTGCTCGTTGGGGCAGGCCAGCTTTTCGGAGAAGCGGCGCACGCGGCCCGGATCGTCGTCGGGCAGGTCGACGAAGTCGAGCAGGAGGAGGCCGTCGGCGAGGTTGAGCGCGGTCTCGACGGAGTCGGTGATGCGCTGCTGCGAGGTCGGCTTGACGACGAGGCGGTCGACGACGACCTCGATGTGGTGCTTCTTCTGCTTGGCGAGGGCCGGCGGGTCGTCGGCGAGGCTACGGACCTCGCCGTCGACGCGCACGCGGCTGTAGCCCTGCGACTGAAGCTGGCGGAACAGGTCGAGGTATTCGCCCTTGCGGCCCCTGATGACCGGAGCCAGCACCTGGAAGCGGGTGCCCTCCTCGAGCGCCATGATGCGGTCGACGATCTGCTGCGGGGTCTGCTTGGTGATCGCCTCGCCGCACACGGGGCAGTGCGGGTGCCCGATCCGCGCGTACAGCAGACGGAGGTAGTCGTACACCTCGGTGATCGTGCCGACGGTGGACCGCGGGTTGCGCGAGGTGGACTTCTGGTCGATGGAGACCGCCGGCGACAGGCCCTCGATGAAGTCCACGTCGGGCTTGTCCATCTGGCCGAGGAACTGACGCGCGTACGCGGAGAGGCTCTCGACGTAGCGGCGCTGGCCCTCGGCGAAGATCGTGTCGAACGCCAGCGATGACTTGCCGGAGCCGGACAGGCCGGTGAAGACGATCATCGCGTCCCGCGGGAGGTCGAGGGAGACATCCTTGAGGTTGTGCTCGCGGGCACCGCGAATGAGCAGTCGATCTGCCACCTGATCAGCCTTCCTGGAGGTCGCGCGAGTCGAGGAGAAAGGGCGCGGACCAGCGCCCGGGCAGCACTCGACCCACGCTTGCAATCGTACCGGCGGGTCCTGACAGGAATGCTTGACGGAATCGGCTGACCAGTCACCGTCCAGGCCTGGCATGGTGATCCCATGGCGACCCCCCACGACGTGATGGACCTGGTGGACTCCCGCACGCGAGACCTCCTGCTCGCGCTCGGCGCACTCGAGGACGCCGACATGCGGGCGCCCAGCCTCCTCCCCGGATGGACCCGCGGCCACGTCGTCACCCACCTGGCCCGCAACGCCGACGCGCTCGTCAACCTGCTCACGTGGGCACGGACCGGGGAGGAGACGCCCATGTACGCCTCCCCCGCCGCTCGTGACGCCGACATCGAGGCCGGCGCCCACCGCGACGCCGACGCGCTCCTGGACGACCTCACGGAGGCGTCGGTGAGATGGATCACCACGGCGCGGCAGCTCCCGGAGGAGGCGTGGGGCCGCACGGTCGTCGCGCGAGGCGGCAAGGAGGTCCCCGGGTCGTGGGTGCCCATGCTCCGGGCGGGTGAGGTGATCGTCCACCACTACGACCTCGACCTCGGCTACACGCCCGAGAAGTGGCCGCAAGGGTGGGTCTCCCTCGCGCTGCACGACGCCACCCGCGGCCTGAGCGACCGCGCTGGGGAGCTGCTCGCCCTGCGGTCGACCGACTCCGGCTTCGGGGTCGGCGACGGCGGTGGGCGTACGGTGTCGGGCACGCAGTCCGACCTCCTCGCGTGGGTGACCCGTGGGATCGTCGGTCCGTCCCTGACCACCGCCGGCGACCTGCCCGAGCTCGGACCGTGGCGTTGAGCCGGCGCCGTACCCGCACCGTGGAGGAACGATGACGTACACCGGCAAGGTCACCGTCGGCGGGACGCCGCACGTCCGCGAGCTCGCCGACCTCATCATCACCAAGGTCGCCGTCGGCCCGATGAGCAACAACGCGTACGTCCTGCGCTGCCGTCACACCGACGAGCAGCTGCTCGTGGATGCGGCGAACGACGCCGACACGCTGCTCGAGGTCGTGGGCGAGGCCGGGCTGTCCACGGTCGTGACCACGCACCGGCACGGCGACCACTGGCAGGCACTGGCCGCGGTCGTGGCGGCGACCGGTGCCAGGACCGTCGCCGGTGCCGACGACGCCGAGGAGATCGGCGTCCCCGTCGACGTCGTCGTCACCGACGGGGAGGAGATCCCCGTCGGACGGTCACGGCTCCAGGTCATCCACCTCGTGGGGCACACTCCGGGCTCGATCGCCCTGCTGTTCGACGATCCCGACGGGATGCCGCACCTGTTCACCGGCGACTCGCTCTTCCCGGGCGGGGTCGGCAAGACGGGCTCGCACGACGACTTCGTGACGCTCCTCGGCGACGTCGAGCACAAGGTGTTCGACCAGCTGCCGGACGAGACGTGGTTCTACCCCGGGCACGGCGACGACTCGACACTCGGAGCCGAGCGGCCACACCTGGCCCAGTGGCGCGAACGCGGCTGGTAGACGGCCCAGACCCGTCCTGGGACGTCATGGGGGCCTGGTCTCGCAGCCCGTCACAACGACGGGGGGCGTCTCAATTGCTTTCGCATGTGCACGTCATCTCGGCCCAATGTCGGGACCCATTCCCAGCGAAAGATTTCCTCGTACCCCAGGCCCTTGTAGAACGCAGGTGCTTGGAACGTGAAGGAGGTGACGAACACGTGCGTGCAGCCCTTATCCGCAGCCTGACTCTCGAACGCTGCCATCAGCGTGGCGCCGAGACCGGTTCCACGCCGGTCCTCGCGAACCCAGGTCATCCCGATGCCAGCCGCCTGTCCCCAAGTCCAACCCGAGACTCCGGCGATCAACTCACCTTCGTGCTCCGCTTTGACGGTGAGTTCCTCAGGCGGAGTAACGCCAGGGGTCGCGGCAACGTTGAACCGGGTCAGTTCGTCGTTGAGCCGCTGGTCAAGTGCCGCGTCGGCGTTGCCGATCACTATCCGTTCGTCGCGCATGGCGCGACCGTATCGGCACACCTGGACACATTCAGGCATCGGCAGATGAGGGCGTTCGACCTCACCAGTTCTCGGACGGGTCGCCCATGTCGGGGGCGGGGTTCTTGATGCCTGCCGACTGGTTGCGATGCAGGTGGGCGGGGGCCAGGTTGCCGGGGTCTTCCGCGTACTGCGGGTACTGGGACAGCGGGTGCGGGTAGTGGTCCACGGAGAAGGAGTCGGTGTCGTCGTCGCATCGCTGGCTGCACTGGCGCGGCCGCGGCTGGTGAGCGGTCAGGCGGCGACGGGCATGCGCCGCGAGGTGAGGACCGTCAGCTCGTCGACGCTCATCTGCAGCGTCGGGTCGCGCTCGTCCCAGACCTCGTCGAGGACGTGCTGCTCGTACGCGGGTGCGGCGGTGACGACCGGAGCCGCGACAGGGCTGACCTCCGCGGTGGCGGCAGGCTGCTGCGTCGCCTGCTTCTTCGTGAAGATCACCCACAGGGCCTGACCGCCGATCACGACCCAGATGAGGTTCGCCGCGGCGGAGGGCCAGATCCCGTTGAACGCCGCGACCGCCCCCATCAGGCCGGCGCCGAGGAGGTTGGCGGACTGGTAGCGCGCCGAGGCGGCGCTCCAGCGACCGCGGCTGACGAGAAGGTACGCGGCAGCGCCCGCGACTGCGCCGAACCACCCGAGGGCGGTGACAAAGTCGGCGAGGGAGAACATGTGCGGCTCCGAGAGATCGTGCGTGGATGAGGGGATGTCGGCGACCGGATGTCTCACTGCGGCGACCCCCTCAGTGTGCGTCGCGCAAGGGTTAAGCACAATCGACCTATCCTTGATGAGCCGTTTAGTATTGCTAAATGGCCTCCATCGATCCCCGCCGTCTCGCGGTTCTCCTCGCCGTCCACCGCTCCGGCGGCATCCTGGCGGCCGCCGACGAGTTGAACGTCACACCGTCGGCGGTGTCGCAGCAGATCGCACGGCTCGAGTCCGAGGAGGGTCTAGACGTCCTGGACCGCGGTCCTCGCGGCGTCACGCTGACCCCCGCCGGCCGCGTCCTCGCCGAGACCGCGGAACGCATCGAGGCGGAGCTGGTCGAAGCCCGCAAGTCGCTCGCGACCCTGAGCGGCGACGTCTCCGGGCGCGTCGCGCTCGGGGCGTTCCAGACGTCCATCCAGGCGATCGTCGGCCCGTCCCTCGGGCAGGTCCGCGAGACCTATCCCGGCATCGAGGTCACCGTCGAGGAGCACGAGCCGGACGACGCCCTCCGCCTGCTCCGGGCCGGCGAGCTCGACCTCGTGCTGGTCGAGCAGGACGAGGAGGCCGTCTCACCGGCGCCGCGCGGGACTCACGACGTGATCCTCCTCGACGAGCCGTGGCGCGCCGTCATCCCCTCCTCGTTCGCCACGCCGACCCAGGCCGCCGACCTCGCGGACGCCCGATGGCTCGGAGCCGAGCCTCAGACGGCCGCGGCACGAGCACTGCAGCGCCTGGCGCGCACGCTGGGAGGGCAGCTGACGATGGTCCACCAGTTCACGAGCTTCGAGACGGCGTACGCCCTGGTGGCCGCCGGGGAGGGCGTGGCCATGGTGGCGGCGCTCGCGCTCCACCAGGACCTTCCCGCCGGCGTCGAGGTGGTCGCGCTCCCGGGACTGGGCTCGCGTCGCGTGATCGCCCGGCACCGGCAGAACCGGCGCGAGCCCGGCCTGGCCGTCTCCGCCGTGGTGGAAGCACTGGTGGCTGCGGCGGGGCGGGTGGAGCTCGGCTGAGCCCTACCGGTCACCCGGCGGACGGTCGAGGACCGGCGGGGCGCAGGCGGCTGGCGGACACCCACTGCTCCACCAACGTCCCCTCCCCCTCCTTGCCCGGGACGAACGCGACTCGGGCAACCCAGCCCTGCGACTCGCGACGCCACTCGATCACCAGACCGGGGTAGGCGTCGGACTCGTACCGGCTCAGCGAGACCCAGACGTGCCTCACTCCGCCCCCCTCACGAGGCGGGGCGACGGCACGCTCCTCCTGGCCGTATCGCCTGTTCGCGCCCACGTCGGACAGGATACGCCTCGTTCGAACACGCGTTCGAACCACTCTCTGTGCGTGGGGGGTTGCGGCCGACGCCACGGCGCACGACAGTAAACCCACGCGTTGCCGGCGTACGAGGAGGAGTGTCATGAGCGACACCGGGCCCGGGTCCACGTCGTCCGATCAAGAGGAGGGCCGGCCGACGGAGCTCAGGCGCTTCCTCACCCCCAGGCTCCTCCTGCTGTTCATCGTCGGTGACATCCTCGGCACCGGCGTCTATGCGCTCACCGGGCAGGTGGCGGCCGAGGTCGGCGGCGCGGCGTGGCTGCCCTTCCTCATCGCCTTCGCCATCGCGACCCTGACCGCGTTCTCGTACCTCGAGCTCGTGACGAAGTATCCCCAGGCCGCCGGTGCGGCGCTCTACACCCACAAGGCGTTCGGGATCCACTTCCTCACGTTCCTCGTGGCGTTCGCGGTGCTCTCGTCCGGGATCACGTCGGCCTCGACCGCGTCGCGTGTCTTCGCGCGCAGCCTCGACCAGGGCTTCGGGCTCGACCTGGACAGCACCGGCATCCTGATCGTGGCCCTGCTGTTCATGGTCGCGCTCGCACTGGTCAACCTCCGTGGGGTCGCCCACGGGATCATCACCAACGTCGTCCTCACCGTGGTCGAGCTCTCCGGGCTCCTGCTGGTCCTCCTCGTCGGCATCTGGGCGGTCGTCGAGGGAAACGCCGACTTCTCCCGCGTCGTCGCGTTCGACACGCCCGAGGACAAGAACGTCTTCCTCGCTGTCACCACGGCGACGTCGCTGGCGTTCTTCGCGATGGTGGGCTTCGAGGACTCGGTCAACATGGCGGAGGAGACGAAAGACCCCGTCTCGACCTTCCCGCGGATCATGCTGACCGGGTTGTCGATCACGGGACTCATCTACGTTCTCGTCTCGATCACCGCCGTTGCGCTCGTCCCGATCGGCCGGCTCGCCGCGACGGAGACGCCACTGCTCACCGTCGTCGAGCTCGGCGCACCCAACCTCCCGATCGACGAGATCTATCCGTTCATCACGATGTTCGCCGTCGCCAACACGGCGCTCATCAACATGCTCATGGCCAGCCGGCTCCTCTACGGCATGGCCAGGCAGCACGTGCTGCCACCGGCGCTGGCCCACGTCGGTCGCCGGCGGCAGACGCCATGGGTCGCGATCCTCTTCACGACCCTCCTCGCCCTGGGGCTCATCACCTACGTGTTCAACGCGAGCGAGGACGCCGTCGCCACCCTCGGCGGCACCACCGCACTCCTCCTGCTCGCGGTCTTCACGATCGTCAACGTCGCGGTGCTGGTGCTGCGCCGCGACCGCGTCGACACCCGCCACTTCGTCGCGCCGACCGTCATCCCGGTGGTCGCCGCCGTCGTCTCGCTCTATCTCGTGACGCCCCTGTCGGGTCGCGACACCGAGCAGTACGAAGTTGCGGGACTGCTGCTCGGCCTCGGAGTGGTGCTGTGGATCATCACCTGGATCATCAACCGCGCGTTCTACGCCGAGCGCACCTACGTGAAGGACCCCGCCGAGCTCGACTGAGCCCGACGGGGTCCGAGGTGAGGTGGGTCGCTCACCAGAACTTCTTGCGCCACCAGCGCGGGAAGTGTCCGATGGCGCCCTTCTTGGCGACACGGTCGCTCTTGGCGAAGCCCTGCCACTTCTCACGCTTGTGCTTGCTGGTCAGGCCGAGCTTGCGGGTGCAGGCCGGCCATGCGCCCCACCCTTGCCGCCTGAGGACCTTCTCCGCGACCGCGATCTGCTCGCGGCGCTTGGCCTTGTAGGCGGTCGACGCATACTTCTTGCCGCCGTACGACCGCCAGGTTCCTGGGTTGAACTGCAGACCACCGTGGTAGCCGTTTCCGGTGTTGATGTGCCACCGACCTCCCGCCTCGCACTTGGCGAGGCGCTCCCAGGTCCGGTCCTTGGCCGCGCTGGCGGGCGTACTGGTGAAGACCAGCAGACCGGCGACCAGACCCATGAGGGCGAGCGTGGTGGCGACGCCGCGCTTGGCGACGCGAAGGGCGTTGTTCATGTGTTCCTTCACAACGCCTGCGGGGTTAGCTGTCGGGTTCGGGCCGAAGGTGCCCTGCCGGTCACGGACGAGTCCGCGACCGGGCTTCACCCCAAGGAGCCGTGGCTCCGGAATTGGGTTCCCCACTCCTGTCCGTCATGTTCGTGGTTCGCCGGCCCCCGTTGACCGACCCTCCGGGGTAGGTCTCGCCCGCGGACAGGATTCGGCGTCGAGCAAGACCTCAGTCAGACTAACCCACATAATCTGGACAACAAGCCCAGGCAGTCCGCAAGCCACCTAGAGCGGACTCGCGGACCCCGGGCGGACGACGATCAGCGCGGCGGGACGTCCTCGCGATCGTCGGGCCGCTTGGGCTGCGGCTGGTGGCGGGTCTTCCACAGGCTGGCGGCCGCGGTCAGGGCCAGGACCACGATGATCACCGCGAGGCTCATCAGCGTCGGGATCTCCGGCACGTCGAGGTGCTCGCCGTTGTTGATGAACGGGAGCTCGTTGGTGTGCAACGCGTGGAGGACGAGCTTGACGCCGATGAAGGCGAGGATCACGGACAGGCCGAGCGACAGGTACACCAGACGCTGGAGCAGCCCGCCCAGCAGGAAGTAGAGCTGGCGCAGGCCCATGAGCGCGAAGATGTTCGCCGTCAGGACGAGGTACGGCTCCTTGGTGATGCCGTAGATCGCCGGGATCGAGTCCAGCGCGAACAGCAGGTCGGTGGTGCCCAGGGCCAGGATCACGAGGAACATCGGCGTCAGGAACCGCTTGCCGTCGATGTGCACGGTCATCTTCATGCCGTGGAACTCGTCGGCGACGCTGAAGTGCCGCTCGGCGAACCGCACGACGGCGTTGTCGCCGGCCTCCTCGTCGTCGTGGTTGCGATAGCTCTTGACCAGTCCGTACGCCGTGTAGACGAGGAAGAGGCCGAAGATGTAGAAGACCCAGCTGAAGTTGTTGATCGCCGCGGCACCGAGACCGATGAAGATCCCGCGGAAGATCAGGGCGAGGATGATGCCGATCATCAGCGCCTCTTGCTGATAGACCCGGGGCACCTTGAAGCTCGCCATGATGATGATGAAGATGAACAGGTTGTCCACCGAGAGGCTGTACTCGGTGAGCCATCCGGTGAAGAACTCCAGGCCGTACTGACCGCCGTGGAAGCCCGTCACCCAGATGCCGAACGCGACCGCGAGTCCGACATAGATGGTGAGCGCGACCCCGGCTTCCTTCATCGACGGCTCGTGGGGCCTGCGCGCGATCACGACGACGTCGAACAGGAGCACGGCGACGGTGACGCCGATCGTGATCCACCACTCGAGGGGTGTGACGTTCATACGGTTCGGTTCCTCCGGTCGGATGGGTTGTCTGGCCGGAGGTCTCTTCCGCCGGGCCGGCGCGAGGAGCACCTGACACGGCTCGACCCGCCGGGCCAGCGCGCTGGCCGTGATGACGACGGGTCGACGAAAGGAATACTCCCCTCCCTGCGCCATTGTGCCAGAGGGCGCCCCGGGTGCTCGTGTCGCAGACCTCGCTAGGCTCGCGCCGTGGCAGTGAGACACGTAGGCCTGGTGGGCACGCTGACGAGCCCCGGCGCGAGGCGGGCTCTGCTGCGCCGAGGCACGAGGTCGACCATCCCCGAGGTGCTCGACACCGCCCCTCTCCAGGCTCGCGAGGTCGAGGTGCCGGGACAGGCCGCGGCGTACGGGTTCACCTGGGAGCGCCCGGATGCCGACACCGAGGACTGGTACCCCCAAGGCGTCACCACCTCCGCGGACGCGACCGCCGGGGACGCACCCGGCGGCACCGGAGGGCGCGACGTCGTCGCCGTCAGCTGGTACGCCCACCACCACGCACGACGCAACGGCGCCCGGCTGACCTTCGTCGACCTCGCGACGCTGCGCTACCAGCACGTGCTCCTGGTCAGGGCGCGACGAACCCCCTGGGGCGTCCGTGCGCGGCCCGTCCCGACCCATGCCGGCGGCATCGCCTGGTACGGCCCGTACCTGTACGTGGCCGCGACCCGCGCGGGCATCTACGTCGTGCGGATCGACGACCTGCTCCGCCTGCCCGACGGCGCTCGCGGCGGGCCCTCGAGGCGGCTGGGTTACGAGCTGGTCCTGCCGGTGTTCGCGAAGCTGTCGGCGTGGAGCCGCGACGACGGCAGCCGGCTGCGCTACTCCTTCTTGTCGATCCAGCACGGCAGCCCGGAGGACGGCAGCCCAGCGTCTCTCGTCGTCGGTGAGTACGGCGGGGTCGGAAAGACCCAGCGGCTCTGGCGGTTCCGGCTGGACCCGCGCACGCACCTGCCCGTTCGAGATCCTGACACCGGACGACTGACACCCGACGAGCTCCATCCGGAGCAGGCCGCCAGGATGCAGGGAGCGACCGCCATCGACGGCACGTGGTACGTGACCACGAGCCAGGGCCGGGGCAACAACGGCGACCTGCTCGTCGGCAGACCGGGCGCGTTCCGACGGCACAAGAAGGTGCTCCCGACGGGGTGCGAGGACATCGCCGCGTGGCCGCAGCAGCGGAGGCTGTGGTCGGTGACCGAGTGGCCCGGGATGCGGTGGGTGTACGCCGTCGATGCGGATGCGTGGGAGGGACCGTAGGCCCGCGGGGTGGCGCGGGCCGTCCGGCCTCTCCGATCAGCCGGCGCCGGCGGCCTGCATCTGGCGGAGCTCCTTTTTGAGCTCGCCGATCTCGTCACGCAGTCGTGCCGCCACCTCGAACTGAAGGTCCTCCGCGGCTGCGTGCATCTGGGAGTTGAGTCCTTGGATCAGCTCGGCCAGCTCGGAGGCCGCCATCGACGACGTGTCGACGCGCGTGCCGTCACCGGACGCTCCGACGAGCGGGACCGGTGACTTGCCGCGCGACTGTGCCCGACCCGACCCGACGAGCTGCTCGATGTCCGCGTCCTCGCGAGCGAGCATGTCGGTGATGTCACCGATCTTCTTGCGCAACGGGGTCGGGTTGATGCCGTGCTCGGTGTTGTAGGCGACCTGGATCGCACGTCGGCGGTTGGTCTCGTCGATCGCCTGCTCCATCGAGGGCGTCACTGAGTCGGCGTACATCACGACCTGCCCCGAGACGTTGCGGGCAGCACGCCCGATCGTCTGGATCAGCGACCGGCCGGAGCGCAGGAAGCCCTCCTTGTCGGCGTCGAGGATCGCCACCAGGCTCACCTCGGGCAGGTCGAGGCCCTCACGCAGGAGGTTGATGCCGACGAGCACGTCGTACTCGCCCATCCGCAGCTCGCTCAGCAGCTCCACCCGCCGCAGCGTGTCGACCTCGCTGTGGAGGTAGCGGGTGCGGATGCCGGCCTCGAGCAGGTAGTCGGTCAGGTCCTCGGCCATCTTCTTGGTCAGGGTCGTGACGAGCACCCGCTCGTTGCGCTCGACCCTGCCGCGGATGAGCTCGATGAGGTCGTCGATCTGCCCCTTGGTCGGCTTGACGATGACCTCCGGGTCCACCAGACCGGTCGGACGGATGATCTGCTCCACGATCTCGTCCGGGTCCTTGACCTTGGACATCTCGTAGGGGCCCGGCGTCGCCGAGAGGTAGACGGTCTGGCCGATCCGCTGGAGGAACTCCTCCCACTTGAGCGGCCGGTTGTCCATCGCGCTCGGAAGTCGGAACCCGTGCTCGACCAGCGTCCGCTTGCGAGACATGTCGCCCTCGTACATCCCGCCGATCTGCGGGATCGTGACGTGCGACTCGTCGACGACGAGCACGAAGTCCTCGGGGAAGTAGTCGAGGAGGCAGTTGGGTGCCGTGCCTGGCAGGCGCCCGTCCATGTGGAGGGAGTAGTTCTCGATGCCCGAACAGCTGCCGACCTGACGGATCATCTCCATGTCGTAGGTGGTGCGCATCCGGAGCCGCTGCGCCTCGAGGAGCTTGCCCTGGCTCTCGAGCTCGTCAAGCCGGTGCTCGAGCTCGTTCTCGATGCCTCGCACGGCGGTCTCGAGCCGCTCCGGCCCGACCGTGTAGTGCGTCGCGGCACCGACGTAGAGCTCGCGCTCCTCGCTGAGCACCTCGCCGGTCAACGGGTGCAACGTCATCAGCCGCTCGATCTCGTCACCGAAGAACTCCACCCGCACGGCGAGCTCCTGGTAGACCGGGAAGATCTCGAGGGTGTCGCCGCGCACGCGGAAGGTGCCGCGCGTCGCCGCCAGGTCGTTGCGGGCGTACTGAGCCACGACGAGGGTGCGAAGGAGCTTGTCGCGGTCCATCTCAGAGCCGACCTGGAGGTGGATCATGCGGTTCATGTATTCCTCGGCGGACCCGAGGCCGTAGATGCACGACACCGTCGCGACCACGATCACGTCGCGGCGGGTGAGGAGGTTCCAGGTGGCGGAGTGCCGGAGCCGCTCGACCTCCTCGTTGATCGAGGAGTCCTTCTCGATGTAGGTGTCGGTCTGCGGGACGTACGCCTCTGGCTGGTAGTAGTCGTAGTACGAGACGAAGTATTCGATGGCGTTGTCGGGGAAGAAGTGCCGGAGCTCGTTGGCGAACTGGGCGGCGAGGGTCTTGTTGGGCTGCATCACGAGCATCGGGCGCTGCAGCTTCTCGGCCAACCAGGCGACCGTCGCCGTCTTGCCCGTGCCCGTGGCGCCGAGCAGCACGGTGTCGGTCTCCCCGCGCTCGACGCGCTCGGCGAGCTTCTTGATCGCCTCCGGCTGGTCGCCGCTGGGCTCGAAGTCGGCGACCACGCGCAGGGGCGCGACCTGGCGCTGGAGGTCCTTCACGGAACGCATGCTTCGAGCCTACGTCGTGGGACCGACAGTCTCCCTGCGTGCACGACGGCGCACGACGAACGGTCCTCCGACGACCACCAGGACGACGGCCGCGACGACGATCCCGATGAGCACCGGGGGCGGCGAGTCGGCCTCCGAGGTGTCCTCTGGGGTCGCGCTCGCTCCCCCACCGGCTCCGTCTGCGGTCCCACCGTCCTCCACCGCCGACGGTCCGGCCTCGGACGGGCTCGGGGCGACCGGTGCGGGGCGGTACGCCGACCGGTCCGACGTCGCTGCCTCCAGGTCGTCGAGGACGGCGTCGGCGACCGGGCGGGTCCCGCCGCAGACCCTCGACACGAGGGCACCAGACTCTGCCTCGACGAAGAAGACGTACTGCCGGTCGTCCTCGAACGACGGCGGCGGGCCGACCTCGGGAACGACGACGGGCGTCGTCCGCGGGACCTCGCCCTTGTAGACGTCACTCACTGCCACGACGACGGTATCGTCGCCGGCGCCGCTCGGAGTGACCGTGCCCACGAACACCGCATCGGCACGATCGAGCTGCTCGGCCACCGGGGTCGGCGCACAGCTGCTCGCACCCGCCGGCCCGGACACCAGGAACGACCCGAGCACGAGACCCGCGCCCACGACCACTGCCGCACCTCGCCGCATCCTGCTCCCTCACGCTGTCGTCGTACGTCGGATGACGGATCCGTGCCGTGCGGACCACGCTACCGCGTGATCGGAGCCTCGCCGGAGCCGTTCGCACCAGAAGGCACGGCCGCCCTCTAGACTCCGGGTGTGGGAGATGAGAACGCCGGGGCACCTGGGCCGAGAACGCCGCGCGGCGCGCGAGCGACGGCCGCACGGAGACGCGCTCGCGAGGACGACATCATCCGGGCGACGCGCCACCTGTTCGACACGGTCGGGCTGCGCGACGCGCAGATCGAGGACATCGCCCAGTCCGTCGGGATCAACCGCGCCATCATCTATCGACACTTCTCCGGCAAGGAGGAGCTCTTCGCGCTGACCCTGGTCGGCTATCTCGACGAGCTCGCCGAGGTGATGCGCGATGCCGACGACGAGAGCCGCATCCCCGCCGAACGCCTCGAGCGGGTCGCCAGCGCCTTCCTCGACCGTGGTCACGAGCATCCCGCCTTCGTCGACTGCGCCCTGGACCTCCTGAGCAAGTCCGGCGAGGAGCTCTTCGAGAGCGTCTCGGAGGGAGCGATGATCCGGCTGGGCCGCGGCATGCTCGGCCCCCTCGGCGTGCTCGCCGAGGTGCTCGAGGCCGGCAACAAGTCCGGCGACTTCCATGTCGACGACCCCTACATGCTCGCCAACATGCTCTACACGCAGTCGCTGGGCGCGCTGCAGTTCGCCCGCAACCAGCTTCTGGTGAGCGAGGGAGCGCCCGGCGTCCCGACCGTGCGCCGTGTGAGCTGGGAGGCCGTCAAGCGCCACACCATCCGTGCGGCGCACGCGATGGCGATCGCGGACGAGCCCGTCGGCTGAGAGCGCCGACGGGCCTCGACCGCGGCCCGGTCAGCGCTCCAGGATCGCCGTCACGCCCTGCCCGCCTGCGGCGCAGATGGAGATCACTCCCCGCCCGGAGCCCTTCTCGGCGAGCAGCTTGGCCAGCGTCGCGACGATGCGGCCACCGGTGGCCGCGAACGGGTGTCCCGCGGCGAGCGACGACCCCACGACGTTGAGCTTGCTCCGGTCGATCGAGCCGAGCGGAGCGTCGAGCCCGAGGCGCTCCTTGCAGAAGATCGGGTCCTCCCACGCCTTGAGCGTGGTGAGCACCTGCGACGCGAACGCCTCGTGGATCTCGTAGTAGTCGAAGTCCTGCAGCGACAGCCCGGCACGCGCCAGCATCCGAGGCATCGCGTACGCCGGCGCCATCAGCAGCCCCTCGCTGCCGTCGACGTAGTCGACGGCAGCGGTCTCGTACTCGGTGAGGTAGGCCAACGGCTCCCACCCCTTCGTCGCTGCGTACTCCTCCGACGCGAGCAGCACCGTCGAGGCGCCGTCGGTCAGCGGGGTCGAGTTGGCGGCGGTCATGGTGGCGGACTCACCCTTGCCGAACACCGGCCTGAGCTTGGCGAGCCGCTCCAGGGACGAGTCCGGGCGGAGGTTCTGGTCGCGCTCGAGGCCGAGGTAGGGCGTCATCAGGTCGTCGAGGAAGCCACGGTCGTACGCCGCAGCGAGCTTGTGGTGCGACTCCACGGCGAGCGCGTCCTGCTCCTCGCGGCTGATCCCCCACTCGAGCGTCGTCAACGCCTGGCTCTCGCCCATCGAGAGGCCGGTGCGGGGCTCGGAGTTCTGAGGGATGGCAGGCACGATGTCGGACGGCCTGATCTTGGCCAGGGCGGCGAGGCGTCCCTTGAGGTCCTTGGCGCGGTTGGCCTCGAGCAGCGCCTTGCGAAGGCCCTCACCCACCGCGATCGGCGCGTCGGAGGTCGTGTCGGAGCCGCCGGCGATGCCGACGTCGATCTTGCCGAGGGCGATCTTGTTGGCCACCTGGATCGCTGCCTGGATGCCGGTGTCGCAGGCCTGCTGCACGTCGTAGGCCGGCGTCGTGGGGTCGAGCCGTGAGCCGAGGACCGTCTCGCGAGCGAGGTTGAAGTCACGGCTGTGCTTGAGCACGGCACCCGCGGCGAACTCGCCCACCCGCTCCCCCGCCAGGTCGTAGCGCTCCACCAGCCCGTCGAGGGCGGCGGTGAGCATGTCCTGGTTGGACGCGTGCGCGTAGACGGAGTTGGACCGGGCGAACGGGATCCGGTTGCCGCCGACGACGGCGACCCGCCGCGGACCGCTGGCGGAGCGCTGAGTGGTGGGTGCCATGGGATCTCCTTGGGAGGACGTCGTTGCGTTGGCCACAGTCGTACGACCGAACCTGGACGAGCCTGGTCGGGACTGTAACTCTAGGTTACAGTAGAGCACCAGATCCAGATACCAAGAGTATTCGAGAGGTAGGACACACGACATGAGTGACCGCTACCAAGACCTCGTCCACACCCCGGTCGGGAAGTTCTTGGTGAAGAACCTGGGGCTGCCCGACCCGCCCCGGCTCGAGCGCTACCGCGCCGGCGATCCGCTCGTGTCGGGCACCGTCCTCGTCGGCTCTGCTCCCGGCAGCACCCTGGGCACCGCGCTCGACGACGCGCTGGGCACCCTCGCAGTCACGGTCACCCGCAGCGTGGCCGACGGCGAGCGGCTGAAGGGCATCGTGTTCGACGCCACGGGTCTCGAGTCCGCGGCCGACCTCGACCTCCTGCAGGAGTTCCTCACGCCGGTGCTGCGCAACCTCGGCGCCAGCGGCCGCGTCGTCCTGATCGGCACGCCTCCTGAGCACGCCGACTCCGCCGGACGCGCGATCGCCCAGCGCGCGCTCGAGGGTGTGTCGCGGTCGCTCGGCAAGGAGCTGGGCAAGGGGTCGACCGCCCAGACCGTGTACGTCGCACGCGGCGCGGAGGGGGCGATCGCCTCCACGCTCGGCTTCCTCCTCTCCCCCAAGTCCGCCTACGTGAGCGGTCAGGTCGTCCGCATCGGCACCGCGGGCGTCACCGACGCGCCGTCGTTCGATCCCCTCGCGCCGCTGACGGGCAAGGTCGCCCTGGTGACCGGCGCGTCCCGCGGGCTCGGCCTCGCGATGGCCCAGACCCTGCACCGCGACGGAGCCACCGTGATCGGGCTCGACGTCGCGCCGCTGGCCGACGACCTCCAGCGTGAGATGGCGGCGCTGGGAGGTGAGTCGATCGTCCTCGACATCACCGCCCCGGACGCGCCCCAGCGGATCGCCGCCTACGTCATGCAGCACCACGGTGGCGTCGACGTCGTCGTCCACAACGCCGGCATCACTCGCGACAAGCGGCTGCGCAACATGAAGACGGAGAACTGGCACAAGGTGGTCGAGATCAACGTCGACGCCCCCCAGCGCATCACCGCCGAGCTGCTCGACCAGAAGCTCATCCGCTCGGGCGGCACCGTCCTCGGTGTCTCGTCCATCGCCGGGATCGCCGGCAACAACGGTCAGACCAACTACGCCGCGTCGAAGGCGGGCGTGATCGGGTGGGTGAACGAGCTCGCCCCCCGGGTCGCCGAGGACGGCATCTCGGTCAACGCGGTCGCGCCGGGCTTCATCGAGACCGACATGGTCAAGACGATCCCGCTCACGATCCGCGAGGCCGGCCGCCGGATGAACTCGATGTCGCAGGGCGGCCAGCCGGTCGACGTGGCGGAGACCATCGCGTGGTTCGCCAACCCGGGCTCCGCCGCCGTCTCCGGCAACGTCGTCCGCGTCTGCGGCCAGAGCCTGCTGGGCGCCTGAGGTGACCGTCCGGCACTTCGAGGCGGCCCCGGCGATCCTCCCGCTGTACGCCCGCGCCGCGCTGCCGGCGATCCCGTTCGTCGGCGGGCTCCCCGGAGTACGCCACACGGCGGGCTCGGTCCCTGAGGTGACGCTCGAACGCTCCGGTGTCACCACAGACCTCGACCACCTGGCCGCGTACGCCGACGTCTGCGGGTTCGCGCTCCGGGACCGGTTGCCGGTGACCTACCCCCACCTCGCAGCGTTCGGGCTGCAGATGGCCCTCATGGTCGACACCGCCTTCCCGTTCGCCCCGATGGGCCTCGTGCACCTCCGCAGCAGCATCACGCAGCACCGTCCCATCACGGTCACGGAGCGGTACGACGTGAGCGTGCGGGCGACGGGCCTGCGCGACCACCCCAAGGGACGGCTGATCGACGTCGTCAGCACCGCCCGGGTCGGGGACGAGGTCGTGTGGGAGGAGACGATGACGCTCCTGCGCCGTGGAGGTGGCGGGGCTGCGGAGGCAGAGATCCCGCCGCTCGAGGGTGTGGAGGCTCCCCGCGGCTCAGCCACCTGGAGGCTCGACGCCGGACTCGGACGGCGGTACGCCGCGGTGTCGGGCGACCGCAACCCGATCCACCTGTCGCGGCTGAGCGCACGGGCGTTCGGCTTCCCCCGGCAGATCGCGCACGGCATGTGGAGCCAGGCACGCGCCCTCGCAGCGGTCGACAACCGGCTGCCCGACGCCTGCACGGTGGTCGCGGAGCTGCGACGCCCGATCCTGCTCCCGGCCACGGTTCAGTTCGGCTCGGCCTCCGACGGCGACCGCCTGCTGCTCGGCATCACCGGGCACGCGCGGGAGGACAAGCCCGCTCCCACACATCTCGTCGCCCGGATCGATCCGCGCTGACCGTGTCCCAGGGACGGTGACGGCGGAGTCACCGTCCCGGGGCGGTCAGGCCTGCGGACGCGGCTCGATCGGACGGATCAAGCCCTCCTGGGCCACCGACGCCACGAGCGCGCCGTCCTCGGCGAAGATGTTGGCGGTCGCGAACCCTCGTGCGCCGATCGCCGACGGCGACACCTGGTCGTACAGCATCCACTGGTCGGCACGGACCGGGCGGTGGAACCACACGGCGTGGTCGAGCGAGGCGGGCTGGATCCGCGGCGACCCGACCGTCAGCCCGTGGACCACCAACGAGCTGCCCAGGAGCGTGAGGTCGCTGATGTAAGTCAGCACGCACGCGTTGAGGACCGGGTCGTCCGGAAGGTCTCCGGCGGCACGCAGCCACAGCCGTTGGATCGAGGGCGCGAGCCCACGAGCCGGGTCGTCGGCCGCACGGTTGTCGCCGACGTAGCGGACCTCGAGCGCCGACCACTCGGCGCGCCAGTGCTCGGCTGCCCGCGGGTCGACGAACTCGAGCACCTCCGAGAGCACCGGCGTCGACTCGACGGGTGGGACCTCCGGGATCGCGTTCTGGTGCTCGTAGCCGTCCTCGCGCCGGTGGAACGACGCGGTCATGTAGAAGATGACCTTGCCGTGCTGGCGCGCGGAGACCCGCCGGGTGGAGAACGATCCCCCGTCACGGATGCGCTCGACGTCGTAGATGATCGGCACGCTCGGGTCGCCGCCGAGGAGGAAGTAGACGTGGAGGGAGTGGACCGGGCGGTCCTCGGGGACGCTGTGCGACGCGGCCATCAGCGCCTGCGCAGCGACCTGTCCGCCAAACACCCGGGTCAGCGTGCTGTCTGCGGGGTGGGTGCCGCGGTACAGGTCTTCCTCGAGCCTCTCGAGGTCGAGGAGGTCCACGAGCTGTTCGATGGTTGCTGGCACGGACGTCATCGTCTCACGGCGCACCGGCCGTCGGAGGCCGGTGTAGGCGGGGACGCCTCGGGTGTGACCGACTACTCTCCGGAGCTCGACTCGGGCCGGTCGAGCTGCGCGAGGAACTCCTCGAACTGCTCACCGATCTCGTCGCCCGTCGGCAGCTCGGACTCGTCGGCCACGAGCGGCTCCACCGCGGATCGGTTCATCTGGTCGTACTGGCGCTCCAGCCCGGCAAGCACGTCGCCGCCGTCCTGCTCCTCCACCTGCTTGTGGATGTCGGCGACGGCCTCGGCCTGCTGCAGCCTGAGCTCCTCGAGGTCGAACGTCAGACCCGTGCCGCTGATGACGGCCTCCAGCAGCGCGACCGACGCGCTCGGGTATTCCACCTGGGCGACGTACTGCGGGACGTGGGCGACGTAGCCGATCGCATCGTGGCCCCACTCGCCGAGCCGCAGCTCGAGCACCGACTGGATGCTCGCCGGGACGACGACCTGCGCTCGGAACAGGTTAGGCCTGTCGAGCAGCTCACGCCGGCTGGCGTGGTTGGTGATGACCGACGGACGGGTGTGCGGAACGCCCATCGGGATCGCCCCGAGACCGACGACGAGCTCGACGCCGTACTCCTCGATGAGCTCGTGGACCTCCTCGGCGAACTGCTCCCACCGGAAATCAGGCTCGGGACCGGTCAGGACGAGGAACGGCGCGCCGTGGTCGTCGTGGTGGAGCCTCAGCTCCAGCGACGGACGGTCGTAGTCGGTGTAGCGGTCGCGGTCGAAGACCATCGGAGGTCGCCGCGCGCGGTAGTCGAAGTAGTCGTCGAGGTCGAACTCGTGGAGCACCTCACCCTCGTCGCGGGACTCCAGGTGCTCGACGGCGATCCTCGGGGCCGAGCCGGCATTGAGGAAGCCGTCGAACGCGTAGAGCATCGCGGGACGGACGCCCTCAGGCAGCCCGTCGAGCGCTTCCGAGCCGGGACGAGTCCTCCGCAGCCTGCTGAAAAGCCTTCGCATCACGACACCTCCCAACGTCGACCGGGCATGCCGCATTCCCCGGGGGCGGGCGGTCCGACGCGTCGCGGCGGGCCGGGGGCACACCATCAAGCCTACGTGGAGCGGCTCTCGACCCCTTCGCCGGCCGCCTCCGTCGCTGCCCGGCCGACCCGGCTGTGCCTGCGCCCATAGGCGAAGTAGACGACGAAACCGAGCGCCATCCAGATGAAGAACCGCACCCAGGTCTCGCCGACCAGGTTCAGCATCAGGTACACGCAGGCGATGACCGCGACGACGGCGACCGCGGTGGCGCCCGGGACGCGGAAGCCTCGATCGAGGTCCGGGCGGGTACGGCGGAGGATGACCACGCCGACGCTGACCAGGACGAACGCGAACAGCGTGCCGATGTTGACGAGGTCGGCAAGCGTGGAGAGGTCGACGAACCCGGAGATCGCCGCCACCGCGATCCCGGTCACGAAGGTGATCCGGTGGGGCGTGTGGCGCTCGCCGTGGGTCTGGGCGAGCCACCGCGGGAGAAGCCCGTCACGCGCCATCGCGAAGGCCACGCGGGTCTGCCCGAGCATGAGGATCATCACCACGACGACGAGCCCGATGCAGGCGCCGACCGAGATCACGTCGCCCATCCAGCCCACCCCGACGGCGTCGAACGCGGTCGCGAGCGGAGCGCCGTCCTCCGGGTCGATGTCGTGGAAGTTCTGCATGCCTGTGATCACCAGGCTGACCGCCATATAGAGCACGGTGACGATCGCGAGCGACCCGAAGATCCCGATCGGGACGTTGCGCTGCGGGTTGTGCGTCTCCTCCGCGGTGGTGGCGACCACGTCGAAGCCGATGAAGGCGAAGAAGACGATCGCTGCGCCGGTGAAGATCCCGGCGACGCCGTACACCGCGGGATCGAGCCCGAGGAGGGACTGGACGAGCGGGGTCTTGAGCCAGCCCCCCTCCCCAGGCGCCGGTGGCTCGGACGGCGGGACGAACGGCGACCAGTTCTGCGCGTCGATGTAGCGGATGCCCGCGATGATGACGAGCAGCACGACGGCGACCTTGATGGCCACGACGACTTGGTTGATCCGGCTGGAGAACTTGATGCCGACGATCAGCACCCACATCACGAGCAGCGAGATCACGATGGCAGGGATGTCGACGACACCCGTGCCCGCCGCGGTGCTCAGCTGGGCGGGGAGCTCGAGGAACGTGCCTTCGACGAGGTTGTTCCAGTACGAGGAGAAGCCGGACGCAAGGGCCGCCGAGCCGACGGTGAACTCGAGCACCAGGTCCCAGCCGATCGTCCAGGCGATCAGCTCGCCGAAGGTGGCGTAGGAGAAGGTGTAGGCGCTGCCCGCGACCGGCACGGTGGACGCGAACTCGGCGTAGCAGAGGGCGGCGAGGCCGCAGGCGAGAGCCGCGACGAGGAACGAGATGGCGATCGCGGGCCCGGCCGTCGTCGCGGCCGCCTGACCGGTGAGGACGAAGATGCCGGCGCCGACGATCACGCCGACGCCGAACACGATCAGGTCGAGGGCTCCGAGGTTGCGGTTGAGTCGTGTCTCGGGATCGTCGGTGTCCTTCATGGACTGCTCGACCGACTTCGTACGGAACAGCGCGCTCCTGGCCATCGGGGTCCCCTCTCCCTCGGGGACACTATGCCGCGTGCGCGCGGCTCCGGCAGGTCAGAGACGTGCCAGCGTGTCGGCCGCGACGGCCTCTCCGGTCAGGCCCATCCGCTCGAGGAGGACGGCACGCTTGGCGTGGTCGAAGAACTCCTGCGTGACGCCGTGGACGCGCACCGGGGTGCGGACGTCGGCGTCGGCGAGCATCTGGGTGAGGACCGACCCCATCCCGCCGACACGGCCGCTGTCCTCGATCGTGACGAGAAGACGGTGTCGCGCGGCAAGCTCGACGAGAGCAGGGTCGAGGGGCTTGACCCACCGGGGGTCGACGACCGTGACACCGACACCCTCCGCCCGCAGCAGCGCGGCGGCGTCGAGCGCCTGGTGGACCATCGGGCCGGCGGCGACCACGAGCACGTCCTCCGCGCCTTCGCGCAGCAGCACGTCGCTGCGGCCCACGACGTCGACGGCCTCGACGTCGTCGGACACGCCTCCCTTGGGGAAGCGCACCACGGTCGGCGCATCGTCGACCGCCACCGCCTCGCGGAGCAGCTCACGGAGACGAGTGCCGTCGCGCGGCGCCGCCAGCTGCAGCGTGGGGACCACCTGAAGGATCGACATGTCCCACATGCCGTTGTGGCTGGGACCGTCGTCACCGGTGACGCCGGCGCGGTCGAGCACGAACGTCACGCCGCACCGGTGCAGGGCGACGTCGAGCAGGACCTGGTCGAACGCCCGGTTGAGGAACGTCGCGTAGACCGCGACGACCGGGTGGAGCCCGCCCATCGCCAGGCCCGCCGCGCTGGTCACCGCGTGCTGCTCGGCGATGCCCACGTCGTAGGTGCGCTCGGGGAACTTGTCGGCGAACGCGTCGAGGCCGGTCGGCGACAGCATGGCCGCCGTGATCGCGACGACGTCGCGGCGCTCGTCACCGATCCGGACCAGCTCGTCGCGGAAGACCGACGTCCACGAGGTCGGCTCCACGGCCAGCGCCTCACCGGTCAGGCGGTCGAACGCCTTGGCCTGGTGCATCTGGTCCTCTTCGTTGGCCACCGCGATCTCGTAGCCCTGACCCTTCGTCGTGATGACGTGGACGATCGCCGGCCCTCCGTAGGTCCGCGCCCGTGCCAGCGCCTCCTCCACCATCGGCCGGTCGTGGCCGTCGATAGGTCCGATGTATTTGAGACCGAGGTCCTCGAACATGCCCTGCGGGTAGAGCGCGTCCTTGAGACCCTTCTTGATCGCGTGGAGCGCCTCGTAGGTCACCTGTCCCACCGCGTTGGTCTGAGTGAGGCGCTCGCGCACCGCCTTGAGCGTCGGCTCGTAGCGCGGGTTGGTGCGCAGCCGCGCCAGGTGGTTGGCGAGACCGCCGACGGTCGGACGGTAGGACCGGCCGTTGTCGTTGACGACGACCACCAGGCGCCGGTCGACGTTGGCGGCGATGTTGTTGAGCGCCTCCCAGGCCATGCCGCCGGTCAGGGCGCCGTCGCCGATCACCGCGATCACGTGGTCGGGCCGGCCGGTGACCATGTTCGCCTTCGCCAGCCCGTCGGCATAGGAGAGGCTGGTCGACGCGTGGGAGTTCTCCACGACGTCGTGGGCCGACTCGGCCTGGCTCGGGTAGCCGGAGAGGCCGCCCTCGGTACGGAGGTTCTCGAACTCAGCAGCCCGGCCGGTCAGCATCTTGTGCACGTACGCCTGGTGACCAGTGTCGAAGATCACCCGGTCGCGCGGAGAGTCGAACACCCGATGGATCGCCATCGTCAGCTCGACGACCCCGAGGTTCGGGCCGAGGTGCCCCCCGTGCGTGGCGACGGCGACGATCAGCCGCTCGCGGATCTCCTCGGCGAGCGCGTCGAGCTCGGGGTCGGTGAGATCCCGCAGATCGCTCGGCTGGCTGATGCGATCGAGCGTGCTCATGGTCCTCCGCGGGTCTGGGTGGGCGTCATTCGATCTTAGGCCATCGCCTCCAACTACCCACGGAACCGTCGCCCGCGCCAGGTCACTCCACGACCGTGCGGAGCTCGGCGACCTCGGTGTCGAGCACCGACTCGACGGCGGTCAGCGCGTCGGCGACGGCCGCCTCGTCGGGCGGGCGCTCGCCCGGGAGCGGGAGCACCTCGACGTCGATCCGGGCACCCCTCGGGACGATCCTCCATCGAGCGACGATGCGAGTCCCGTCGAGCACGATCGGGCTGCACATGCCGTTGACCTTGTTGAAGATCGTGGGCAGGTTGTCGATCGCGGTGAAGCGTCCGCGCTCCGGCCCCGTCCCCTCGAACCCGAGCAGGACGCCGTCGAACTCGGGCAGCATCCTGACCCCACCCTCGTACGTGCTGCCGTCGGGTGCGTCGACAAGGTCGAGGTAGGTCGCGCCACCGGGACCCTCCCGTCGCACCACCTCATCCCCCAGGGCCTCGACGGCCGCGTCGACGGGGCGGAGCCGCTCGCCCAGCCACCACGCGACGTCACGGCGGGTCGCAGGCCCGTACGACGCGAGGTGGGTCCGCACCAACCCACGGCGGGCGACCTCGGGGTCGTGGGCGTCGTCGTCGACGTCGGTCACGGCGCCCGAGGTCCGGTAGAGGGTGTCGGTGCGGGTGTGCCAGCGGCGGTCGGGCGGACGACGGACGAGCCCGGGCGCCGAGCGCAGCTGGTTGCGGGTGTAGGTGTCGGCCGCGACACCGCGGCCGTCCGGCTCGTGCTCGGCCAGCCACTGGAGCACGTGGTCGACGAGGTCGTCGCGCTCGCGCCAGCGGTCGGCGTACGCGGCGGTCTCGGCGCGCACGTCGTCGGAGGACACGGTCTGCAGCGACAACGCCTTGGTCAGCGACCTGTCGAGCCAGCCCCGCGTGACCGCGGCCGACCAGGCGTGGTGCAGCGGCGTCGAGGTGTGGACCGTCCCGCGCAGCGTCGTGCCCTTGACCAGCGCGTAGGACTCGAACGCCTCGACGACCGTCTCGTGGGTGATGCCGGGCAGTCGCGACGATGCGAAGACGAACGCCGCGCGCGGCACCTGGGTCTGGACCGGTCCGAGCGCGGAGTACAACGAGACCAGGTCGTCGACCGCCGTGCCCGTGGACCTGGGGAACTGGCGGGCGAGGGTCCTCAGTGCGAGGTCGTCCTGTGACAGCGCTGTGCCCATGGTTCGATGCCTCCATGTCTGAGTCGTACGACGCGTCGTGCACGTTCTGTCGCGTGGTCGCCGGGGAGCTGGCAGCCCCCATCGTGCACGAGGACGCCGACACGATCGGCTTCTTGGACCATCGTCCCGTCTTCAAGGGCCACGTCCTCGTCGTCCCTCGCGAGCACGTGGTGACGTTGCCTGACCTGCCCGTGGAGCGGCTCGGCCCCTACTTCGCCGTCGTGCAGCAGATCGCGAGAGCGCTGCCGGAGGCCCTCGGCGCCCAGGGGACGTGGGTCGCTGCCAACAACGTCGTCTCCCAGTCCGTGCCACACCTGCACGTCCATGTGGTCCCCCGCACCAAGGGGGACGGTCTGCGCGGCTTCTTCTGGCCGCGGACCAGGTACGGCGACGGCGAGGCCGACGAGTACGCGGCACGGATCCGGGCGCGTCTGGGCGCGCTCGCGAGCGAAGGAAACGGCGAGAACCTTCGGTAACGTGCGGTCATGGACAAGGTTCCGTGGCCGGCGGTGCGGTGGGAGGAGCGGCCCTGGCCCGACCGGCCCGCCGGGCTCGCCCGTCACCGGCGCCGCCGGCACCCTGAGCCGTACGAGGCGGCCGTCGTCCCGGCCATCACCGCGGCGCAGGTCGACCTCGACACGGCGCTGATCGCCGAGGCGGAGGAGGCGGCGGTCGAGGTCGCCCGGTTCGACACCTGGGTCTCGCGAGCCTTCAGCGACCACCCGGAGCCGGAGGCGACGGAGCTGACCGAGCTCGGACCGATGAGCACGATCCTCCTGCGCAGCGAGTCCGCCTCGTCGTCTCAGATCGAGAACCTCACCGCGGGGGCGCACCAGCTGGCCCTGGCCGAGATCGGAGCGGCCACCGGGCCCGAGGCCCGACTGGTCGCACGCAACGTCGCGACCATGCGCGCGGCGCTCGCGCTCGCCGACCGTCTCGACCTCGCCTCCGTGCTGGCCCTGCACCGCACGCTGCTCGCCGACAGCGACCCGAGCCGCGCCGGGCGGTGGAGGGACGAGCAGGTGTGGGTCGGAGGCACCCCGTACAGCCCGCACGCGGCCGAATTCGTGCCCCCGCACCACAGCCGCGTCCCGGAGGCGATGGCCGACCTCATCGCCTTCGTGCGCCGCGACGACCTGCCCGTGCTCGTTCAGGCGGCGCTCGCACACGCGCAGCTTGAGACGATCCACCCGTTCACCGACGGGAACGGCCGCACCGGCCGGGCGCTGGTCCACGCCGTCCTGCGCAGCAAGGGCATCTCCCAACGGGTCACCGTGCCGATCTCGGCCGGCCTGCTCACCGACACGTCCCGCTACTTCACGGCGCTCGGCGCCTACCGTGACGGCGATCCCGCCCCGATCGTCGCCGAGATGGCGGGCGCGACGATGCGCGCCATCGCCAACGGCAACCTCCTCGTGGCCGACCTGATCGAGCTGCGCGACCAGTGGTCTCGCCGTGTCGTGGCCCGCCGCGACGCCGCGGTCCACCGGATGCCGCCGCTGCTCGTGCGGCACCCCGCCGTCGACAACCCGTTGGTCGCGCGCGAGCTGGGCATCAGCGACGTCGCCGCCCAGTCGGCCATCGACCGGCTCGTGGACGCCGGCATCCTCGTCCAGGTCGGCTCGGGGGTCCGTCACCGGGTCTGGCACTGCCCCGAGGTCGTCGCGGCGCTCGACGCCTTCGCTACGCGTGCTGGTCGGGCCTCACGCGGGTGAACGCACGCAGGTCGGGGTGCGTCGCCGCCACGACGAGGACCCCGGCGGCGCCGAGGATCCCGCCGGAGACCAGAGCGGCCTCCGGTGACGTCAGACCGGCCACCGCTCCCCCGCGCACGTTGCCGAGGTCGGGGCCCGCGACCCCCACGACGTGCTCGACCGAGGACACCCTGCCGCGATAGCGGTCGGTGGTCGCCAGCTGCGTCACCACACCCCTGGCGATCACCGCGAGCGTGTCGGCGGCGCCGGCGACCGCGAGCGCCGCGAGCGCCGGCAGCAGCCACGGCGAGGCTCCGAACGCTGCGACGGCCACGCACCAGAGCGTCGCGGCGCCGATCGCCACCCGCGCGGGACGGGCTGACCTGGTCGCCACCCCCGACGCGAGACCTCCGAGGATGCCACCGGCACCGACGGCGGAGAGAAGCAGGCCCGTCACCGCGGGATCACCCCCGAACCGCGCGTCGACGACGACCGGGAAGAGCGACACCGGCATGACCAGCACCGTGGCCAGCACGTCGGTGAGCATCGCGCCGCGCAGGACCGACGACCTCACGACGTACCGCAGACCGCGGCGTACGGCCCGCCGCTCCGCTCCCCCGGTCTCGCCAGCTCCCAGCGGCACCGGAGGCAGCGCGCGGGTGACGCCCCACGCCACCAGGAGCACAGCCGCCTGGACGAGGAAGCACCCCGCCGGTCCACCGAGCGCGACCAGCAGCCCTCCGAGGGCGGGGCCCACCAGCATCGAGACCTGGAAGCCGACGTGGGTGAGGGCGACACCGGCCCCCACCTCGTCGAGCGGGAGCAGCCTGGCCACCATCGCCCGGCGGGCGGGGGCACCCAGGGCGCTGAACCCCGCCTGCAGCACGACCAGACCGAGGACGAGGGCCAGGGACCGGTCGTACGACGCCGCCTGGACGGCCAGCAGCACCGCGACCACCGCACTGCCACCGGTCGTCGTCAGCACCACGCGTCGCCGGTCGGTCGCGTCGGCGAGCGCACCGCCGTACAGGCCCAGGACGATCATCGGCACGGCGTGGGCCAGGCCGAGAGTGCCCATCAGCACTGCGCTGCCCGTGAGGTCCCAGACCTGCTGGAGGAGCGCGACCAGGCTCATCTGTCCCCCGAGCGCGGCGAGCATGCTCCCGGACCAGAGGCGCACGAACGGCCGGCTCGTCCGCAGCGGCCGGACGTCGAGCAGCCGGGACCCCGCCGTCACGCCGGGACCGTCACCGACAGGTGCTCCTCCACCCGCTCCCGGAACGGGCGTCGCTCCAACGCTGCGGCCAGGTCGGCCACCACAGCAAGGAACGGGTACCGGATCTCGCTGTCGAGGTCGAGCAGCGCCTGCTCGGTCGCCCGCCACTCCGCTTCGAGGAGAGGGACGAGCGCCCGACCGTGCGCGGTCAGCGTGACGACTCTCGTCCGCGCATCGCGGCCGGGCGTCGTCTCGACGAGACCGTCGCCGCGAAGGACGCCGACCGTCTGGCTGGCGGCCGAGTGCGTCACCTCGAGCGCGTCCGCGAGCTCGCGGATCGTCATCGGGCCGGTGCGGGCGAGCGTGATCACCGGCTTGGTCAGACGTGGACGGACCGTCAGGCCACGGTCGCGGTAGAGCGCGGCGAGCTCGGCCTCCATCGCGTCGCGGAGCGTTCGCAGCGGCCGCCAGAAGTCGACGTCGGTGGGATCGTCCGGGGAGCCGCTCGTGGTCATCCCGGAAGTCTAACAGCGCTTATACAAGCACTGTCAGGTCACCCGCCGAGGTCCACGTACCGCCCCCGGAGATGGGCGAGCGCCGGTGCGTCGTCGGCGATCTCGACCGTCTCCACCACTCCCTCGACCAGCAGCGGCCAGCCCACCTGACGCGGCTCGCGCGCCACTCTCGCGCCGAGCCACGCGGTCGCCGACGCCAGCACGGGACCGTACGGCGTCTCCGTCCACGTTCCCAGCCTGAACGGGCCGCCCGGGGCCGGCGCCGTACCGGCGAAGGGGTCGGCGAGCGCCCGGTCGCGCGCCCCCACGACGTTGACCACGAACGGTGCACCCACCACGAGCGCATCGGCGAGGTCGCTGTCCTCGTCGACCAGGAGGAGGACGTGAGCCGGGTCCCCCTCGGCGACGACGACGGACGAGACGGTCAACCCGGCACGCGACCGGCCGGCGCCCGCGGTGCACACCGTGACCGCCTGCGGAAGCCGGCCGCGGAACCGCCGGACGGGATCCCGCTCGCCCTCGGGCGGCAGGAACGGGTGCTCGGAGTGGATGGTCACGCCGTCAGCGTACGAGCGCCGCGGCGCGAGCCCGAACCGAAACGTCCGAGCGGCACGCCAGGATGGTCCGGTGCGCATCACCGACGAGCAACGACGTCACCGCCTCATGGTCGGCCACCGGGTGGGTGTGAGCCCGTCGAGATCCACACCGACGGTCGAGGAGATCGTGCGCGGCGTGCTCGTGCTCCACGCGACCGACCCCGCGACGGTCTACCTCTCCGTGCTCGCGCGCGCAGGGTCCCTGACCATCGCCGACGTGCGAGAGGCGATGTACGAGCGACGGACGCTGGTGCGCGTCCTCGCGATGCGCCGCACCCTCTTCGTCGCCGACCGCGAGGACCTGCCGGTCATCCACGCGGGAGCCAGCCTCGGCGTCGCCCGGATGCTGCGGACCCGACTGCTCAAGCAGCTCGCGACCCTGCCGACCGACCCGCCCGTCCCCGACCCGGCCGCATGGCTCGCGCACGTCGAGGAGGCCGTCGGCGCCGCCCTGCGAGAGGCAGGGACGGCGACCGGCGCACAGCTCAGCGAAGCCGTCCCCGAGCTTCGCACCGCGATCCTGCCCACCACCGACAAGGCGTGGGACGTCCGCCGGACGGTGACCTCGCCGACGCTCGCGCTGCTCTCCGCGGAGGGTCGCATGGTGCGCACGGAGCCCCGCGGGTCCTGGACGTCGCGTCACCACACCTGGGCGCCGATGGAGGCGTGGTTCCCCAGCGGTCTCCCCGACCTCCCAGAGGCCGACGCCCGCGTCCGGCTCGCCGAGCGCTGGCTGGAGGCCTTCGGTCCGGCGACCGGCGACGACCTCCAGTGGTGGACCGGCTGGAACAAGACCCAGACCCGCGCCGCACTCGCCGGGCTTGACCTCGTCGACGTCGAGCTGTCCGAGGGGCATGGGGTCGCCCTGTCCGGCACCGAGATGCCCGACGCCCCCGAGCCCGGCGCGACCCTGCTCCCCGCGCTCGACCCGACGCCGATGGGTTGGAAGCATCGCGGGTGGTATCTCGGCGAGCACCGCGAGCGTCTGTTCGACCGGATGGGCAACATCGGGCCCACGGTGTGGTGGGACGGCAGGATCGTCGGAGGCTGGGCGGTCCGGCCCGACGGCGAGGTCGTTTACCGGCTCCTCGAGGACGTCGGTGCCGACGCCACCGCGGCCGTCGACCAGGCTGCCGCGCAGATCCACGCGCGACTCGACGGCGCGACCGTCACGGCCTCCTTCCCGACGCCGCTCGAGCGCGAGCTCCGGGCGTGAGGCACCTCGCGGGCTAGACCGAGATCGTCGACCGCACGCGCCCGACCACCGACTCCGCCTCGGCGGAGACCAGCAGCGGATCGGCCATCATCGCTCCGAAGGCCAGCTCGCCGGCCCCCACCAGCACCGAGTCGCGCCCCAGGCCGGGCAGCAGGATCTCCGTACGCCGGTCGGTGGCATCCAGCGTGCCATGACGGAGCTCGGCGTCGACATCCGCGCGGACCGCGGGATACAGCGCGCTCAGCAGGCCGCCGAGGATGACGGCCTGCGGGTCGAAGACGTTGACGAGGTTGGTGATCCCTACCCCGAGCTTGTAGCCGACCTCGCGCAGCGGCAGCGACGGCGTACGCACCTCCTCGAGCAGCGAGACGAGGTGCGCGATGTCGTGCGAGGGCGTCCCGAGCGCGTCGGCGACCGCCACCGCCCCGATCTCGGTCTCCCAGCACCCACGGTTGCCGCACCGGCAGCGTCGGCCGTCCGAGGAGATCCGCATGTGACCCACCTCGCCGGCGTACCCCACCGTGCCGAAGAGCCCTCGGCCCCGCGTGATCAGGCCGGCACCGACGCCGACGTCTCCAGCGAGGTAGACCACGTCCGACATGCCTCGCGCCACGCCGCGGGTGTGCTCGGCGAGCACACCGAGGTTGGCGTCGTTGCCGATCACCACCGGGACCCGGCCGCCGATCCGCTGCTGGAGCAGGTCTCCGAAGGGCACATCTCTCCACTGCAGGTTGGGCGCATAGTGGATGCGTCCGTCCTCGGTCGAGACGATGCCGGGGATCCCGACGCCCACACCGACCAGGAGGGCGTCGTCCGGGACGTCCACGAGCAGCTCGGCCGTCGTGCGCGCGACCTGCTCGGCCACCGCCTCCGGCGTCACCTGCGGCGCGAGGGGTGACGACGCGCGATCGAGTACGGCCCCGCCGAGGCCGACCCGGGCGAGCTCGATGCTCTCCACCCGCAGCTCGACGGCGACCACGCAGACCTGCCGCTCCCCCGGGCGTACGTGCAGCGACGGCCGCCCCGCGCCCTGGCGGTCGCCCCCAGGCGTCGCCTGGGCGACGACGCCGAGGCGCTCCAGCTCGCCGACAAGTGCGGCGATCGTCGACCTGTTGAGCCCCATCCGGGTGGTGAGATCGGCCCGGGACACATCCCCGTCACGGTGGACGTGGCCGAGCAGGGTGCCCAGGTTGTGGCGGCGTACCGCCTCCTGGTTGGCACCCTTGCCGGTCGGTCGCTGCTGCTGCAGTGGCACCGCGTCGTACCTCTCCCTGTGGTGTCCGAGCGAGGCGAAACTAGCACGCCCGGGTCCAATTTTGTCGTCGCTGCAACAAAATCGGCCCGGGCGTGGCTAGCGCAGGATCGGAGCACTCAGGCGAGGAGCGACCGGAGCACGTACGGCATGATGCCGCCGTTGCGGTAGTAGTTCGCCTCACCCGGCGTGTCGATGCGGACGATCGCGTCGAACTCGACGCTCTCACCGTCGGCGCGGGCCGCGGTGACCTTGACCGTCTTGGGCGTACGACCCTCGTTGAGCCCGGTGACGCCGGTGAACGAGAACGTCTCCTCACCGGTGAGGCCGAGCGACTCCGCGTTCTGACCCGCGGGGAACTGCAGCGGCAGGACGCCCATGCCGATCAGGTTGGAGCGGTGGATCCGCTCGTACGACTCGGCGATGACGGCCTTGACGCCCAGCAGGGCCGTGCCCTTGGCCGCCCAGTCGCGGGAGCTGCCGGACCCGTACTCCTTGCCGGCCAGCACCACGAGCGGGATGCCCGCCGCCTGGTACTTCTCCGACGCCTCGAAGACGGTCGTGACCTCACCGTTCTCGTTCAGCTGACGGGTGAAGCCGCCCTCGGTCCCCGGCGCCATCTGGTTGCGGAGCCGGATGTTGGCGAACGTGCCGCGGATCATGACCTCGTGGTTGCCGCGACGCGAGCCGTACGAGTTGAAGTTGCGCGGCTCCACACCGTGCTCGGCGAGGTACTTGCCGGCCGGGCTGTCCTTCTTGATCGCGCCCGCAGGCGAGATGTGGTCCGTCGTGACGGAGTCGCCGAGCTTGAGGAGCACGCGGGCGCCCTCGATGTCGGTGACCGGCGAGGGCTCGTGCTCCATCCCGTCGAAGTACGGCGCCTTGCGGACGTACGTCGAGTCGGCGTCCCACTCGAAGACGTCGCCCTCCGGTGTCGGCAGCGACTGCCAGCGCTCGTCACCGGCGAACACGTCGGCGTACTCGCTCTTGAAGGTGTCGGCCGACATGGCACCGGCGACGACCTCCTCGACCTCCGAGGGCGCCGGCCAGATGTCGCGCAGGAAGACGTCGTTGCCTTCCTGGTCCTGGCCGAGCGGCTCGTTGAACAGGTCGGTGTCCATCGTGCCGGCCAGCGCGTACGCGACGACCAGCGGCGGGGACGCCAGGTAGTTCATCTTGACGTCGGGGTTGATGCGACCCTCGAAGTTGCGGTTGCCCGACAGCACGGACGTGACGGCGAGATCACCGTCGTTGACCGCCTGCGACACCTCGGGGATCAGCGGGCCGGAGTTGCCGATGCACGTGGTGCAGCCGTAGCCGACGAGGTTGAAGCCCAGCTTGTCGAGGTACGGGGTGAGGCCTGCGCGCGCGTAGTAGTCGGAGACGACCTTCGACCCGGGGGCCAGGGTGGTCTTGACCCACGGCTTGCGCTCCAGGCCCTTCTCGACGGCGTTCTTGGCCAGCAGCGCCGCGCCGATCATGACCGACGGGTTGGACGTGTTGGTGCAGGACGTGATCGCGGCGATCGTGACCGCGCCGTGGTCCAGCTCGTACGTCGTGCCGTCCGCGGTGGTCACGCGCTGCGGGTTGCTCGGGCGACCCCCGTCCTTGGGAGCCGCGGAGTGCCAGTCGGCCGGCGCGGCGGCGTCGTCGTGACCGTTGCCGTTCCCGTTCGTCGCCGGCGCATCGCTCGCGGGGAACGACTCGGCCGACGCCTCGTCGGCGCCGACGGTGACGCCGTACGGCTTCTCCTGCTGCGGGACACCGGGCTTGCGGTCGTCGCCGCCGGTCTGGTCGTCCTCGACGTAGTTGGCGAGGACGGTGCGGAACGCCTCCTTGGCGTCGGAGACGACGATACGGTCCTGAGGACGCTTCGGGCCGGCGATGGACGGGACGATCGTCGAGAGGTCGAGCTCGAGGTACTCGGAGTAGCGCGGCTCCCGGTCGGCGTCGTGCCACAGGCCCTGGGCCTTGGCGTAGGCCTCGACGAGGGCGATCTGCTCCTCGGACCGCCCGGTCAGGCGGAGGTACTTCGTCGTCTCGTCGTCGATCGGGAAGACCGCGATGGTCGAGCCGTACTCCGGGCTCATGTTGCCGATGGTGGCGCGGTTGGCCAGCGGCACGGCACCGACACCGGAGCCGTAGAACTCGACGAACTTGCCGACGACGCCGTGCTCACGCAGCATCTCCGTGATCGTGAGCACGAGGTCGGTGGCGGTGGAGCCCTCCGGGAGCTCGCCCGAGAGCTTGAAGCCGACGACGCGCGGGATGAGCATCGAGACCGGCTGGCCGAGCATCGCAGCCTCGGCCTCGATGCCACCGACGCCCCAGCCGACGACGCCGAGGCCGTTGACCATGGTCGTGTGCGAGTCGGTGCCGACGCAGGTGTCGGGGTAGGCCTGGAGGACGCCGTCGACGGTGCGGGTGAAGACCGTACGGGCGAGGTGCTCGATGTTGACCTGGTGCACGATGCCGGTGCCGGGCGGGACGACCTTGAAGTCGTCGAACGCGGTCTGGCCCCAGCGGAGGAACTGGTAGCGCTCGCGGTTGCGCTCGTACTCGATCTCGACGTTGCGCTCGAACGCGTCCGGCGTGCCGAAGACGTCGGCGATCACCGAGTGGTCGATGACCATCTCGGCGGGCGCGAGCGGGTTGATCTTGCTGGGGTCGCCGCCGAGATCGGCCATCGCCTCACGCATGGTGGCAAGGTCGACGACGCACGGGACGCCCGTGAAGTCCTGCATGATCACGCGCGCAGGCGTGAACTGGATCTCTTTGCTCGGGTCCGCGTCGGCGTCCCACCCGGCGAGTGCCTTGATGTCGTCCGCCGTGATGTCGGCGCCGTCCTCGGTGCGGAGGAGGTTCTCCAGGAGCACCTTCAGGCTGAACGGCAGCGAGTCGACGTCCAGGCCCTCGCCCGTCACCGCTCCCAGCCGATAGATCTCGTACGCGGTCTCCCCGACGTTCAGGGTTTCCTTCGCGTTGAAGCTGTTGACGCTGGCCATCGCCTCTCCTCTTCCGTCCTGCCGGAACCCGCGGTCGCGAAGCGGGCCCTCGAGCGGCGTCGCCGTCCATCGTCGCGCGCGCAGCAACGCGGCGCGCAATGAGGACAGCCTGGTCGCCGCTCGTCATTTATCTCGATGTCAAGATACACGGTATCAAACGTCGGCCACGCAGGGCGAACGAGACGAGCGTGCCCTCGGCGCCCGGGCCGGCGCGTCAGTCTCGACAGACGAGAACGACGTAGGTGTGCCCGTCGTCCGGAGACTCGAACTTGTCGATCGGCACGAACCCGAGAGCGTCGACCACCTTGAGCGCTCGGACGTTGAACTCGGTCACCGTCACCCGGAAGGCGGCGGGCGCGAAGCGCTCTCGGGCGAACTCCAGGCCGACCGCCATCGCCGCCTGTCCGAGCCCCTGGCCCGTCAGCTCGGGGCGCAGCCCACCGGCGGTGTCGAGGGCGTCGTCGTCGTAGTCGTAACCCGGGACCCGCGCCTGGGCGCCGTAGCACCGGTAGCCGATGAACCGTCCCTCGTGCAGGAGGGCCCAGAACCCCTGCGAGAGATCGGCGAAGCGTCGAGGGTGCATGCCGGTCAGGTCGTAACAACCCTGTGGCTCGAGGTAGCTCCAGGTCGCGACGTCGTCGGCGTGCTCACGTGTCAGCTCGACGATCTGCATCCGTCCGCCCCCCGCTCGTCGCCGGGTCACCCGACGCCGCCAGCCTGCTCCGTGCTCGGTGCAGGTGCCCGTATCCAAGCATGTGACGACGCTCACGGGCAATGCCTCCTGTCACCGAAGTCGCTGGACGTATGCCACCACGGCGCGCGCGTCACGGACCCGGGCCTCCCACGTCGCCCCGGCGAGGACCAGGCCGACTCCCACCACACCGGGCGGAAGCCACCGCGGGAGGTCACCGACGAACGGCCCGGCCCAACGGACCACAAGCACCGTCGTCAACGCGCCGCCGATCACGAACGGTGCACGCCACCGCAGCGACGCTCCGGCGGCGAGGACCCCCACCGCGGCCAGGGCCAGAAGCAGCCCTCGCAGCGAGGCGGGATCGCCCAGTGCCTGGGGAAGGCTCGGCAGCAGGGCGAGCGTCAGCCCCGGCCAGAGGACGTCGCTCGAGCGCGCGGCGTCGCGTACGACGAGAACGGCACCGACCGCGAGCAGGACGATCCCAAACGGCAGCGTGTAGGCCTCGACGACCCCGATGTCGGAGGCGACCAGCCGAAGGACGTAGGCCAGGCCGAGCAGAGCGGCACCTGTCGGTGCGTAGACCCGCCGGTCCGCACGCAGCAGGCCGACCGTCGTCATGGCCACCCCCACGATGGTGAAGACGAGGCTGGACCACGCCGTCCCGACCCACGCGGCGAAACCCACGGAGACCAGCCCGGCCATCGGCGCCACCACCTCGACCGCCAGGCGTACCGGCGCAGGGAGGCGGGGTACGGCGCTGCCGAGGAGCAGCACCGCCGCGAGGCTCGCGGCGACCAGCGCCAGCACCCTCGCATCGGCGCCGGCGACGTCCGCCCAGCCGACGGCGGCCGCGACACCGAGCACTCCGGCGACACCAACGGCCGCCGCCACACCTGCGTCCCGTTGAGCACTGCGCGGTCGCAGAGCCAACGCCGTCGCGGCGACGACGATCGCGGCCGCGGCACCGACCGTCCACGTGAGCGTCGCGGCCGGAGCCGATCCGATCGGCGCCAGCGCGGCCGCGGCAGTCCAGAGCAGGGCCGTCGCGGCAGCCACGACCGATGCGCCCGAGTCCTCCCGGAGGAGCATCCACAAGACCGCCGCTCCCCCGGCGACGACGAGCTGCCCGAGAGCCAGAACGACGACCGGCGCGTCCAGCAGGACGACCAGCACCGCGGCTCCTGCCACCGCCAGCAGTGCGGCGGTCGCCAGCAGCGCGACGCGCTGGGGCCGCGTCGACGACGGCTGCGGCCACCACGCCACGACACAGGCGACGCCCGCGGCTCCGAGCCACAGCGCGAACGCCCGGCCGGGCGACAGCCCGGAGTCGGCCGCCAGGCGAAGACCAACGTCGGTGGACCACCCCGGCAACCACGAGTCGCTCACCGCGGACAGCGCACCCACTCCTGCGACGACGACCCCGATGAGCAGAGGAAGCACGCCGACCGCCAGTGCGGCGCGGACGCCGGTCTCCCATCCTCGCGACCAGCGCGCGTGCAGGAGGCCCGCGCCGGCCAGCACCAGGGGCACCGCGATCCAGGTCGTGGACGCCACCTCGGGCGGCACCTGCTCGCCGACGAGGAGGAAGACAGCGGCGACGCACACCGCGAGGTCGAACCCTGCGACGCCGCGGACCAAGGAGACGGCCAGCCGAGCGACGTGCCCGGAGAACGCGTGCGAGACCACGACCGAGAGGGCCACCACGAGGACGCCGTGCAGCAGCGCGGCAGGAGCATCTCCCTCGGACCAGCGGGTGGAGAAGGTCGGGGAGAGGGCGACGCCTGTCACGATCCACAGCGCGGCGAGCCCCAGCATCGACGCTCCCCCGAGCGCGGTCACCCAGGCAGCCACCAGGAGTGCGCCGCGCCAGCACACCACCGCGAGCAGGATCACGAGGGCGGCCACCGGGGTCAGCGTCCAGCGCAGGTCCACCTCCATCAGCAGCACCAGCGCGACTGCCGCCGAGACGGCACCGATCGCCACACCCAGCTGGGCCGAGACGAGGGTCGGCATCCATCGGCGCGACCAGACGGCCACCACGGCACCGACACCGGCCAGGACGGCCCCGAACCCGACGACCACCGCGGCGCCGTCCAGCTCGTCGAGACCGAGCAGGCCGGCCGACATCGCTGCACCGGCGTCGACGGCCGCGAGGACTCCCGTGACCGTCCACATCGTCTCGGCCGAGGCGCGGAGCCGGCGAGTCGTCAGCCACACCGCCGACCCGCAGGCGGCCGCGGTGAACGCCAGCAGGATCAGGGTGCGACCGGTGAGGCCGACCCGTCCCCACGTCACGGCGATGAACACGAACGCCGCCACGACAAGGCACAGCGCGCCCAGGGCGAGAAGGGTGCCGCCCACCGTCCAGCGTCGGGACGCGCCCGCTGGCGGACGGCCGGGCGTCGCTACCGGCGGTCCCCCGGCGGGGGCAGGCCTCGGTGGCTCCACCGGCGGGCGGGCGTCAGCCTGCTGCGCTCGCCAGGCGGCCGCCTCGTCCTGCAGCTCTCGGAGCACCGTGTCGGCCTCGCTCAGCAGGCGGAGGAGGGTGAGCGGGCGCTCGCCGCGGAGCTGGACGGAGCAACGGGGGCATCGCGGCGAGCCGCTCGCAACGGTGCCGCAGCTCGGGCAACGGGTGGGGTCGGCGTAGGTCACCCGCGAAGTCTCTCGTGCGCGGGGGGCACCCTCCTCAGGACACTCCTCACGACGCGGTCGAGGACCGCGACACACTCCACATGGTGAGTCATCGGGAACAACGCGTACGCCTCGAGCGACCCGAGCACGTAGCCCTCCTCGCCGAACGTCTTGACGTCACGGGCCAACGCCGCCGGGTCGCAGGCGACGTAGACGACCCGCCTCGGGCCGAGTGCCGCGATCCGACGGACGACGCGGGCACGGGCACCGGTCCGCGGCGGGTCGAGCACCACCACGTCCGCCCGCTCCCCCACCTCGCCACGCCGAAGCGCCTGCTCGACGTCGCCGTTGACGACCCTGGCCTGCGGTAGCCCGTGCAGGTTGCGGCGTGCGTCGCGTGACGCCCGCGGGTCTCCCTCGACGCTGATCACGGTGCCCGACGACCCCACCTCCTCGGCGAGGAACGCGGTGAAGAGGCCGACGCCCGCGTACAGATCGGCCATCGTCTCCCCCGGCCTGGCCTCCACCGCTCGCCGGACGGCGTCGACCAGTGTGGCGGCCGCCTGCGGGTGCACCTGCCAGAAACCGGCACCACCGACCCGGAACTCGTGGCCGTCGACCTCCTCGCGGACCCATCCCCGTCCACGGACCCGGTGGCCGTCGGCCATCAGGCCGACGGCGTCGACGTCAGGCAGCTCCCCCGTGACGTCGTACGCCGCCACGAACCTGTCGCCAGTGGACCCGGCCACCGCTGTCACCCGCGACGCCGGCCACGGGGTGTCGAGCACCCGCGGCAGGGCAGGGGACGCGATCGGGCAGTCATCGAGCGGGATCACCTCGTGCGAGCGGTGCTTGCGCAGTCCGAGGTGCCCGTGAGGATCGGCGGCGAACGTCACGCGGGTCCGCCACCCGAGTCCGTCGGCGGCGGTGTCGGACAACGGCGGACGGACCACGACCTCCCGCTCGATGCCGGCCAGCCGGCTCAGCTGCTCGCTCACGACGGCGCCCAGCAAATCGCGCTGGACACCGAGGTCCACGTGCTGGAAGTCGCACCCACCGCACAGGCCCGGCCCGGACATCGGGCACCTGGGCTCGACCCGCCCCGGCGCCGCCTCGAGGACCTCCACCGCGTCCGCGCGGAGGAATCTCGCGCCCGCGGCGCCCTCGGTGATCTCTGCGACCACCCTCTCGCCGGGCAGGGTGTGCCGGACGAACACCACGCGGCCGTCCCACCGGGCGACGCAGTGCCCGCCGTGAGCGACCGCCCCGATGTCGAGCTCCACCCGGGTCCCGGTCAGGTCGTCGGTCGCGTCTGCCTGGGTGCTCATGCCTCCAGGGTGACGCATGCCGCCCAGGTCACGGCTTCCGGCGCTCGTTGAAGGTCCGTCCCTGGCGCACCTCGCCCGGCACGGGGCGTACGCGCTCCGGACCGCGCTGCTTGGCCGACTGCAGGAGGTAGGGCACGCTCGTCACGACCACGCCGGGGGTGAACAGCAGGCGGCTCTTGAGCCGGAGCGCGGTCTGGTTGTGGAGGATCTGCTCGTACCACCGGCCGACCACGTACTCGGGGACGTAGACCATGACGATGTCGCGCGGGCTCGCCCGGCGCAGCTCCTTGACGTACTTGATCACCGGCCGGACCAGCTCGCGGTACGGCGACCCGATGACGACCAGCGGCACGGGGATGTCAAGGGCGTCCCACTGCTCGGTGAGCCGCGTGGTCGCAGCAGGGTCCAGGTCGACGGTGATCGCCTCCAGCGCGTCGGGCCGTGAGACCCGCGCGTAGGCGAGCGCACGCATGACCGGCTTGTGGAGGCGACCCACGAGCACGATCGCGTGCACGCGCGACGGCAGGGTCACGTCGGACTCCTCGATCGCGAGCTCGTCGGCCACCTCGTCGTAGTGGCGCCGGATGCCGCGCATGAGGACGTAGAGCACCACCATCGCCGAGATCGCGATCCACGCTCCGGCGAAGAACTTGGTGACGAGGACGATCACGAGCACGGTGGCCGTCATCGCCAGCCCGAACATGTTGACCGAGCGCGACCGCTTCATCCGGCGCCGCTCGGCGGGATCGGTCTCGGTCCGGAGATGCCGGCCCCAGTGCCGGAGCATGCCCAGCTGGCTGAGGGTGAACGAGACGAAGACGCCGACGATGTAGAGCTGGATCAGGCGGGTCACCTGGGCGTCGAAGGCCAGGATCAGGACGATCGCGGCGAGCCCCAGGAGCACGATGCCGTTGCTGAACGAGAGCCGGTCGCCACGGGTGTCGAGCTGCCGCGGGAGGTGTCCGTCGCGCGCGAGCACCGAGCCGAGCACGGGGAATCCGTTGAACGCCGTGTTCGCGGCGAGGACCAGGATGATGCCGGTCGTGGCGACCGTGAGGTAGAAGAGCGGCTGCGCGTTGTCGTACACCGCCGCCGCCAGCTGACCGATCACCGTGTCCTGGACGTAGGAGTCGCCGACCGGCACGCCGTCGCGGGTCAGCTGCGTCGCGGGGTCCTCGGCGAATCGCAGATGGGTCAGGTCGGCGAGCACGACGATGCTCATCAGCATCGTGACCGAGATGACGCCGAGCAGCGCGAGGGTGGTCGCGGCGTTCTTGCTCTTCGGTCGGCGGAACGCGGGGACGCCGTTGCTGATCGCCTCGACACCGGTCAGCGCCGCGCAGCCCGACGAGAACGCACGGGCGACCAGGAACGTCATCGCGACCGCCGAGACCGCCCCGAGGTACGGCTCCTCCGCGGCGAGCTCGAGGTCTGCGCTCGCGACCTTGGGGAGGTCACCGAGGGCGTAGCGGGCGAAGCCCCACAGCGCCATGCCGATGATCGAGGCCATGAAGAGGTAGGACGGGATCGCGAAGGCGGCCCCCGACTCGCGCAGTCCGCGCAGGTTGACCGCGATGAGGAGGAGCACCAGCACCGACGCCGCCAGCGCCTCGTGCCCGTTGAGCCAGGGCAGCGCCGCGGTGGCGTTCTGGACGCCCGAGGAGATCGAGACCGCCACGGTGAGGACGTAGTCCACCATCAGCGCCGAGGCCACCGTCACGCCCGCGCGCGGCCCCAGGTTGACCGTCGCCACCTCGTAGTCGCCGCCACCGCTGGGGTAGGCACGGACGTTCTGCCGATAGGACGCGACCACCGTCAGCATCACCACCGCGACGGCGAGGCCGATCTTCCAGTTGAACGCGTACGCAGACAGCCCGCCCATCGACAGGACGAGGAAGATCTCGTCCGGCGCGTACGCCACCGAGGACAGCGCGTCGCTCGCGAAGACGGGCAGCGCGATGCGCTTTGGAAGCAACGTCTCGTCGAGCTGCGTACTGCGCAGCTTGCGCCCGAGGAACATGCGCTTGCCCAGCTCGGCCATCCCCACTCTGAGGATCGTAGACCTGTCCCTCCCGGCCTGCGCTCGGCCCCGCCCGCGCGGTGTAGCGTCGTCGCGTGCACATCGTCATCATGGGGTGCGGCCGCGTCGGCTCGACCCTCGCGCAGCGCCTCGAAGAGCGCGGTCACTCGCTGGCCGTCATCGACAGCGACGCCGACGCGTTCCGCCGCCTCGGGCCCTCGTTCTCGGGTCTGACCGTGACGGGCCTCGGCTTCGACCGCGACGTCCTGCAACGAGCCGGGATCGAGCGGGCGCACGCCTTCGCCGCCGTGTCGTCCGGCGACAACTCCAACATCATCTCGGCACGCGTCGCCCGCGAGCAGTTCGGCGTCGACACCATCGTCGCCCGCATCTACGACCCCGGACGCGCCGAGGTCTACGAGCGCCTCGGCGTCCCCACGGTCGCAACCGTCACCTGGGCCGCCGACCAGGTGCTCCGTCGCCTGCTTCCTGCGGGCCACGACCCCGTCTACCGCGACCCCAGCGGCGAGGTGCGCGCCGACCAGGTCCCGGTGCAGGCGAAGTGGGTCGGCCGAACCGTCGAAGCCCTCGAGAAGGCCACCGGAGGGCGGGTCGCGAGTCTCGCGCGCTTCGGCAAAGGGCTGATCCCGACCGGCGCCACGGTCCTCCAGGACGGCGACGTCGTCCAGCTGTTCTCTGCCATCCCCGACTCTGCGGACGTCTTCAGCGCCCTCGAGCTGGGCCCCCGAGAGGACGAGTCATGAAGGTCGCCATCGCCGGTGCCGGTGCTGTCGGGCGCTCGGTCGCCACCGAGCTCCTGGAGAACGGGCACGAGATCCTCCTCATCGACCGCAACCCGCGAGCGATCCGCTCGCACGCGGTCCCCGAGGCCGAGTGGATCCTCGCCGACGCGTGCGAGCTCTCGGCGCTGGAGACCGCGCAGCTCGAGCAGTTCGACGTGGTCATCGCCGCGACGGGCGACGACAAGGCCAACCTCGTCGTGTCCCTGCTCGCCAAGACGGAGTTCGGCGTCGACCGCACGGTCGCCCGCGTGAACCACCCCGACAACGAGTGGCTCTTCAGCGGGTCGTGGGGAGTCGACATCGCGGTCTCGACGCCGCGGATGATGTCCGCCCTGGTCGAAGAGGCGGTGACCGTCGGCGACCTCGTGCGTCTGTTCTCCCTGCGCGGGTCCAACGCCAGCCTCGTCGAGCTGACCATGCCCGAGGACTCCCCCTACGTCGGGGTCCGGGTCGGCGACGTCCCGTGGCCGCGCGACGCGGTGCTGGTGGCGATCCTTCGGAGCAAGAGCGTGCAGGTGCCCGAGCCCGACCGCAGCCTCGAGACCGGCGACGAGCTGCTGTTCGTCGCGGCGATCGACTCCGAGCGCGCGCTCGAGCACCTGCTCGCGCCCAGCGAGCACCAGGGCGACCCGGGCGAGGGGTGACGGTCAGTCGCGCGGCTGGAGCTTCGGCTGGATCTCGAGCGCCTCGCGCGACAAGAGCTTGCCGGCCGCCTCGGGATCGGCGGTGGGCGTGTGGTTGCGGCCGAGCAGGTACGCCATCGCGCCGAGCGCAGCGAGCTGGAGCGGCCATCCCATGACGATCTTGGCGGTGCCGAGCAGCGCCACGTGGTCGCCGACCCACAGCGGGTACTGCACCGCGACGCGCAAGAGGCACGGGATCGCGAGGATCAGCGTGAGACGCGAGCAGAGCCGCGTCAGCGCACGGTCGCGGTGCCAGGCGGTGGGATCGCCCGTGACGCTGCCGACGAGGAAGCCGACCAGCGGCCACCCGACGACGACGGTGAGCAGGAGCACCGCGCCGTACGCGCCGTTGTAGATGACACCCGGCAGGAAGGCGTCTCGCGCCTCGCCGGAGCGAAGCGCGAAGATCGCGGCGATGCCGATCCCGAACAGCGAGTTGAGGACGAACTGCGTGGTGCTGCGCTGGACCACGCGGGCGACCAGCAGCACGACCGCGAGGCCGACACTGATCCCGAGCGCCAGCTTGAGGTCGCGGGTGATGAGCCAGCTCGCCGTGAAGCCGATGGTCGGCACCGCGGCCTCGAGCATGCCTCGGACGCCACCGAGCGCCTTGGCGAGCTGCGCCCGCACGACCTGCTCGACGGTGACGTGGGCATCGGGACGCTCGGCGGGTCCCGCGGTCTGACCGGTCATCGACTCAGCTCGTATCGGGGGTTGTAGATGACACGGCTACCCTCGCGCAGACCTAACCGTCCGGTCGCCGTCAGCACGCGCCCGACCTCGATGCCGGGCACCCGCTTGCGTCCGAGCCAGACGAGGGTCAGGGAGCCGGAGCCGTCGTAGAGCACCGCCTCGAGCGCCCGGGACTCCGACTGGGGACGGAAGGTGACCGTACGCAGCTCGCCGTGGGCGGTGACGACATCGCCCGCGCGCTGGTCGCACAGGGGCAGGCACCCCGCCTCGACGGCCTCCACGCGCAGCTCGGCGTCGTCCGCGCGCTCGGCGAAGCCGCTCATGCGCTCACGCGCGCGGCTCCACAGTGTGCCGGTGGTGCTCGTCATGGTCCCAGCGTAGGCCGCGCGCGGTCGCGCCGCCTCGCCTCAGGCCTCGCGGGTCGGCGACTCGGCACGGACGGCACCCGCGGGGACGACCACGGGGATCTGCTCACGAGGGGGCATCGGGACGTCACCCCGGACGATGATCAGGTCGCGGACGGTCTGCTCGAGGAGGCTGTCCGGATCGGACGTCTCGCCCAACGTGCCCATGAAGGTGGCACGCAGCAGCCATCGCGGACCGTCCACACCGATGATGCGGCTGGCCTGGACGCCTTGGCGGCCGTCGGGCGCCTGCACCGGCACCTCGACCCGCAGCTCGCGACCGAACGACGAGTCGACCTCCTCGACCTTGCCGCCGACACGCTCGACCTCGGCGACGATCTCGGGGCGGATCTCGTCCCAGAGCCCCGCGTGGCGGGGCGCGGCGAAGGCCCGCAGCTCGACCGCGCTGCCCTCCCCCATCGCCACGACGGACGTGGCGACACCGGACTCGGGGTCGGTCGGAATCTGGATGTCGAGCCCCACGCGGCCGTGCACGATCATCGCGCCGACATCGACGTAGGTGGGGTCGTCCTCGGGAACCTCCCGCTCGGAGGCGTCCCATGGTCCGGACGACCGGTCGTAGGCCGGAACGGCCGTCTCCGGTTCCTCCGGCGTCTCGGACGTGGGCTCCTGCGGCTGCGCGGTCGCCTCGGAAACCTCGGCGGACTCCGCGGCGGCGTCGCCGTGCGCCTTCTTGCGACGACCGAACATCACCGCGCTCCTCTCGTCTGTCTGCTTGGTCGGCTCCTCGCGTGCCCGGTCGTTGTCACGACCCCGAGGCCACGGCGAACCCGCCCGTCGAACCGTACCCCCCGTCACCCCGTGCCGACTCGGGGAGGGCGTCGACGACACGGAACTCCGCCCGCTCGACCTTCTGGAGCACCAGCTGGGCGATCCGGTCGCCCCGAGCGAGCACGATGGCCTCGCTCTGGTCGAGGTTGACCAGGCACACCTTGATCTCGCCACGGTACCCCGCGTCGACGGTCCCCGGAGCGTTCACGATGGACAGTCCTGCCCGGGCGGCGAGTCCCGAGCGAGGGTGCACGAGCGCCACGTACCCGACCGGGACAGCGATCGCGATCCCCGTCGGGACGAGCGCGCGTTCTCCCGGCTGGAGCGTCAGGTCGACGGTCGTGCAGAGGTCTGCCCCCGCGTCCCCGGGATGGGCGTAGGACGGCAGCGGGATCGACGGGTCCAGACGGGTCAGCATCACCTCGAGCATGAACGAGGACCCTACCGGGCGGACCGCCCGTGCGGGCATGGCAACCTGGGGGCATGACCCGTGAGGCCGACGCGCCGTCGTACCGCGAGTATCTCAGCGTCCCGGTCTCGTGGTGGCTGGCCGGTGCCGGCCTCACCGTGATCGTCTGGTGGATCTTCGTGCTCGCCACGCCGATGTGGGTGGCGCTCGGCGCGGGCGCGGTCGCCGGTGCCGCCGTCGCGGCGGGTCTCGTCCAGTACGGCCGGGCCGTCGTCGAGGTCTCCAACGTCCACCTGCGCGCCGGGGCGGCTCGCCTGCCGCTGGTCTACTGCGGCGAGGTCACCGCCCTCGACGCCGCCCAGACCCGCGCGCTGCACGGCCCTCAGGCCGACGCCCGCGCGTTCTTCCTCCTCCGGCCCTACATCGCCACCGCAGTCCAGGTCCAGGTGACCGACTCGCGCGACCCCACTCCGTACTGGTTGATCGGCACCCGCCACCCTCACGAGCTCGCCGACGCGCTCAGCGCACGTCGCGCCCGCGGCTGACGCGCGGACCCGCCACGCCCGGACCTGCGACCCGTGACGAACGGATAACGTGTGGGCCAGACGGCTCCGTACGACCGTGACGAAGGGAAGGAAGACCGTGGCGCGCAGCACGAAGAAGGCCCCGACCGCCAAGGGCAAGAAGTCCAAGAAGGGGTCGGGCAAGGCGGCCTGGAAGCTGCTGGACCGCACGGCGACCGTGGCCGCCGGTGTCATCGCCACCCAGGCGGCCGCCCTCGTCTGGCGTGCCGCGACCGGTCGCAAGCCTCCCACCGACGACATGTCGCGTGATCCGGCGATGGCGACCCGCGAGGCCGTGGCCTGGGCGGTCCTGGCCGGGGCGAGTGCCGGCCTCATCAAGGTGGTCCTCAACCGCCAGGCGGTCAACTACTGGGTGCGCTCGACCGGAGATCTCCCGCCCGGTGTGAAGCGCCCCAAGGCCTGAGGCCTGAGGCAGCACAGTCCCCTGGGTACGGCGACGCCCCCGACCGCTGGTGCGGTGCGGGGGCGTTGTCGTTCGCATGCATCGACGCTGCCGGCAGCCTGTCGTGATGCCGGCGAGCGACTGCCTCAGGCGCAGTCGACGCAGATCAGCTGCTTGCCCTTCTCGCGGGCGAGCTGGCTGCGGTGGTGCACCAGGAAGCACGAGCTGCAGGTGAACTCGTCCGACTGCTTCGGAAGAACCTGGACCGAGAGCTCCTCGTGGGACAGATCTGCACCGGGGAGCTCGAACGACTCCGCGGCCTCGACCTCGTCCTCGTCCACCTTGCCCGAGTTCTTCTCGTGGCGGCGGGCCTTGAGCTCTTCGATGCTGTCTTCCGACTGCTCTTCTTCGGTCTTCCGAGGAGCGTCGTAATCAGTCGCCATGAACCCTCCTCTTCGACTCTCACATCCGGGCCTCCGAGCGGCCGGATTCATCCCATTTCAATAACGTGCAGGCCGCGCAGATTGTGCCACACGGATCAGCGCGACCCAACTCAAAAGCCACAAGCGCGGACGAGCCGCATAAATTCCTCAGCGAAGGCTTCCGGTGCGGCCACGACGAGCCGCGCGTCCGGCGGCCCGTCGAGACCGGAGACGACAACCCCGGATTCCCGGGCGATCAGGCCACCCGCGGCGATGTCCCAGGGAGCCAGACCCTGCTCGACGTAGGCGTCGAACCGTCCGGCAGCGAGCGCGCACAGGTCGAGCGCGGCCGATCCCATGCGACGGATGTCACGGATCTCCAGCAGCATCCGCGCCACCGCGCTCGCCTGACGGGCCCGGACCTCCGGGACGTAGTTGAACCCGGTCGCCACGAGCGCCTGGGACGCCGAAGGAGGGGCCACCGACCTCAGTCGGACCGAAGGCCGCGCCGGGCTCTCCCGGAGGTAGGCACCCTCGCCCCGCACGGCGGTGTACTCGTGCCCGGTGGTGATGTCGATCACGCAGGCCGCCTCGACGACCCCGTCGATCTCCGCAGCGACCGCGACGGCGGACTGGGGCAGGCCGTAGACGAAGTTGACCGTGCCGTCGATCGGGTCGACGATCCACCGCACTCCGGTGTCTCCTGCCGGGCCCGTCTCGCCAGCGAGGGCCTCCCCGCCCTCCTCGCCCAGGATGGTGTCGCCAGGCCGGTCGGCCGCGATGTGGTCACGGATGAGTCGCTCGGTCGCGCGATCGATCTCCGTGACGGGATCGGTCGGGCTCGACTTGGTCGCGGCGACCTCGACCCGTCCCGCCGGACGGGCGGTGCGGGCGTACGCCGCCGCGGCGCGCGAGGCGGTCAGGGCCAGCGTGGCAAGGACCTCCCCGGACGGGCGCGTCACGAGTCCGAGCCGAGCAGGGCCGGACGCTGCGGGTCGCGGAGGTTCGCACAGCAGCCGGCGGGGCAGACCGTCCAGCTCGGCGGCAGCTCACCCACCACGCTCTGCTCGGGCTCCTCGTCGCGCGCCAGGGCCGCCCGCTCGACGATCAGCTCGCGGATCGCGGTGACGAACCGGGCGTCGACGCCCGGCGTCGGAACCCGCGCGAAGCCCAGGCCGAGCTCCTCGGCGGTCTCCCGGGCCTCGGTGTCGAGGTCGTAGACGACCTCCATGTGGTCGGAGACGAAGCCGATGGGCACCAGGACGACCGACGCCACCCCGTCGGCGGCCAGAGCCCGGAGGTGGTCGTTGACGTCCGGCTCCAGCCACGGCACCTCGGGGGAGCCCGACCGCGAGCAGTAGACGAGGTCGTACGCCCGCTCGACGCCCGTGCTCTCGGCCACGCCGGCTGCCACCTGGGCGGCGACGTCCCGGTGCTCGCGCACGTACGCCTCTCCCCCACGTGTCTCCCCGTCGCAGACGAAGCGACCGCTCGCCGCGTTCATGGCGTCCGGGATCGAGTGAGTGACGAAGACCAGCCGGGTCGCCGCGGTGTCGAACCCCTCACGACCGAGCTGATCGATCGCGCCCACCGCGCCGCCGACGAACGGAGCCACGAAGCCCGGGTGGTTGAAGTAGTGCCGGACCCGGTCGAGCCGGGGGGCGCCGTCACCGACCGCGACGGTCGCGTCGTACAGGTTCTCGCGGTACTGACGGCAGCCGGAGTACGAGGTGTAGGCGCTGGTGAACAGGCACACCGCGCGTTCGACACCGTCGTCACGCATCTGGGTGAGCGTGTCGGTGAGGTACGGGTCCCAGTTGCGGTTGCCCCAGTAGACGGGGAGCTCGATGCCGTGCGAGCGCAGCTCGAGCTGCAGAACCGCGACCAGGTCTCGATTCTGGTCGTTGATCGGCGATCGGCCACCGAACGAGAAGTAGTGCTCACCGACCTCGACCAGCCGCTCGCGCGGGATCCCCCGCCCGCGAGTGACGTTCTCGAGGAACGGGACGACGTCGTCGGGCTTCTCGGGCCCTCCGAAAGAGACGAGCAGGAACGCATCGTACGGGCGGGTGTCGGGCGCGGGTCCATCCATGCCGCCATCCTTCCAAGTCGACGGTTAGGCTGCAGGTGCGACCCCGGTCGGGGCGCCCGAGGGCATCTCCTCCGCCACACCGTCACCTCGACGACGTCTCCCAAGGAAGACCGTGCTCGACTCGTACCGCCGGATCCTCGCGGTCCCTGGCGCCCCGGCCTTCAGCACAGCCGCCCTCCTCGCACGCCTGCCGATCTCCATGCTCGGGCTCGGACTCGTCCTCCTCGTGCAGGAGCAGACCGGGTCGTACGCGAAGGCGGGCGCCATCTCGGCCGCCTCCGTCATCGCCAACGCGATCGGCGCCCCGGTGCAAGGACGGCTCACCGATCGCTTCGGCCAGCACCGTGTGCTCCCGGCGACCAGCGCGCTCTTCGGTCTCGGGCTCGCCCTCGGGCTCCTCGCCGTCCACGCCCAGGCGCCCACGCCGCTCCCCCACCTGTGCGCCGCCCTCGCCGGCTTCGCCCTCCCCCAGGCCGGCTCGATGGTCCGGGCGCGGTGGACCCACAACGCCGAGCCGTCGATGATCCCGACCGCGTTCGCCCTGGAGGCGGTGCTCGACGAGGTGGTCTTCATCGTCGGTCCGGTCGTCGTCACGTTCCTCGCCACCCTCATCAACCCCTACGTCGGGTTGGCGGTCGCCGGCGTGGCAGGAGTGGCAGGGTCGCTGCTCCTCGCGGTGCAGCGCCGTACCGAGCCTCCGTCCCGACGGCGTCGGGACGATCCTTCGGGCGGGCGCGAACGTCTGCCGTTCGGGCTGCTCGCACCCCTGATGCTCGCCGGCGTCGGGTTCGGCGTGCTCTTCGGAGGCGCCGAGCTGGTGACCGTCGCGGTGGCCGAGGACCAGGGCCACAAGGAGCTGTCCGGCGTCCTGCTCGCGATCTGGGCCGCGGGAAGCCTGATCGCGGGTCTGCTGGTCGGTGCGCGTCCCCCGCGGATGTCCTCCCTGGCGCAGCTGCGCATCGCCACGGTGGTCCTGACCGTGAGCTTCGTCCCGCTGCTGCTGACCTCGGCGCTCCCGCTGGTCGCCGTCGCCCTGTTCGTCTCGGGGTTCGCGATCGCGCCCAGCATGGTCGCCTGCACCCGTCTCGTCGAGCAGGGCGTCCCTCGCGAGCGGCTCACCGAGGGGATCGCATGGTTCACCACCGGTCTCGCGACCGGGGTCGCGCCGGGCGCGGCGCTGTCCGGCTGGGTGGTGGACAGCACGGCGCCCTCATGGGGCTACCTGGTGTGCCTGCTCGCCGGCTTCCTCGCCGTGGGCGGGGCCTGGAGCGTACGCGTCCGCCCCCCTGCCCCTGCTGCAGGCGCTCCCGCGGATGCCGCAGGAACGGCGCGCTGACGCCACCGCACCGTTCTGCTCGGCTCAGTAGCCGTCCATCCCGGACGGGAGCGGCGCCTGCCACCCGCGACGCAGGGCGATCATCCGGTAGCCGAAGGCGAAGAGCGCGCCCGGGAGGACGACCCAGGCGTACGGCAGGTCGAGCTGGACCGCGGTGACCGCGATCGCCGCGCCCAGCAGGGCCGGGAATGCGTACAGCTCCTCGCGGAGGACGACGGGGACGCGTCCCGCGAGCAGGTCACGGATCACACCGCCCCCGATCGCGGTGACCATGCCCATCAGGCACGCCGCCACCGGCTCGAGACCGTAGTCGAGCGACTTCACCGCACCGGTGACGCAGAACAGCCCCATGCCGGCGGCGTCGAAGACGGCGATCTTGCTCTCGAGCCGACCGAGCACGGGATGGAACCGGAACGCAATGAGTCCCGCCACGACCGGGACCATGAGGTAGCGCCAGTCCATGAGGGAGGCCGGTGGGGTGGCCCCGATGAGGACGTCACGGAGGAAGCCGCCGCCGAGTCCCGTCGCCCCCGCCAGGACGAGGACCCCGAAGATGTCCAGCGGCTTGCGGACCGCCACCAGCGCTCCCGAGAGGGCGAATGCGGCGATCCCGACGAGATCGACGACGACGTAGTTGGTGGCCACGAGACGACGTTAGCGGGGTGCGGTCGACCGCGCGCTCGGCGCGCTTGCTTGGATTGACCGGGCAAGCAGTCGACACTGGGGCTGGTACGAGGCGCGAAGGGCGGAGGCAACGACATGCGAGACCTCACCGTGGTGGGGCTGAGCGAGGACCAGCGGTACGTGGTTCTTCGCGGCCCGGTCGGTGAGCTGTTCCGCATCCCTGCCGACGACCGGTTGCGCGCCACCCTCAGGAACGACCGGGCACGACTCGGCCAGTTGGAGATAGCGATGGACAGTGCACTGCGTCCGCGAGACATCCAGGCCCGGATCCGCCGGGGCGAGTCGCCGGAGGAGGTGGCAGCAGCAGCAGAGCTCCCCGTCGACCGGATCATGGGTTATGCCCACCCCGTGCTCGCGGAGCGAGAGCACATGGCCGAGCGCGCCCGCAAGGCGACGGTCCGTCGAAAGCACGCCCAGTCGAACGCACTGACCCTCGGCGAGTCGGTGGACACGACGCTGCGCGGACGCGGGCTCGACCCCGAGTCGGCGGCGTGGGACTCCTACCGGCGCGACGACGCCCGCTGGACGGTCACCGTACGAGCGGGCGGGATCACCGCCGACTACGTCTTCGACCCCGCGGGGCGCTACACGTTCGCGGAGGATGCGGGCGGGCGCGAGCTGGTCGGGGACGTCCCCGACGCCAGCGACACCGCGATCGCCGACGCCGTCACGCGTCAGGTCGACGTGGTGGAGCTCGAGTCGGACCCGCGCGTCACGTCGTTGCGGCAGGCTCGCGCACGGCGCGCCGCAGCGGCGAGCGAGCGGGCCGACGAGCAGCTGAGTCTCAGCGACATCCCGGGCGTCGACGACGGAGAGCCCACGCTCGAGCTCGACGCCGCCGAGGAGCGTGACGCCGCCGCGGTGGCCGCGCGCCAGGACGCGACCCGAGAGCGCGGCGGCTTCGGCGACGCCCCCGACGCGGCGCCGAGGGAGAGCGAGCCCGAGGTCGAGCGCGCGGCCGGGCAGACGGCCGTACCCGACGGAGAGGTCCCCGAGGCCGGCGCGCCGGACGACGACCCGGCAGGTGAGCAGCCGCGCAAGCGCGCACCCCGGCGACGCGAACGACGTCGCGTCCCGTCGTGGGACGAGATCATGTTCGGCGACAAGGCCTGACGTCGCCCGAGACCACACGCACGTGCGCCCCGCCCTCTCACGAGGTCGGGGCGCACGTCGCTGTCAGCGGTGCGGCACGGGTCAGGCGGTGATGTCCACCGTGACCGAGCCGCGACAGATCTGCACGACGGCGAGCTGCTTGCCGGCGGCCGTGAACGTGGTGCCGACGGTCACCGGAACCGACCGCACACCAGCCGGCTCCTGGCTCTCCGACACCGTGAGGATCGCCGTCGCCTCGTCCGGGTCGACGTCGATCGAGCCCACGCCCGCACTCACGCCGTCGACCAAGGGCGTGTTGGTCCCCTGCACGACGACCGTGCCGCCGTTGGCGGAACCGAGGCACCCGCTCGGGTCACCCTCGTCCGAGCCGCCGCACGCGACGAGGACGGCACCGAGGACGAGCGCGCCGAATGCGCCCGTCGCCCGACGCCCGATGGATCGGCCTCTCACCCTCACTCCTTGAGCGGGCGCCCGGAGGCGTCCGTCGTCCAGCCGTTGGCACCGACGAGGTACAAGATGCCTTCGACGAAGCCCCAGATCGCGCCGAGGCCACACGTGATGATGGTGACCACGATCTGGACCACGCCGATGGTCGTGAAGCCGAGATAGAAGCGGTGGATACCGAAGCCACCGAGCAGGATGCCGAGCAGACCGGCCACCAGCTTGCTCTTGGCCTCCGGCGCGTAGCCGTACGGAGCGCCGTAGGGCGGTTGCTGCTGCGGCGGGCCGTACGGCGGCTGACCGGGGCCGGCCGGCGGGGCGTACGGCGGCTGACCGGGGCCGGGCGGCGGGGCGTACGGCGGCTGACCGGGGCCGGGCGGCGGGGCGTACGGCGCCTCCCCCGGGCCGGGAGCCGGCGGATCGTACGGCGGCGGCGGAGGCTCGTCACCCTGCGCGGGCACCGACGGCTGCTCGGCCGTCGGGCTGTCGCCGGGAGCCGGCGGGTCGTACGGCGGCGGAGGCTCGTCACCCTGCGCGGGCACCGACGGCTGCTCGGCCGTCGGGGTGTCGTGCTCGTCCTCAGGGCTCTGCTGCGGCGTCGCCTCCGGGATCTCGTGGTCCGGCGTCGTGTGCTCCGGCGTCGGGTCGTCCGGATTCCCGGAGGTGGGTCCCTCGGTCACGTCTGGTGCGCTCCTTCGTCCTTGGCTGCCCACACCTTAGCGGTCGCCGGCCGAGGTCCCGGCGGACTACCGTGGGCACGACGACACGGGAGGCTCCATGACGACCGACCAGGACATCCTCAGCTCGATCTCTTCGCTGGTGGCTGAGGAGAAGGACTTGCGCGAGCGCCGCGAGCGCGGCGACACCGACCCCGAGACCGAGCTCGCCCGGCTGCGCGAGCTCGAGACACAGCTCGACCAGTGCTGGGACCTCCTGAGGCAGCGACGGGCCAAGAAGGAGTTCGGCGACGACCCCTCGACGGCCAAGGTCCGTCCGCCCGACGAGGTCGAGGGCTACCTCAGCTGATCTCGGGTGAGCCCGGCGCGCGTCGAGGTCGGCGGGCTCGCCCACGGTCGGGCTAGCCTGGCCAGATGAGTCGGCTCGCGCGATCAGACCGGCACGCCATCCTCGTCGACGCCGGATACCTCCTCGCTTCGTCGGCGCAGGTACTCGTGGGCACCTCGCTGCGCCGGGCGGTGGCGGTGAGCTGGGAACGGCTGGTGACGGGCATCAAGACGTCGGTCGCCGAGAACACCGACACCCGGCTGCTCCGGGTGTTCTGGTACGACGCCGCCAACGCGCAGGCGGCACGGGCTCTGTCGGAGGAGCACAACCTCATCTCGCTGCTGCCCGACGTCAAGTTGCGGCTCGGGCGGGTCAACAACGAAGGCGCTCAGAAGGGCGTCGACACGAGGATCGCGCTCGATCTCGTCAACCTCGCGCTCCAGGGAGCGGTCTCGGAGATCTTCCTCGTCTCCGGCGACGACGACCTGACCGAGGCGGTCGACATGGCGCAGGACTACGGCGTGCGCGTGACGCTCTTCAACGTGCCCAACGACGACTCGCGCATCGGCATCCACGCGACCGCGATGAACCTCGCCAGGGTGGTCGACGGACGACAGCGCATCCCCGTCGAGCTGCTTCGCACCGCGATCACGCCGTCACCGCGACCGCGCGAGGTCCCCGCTGACGAGCCGGCCCCCGCCGCCGCGGTGGGTGAAGCGGCCGCGACCGTGACGCCGCGGTTGAGGATCCCGACGCCCTCGGACGTCGCACGGTTGCACCCGGCCCCACCGTTGGGCCAGCCCGAGCGCCTGGAGCCCGCCGTGTCGTTGGCCTACAGCAGCACCACAGGACAAGGTGGCGCCAATCGTGGCGACCCTGACGCGGACCTGCGCGCGGTGATCCCCGAGGTCGTCCGCACCGTCGTCCGCAACTGGCTGGACTCAGCGAACCAGGCCGACCTCCGCGACCTCGTCGCCACCCGCCCGACGATCCCCGGAGACGTCGACTCGACCCTCCTGAACGACCTCGTCGCACACAGCGACGACCGCTACCGCGTGCTCCAGACCGAGACCCGCTGGCAGCTGCGAGAGGCGTTCTGGTCCGAGATCGACAAGCACCTCTGAGCACGTCGACTCGTCAGGGGCTGAGATAGCGGTCCAGCATCAGCAGGAGCTCTTCGTCCAACGGGTCGAGACGGTCCTCTCCGACGAAGACCGGCCCGGTGATGACGAACGACCAGGCGTCGAGCAGGACCGCCGCCGCCATGATCGAGGCGTCTCCGGCTCGGATCGACCCGTCGCTCTGCCCGTCGCGGATCAGGTCCTCGAGGAGCTGGGTCTGCTCGTTGGTGCTGCTCCCCCGTCGGTGGAGGAGGTAGGTCGCGATGAACTCCGGGTCGAGCTCGATCACGCGCCGCAAGAACGGCAGTCGCCGGGTGTGCTGCACGATCGCGACCGAACCGCGGACGAGCACCGACCGGGCGTCGTGTGCCGAGACCTGCCCCATCGCGAGCTGCATGACGTTGCGGAACTCGCGGGTGAAGAGGTCGGCCACGACACCGGCGCCGTTGGGCCAGGTGCGGTAGAGCGTCGCCCGTGACACGTCGGCCCGGCGGGCGAGGTCCGCCATGGTGAAGCCGCGCAGGCCCACCTCCTCGACGATGTCGCGCGCCGCGTCGAGCACGCGATCACGCGGGATCGCGTTGTGCGCCCTCAGCGGCACTGTCGAACGGTCACGGTCGGGGCCTTGCTGAGGAGCCATGGCGGTGACCGTACCAGCGTTGTACCAACCTCCGAACCACGCGTGCGGTGGCGCAGACCTCGAGGTCGCCTAAGGTCGGACCGTGACCCTCCGTCGTCTGCTGGCCGTCGTCGTCGCCGTCCTCGGCGGGTGCCTGGTGACCTCCGGGCTGACCTCGCCTGCCCATGCCGCCTCGGGACGGGTCATGAGCACCAGCGCCACCCTCTACCGGAACTGCTTCGGACACCCCTTCTCGTACGCCCTGAGCGGTGTCGCCCCGGGTTGGACTCTGACCGTCGACCTCGTCGCCGGGACCGGCCGGGTGGTCGACCGGACGACCGTCGCCAGCACCGCCGGAGCGGCCGGCCGAGGTGCCTTCCGGATCTGCGCGGGCGCGGTGAGGCCGGGCACGTTCACGGTCCGGTCTCGCGTCACCTGGTCGTCGGCGACCGGCCGAGCACCCCTCGTGCTCGCCTCGACGCGGCTGACCCTGCGGCGGCCGCGGACAGCGACGTCGGTGTCGGTGCGCCCTCGCAGGCCACGCGTCGGCTCCGTGCTGCGGGTGGGGACGAGCGTGCGGGTCGCCCGGCCGTACGGGTTCTTCCCCGAGGCTGGGGTCCGGGTGAAGGCCTACGTCCGGCACCGGGGAGCGTGGCGACGCGTCGGGCCGGTGCGGACCACCCGTGCGGACGGCACCGCGACGTTCCGTGTGCGATGGCGGTGGACGGCGCCCCGCAAGGTCCGTGTGAAGGCGGTCCGCAACGCGTACCACGACCGGTCACGCTCGCGAGCTGTCACGGTTCGCAGCCGTCCGGCCAAGCGCCGCTGAGCGGTCAGCGGCCGTCTGCGGGGCGACGAAGGCGCGGAACGAGACGAGCCTCACGGCCCTCGGAGCGCCGCCACGCGCCGGGCCCCGCGCACCCTCGAGACTGCCCCCGGACCTGCTAGGCTTCCAGCAGTAGTTGTTCGGTTCAGCGCAGGTGGGTACGTCGGCGCCAACGGTTTCAACGTTGGTGCCTTTGTCTTATCTGGGCCGAAGCGCCCCCGCGACCATCGTGTGGGTGGAGCAACGCTGCACGGGGGTCGACAACGGTCGGCTCCACAGTTCGACGAAAGAGCAAGAAATGTCGCAAGGCACCGTGAAGTGGTTCAACGACGAGAAGGGCTTCGGCTTCATCGCGCAGGATGGTGGCGGTGACGACGTGTTCGTCCACTACACCGCGATCACCGGGAACGGCTTCCGCACCCTGGCCGAGAACCAGCGCGTCGAGTTCGACGTCACCCAGGGCCAGAAGGGCCCCCAGGCGGAGAACGTTCGCGCTATCTGAGAAGGCGTCTCGTCCCCGAGACTTCTGACGAAGGCCCCGACACCGGAACCGGTGTCGGGGCCTTCGTACGTCTGGCGGACGATGTCTTGTCCGTCCGTCCAGGTCGAGCGCGCTCCGTACCCCCGCAGCGGAGCCCGCTCGACCTGAACGCATCCCCATCCCAGCCCTGCCGGGTCAGCGGGCGCAAGGGTTGCACGGGGTTGCAACGCTCGCCCGGGCACGATCGTCGGCCGTGAGAGCGCACACGTGAGCGCGCACAAGGGACGAGAAAGCCGCGAGAAAACCTGGGCTGACCGGTTCGCCGGGTCTACGGTGGGGCGCAGGAAACGACATCCCGCCGCGGGCGACGGGGACCGGAAGGCCGGGGGGCATGGCGGGATCAGGGGCGACAAGGCGTCCGTCGACGACGTCGGTGGACCTGCGCAGCCTGTACCGCGTGCGCTCCGACGTCCTCGCCGGGCGGTCCTCCGCGGTCCAGCCCCGGGCCGTCGTCCGTGCCTCGTGGGACCGCTCCCGGACTCACGGGCTGAGCCCTGACGGGGTTCCCCCCACACCGCCGGCTGCACCGGGAGAGGTCGAGGCCGGGCGCTCCGCAAGCGCGATGCGCCCGCTGGTCGACCAGCTCGCTGAGCTGCTGCGCGACGCGCTCGACTCGGCGGGCATGCTCCTCGCGATCACCTCGCCCGACGCGACGATCCTGTGGCGAGCCGGCAACGCCCCCCTGCGCCACCACGCCGACGAGCTCGGCATGGTCCCGGGAGCGACGTGGGCCGAGGGCAACGTCGGCACCAACGCGATCGGCACGGCGCTCGTCGAGGGTGCGCCGGTCGGCATCCACGCCGCCGAGCACTTCGCCGAGGAACACCTCCCCTGGTCGTGCGCCGCATCCCCGGTCCGTGACCCGCTGACCGGAGAGCAGGTGGGCGTCGTCGACCTGAGCTATCGCCAGCGCGCGGTCAACCCGCTCGCGCTCCCGCACGTGGTGATGGCGTCGCAGCTGGCCCAGGCTCAGCTGCGGCAGGTCTACCACGACAACGCCGACCGCCTCCGGACGCACGCAGGGCCGATGCTCGCACGCCTCGGCGGCCCCGCCATCGCAGTCACGCGGGACGGCATCTCCGCCGCCACAGTCGGCACCGAGCCTCCCGCGCGGGTGCTGCTGCCGTCCGACATGACACCTGGCGCGCTGTGGCTCCCTCAGCTCGGGAACGTCGTCGCCGAACCGGTGCCGGACGGCTGGCTGCTCCGCCTCTCCGAGGACGGTTCCGACCGAGACCCCATGACGCTCGTGCGTCTCGACCTCACCTCCACGCCGACCGTCGTCGAGGTGACCAGCTCGAGCGGCTCGTGGACCCATGCGCTGTCGCCCCGCCACTCCGAGATCCTGCTATCGCTCGTACGTCACCCCGAGGGCCGTTCGGCCTCCGAGCTGTCGGACGACCTCTTCGCGGACCCGTCACGAACGGTGACCGTCCGGGCCGAGATGTCCCGTCTGCGCCGGACCCTCGGAGGGGTGCTCGGCGCGATGCCGTACCGGATCAGCGAGGCGGTGAAGACCGATGTCGTGCTGCCGGACGACGCCGCGCGGCTGCTGCCGGGATCGGCGGCGCCGGTGGTCGTCCGGACTCGCGAGGACCTGGCAGCCGAGATCCGCAGCGGCGGCGGTGGCACGCCCGCCGGCCGGCACCGCGCCTACTGAGGGTCAGCGATCGGACGCGCGCTGATCGGTGCGGGTCAGTCGGTCGAGGAACGCGACGAGGAGCGCCTCCCGGAGCGCCGGCGGGGCGACGTCGAGCAGCGCGTTGACCGGTGCCATCTGCGCAGGCGGCGCCACTCCCCCGCCGTCCTCCGCGTTCGCCAGACCCGCCAGCGCCAGGAGCCCGTCGAACGCCGCGTCGTCCAAGGTGTCAGGGTCGATCGCGCTCGCTGCCGCCCGGAGCTGAGGGTCGACGGCAATCGGACCTGCGGCGACCGCCTCGCCGACGGAGTCCCTGAGATCGTCGAGGAGCTCGTCCACGAGAGGGGCTGTCGCCGCCGACACGGTGAGGTGGAGCGTCGCGGGAAGGTCGCCATACGCCATCTGCGGCTGGACGAACCACCCGCGCGCGAGCATGGCGTCGCTGATCGTGAAGACGTCGCACGCGTCGTCGGTCGTCACGGCGACCAGCGTGGTGTCGGGCTCGGCGGCGAGCGAGAGGTGCTCGGTCGCCTCGACGCCCGCCGCGAGAGCCGTCGTGGCGGTGGACGCTGCGCGCGTCAGTGCGTGGTAGCCGTCGTCGCCGAAGTATGAGACCACCGCCCATGCGGCAGCCAGCGGGCCCCCTGACTTCGTGGACTGGAGGGTGGCGTTGAGCATCGTGTAGCCGGGCCAGTCAGCGCTGGCGAAGAACTGGGGACGGCGAAGCTCGGGCGTGCGGTGGAGCAGCAGCGAGACGCCCTTCGGGGCGTACGCGTACTTGTGAAGATCGGCCGAGATGCTCGTGACGCCCTCGACGGCGAAGTCCCAGGCATGGCGGACCCGTCCATCGCGCTCGAGCCACGGCAGCACCCACCCACCGATGCAGGCGTCGACGTGCAGACGGGTGCCGTGGCGCAGCGCGAGCCCTGCGAGCTCGGGCACGGGGTCGAGCACGCCGTGCGCGTACGAGGGAGTGCTCGCTACGACCAGCACGACGCGGTCGCCGTACTCGTCCAGCGCGGCCGCCGTCGCCGGCACGTCGGCCCGCATCGTCGACGGGTCGACGGGCACGGTCACCCGCTCGACGCCGAAGTAGTGGGCCGCCTTGTGGAAGGCGGCGTGCGCCGTGCTGGGCACCACCATCACCGGTCGAGCCACGTCAGGCCGTGCGTCCCGGGCGGTCTGGACGGCGAGCAGCACAGACTCCGTACCTCCCGACGTCACCGTCCCGACGGCTTCGCGGGGTGCGTGGAACAGCGGCTTGGCGAACGCGACGAGGTCGCGCTCCATCGTGAGGAGGCTGGGGAAGGCTGTCGGGTCGAGCCCGTTGGTCGAGCCGTAGGCGGCGAGCGCCTCCCGGCCGAGGTCGTCGGCCTCCGCGATCCCCGAGTCGTAGACGTATGCCAGGGTCCTCCCCCCGTGCGTCGGGAGGTCGCCGTCGCGCAGGGTCAGGAGGCTCGCTCTGATCTCGTCGGCATCGCGGTGCGGGACAGTCATGGGGTGGGCTCCTGCGGCGTCGCGGTGGGGTCGGCGTCCGCGTCGTGGGCGCCGTTGCGGTGGAGTCGCTCGTCGAGCCGGTATCGGCGCAGCGACAGGAGGCTGACGATGATGAGCAGCGCCGGGACGACCGAGACGCCGACCACGATCGCGTCGAGGGCCGAGTCAGGCTGCGTGACGTCCTCGCCCTCGCGGGACGAGACATAGCCGCCGAGCGACAGCACGGCCGCGAAGAGACCCGGACCGAGCGCCAGACCCAACGTCTCGCCGGCCGTCCAGACGCCGGTGAAGACGCCGATGCGGTTCGCGCCCGTACGCGCCGCGTGGTCCGCGGCCACGTCGGGGATCATCGCCATCGGGAACACCTGCGCGCCGGCGTAGCCGATGCCTACGACCGCCGCCGCTGCGTACGCGGCCAGGGCCTGGCCGGTCGACGCCACCAGCAGCCCCAGCGCCCCGAGGACGAGGATGCCGGTCGCGGCGGTGTAGCCGTAGCGTTTGCCCCGGCGCGCGGCGACCCGCTCCCACAGCGGCGTGACGAGCAGCGCCGGCCCGACGAACGCGACGAAGAGGAGCGTCGTCGCGCTGCCGCTGTCGAGAAGGTGGTCGGCGACGTATGCCACCCCTGCGAGCATCGCGCCGATGCCCAGCGCCTGGAGAACGAAGGTGGTCAGGAGGTGGCGGAAGTCCGGCGACTGCGCGACGAGCCGCAGCTGGTCACGCATCGAGCCGCCGGCCGTCGCGACACCGTGGTCCGGCGCATCACGTGTGCCCCGGTAGGCGCCCAGCGCACCGAGGAGCAGGATCACCCCGATGTAGGCGCCCATCACCCGGTAGCCCGTCGTCTCCGAGGACGCGTCGCCCACGACATCGACCACCAACGGCGCTGTCGCCCCTGAGAGGAGGATGGCCAGCGCGAGCACGACGACGCGCCACGTCATCAACCGCGTGCGTTCGTCGTAGTCGAGAGTCATCTCGGCAGGCATCGCGACGTAGGGGACCTGGAAGAACGCGTACGCGCTCGCGCACGCGAGGAACAGCACCACGACCCAGGTGCCGGCGAGCCAGGTCGGCTCGGCCGGGCCGGCGAAGATGAGCGCGAACGTCACGGCGAGGAGGACGCCGGCGCGCAGGAGGAAGGGACGGCGACGTCCCCGGGAGCTCGTCGAGCGGTCGCTGATGCGGCCCGCGATCGGGTTGAGAACGACGTCCCAGGCCTTGGGGAGGAGCACCATCAGCCCGGCGATGCCCGCGGCGACACCGAGCGTGTCGGTGAGGTACGGCAGGAGGAGCAGACCGGGGACGGTGGCGAAGGTGCCCGTCGCCACCGACCCCAGGGCGTACCCGCGTCCCGTGGCGGATGAGAGGGGAGTCGACGAGGGCGCAGAGTCCATGCGCCGTTTCTATCTCACCGACACGGTCACGTGTCCAGGGTCGTCGCGTCTCGCTCGGGGAGCTCGACGCCCCACTCCGCGAGCTCGTCGACCCGCGCGAGAGCCCAACCGTTGCGGTCCAGACGCAGGTCGGCGGGTCGCTCGAGACCCAGCCACGTGACAGGCTCCGACCGGAAGCCCAGGACGAGACCCGACTCGACCGAGCTGGCCACGAGGTAGTCGGACCGTGCCACGTCGTCGGCCGACTCCCCCGCCCACGCCGCGACCGTGTCGACCACCTCGTCCTGAGAGCTGACCGTGGCCCGGAGGACGTCACGGGCCTCCACCAACCACGTCAGGCGTCCGCCACTCGACCACGACTCGAGGAGGAGCACCCGGACGCCGTCGTCGAGCGCGGCCCACGGGAAGTGACGGTGCCGCCACAGGCTCCAATAGGCGCGGCCGCGGACACCGGGATCGGAGTCGGGGCCGTCGGGCACGTCGGTGCGGCGGGCACGGCGGCGGTGCTGGACGAGTACGGTCTCCATGGAGGTCTCCCGGTGTCGGTCGGAACCACGAACCTAGGGTGGCGAGCAGCGCCGGAGTCCGGTCGTCCACAGCCGCGCCCTCGCGTGACGGTCGTCCCCAGGTAGGAGGCTCGACGTGACCAGCTGCGCCCGTCCGCTCGGTCCGTTGCCGACCGGTGCTCGCGTCGCCCTGGTCGCTCCGGCCGGCCCTGTCGTGCCGGAACTTGTCGACCGTGCCTCGACGCTGCTCCGCTCGTGGGGTCTCGAACCCGTCGAAGGCAGGCATCTGCGCGGCGTGCATCCGCGAGCGTCCTATCTGGCCGGGACAGACGAGGGCCGTGCCGCCGATCTGGTCGAGGCGTGGTGCGATCCCTCGATCGAGGGCATCTTCTGCGTCCGCGGCGGCTACGGCTCCGTCCGTCTCCTCGACCACCTCGACGCCACCGCGCTGCGGTCGGCGCGGCCGAAGCCGCTCTACGGCAGCTCCGACGTCACCGCGCTCCACGAGTACTGGCGCGAGGTCGTCGGTGTTCCCACCTGGTTCACCCCCATGGTCGGCACGCTGTCGTTGCTCGACGACCCGGCGGCCACGGCGAGCCTGCGACGCGCGGTGGTCGAGCCCTTCCGCGCCCGCGTCTACTCCTCCGAGGGCGCGGAGACGCTGATCCCCGGCACCGCCTCCGGCACGCTGATCGGAGGCACCCTCACGATGTTGGCGATGACGGCGGGAACGCGGTCCGCACCGCCCCGCGCGCCGGGGCCGTTCGTCGCCCTTCTCGAGGACGTGGACGAGAAGCCGTACCGCATCGACGGGCTCCTCGTGTCACTTCTCCGTTCCGGCTGGTTCGACGGCGTGACGGGGGTCGTCCTCGGCAGCTGGCTCGACTGCGGCCAGCCCGAGGAGGTCCGTGCCGTCTGTGCAGAGCTGCTCGCACCGCTCGGGATCCCTGTCGCCTGGGAGCTCGGCTTCGGCCACGCCGCCGCGGCGGAGAGCGTCCCGCTCGGGGTGAGTGCGGTCCTGGATGCGTCTATCCCATCGCTCACGATCGTCGACACGGCTACGATCCACTGACCTCTCACGTCAGGAGTACGGATGAGCGACGGCACGCCTGCCCGTCCGCAGCGACGATCCGCCGCGCTGCTCAAACGCCGGCTCGTGGACGAGCAGCGGACGCAGCTCGACGCGATGCTCGACTGGATCCTCACCGACCCGACGCTCGAAGAGATGGCCGCGCAGATCGTCGGCGCCCGACGACGATTCGTCATCGGCGCCACCCAGTCGTTCTCGTACGCGTCGCTGCTGGCGCTCGACCTGAGCGCCAGCCTCGCCAACGTCCACCTGGTCGACGGCACCATCATCCGGCCGATCGACGTGCTGAGCGACGTGCGGAGCTCGGACGCGATGGTGGCGTTCTCGGTGCAGCGCTATCGCAAGTACACGATCGACATCGCGGCGGCGTTCCGCGACGCCGGCGGCCGCCTGCTGGTGATCACCGACTCGCCCGACGCACCTCTGGCCCAGCTCGGCGCCGACGTCGTCCTCGTCCCACCGCCCGGCGTCTCCTTCGGCCAGTCACCCTCCAGCCTCAGCCTCGTGATCAGCGTCATCGCGTCGCTGACGGCGGCGAGCGCCAAGGGCGCCGGCCGCCGAAGTGCGCAGCGCGACCACCTCGGAGAGGTTCTCGACCTGTACATCGAGTGACCGCCGAGCAGTCGGTGACGCTCCTCTTGGACACGTGACCGAAACCACGCTCCGTCGTGCGATATCTCGGCCACCCTCGTGCGTTATTCAGAGTGACAGGGTCGGGATGTCGACCCCCTGCCCGATCCGGTGGATCGCCACGAAGGGCGCCGCTCATGTCTCCCCCGGCGAGAGCGGCCCCTCTCGTGGCTACGGCCTCGCCACGCGAACCCTCGGCGGCGCGTCCCGCGCGAGAGCGCGCACGCGCGCGATCGCGCCTACGCTGACCGTGCCGTGACGTTCACGAGCAGTGGAGCAAGGAGGACCCGTGGCGAAGAACAGCAAGCCCAGCAAGGCAGAGAACGAGCTGCGCAAGCGCGTTGCCGACCTCGAGCGAGCGCTCGACGACGCGACGAACCGACTCAAGCGAGCGCGCAAGGACACCGACAGGTCGCGCGCCGACGCGGAGAAGGCGATCCGCAAGGCGTCGAAGTCGGCGCAGCGCAAGATCGCCGAGACCGTCGACTCCGCACGCGACGAGCTCGCCCGGCTCGGCAAGACCGTCGTCCCCGGACCGTTCGGCGGCTCACCCGAAGAGGCATCGACGAACGTCTCAGCGGCGCCGTCTGAGATCTCGAGCCCGCCGAAGGCACCCGACACCTCGCAGCGCCGGGTCGCACCGCGTGACGACACGAACACGTCGGCGTCACGCACCGGTGCCACGAGGACGACGGGCAAGACCGCTGCGAAGAAGAGCAGCGCGAGCACGACCACCGCGAAGAAGACCGCCGCCAAGAAGACCGCCGCCAAGAAGACCACGGCAAAGAAGACCACCGCGAAGAAGACCGCGTCCGGCGGCTCGAGCGCCCGCGGGCCGTACGCCTCCATGACCGTCGCCGAGCTCCGCAAGGCTGCTCGGGAGAAGGGCGTGAAGGGCTACTCGGGCATGTCGAAGTCGGAGCTGGTCTCGCGGCTCGGGAGCTGAGCGCTCAGGGGGCTCGTTCGCGCGCGCTAGGCTCGTCGACGGCGTTCGCGCCAGCTCTCTCGGGAAACGAAAGGCCCCCACGTGTTCTCAGGCCCCGCGCGGCGCCGCCGCATCATCATCTTCGTCGCTGCTGCGATCGCCGGTTTCGGCGTCGCGTCGCTCGCCGTCCGCTCGCTCCGAGGCGGCGGGGCGGACACGGCCTGAGCCGGGTCCGCCCCGCTGCAGCGGGAGACGCGTCGGTCGACCAGGTCAGCCGGTCACGATCGGCGCTCTGGCCTGGTCTGAGGCGTGCCCATGTGGCGCCTCTCAGTGCTTTCGTCCCTTGGACGGATAGACCGCGTCCACCTCGACCTCGACGAGCCAGCCGGCGACCGGGAGGTTCTCGATCTCCAGCGCGAACCGTGACGGCCGTGCCGGGTTGACGACGAACGGCTGCGCGGGCGCCGCCGTCCCGAGGGGCACGTCGATCGGCTTCCTCGTCGACAGACTGGTGTTGGCGAAGTACTGCCGGTACGCCCGGTTCCACCCGGCGAAGTCGGCCGTGGCGGCCCCCGCCGGGTTCTGGAGGAACACCCGCATCGTGATGACGTCGTCGTACGAGAGCCCCTGCCGAGCGAGGTTCTCGCCGATGCGGCGCAGCACGTTGATGCCCTGCGCCTCCGTGATCGTCACCCCCGGCGGCAGCACGCCGTCGGGGAAGACTGCCGTGTCGACGTAGCGCTGCTCGGATCCCGCGGGTGCCGCGGCGTTCAGCGCCGACGGGCCGAGCCCGCTGGACTTGTAGACCGGCGTGCTCGCGCCGATCGCGACGCCCTCGGCGATCATCGGGTTGTCCTGGCCGACAGGAAGCGCGGGCACCGCGGTGCCGGGCTTCGGCGGCTTGGCGAAGGTGCCGTGCGCGATCGCGCTGGCCGGGAGGCACACGAGCGCGGTCGCGGCGACGGCGACCGCCGTACGGCGACGGGCGCTCATGCCGACACCACCCGGGTGTGCAGGGACTCCACGGCCGCACGCGCGGACACCATCGCGCCGTGCTGCCAGGCGATCGTGTACGAGAGGTGGTCGCCGGCGAAGTAGACGTTGCCGGAGGGCTCGAGCAGCCTGTCGTAGTTCCCGTCGGTCCGTGACGGCCAGCCCACCCACGCGCCCTCGCTGTACTTCGTCGACGCCCAGTCGACGGAGAACGACGACCGCAGGTCCTGCTTGTAGACGTCGCCGTGGATGGCCGCGCCCTGGTCCAGCGCCTTGGCGAGCCTCCCCCGCGGCGTGAGCGTCCCGTAGGTGGTGGCGTTGCTACCGGTGTTGTAGTAGCCGATCATGGTGCCTCGCTCTCCGTGGAAGCCCGAGGACGGGTACCACACGTTGCCCAGCTCGTTGTCGGCGTTCGTGATCCCGCCGTAGATCTTGTGGTCGAGCTCCCACCAGCGTCGGTCGTACTCCAGCCCGATCTTTCCGGCGTTGCTGGGCCGGGCGTACGCCAGAGCCGAGACGACCTCGGGCGGCAGGTTGCTCGGGATCGTCGCCGCGAGGTGCGGCGGGATCGTGCAGACGAGGAAGTCGGCGGTGGCCTTCTTGGTGCGGCGGCCGCCCGTCGAGTACTCGACCTCGACACCCGTGCTCGTGTTGCCGAAGGCCGACACCTCCGCTCCGTACTCGATCTTGTCGCGCCCGATCGCCCGCTCGAACGCGTACGCGATCCGGTCCATGCCGCCGACGGGCTGGAGCATCTGCATCGCCTGGTCGAACCCGAGCTCGAACGAGAAGTAGTTGCCGATCCCCGACGCGAGCACGTCCGACAAGGCGTACGGCGCGATCGGCTCCCCGGCGGTGACTCCCGGCTCGATCGCGTAGCCTCGCCGTCCGCTGCCGGTGTAGCGGTAGCTCGCAGACGGGTCACCGGCGACCTTCGCCCCGAGCGAGCCGAAGTTGCGGAGGAGCGCGATCAGGGCGTCCTTGTCGGCCTGGGTGAGGTAGGTGTCGAGGGCACCCTGGTCGGTCGCCTTCGCGAGCAGCTCGGAGACGTAGCCGTAGACGTCGGCCTTCGCCGCGCGGTGGCGGATCGGCTGCCCTGCCAGGTTGTGCGCGCCGGTCCGATAGAGGTAGGCGTCGGCGTTCTGGTTGACGAACGTCTCGAGCTCCACCCCCAGCTCGCGGCAGTAGTCGACGGTCACATGGTGCTGCGGGAGCCGGGCCGGGCCTGCGTTCATGTACTGCCCTCGGGAGAAACGCGCCCTCTGCGTCTGTCCCTTGAGATCGGTCTCCGTCGTCCCGCCCCGGACGCTCCAGCTGCGGCCGCCGGGCCGATCACGGGCCTCCAGGATGGTGCACCGGTAGCCGGCCTTGCCCAGCTCGTACGCGGTGGTCAGGCCGGCGATGCCGCCACCGAGGATGAGGACACGTTTGCGGCCGTGCCGAGCGAGCTCGGAGGCCTTGGGAGGAGTGAACGGTGGGGTCTCCGCGGCGGCGGCCGGGCTCAGCCCGAGCGCCCCCATCGAGTGAAGCATGACTCCTGCGCCGCCGGCGATGCCGACCTGCTTGAGGAAGTCGCGTCGAGTCTGGGGCATGGCGCGCTCCTTGCTGAAGGTGTTGCGCCGACCGTAGGAACGTCATGTTTCCGCCACCTCCGGTCACGTGTTTCGTTTCGGTCACCGAGCGCGGAAGACTGCCTGCATGAGCAGCTTCTCCGACGACGACCTCCGCCACCTCCGCCGTTGCGTCGCGCTCGCGGCCATCGGGCTCGACGAGGGCAACGAGCCCTTCGGGTCCGTGCTGGTGAGCGCAGACGGCACCGTCCTGTTCGAGGACCACAACCGCGAGAAGGACGGTGACCACACCCGTCATCCCGAGCTCGCGATCGTCCGGTGGGCGGTCGAGAACCTCGAGCCCGAGGACCGCGCGTCCGCAACCGTCTACACCTCCGGCGAGCACTGCGCGATGTGCTCGGCCGCCCATGCCTGGGTGGGCCTCGGCCGCATCGTCTACGTCGTCGCGTCGACGCGGCTCGCCGCGCTACTAGAGGAGTGGGGCGTCGGCCCCTCCCCCGTCGCGCCGCTGCCGATCACGACGGTCGCCCCGGGCCTCGCGGTCGAAGGACCGGTCGAGGCGCTCGCCGCCGAGATGGAGGCACTGTACGAGCGGTGCTTCCGGCCGGTGTGACGATTGTTGACGACGCTAAGCCCGCGTGACGCAGTGCGACCGGAGAACGACGCTCCTCACGTGTCGTAGCGGGTCGACACCTCGAGGAGGTCTCTCATGTCCGCGCCCGGGGGCAGCTCGACCGGCTCGGCACCTCGTCGCAGCAGCCGGGATCCGGAGACCCCGCCCAGACGTGCCGTCGTCTCGGTCACCTCGAGCCAGGCACCCTCACGCATGCCCAGCACCGGGACGTCGTTGTCCTCGAGGAACTGCTCGAGGCGTTCCTCCCGCGTCTCACCCATGTGGGTGCTTGCCGGGTCCGCGTCGACGTAGTGGGCGTTGATCTGGAACGGCACGAGCCCGAGGGCCGTGAGTCCCGCCGGCTCGGTGATCGGCATGTCGTTGGTCGTACGGATCGTCGGGCAGGCGACGTTCGTGCCGGCGCTCGATCCGACGTACGGCACACCGTCGCGCACGCGGTCGCCGATGGTGGCGAGCAGGCCGGTCCGCTGCAGCGCGCGCAGAAGACGGAACGTGTTGCCTCCCCCGACGAAGATCGCGTCGGCGGCATCCACCACGGCCCTCGGGTCGGACGCACGATGGACCCCCTGGACGGTGATGCCCACCGACGCCAGCGCTGTGGCAGCTCTCGCCGTGTAGGCGTCGCGGTCGGCCAGCGCGTACGGGACGAAGGCGACCCTCCCACCGCTCGGGAGGTGGCCCGCGATCGTCGGCAGCGCGTACGCCAGGTAGTCCTCGCCGTGCAAGGTCGAGGTGGACAGTAGGAGCAGTCGCACAGGGCCTCCTCGTGAAGCGGCTCGGGCGATTGTCCCGCTCTACGCTCGAGGCCGCGAGTCACCGCCTGGTGAATTCATGCGGCGCGGCGATCTCGGGTCTGCGGACCGACCCGAGACCAGTATGACCGTTTTCACACCGTCGACCCCCGTCCTGTGGGATCGCTCCAGACGTTGTAGAAGTGAAGGAGCAGCGCTCGCTCGGACGGCTGCTCCCGGATCTTGAGCGAAGGAGCACGACGTGTACGGCATCGACCTGAGCGTCGCCGGCTCAGCAGTACGGCGGAGCCTCGACGGACGACGACCCGGCCCCAACCACGTCTTCGTGGTGGCGGAGGTCGAGGTGAGCAACCGCGGCGACGGTGCGGTCGCCGTCTCGACGGTCCCGGCCGTCTTCCTCGCGGCCGACGGCACCCAGCACGACCCGGCCGTGCCTGCACTCTGGCCGGCCGACGAGGTCGTGGTCGCGCCGTACTCCAAGGAGAGGGTCAAGGTCGTCTTCGACGTCCCGCGGACGAAGGCCGCCGGCGGCGCCGTACGGATCGTCCGCGGTGACGGCCCGACAGGACGTCGCCTCCACCTCGCCTCCTGAGCGCAGCAAGAACGGACGCTGGGTACGGCTCGCCGAGGCGAAGCGTGACCGCGACATGTGACGCGTCACGCCGGTCAGCCTCGACGAAGGCGCGTGACCGCAGGCGCGTCGTCGAACGCGTCGCCTCTCATCGTGCGGGCGGCGACGTACAGCCGGCGGGTCCGATGACCCGGGAGGCAGGCGCGTGGCACGGAGACCGTGATCGTGCCCGTCGACCGCTTCCAGGTGCCTCGCAGACCCATGCATGCGCGGGGCCTGTTCTGGACGTGGTCGAAGAAGAACAACCGGGCCTTGGCGCGCTGCCCGGGCATCTTGCGGACCACGGCGACGTAGCCCGCCTCGAAGATGCCGTACCGGCTGATCGCGAGACTCGCCCGGCCCCGCTTCCCGAGGTGCGGGACGCGGATCGTCGTGGACACGCGGCTGCCGGTGTGACGATAGGTGGCCCGGGAGATGTCGATCGACGCCGGTGCGTCACGGCGTGCGTCGGTCCGGGCGCGCGTGTCGGCGCCGGCCGGTGACGCGGTCAGGGCGAGCGCTGCGGTGCAGGCCATCCCGACGGTGATGGTCATGATCTGAGTCCTCATGACGGTGCTCCTTCCCCGAGGGCTCCTCCACTGTCGCCCGCGACAGGGCCAGCGGACGGCACCGTTGCAGGAAGCCGTCACGGCGACGCTCCACCGCCCCGGGATCAGGGGTTGACCAGCACGCGGGCGAGCTCGGGGAGAGCCTCCCGCTCGCGGTCCAGGATCTGTCGCGCGTGCGTGACGGAGTCGACCAGCGGATGCAGCGCGAGCGCCTTCAGCGCCGCCGACCGCGAACCCGACGTGGCGGCCTCGATCGTCATCCGCTCCACGTCCTTCACGGTGCTCACGAGGCCTCGCTCGTGCGGACGGAGCTGCGAGACCGCCACGGGTCGCGGACCGTCAGCACCGACGGTGCACGGCACCTCGACGATGGCGTCATCGTCGACCGCGTCGAGCGTGCCGTCGTTGGGCACGTTGAGGACCAGCTCGGCCCCTTCGTCGGCCGAGATGGCTCCCATCAGCGCCAGCGCGACCCGGTCGTAGCCACCGCCGTCCAGGTCCTCGTCGTCGCGCTCACCGGCGTCGGTGCTCGCGCGTCCCTCGGCCATGTAGGTCTCCTCCCGGTCGAGCCGGGTGCGCTCCCAGCCACCGAGGGCGTCACCGTCGCCGCGGTAGAAGCGCTCCTGCTGATCGAGCAGGTACTCCCCGCGCGTCGTGCCCGCCTCCGTGATCGCCGCGACGGCGTCGGAGGTGTAGTACCAGTACCAGAGGTACTCGTTGGGCACGGTCCCCAGCGAGGCCAGCCACTCCGGGCCGAACAGCCGGCCCTCCTCGATCTGCATCAGCCGGTCCGGCCGAGACAGGACATCGGGGAGCACGTCCTGGCCGTCGACCACGGCGCGGTGGAGCCAACCGAGGTGGTTCAGGCCGGCGTAGTCGAAGGTGATGGTCTCCCGCGGCAACCCGAGAACGCGCGCCACGCGCTTGAACAGCCCGACCGGCGAGTCGCAGATCCCGATCACGCGGCGCCCGAGCACCGCCGACATCGCCTCGGTCACCATGCCCGCGGGGTTCGTGAAGTTGATGACGTACGCCTCGGGCGCGGCGCGCCGTACGACCTCAGCGAGCCGGAGCGCCACGGGGATCGTGCGCAGGCCGTAGCAGACCCCGCCCGCCCCGGTCGTCTCCTGCCCCAGGAGCCCGACGCCGAGCGCCGACCGTTCGTCGCACACGCGACCGGCAAGGCCTCCGACGCGCATCGCCGAGAAGACGAAGTCTGCGCCCGTGACGGCCTCGGTGAGATCGGTCGTCACCCTGATCCGCGGCGCGTGCGGCAGTCCGGGTGCGAGGTCGGCGAGGACGGCGGCGATGCGACGCAGCCGGGCGTCGCTCGTGTCGTGGAGGACGAGCTCGTCGACCCGGGACGCCCCTGCGTCCGAGGCGAGGGCGCGATAGACGAGCGGGACCCGGAAGCCTCCGCCGCCGACGATCGTGAGTCTCACAGGGCCTCCTGGACGATGGCGCGGTCCTCGGACGACGAGCCGGCTGCGGCGAGCGCGCGAGCGACGTGCAGCTCGACACCCGCCTCGGCGAAGACGCGGGCGGCGTCGGGGTCGACGTCGCGGTCGGTGACCAGCGCGTCGTACTGGTCCGGCCCGCACACGCGGACGTATCCGCCGCCGGGGAGCTTGGTGTGGTCGGCCAGCAGCACGACCCGGTCGGCAGCCCGCAGCATCGCCTTCTTGACGGGGACCTCGACGGCGGTCGTGTCGAACACCGATCCGTCCTCGCGGACCCCGCTCGTGCCGAGGAAGAGGACGTCGGCCTGCACCTGGGCGATCGCCTGCTCGGTCATGAAGCCGACCATGGAGTGGTAGTTGGTGCGGACGAGACCGCCGAGCAGCATGAGGTCGACGACCGGGTCGTCGCGCAGCTCGTCGTAGACAGCGAGGCTTGACGTGATGACCGTGACCGTCCGCCCGCGCAGCAGCCGCGCGACCAGGCTCGTCGTCGTCCCGATGTCGAGCAGGACCACCGCGCCGTCGGGCACGAGCGTCGCCGCGTGCTCGGCGATCGCGCGCTTCTCCATCGGGTTCTGGGTGGCGACGCGCTCGAACGGCGCCTCGCGCTCGAGGGCGGGAGCGGCTCCGCCCCGGAGCCGTCTCAGACGGCCGGTGCGCTCCAGCGCCGAGAGGTCCCTGCGGATGGTCGCGTCGCTCACGTCGAGGACACGCGCCAGGGTGGCGACGTCGACCGGCCCGCTCGTCTCGAGCAGGTCGAGCAGCCGTTCATGGCGGAGATTTGCGCGCACCCGGTGACCATAACAGTCACTTTTACGCATGCGCACTCATGACCGATCACTACTTGCGCGGGAATGCGCGGTTGAGCGAGACTCACGGGATGGCTCAGGCGGCGGCAGATGCGGAGTTCGACCTCTTCGTCACAGGTCCGGTCTTTCTCGACATCATCTTCACCGGCCTGCAGGAGGCGCCCGTCGGAGGGCGGGAGGTTCTCACGTCCGGCATGGGATCGAGCCCCGGCGGCGTGGCCACCCTCGCGGTCGCGGCGTCGCGCCTCGACCTGCGGACCTCGCTCGGCGCGGCGTTCGGCGACGACATGTACGGCGACTACCTCTGGTCGACCCTCGCCGACGACGAGGCGATCGACCTCACGACCTCCCGCCGCTGGGCCGGCTGGCACTCCCCCGTGACGGTGTCGCTCGCCTACGACCAGGACCGGGCGATGATCACCCATGCCCACAACCCTCCGCGCACCGACGACCGCACGCCGCCGCGCCCGCGGGCCCGGGCGGCGTTCGCCGACCTCGCCGCCGAGCGTCCCGACTGGGTCGACGACGCGATCGCGGACGGCACCCTGGTCTTCGCCGACGTCGGCTGGGACCCGACCGACACGTGGGACGCCGCCGCGCTGCGTTCTCGGCTCGAGGGCTGCCACGCCTTCGTGCCCAACGCCATCGAGGCGATGACCTACACCCGCACCGACTCTCCCGGCGCAGCGCTCGAGAGGATCCGCGACTGGGTTCCGCTCGCCGTCGTCACGGCCGGGAGCTCGGGGTCGTACGCCGCGGACGCCGAGAGCGGCGAGACCGCCTGGGCCCCCGCGCTGACCGTGCCCGCGCTCGACCCGACCGGCGCTGGTGACGTCTTCCTCGCCGCTCTCGTCGCCGGCACGCTGCGGGAGTGGCCGCTGCTCCAGCGTCTGCGCTTCGCCAACCTCTGTGCCGCGCTGTCGGTGCGCGACTTCGGCGGAGCTCTCGCGGCCCCGGGCTGGGCGGCCGTCTGCGACTGGTGGGAGGCCGTCGAGCCGGGCTCCTGGCTCGCCCGCGACTACGCGTTCTTGGACGACGTTCTGACCACCGTCGAGCACAGGACGTACGGTCGTGCCGTCGCGACGATCGGTTTCGTCGGGACCCAGCACGACCACCCCCGGCACGACGCGTCCCAGCCTCGTCGTCGGGACTTCCGTATCGCCGACACCGGCGAATGACCACAGGAGCCGCCATGTCCCACCGCCCCGCATGGAAGTCGGTGCTCGCCGTCACCGCGGTGAGCGCCGTCCTCGCACTGTCTGCCTGCACGCCGGGCGGCGACGGAGGTGACCAGGAGAGCAAGGACGCCAAGGCGAGCGACATCGAGACCGACGTCGCCGCCATGGGCGACCTGACGCTGGACGTCTGGGACCAGGAGGTTCGCGGCGGTCAGGCCAAGCAGATCGAGGCGCTCAACGCGGCGTTCCAGAAGAAGTATCCCAACGTCACGATCAAGCGGACGTCGAAGTCGTTCGACGACCTCCAGAAGACCGTCCGACTCGCCATCACCAACGACGACGCGCCCGACGTGGTCCAGGTCAACAACGGCCGAGCCGACATGGGTCAGTTCGTCGCCGCGGGGCTCATCCAGTCGCTCGACGGGTACGCCGCGGTGTACGGCTGGGACGAGCGCTACCCGGAGTCCGTGCGCAGCACCGCCTCGTACAGCAAGGACGGCAAGACGTTCGGCGAGGGCAGCCTCTTCGGGATGCCACAGGTCGGAGAGATGGTCGGCCTCTGGTACAGCAAGGCCAAGCTGGCCAAGCTCGGTCTCAAGCCGCCGGCGACGCTGGACGAGTTCGACAACGCGATGAAGGCGGCGAAAGCGGCCGGCGAGCTGCCCGTCCAGCTCGGCAACGCCGAGGCCTGGCCCGCGATCCACGACTATGCCGTCGCGATGAACCAGTACGTCCCGCGGGACGATACGCGTGCGCTCGGCTACGGGCGCGAGGGTGCCTCGTGGACGTCGGAGGAGAACGTCGAGGGTGCAGACCTCTTCGTCTCGTGGGTGAAGGACGGCTACCTCACGCCCGAGTTCAACGCCGTCCCGAACGACACCGCATGGCGCAACTTCGCCAAGGGCCAGGGCGTCTTCATGATCGGCGGCACCTGGTACCAGGCCGACCTCGAGGCGGCGATGGGTGACAACCTCGGCTTCGCCCTCCCACCGGTGGGTCCGGTCGGCGAGCCTGCCGTCACCGGCGGCACGGGACTGCCGCTGGCGATCACCGATGCGAGCGACCACGCCGACGCCGCCGCGGCGTACATCGACTTCCTCACCGATGCCGAGGCCATGAAGGTGATCCAGGCGAACGGCGGACTCCCCGTCGTGGACGGCGACGAGGCGATCGCCAAGGGCGCGGCCAAGGAGGTCATCGCTGCCTGGGGCACGGTGACCGAGCAGGACTCGCTCGTGCCGTACCTCGACTGGGCGACGCCCGACATGAGCGACCTGATGGGCCAGCAGCTCCAGAAGCTCAGCGACGGATCGGTCGACACGTCGGCGTTCCTCGACGCGATCGAGAAGACCTACGCGTAACACCCGGACACGACCGAGTGCCGCCGGACGAGACGGTGACCGTCCCGGCCGGGCCCGCACGCAGCGTGGGGGCCCGGCCGGGCGGTCGGCGGCGCCACGGTCCCCCCGGAGAGCCGCGAGCGGTCGCGTACCTCTACATCCTCCCCGGGTTCGTCGTCCTCACGCTCTTCCTGCTTGCCCCGCTGGCATACGCCGTGTGGCTGTCGTTCTTCGCGTGGGACGGGCTCTCCCCCGGCACCTGGGTCGGCCTTCAGAACTACGCCGACGTGCTGACCGACCCGACGTTGCGCGCCCCGTTCGGGCACGCCCTCGTCCTCGTCGTGTTCTTCTCGCTCGTCCCCGTCCTCCTCGGACTGCTCGCCGCGTCGCTTCTGATGCGGTCGACCGTCCGCGGCCGAGGCGTCTTCCAGGCGGTCGTGTTCGTGCCGCAGGTGATCGCCCTGACGGTCGTCGCGGTGGCGTGGAAGCGGATCCTCGCCCCCGACGGGCCGCTCAACGAGGCCCTCCGCGCGATCGGTCTCGACGGCCTCACCCGCGGCTGGCTGGGCGACCCCGACACCGCCCTCGTCGCCATCGGCGTCGTCGGGACGTGGCTCGGGACGGGACTGTGCACCGTGCTCTTCCTCGCGGGCCTCTCGCGGGTGCCGCGCTCGATCTACGACGCCGCCCGTCTCGACGGCGCCGGGTTCTTCCGCGAGACATTCGCGATCAGCCTGCCCTCGCTGCGCAACGAGCTCGCCGTCGCCCTGACGCTGACGATGGTCGCCGCGCTGCGGACGTTCGACCTCGTCTATCTCATGACCTCCGGCGGCCCGGGCGGCGCGAGCGCGGTCCCGGCGTACGAGGTCTACATGAAGTCGATGCGCCAGGGCGAGGTCGGCACCGGCGTCACGATCGCGCTGATCCTGGCGGCGTTCATCATGCTCCTCACCGTGCTGGTCAACCGGATCCCCGAGCGGGAGGAGCGATGAGCGAGCCTCGCCTCGAACGCAGCGTCACGATCGTCGTGCTCGCCCTCGGCACCGTGGTCGCGCTCTTCCCGATCGCGATGATCGTCGCGTCGGCGTTCGTCTCCGACAACCCCAACGAGACCGGGATCGTCTGGAGCAACCTCGCCACGGCGTGGGACGAGGGCCACTTCTCGACCTACATGCGTTCCAGCGTGATCGTCACCGTCTGCGTGGTGGTGCTGGCGACGGCGCTCTCGTGCCTGCTCGGCTACGCGTTCGGGACGATGCGGTTCCGCGGGTCCTCGGTGCTGTTCTACGTGCTGCTGCTCGGCCTGATGGTCCCCAACGAGGCCATCGTCGTCCCGCTCTACTACCAGCTCCGCGACCTCGGCCAGACCAACACCTACCAGGCGCTGATCTTCCCGCAGGTCGCTCAGTCGCTGGCCTTCGGCACGTTCTGGATGAGGGCCTACTTCCGCGGCACCTCGCGCGAGCTCGTCGAGTCGGCCCGGCTCGACGGCGCCGGCCACTTCCGGGTCTTCTGGTCGATCCTGCTGCCGATGGGCCGTCCGGCGATCATCACGATGGTCGTGCTGTTCTCGATGTGGACGTGGAACGAGTTCCTCCTGCCGCTGGTGATGATCCCCAGCAACGAGGACCTCCGGACGGCGCCGCTCGGGCTGACGTTCTTCAGCGGGCAGTACACCGGCTCGCCGTCGCTGCTCGCCGCGGCCGCGCTCATCGTGGCGCTGCCGATGCTCGTGCTCTTCCTGGTCGCGCAGCGGCACTTCATCCGCGGCATGACCGAGGGGGCGGTCAAGGGCTGACCCGCTCAGCCGCACGTCGACGATCGACCGAGAACCAGAGGGGGACTCATGATCCAGCGCACCACGAACACCATCGACTCCGGCGGTGCCGCACCACCACGATGGCGCAGGCTCGCCACGACGTCGGCAGCCGCGGCCTTGCTCGGCGCAGGGCTCGTCGCCGGCCCGGCCGCCGCGGCACCGGCGTCGTCCGGTCACGCCGACCGGCCCAGCACGGGGAGGCACTCGACGGCAACCGATCTCGACGTGCTCTTCGTGGGTGCCCACCCCGACGACGAGTCGGGACGGCTCTCGACCTTCGGCCAGTGGGGCGAGCAGTTCGGAAGTCGCGTCGGCGTCGTCACCATCACCCGCGGCGAGGGCGGTGGCAACGCGGTGGGTCCCGAGGAGGGCCCTGCGCTCGGCGTCATCCGCGAGCGTGAGGAGCGCGCTGCGGTGGGCACCGCCGGCGTCGAGGACGTGTTCAACCTCGACAAGGTCGACTTCTACTACTCGGTCAGCGCGCCGCTGCACCAGCAGGCGTGGGACGAGGAGGACACGCTCGAGCGACTGGTCCGGATCGTCCGTGAGACCCGTCCCGACGTCGTGGTGACGATGACCCCGGCCCCCACCCCCGGCAACCACGGCGGCCACCAGCAGGCCGCGCGGCTGGCCGCGGAGGCGTACGCCGTCGCCGGCGACCCGCGGCGCTTCCGCTCGCAGATCACGAAGGAGGGCCTGCGCGCGTACGCGCCGGACAAGCTCTTCCTGAACTCCGCCCGCGGCTCCGGCCCCGCCGGGTCGTCGTGCCCTCGCGCGTTCACCCCGACCGACCCGACCGACGACGTGTACGGCGTGTGGGCCGGCGGGCGGTCGGCCAGCGGCAAGACCTGGGCGCTCGTCGAGCGCGAGGCGCAGCGCAAGTACGCCTCGCAGGGCTGGGCCGGGTTCCCCGACCCCAGCACGGACCCCCAGGCGATCGGGTGCGACTACTTCACCCAGGTCGCCTCGCGCGTGCCGTTCGCCCGAGGCGACCAGTCGGCCGCCGCGGCGTCCCCGGCAGCGATGCTCCACGGTGCGGTGCTCCAGGCTCCGCGCGGGCTTCCGCTCGGCACCGGACTCGAGCTCACCGGCGAGACGGTCGACCTCGTACCCGGGCAGAGCGTGACGCTCACCGCGCGCCTCACCGCTCCCCCGCGCGCCCGCCTGGTCCAGGCGACCGGCACCGTGGTCCTCCCCGAGGGGTGGCGCGGGACGCGGTCCGTCAGGTTCGGGACCGTGCCGCGCGGACGGACGGTCACCCGCCAGGTCACCGTCACGGCGCCGGCCGACGCCGCGCCCAACACCCGGGCGCTCATCGGGCTCGACGTCCGCTCCGGCTCACGGACGGGCTACACCAACCAGAAGCTGTCGGTGACCCCGGACGTGTCCGGGACCCAGCAGCTCCTCCCCCAGGTCGCAGAGTTCGAGGCCTGGGCGCCGACGGTGGGCCTCCCGCAGCTCCGTGGGCTGGTCGCGCCGGTCCTGACCCTGCCCAGCGGCGGAAGCCGTACGGTCGGGATCGACGTCACCAACCGCAGCGACACCCCGCAGTCCGGCACGGTGACCGTGGACCTGCCCGACGGCTTCGCGACGGCCGACGACACCGTCGCGTACGAGGACCTTGCGCCCGGGGCGACGCAGCGCGTCGAGATCGAGGTCACCAACACCGACGACACGCTCCCGACGTCCAACGAGGGCGGGGCCGGCGGTGACTACGCCTACACGATCACCACGACCAGCACCTCTGGCTCCTCCACCGCCACGGCGGCGCTCGAGCTGGTGCCGACGGCACAGGTCGGCGAGACGGCGGCGCCGACGCTCGACGGTACGGTCGCCCCCGGGGAGTACGCCTCGACGCTCGATCTGTCGCGGCGGTGGGAGGGCGACGCCTGCACCTCGCCTGCCGACTGCAGTGCGACCGGCTACGTCACCCGTGCGGGCGACGATCTCTACGTCGCCGCCGAGGTGACCGACGACGTCAAGAGCGCCGTGCTCGCGGCGTCGGACTGCAAGCGTCACTGGCGCGTCGACTCCCTCGAGGTCGCCATCGACCCGACGGGGACGTCGGAGAACACCTCCACCACCTTCAAGATCGGGGCTCTCCCGTTCACCGCCGAGGGTCAGTCGTGCGCCGCCCGCGACGCCGACAACCGCCAGGGCCCGATCGGAGCGTTCCCGATGGCCGGGGAGGGCGGCTCGGACGAGACGACGCTCGACCCGGGCAACGTGGCGCCAGGGTTCGAGATGGCGTCAGCCGTGACCGCGCCCTACACGGGCTACGTCATCGAGATGAAGATCCCGCTGTCGGCGCTGCCGGCGACGGTCGACCCCGACCGCATGGGCTTCAACATGTTCGTCTACGACTCCGACACCCAGGACAAGGCGGGCCAGACGCGGCTCGGGTGGTCCACGTGGGGTGGCGTCCAGGGCGATCCCTACCGGTGGGGTCGCGTCGAGCTCGGCGGGGGTGCGACGCCGCAGGTCGAGACGACGCCGCCGACGCTGAACTTCCCGGCGCTCGACAGCCTCGACTCGCCGCAGTCGGTCGAGCAGGCCGTACGCTCCGGCGTCGGGCTCTCCGGCCTGCCGACCCTCGACCCGAGGCGGACCGCCCGCGTGGTCCGGGCGACGGTCCGGGGAGGCACGGCCATCGTGACCGTGGACGTGCGGCAGCGAGGCACCGCGCACCTCTTCGCGGTCGCGGGCGCCGATGCTCGCGAGGTCGGCTCGACCGAGGTCGCGCTGCGGCCCGGACGACACCAGGTCCGCATCCCGGTGACGGCGCGGCCCACGTCGGTGCTCCTCGGGTTCGATCCTGACCGCTCCGAAGGCACTGCGAGCTCGTCGGTGAGGGTGCGGTGACGCAACCTCTCGGAGCCACCGCCCGCCACCTGGTCCGCGACGACGCGGACCAGGTGGCGGCGACGGCCGCCGACCTGATCCTCGAGGCGTGCGACGACGAGTGCTCGGTCGGGCTGGCGACCGGATCGTCCCCGCTCGGCGCGTACGACGAGATCGTCCGACGCGTCAGGGCGGGGACGGCGCCGCGCCGGGTGGCGCGACGCGGCTATCTCCTCGACGAGTACCTCGGCCTCCCCGTAGGCGACCGGAACTCGTACGCGTCGGTCATCCGGCGCGAGGTCGCCGACGCCCTCGGCCTCGAGGTCCGGGGCCCGGACGGGCAGGCCGCCGACCCCGACGCCGAGGCCGAGCGCTACGGGCGCGAGGTGGCGGAGGCGAGGGTCGCCGTGCAGGTCCTCGGCATCGGGCGCAACGGGCACCTCGGGTTCAACGAGCCCGGATCGGCGCTCGACTCCCGCACCCGGGTCGTCCGGCTCACCGAGACCACCCGGCGCGACAACGCTCGCTTCTTCGACTCCCTCGCCGAGGTCCCCACCCACGCCATCACGCAAGGCCTCGGCACCATCATGCAGGCACGGCGCCTCGTCCTGATCGCCCTCGGTGAGCGCAAGGCCGACGCCGTACGCGCCGCTCTGCACGGACCGGTCGACCCCGCCTGCCCAGCCTCGGTGCTGCAGCGGCATCCCGACTCCTACCTCGTCACCGACCGGGCGGCCGCGGGTGAGCCAGGAGCGGACCGGTGACCACACGTCACGCCGTGGTCGGAGGCGGGATCCTCGGCGTCGCGGTCGCCCGGGAGCTGCTCCGCCGCGACCCGGCCGCGCACGTCACCCTGCTGGAGAAGGAGCCGGAGCTCGCCGCGCACCAGACCGGGCGCAACAGCGGCGTGGTCCATGCCGGGCTGTACTACGAGCCCGGGTCGGCGAAGGCCCTGATGTGCCGGCGAGGGGTGGCGCTGCTCGAGGCGTACTGCGAGGAGAAGGACATCCGGCGCGTCACGTGCGGGAAGGTGCTGGTCGCGCTCGACGACGACGAGCGCGCACGACTGGCAGGGATCGAGCGTCGGGCCCTCGCCAACGGCGTCCCCGGGGTGCGGATCCTCAGCGTGGCCGAGCTCCGGGAGATCGAGCCCCACGTGGCCGGGATCGCCGCGCTGCACTCGCCGTCGACCTCGATCGTCGACTTCGCGGAGGTGACGCGAGCTCTCGCTGCCGACGCGGTGGCGGCAGGAGCCAGCCTGCGGCTCGGCCACGAGGTCACCGCCATCGGTCGGCGGGGGGCCGAGGTCGTCCTGGCGGTCGCGACGGGTGGAAGCACCACCGACATCGCCTTCGACCACCTCGTGGCGTGCGGAGGTCTCCAGAGCGACCGGCTCGCCGCCATGGCGGGCGACGACCCCGATCCGGTGATCATCCCGTTCCGTGGCGAGTACTACGCCCTCCGCCCCGAGCGGCGCAGCCTTGTCAACGGGCTCGTCTATCCCGTTCCCGATCCTCGCTACCCGTTCCTCGGCGTGCACCTCACGCCCCGCATCGACGGCGAGGTCCTGGTCGGCCCCAACGCCGTGCTGGCCCTCGCCAGGGAGGGGTACGACTGGCGCACCGTGTCCGCGCACGACCTGGCCCAGGTGGCTCGCAGCCCGGCGTTCTGGAGGTTCGCGCGTCACCACTGGCGGACCGGCGTGAGAGAGACGGCCGGATCGCTGAGCCGGCGTCGCTTCGTCGCCGCCGCCCGCGCGTACCTGCCCGAGCTCGCCGACGACGACGTGGTCCCCGGGCGGGCAGGCGTCCGAGCCCAGGCGCTCGACCGTGACGGCGGGCTCGTCGACGACTTCCGCATCACCGCACGCGAGGGCCTCGTGATCCTCCGGAACGCGCCCTCGCCCGCTGCCACCTCCGCCCTCGCCATCGCCGAGCACGTCGGCAGCCTCGTCGCCGCATCCACCCGTACGGAGGACCTGTGAACGTCACGCTCGAACCAGGGCTGTGGGGCGTGCTCGCCACGCCCTTCGATACGGCTTTCGCACTCGACCTTCCCTCGCTGCAGCGCGAGGTCGGGTCGTTCGTCGCCGACGGCTGCGACGGCCTGGTCGCGCTGGGCGTCTTCGGGGAGGCGGCGGCGCTGTCCGACGACGAGGCGGTCGCCGTCGCACGCACCGTGGCGGCGAGCACCGACCTCCCGTACGTGCTGGGGTTGTCGGAGCGCGACCCCGAGCAGGTCGTACGACAGGCCGACCGCCTGCTCGCCGCGGTGCCCCGACCGCCGGTCGCCGTGATGGCTCAGATCAACGACCCCGATCCCGGGTCGGTGGCGGCGTCGCTGCGCCGGCTGCACGAGGAGACAGGATCAGCGGTGCTGCTCCAGGACTACCCCGTGGTCTCCGGCATCACCGTCCCTGACGAGACGGTCGTCGCGATCGCCCGGGCGTGTCCGTTCGTCGTCGGCGTCAAGTCCGAGACTCCCCCGACGTCGCTCGCGGTCGCCCGCCTGACGGCTGCCCTGGACGTGCCGGTCTTCGGTGGGCTGGGAGGAGTCGGGCTCCTCGACGAGCTGATGGCGGGCTCGGCCGGCGCGATGACTGGATTCAGCCATCCGGCCGCGCTCGCCGCCGTCCTGAGGTCGTACCGGGACACCGGCTTCGAGGACGCCCGGGCGCAGTGGGCGCCGTGGCTTCCGCTCGCCACCTTCGAAGGCCAGGTCGGCATCGGCCTGTCGATCCGCAAGGAGCTCTTGCACCGGCGCGGGATCCTCGGCACCAGTCGCGTCCGTCCGCCCGCGCGTGCCCTCCCGCCCGAGCTCGTCCCGCTCCTCGAACGCCACCTGGCCACCGTCCCGGCGTCCGGGCCCCTCTCGTCCGCCCTCTGAAGGAGGACCGCCCGTGCGACTCTCGACCATCCAGCTCGACGGCCGACCGACCGCGTGCGTGACCGTCGCCGAGGGACTCGCCCGGATCGACCAGGTGCTCCCCGGGGCGCCGGACGACGTGATGACTCTCCTCGAAGGCGACCGTCTCGGCGAGCTCGCCCGCGCGATCGCTGCCGGCGTCGACACCTCTGCCCTGGTCGATCCCGGAGCAGCGGTGCTCACGCCTTGGACGCGGCCGCGCAAGATCCTCGGCATCGGGCTCAACTACCGGGCGCACGCGGGTGACCTCGGCGAGGAGGCACCCCGTACGTCGCCCGCCTCGTTCCTCAAGGCCGACCACACCATCGTCGGGCCCGGCGAGCCGATCGTCGTCCCCGGCGACCTCGGCACGGTGACCTCGGAGGCCGAGCTCGGTCTGGTCGTCGGCCGGCCCTGCTACCGCGTCAGCGTCGACGAGGCGATGGCGTACGTCGCGGGGGTCGTCGCGGTGCTCGACCAGACGGCCGAGGAGGTCCTCCTCGAGAACCCCCGCTATCTGACCCGGGTCAAGAACTACCCCACCTTCTTCGCCTTCGGGCCCGAGCTGATCACCCTCGACGAGGTGCTGGCGGAGGGGCCGCTGGAGGACCTACGCGTCGCAACGATCCACAACGGCGCGGTCCACCGCGAGGACGTGGTGGGCGGCATGACCTTCTCCCCCGCAGAGCTGCTGAGCTTCCACAGCCACGTCATGCCGTTCTTCCCCGGCGACATCCTGTCGACCGGGACACCGGGCGCCGTGGCGATCCAGGCGGGCGACACCGTGCGGTGCGAGCTCGGCGATGGGCTCTCCTTCCTGGAGAACCCGGTCAGGACGGTCGGGTGAGCGCTCCCCCGGCCGTACGCTGAGCGCATGACCGGCGATGTGACCCTCGTGATCGTGGTCTGAGCAAGGGCGACGATGTCCTCCCCGGCGGCCGACACGCGCAGACGTGAGCGATCGACCATCCTCGCCACGCGGCGTCTGCTCGGGGTCGACGCGGCGCGCGCCGTCGCGCTGATCGGCATGATGGCGACCCACCTGGAGTCCCGGGTCGGGCCGGACGGCTCGACGTCCACGGCCCATCTCCTCGCGGCAGGGCGTGCCTCCGCCCTGTTCGCGCTGCTCGCCGGCGTCGGCATCGCGCTCGCCAGCGGCGGCACCCGGCCCCCGCGCGGGCGCTCGTGGCTCCAGGCTGCGGCCGCAACGTCGGCACGAGCGGGCGTGATCTTCGCGGTCGGCCTCGTCCTCGGCTCGTTCGAGTCGGGACTGGCGATCATCCTCTGCTACTACGGCGTGCTCTTCCTGGTCGCGCTGCCGTTCCTCCGCCTGAGCGCGGGCTGGCTGATCGGGCTCGGCCTCGTCGCCGCGGTCGTCATGCCGGTGATCAGCCAGGCGTTGCGCCACACGGTGACGGTGCCGCTGGATTCGGCGGTGCCCGACATCGTCACGGTCGTCACCGATCCCGCCGACACCGTGGTCAACCTTCTTCTCACCGGCTACTACCCGGTGGTGACCTGGACGGCCTACCTCCTCGTGGGCATGGGCGTCGGCAGGCTCCCGCTCGGTCGGATCGGTGTCGCCGCCGGCATCGCGGTGACGGGCACCCTCCTGGCGATCGCAGCGTGGGTGAGCTCGTCGTGCTGGCTCGCTGGAGGCGGACTCGAGGTGCTGAAGGCGGCCGGCACGGGCGACACCCTCGCGTGGGTGCCCGTCGACGAGAACCTCCTGCACGTCGGGTTCGCGGGGAAGACACCCACCTCCTCGTGGGCATGGCTGGGGATCGCCTCACCGCACTCCGGCGCGCCGCCGGACCTCCTCCACACCCTCGGGACCTCGCTGGCCGTGCTGGGTCTGATGCTGATGCTGGAGCACGTGATCGGGCGGTTCCTCTGGCCTGCCGCCGCGATCGGGAGCATGACGTTCACGCTCTACTCGCTGCACGTCGTCCTCATCTCGACGCTGCTCCCGCGCACGATCGACCACGCGCTCCTCGTCCACGTCACCGTGGCGGCGCTGATCGCGGTCCCGTGGCGCCGCTACGTCGGCCGCGGGCCGCTCGAGGCGGCCGCCGCAGCCGCCGCCCGGGGTGCGGCACAGGCCGTCGGAGGAGGCGGCCGTACGATCGATCCGTGACTGCCACGACCTTCCGGATCGGCGACGGACAGCCGGTCGCGTACGAGACCGCACTGCACTTCTGGGTCAAGAGCGCCCGCGAGGTGCTCGTCGAGAAGGCGCGCGAGTACGGCGGTGACGTCACCGATCAGGACCTCGCGGCCGAGGTGCAACGGCGTACGGGCGTGAAGGCGCAGGGTCAGTCGGCGACCTGGATCGGCGACGTCCTCGCCGAGGTCGCCGCCGACGCCCACGAGCGCGGCGAGCCCGCGATCACGTCGCTGTGCGTGCGGGCCGACGGGACGGTCGCCGACGGCTACCGCGAGGCCGTGGCGCGGGTGACCGGCTCGCCGGTCGCCGATCCGGATCGCCACGCGGCTGCGCAGCGGTTCGCGTGCTACCAGCGGTACGGTGCGCCGCTCCCCTCCGACGGCGGCCGGCCCCGACCGTCCTCCCGGGTCGCCGCGCACGCCCCACGGACGTCGCGCCGGGAGCCCACGCTCCGCAAGGTCGAGCGTCCCGGCGTCGTCTGCCCGCGGTGCTTCCTCGAGATGCCGGCGACCGGCGTGTGCGACTCCTGCGGCTGAGGTTCGCCCCGAACCTCCCTTGACCCCGCTACGGTCGGGAGAGCACGAGAGGGGGGCGGATGTCGACTCGGGTCCTGACCGCGCCCTACGGGCGAGCCGCACTCGACGCGCTGACCGCGGTGGTCGCCGAGGCCAAGTGCACCGACCCCATGGCGCCCGTCACCGTGCTCGTGCCGACCAACGTCGCCGGGATCGTCGCGCGGCGTCACCTCGCTCTGGGCCTGCGCGACGGCGCGCCCGGTGTCGCCGCGCTGACCGTGACCACCCTGCCCCGGCTCGCCGAGCAGGTCGCCGCGGCCCGGATGGACCCTCGACGGCCGGCGACGCAGCCGGTCCTCGCCGCCGCGTGGCGCCAGGCGCTCGACCAGGACCCCGGCGTCTTCGCTCCGGTGACCGACCATCCCGCGACGATCCGTGCCCTGGTCGCCGCTCATCGAGAGCTCCGCGACCTCTCCCCGGGCGGCCGCGCCCGTGCGCGCGACTCCACGGGCCTCTCGGCCGACCTCATCCGCCTGCACGAGCAGGTGGTGGCCCTCACCGACCCGGTGTCGTACGACGCGACCGACCTGCTGCGCGAGGCAACCCGTCTCGTGGAGCAGGGCGCCCCGGGCGCCGCCCCGCTCGGTGCGGTCGTCCTCTTCCTTCCCCAACGCCTCACCCGGGCCGAGTCGGGACTCGCGCGTGCGCTGGCCGGGACGTCCGACTGCGTCGTCGTCGCGGGCATGACGGGGGTTCGGCGCGCGGACTCCGCCGTCCGTCACAGCCTCGATCTCATGGGGCTCGCTGTCCCGGAGGAGACGGCCGTCCCTCGCCCTGTCGCCTCTCGGGTCCTGCACGCCTCCGATGCCGACGACGAGGTCCGCTGCGTCGTGCGCGAGGTCGTCGCAACCCTGGACCGAACGCCCGCGCACCGGGTCGCCATCCTCTATGGCGCCCGCGTCCCCTACGCGCGCCAGCTCCACGAGCACCTCGAGGCGAGCGGGCTCACCGTCAACGGCCCGGCGACCCGCGCCGTGCAGGAGCGCGCGATCGCACGCGGTCTCCTCGGCATCCTCGACGCCGGCCGGACCGGTCTCGGCCGGGCGGACACGTTCACCGCACTCGCCGAGGCACCGGTGCTCGCCTTCTCCGACCGGCGCGTCCCGGTCTCGCGGTGGGAGCGGATCTCACGGCGCGCGGGCATCGTCGGACGAGGCGACTGGCGCACGCGTACGACCACCTTCATCGCCGACCAGCTGCGGCTCAAGGACCAGGAGCTCGCGCAGGAGAGCCCGCGCGAGGGACTTGTCGCGGCCGCCGATCGGGAGATCGGCGCCGCCGGCGCGATGCTGGAGTTCGTCTACCTCCTCGAGCAACGGTTCGAGGAGGCCGCGCGGATCAGCCGCTGGCAGGACCTGCGCACGTGGGCGCTCGACCTCCTTCACGACCTGTACGGGACGTCCGAGGCGTGGGCCGCGCTCCCTGCCGAGGAGCAGTACGCCGCAGTCGCGGTCGAGTCGGCGATCCACGGTCTGGCGGCGCTGGACGCGTTCGAGCTCCCGGTCGACGTCGAGACGCTCGCGGAGATCCTTGCCGTCGAGCTGGAGTCTTCGCTCCCCCGCGTCGGTCGCTACGGCGAGGGAGTCTTCGTCGGTCCGGTGTCGGCAGCGGTCGGCATGGACCTCGACGAGGTGTTCGTGCTCGGTCTGAGCGAGGACTCGTTCCCGGGCCGCCTGCACGAGGACGCGCTGCTCAGCGACACGCTCCGCACGGCCACCGGCGAGCTGGATCCTCTCCGCTCGACCCTCGACGACAAGCAGCGCCACCTCCTCGCTGCGCTGGCCGCGGCGCCGAGGTCGACCGCGTCCTTCCCGCGGGGCGACCTGCGGCGCAGCACCACGCGGATCCCGAGCCAGTTCCTGCTTCCCAGCCTGCGCGAGCTCACCGGCAACAAGGAGCTCGCGGCGACCGAGTGGGACCGCCCAGACAAGCACCGCGCGTCCACCGACGGACTCCTCGTCGGCAGCCGCTCCTTCGCCGACGGCATCCTCACGACCGACCTCCCGGCGTCCGAGCAGGAGTGGCAGATCCGCGCCGCAGCCAGCGGGACCCTGCTCGCACCGGAGCCCGCTGCGCTGCTCTCCGCGGCACGTGCCCTGATCGACGCACGCGCGAGCACCCGGTTCACCCGTTACGACGGCAACCTCGCCGGTGCGGCCGGCCTTCCCGACTACGCGCACAGCGATCAGGTGGTCTCACCCACCGCCCTCGAGTCGTACGCGCGGTGTCCCTTCGCCTACTTCGTCCAGCGACTGCTCCGCGTGGAGCCCTTGGAGCAGCCCGAGGAGATCGTCCAGATCTCGGCGGCGGAGATCGGCACCCTGGTGCACGGCGCGCTGGATGCCCTCATCACCGAGAGCGCCGGCGCCGGCACTCTCCCGTCGTACGCCGAACCCTGGACCGCGTCGCAGCACCAGCGGCTGCAGGAGCTCGTCACCGAGCGTGCGATCGATCTCGTCGAGCGCGGGCTCACCGGCCACCGGCGGCTGTGGGAAGCCGAGCTGGACGCCCTGCGGCAGGTGGTCGCACGCATGCTCGTGGACGACGACGTCTATCGGGCGCGGCGTGACGCCGAGGTCGTCCGAAGCGAGCTCGAGTTCGGCATCGGGAGCGATCGAGACCCCGTCGCTGTCGCACTGCCGGACGGTCGGCTGCTGATGCGCGGCAGTGCGGACAAGGTCGACCGGACACGTGACGGCGTCCTTCTGGTCACCGACGTGAAGACCGGCCGGGCGGACCCGTTCCGTGAGCTGGGGCAGGACCCGGTCGCCGCCGGGACAAAGCTCCAGCTCCCCGTGTACGCGCTGGCGGCGCGTGAGCGCGTCGCCGACAAGCCGGTCACCGGTGTCGAGGCGATGTACTGGTTCGTCCGCCGCAACGCCGGTGAGCGGATCCCGGTCACGCTCGACGACGATCTCGAGGCGCGCTACGCCCAGACGCTCCAGACGCTCGTCGACGGCATCGCCGCGGGCGTCTTCATCGGACGCCCGAGCGCGCAACCGGCGTACGGCTTCGTCGAGTGCGAGTTCTGCACACCGGGCGGCCTCGGCCACAAGGAGGCGCGACAGCGCTACGAGGACAAGCGGAGCGACGCCGCGCTCGTGCACCTGATCGAGCTCGTCGACCCTGAGGCGCTGGCATGACGTCGCTCACGACCCTGAACGACAAGCCCGCCCGCGACCGGATTACGACAGAGACCGACCGCAACCTGTTCGTCGACGCCGGGGCCGGCTCCGGCAAGACCCGAGCACTGGTCGACCGGGTGACGTTCCTGGTGCTCGACGCCGAGGCGCCCGTGCCGCTTCGCCACATCGTCGCGGTCACCTTCACCGAGAAGGCCGGGGCCGAGCTGCGGGACCGGCTGCGCGTCGCCTTCGAGGGCGCGCGACGCTCGTCGGTGATGCCGGAGCGCCAGGCGCGCGCCTCCGAAGCTCTCGAGGACCTCGACTCCGCCGCCATCGGCACGCTGCACGCCTTCGCGCAGCGCATCCTGACCCGACACCCGATCGAGGCGGGTCTCCCTCCGCTGATCGAGGTCCTCGACGAGGTCGCGTCCTCGGTGGCGTTCGAGGAGCGCTGGACGGTCATGCAGCGCGAGCTCCTCGACGACGACGCGATGGGCACGGCCTTGCTCCTCGCCCTCGCCGCCGACGTGCGACTTGCCCACCTCCGCTCGTTGACCCGCGCCTTCAACGCCGACTGGGACCTCATCGCCGACCGTGTCCCGCAGCGCGCCCCGGCCATCGTGCTGCCCGACCTGTCCGCGCTCTGGGAGGCAGCGTCCAGACTCGCGGCGCGGGCTGACGAGTGCACCGACGAGAGCGACAAGTTCCTCCCTCGTCTGGCCGCCTTCGGTGCCTGGGGCGACGAGCTCCGGACCGCGGTCGACGATCGCGCTCGATACACGACGCTCCTCCGCGCCGACACGCTCAAGACGTCGTACGGGCGCGGCGCGAACTGGCCCGATCTCGCGGGTCTGAAGGCAGCGTGCAAAGAGCTCCAGGCTCGCGCCGCCTCCGTCGCCCACGAGGTGACCGAGGCGACGCTGCGGCCGCTCGCATCCTGGATCGCTCACCGGGTGCGCGCCGACGCCGAGCGCCGGGCCGCGGAGGGCCGCGTCGAGTTCCACGACCTGCTCGTCCTGGCGCGCGACGTGCTGCGCCGCGACGCGGACGTGCGTGCCGCTCTGCAGACACAGTTCCGGCGCATCCTCCTCGACGAGTTCCAGGACACCGACCCGATCCAGATCGAGCTTGCCGTCCGCATCGCCGGTGGCCGCGACGCCGACGCCGAGGACTGGCACGACGTCGTCGTCCCGCCGGGCTCGCTCTTCGTCGTCGGCGATCCGAAGCAGTCGATCTACCGGTTCCGCCGCGCGAGCATCGCGCTCTACCTGGACGCCCGAGACTGGTTCGGAGCCGACGACCGCGTGACGCTGACCACCAACTTCCGCACCGTCGCTCCCGTTCTGGGGTGGGTCAACGACGTTTTCGCGACCGTGATCGAGGCGTCACCCCGCTCCCAACCGGAGTACGCCCCGCTCGGCCCCGCGCGGAGCGAGCACCCGTCCGTCGGACCGGCGGTCACGGTGCTCGGTCGCGTGGAGCACACCGAGTCGATCAGAGCAGATGCGCTGCGTGCCCTCGAGGCTGCCGACGTGGCCGCCACCATCCGGCGGGCGCTCGACGAGGGCTGGACAGTGCGGGACGAGCGGACCGGGGGGTGGCGACCGGTCGTGCTCGCGGACGTGGCGATCCTCATCCCGTCCCGCCTCTCGCTCGAGGCGCTGGAGACCGCGCTCGACCGCGAGGGCCTCCCCTACCGGGCCGAGTCCAGCTCGCTGGTCTACCAGGCGGCCGAGGTCCGAGACCTCCTGACGGCTGCACAGACGATCGCGGATCCCAGCGACCAGTTTGCGAGCGTGCAGTCCTTGCGCTCGCCGCTCTTCGGGTGCGGCGACGACGACCTCTGGTCCTGGAAGCACGCCGGCGGGTCGTTCCACGTGCTCGCTCCCACCACGAAGACGCTCGAACGCCTCGAACGGCCCAATCATCCGGTGGCTGCCGGGTTGGACGCGTTGCGCGACCTCGTCCGCCGGGCTCGCTGGATGACGCCGAGCGAGGTCCTTACGACGATCGTGGCCGAGCGGGTGATGCTGGAGACCGCCGCGGTCGGCCCCCGCGCCCGCGACGGGTGGCGACGCCTGCGCTTCGTCGTGGACCAGGCCCGCGCGTGGTCGGAGGTGGAGCACGGAGGGCTCCGTGCCTACCTCGAGTGGGCCAGGCGTCAGGCCGACGACGCGGCGCGCGTCGCCGAGGCGGTGCTGCCCGAGACCGACGTGGACGCCATCCGGATCATGACCATCCACGGGGCCAAGGGCCTGGAGTTCCCCGTGGTGGTGCTCTCCGGCATGAGCACCCGCTCACAACGGCGCAAGGGCGTCCAGCTGCTCTGGACCGACGACGGCTACGAGGTGCGGCTCGTCGGGCAGGTCCAGACCAACGACTTCGAGGAAGCGGCCCCGGTCGACGAGCAGATGGACGCCCTGGAGCGTCGGCGCCTGCTGTACGTCGGTGCGACCCGAGCGCGCGACCATCTCGTGGTGTCGTTGCACCGGGTGGCCGACAAGACCGACACCAACGCGTGCATCCTCGCCGACGCCGGTGCAGGAGAGAACGCCTGGGCGACCGACGCTTCCGGCCTCGACGGCGACTCCGCTCCTGCCGAAGGCGCTCGTGGACGTCGGCGTGACCTTTCTCCCATGCCGCCGCCCGATCCCGCCGCCTGGCAGGCCCTGTTGGACGACGCACGTGCCGCAACCCGACTCACCGCGGTCCAGAGCGCCTCGGGCCTCGAAGGGACCGATCCGGAGATCGTTCTCCTCGACACCCCGCCGGCAGACGCCGGCCGCGCCAAGGGTGGGCGCGACGTCGAGCTCCCCCCGTGGCGCAAAGGTCGTTACGGGTCGGCGGTCGGACGTGCGGTCCACGGGGTGCTGCAGGCGGTCGACCTGGCCACCGGTGCGGGGCTCGACGACGCGGTCGCTGCGCAGTGCCGCGCCGAGGCCGTGACGGACTTCTCCGCCGAGGTTCGCGCTCTCGCAGCCTCCGCGCTCAAGGCGCCGGTGGTGAGACGTGCCGCTGAGCGGGAGCACTGGCGGGAGTCCTACGTCGGCACCGTCAGCGAGGACGGCACGATGATCGAAGGCTTCGTCGACCTGATCTACCGCGACGACGACGGCACGCTGCACGTCGTCGACTACAAGACCGACGACGTCCCGCAGGCTGCGCTCGGCGCACGGACGGCCTTCTACCGCCCGCAGGTGGCGGCGTACGAGGAGTGCCTCCGCGCGGCGACCGGTGCCTCTGTCACGACGTCGCTGCTCTTCCTCGGCGTCGGCCGTGAGGCGTGGGAGGTCCCCGTCGGTCGGTGAGCCCGACGTCGCAACGCCGGCTTCGCGTCAGACCAGCGCGTTGCGGGCACGCTGCTCGTAGAGCGCCAGGAAGGCCTCGAGCAGCTGGAGCGCGGCCAGGGCGGGCAGGAGGGCGTTGGTCGGAGCGCCGAGCGCGGCCCACGGGCGTCCGTGGGCGAAGGCAGAGCCCAGCGTCCACGGAAGGAGCACCCCGAGGCTCGGCCGCGGGAGCTGCGCGTCGGCGTACGCGACGGCTGTCTCGACGCGATAGCCGCGCCGGACCTCGTCGACGTCGAGCCGACGACGACGCGCGACCATCTCGAGGGAGATCAGCCGCGCCTCGGCGGGGGGAAGGCTCGGCAGGCGGAGGTGCCGGGTCGCCGCCTCGGAGTCGGCGATGTCCTGGGCGTGCCATCGCAAGGTGCGTTCGATGCGGTCGTCGCGGCTGGCGGGTCCGAGGATCCAGTAGGCGGTGGCGAGGTTCTCCAACGCGCCGTGCGCGAGCGACCAGGTGGCCGCCGAGTGCGGGGCGTGCGCGTCGACCACGAGTGTCTTCACGGCATGCAGGTGATCGATCCCCGCGGTCAGGCACCGCCGAAGGGTCTGGCTGGTGGCGTACGGGCCGCTGGTGATGTCGTCGGCCGACAACGACGACCCGGACGCCACGGGGAACTCCTCGCGCGCGCTGCAGCGCTGCATCACACGCTCGATCAGGATGCCGTTGCTGGCCCATCTCTCCAAGGCCTGCTCATCGAGGTCGACCAGGGCGAGCTCAGGGACGGAGCGCCCCGTCGCGGTCGTGGTGGCGTGGTCGTCGAGCATGCGGGAGTCCTTGGCCGAGGGCAGTCACGGGGGTCGAGCGTTCCCGTGGAGGGCGGGGGTGCGCGTCACCGTATCGGAGCACGGACACCACGTTCCACTCGCGCGGTCGACCCGCGACGTCCGCCGTGTGTACATCGCTGTACGTTGTTGTACATGTCTACCGTCACGATGAGTCAGGCACGGGCCCAGCTGGCGGCGCTGCTGGACCGCGTCGAGGCTGGCGAGGAGATCACGATCACCCGCCACGGCCGCGCGGTGGCCCGCCTCTCCGCTCCCCGCACGGCACGAGCGGCACGCGCGGACCATCTCTTCGCGGCGGCCGACGCCATCGCCGACGAGGTCGACAGCTATCGAGGGCTCCCGCTTCCCCGCGCGCCCCGAGAGGCGGATGCGGACGCCGCGGTCCGGTCGCTCCGCGCGGACCGAGACTCTTGGTGACGGTCGCCTTCGACGCTGGCGTCGTCATCTGTGCTGCGGTCGCCGACCAGCGGGGCGCGATCCTGCTCGACGCGATCGATGCCTCGTCTCCCGACGTGCCGGTCGGGATCGGATCGACGCTGCTCTTCACCGAGGCGCTCACGGTCGCCGACGACCGTCGTGACGAGCGCCTCCGCATGATCGCGATCCTTGGCCGGCTCGCCCTCCTCCCCGTCACTCAGGACGTCGCCGTGGTGGCTGCCGCCCTCAAGCTCCGGCACCGGCTCAAGACTCCCGACGCGCTGCACCTCGCCACCGCGATCACCGCGGGTGCCGACCAGTTCGTGACGATCAACCGACGCGACTTCGGCTCGCGGATCACCGAGATCGACATCGTCCACCCGTGAGCGCTGTCCCGCCTGGCGGGCATCTGTGATGCCCGCCAGACGGGCAGCTCAGATGCCGCAGGTGGGTGCGGACCAGAAACGCGACGCGGGTGCTGCCACGTGGACGTGGTCGTCGTGACCTGGGTAGCCCGGCCCCAGGATCATCGCGAACCCGTGGTTGCGTGCCTGCTTCGCGATCGTGCAGAACCCCTGGGAGCCGGCACCGAGATCGGCGGCGTCGCCGTAGAGGTGCCGACTGTTGGACGCTCCTCCGACCGCGCTGTTGCACGACGTGCTGCGGAAGCCGCTGTTGACCGTCAGTGGTCGATCACCCAAGGCGTGGCGGAGTGCCTGGAGCTTCCACATCGTGACGAGGGCGTTCGCCCGTGCCGTCGCAGCGGACACCGCCCCGCCCGACCAGGTGCTGTTGCACCGGTTCAGCTCGGCATAGCTGAAGTTGGCCGGCGTGCAGTCGTCGTCCTGCAGCGCGTAGATCTTGGAGTACGTCTGGGCGTTCGCGACTCCGTCGGCGGTGAGACCGTACGCCTGCTGGAAGCGCGTGACGGCCGCCTTGGTGGCGGGGCCGTAGCTGCTGTCGAGGGCGAGGACACCCCCGGAGCCGGGATAGCCCGACACCCGGATCTGGAGCTGACGGACGTCGTCACCCGTCGATCCTTGGGACAGCGTGCGGGACCACGTGTAGCAGGCGTCGGCAGAGGCCGGACCGGCCGTGGCGACCACGCCGAGCGTGGTGGTGGCGATCACGAGGGCAAGTGCTGCGACGAGATGACGGATGGATCGGACCACGGTCTGCCTCCAGGGGTGAGGATCGTTGTGCCAAGGTTCGTCGCACTCGTCGATCTTGGCAACCCCCAACCGCGGGCGCACCGCCTGAGGGAGGCTGTGGACAACGCTGACGCGTGACGGTCGGTTCGCGGGACAGTTCGGCGCATGCCGCTGTTCGACCCGTACCCCGCGTCACCCGAGCAGATCCTTGCCTCGGCCGGCGAGATCGAGGGCCGCGCCACTGCCGTGGGCTCCGTCGTGGACGAGACGGTCCGCCGGGTCGTGGCGGCCTCGTCCCACGTCGAAGGGTCGCTCCTCACCGCGATCCCGCTGGGGGCGGGGCCGGTCATGGCGCTGGGTGGCCAGGTCGACGAGCGCTCCCGATACGCGGCGACCGTCGTCCGGGCCTGGGCTGTCAGCGTGACGATCTACGACGCAGGTGTGGAGGCGCTCAACACGGAGTACGACGTGGCCGCCGCCGATACTCGCGCGGCGACGACCGCCGACCTTCATCGCCGGCACGCCGTGCTGGAGGGCTCGCTCGACGACGCCGCGCGGCAGCTCGCCAGGCTCCTCGACGCCGGCCCGTCGGACGACGGCTGGCGACGGCTCGGCGGGCTCGGGCCCGTGCCTTCCTCGTACGCGCCGCCCGTGACACGGCCCCGGCGCGGCGGCGACCCCGCCGCGATCACGGCGCTGACGGTCCTGCTGGGCGATCCACGCGCCTGTCTTCCCGAGACCGGCAACGTCGCGGACTGCCTGGTCGAGGCCGCCTCGGTCCTACCGATCGGCAAGCTGCTCAAGCTCCGCAAGCTGCTCAAAGCCTTCGAGAATGCCGACGACGTCAAGGACACCAGCAACTACGTCGACGACGTCGCCGACGTCCTCGATGAGCTCCCACACGGCCGGCGGCGGCACGTTCGTACGGTCGCAACCGAGCAAGAGCTCCGCGACCTCTACGGTCGCCTCACGTCCCGAGGTCTGCCCACCGAGATCGATCGCTACGACGGAATCGCCGTCAAGCGCCCAGATGGCATCATCATCGGACTCCGGGAGGAATCACGAAGTGGTGGTGTCACGATCGACGTCATCGCTGGGGACGGCATCAAACGGAAGGTTCATATCCAATGAAGTCGGCAGATGGCCTGACCCTTGATCAAGAGATCCTCTCCAGCGGCTGCCTCGATTGGGTTGATGCCTCAGAGGTCATCGGTATCGCCCGCAATCTCGACTCCGCGTCCGCGCTCGACCCTGCGGACCTCCGCGATCTCTGCATCGGTGTCATCGCGCGGCTTTCCGCGAGCGGGTTGATCGAGATCGGTGAGCTGGGCAAGGACAGCCGATTCGTCCCCTGGGACGGAAGCGAGCCCGAGAACCTCCGCCGCCTCGCGCGCGAGTGGGCACGGCGCGCGGACCCGTACCCCCAGATGTGGGACCTCTTCTGGCTCAACACGACACCTCGCGGTGACGAGATCGGCAACGCGATCACCGACTGGGTCAACGCCGACCCCGAGACGCGAGGTCCTGCTCCCTCGGTCGACCCGGCACGGTGAGCGGGTGTCAGTTCGAGCTGGTGTCCCGCGGCAGCTTCGGGATCAGCCAGCCGAGGAACGCATCCTGGCTCCGCGTCTGCAGATAGACCCGTCCGGGGCCGGTCAGGTCGACGACGAAACCCTCCCCGCTGAGCAGCGTCGACTTCCAGCCGCCAACCTTGCGCACCTTGAAGTCGACCCCCTCGCTCCAGCCGACGAGGTGACCGGTGTCCACGACGTGCCGCTCCCCCGGCGCGAGGTCCATCGTCTCGATCGCGCCGTAGCTCGCGACGAGCAACGGCCCGGTGCCCGTGCAGCGGAGCATGAACAGACCCTCGCCACCGAAGAACGTCTTCGCGCCGCCCCACTTGCTGTCGACCTCGATCTCGGGTCCGGCGGCGAGGTAGGCCCCCGACTGGAGAAACACGGTCTCTCCGCTCAACGTCCACGTCACGATGTCGCCGGGCAGCACGGGCGCGAAGGTGATCGTGCCCGGCCCACCCTGCGCAGTGAAGGTGTTGACGAAGAACGACTCGCCACCGAGCACCGCTCGACGCAGACCCTTGAGCATGCCGCCGCCGGTCGAGGTCTGGATCTCGACGTTGGACGACATCGCCATCATCGCTCCACCCTCGGCCTTGACCGACTCGCCGGGCGAGAGGGTGCAGACGGCAGCGGCGTAGCCAGGGCGGCTGGTGATATCGATGTCCATGTGGGCAGTGTGCCAACTCCTACCGCCTTACGCTGTGGAACCACGCGTCGCGGTCTCGGGGGTCTGCACCGGTCCGTCGTCGGGTCGGCGGCGTGCCGCCCTGCGGTACGGGTGCATGGTGGTCCAGCGACGCGGTCAGCACGGCCTCCCCACCGCTCAGGTCGGACAGGCGACGCGAGAGTTCCGGCACCGCCACCGAGGGGAGGTGACCGGTGAGCACGGTGAAGCCGTCCTGAGGCGCCGATCCGGCCACCGTCCCGCCGAGCCGGCCGATGAGCGAGAGCACGCGCGCCAGCGCCTTGTCGGGGAGCTCGACCTCGTACCGGTCGATCGGCTGGCACACCTGCGTCCCGGCCCGCTCGAGCGCGGCGATGACGACGACCGCCGCGAGGTTGCGGAAGTCGGCGCCGACGCTGGACATGGCCTTGTTGAACGACTGGTGCGCGTGGCTCTGCCGAGGCCAGTAGCCCGACGTCGTCATCGTGACGAGGCAGTCGGTGACCTCCCACCCACGGAGCCCTTGTCGGAGCGCCGCCCGGGCACCTTCCTCCGTCGCAGCCACGAACGCCGGTGGGAGGTTGCCACGCTCGCTGCCCGCCGAGAACGCGACGCCGCTCCCCCGCGCTCCCGGCTCCACCCGAAGGCCGATCGTTGCCAGGTACGGATTGCCGGCGACGCAGATCTCCTCGAGCGCGTCGCCGTCGCCGACGACCCGCTCGAGGCACACCACCGAGGTCTCCGCGAACCTGACCCGCACGCCGTAACGCTCCTCGAGGACGGCGGCGATGACCTCCTTCTGCACCTCACCATGGAGCCGGACGACGGCCTCCCCCTCGACCTCGTCGACACGCAGGTCGATCAACGGGTCCTCGTCGGCGAGGTCGGCGAGCCCGGCGAACATCGTCGCCCGCTGCGTCGGGTCGTCCGGGCTGACCACGGTCTGCATCGTCGGCGGAGGAAAGCGGTACGAGGTCCGTCCCGGTGCGCTCCCCAGCACGTCGCCGATCCGGACGTCCAGCCCTCGCACCACCGCGACCTCGCCCGCCTCGACCGACCTCGTCGTCTGCAGGCCGCCGGGTCGACTCACCGCGATCTCGGTCACGGGGGCCGGGGGGAGACCGGCCGCGGTGACCTTCTCGCGCACTCGGAGCGTGCCGGACCACCATCGGACCCACGCGCGACGGCCCCGCACGTCGCGTTCGATCGCGAAGACTGTCCCGCCGGTCGGGCCCTTCGCCGCCGGAGCCGGGCGAAGGAGCGTCGTGATCGCGTCACGCAGGGCATCGATGCCGGCGCCGGTGATCGCTGAGCCGGCGAGGAGCGGGGTCACGGCCCGTCGGAGTACGGCGTCGCGGAGGCCCGCCGCGAGCTGGTCCGGCATGATCGGCCGGCCCTCGACCCAGCACGCCAGGACGTCGTCGTCAGCCGACGCGACCGCCTCGATCAGCCGCGGGTCGTCGGACTCCGCCGCCTCGACGCTCGCGTCGCGGTGCCCGATGTTCCGTACGTGCGAGAGCACGGCGACGTCGACCGTCAGCCGCCGCCGTACCTGCGAGACGACGTGGTCGAGATCGGCGCCGCGCCGGTCCACCTTGTTGACGAAGAACAGCGTCGGCACGCCGAGCCGCCGGAGGGCGCGCCAGATGGCGACCGTCTGAGGCTGTACGCCTTCGACCGCGGACACGACGAGCACCGCGGCGTCGAGGATCAGCAGCGAACGCTCCACCTCGGCGATGAAGTCCGGGTGGCCCGGCGTGTCCACGATCGTGACCGCGAGGTCGTCGAGCGCGAAGGTCGCGACGGAGGCACGGATCGTGATCCCACGCCGACGCTCCAGGTCGGAGGCATCGGTGCGGGTGGTTCCGGCGTCGACGCTGCCGAGAGCGGCAACGGCACCGGCGTCATACAGGAGTCGTTCGGTCAGGCTGGTCTTGCCGGCATCAACGTGCGCGACGACTCCGAGGGTGAGTGGGGACGAGATCACAGGGCAGCTCCACGACTGGACGGAAGACGGTCCGGGGCGTGGTCGCTGCTGGCATGCTCGTGGTGCCTCTCACTGGTGGTCGGTTGTCTGCACCCTGGCACGGCAGGCGCGAAACGGTCGAACGGATTTCGACGGACTGCCACCGGTTGCGGCCCCATGGGCCGTGACGAGACGAAACCGCCCGCGGTCTCGACGGATGCCGAGGCCGCGGGCGGCTCTCTCGTACGACGGTGTCGTACGGCGTGCCTACTGCTCCGGACGCTCGGCGAGCTGGAACTGAACGGCGCCCTCGCTGGTCACCTGGGCGTCGAGGATCTTGTCGTCGAGCACCTGCGAGGCGGCGCCGTCGAGGTAGACCTTGGCGTCTCCCGACTCGACGAGCGTGTCGCCCGGCTCTCCGACGAAGACCGCCGAGATGGCGAACCCCTCGTCCGTCGGTCCGCTGATGCGGAGCCCTCCGTCCTCGGACGGGACCTGCTTGTTGATGAGCGTCGTGACGATGTCGCTGGCGTTCTCGGTGAGGGTGAGCATGAGCTCTCCTTCCGTGGCGGTCAGATCTCCCCACCGTTCGTCGGGATGTCGGCCCGTTCAAGTCGGGCGTCCACTGGGTGGACACTCGACTCGCCTAGCGGCGGTGCGCGGTGACCCCGTCGAGCGTGATCGTGCCGTCGTCCAGGCGGATGCTCGTCGCGTACCGGAACCTCGCGCGTACGGCCGGGTCCGCGAGGTCGATCGCTCCCCCGACGTCGACGGAGAAGAGGAACTCCCACCCGGTCCCCTGGTCGGCGTACGCGGTCGCGGTGGTGCCGCGCAGCACGAAGGCGTACCGAGCACCTGCTCCCGCGAGGTCGACCGTCCCGTCAAGGTTCCCCAGCGGCTCGGCACCGGCGGTGATGAGCGTGCCGCCCACCCGAAGATCCCAGCCGACCCGGTTCAGCCCGTTGTGGTAGCGGAAGAGCAGGTAGTTGTCGGCATCCTCAGCCAGTCCGACGAACACCGTGTCCTGGTTGCCCGACTCTGCGAACGTCCCGGGATCCAGGACGAGCGCGACCTCGTCGGAGGTCGGTGACACGTCGGAGCGGAAGACGAGGTGCGTCAGCCGCGAGGCGGAGACGGCGAGCTGCCCGTCCCGTACGGCCACCTCCCCCAGCCGCGCGCCGACCGGCAGGGTCGTCCAGCGCGACAGGTCGCCGTCGAAGGTCTCGGCGAGCTCGCGGCGTGGGTACGCGCGCCTCGACGGCGCTGGCGGAAGCAGCTCCACATCGGCCATGTGGGCGCGGAGCATCGCGCGCAGGATCCGCTCGGTCACGACCTCGTCGGCGGAGATGTCCGTCGTCTCGCCGGGATCACGCGTGAGGTCGTACAGCTCCGTCCGTCCGTCACGCAGGTACTGGACGAGCTTGTGCCGACCGTGCCGCACCGCGGCGTGCGGATGGGTCCGTCCGATGAAGTGGGGATAGACCCAGAACAACGTGTCGCGCCGGAGCCGACCTCGACCCGTGAGCAGCGGCGCGATGCTCCTCCCGTCGAACTCGCGCCCGGGCCGACCACCGGCGAGGTCGAGCGCGGTCGGGAGGATGTCGATCGTGCTGGTGGGCGTCGTGTCCTGACGTCCAGGACGGATCGTCCCGGGCCACGAGGCGATCAGCGGCACGCGGATGCCGCCCTCGTACAGCTCGCCCTTGCCGCCGCGCAGCGGCACGTTGGCGTCGCGGTACGGGCCGCCGTTGTCGGCGGTGACCAGGAGGAGAGTGTCCTCGGCGATCCCCAGATCGGTGAGCGTCGCGGCGATGCGCCCGACCTGGTCGTCGATGCTCTCGAGCATCGCCGCCAGCACCGGCCGGTTGGGCGACTCGTCTGCGCCGGGCTTCGCGCGGTACTTCGCCACGAGCTCGGGCTTCGCGTCGAGGCTCGTGTGGACCGCGTAGTTCGACAGGTGGAGGAAGAACGGCTCGTCGCGGTGGCGGGTGACGAAGTCGACGGCCTCCTGCGCCAGCCGGTCGGTGAGGTACTCGCCGGGCTCACGCGCCGGGAGGCTCGGCATGAAGGAGTACGGGTGGAAGTAGTCGCCGTCGCCGATGTAGAGCTCTTCGGAGGCGATCGCCTCGTCGAAGCCGTGCGCGAAGGGGTTGCCGGGACGGTTCCGGTAGTCGCCGGAGTAGCGCTCGGTCAGGTGCCACTTGCCGATCAGGCCGGTCGTATATCCGTACGGTCCGAGAACGTCGGGCACCGTGCGGAAGTCGGTCGAGAGGTGCTTGTCGCTGGGCGCCGGCTCCCCGCGCAGGAAGTCGGTGATGCCCGTCCGCGCGGGATAGAGGCCGGTGACGAGCGCCGCGCGGGTCGGCGAGCACAACGACGCCGCCGCGTACGCCGACTCGAACCTCAGGCCTTCGCGTGCCAGACGATCGATGTGCGGGGTCTCGTTGAAGCTCGTCCCGCAGCAGCCGATCTCGTCCCAGCCGAGATCGTCGATCGAGATGACCAGGACGTTCGGTCGCCGCCGGCGTCGCCACGTCACGGCGTCCGCGCGGGTGACCGCGCTCGGCGCCACCGTCAGCGTGAGAGCACCCGCAGCGATGCCACGGAGCACGGTGCGCCGGGTGGGTTCGGGGACGTGCTCGGAGGCCTCAGGAATCGACATGGGCGTGGTCACCTTTCACTTCTGGCACGAGGTGAGTCGTGCAGCCGTTCGAGGCTAGTGACGCGTGGGGTCAGGGGTCGAGGTTCTCGGTCGGGATGAGCGAAAGGCTGCGGCAAGCGCCCGCCCCGGGACCCGAGTCCCAGGGCGGGCGGACAGCGGGCGGGGCGGTCAGTGCTGGTGCAGCGACTCGTACGCGTCGCACGCGTGGGCGTACGACTCGGCGACGACCTTCGGGTCGTGCCACCAGTACTTACGGGTGACGGCGCGATCGGCACGCTCGCTGACCTTCGTCGCCGGCGCCGGACCGGACGGCGCCGGCCGCCGCCCACCGGCGCTCCCGGTGAACGGGCCGATCAGCTCGTCTCGCGTGTACGCCTTCCCGCCGACCATCGTCAGCTCCACGCGTGCGGCCGCGTCGACGTCGGTCAACGGATCACCACGTACGCCGATGAGGTCCGCGACCTTGCCGCGTCCCAGCGTGCCGACGTCCTCGGTCACCCCGAGGTAGCGCGCGGGGTTGACGATCGCCGCCCGCAGCGCGTCGTACGGCGTCCACCCGTAGCCGACCATCTCCTGGATGTTCGCGTGAACACCGATGCCCGGGTTGTCGATCGGCGCGTCGGTGCCGACGAGCACGAGGCCGCCGGCATCGGCGATGCGCTTCATCGTGCGCACCTCGCGGCACGGCGCCGTGGCGCAGCCCGGATCGCTCGGATCGGCGTCGTTGTCGGCGACGCTCTCGAGGAGCGAGGCCCTCCTCCACGACGGCCACAGCGGCAGCCGAGGATCGGACGTGACCTCGTCCCGCGAGAGGAAGTCGGTCGTGAAGAGCGTGGTCGTGACGTTGCGCCGACCCTCGCCGTACATCGTCGGCACGTCGGCATAGCTCTGCCCCGTCGCCGTGATCGTCCGGGCGAAACCGAGGCGCTGCGTCGCCGCGAGGTGCGACGTCCCGTCCTGGCCCACGAACGCACCCGGCGAGAGGTAGTGCGACTCCGACCGCAGCCCGAGCCGGTGGGCGAAGTCGACCACCGTCTTCATCCGGTCCGCCGGGAGCCGGACGTAGGTCTTGAGGAAGTCGTAGTCGAGCGCCTTCACCCGCGCGAGCTCCCTCGCGACGTCGCTGTCGGTCTCGGTCGGGCGCATGAAGTTGTAGTAGACCCGCGAGCCGTCGATCGGCTCCCCCGTCGCGTAGAAGCGCGGACCGATCCGCGCTCCGGCGTCGAGCGCGTCGCGGTCCTCCATCGCGCGGTACGCCTGGTCGCCGACTGACAACGTCGACGTGATGCCGTACGCGAGGTTGATCCGGCCCTGCCGGTCGCCGAAGAACCGCGACTCGTACTCCTGGTGGACGTGCGAGTCCATCAGGCCGGGCATGATCGTGAGGTCCGACGCGTCGATCGCCTGCACCCCGCGATGGTTGTGACGGTCGTGCGCGGCGATGCTGCGGATGCGGTTGTTCACGACCGTGATGTCGACGTCGTGGCGCAGCCTGCGCCGCTCGCCGTCCCAGAAGGCGCCGGCGTGGACGACCGTGCGGCCGGTGGCTAGCTCGGGTCGGAATGACAGCGGCACGCGGATCGTGCGCGCCCTGCCGGTGCGTGCATCGGCGAGCCGGAGCCGGCCGTTGTTCAGATAGAGCAGGCGGCGGGAGTCACCGCTCCACGACGGCGCGTCCGCGACCTCGCCGTTGACCTGACGCGGCTGCCCCGCGGGCGTGCCGTCCGGCTGGACCGGCATCACGCGCAGCGTCGACCGGACCACGAACGCCATCTGCCGTCCGTCGGGCGACCACACCGGACCGTCGTCCCCGCGTGTGGAGATCGAGGCGTGCGTACGGCCCGGAGGATGGAAGGTCTGCTCCCCCGTGGCGACGTCGACGGCGAGGATCTGGCTCGTGCCCTCGCGGAAGCGCTGCGAGTACTGCTTCACGGCAGCGAATGCGATCGTCGACCCGTCAGCCGACCACGTGGGCCTGCCCGGACCGAACAGCGACGGGACCAGCTCGCGTACGGCACCGCTGCCGACCTCGAGCACGTACGTCGCGCCGCGCTGGTCCTGGAAAGCGACCTGCGTGCCGTCGGGCGAGAACACGCCGGAGACCTCTGCCGAATCCAGCGCGGTGAGGCGTCGCTCCGCACCCGTGCGCAGCGTACGGACGTAGAGGTCCTCGGTGCCTGCACGGTCCGACGAGTAGAGGAGCCGACGTCCGTCGGGCGAGAACGTCGGGTTGACCTCGTGGAAGTCGTCGTTCGTGAGTCGCTCCGGGCGCCCTCCGATCGGCATGATCCATAGGTCGTTGAGCGCCACGAAGGCGATGCTCGTGCCGTCGGGCGAGAGCTGGGGCGTGAGCACCCCCGTGACGTCGCGTCGGCGACGGTCGTCGAAGTCGTGCTTCTTGAGGCGGTAGTCCGCGCCGCGAAGCCGTACCTGAGCGGTGAACGGGATCTCCGACGGCTCGCCGCCGGAGGCCGCGACCTCACGGATGCCGCCGTCTGCGGCGTAGAGCAGCGTGTCGCCGTCGGTCCACTCCGGTGTGAACAGGAAGACGTCGGACCCCTGGGTGACGGGCTTCCCGTCGACCATCAGGTCCGAGCGCGTGCCCTGCTGCTCGACGTACGCGACGCGCTCACCATCCGGCGCCATCGCCGGTGACTGGAGGGTCGTTCCGGTGGCCGGGGCGGGGACAAGCACCTGCGCCGCACCGGCTCGGTCGCTCGCGGTGACCGCGTTGTCGGCGACGTACACGACGCGTCGACCGTCCGGTGACCACGACGGCGTCACCTCCTGGCCGGCACCGGTGGTCCAGCGCGTCAGCTCGCCGCTGGCGACTTCCACCGACCAGATGTCGTAGCTCCCGCTGCGGTCGGACGCGAAGACGACGTGCCGACCGTCGGGGGACCACCGTGGCTCACGGTCGTCGTACCCGCCGGTGGTGAGCTGCGTCGTGTCGCTGCCGTCGGCGTCGGACGTCCAGATGTGAAACCGACCGTCGCGGTAGGACTGGAAGACCAGCCGCCCGTCCGAGGCGACGTCGGGACGTGCGGTCTCGAGCAGCGGGTCGGTCAGGCGTCTCGCCTTCCCGCCGCCCTCCGGGACGCGGTAGAGCATCCCGTGGAGGTCCATCACCATGCTGCCGTCCGGTGCTGCCGCGACGGCGAGATTGGTCCCCTCCTCGAGGGTGACGGTGGTCGTCCGCGGCTTGGGTGCGCCGTTCGGATCGGCTTGTGCGCCCATGACGCTGGTCGCCACCAGCGCCACGGCGGCGGCTCCCACGGTGAGGGAGCGTGTCGGGACTCTCGGATGCATCACTGTCTCCTCCGCTGGTTGAGTGATGCAACGGGATGTTTCCAGTCCGTTTTCAGATGAAAAGTCGCCGCGTGGGTGATTGAGACGGGCGGTGCACTCCCTGAGCCGAGCGGTCGGTCAGGCGGGACGAGCGGAGCCTAGGGGTGGGTGAGCCGGGTCCGGGACAGGAACGCGTCGGGGCTGCGCGACTCCAGGAGCTCGAGGAGGACACCGTCTCTCGTGGTGCCGTAGCAGACCGCGGCGATGCCACCGCTGGACTCGGTGACCGGGTGGTGCCACGTCGTCGCGTCGAGGCTGCCCCGTACGGCGTCGATGCCCTCGACGTCCACGCACAGGTGGTTGACGCCGAGGTCGACCGGACGCGCGGCCGGCTCGTCGGCTCCGCCGCTCACCTCGACCGTAACGGGGCCGGGGACGTCCGCCATCGGGTGCACCTCAGCGTCCCCGACCTGGACGAGGACACCCACGAGTCCAGTGGGTGCCTCTGCGGCGACCAAGGTCACCGGCGTGCCATCGGGGCACCGTACGCGGTGGTCGCCCAGGGGCGTGCCGCCCGCGTCGACCGCGCGGGCGTACGCCTCGTCCGCATCCGTCACCGCCCACGCGAAACCCTTGACGCCGGGCGCACCAGGAAGCCGTACGGCGGGGGTCGGCGACGAGAACGCGAAGAGCTCCATGAACGCCGCGTCCGTCCGGAGCAGCACCACGTCGGCCGCTGTCCCCTCGGTGGCCAGGGACTCGTCCGCAGGGGTCGTCCCGACCGGCCAGCCGAAGGCACCGTGCTCGGTCGCGCCGAGACCCTCGACCCAGAAGCGTCGCGCTGCCTCGAGGTCGGCGACGCTGATGCCGACATGGTTGAGAGCGACGATCCGCCCGGCGTTCTCCATGCCCGGAACCTATCGGTGGTGCGGCGTGCCGGTCGACCTCTCGCGCTGACCCTGTGTGTCGGGCAAGATGTGCGCAGCGCACCGGAGGGGGGTCGGACATGTCCGCGTTCCAGGACACACTCAGCGTGTTGCTCAAGGCGCGGTTCGCCATCCTCTACGTGGAGACGTTCGAGGAGCGCCGGGTCGAGCACGAGATCGCCGCGGCTGTCGGACCTGAGGGACTGCTCCCCAAGGCCCGCCCGGTCTTCGGCTGGAGCATCACGACCGGACTCGTCGACCCGGACGGGGCGGCACAGGGCAACACGACCGATCCGGCCCGAGCTCTCGAGTCGATCCAGCGGCACACCCAGCCCGCCGTCTTCGTCTTCCGCGACCTCCACGCGCACCTGGGCGACGGGAACCGGCCGGCCGACCCAGCGATCGTTCGCCGGCTGCGTGACGTGGCGGCCGCCTTCCAGCAGGGCACCAGCGCCCGGTCGCTCATCCTGGTCTCCCCCGTGGTGCGGATCCCTCCAGAGCTCGAGAAGGACGTCTACGTCCTCGACTTTGCCCTCCCCGGAGAAGCCGACATCCGCGCGATCCTCGACAGCATCATCGCGAGCAACGCCGACGGCGGCAGGATCAAGGTCAACCTCGACGAGCCCGACAAGGACCGGATGATCAAGGCGGCCCTCGGGCTCACCGAGCTGGAGACCGAGGGCGCGTTCGCGCGTGCCATGGCCAGCAACGGACAGCTCGACGCCAGCGACATCGACGTCGTCATCCAGGAGAAGCGACAGACCGTCCGCAGGAGCGGGGTCCTCGAGTACGTCCCGTCCGACCTCGATCTCACGCAGGTCGGCGGGCTGGAGAACCTCAAGCGCTGGCTCGGGCGGCGCGCCGACTCCTGGCTCGCCGAGGCCCAGGAGTACGGGGTGCCTGCACCGAAGGGTGTCCTCATCACCGGCGTGCCCGGCTGCGGCAAGTCACTCACCGCGAAGGCCGTGGCCTCCGCCTGGGGGATGCCCCTGCTCCGCCTGGACATCGGCAAGGTGTTCGCCGGCCTCGTCGGCTCGAGCGAGCAGAACATCCGGAGCGCGATCCGAGCGGCCGAGGCTGCCGCACCGGCCGTTCTGTGGATCGACGAGATCGAGAAGGGCTTCGCCGGCGTGTCCGGCGGCGGAGGTGACTCCGGGACGTCGGCTCGGGTGTTCGGCACGTTCTTGACCTGGATGCAGGAGAAGTCCACGCCGGTCTTCGTGATCGCGACCGCCAACGACGTCCAGTCCCTGCCACCCGAGTTCCTCCGCAAGGGCAGGTTCGACGAGATCTTCTTCGTCGACCTTCCCGATCCGGTCGAACGCGACGAGATCTGGCGGCTCCAGATGATCAAGCACATCGGCAACGCCCCCGCGCACGCCTCCTTCACGCCGGACGACCAGCTGGTCGCCGATCTCGTCGACGCGACACAGGACTTCTCGGGTGCCGAGATCGAAGAGGCCGTCATCGCGTCCCTCTTCGACGCGTTCGCGCAGAAGCGCGCGATCCGGGGAGCCGATCTGAGACTCGCGGTGGAGCGGACGGTCCCCTTGAGCATCACCCAGCGGGAGGCGGTCGCCGCGATGCGTTCGTGGGCGGGCCGACGCGCTGTCTCGGCCAGTCTGCAGACCGCACTACGCGAGCCCGACGTCGTGCCCGGCCCCGTCCCGGAGATTCCCGCACCTTTCGAGTCCGGTGGACGCCGGATCGACTACTAGGACGGACGCGCATGAGTCTTGAGATCCTGCTGATCCCTCTTGCCATGGCGGCCGTCGGCGCCGCCAAGGCAGCGATCGACGACGGTCCGCGGGGCCTGGGGCCGAGGGAGCTGACGGTCAGGTCACGACTGAGCGACGGAAGCCTGGTCGCCGCAGCACTCGCCGACCTGGACGCGACGGTGAGCGTGACGAGCCCCGACGAGATCCGTGCGTCCTTCGATGCGCGCGCCGTGTCGATGGACCGCAACGACGAGGGCCTGTGGGTCGCCCGGTTCGACGAGACCTGGACCGAGGAGGAGGCCCTGGGTCTCGTCACGGGCCTCGACACGGCCTACCGCGTGTGCGTTCAACGCGAGGTCGTACGCAAGATTCGGGAGCGAGCACCGGCGGCCGGCCTGTCCATCGCCGAGGAGTCGGTGGACGACGACTCCATCACCCTCGTGCTGGACGTGAGGAGCGACTGATGGCGCCACGCAAACAGCTTCGCGTCCGTGTCGCGCGAGACGGCACGGTCTCGGCCGAGACGATCGGGTTCACCGGTCCGGAGTGCCTGGATCAGGTGGCCGTGCTCGAGGATCTCCTCGACGCGCTCTCGAGCTCCAGCTCCTTCACCGAGGAGTACTGGCAGACCGACCACGTCCAAGAGGAGGGGCAGAGCCTTGACACAGGACGCGGGTGACATCCTTCTCGCTCAGCAGTCGACCCGGTGGAAGGTGGCGAACAGCCTCTGGCTCGCCGTCCTCGTGCTGGGCTTCGGGTGCTTTTCCTTCGTCGGCTGGATCTGGGCGGCACTGCTCGCGCAGTCACGGGTGGTCTCGCGGGCGGCAGTGCTCTGGAGCAGCCTCGGGATTGCCGTTTTCATCGCCATCGGCGCGACGCCGGGCACTGAGGCCGACCCCTACGAGATGGCCGAGCCCTGGGGCACGATCGTGATCGTGGCCATGGCCGTGGCGTGGGTCGGAGGCCTCATCCACGCAGGGATTCTCTGGCGTACCGTCCTCAAGGAGCGCCTACTCCGGCTGGACCGGATCGCCTGGGCGGTCGCCGAGCACCGGAGTTCTCAGCCGCCGGTCCCATGGTCGACCTCGCCCCCACCTCCCCCGGCGCCCTTCCTCGGAGTCAGCGCAGCCGACTACTACGGGCCACCGACCTCCGCGCCTCCTCCGCAGCCCCCCGCCTACCTCGACATCAACGCCGCCCCCGCCGACGCCATCGCGTTCCTCCCCCGCATCGGTCCCCAGGTCGCCGGGCAGATCGTCGCTGCCCGCACTCGCACGGGCGGGTTCCGTGACCTCGACGACCTCGCAACCTCCGCACAGCTCCAACCGCACCAGGTCGCCGGGATCCGGGGCTCCGTGACGTTCGGGCCCTTCAACCCTCAGCGACCACCTCAGGGTCCTGGGCGTGTCCTCGACATCTAGCCCCGTGCGGGTCGCTCGCTCGATCCCCCGGACGACGGCCGAAGGCCCCGGCACCCGCTTCGCGCTGTGGGTGCAGGGCTGCACCCTGCAGTGCCCGGGCTGCTTCAACCCTCACCTCTGGACCCAGCGCGGTGGCGACCTCGTCGCCCCGGAGACCTTGCTCGACGCTGTTCCCGCCGATGTCGAAGGCGTCACGCTGCTGGGTGGGGAGCCGTTCGAACAGGCCGGCCCTCTCGCCGTCTTCGCAGCCCTGGTCCGGCAACGTGGACAGAGCGTCATGACGTTCACGGGGTTCACCCTCGACGACCTCCGGGGGAAGGAGAGCGGCGACCTCGACGCGTTGATCGCGCAGACCGACCTTCTCGTCGACGGGCCCTTCCTCAAGGATCGCGTCGACCGTGCGAGGCCATGGGTCGGCTCGCGCAATCAGCGCTTCCACGCGCTCGGACCGCGATACCGCACGCTGGTCGACGAGCTCGACGGCATCGGCGATCGTCTGGAGATCCGCGTGAGCGCCGACGGGACCGTCAGCGTGAACGGGTGGGCGCCGACCGCCACCCTCGACCTGATCTTGGCGGACCTCGGCCGCAGGCAGTCGCGGACGCGACGATGACGGCGCGCCCGTGACCGCCTGACCTGCTCACCGCATCCGCAGCAGCCGCGCCTCCCCCGCCCGCAGAGTCAGACCACCAGAGCGCTGACGCGACCAGTCGTCGTCGCCGGGGTCGTACGCCTCCGTCTCGGCGGGCAGGGTGAGGCTGACGCGAGCGCGGTCGCGCCGTGAGTAGTTGGCGACGAGCGTGTGCAGCCGGTCGTCGGCATCGACGAACCGGCCCAGGACGACCGGGTCACCGCTGACGGCGGAGACGAGCGCGTCGCCCTCGAACGGCGCGAGTCCCGCAGGCGGGTTCGCCAGCCCGGCGACCTGCACCGCGGTGGAGGTCAGCTCCAGCATCTGCTTGCCGAGCGGTGCGAGATAGTCGGCGTTGACCTGCTTCGTGTCGCGATAGAGACCGGTGCGCCTGCCCTCGACGGTGATGAGGCCGTTCGTGAACGCCTCGCCACGCGCGGGGTCCGGCGTCCAGTACGTGAAGTACTGGATGCCCTTGCACCCGTACGCCAGGCTGATCGAGATCTGCCACAGCAGGTCCGCCTTGGTCGGGATCGCGTGGTTCGCATAGCCGACGCTCTGGATGTAGATCCACGGGTCACGCCCGCGCTTGAGCGCGGCAGCCCGCACCTGCGCCCAGTTGTCGAAGTAGCCCAGGTCCTCCCCGCTGGCCAGGATCGGATAGCGGTCGAACGAGAGCACCGGCGAGTCGATGTCGCGGGCCGCCTGCTCGTAGCCGGCGCCGAAACCGGGGAAGAGATTCACGTACGACAACGCGTCGGCGTACGCGTCGTTGGCCATCGCCACCGCCTTCGCCACCAGCGGCAGGCGGGCCACGCTTGGCTCGTCGAAGAGGTGCAGGCCGGCGAAGGCGCCGTACCCCGATCCAGCGGGCAACCGCCACGCGCCGAGACCCTCGTCGAAGCTGTCGCGGAACAGCGTCGCTCCCCCGGCGCCGGTGATCACGACGTTGTCGAAGTACGCCGACTCCGAGCCCGCCTCGCGGAATCCGGCCGAGCCGGCGGCGTGCGTGCTGTCGGTGGTCGTGTCGACCAGCACGCCGTCGATGCGGGTGGTGATCGTCGATCCGCTCAGCGCCGTCTCGACGTGATAGGTCCGACCCTCCTCGAGCTGGTACGGCAGCGCGACCTGCGTGACGGTCGGGGTGCCGTTGACGAATACCGCCTTCTTGAGCACGGCCTTGCCGTTGCTCCCCTGGGTGGAGAGCAGCCACACGTACGCGTTGGCCTCGTCCTTGATCCGGAACGCCCACCCGGCCTGCGCGTAGCTGCCCGCACCGGTACGAAGCGGCTCGGTGTCGAAGGCGAACGTGTAGTCCTGCCACGCCGCACCGTCCGCGACCCATCCGATCGAGCCGCTGCCGCTCCCCCGCAGCACGTGCAGGCGGCCGCCGACCGTGCGCCACGACGGCGCGTAGCGGTTGACGGCGTTGGTGATCCGCTGGCGCAGCTCGTCCTCGCTGATCGTGAACGGCTGGGCCGGATCGCCGACGTTCATGGTCTGCAGCAGCCACTTGATCTCGGGATCCTCGACGAGGACGTGGACGCCGGCCTCGTCGGCGACACGCAGCATGTGCGTCGTGATCTGGACGTCGGAGTTCGAGTAGTTGCCACCGTGGACATAGGTGAAGCCCGCCTCGGCGATCTCGCGGTAGCGCTCGACCGTCGTCTCGGTCGGCGGCGGCGGCCAGAACAGGCCGATCGGGAACCGCCCGTCGTTCATGATCGGGCCGCCGGTCGTGGCCGACGCAGCGCGGGCGAGTGCGGCTGCCGCGGTGGCGGCACCAGCGGCGGCCGCGGTGGCTCCGGTCGTCGCGCTCGCCGCTCCGCCGCCGAACGGCGACGCGACCCCGGCGGCCACCAGGGCTCCGCCGAGTGCGAGGAAGGACTTGCGACTGAGTCCGTCGGCGGGCGGGTCGGATTCTGCGGTCATGGGTCCCCCTGGGTCAGTGTTGGCCGGTCGTGTCGGTGCGGGTGTGGGTGCGGCGTCGTTCGGGTCGGCGTGGCCGGACGGCACGCTCGGTCACGGACAGGAGCTGGACGGTGCGGTCGTAGTCGTGCTGTCCCACGGCGAGATAGAGCATCTCGACGACGGCGAGCTCGGAGTGACGGGACGCGAGCGGACCGTCTTGGAAGGTCGTCGCCTCCGCGACGGTGACCAGGACGTTGTCGGCGAGTGCGGCCAGCCGGGACCGTGGCCTCGCGGTCACGGCGACCGTGAGCGCGCCGCGGTCTCGTGCGGTGGCGAGCATGTCGAGCGTCTCGTCGGTCTCTCCCGAGTACGAGATCGCGATCGCGACGTCCCCGTCACCGAGCTGCGCGGCTGCGACGAGGCCGTCGTGGACATCGGCGTACGTCCAGCACGCGATGCCGATGCGGCTCAACCGGAGCTCGAGCTCACGGGCCATCACCCCGCTGCCGCTGACCGCGTACACGTGGACGCGCTTGGCGCCGCTGATCGCTCCGGCTGCTGCCGCGACGGCGTCGAGGTCGAGTCCCGCGAGGGTCGAGTGCATGGCACGGGCGCCGACCGCCTCGAGGGTGCGGGCCACGTCGGCGAGCGAGTCGCCGGGGGCGATCTCGCGACTGATGTCGGCGTTCCAGCTGCCGTAGGCCGTCGCGGCCGCCTCCCTGATGACGCTGACCCGCAGGCTGGGATAGCCGTCGAGACCGAGCGTGCGGCAGAGGCGAGACACCGCCCCCGTCGAGGTGCCGGCGCTGGCGGCGAGATCGCTGATCGTTCCCGCTACCGCGGAGTGCGGGTCGTCGAGGATGCACTCCGCGGTGAGACGCGTCGACTCGGGCAGGTCCGGCACGAGCATGCGCATCCGGGCGAGGACCCCGCCTGTCGCCCCTGTGATGCCGGTCACAGTCATGACAAGGACTATCGCGCGCCGTCGTCGTACGCGCAAGAGGCGATAGGGATTCTCAGCAAGTCAACCGTGCCCGCCCGCGCTCTCAGTAGCCGAACACGTGCGCGCTGGTGACGTCGATCTCCCGCCGCGCTTCGCCGAAGAAGGCACCGACCCGATGGGCGACGCGGACGAACGGGCGCTCCCGAACGGTTCCGTCGGCGCGCGTGTTCGCCTGAGGAACGATCAGGAAGAGGTGTTGCGCATCCGGCGCGACATGCGTCTTCCACACGTCCTTGAGGTCGTGGTTGTTCGTGACCGTGCCGCCCCGTTCGACCTCGGCAATGACGCCGCGCCCGGTCGCGAGCGGGTAGAAGAAGTCGGGCCGGGCCCGCGTGACGAGGCCGTCCTGCGGTGTCAGCACGATCTCCTCGCCGAACCCGAGCCGCGTACGGAGAAGCATCGCGACCAGACTCTGGATGGCAGCGCTCTTCGCTCCGTAGACATGGGCGGCCGCGATGTCCTCGACGCTCGTCTCCAGGTATGTCCGCAGGTCCGAGGCGAGCGGGTCCACCGCCGCCAGCTACCCTGCTCGACGGCGGTCAGTGCGTGCTTGGCGAAGCGGACGTACTCGACCACGCCCCGCAGCTTCGCAGCTCGGACGCAGCGGAGCTACTCGGAGCGGCGGGCGGGTCTCCCCCGGCTCAACTCATCGACTCAGATGTCGGTCGGCATCATCGCCGTGCCGCTCTTCATCCGCTCGCGGAAGCTGCCGGTCGGGAACTCCCGGTCCTTCAGCTTCTCCATGAAGCCCCGCAGCGTGCGCGTCCCGTACGCCGGCGCAACGTGGTCGACGACCGACCAGTACTTCGCGGCCTCGAGGTAGTAGGCCACCGGCGCGACCTTCTTGCTCATCTTGCCGATGCGCCGCAGCCGCGCGATCTTCTTGTCCCACGTCGTCATCGCCACCACGTCCCACTGCGGCTCGCGGCCGGTGATGTCGAACATCATCTGCCCGGCGTCCTTGAGGGTCACCACGTTGTCCTCGACCCAGGGGCCGCCGACGGGGAGGACGCGACCGTACGCGTCGGCCGCCAGCACCTGGTTGGTGATGAACTCCGCGAGGTCCTCGCGGGCGATCGGGTTGACCACGTTGTACTCGCCGTGGTCGAAGATCCGGTACGGCAGCCCGTTCTTGACGTCGCCGAACGTCATCGACAGATAGGGGTAGTACGCCGTCGGTCGGACGATGGTCCACGGCAGCGCCCCGTGGTGCTGCCCCATGAGCTCGCCCTCGACCTGCAGCTTGTAGACCTGCGGGATCAGCTCCGGCCTGTAGGCGCCGAAGTCGCTGACCTGGATGAACTGCTGCACCTCGTGGGCGACGGCGGCCTTGATGCCGTTGACGACGGCCTGGTAGTCGACGAGCTCGCACTCCTCGGCGTCGTTCGGGCGGCGCCCGCTGAGCAGGGAGATGACGACGGCGGTCGGGGCCACCGCCACCGCGTTCACGACGTCGTCCAGACGCGTCGGGTCGCCGGCGACGACCTCGGCCTCAGCAAACTCGGCGTCGTCCTTCACCGACGCGTCACGCGCCAGCACCACCGGTCGGTAGCCCCGGCGAGCCAGCTCGGGCACCAGCGCCCGGCCGATGTAGCCCGTGCCCCCGAGCACCAGCACGCGTTCGCCGCTGCCCTGGCCGGCCGGACCGGTGACGTAGGTGTCGGACGACGTGGAGAGCAGTCGGGCTCGCAGGTCCTCGCTGTGCTGGAGGGCTGCGTCGGTATCGAGGGAGGTGATCGTGCTGTAGGCCATAGGCGAATCGTATATCTTATTGCGCCTCGCCGGGCCGGTTTCGTGGCCCTTTCCCACGCGTCCGAGCGGCCGGCCGGGAGGTGAGCAGCGGTGTGACGCATTTCACCTTACGGTGACCTTCATCCACTCTTCATCACCAGAAGCAAGGACGTAGCCGCATGAAGAGATCGTCGCCCCTGCGCCGGAAGGTCGCCGCCGTCACGCTCGCACTGACGGTTCCCGGCCTCATCGCCGCCACCACCACCGCTCCGGTTGCCTTCGCCGAGCCGTCCACGCCCGGTCCCGACAGCGCCGTCACCCTCGAGCGCCTCCCCGACGAGGTGCCGTCCGTCGTCGAGATCACCGTGCCCAGCGCGGCCAAGCTCGACCAGCTCGTCGCCACCGGCGTCGACCTCGACCACGGTGTCGAGCAGCGTCCCGACGGCCTCGAGGTCCGCGCCGTCGTCACGCCGAACGAGATCAAGACGTTGAAGAAGGCCGGCTTCGACACCGGCGAGGTCCTCTACACCTCGGAGGACACCGAGGCGGCGCTCGCCGAGCGCGACGCGACGATCGACGCGGCGAAGGCGGAGAACGAGGCGTTCGCCGACGAGGCGACCCACCCTGACGTCTCCGACGTCAAGATCACCCGCGCGCAGTACTACACGGCGTTCGGCATCCCGGTCCTCTCGGTCGAGGCCAAGTGGGCCAACGGGCAGGACGCCACGGACGCGCTCACCGTCGAGCGCGACAGCGGCCCCGGCACGGCGTTCGGCAGCGGCGGCACGCAGACCATCAGCCGCTTCGTCGACGCCGACGTCTACCTCTATCACCGCGGCGCGAGCCCGACCACGGGCACCGAGGCGCTGACCTCGCGGCCAGACCGGATCCGGATCACCAGCCCGACCGGCGACGTGGCGATCGCCAAGGTCACCGACTGGCTGCCGACGGGCGACGAGGAGGACCCGTTCAAGGGTCCGGGCTACCAGCAGGACTTCGTCAGCTCCTACCTCGACCCGACCCAGCTGTACGACCGCATCAAGCAGCTCGCGACGGACTACCCGGAGCTGGCCGAGATCGTCGAGCTGCCGTACAAGACCAACGGCTACCGGCGTCTCGCGCAGTCCGTCATCCCCGCTGGCGGTGCCGCCGCGGACGACGACCGCCGCGTGGCGATCGACTCGAAGCAGTTCGGCTCCGAGGGCGGCAACGGGATCACCGTCACGGTCGTGCACCCGACGACGGCCGACCAGCCGCTGACCGTGACGGTTGCCGACAAGGCGATCACCGTCTCCTCGGCCACCGACGCCAGCGGTACGGCCACGAGCACGGCGGCTCAGGTCGCCGCGGCCATCAACGCCAGCACGGGCGCGAGCGCGCTCGTGTCGGCGTACACCTACCGCGGCAACGCCGGTGCCGGTGTAGTGCCCGCGACGACGGCGACGACGCTCACCGACGGGCTCAACGCCCCGGCGACCGTCGCGCGTGCGCCACAGCAGGTCTATGCGATCAAGATGGGCAAGGTGCGCGACGGGTCCAAGCCGGGTGTCTTCTTCTACGCCCAGGAGCACGCACGCGAGTGGGTCCCGCCCCTCGTCACGATCGAGACCGCCGAACGGCTGCTGCGCAACTACGGCACCCATCCGGCGACCCGCGACCTCCTCGACAACCTGGAGATCTGGGTGCTCCCGTCGGTGAACCCCGACGGCGGACACTATTCGTTCTACGACTTCAACTCGCAGCGCAAGAACCTCGTCAACTACTGCGACAAGACCGGCACCGCCGACGCGAACGCCCGCAACTCCTGGGGCGTGGACGTCAACCGCAACTACGACGAGTACAGCCTGTTCGACGGCTACTCCGGCGCCTCGCCGGTCTGCACCAGCGGGACGTTCGCCGGGCCGTCGGAGCTCAGCGAGCCGGAGTCGCGCAACGTCGACTGGGTCGCGGCACGGTCCAACATCCAGTGGTCGATGAACGTGCACAGCTCCGGCAACTACTTCATGTGGTCGCCGGCGGCGTACAAGGTGCCGGGGCGGATCACCGCACCGGAGCCCACGCTCGAGGAGGAGTCGCTCTTCCAGGGCGCCTCGTCGCGGATCCTCACCGCGATCAAGCGGCACCGCGGTCTGTCGGTGACTCCGGCGCGGACCGGGCGGGTCGTCGACACGCTCTACTCGGCGGCGGGCAACTCCGGTGACATGCTCTGGTACAAGTACGGCATCTACGCGTGGGACTTCGAGGTCGGCTCGACGTTCCAGCCGCCGTTCGAGGCCGAGACCCCGACGGGGCCGGGCGCGCACCAGGAGGCGATGGAGTTCTCCAACGGCCTGGTCGAGATGCTGCGCATCGCGCGGGACTACGACACCGACACGGTGCCGCCCGTCAGCGACGTGAAGGTCACCTCCAGCACCGTCGAGGGCAAGGTCAACGTGGAGTTCTCCACGAACGAGCCCGCGAGCATCTTCTACACGACCGACGGTACGGTGCCGAACCTGCGGTCGCCGATGTACGCGGCGGCCGGCCTGCGTGAAGGCGGCGAACGCCTCAAGGTCGACAAGGGCGCCGAGATCCGCTGGATCGCGGTGGACAGCCGCGGCAACGTGGAGCGCAACTTCGTGCCGGGCCGCGAGGGCAACTACCGGACCTGGATCGCCGAGGTCGGGTACGAGCCGCCGCTGCCCGCGTCCGCCACGTCGCTGACGCTCGACCGTACGACGGTCGTCGCCGGCAAGCCCGGGGTCACCGCCTCGGTCCAGGTCACGACACCCGGTGCCGGTGACCAGCCGACTCCGGAGGGGGTCGTCACCGTGTACGTCGACGGTGAGGCGTCCGGATCGGCGGAGATCGACGCGCAGGGCCGCGCCACGGTCCCGCTCGCGGCGATCGCGACGCCGGGCAGCCACCTCGTGACGGCGACGTACGGCGGGAGTGCGGAGCTGGCGCCGAGCACGTCCTTGCCGGTCGTTCTCAGGGTGACGCCCGCGACGAGCGTGCCCGTCGCTGCGGCGACGCTGACGGTGAAGCCGACACGCATCGCCGCCGGCAGGTCGACTGCCGTGGCGGCGGTCGGGGTCCGGGTGACCGAGGACGGCCGGACGACGGCCGGCTCGGGCACGGTCGACGTATTCCTGGACGGCCGGCGGGTCGGCACGGGGACGCTGGACCGGCAGGGCCGTACGAGCGTGAGGCTCGGCCCGTTCCGTACGGCGGGGCCGCGGATCGTGACTGCTCGCTATCGCGGGACGGCCACCGTCGGCGCCACCACCGCGGGGCCGGTGGTGCTGCGGGTGACCAAGGCGAGGGCCAAAGTCGGCGTCACGGTGACGCCGAAGCGCGTGACGACCTCACGGCGCGCGAAGGTCGCGATCACGGTCAGGGCCAAGGGTGTGAACGCTCGCGGTACGGCGCTGGTCAAGGTCGGGACGCGGTCGTTCGCCGTCCGTGTCAACGCGAAGGGCAAGGGGTCGGTGCGACTCCCCCGGCTGTCGCGAGGCACCAAGAAGGTGACCGTGCGCTACCTCGGCAACGCGAACCTCACCTCGGCGAAGAAGGTGGTGCGGATCCAGGTCCGACGATGACCGTCTGAGAACGTACGGCGAGGGGCCGGTCGCCGGGAGGCGGTCGGCCCTTCGTCGTACGGCGGAGGCTCGCGGTCACTTCCCCGGCGTGTCGAGGTCCTGCGTCAGCAGCCGCTTGCGTTCGGTGGCCACGACCTCCCGCGCCAGCTCTCCCTCGGAGATGTCGAGGGCCTCCGGTGCGCTCTCCGCGGTGTCGCTGACCCGGGCGAAGTCGTCGAACAACCGCCGCTTCTCCGCGAGGATCTCGGTGATGCGGCGATCCACGCCGTCCTCCGACAGCAGCCGGTGGACCTGGACGGACTTCAGCTGCCCCATCCGGTGCGCACGCGCCACCGCCTGCGCCTCGGTCGTGGGCTTGAGCTGTGGCTCGCAGATGATGACGACCGAGGCCGCCTGGATGTTCAGGCCGACGCCGCCCGCGACGATCTGCGCGACCAGCACGGCACCGTTGCCGGCGGCGGCGAACTTGTCGACCATGTCCTGCCGCGCGGCCGCCGGCACCGAGCCCGTCAGCGGTCCGAAGACCGGGCCGGGGAGCTCGCGGGCGACCCGTGACAGCACCTCGCGGAAGTGCGAGAACACGATCACGCGCCGGTCGTTCGCCTCGGCCTCCTCGACGACGTCGATCAGGCGTTCCATCTTCTGGCTGTCGCTCGCGAGCATCGCCGCCTGCCGCATCGCCATGAAGTTGCCCGCCACCACGGCCTCGCGGTACGCCCGCTCGTCGTCGCGCGTCATGGGCAGCCACTCGTCCACCTCGACCAGCCCGGGGAGCTCGTCGAGGACGTCCTCCTGGTTGCGCCGCAGGTACGCCGGTGCCACCTGGCGCCGGAACCGGTGCGGCGCGAGCCCATGGACGTCGACGACGAGGTCCGGGCGGACGTAGCCGACGAGGTTGCGGAACTCCTCGACGCGGTTCTCGAGCGGCGTGCCGGTGAGCAGCACGGCACGCTCGGCGCGGTCGAGCAGCGCCGCCGTCCGCTGGGAGCGCTGCGCGGCTGGGTTCTTGATGTAGTGCGCCTCGTCGACGACGACACAGCTGAGCGTGTCGACCTGGTCGAGGTACGGGTCAAGGCGACCGAGGGTCTCGTACGTCGTGACGGCGACGCCGCCGCGGCGTACCCAGGCCTGGGCGGCCCCGTCGCGGTTCGGCCCGTGGACGCGAAATGCCCGCAAGGTCGACTTGCTCGCGACCTCGCGGGTCCAGTTGGTGACGACCGCCGCGGGACAGACCACGACGAAGTGCGTCTCCCCCGCGCTGTGCAGGTGCGCAAAGACCGCCAGCGCCTCGACGGTCTTGCCGAGGCCCATCTCGTCACCGATGATCACCTTGCGCTGCACCAGCGCGAACCGCGCCGCAAAGCTCTGGTAGCCGCGGAGCGAGGCGTTGAGCGCGTCGCCCTTGAGCTCGAGGGCGCGTACGGCCTCGATGATCTCGTCCGGGAGGTCACCGTGCGTCTTGGCGTCGTCCTCGACGAGGAACCCGAGCTCGGCGAGCATCGCGAAGTAGTCGGCCGGCCGTGCCAGGAAGTCGTCCCACGGGTCGTCGGTGACGCGCGGCCGCGCTGGACCGCGACCACCCGTCGCGATCATCGCTGCCCTCCGTACGACCGCGTCCGCGCCGGCGAGAAGGTCGACGACCTCGTGCCCTGCGACACGCAGCACGAGCACGTGGGTCACGTGACCGCGCACGGCGGAGGCCAGCGGCCCGAGCTCCTCGGTCCGTGCGAGGTCGGCGGTCGCGCCCCGGGTCGCGCGCGCGGCGTCCCAGCTCGCCAGGTGGTCGAGCAGGCGTGTCGCCTCTCCGTCGCGCCTGGCCACGTCGACGCGCACCGGCGTCTCGTCGTACGTGATCTGCCAGAGGGTGCGGGCGGCGCCAACCATCTGCGTCGCCGTCGTCGGACCGAGTCCCGGGAGCGAGGCCAGCTCGCGGCCGGCGGCGAGGACCTGCGCGATGGTCGAGACCTGGGCGTCCCGCAGCGGACCGAGCCGAAGCCGGTCTCGCGTCGCGTCCTTGAGAGCGTCGATCGGCATCTCCGCGAGCAGCCGGTCGACCGCGGCGCCTCGTACGGCCTCGCCGGCCTCCTTCGCCGCGTCCCTGTACGACGACTCCGCGGCGACGGCGCGGGTGATCACGGCGACTGCCCCTGCGAGCGGGTGCAGCACCTCGCCGGGCACGATCTCCGGAGCGCGGCCGAGGTGCGCGAGGTCGTCGGCCAGGCCGAGCGAGGGCTCGAGGAGGTCGGACACGGTCATCCGCGTCCCGTCGTGCATGTCCGTCGAGCGTGCGAGGTGCTCGAGCCGTGACCCGAGACCGAGGGCGGAGCCCCAGGCGTGCAGTGATCTCAGGACGTCCGCGGACGCCGCCGCCTCCGCCTTGCGCTCGCGCCCGGCGAAGAAGCGCCGGGCCGAGACCAGGGGCGCGACGTCGTGGGCCACGTGCAGCTGGTCGTCGAGGCGCCGCAGCATCGCGTGATCGGCGTCGGTGAGGGCCGGCAGGTTCGCGCGGTGGGCGAGCAGCTCGACCAGCCGAGCGTCGGCGCGCGTCAGCGGGATCGCCCGCCACGCGGCGCGGCCGTCATAGGCGACCGTGACCACACGCGTACGGAGGTCGTCGACGTACGCGCGCACCTGCACGTCGATCTCCTCGCGCCGGCGCGTGACGGCGTCGGCGGCCGCACCCCACCGCTCGACGTCGCTCACGAGGGCGCGCAGCTGCTTGCGTTCGTCTCGGTTCATGACCTCTCACGGCTCGTGCGTCGGCGGGTTCCCGACGCAAGGCTAGTGACGCGCGCGGACGGTCCGACGGCCCCGTTCGTGTCAGCGGTGCTGGCTAGAGTCAGGCGGCTGCCACTCTCGGGAAGGACATGGTCGTTGACGCTCGAAGAGGTCACCGCCGGCGTACGCCTCGCCGGTCTGGTGCCTGGTGAGGCAGTGCTCGTCCTCGCGGCGCAGTGGCACGGCGGCGACGCGCTCGAGGTGACCTACAAGCTCGGCTCCGGCGGCCTCGCCCAGCGCGTGCTCTTCCGCGACGACGAGGCCGCGCTCGGGTCCGCGGAGGCCGGAGGACGCCCGTTCGACGCGCCCGCCTCCGACTTCGCGATCGTCGCCGAGGCGCAGCGCATCACGCTCGCCGGTCTCTTCGACCCGATGCTCGCCGTCGCGACCAGCGACGTGCAGCCGCTCCCCCACCAGATCCGTGCCGTGTACGGCGAGATGCTCCCGCGCACGCCGCTGCGCTTCCTGCTCGCCGACGACCCCGGCGCCGGCAAGACGATCATGGCGGGCCTCTACATCAAGGAGCTCCTGCTCCGTGACGACGTCAGGCGGTGCCTCATCGTGGTGCCGGGCGGGCTCGTCGAGCAGTGGCAGGACGAGCTGTTCCTCAAGTTCGGGTTGTGCTTCGACCTGCTCACGCCGCAGGCGGTCGACGCGTACGGCGCCGGCAACGTGTTCGAGCGGCACCCGCTGCTCATCGCACGGATGGACCACCTCGCGCGCAACGAGGGCCTCCAGCGCCAGCTGGTCGACACCGAGTGGGACCTCGTCGTCGTCGACGAGGCGCACAGGATGGGTGCCCGCTACTTCGGCGGCAAGGTCCACAAGACCAAGCGGTTCCTCCTCGGCGAGCGCCTCGCACGCACGACGCGCCACTTCCTCCTCATGACGGCGACCCCGCACTCGGGCAAGGAGGAGGACTTCCAGCTCTTCCTGACGCTGCTCGACCGCGACCGGTTCGAGGGCAGGTTCCGCAAGGGCACCCACTCCGGCGACACCTCCGGCCTCATGCGGCGCATGGTCAAGGAGGACCTGCTCAGCTTCGAGGGCAAGCGACTCTTCCCCGAGCGGATCGCCGAGACCGTCCCGTACGCGCTGACGTCGCTCGAGCGCGACCTGTACGAGGACGTCACCGCCTACGTGCGCGACGGGATGAACCGCGCCGACCGGCTCGAGGGCAAGCGCCGGACCACCGTCGGCTTCGCGCTCACGGTGCTGCAGCGGCGCCTCGCGTCGAGCTCCGAGGCGATCTACCAGTCCCTCGTCCGCCGTACTGCGCGCCTCGAACGCCGCAAGGAGGAGATCCTCGCGGACGCGCTCGAGGCGGGTGTCGAGATCGACATCGGCGACCTGCCTGACATCCCCGACGACGAGGAGTACGCGGCCGCCGAGATCGAGGAGCTGGAGGACGAGCTGGTCGACGCCGCGACCGCGTCCCGCACCATCGTCGAGCTCGACGCCGAGCTGGTCGAGCTCGCCGGACTCACGCGGGCCGCACAGCAGGTGCGTGACGCCGACATCGACCGCAAGTGGAGCGAGCTGCGCACGATCCTCGAGACCGAGACGCTCGCCACCGCGCCGGACGGACGTCCGCGAAAGCTCATCATCTTCACCGAGCACCGCGACACCCTGGCCTTCCTCGAACGCCGCATCACTGCGCTGTTCGGCAGGCCGGACGCCGTCCTCGCCATCCACGGCGGCGTGCCGCGGTCGGAGCGGCGGCGCATCACCGAGGAGTTCACGACCAACAGCCGCGCCCAGATCCTTCTCGCGACCGACGCCGCCGGCGAGGGCCTGAACCTCCACGCCGCCCATCTGATGGTCAACTACGACCTCCCGTGGAACCCGAACCGTCTCGAGCAGCGCTTCGGACGCATCCACCGCATCGGCCAGACGGAGGTCTGCCACCTCTGGAACCTCGTCGCCAGCAACACCCGGGAGGGGCAGGTCTTCCAGCGCCTCCTCGACAAGGTCGACGAGCAGCGCAAGGCGTACGGCGGCAAGGTCTTCGACGTCCTCGGCGCCGCCTTCGACGAGACACCGCTGCGCGATCTCCTGATGAACGCCATCCGGTACGGCGAGGATCCTGCGGTGCGCGCCAGCATGGAGGAGGTCATCGACCACCGCGTCACCGACGGGATCGCGGAGATCCTCGCGGAGCAGGCGCTCGCGGACAACTCGCTCACGGAGGCCGACGTCGCGGCCATGCGACGGCAGATGGACGAGGCCCGGGCGCGCCGCCTCCAGCCGCACTACATCGAGCTGGCGTTCACCGCCGCATTCACCCGCCTCGGTGGGCGCATCACGCGCCGGGAGCCGGGCCGGTACGAGATCGCGCACGTGCCGGCGCAGGTCCGCAGCAGCGGGCACGGACCGATCTCGTCGCGCTACCACCGCGTCACGTTCGACCTCGCCTGCATGGAGGGGGACGGTCTCGAGCGAGCAGACCTGCTGGCTCCCGGTCATCCGCTCCACGACGCGGTGATGGCCGAGTCGATCACGCTGCTCAGCGGCTGTCTGGAGCGCGGGACGGTGCTCGTGTCGGCAACCCTGGACCGACCCCAGCTGCTCGTCGGAGTCGTGGAGGAGATCGTCGACGGCACGGGCGGCTCTGTCGCGCGGCGGTTCGGCTACGCCTACGTCGACGAGCTGGGCGCCGTGACGGCCGCCGGGCCGGCTCCGTACCTGGACTGCGTCGCCGCGCCTCCGACGGCCGACACCTCGACCGCGCGTCGCTGGCCATGGCTCGTCGACGCCGAAGCCAAGGGGATGAGCTGGATCATCGCCCACCAGCTCCCCTCGTACCTCGCCGAGGTCCATCCCGCCCGGGCCCGTGACCTCGCGCGGGCGAGGATGCTGGTCAGTGAACGTCTCGAGAGCGAGTGTGAGCGGCTCGAGCGCGATGCCTTCCTGGCCGCGCAGAGCGAGAGCGTCGGCGAGAGGCCCGCTGAGTCGGCGGACAGCCTGCGCCGCAAGGCTCACGAGCTGCAGGCGAGACTCGAACGCCGCCTCGCCACCCTCGACAAGCAGGCCACGATGTCGACGAAGCCGCCGCGCATCGTCACCGCCGCGCTCGTCCTCCCGCTCGGGTTCGTGGACGGCGACCTCCCCCGCCACGCGCCGATGCACGCCGTCGCCACGAAGGAGGTCGAGCGACGGGGCGTCGATCTCGTCCTCGCGTGCGAACGCCGGCTGGGGAGGTCACCGGAGGAGCAGGCGTTCAACAACCCCGGGTACGACGTCCTCAGCACCGAGCCGAACGGCGACACCCTCCGCATCGAGGTCAAGGCGCGGATCGCGGGCGCCGACGACTTCTTCGTGACGCACAACGAGGTCGTGACGGGCAAGAACGCGGCGCCGCGCTATCGGCTCGCGATGGTGCGCGTCGATCCACGCGGCGCGGCGTACGACGAGGTCCGCTATCTCGACGACCCCTTCGCGGGCGTGGACCTGGGCGGCTTCGAGGCCACCGGGCACCGCGGGAGCTGGGACAAGATGTGGGCTAAGGGGCGCGAGCCGCACTGAAGCGCACGTTCGGCGGTGCGGTGCTCTGCTTCAATGCCCCGGTGGCGACGACACTGACGATCCCCTCCCCCGCGCTCTACGACTCCTGGGCCGAGTGCGTGGCGGAGGTCGACGGGGACGGGCTGGATGGCTCCGGCTCCTGGAAGGTCGACGGGTTCGGCCCTGACCGTGCGAGCTTCGATGCCCTCCTGGAGATCGCCGCCGCCGAGGCCGAGGCCAGCCGGAGGTTGCCCGAAGGCCTGGTCCACTGCGACACCTACTGGATCACCGACCCCGCCGACACCGTGATCGGCTTCATGGCGCTGCGTCACTCGCTCGCGACCGACGTCCTCCGTACGGAGGGCGGCCACATCGGCTACTCCGTACGACCGAGCCGCCGCCGGCAGGGTCATGCGTCGCGCGCCCTCGGGCTCGTCCTCGACCGGGCCCGCGAGCGTCAGCTCGATCGCGTACTCGTGACCTGCGACGAGTCGAACACCGCCTCGGCCCGCACCATCGAGAGCCAGGGCGGTGTCTTCGAGAATCACGTCGGCGTGAAGCGGCGCTACTGGATCACGCTCTGAGCCAGACGCATCCGACGGCCCGCGACCGTCGAACGTTAACGTGCGACGTGCATATAGTGTGCGTCGTACTGTATAGTGCAACGTGTGGATGACGAACTGATCCAACAGCACCTACAGGAGCTACGCCGCGGCACGGTCGTGCTCGCGAGCCTGCTCTCCCTGCGACAACCCGGCTACGGCTACGGCCTGCTCGAGTCGCTCAGCGAGGCGGGCATCGCGGTCGACGGCAACACCCTCTATCCGCTGCTGCGCCGCCTGGAGAAGCAGGGCCTGCTCACCAGCGAGTGGAACACCGAGGAAGCCAGGCCCCGGAAGTTCTACCGCACCAGTGACGACGGCGACCGGCTCGCCGACATCCTCGTCACCGCCTGGCACGACATCGACACCGCGCTCTCGCGCTTCACGACCGGAGGCACCCCATGACCACCGCCCTGACCGACAGCTACGTCCGCGCCGCCACTCGGTGGCTGCCGGGGCAGACCCGGCGCGAGGTCGAGGCGGAGCTGCGCGAGCGCATCACCGACACGGTCGCGGCGCGCCGCGACTCCACCGACGCCGAGCGCGAGGTGCTGGAGGAGATGGGCGATCCGTTGCTCGTCGCGGTGGAGTACACCGGTCGCGAGCCGCGTCTGATCGGTCCGCGGTTCTTCATGCCATGGCTGCGCCTCCTCGTGCTGGTGCTCGTGATCGTCCTCCCGATCGTCGGTACGGTGCACATCATCAGCGGCGTCACGTCCGACGACAACATCGCCACGACGCTGATCGGCGCGGTCGGCGTCATGATCGGCACCGCCATCCAAGTCGCGTTCTGGGTCACGGCTGTCTTCGCCCTCGTGGAATGGTCAGGCGTCGGTGAGAGCGAGGTGACCGAGCGCTGGACCGTGGACAAGCTGCCGGCCGCCGCCGCGACCCGTTCCGGCCGGCCGTACGCGGAGACGATCGCGAGCCTCGTGTTCCTGGCCGTCATGGCGTTCCTGCTGATCGGGCAGCAGACAAACTCGCCAATCCGTCTCGACGGCGAGAGCATCCCGGCACTCGACCCGGCTCTGTGGGGGTCGTGGATCCCGATCGTGCTCGGCCTGATCGCGCTCGAGATCGTGTTCACCCTCTGGGTGCACGTCAAGGGATGGACGTGCACGGCGGCCGGCATCAACGCGGCGTTCGGCGTGGCCTTCGCTGCGGTGACGGTGCCCGTCCTGAAGAGCGGCGACTTCCTCAACCCCGAGCTGGTGGAGCGTCTCGGGTGGGATGCCTCGACACTCGAGCAGGTGACGCAGGGGATCCTCGTCGGGGTGCTCGTCGTCACCGCGTGGGACGTCATTGACGGTGTCCTCAAGGCGCGGCGCACCAGTCGCTGAGGAGGGAACCTTTCGGGTGCGACGATGACGGCCATGGACCTGGACCGCACCACGCGACGCCTCCTCTACCTGTTGAGCGGGGTGGCGTTCATCGAAGGGCTCGTCGCCATGGCGTGGACCGTCTACTTCGGCTGGCTGATCATCGAACTCGGACTCTGGCACGCGGGATGGTTCACTGCCGCACTGAGCGCGGCTGGCGCGGCGTGCTTGGGCATCGTGTTCGTCCTGCCAGTCGGCACGAGGACCGCTCGGGGCTGGGCGGTGGGGCGCGTCGGCCTCGGAGGGTTCGTCGCTGTCAACGCCTGGGCGGCGTACTCCGTGGGGTCAGGGTGGCTCGGCATCGGTCGGAACCTGCCGCTGGTGTTGCTGCTCGCCGCGTTCGCGGTGCTCGGGGCGGTGGCGAGGAGGCGCGTGCGGCCCGTGTATCTCGCGGCGCGCGCACCGTCGCAGCAATCGCGCTGAGCATCATGAGGAGCGCAGGTCGCGGCGTACGAGGACGCGGGGGAAGCCGTTGAGGACCGAGTCCGTGTCGGCTGCCTTCGTGAACCCTGCTCCCTCGAACATCGCCAGCGTGCCGACGTACGCCATCGTGAGGTCGACCTTCGCGCCGCCGTTGTCGACCGGATAGGCCTCGACCGCCGGCGCGCCGTGGTCGCGGGCGAAGTCGACGGCGCCCTCGATCAACGGGCGCACGATGCCCTGGCCACGGTGCCCCGGCCGCACCCGCACGCACCACAGCGACCACACGTCGAGGTCGTCGACGTGGGGGATCCTGCGGTTGCCCGCGAAGCTCGTGTCGGCACGCGGATGCACGCCCGCCCACCCGACGACCTCGTCCCCGTCGTACGCCAGGACACCCGGCGGCGGGTCCTCCTTCACCAGGTCGCGCATCCGCTCACCCCGGGCGGGGCCGGCGAGCGCCTGGTTCTCCTTCGACGTCGTGAGCCGGTAGCTCAGGCACCAGCACACGTTGGCGTCAGGGCGCTTCGGCCCCACCATCGTCGCCACGTCCTCGAACGACGTGGCCGGTCGCACCTCGATCCCCATGGCCCACGAGCGTAGAACGCCCCACCGACACGCGCACCCCTCTGCGGGGGACGGCGAGGGTCAGCTCTCGAGCACGTCAGCGACGTGGTCCGGCACGTACGTCGCCCGCTCCCGCGGCGGTCGCTCGTACGAGCTGGTGGCGGCCGGCCGGTCGGGGATCTCGATGCCGGGAGGCTCGACGTCGGTGTACGGGATGGTGGACAGGAAGTGGGCGATCATGTTGAGCCGTGCGCGCTTCTTGCTGTCGGACTCGATCACGAACCACGGGCTCGTCACCGTGTCGGTGTAGGCCATCATCTCGTCCTTGGCCCGCGAGTAGTCCTCCCACCGGTTGATCGACTCGATGTCGGTCGGACTCAGCTTCCACCGTCGGATCGGATCGGCGGCCCGGGACTGGAACCGCTTGAGCTGCTCCTCGTCGGACACCGAGAACCAGTACTTGCGCAGCAGGATCCCGTCGTCGATCAGCATCTGCTCGAACGTCGGCGCCTGCCGCATGAACAGCGCGTACTGCTCCTCGGTGCAGTAGCCCATCACGTGCTCGACTCCTGCGCGGTTGTACCAAGAGCGGTCGAACAGCACCATCTCCCCCGCTGCGGGCAGGTGCGGGACGTAGCGCTGGAAGTACCACTGCGTCCTCTCGCGCTCGGTCGGTGCGGGGAGCGCGGCGATGCGCGCGACGCGCGGGTTGAGGTTTTCGGCGACGCGCTTGATCGTGCCGCCCTTGCCGGCGGCGTCGCGTCCCTCGAAGAGGATGACGATGCGCGCCCCGCTGTGGCGCACCCACTCCTGGAGCTTCACCAGCTCGATCTGCAGCCGGGCGAGCTCGGCCTCGTACACCTTCTTGTCGAGCTTGGGATGCTTCTTCGCTGCGGCGCTCATGACGGGACACTAGCGCTGGTGGCCTTCGATGGCGCTCAGGAAGCCCCGAAGTTTTCGGTCTTGACCAGGCGGCCGTCCTTCATCGTGTACTCGACGGTGTAGTCGATGCCCGCCGCGCCCGCATCGGGCTGTGCCTCCCCACCTCTGGTCGTTGCCATGCCGTCCGCCACCGCCACACGGATCGTGGTCGAGTCGTACGCCGTGGCGGTGATCGTCGGCGTTGTGGTCAAGGTCCAGGTCACCCGGGGCGCACCAGCGACCTGGGCGTTCACGTCTCGGAACGGGCAGCCCGGCGGATCGGGCTTCCGGCTGGCAAGACACGTGTCGAGCTCGGCCCGGGCAAGGGCCTCTGCCGCGTCGAGTGCGGCGGGCGTCATCGTGTACTCCAGCGTGTCGGTGACGTAGACCGGCAGTCCTTCCTGCGCGACGCCCCCGACAGGCGCCCTGATCGTCGGCGCAGTGACCAACGGTGCTCGGTCGGGCAGGGTCACCTCCCACATCCCGGGGAGCGCGGCGAACCGCGGCGAGTCAGGGTCGGGCATTTTCATCTCGACGCCGTTCACCACGACAGCAGGCGTGCCTCCGTCCATCGAGTTCGTGAGGTCGACGACGGGGACCTCAGGCGGGCTCAGCTTCCACCGGTCGAAGATCCCATAGCTGCTGCCGTCGCGGACGACGCTGAACTCCTGCTCGACGGTGCTGCCGTCGAGCTCCCAGGAGGCCTCCACCACGGCCGCGTCCCCATCGCGTCGGACAGTCCGGACCTCGACGTCGTCCGGACGTCCCTCGACCTTCTCGTACACCTCGTTGCTCAGCACTGCCTGCTCCGAGAGGGGCAGCTCCGACTCCGCGATCGCGAGCGCGGCCTCGGCGTCACCACGACCGAGCGCCGCCATGTAGTCCTCGACGGGCGCCGTCGGCGAGAACTGGGTCGAGTTGATGACACTGCGAGCGACGAACACGGTGATGAGGAGCACGAGTGCGGCGATGACCCCTCGAACGATCATGGCCGTACTCCGTGGATCGGCCGAAGGGTCAGTGCGCGGTTCGTCGAGCATCGTGTCTCCTTCGCGGACGAGGCCATCAGCACCGGGGACGGCACATGTCTAGCAGTGCGCGGGGTCACCTGAGGGGCGCGAGGGTGATCTGGATTGTCGGTCGAGACCCTCTGTCGTGCGACGCTGCCTGCCATGCACCGCTCATCGAACCGCAGGCGATCGCCGTGGCTGCTCGCCATCGTCTGCGCTGCGCTGTGCCTGGTCGCCGCGTGTGGCGACGGTGACCAGGATTCGAGCGACCCGAACCCAAGCAGCCAGACTCAGAGCGACCCGACCCAGAGCGAGCCGAGCCCGAGCGGGGAAGCCGAGGAGAAGGCTCAAGCCCTGACGAAGGCTCAGCTCAAGACCGCGCTCCTGACTCGTGCGGATGTCGGCGCGAGATATCGCAAGACCAGAGCGGACAGGTCGGATGGGTCCGAAGACTCAGAAGGCTCAGATCCCAGCGACATCGGCTGCCTCAAGAAACTCGACACGATCGAAGAGCCGGAGGGAGACGCTCCGGAGGTCGAGGTCGCCTTCGAGAAGGCCGGTGACATCAGCTCGAGCGAGATCGACAACAGTGTGACGTCGCTGTCGACCCCTGATGTCGCCGAGAAGATGCTCGACCAGATGGCCAACGCCTTCGCGGAGTGCCGGAAGCTTGCGATCTCCGAGGAGGGGGTGACGCTGAAGGGGAACGTGACGACGAATACAGACATGACCATTGACGGCGTTGATCAGCAGCTGAACGTCCTCGTCCGCGGGAAAGCAATATATCGCGACGTTCGGTTCCCGATCACGTTTCGATGGGCGTTCGTACGGATGGGCAACAACCTCGCGTACGTCTCGCTGATCGATCTTGGCCCCTCCGACCCACAGCAGTTCGCGGGTCTTGTCTCGACTGCTGTGAGTCGCCTCGGAAGCGTGATGGACGACTCTGCCTGAGGGATGACACACACCCCGCGACGCGGCGGTTACATCGCGTCGTCCGGCATGAGCTCCCACACCTCCTGCTCGCAGCGACACCCAGCGGCGATCTTGGCGGCCCACCCGCACGCCTCCTCGTACGAGGCGACGTCCACGATGGAGAACCCTCCGACGGGCGGTCGGCGTGCGGGCTCGGTGATCGGGACGGCCCGACCGTCGGTCGAGACGGTCACCCCCGAGACTTCACCGCTGTCGATGCCGGCGCCGAAGACCCACACCCCCGCCTGCTTCGCCTCATCGACCACGGCGTGCGAGTCGACGGCTGCTTGCGCGAGCTCGTCTGGCGAGAGGTTCATCGTGCCGTCGGCGAACGAGATCAGATAACGCGCCATCCCCAGGCTCCACTTCGTCGGTTCTTCAGGTGGTGAGAAGACGGCGTGGGGCTGCAGAAGTCATCGGTGGCGCGCGTCGACCACGCGGCTCGTCCCGGCCGGCGGCGCGTCCGGGTGGCGCTGGAGATCGACCCGCCGCGCGCCGCACTCCGGGCACCGGACGTAGCGAACCATCCCATCGGAGGTGGCGTGGTGGGACTCCGTCAGCCAGGCGTGCTCGTGGGTGCTGACCGGAGCCTGCGCCGTGGTGTCTGTGCGGTGGCATGTGCTCATAGACGCAACAGTGGTGTAATGGTCCTATGCATCTCAACCCTTACGGCGAGTACGCGGTGCTGTTGGCCGCCTCACTCGCCAACGACTGGCCCGACGACCGCGACGGCATCGCCGCACGGGCCCGCGACCTGGGCATGACCATGACCTTCCCCGTAGGCCCCGACGATCACTCGGGGGCCCGCCGCGTCATCGACGACTGGCTGGCGATCGTCGACGCCACCGAGCCCACCGAACGCGCGCGGCTGCTCAACGCGCAGATGGCGGTCGCCACTGCGTACCCGAGACTCACCGACCACGACGACGAAGGCTGGCACCTGCACTACCGCGACGACAACGAGTCGCTCCCCCACGTGCTCCGCGCCGTCATCAGCGTCGGCACGGCGCTGCACCTGACTACGCGCGGCATGCACCGGCTGGGTCGCTGCGAAGCCGGCACTGACCCTGGTGACCCGTGCACCAACGTCGTCGTCGACGTCACCCGCAACGGCCGCCAGCGCTACTGCTCGGTCCGCTGCGCCAACCGCGCCGCCGTACGCCGCCACCGCGCCCGTGCCCTCACCGCCGGTCGGTAGGTGAGTTCAGGTCAGCTCGAGTTCTATCTCCGCCGCGGTCTGACGTCGACGCCGGCACGCACCAGGTAGAACCTGGGCGAACGGCGACTCCTATTTGTTTCACGTCGTCGTCGCATGCTCCACGATCGAGGCCCGCGCCAGTGGTGAGGACCCACGCTCTACACCTTGCGACCGCCTGCCTCCACCTCAGCGCAGACCCCACTTTTCGAATACGCCACGGTCGTCGGTGGGCTTCTGTACCTTCCATATTGATCTTGGGAGGTGGAAGTCATGTCTGATGTCTGGAGTGAGTACGACCGCTGGAACGATGCGATCGCCGAGGTGATCTTTGCGCCCTCCGAGGAAGTCCGTCCCGTCTACCTCGATCTCGAGGATGACCTCGTCGACGAGCTCGCTGCAATGCTTGGCCTTGCCAGCACCACTGCAGTCGACGCGCTCTGTGACGCAGTGGGGACGACGTTGGATCGGTCCGACGGTCCCGCTCGAGTCTTTGCTGCCCATGACGCCCGCATGCGCAAATGGATCCGCGGTGGGCGCGCGACGGCACCGCCGGTCCTCGGCGTTCTGGCGTGCTTCTCCCTCGCCGCTGAGCAGATGGCTGGCGGTGACGGCATGGCGGCCAGCAACTACTTCGGGCGTCTACGCCAGGTGCTGCGCTGGAGGTTCGGCGACCCTTCCCTTGATCTTGCGTACCGCCGCGTCGCCGAGCGCTACTGGGGCGAACTCAATCGTTGGCTCGTCCAGGAAGAAGGCGAGCGCGGGATTCCGACCGCCTACTCGTTGGCTCATCGGTACGTCGGCCTCTCAGTCTCCCAAGCGCTGGTCCGAAGCAGCGATCGAGAGAAGTTGAAGGACTTCTTTCAATCCTTCGGATTTTCTCCAGGCAGCCAGGTTGCGCCGGCCGACCTCGTGCCCCTGCTTGACAGCTGGATCAAGCAGGCCCATTGCCCCGTCAGCGCGAGTCTTGCGCGGCTTTGGTCCAACGGTCAGGCACGTTCGCGAATCGCCGAGGCGGCAGCCGTCACGCTTTCTTCCTGGGACGGTTCCGTCAACCACCGCGGTCCGGATGAGTCTTCGATGCCGGGGCGGATTCACCTGACACTCGAGTTGGGCGGCTTTCCACGGAAGCGGTTCACCGTCTCGGCGCTCTTCTACGTCCCTCAGGCTCAGTTGGGCCGAACGGTGCAACTGCTGACGGCCGCGCCGACGACGTCAATCGATCTGATCCCCGATGTTCCTGGCGCTCTCGGCCTTGCGCCTGGCTCGTCCCTTCATGCAGACGACGTGCTGGCCGGTGTGCTGCGGGTGCGCGACGACTACTCCGGCATGACTCTGGAACGGCGTCCTACGCGGCTCGTCGCTTTCAGGGAGGACGAGTTGTCCCGCCGATGGGTGGAGATGCAGCAGGTCATGCTTGGGGACGACCTGCGCCTGCTCGTGGAAGATGGATTGGCACATCGGGTCGCCGAGATCCTGGCGGTCGTCGCCCGGCCGGGGTGGGAAGCGGTGACGCCGTACGAAGGGCAACCTGATGGCTGGACCTTGTTCACCGGCGTGGAGGTCCTGAACCACCCAGGTTTACTGATCCCCGCCGACAAGCTGGACGATCTGTCGGCGCTCATTCCGCTCACCGCGTCCACGCTCAAGGTTTCGGGTGGGTTCGCCATTCCAGGAAGTGTTCGCGGCAAGTGGCATGCAGCGATGTCTCCCGAGATTCGTGCAGTCAGCGATGCACCGGACGGTTTCACCGTTCGCCTTGTCCAGCTGGATCGTTCGTCTGATGAACTCGAAGAACGACAGGTCGCCGAGTGGCCCGACAACGGCACAGGAGTGGTCATCGAGACGCTTCGCGGCCTCGACCTCCCCGACGCGGACTACCGGGTTGAACTAATTCCGATCGGTCAGCGGGACCCGGCGAGCAGCACGATGCTCCACCTGCGATCAGGCGAGACGCGTGACGAGCGGCAGTGGCACCTCGCCGAGTCGATCTGCTACGGGCCAGGCATTGGAGCGCTCGGCGTCGCTACCCACACGGCGTCGCTATCGGTCCAAGGCCATGAGGTGTTTGGCTCACCAGACTGGTCGCCCGTGGCCGGTGACACTCCCCCGCGGCGACCGTCATGGTCCACAGATGTCGGCACAAGGCGGCGCGAGACCCAGCCGATGCGCATCACCGTTGCTGATCCAAACTCTTGCATCAGAACAGGACGGCACCGGGAAAATATCGAGACCGTGCAACTCGATTCCAAAGGTCGTCCGACGACATCGTGGGTCTATGGCCACTGCACGACCTGCGGCCTCCGGAAGCGGTATCCGACACGGCCCAAGACACGACGTAATCGCGCGGAGCCAGCAGAACCACAGGCGCAGCCGATTCACAACCTCACCGCGATTACGCCGGTGGCCACGTCCTCCGACGTTCGAAACTGGACAGTCGCCCTCGATACGTTGCGGCACCTCGGCGGAGGACCATGGGCTTCGCTGGAGAAGGTCGCACTTCAGATCGAGCCGACCGCGCTGTTCGTAGACCAGTTCTCGCGCACTCTAGAGTCCCTCGGGCACATCTCGATCCGTCGTGACAAGAAGACCCTCCGCCCGGTGGCGTGGGAGATCAGCCCGACCCAACTGACCGGATGTGCCACCGGGGAGGTGGCATTCAATGGCTACTGGCCGGCTGGGCTCTTCAACGAGATCGTCCTCGCTCTCGAAGTGGACGGGGTCGGGACCGAGGCCGAGGGCACGGAACCGACCCAATACTTTGCGTCCCACCTGGGAAGCGAAGCAAAGGCGGTCGCCGACGAGTACGAGATCAGTGTGGTTCCTGACGCTTGGCGTGAGCTCGTAATGACGCTTCCGCCCCTGAGCACACTCCTTGACCGATTGCCCCGACAGAGCGCGTCGGCCGATGGTGACATCTCGTGGTTCGACGTGGACGACGCCTCGTGGAAGCGTGTCGAGAACTACGAGGCGCAGGGGGCCTATCGCATCCGCAAGTTCGCCACCCTCGATGTCGTCCGGTCGACAGAGGACCTGGAGAGAGGAACGTACGCACGGTGCCCTGTTCAGCTCAGCAAGCATCTCGCCGCGCTCATGCTCGGCCGGCCTCTTGTGGCATATGACCCCGACCAGCGCCTGTTCATGGTGCCTGTCGGCGCCGAACTGCCCGGGCTTTACGGACGCGCCCTGACGGCAGCTTCGTGCCTGCCGCCTGCACTCGCTCGCGGAGCGGGAGCCGTTGCCTATCGCGGCGTCCCGGAAGAACTTGCACGCCGCATCTTCGACTTACTCACTCGATAGGACCACCTCTGATGCCGTCACGTTCCGATATGCCGGCCCCCGCGAGCGTCGCCACTGCCATTGAAGAGGCCGTACTTTCGTACATCGACACTGCCTACTGGCTGCGGGACCGCGACCTCGCGGCGGAGAGACGCGCCCTGCTCTCCGAGGCAGGCGTGCTCTTTCAAGATCCTCTCATCGAGCCCGTTCTGCCCTATCCCAATGTTCGCCCCGCACTCGACGTCTGCCGATCGGTCGGTCTGGACGACGGTGAGATCGACATCTTGCTAAAGGGAGTCTTTGGCGACTGGGCAGGGCGCGACATGTTGCTCCGCGAGCATCAGGCTGACGCCTTGACTCTCTCCATGGCGGGCAAGTATCCCGTCGTCACATCGGGCACGGGATCAGGCAAGACAGAGAGCTTCATGCTCCCGATCCTCGCGCGGTTGCTGCTCGAGGCTCGCTCCTGGAGCGTGAGCCATCGCCCGAACGCATGGTGGGATGCGCGGCCCGAGCGATGGTCGCCGACGCGGACAAAACAGCGTGAGGCTGCAGTCCGCGCAATCGTCCTCTACCCGATGAACGCGCTAGTCGAGGATCAGGTTTCCCGCCTCCGCAGGGCATTGCGCCGGATCGTGAACCTTGGTGGGCCGCATCTGTGGTTCGGTCGCTACACGGGCGCGACCCTGGGTGGCACGGCAATGCCGGAGCACGGGCGGCACCGGGGTCTCAGCCAAGTCGTATCCGAGGTCAGAGAGATGGTCACGGAGATCGACGGCGTCAGAGATCTCGGTGAGGATCTGACATCCCAGATGAGTGATCCGCGCCAGAACGAACTCGTCACGCGGTGGGACATGATCCAAACGCCGCCGGACATCCTGATCACCAACTATTCGATGCTGAATGTCATGCTCATGCGCGGCCTTGAGCAGCCGATGTTCGCGAAGACCCGCGACTGGCTGCGCGCTGACCGAACCCGTTCCATCTCCCTCGTCGTTGATGAGTTGCATCTCTACCGCGGGACTCAGGGAGCTGAAGTTTCGATGATTGTGCGAGGACTCTGCGACCGCCTCGGTCTCGATCCCGACTCGCCCCAACTGGCCATCATCGCGACCAGCGCATCGCTCGACGAAGATCGTGCCGAGTATCTGGAGCGATTCTTTGGAACTAACCGAGATGCCTTCGTTGCCGTTCCCGGTCGCCCACGCAACGTCTCGGCGGACCTCCCACTTCGAGCCAACGAAGTCGAGGCAAAACTGGCACGCGGTGATCTCACGGGCTTCGATGAAGCGATCGCGTCCGCATGCACCAGCGAGGACTCGCTCGGTCTGCGCGCGACCCCGCTTGGCGAGGTGGCCACTCGCGTGTTCGGCACCGGCGATTCGGCGCTTCTTGCGAACGTGCTCGACCGTCTGGGCTCCACGCCCTTGGAGGGGCAGATCCCCTTTCGCAGCCACATGATGGTTAGAACCATGCGGGGGGTGTGGGCCTGCGTTAACACCAAGTGCCCGGAGGTCAACGGCACTAGTCGGGCAGTCGGCAAGCTCCACTCGAGGCCAACCGGATTCTGTGACTGCGGCGCCCGCGTTCTGGAGTTGCTCTACTGTGACCACTGCGGTGACGTCAGCCTCGGCGGCTGGATTATTGGGGAAGAGGACGGCGGCACCTTCGTCGCATCTACACCAGCCAGCGAGGGCGCTGACAGTGACAGGGTCGTGTTTCGGCGCCCGTCAAGCAGGTACCTCTGGTACCGCCCGGGCACACTCCCGCCATCCGTAAGTTGGAACCATGCTGGGCCTGGCACCATCGATGTGCGGTTCAGCTTTGTCAGCGCCGAACTGAGCGCGAAGCTGGGGTATGTCCGTCCTGCTCCAGCTTCCGAGGCGACGGGTGTAATGCTGGTACACGCGGGCGCGGGCGACTGGTCGCCACCCGCCCTCCCGTCTCGGTGTCCCTCGTGCGGCCATCACGACGTCCAGCAACGCTTTCGGCAGGGTGTTGTGCGCTCACCGATCCGAGCTCACACCCAAGGCACTGATCAAGCCACCCAGTTGCTGGTTTCAGAGACGACGCGAGCTGTCGCTTCCAACGGTCGGCCGGAGAAGACGATCGTATTCACGGACAGCCGTGACGATGCAGCAGAGACGGCCATCGGTCTCGCCCAGAACGGGTTCGCCGACCTGTTGAGGCAACTCCTCCAGAAGGCTTTCGACGCTGAGAACGACACCGTGCGTATCCTTCGCGACGGACCTAAGCCGGGTGGTCTAAGTCCGAGCGATCTCGTCCGCTGGAGCGCGTTGGGCCAGGAGTTCCCCGACGCAATGCGGGCGTTCATGCTCGTCGCAGCAGGCGCAGCTGACGATGCAGCGTTGGCCACCATCGGGTCCTTCGAAGCCGAGAACGCCGTGCTCCGCCGCGTCTCTCTGCCAGACCTCGTCGCCAGTCTCACTGGGGAGCTCGTCGCGCTAGGAGTGCCGCCCGGTGGCCAGCGTGCTGTGTTGATGACGCTCGATGACGGCGAGCCTTGGTATCGCGCGTTTGATCCCCCGACCCCCGGCGAGTGGATACCACTCCCGCCTGGTCCAACGCGGGACCAGTACCAACAGAGATTCCGCCGATACTTGGTCATGGCCATCGGCGACGCGCTTCTTGGTGGCCGCGGTCGTGACATCGAAAGTGCACTGGTTGCGCACCTTAGTCCCCGGCCGACCGGTGACGACCTGTTCGACTCAGTGGTGGCATCGACAATTCGGCTCTACGGACGCGCGAATCGATGGACACCGGGTAATGCCTCTGACGCGGCTAATATGCCCAGGCGCGTCACCGACTTCCTACGCCGGGCAGCCGCAGCGAACTCCCTGGACGGCGACGAGTTGGTCGTCCGCGTCAGCTCGCACCTCCAACCCGCGATGGACGGATCATCACTCGGCCTCGAAAAGGGCGATCTGCCGGTCATACTTCGTCGTCATGGCAGCACCGTTTGGGTTTGTTCGACCTGCTCGACCCGCCACCTGCACGACTCAGCAGGCACCTGTATCCGCGAGTCATGTGTGGGGACGCTCGAGCCGATTGAGCATGGCGTCCTTGCCGAGTTGGACTACTACATTCGGCTAAGTCAGCTCGAACCCAGTCGACTGGCCGTGGCGGAGCTGACAGGGCAAACGAGTCCCCCGTCCGAGGCTCGCGCTCGGCAGCGTCGATTCCGCGGTGCTCTTCTTCCGGAGCCACGGGAAAACGAGCGCACCACTCCACTCGATGTCCTCAGCGTGACGACCACCATGGAGGTCGGAATCGACATCGGCAGCTTGAGCTCGACGGTGATGGCCAACATGCCCCCGCAGCGCTTCAACTATCAGCAGCGTGTCGGGCGTGCAGGACGCTCGAACCAACCGTTCTCGTACGGCTTGACGCTGTGTCGCGACCGGTCTCACGACGACTACTACTTCGTCCAGTCGCGACGGATGACTGGTGACCGCCCGCCCCAGCCCTTCCTGGACACGAGTCGTCCGCTCATCCTGCGTCGGGTAGCGACAGCTGAGGTGCTCCGCCGCGCGTTCGGAGCATTGGCCACTCCCCCGGCCGGACGGTCCTCCGTTCACGGGTCTTTCGGTCAGGTCAACGACTGGCCGACGATCAGGAACGAGATTGCGGGGTTTCTCGCAACCTCACCTGTTGTCGGACCGGTGGTCGAGCGACTGGCTGCCTACACCGGAGTGGCGAGCTCAGATGTCAGCGCGATCGGCAAGTGGATTCGAACCGACCTCATCGGCGAGATCGACGCTGCGTATGGTGACCCACTGCTGACGCAGGCGGATCTCTCCGAGCGGCTCGCCAACGCGGGCATCCTGCCAATGTTTGGGTTTCCGACGCGCGTTCGAACGCTCTACTACGTACCGGGAGCCGGTCGACGCCCCGAGCAGGTCTCGGACCGGCCGCTCGGACAAGCCGTGTCCATGTTCTCGCCGGGATCACACGTCATCAAAGACGGCTGGGTCTACACCGCTAACGGCTTCGCTTCATACTCACGGACCGGCCGCACGAATGCCAATCCACTCGGTCCCTCGACCTTCGTCTGGCGTTGCCAGCAATGCACCTATTCGGTCGTCGACACAGACCTCGCGCGCACATCCAGTTGTCCCGTCTGTGGCGCTGTGCTCGAGCAAACGACGATGCATCAGCCCTTAGGTTTCCGCACAGACGCCAGGCGTGACGATCGGCGATCCGACGAAGAGATGTCAAGCAGCGCGTCGCGCCCAGTCCTCGGCTGGGCAGAGGAGCCAGCATCGCCTACGGCCATCGCTGCGATGAACACATGGGTTCTTGACCAGGGCAAGCTACTGACGATCAACACCAACGGCGGTCGGTTGTTCCAGACGGAGCGCCAACCTGACGGCAGTCACGTCGTCCGCGACGATCCCACCCCGGCGGGCGGATTCGGCATTGGAGACATACGCGTGACCGACGCGCTGATGATCGTGCCAGCCCGTCTCGATCTTGAGAGCGGCGTCGTTCCGATTCTCGAGCGGCAGTCGACGAGCGGTCGGGCTGCACTCTACTCGTTCGCTGAGGCGCTGCGTCGAGGAGTTCAAGCAGAACTGGATATCGACCCAAGTGAAGTCACAGTCGGACTCCAGCCGCGCCGGGTGGACGATGTGGTAACCGCTGGCATCTACGTGGCGGACCAACTCGAGAACGGAGCCGGCTTCGCCTCTGAACTGGGCCGGGGTGATCGACTTGTGCGGGTGGTTACGCGCATCGCCGACGGCCTCGGGGCCATTTGGTCCGCTGCGTCCCACACGGGATGCGACTCGTCGTGTCCGGACTGCCTTCGTTCGTATGACAATCGCCATCTCCACCCCATGCTGGACTGGCGACTGGCACTTGATATCGCCGAACTGGCGCTCGGTCGCCAGGCCACGAATGATCGGTGGATACTCGTCGCCAGGCGCACGGCCGAGCGGTTCGCCGAGGCATTCAGCGACGCGGTGGGGCCAATCGAGGTTGGTGAGGAAGCGGGCGTGCCCTTCGTAGCGCATGGTCCACGGGTTGTTGGCCTGGGCCATCCTCTCTGGCGCCCCGACACGACGACGGTCACGGCCCCGCGCGGGGTGTTCTTGGCGTCGATGAACGCAAGAGGACGGATTGCTACGGTTATCGACGCGCGCCTGGGAGCAGCCTTCCCAGAGCGGATCTTCCGGGAGCTCCGGCCTTGATCGTGCACACGACCAGATTTCGACACGCCGGCCGTTGGCAGGCGCACACGCGATCGAAACGGCGCACGTCGCACTCGGATCGGAGTCGATGGCCCCAGCGTGGCTTGTCTCAGGTTGATCGCTTCGATCGCTCGCGACCGGCGTGAGGTGTACGTGCACGTTGTCCGAACCGGACGGTCGAACTCCTGGTGCGAGCCTCGTTCCATCGCGATGTCGGCCCCCGGTCCGCTGCCATTTCCCCAACACCGACCAGGCCACTGTGCACCCCTCTGTGCTCTTCCTCGTCGTCGACGGGGAAGAGATGGCGATCCGAGATCTGCTGGTCACTGCGGCATCGCGGGTCCGTGCGCCACGCGGACGGCGATAGCCGCGCTCAGGGACGGCCTCTACCCAGGCCCACTTCAGGATCTGTCCGCCCTGGAGCAGGGGTACCACGCCCGCTAGCACCCATGAGCATCCAGCCGAGTGACCCTCTACCGACCACATGCTCCGATAGCGTCCGCGCCCGCCGACCGGCGCCCGCGGCAATTAGTCTGATCAAGCTCGACACCGAGGGATTCTGCCCGACATTTGAGGTCCAGTGAGCAGCTTCTACGTTCCGCCCCATCCCGGTCCAAGCAGCCAGGCCGTCTCGACACGCATGGCACGGGCGAGACGCCGGGATACAGCCCCTGAACTTGCGCTTCGACGTGAGCTCCACGCCCGCGGGTTTCGATATCGGGTCGCCTTCCCGATTCCTGGACAGCGGCGCCGGACCATCGACATCGCCTTCACCAGGAAGCGGCTCGCTGTCTTCGTCGACGGCTGCTTCTGGCATGGGTGCCCGGTGCACGGCACGAGTCCGAGGCAGAACAGCGAGTGGTGGCGCACGAAACTCACGGCAAACCAGCGGAGAGATGCCGACACCACTCAAGTGCTGGTTGCCCAAGGTTGGACGGTCATCAGGCTCTGGGAGCACGAACCTGCGTCGGTCGCCGCCGATCGAGTGGTCGACTTACTGACCTCGCTGTGAGGCCCTGACCACGTCATCGAGCACCTCGTCTGGGCTCGTCGGCGCCTCGAGGATCGTCTGGAGGATTCGGCGGCCAGTCGGGGTCCGCTTCAGAATCGCTTCGTCGCGGCGGACGTGCTCACGTAGGACGTGCCAGACAGCCCCGACGTTTACTCCGTTCCCCAGTTGCTTGTAGGTGGCCGCAGCCGCCTGCTCGCCGAACGTGAAGCCGTCGGGGAGACCCTGCAACCGCGCTGCCTCGCGCGGCGACAGGCGCCGCTTCCGCGGTCCGATCACCGGCGTCTGGGTGATGGCGACCAGGGCAGGTAAATGCGTCGGACGCTTGGCTCGGATCCCGGATGGCCGCAGCTGCATGACGCAGTCCCACAAGCGCTCGGCGCTCTGGGCCTGCCATTCGAACTTGCGTCTCGACACGGGGAACCCAGCAACCCCGTGTCGCTGGTACCACGCATCGAACTCCGCTTTGTGATCCGTGTAGAGCGCCGCATTCTTGCGGAGAAAGTTCGCTTTCCAGGCCGGAGTCTCAGCCGGGATTTCTAGATTATCCAGGAGCACCCATGCATCCGACCAGATCGGGAAGCCTGGGAGTTTCCGCAACGGATCACCAGTACGAGCGGCCTCCGCGCGACGTAGGCACCACATCATCGTCACCCAGTCGTCCCAAGCGTTGATCCACCGCACCTCGTCGGCGCTGAGGTCACAGCCAGCGGCGTGGGGGTCAGGGTCGAGCGGGAGGTCGGCCTCGAGCGACCACTCCTCGGCCTCGCGCAGCGAACGGTTCGTCACTGCCGGCGGCGGGTCCAGGTCACCCATTCCGTCAGGATCGTAGCTCGCGGTGATGAAGACACGCTCTCGAACATGTGGCCGACCGCCGAGCTCGAGCGGAAGAAGGTGGGGCGAAAAGACCGACGGCTCCTCCGAGACGTGATACCCGGCCGCACGAAGTTGTTCGATGATCACCTGTAGCTCGTGCCGATGCCTAGGACCCGCGAGATTCCGGACGTTCTCAAGGATCACGACTGGAGGGTGGTGGGCATCGATGATCTTCAGAATGTTCCAGAAGAGCGTCCCCCTGGTCTCATCCATACCGCGCTGTGCGCCGGACTTCGAGAACGGTTGGCACGGGAACCCTGCGGCGAGGATGTCATGCGCCGGCACGTTCATCACGCCGTCATTCGCGTCGGCCGTGATGTCGCCGAGCGGGGAATGGCCCCAGTTGAGCTCGTACACGCGGGCGGCAGCCTCATCGACCTCAACGGAGTAGACCGGCATCCCGCCGAATGCTCGCAACGCTGCCGCGAATCCCCCGATGCCGGCGAAGAGGTCTGCAAACGTGAACGAGGAGGCAGTCGAGCTCATGTTCGAGGACCCTACCGGTTCGTGCAGACACAGACACTCAGCGCCGCCGGGGCGTCGCGAAGTCGTTCTCACAACGGAGGGATCCCGGCCTCCTCCAGCACCTTGACAGCGATGGCGGTCAGCCCGGCTACCGGATTCCGGTCACCTCTGATGCGCTCGGGAAAGCTGACCTCAAACTCGACGGAGTCAGGCTCCAGATACTCCATGTCCTCGAAGTCCGCCGGACGAGGCAGCCTGACCCGTGGATCGCTCAGGTCGTAGAGGCGCTCGAACCTCAGGGAGAAGCGCTGCGCATACCTTCCCCTCAGGCGGTCGCGCCAATGATCGTATCCAACCGCAGCATCTCCCCCATACTGCTTGATTCTCGCAAGCAGATCGTCGGCGCACGATGGCACGCGTTCGATCAGGTCATCAACCACACCGGGAAGGTTTCGCCCCCCGGCCTCATCCGGTCGCAACCACTGAATCCCCAGACTCAGGAGGAAGAGCGACGTCTCGGGCTGCCCTGACACCCCGTACCCGCGGCTCACCTGCCGAAGTCCCTGGATGCGATGCCGCGATTGCGGCCCGCTCGTTGATTTCACCTCGACACCGATCTCCGCAAGCTGGAAGTCACGATCTGTCGGTGAGCTTCCGACCCAAGCCTTCACCACGTCCGGACGCGCCACCGGCTCAGCCATGCGACTGAGCGCGTCGAGGAAGACCAGTTCGCCTAGCAAACCGAGCAGAACTTGATTTCCCAGCTCGGCACGCTCTAGCGCTAGCGAGATCAAGGGCTCTGTACGCCGAAACGCATCCGCCGGATCGTCGGCCACACCATTCTCGATCAGCTCTGCGCAGAGAAACGCCGCGACGGAATCAAAGTGCGAAGCCACAGGAAGCACGAGACGTGAGGCATCGATCTCCTCGCCTTCATCCGTGGCCCATCGATCATGCTCGAGTCTGTCCATGACATTGCGCAGGGAGGGCCGGACAGGTTGTCCGCCGACGAAGAGCTCGATTGCACCAGCGGGATTGCGCGAGACAGCGAGGGTGCGCGAACGGTCTGCCCACAGCAACTCGCGCACCTCATCAGACGGGCTTCGCTCGAGCTCAAGGATGCGGTGGCGCAACCACTCGTAGGAGGACGGAAGGTCAACTCTGTTTCGATCAGTTGTCATCGTTCCTTCTCGCCTGAACATGGTCGGGTCCCCCGAGCGGCAGCCCGAGACCGACCGCGATCGTGGCTTGTCCGCCAGGTCGCCCGATGACGTGAAAGAGGATGAGGCCATCGCTCCCAGGAGACCGAGCGCCGGACCCGGTCAGGCGTGGCTGCTCGCCGAGCAACTCGTAGTCGAAGAGCTCATCCCCCCGAAGTCCGCCCTCGGCGCGGTTTCGTGAACCCCATGTCGCCTTCAGGTCGTTCCCCACAAGTTCCCGATCCATGGGACGCACCCCCGCGAGCGGGCCTGTCGTCAGTGGCTCAAAGGTCCCCATCCTCAGTCCGACACGGAATCGAGGCTGCTGCTCAGACCGAACGTCCAGATCAATGAGGCTCCACGACACTGGTGGCTCGTCCGTCGTGACCATTCCGGGGATCCTCCGCTCGAGGGCCGCTGCCCACAGTCTCAGGTACGCGGCGATTGAATACACAGAGAGCGTTCCGAGATCTGTGCTTTCAGGCACGAGAGGTGATCGATACAAGGGGGCGAACTCGCTTGCCGCGGTCAGACCGGCGTGACGCTCGACGGACTTCCACCGAGCTGCCTCCGCACTCTCCGGTCCCGGTCCATGGTCGACATATCGGAGCCGGTCAAGTAGTGATGCCGCCTCTGCGAGATCAAGCGTCCGTGTCAACAGCCTTCCTCGCCTGGCCATGCGCCGGTCCGTCGGATGGGTTGGCTCACTGAACAGCTCGGAGACAACGCGCAAGTTGTGCTCATCTTGTCCGGGCGGATTCATATGTCTGATGAACGGCTTCGGCCCCGGCCACAACCGGACGCCTCGTGCATCGGAGATCTTGCCCGTGGCGCGAAAGGTCCGGCCCTGAAGCACAGTGACGTCCGGCGCGGTGGTCCCGCTCGTCATGGCATCCAAGATCTCTCGTCTCAAGGCCTCGTCGTTCTCGTGGTAGGACTTAAACAGGTGAAGCTGCGAACTCGTCAAGAACACACGACAAAGGTCGAGATAACTGCCTCGATATCCGAACCATCGCTGCATCTGCATCTGGGTGTCGGCAAGCGGATCGTCGCTCGAGCGAGTGAACAAGGTCGTCGTCAAGCCCTCAAGAGTGAGTCCACGCGACATCACATTTCCCGAGACGAAGATGGTCGAGAGGTTAGGGGCCGCCCTCCAGGCGCCATCAACCTCCACCGGAGAGAATCCGGGACGATCGTCGGCGTTCTCGTCGCTGTTGATGACAGCGACTTCCGTCGCCGGTACCACCTCGTCAAGGATGAGGCGTCGGATGTCCCGCCATTCCGACCGCGCGGGAACTCTACGCGGCTCAGGCAGCTGGAACTCAGCCTCGATGTCGGACGCTGATCGCTCGTAGGAGGAGAACCAGAAGAGCCACCGCTCTTCGTTCTGATCCATGTCAGACTCGATCCCGGCAACCCGAAGCGTGCGTCCGCCCCGGAGGTCAGGGATGTCAGGACCGTCTTCCCCGGCTGACCAACGCATGATTGCCTTCGCCACCGCGAAGTGTTGATCCGTGCCTGCACCAGGATGAATGAGCATCGAGGCAGGTTTGGCGGCCCGCTTGGTAGCTTCTTCCCTATCGGCGAAGACCTCCGTCCGACTCGAAGCCGGACCCAGCCTCGTCGGGTCTCGGAGGTGACGAATCGCCGTCGCGATCAAATAGGCGCGGATGCTGTCCTTGAGTACCTCGTCGGCTGCTCGACCATCGATCGTTTGACAAAGATGCGTCCCGACGAGAGTCCGGTAGTACATCTCCGCGCCGGTATACCAGGCGTCGACGCCCTCAGGCACTCGGTACGAGGGACTGCGAACCGACGGGTCGCCCTCGGCGCCTGGTGTCCGAAGGCTGACGACAAAGTCGCGCGGTGCTAGGGGATTGTCCGGATCTTGCAGAAAGTTGGCCTGCGGCGTCGCGGTGTAGGCGAGGTAAGTGGCGAAGAGATTGGGACTCGACGTCTCGCCTCGAGTGGAACGTGACTCCCAAAGATCGACGATACGTCGTGGAATCTGCCGCTGTTCGAGAGTGACCTCGACCGCGCCACCGGAGTCCATGACTGACGAGTCGTCCGCCTCGTCATCGATAACCAGCAGGTGAAACTGACGACCTGCGGTCTCGGCGGCGGGATAGATGGTGCTGTGAAGCGTCCGAGCCATCCGCTCGAGGTGAGCGACGTTCTTCATCACAACCCCGACGAATGGTTGGTTGCGTTCAACTGCTCGCCTTGCACGCTGAGCTGTCACGCTATAAAGGGTCGAAAGATCGGTCCCGCTGGTTAGGTCGTCGAGAACCGACCGCGGGGGAATCATCACTCGGCGCCCGGTAGGTCGCGACAGCGTGTCCAGCTGCTCGACGGTCCGCTCAAAGGTCTGGCGCCAGAGCGCCGTACGGGTCCCGGCGAGGATGAGGACGGCGCTGGTCTGGAGATCCAGTGCTTTCGCGGCTACAGCCAGCATCGACGCGGTCTTGCCGGACTGGACCGCCCCCATGACAAGTCCGAGTCGCTCGCGCGAGGACGGCCATCGTCCCTCCTCCGGCATACCCACGCCGAGTATCCCCTTCCGCACGACGTACTCGGCGTCGTCTGAGATGACATCGCGACTTGTCCGGGCGATCCCGCTCCTCCGCAGGGCCTGACTGTAGGCATCCCACCAGGTCTCGTCGGTCGGCGGCGGGACACGTCGAACCTTCGACGTGCCGAATCTCGGCGCGGCATCGTCATTCATGGTCAGCGCGCCAGTGCCAAAAGGGACCTAAGCCCGGTGGATCCAAAAACATCCTCCAGCTCATCGGCCGCGTCGTCGCCGTCGACGCCAAGTATGTTCAGCAGCTCGGAGACGACCTGGGCGATGAACTCCCACTGTTCCTTCGACTGTGTCTTTCCTGGACGGTTCCAGGCCTCTGAGGCACGCCGAATCTCATCCGTAGCGTCGTCGGCCACGTCGTTCAGTTCCGTCCCCAACGTCGCGCTAGCCGCAGCAAGAGCGATGATGGTCGCGACGAGTTGGAGCTCCTGCCACTTGCCCCTTCCCTGAGCGTTCCTGAAGCGAGGCGCCCATGCGTCCCGATCGAGTGCGGCGTGCGCATCGATGCCGTGATCGAGCAGAAGCATCGCCTGCGTAACCCTGTCGGGGTCACGCATCGGATCGCGGCGATCTTCGGACACACGCTTCAGGAATGCGTTGATGCGGCTGGACGTCGATCGACTATCGATGCGCCCGTCACCTTCGAAAAAGAGGACAGCCGCGACCCACGAGAGCAGTTTGGTGCGCTTGTAGCCGGCGCGCGGGAAGCCGTAGTCCTCTAACGTCGCGGAGGTTGATGCAAGGTCGTCCCAATGAGGCGCGAGAAACGGAGCGACGTTCTCGACGTCGACAGAGTCTCCCGCAGTCACCAGGAGCGCCCTCATGAGGTCGAGCTCGTGGAAAGTTGCGTTCCGGATCTCTTCGGCATTCAGGTGTTTGCCCTGCTTGTTGTAGAGACTGAAGACCTCGTGGACCTGGGCGCTCGAAACCTTCTGATAGATGATCACGGGAATGGTGTACTTACCGCGTCGCTCGAAGATGTAGCTCACAGGTCGCGGCTCGCCAGCGACGGTGATCATCTCGTGACGGATCTGTGAATAGTACCTGCCTTGCAGCTGCTCCAGCTCCCCGCGAAGCGGCTTCACATCGCCACGCAGCGGGAAAGGGAAGTAGTTCACGCGCTCCAACTGGGCGGTCAGGCTATCGGGTTCGTGCTTCTTCCACAGCCTCTTGAAGGCCGGATAGTCCTTCTGGAAGGTGTCCAGAAGGTCAGGCAGTCCCCATTCCGCTGCCTTTTTCCCGACGAGTGCGACCGCGTCGGGATGCCACCCGATAAAACGAAGGATCGACGTCAACCTCTGCTTGCCGTCGACGACCTCATGTGTGACCTTGTCAGCCGCGGTCATCTGAAGGATGATGATCGACGGAAGTGGAATACCTCGAAGTACGGACTCGATAAGTTGCTGCGCGTCGGCGGTCGGCCAGACGTCCGCTCGCTGATACGGAGGATTGAGATCCATCTCGCCGTCGCGTGCGTACTCGACGAACTCAACGATCGGCCACGTCGTGGCCTCTGCAAGGATCGGCCCGGTCCCCGCGTCGAGGTCATCGGTCTCCGTCCACCCGGCTTCCTCACTGGCTTCCTGCCACGCTGCCTCCCATGCCTGCGAAGCGGTCTCGAGCGTCGCACCGCCCTCTGCAGCAGTCTCCATGTCCTCTAGGAACCGAAGCCGAAGTTCGACTGCACGTTCAAGGCGCTCCCTGAGCCGACCAAAGAGGATCCGAAGATCGGATGCACTCTCCACCGGCAGGCCGAGCGCGTCCGCGAGCGAGCGATCGAAGGAATGCGCCGAGCCGCTGTCGATGTCAATGTCATGATTCAGATGCATCCACCCTTGCACCTGCGCCACCGCGTCTCGCCATGAACCGTCATCGAATCTGATGCTTGATGCGGCGATCTCCGTCACCGGTGCAGCAACCCCTAGGGGTCTCTCGATGCTTCGAGCGTCCGTCAGTTCGGCGATCGATTCGGCGATGCTCTGTTGCAGGTCGGTTCGTTCTTGCGACACACGGATTCCTTTGCTCTTGTGTGATTGCGGGGCCGGCGGCACGGCGACAAGTTCTTCGACGAGCGCAGGACCGCCGGCGCGCGCAAGGCGCAAGACCGCCGCGTCCAGCAAGCGGTTCAAGCCCTCGAGAGTGATCGTGTCGCCACTGGAGTAGCAACTCGGGTCCCACTCCTCACCAAGCCAGTCGGCGATCCGCCGTCCAGCCTCAGTCTTTCCCGACACAGTGGTGACGTCCACTCCAACCGCCATAGCCAGCGCATCGAGTGCCGACCGCTTTTCCTTGCTTCCAGGCCCCAGCGGCTGCACCGGAACGCCTGCGAGCCAGTACATCCGTGCGGTCGCCTGCGCCTTAGAGGTTGCTCTTGGATACGAAACCACAGTCCCCACCATCGCCCAATCGGAGAATGCCAGCCAGAAAAGATTCGAAACGCAACCACATTGCAATGAATCTGCAGGTGCAGCGGGAACTAGCGACCCACCCCGACACCACCCGTGACCGAGCCTCCTACTCCGCCGCCAGCGTCAGCTGTCCCCGGGGGTTCGTGGTGACGTACCCTTCGCTGACCGCTCGCTCGATCGCCCGTCGCACACCAGACACGATGTCGTTGCTGCGCCGACGCCAACCGAAGGAAGTCATCACGGCGCCGACCAGCGCATCTTCAGAGATGGTGACCGAGTCTCCGATCAGGTAGATCACGGCCTGCGTCAGCTCGTCGGACGCGATCTCGCCAACAGACCGGATCGCGGCCTCGTCCAGCGGCACCCGAACTTTGATCGGCCCCTGTCCGTCGATGTGGAAGAAGCCCTGGCCATCGCGTCGAAGCTCGCGTCCGTCCACCCTGATCTGACGCATCACATGGTCGACGTTCTCGCGAATCGCCGAGCCGATGCGCCCGATATCGCACGCGGTGCGGAGCCTCTTGAGAATCATGTCCTCGTGGATCGGTGCTTCCGCCTTCACGAGGTCGGTGATGTACGCACGCAGGTGGGGGCGCGCTTCGACGGACCGAGGCTCCTCCACCATGAGCACTCTGCGGCGGTACACCTCGTACGGGACGGCCCACTCCGGCGGCGCCTCTGGATCGAAATCCTCTGACTCAAGCTCGACCGCCCTGCGGACGCTGCGGGCAGGTGAGCCGCCCCCCGCATCCCCAGCAAGGGCGGCATCCAGTGCCGATCGAAGCCGCTCCATCTGGGTACGACGATCGCGGTACCAGCTCAGACCCCACACCCGGTGAAGCTGCCAGCCCAGACCTTCAAGGACCGAGGCCCGCAGCCGGTCGCGGTCACGCGCGCTGCGGGCCGAGTAGTACGCCGCCCCGTCGCACTCCACCCCAAGCAGATACTCGCCCGGCCGATCGGGATGTCTGACGCCCAGGTCGACGCGATAACCCGCAACTCCGACCTGCGAGACGACCTCGTACCCCCACGAGCTGAGGACCTTGAACACGTCCTCCTCGAAAGGCGACTCGGCGACCGCTGCGGACGAGTCGACATCGAGCGCCAAAGCCGAGATACCCCGCTCGGCGAATGCCAGATAGCCACGAAGATGCTCGACGTTGGGGTTCGAGGACGGCGGGATGTCACCCGCTCGGAGCGAGCTCACGACTTCGACGCGCCGCCGAGCCCGCGTGATGGCGACGTTGAGACGACGCCAGCCGGACTTCTGGTTCAGCGCACCGAAGTTCGTGGTGATCTTGCCTCTCTCGTCCGGTCCATAGCCGACGGAGAAGATGATCAAGTCGCGCTCGTCACCTTGGACGTTCTCGATGCTCTTGACGAAGAAGCCATCGAGTCGACCGTGCTCATCGAGCATCGATGCGATGAGTGGGTCGTCCTGCGCACGGCGCTCGACCGCGGCGGAGACTGCATCAGCCTGCTTCGAGGAGAAGGTGACGACGCCGATCGTCATGTCGGGATGACGATGCCGATGATGTGCGATCCGGTCGACGACGGCGCCCGCCTCCATCGGGTTGTCGCCTGATCCACCGCGCCCGTAGACGCCGTTGACGGCGACGAGCTCGACACCCAGGTCAGGTGCGTCGAACTTCGCACCCGGGAACGACTGCAACGGCTGGTCGTCGGGTGCGTAGAAACGATAGTTCGAGTACGCGATCAGGTGCTCGTGGCGGCTCCTGTAGTGCCACGACAGCGGCAGCTGCGGGAGGACGCCGGCCTTGCAGACACTCAGGATCGACTCGAACTCGTCTGGCTCCTCGTCGTCGCCATCCTCGCTGTCTACCGCAGCCTGGAAGAAGGACGTGGGCGGCAGCTGCTTGTCATCTCCGGCGACGACGAGCTGCCGGCCACGGTAGATGCAGTTCACCGCATCAGAGGGCAGGACCTGAGAGGCCTCGTCAAAGATCACTACGTCGAAATTCATGTCGCCGGGCAGGAACTGGGACACCGTCAACGGGCTCATCATGAAGCAGGGCTTGAGCAGCTGGACGATCTCCTGTGCCTCCGCGAGAACCGTCCGAACTGGCTTGTGCCGCGACTTCAGCTCCGCTTGGCGCATGATCACCTGCGCGCCGTGCGACTGTGCGTTCCGTGGGCGTGCCTCACTGCAGAGTCGGGCCACCTCGGCATGCGCAAGACGGACGTGCTCGTCGTCGCTCTGGCGGAAGAGCTCCACGAGAGCGTCCCGGTCCGCAGCACGGTAGTCCTTCAGGCGCGGGTCCGACGAGATGGTCGCCTCGACCCACGCTTGCAGGATCGCCCAGCGGACCCGCGGAGCGACCTCGTCCGCACCGACCCTCCGCGCCATCAGTGCGTCGATCACCCGGTCGAGACCGACGGCACGCAAATCCTTGGTGATCGTGACGAAGCGCTCCCACTCGTCAAGATCGGCGACGGCCCGGTCGCTCATCTCAGCGAGGATCTCGACGGCATCACGCAGGTCGCTATCGAGGTCAGCGCGGAGCTCTGAACCCCGCGTCGGCGTAAAGACACTGACCAGCGCATCGCGCGACGTGGCCCACGACTCGATGAGGTCGGCCACCTCAACCGAGGAGATCGTCGGGCGTCGCATGCACTGCGCCGCCGCTGCCGACACCGCCCCTCCGGCCAGCTCACGAACGCGAGCTGCCCACGTAACGGCCCGAGTCAGCTCCTCCCAGTCGGTGTCGAACGCCGCGTATGCATCGCCGAGCGTTGCGGCATCGTGGTCGTACGCGTCCAGGACGTTCCCCCGGGATTCAGTGAGCTCCAGGACTGTCTGGAGGAGGTCGGCCCCTTCGGCGGCTGTGAGGTCGCGGCCGATCGCCTCAGCGGTCGCCGAGAGCGCCTCCAACTTCGGTGAGAGATCGGCGACGACGTCCTCCGCCCACTGCGCGAGGGTGTCGACGGGCCACTCCTCCACCGCACCGACGACCTCGGGCCTCAGCACCGCGCGCAGGTCGTCCTGCCACCGTCGCACGATCGGATCGAGCTGCTCGGCAAGCAACAAGAGGCGCGGGTCCTGCGATGCGTCAAGGCATAGCTGTGACGCCAGCTGGTCGGCACTCAGATCTGCGCCCGCGAGGCGGACGGCACTGTGCGCGACGTCGATGGCTGTCGCGAGCCGCGAGAAGTCAGTATCCGTCCGCCGGTAGTAGCGCCCCAGGTTTCCCGCGTAGGTGTTCTCCGTGGTCTCGAGCCGCTGCTCTGCCTGCTGCCACGCGACGGCCTCGTCGAGGGCGGCGAGGACTCCCTTGTCGACCCGGCGGCGCACGGTGACCGCCCGTAGCGTCTTGCGATCCTCACGGGCCTGCGAGCTCCAGCGACGGAGTCCTTTGTGGTCCATGCTGAACCGCGTGTTGATCGCGTGAAGATCGAGATCGAGCGCCTCATCAGTGAAGACCTCCGCCATGCGGGTGCGACGCTCACGCACGACGGCGACGACCTCGCCGAGCACGCGTGCCGACTCGTCGAGAGCCTTCTGAAGGGCCGGGTTGAGCCATGCCCGCTCGGGCTGGGCAGCCGAGCCGCCGAGCCGCGCGAGCTCGATGATCTCGGTGACGCGCGACAACGTGAGGTGGTCCGCGGGGACCCCGAGGATCGCGGCCAGCTGCCGTGCCTTGCCGACGACGGGGACCAGGTCGACGATGGCACGCCGAAGGCCGTCCACAGCTGTTCGTACCGTCGAGACACGTGCATCGGGGCCGCCGTCCCACACGGAATGCCGATCGTCCGCCGGTCGATCGGCGAGATCCCGAACGATCGAGAGGGCCTCGGGATCGACACCGACCCACTGGTCGCCCCACTGCGCGGTCGCTCGTGCTTCGTCCTGAAGACACTGCTCGACGACTCGTCGCAGATCGGCGAGCCGCTGCACGACAGGATCGATCGACGAGGCCGTCAACCAGTGGTCCGGATGTTCAGGCTGAGTGTCGAGAGTGACGAGGAGCTCACGGCGTTGCTGTTGTGCGGACAAGGAGCTCCCGAACCGCAGCGCGAGATCTTCATCGACAGCGATCCCGCGCGCCAGGAGCGCTGCCGCCGCCTCGGACGCCCGACGAGCCCCCTTCTCGAGTTGATCTGCGCTCATCGGTGCGGGTAAGGGCATCGAAGCCTCGCGCCACACGAAGTCATCGCCTTCGGTGATCGGACGCCAGGCTCGCGCTAGCTGCTCCGCCTTGGCTTGGAGCCGTTGCTCCCGCGCGACGGTGAGCTTCTTCCATCGTTGGGGGTCGACGACGGCCACCGGCTCGTCCAGCAGCACGCCCATGAGGTCACCCAGCACCCCCATCACGCTGCGATCGACGCCGGTCCGCGTCTCGTTCATCGCTGCGGCGAACGCGCTGAGGTCCTGACGGAGCCCTTGAAGGGCCGTGCGGTCTCCGTCGGAGGTCTCTTTGCGCGGCTTCCACCGCTGACGCAATGCCTTGGCCAGCTGGCTGACGACCTCTTTCCTCGTCGCGTGCTGGCTGTGGAGCTCGAGCAAGAAGTCTCCGAGTCCCGCCTCCGCGAGGCGGTTGTGGACCACGTCGAGCGCAGCCGCCTTCTCGCTCACGAACAGCACGGAACGCCCCTGGGCGATCAGCTCGGCGATCATGTTGGCGATCGTCTGGCTCTTGCCAGTCCCTGGTGGGCCATCCATGACGAAGCTCTTGCCGTCCCGCGCCGCGGCAATGCACGCGCGCTGGCTGCTGTCAGCGTCGAGAATCGTTCGCATCCGCTCCGGCGGCGCCACCGTGTCCAGGTCGACGACGCGAGCATCCCAGTCGAGCGCCACAGTCTCGCTGTAGGGGGAATCGGTGCCGAGTGCGATCCGCTGGACGAGATCGTGCGCCAGGACCTGATCCTCATGATCGCTGAGGTCGCGGAAGATCGCCTCCTTGTGGAAGGAGAAGAGCGTGAGGACGATCCGCGGTCGCACGTGCCAACCGTCGTTGTCAGCAATTGCGTCGGCGACCTTGGCGACGTACGCCAACGGGTCGACCACGTCACTGTCGACGGCGGGCAGCTGCACGTCGAACTCACGCTCGAGCTTCACCCGCAGTGCGGGATTCACGACGATGTCGTCCTCGTGCCGGGTCAGCACGTACGGCGCCTGAGCCCCCTCGCGTGACAGCTCGACCGGGCAGAGCAACAGCGGACTCTCGACCGAACGGTTGTCGGCGGGGTCACGCCACGACAGACAACCCAGCCCGAGGTAGAGCGTCCAGTAGCCGCGATCCGCCCACGTCTGGTTCGACTGCTGATAGAGGCGCGTCAGCGACGTGCGCAGCTTCTGCGGAGTCTTGTGCGATGCGCGGACCGGCGCGTCCGTCAAGTAGCGGAGCTCTGGCTCCAGCATCTGTCGTGCGGCGGCGTCCAGATCGACTCCGACGACGCACCCCTTCTCAACCCTCGGCAGGATGTCGTCCATCGACGGTGTCGAGATCTCGAGCGAGCCCGAGGTGGTGTGCTTGAAGTAGATGAGCCTCTGTCGCCTGTCGAGACCGACCAGCGCCTCGCGCCACACGTCGAGCTGACGGTGAAGCCTCCGGTACGAAGGATCGTCGTTCGTGGGGGCGGTCATCAGGGCTCCTCAGCCTCATCCAGATCTGCGTTCACAGCGCCGCTGGCCAGGCGACGCACCAGTTGTTCGACCAACCAGAGGTCTTCGTCCGAAAGCCCGGCGATCAGCTCCGTGACACGAGTGGCGCGCTCGATCCCCTCCAGCCCTTCGGCCGCCGCCGCGTCGTCCACGGGGTGCTGCTCCGAGACGGGAGTGGTGTCGAGGTGGTCGAGACCTCTCGGAAGAGGACAATGGTGGACGATGTGGAGCTGCTGGGTGCACCGCGTCATCGCGACGTACAGCAGGCGGTGACCGCGGGTGGACTCCGCGACGATTGCGCCCGGCTCGCACAGCACGACGGCGTCGAACTCCAAGCCTTTGCAGACCGAGACGGGGAGGATTGTCAGCGGCCGCGAGAAGTCACCGTCACGGCCATCGCCGACCGAGTCGCCGCCCCGAGCAAGGATCTCGTCGTACATGCTGTCCGGCACGATGAGTGCGGTCTTGCCGGCGCTCTCCGCCAACGTCTCGGCATACGACAGAGCATCTTCGGCAATGTCGTCCACGCGGCAGACGCTGGGCTCTTCGCCGACGTGGCGTACTGACCTCGGCGCCCTGAGCTCGGGTGCGATCAACCGCAGCTGTCGGGATGCGAGCTCGATGACCTCGGCAGGCACGCGGTAGCCGACGGTCAGATCAGCGATCTCCGCCTCGGTGACGGCGAGATGGCGAGTGAGCTCGTCCCAGGTGTCGCGAAGCCAGACGCCGGTGCCCTGAGCGAGGTCACCCAGCACAGTCATCGATCCGCTCGGGCATCGTCGCGCCAGCGCACGTGCGGCCATCGGCGACAGGTCCTGCGCTTCGTCGACGACGACGTGCCCGTACTGGGCGACGTCACCTTCGAGCAGGTACGAGACCTCGTCGAGCACGTGCAGGTCGGCCTGAGTCCACGGCTCGGCCGCGATCCTGTCTGCCGGCGACCGGTAGAGCGAAGCCCGCTCGTCAACCGTCAAGACGCCATCGGCCGCATCGGTCAACCAGGATTGGGTTCCGTACAGCGTGCGGACGAACTCCTCCGCGGAGTAGGAAGGCCACAGCCGGTCGAGCGCGTTGGCGAACGACGTCAGCCGGCGCAGCATCGCCGCCGTCGTCCGCACGGGGCGTCGCGCCTCGCGCTGATCGTGCTCATGGATCGAGAACGCTCGAGCCGCGAGCTGGTTGCGCAGGACATCGCGGGCTTCGTTGTGGGGGATGTCGCGTTCTTTGACGCGTTCGATCATGGTGGCGAGAGCTTGCTCGGGGACCACGATGCGCTCGGCGCCAACCATCAGAGTGAGGTCGCCTTCCACGCGGCCGATCCGGCTGTCCAGCGCTCGGCGGAGCACCTGCGCCATGGCCGCGCTCCCCTTCACCCGGGAGGTTTCCTCTGGCTCAGCGCCGCGCACCTCCGCGGGATAGAGCGAGCCGATCTCGACCTGGTCGACATCGGAGACTTCCAGCGAGGGCAGGACCCCCGAGACGTACGTCAGGAACGCCGAGGACGGCGCGACGACGAGGATGCCCTCGTGCTGAAGCCCCGGATGGTTGAAGGCGAGCCACGCTGCGCGATGCAGGCCGACGACGGTTTTGCCGGTCCCCGGGCCTCCCTGGACCACGACAACCTTGTCGCGATCAGCACGAATGATGCGGAACTGCTCTGCCTGAATAGTGGCGACAACCTCGCGCATGGCCCCGTCGCGGGCGCGCTCAAGCTCCTTCAGCAGTGCATCGCTGACGTTCGAGGCTTCTCCCGTCGCGAGAGCCGTGGCGGATCGGCGAACGATCTCGTCGACGATCCCGAGCAGCTTTCCGTTCTCTTCCTGGAAAACCCGCTTCAGTGTCAGGTCGCCGGGGGCCTCGGGGGTAGCTTCGTAGAACGGGATCGCCGCAGGAGCGTGCCATCCTATGACGACGAGATCGCGGTTCTGGTCGTAGACGCGACGGCGGCCGATGTAGAGCGAGTCATCCTCGGTGTCCATGCGCCCGACGACGAGTTGCCCGCTCCCCCGCGATTGTTGCAAGATCTCACGTGCTCGCTTCATCGCCCGCGCCGTGAGGCGGTCGAGTCCGCCTCCGTGACGATCGAAGCCGATCTCCGCGTCGGCCAGGCCTCTGTTGAGAAACCCGTACGCGCGATCGACGTATTGCTGCTCCGCCTCCAGTGCGGTAGATGGCGCGTCCACGTGACCTCCGAGATGTCCTGTCCGTGTGCGACCGTACGGGGCCGACCCCGACAAATCTTGTCGCTCAGCCGACGGCTCGCTGTTCACCTCTATCACTGCGTGGACACAGCTGGAGCAAAACCCGGCCGATCGGTACGTCCCCGTGCCTTTCCGGGCACCCGCTCAGTGTGCGGGACCGTCCGGAACGCGCTCGCACCGGGCTCACAAGTACGGCAGCCCGGTCAACTCTCTCGTCGATTCAAGGCCGCGTTGTTGACGGTCGATGACATCGTCGCTGGGGGGGTCCGTACAAACGGCCCCGCATTTGTCGGCAGCGCCTGAGACTGTCTCCACACACACCTCGCGGCAAAGGCCGCACATCGCTCTCGGGAGACACGCGTGGACGACTTGACCGCTTGGATCGACGCGCGCCTCGACGCCGACGACTCGCTCGGTGACGACGCGAAGTACTTGGTCGTCGCCGCGTTCGAGGGTGACGACGCACTCGAGGCGATGTCTTCTGGTTCAAAAGTCCAGGCCGGCGGGACGGGCGACACCGAGCCACCTCCGCCTCCGCCTCCGCCTCCGGTCGGCGCGTACCTGAAGTCGATCACCGTCCAGGGATTTCGTGGCATCGGCGATCGTACGACGCTGGAGTTGCAGCCTCGCCCAGGTCTGACGATCGTGTCCGGCCGGAACGGCTCAGGAAAGTCAAGCTTCGCCGAGGCTCTCGAAGTCGCGCTGACCCACACCTCGTACCGGTGGAAGCACCGGCCTTCGCAGTGGGCCAGCGCCTGGCGCAATCTGCACACGACAGTCTCGCCTGCGGTCGAGGTTGTGCTCGCTGAGCAGGCCGTCGGCAAGACGACGGTCGGCGTGACGTGGGCCGGGGACGACCTGACCGCATCCAACCCGACATTGCAGCGCCACGGCCAGAAGCGCGAAGCCGGCATCGAGAGCCTCGGGTGGGCGGCGCCGATGGAGAGCTATCGGCCGCTGCTGTCGTACGAAGAGCTCGGCCAGATCCTCAATCGAGGACCGAGCAAGCTGTACGACGCATTGGCTCAGATCTTGGGGATGGAGCAGGTCACCGATGCGATCAACCGCCTGGACAGCCGCTGCAAGGCGCTCAAGGAACCGAAGGCGCGGCTCGACGGCTCGAAGAGCCAGCTCAGTGCGGCGCTAGGCACCGTCGACGACGAGCGGGCGAGGCAAGCGCAGAGGCTCCTCACCGACCGGGTGGTTGACGTGGCGACTCTGCGCGCGCTGGCGGCGGGAACGACCGCACCAGACGGGACCACCGAAAGGCTCCAGGCGATCACAAGGGTGACGCTCCCGGCGCCGACCGACGTCGCGGCCGCGGCGGACGAGCTGATGGCCGCCGTCGAAGCCATGGCCGCCGCCGGTGATGCCGCGACAAGCGCCCTCGAACGACGCATCGACCTGGGCGCGCGAGCCCTCGATCTGCACGAGCATGACGGCGACCAGGCCTGCCCTGTGTGCGGCGACGGGACGCTCGATGCGGCCTGGGCGTCCGCCACTCGGGAAGTGCTCGCGCGCGAACGCGGACAGGTCGCGGCCCTCAAGGATGCCCGCGCACGCTTGGGTGCCGCCCGTACGACAGCCCGTGCACTGGCTCGTCCGCTACCCGCCGCGCTCGCCGACACGCCGACGGTTGCGCTCGCCGGCGCCATCTCTGCCACCCGAGACGCATGGCAGCGCTGGGAGAATGCCCCGGAGTCCGACCTGGAGCTCGCCAACCACCTTCGTACGACGCTGATGCCCGCCTCGACCTCCCTGTCCGCCCTCCTCGCTGCCGTCGCGACTGACCTCGCCGAGCGCGATGAGGCGTGGGCAGCGGTCGCGTCCCGGCTAGGAGCGCACGCAGACCTGGCCGAGGCATGGAACACGGCGGAACCTGCAGCGAAGATCGCAAGAGCCGCGCACGACTGGCTCAAGAAGCACGATGTCGAGCTGAAGAACGAGCGCCTTGCCCCCATCGCCGCCGAGGCGGCAGAGATCTGGCAGGAGCTCCGTCAGGAGAGCAACGTCGACATCGACGGCCTCACGCTCGCAGGCACCGCGACGCGGCGCCGGGTGGCGATCAACGCCTCAGTCGATGGCAACGAGACGGGCGCCCTGGCGGTGATGAGCCAGGGTGAGCTACATGCGTTGTCCCTCGCCCTGTTCCTTCCACGGGCGACGATGGATGCGAGCCCGTTCCGCTTCGTGGTCCTTGACGATCCGGTCCAGGCCATGGACCCGGCGAAGGTTGACGGACTCGTCGCGACCCTGTCGCGAATCGCAGAGGACAGGCAGGTCGTGGTGTTCTCCCACGACGACCGCCTCGCCTCCGCCGTACGCCGTTCACCGGTCGATGCACAGATCTGGGAGGTGACCCGGTTCGCGAAGTCGAAGGTGGAGATTGCGAACGCGTACGACCCGAGCGACCGATACCTGCAGGACGCATTCGCGCTGGTGCAGGACGTCGGCCTTCCCGAGGTGACACTGCGGCGCGCGCTGCCAGGCCTGCTGCGGATGGCGGTCGAATCGGCCGCACACGATCGGTATTGGTCGTCGCGCCTCGCCGCCGGTGAGAGCCACGCGAACGTCGAAGCGGAGTGGGACGGAGCGCGGTTAACTCGGAGTCGGGTGTCCCTCGCGGTATACGGGGAGGCGCATTCGTTGGATGGCTGGCTAACGAAGGCCTCGTACCGGAGGCGCGCCCTCCGGGTCTGCACCTCGGGCGTGCACAACGGACTGTCCGGAGACCCGCTCGCGGCGTGCCGCGATGTCGAGCAGATGACCGTGGACGTGAAAGCGGGGAGGAAGTGAGCGCGCCGCCGACCGTGAGTGTTCTGCTACTCGTCCAGGCCGACGGATTGATTGCCGACAGCGAGCAGGGTGGCCGCCACTCGTTACGGATCGCGTGCTGGCTCACCCGTGCCGCGCTCGAGCAACGCGTCGCCGAGCTGCTCGACGCGAAGGGTTGGGACGCCGGTCGGGCGAACATGCGCAGCCGGCTGTCGTGCCTTGAGTCCGCGTACGCGGCGGATGATGATGTCGTCGCATCGCAGGCCGAGTACGCGTGGGCGGCACTGTCCCGCGTGTGCCACAAACACGCCTACGAGCTCGCGCCGACGGTAACCGAAGCTCGGCATCTGGGCACAGTGGTGGCAGGGTTGGGAATCAATGGAGGAGCGACATGACCGAGCAAGGACTGCTCTTCAGTCTCGAGGATGACGATGCGACGGCCGTTCTTGCCCGTGAGCTGAAGTTGCCGCGCGATGAGTTCATCGAACTCTTCGGTAACGAGTGGGCAGAGCACGAAGCCACGTTCCAGGACTGCGACGACGCCCCCTCCGGAGATCTGGAGAATCGGTTCGACCCCTGGTACGTGGCAGGCAAGCCGATCCAGCTCATGCTGCGGGTCAACGGCGACTTGATCGATCTGGCGGTCCCGAGACCGCGATGGTTCGGACATCGCCTTGAGGTGATGCCCGAACGCCGCGAGACGATCCGGCGCCGCGGATGGGATCCCGAACTGGTCGCAGACGTTGTGAAGAACCTTCTGCGCCGGCGCCGCAGCTCGTTCCGATACTGCCGGTACTGTTTCGGCCTCACACCGCCGGAGCACCTTTTCAAACGTGACACCTGCATGGGCTGCGCTTCAGACGTCCTCCACGTACGGTTCTGAGACTCCCATCCGCTGGGGAGGAGCAGTCGCGCATGGCCCACTGGACGTCGGACGTCCCAGTTCAGCGCCACCGTGTCAGGGTTCGAGGTCGATGCAGAGATCGCCCAGGTCCGCTGCCCTGTCTCCGAGGTAGCGCAACAGGTCGCTCTGCCGCGGCTGTCCGAGCACAAGCCGGTATGCCCCGACAGTTCGCAGCAGACGGCGGAGAGCGTGGGTCTCCCGGCTGAGCGGAAGCGCAGGAACGTATCGCTCGATCCGGGCGGTCCCCATCAGCGGCGGTACCCAGGACGGATAGAGATCGTTCATCCCAGCGGGCCGATCGGCCGTCGCGAGATCGAACATGCGGGTCCAGACGTTGCCCGCCGCGACGACTTCGGGTCGGGCACCATAGCCGGCAGCGACGTTTCGGCGGATGGCGTGACCCTGGTAGCGATGCACCCTGCCTTCCCGCTGTTCGAGGTCAACAGGGTTCGCCGGGAGATTCCAGTGCACGATGGCGTGGCTGTAGTGGTGGAAGTCAAGGCCCTCCTGGCCGACAGAGGTCGAGGCCAAGACGAAGGGCCAGAACGGCGAATTGAAGGCAGCGCGCACCTGCCCTTCACGCATGACGCTCTTGTCGTCTTCTGCGACACCACGACCAAAGCGCACCGCAAAGTGCGTACGCGTCCGGTGGCCGTTGATGGCTACCAAGCCGTTCTCAACCGCGATGTCGTGGAAGCTGTGCGTAGCGGTCCTCAGTGAGGCGGCCTCGTCAAACCGCTCAGCAACGCCGTGCCAGGTCTCGGCCGAGTTCTTGCCACCGACCGCCTGCTCCAGGAGATACACGTACTCGTCGAGCACACTCTGGAGACCGCCGTCGACGCTGTACGACAGAACGTCCTGCCAGTACGGCCGCGAGGCTCCCGGGTCGAGGACGACGCCCATGATCTCGGGCTTGTTGAAGAGGTTGCGCAGTGACCATGCGATGTTGGACGCGGCAGCGCGTATGTCACGGCTGGCGATGTCGGCCGACGGAGCCAACCGAGTGAGGGCTCGAAGTGCACTGACCCCCGCCCCACCCAGCGATAGTGCTGATAGCACCTCGATGAGATCCGCAGGACGTTTTCCCAAGCTCTCAGCTTGGACCCTCGAGGCCGCCTTGGTGTGCTCATCGAACCGAGTCGGGTCGTCGTCCTCCTCGTAGGAGAATCCATATGGCAGGGTGTCGATAGCATCGACGTCGCGCGCTCGATCGAGGAGTACGCCGGCTGCCCAGTACCAGCTCTCGTCGACGACTCCGTCAGCCGGTCCGGGCGGCAGCGTGTCCAAGAGCCGGGCGACACGGCCACGGATCACTCTCTCCAGGTCCTGTCGCGGGATCGGCAGCTGGACACCGAGCTCACGTGCCACGTCGAGCGGATCGCCCGCCGCGGCGAGACTCACGCAGGGGTAGAGCATTCCGAGGACGGGCATGCCGCCGAGCCGTCCGTCGGTGACATTGAAGGTGAGCCGACCTGTCGGGCGAGTGCCGTCGTAGCGAGTGAAGCCGGCTGAGCTGCTCACCCGGGAGGCTCTATCGGCAATGCGCCGTTCGGCCTCGTAACTGATCACGGTGCCTATGGCCTTCGGGGCGACTGCCCAGGATGAGAAGACCAAGCGCTTCGTGAACCCCTCCAATCCCGGGTCGGCGAACGGACCACCGAGGTCGTAATACGGCAGCGACGGCGGGAGCCAGGCGAGTCGCCACGCCCCGGATTCCAGGACGTCGGCGGCCAGGCCGCGCATCTTTGCGTTGCCGGGATCAACGGCTACGTACTGCTGGATGTCGTCCCATCGCAATCGAGCGTTACCGTCGACGTTCAGCGCGTCGAGAAGCGAGAGGTCGTCAGGCTGATGCCGTTGGAGCTTCTGCTTGACCTGATAGCTCTCCATCAGCTCGAGGACGTACGGCGCGGCGCGCCAGAACTCCAGCGGGTCCTGAGCCGAGAGGACGCGCGACACCTGGTGCAGCCGACGGAAGTCTCTGACGTCGGCCGGCTTGAGCTCGACGGCTGACCATTCCCTCTCGACGACGAGTCCGTCACGGTCGGCGGTGGTCGCGAGGCGCTCCGTGCGCGACATGATGCGGCGTAGCTCGGTCTGTGCGCGGTCCCGTGCCTGCCGGGCGGACGCACGATCATCTGCGTAGAGGCTCGTCCGCAGGCTGGCGAGATCTCTCTTCACCGAATCAGCACGCTGGCCGCCGGCGAGGAACCTGACCGTGTCCACGAAGTCGCAGTAGTGGTCATCGCCCTCGGGTTCCTCCGGAAGCGTGTACATCTTGAACGGTGTGGCGCTGAGCAGGAGTAGGCGCGCGTCCCCATGATCAAAGAGCTCGCGCGCCAGCTCGGCGCCCTCGCCTTCATCGGCCATCAGGTCCTTGAACCGCTGGAACTCGTCGAGGATGACGAGATCCGGCTCGAGCCGCTTCACCGCGGCGCGGGCGAGCGCTCGGCGGAGCTCGCCGACGAGCCGGTAGCGTCGTGCGCTCAGCCCGTCCGGGGCCGGTCTACTTCCAAGGACCCGGTACTCCTCGACACACGCGAGAACGCTTGCCTCGAGCGCTTCGATGGTCTGATTCGTGATGGTTGCGACGGAGCCGGCGAAGTCTCGGACAAGATCTGCTGACAGCACTGCGGGGTCGAACTCTCGCAGCTTCCGCTCGAACCGGGCCTTCTCGACCCGTCCTCGGAAGAACCTCGTCCACGGACCCGGGCGCACGAGGTCTCCGCCCCAGGCCTTCCGCAGCAGCCAGTAGAGCAGCACCCGCTCCTCGACGCGACCGCCGGTTCTGCTGATATTGAATGACGTCCCAGGCGTGAACGAGACGAAGTTGAGCTTGCGTCCCTCGAGGTGGTGGAGCTCGGAAGCGAGCAGGGTTAGCCGATCGGCATGATGGCGCTCGGCGACGCCCTCGCCGACGCGGAGCTTTGGCAGATTCTGCCGGGCGATCTGGGCGTTGGAGCAGATGTAGACGACGTCAATGCGCGGCACCGTCTCCCAGAGGTGGTCGATCGTCTTCGCGATGACGCCCCGCGCCACCATCGTCTTGCCGAGACCCACCTCGTCGGCGACGAGGAACCTACGGGTGGGGTCGGTTGGGTGCCAGAACTGCTTGTGCACGCGGTCGACGGTGCGGCGCTGGAAGTCCTTGAGCACAGCGAGTTCGGCCTCGAGGTCGGGCCGCTCAACCGGATCGGTCACCGCTGTCCTCCCTCCCACACGGCGCGCCAGATCTGCTGGAAGTCGGCGTCCAGTTGTGGAAGCTTGCCTTCGTCGTCGCGTAGGTCTTCCAGAAGGCGCTGGGCGCGCGCGAGCGCGTCGTCGCCGCGGGCGGCTGCGCGCATCAGCGGCTCGAGCAGCACCAGGTCCTCGAGCCCGCGTCCGAAGGAGCCGCTGGCCCTCTCCGTGTCCGAGCCGTCCGCGTTCGTGAGCTGGTCGAGCAGGTCGTCGGCGCCAAGGTCTCCCAACAGCAGCATCAGGTAGCGGAGCACGTCCTGCTGTCTGGAGAGCAGGACGCGCAGGAGGCGTCGGTGGCGGTCTTCGGGCGCCCCTTCGACCTCGCAGACGATCACGCACGACCGACGCACTACAGCCCCGTCAACCTGCGCGTCAGAGGTCACGACCAGGTAGGGACTCAGCGCGTGGAGACTGACGCCCTCCCACGACGCAGCCTCGGCGATCGGCCGGCTGGGCGCGTTGGGGACAGCAGCCGGCTTGACGACCGTCGTCACCGCGAGCCCCAGGGGGTCCGGTGGAACCTCGATCTCCAGGCCCAGGGAGTAGGCCTCACCGCGCGCGGCCACTCGCAGGACCGGACGGCTCGCCGCGAGTGTCACGTGCCACTCCTCGACCCGCCGTTCGAGGGCGTACGTCGGATCCACTGTCGGCTCGTCTTCGGCGATGTGGTGTGGCTGGGTGATCCGGAGCAGCCCGGTCTTGTCATCTCCCAGCAGCACGTCGACACCACAGCTCGATGTCGGACCGCTAAGACGCACCGACATCTCGACGTTGCCACCGAAGGCGGCGCCGGTGCAGTTGGCCGAGCCCGTGATCACGTGGGAGATGCCTTGGCCGTCGTCCCAGACGAACAGCTTCGCGTGCAGACCACGGGGCACGCCGCCGCGCCCACGTCCCGCGTCGGTCTCTGGGCCTGTCGCGTCGTCGATTGCCTCTTCGGGCGTCGCCAGGTCGGTCATCGACTGAAGCACGACGGTCTCGGCACCGTTACACACCCGCCGACCGACGCGGTCGAAGGCGTCGGGTCGCGACAGCACGATCCGGCGTCCGGTGGCCTGCGGCAGTCGCGTCAGCGCCGAGGACTCGAGGAACGGCGAAACGACGACCCAGGCCTTGGCGGTACTTGGCAACGGCCATCCGGAGGATCCGGCGGTCCCTAACGGCACGGGTACGGCGGACGTGAAGGGCTCCGGCACGGCGAGCCGCGCGCTCTCGAATCCGTGGCACAGGTCGCGCACCGCTTGGTCGCGTCTCCTCGGCAGCGGACGGACGAGTGAACCCAGGAGGTCGGTCACCCAGGTGGCGATGGGACCGGCGTCGAAGGTGTGCGAAGCATCGGCGTCCTCATCACAGACCAGCACCGTGTCCCACGACCGATCGCCGGTGAGGTTGCGACTCATGCAGACAAATCGGTGGACGTAGTCACCCTCGGGACCGGTGAAACGCAGCAGCCAGAGCTTCGGGTGGAAGGTGCGCCCCGGCGGCGGCTCGACCTCGGCGACCATCCCTTCGGCGAACGCTGCGAGCCGAGGGTAGGTGGGTGGCACGTGCATGCCGCCGGCCTGGCACAGGACGGTGGTGTGCTCCGCGTGCCGCCGGATCGACTCGAGCAGCGCCACGGGCGTGGCGGCGTCGACGGTCGAATCGGCGTGGTCGTAGGCGGCCATGGCCAGCGGCGCGAGCAGGACAGAGTTGAGGTCGACGGTGTAGGTGGTGGCGAGGGCGGCATCGACACTGAACCCGCTAGGCGGGCGCAGCGCGTCGGTCAGAAGGTGTCGCTCCCCCGGGTCCAGCATCAGGCGACTCCCTCGGTGTAGTCGGAGTCGTCGGCAAGCTCGAGACCGGCCTGAATGTCGTCGAAGAAGCTGGTGACGATACTCCAGCGATACCCGAGTCGAGCGGTCCCGGCGCCCGGGCTCCATGTCTCTCGGGCTCTGGGATCGAGCAGGCGGCTGCGCCGCCCCTTGAGGAGGATCTCGCGTTGTCGCACGAGGTCACGGGCTCGCTCGGAGTCGTGCCCACCGGACTGTGCGAGCGCGAACCAGGTGCTGACGAAGGTCTGGGTCGGCACGCGTAGTCGAGGGTTGAGCCCGCGCACCAGACTCCAAAAATCCGGCTGGGACCAGCGCTCGAACACGCCCTGGTGACCAAGCTCGTCCTGCCATACGTCGAGCTCGGCGCGATAGAGCTCGATGAGCTCGTCGTCCCTGACGATCTCGGCCAGCATCAGGTTGTACAGCAGCGGAGCGCCGTGCCAGGCGTGGTGGAGGCGGCGCGCATGGTCGACTTGGTGGCGCAGGACGTCGGGTAGGCTCGCGATCGCCGGTGATGACCAGATCCGTTCACCGGTGACCGTCTCAGGTTGCCGCGCCATCCAGTGCAGCAAGGTCCTCTCAGGGAGTCGGGCGAAGACGCCTTGGAGGTATGCGGCCTCCTCGGCCCTGAGGGCGAAGCTGGCCGTCGACAGCAGGTCCGGCGGGGCGGGCGGCAGCTCCGGGTCGAGTCCGAGATCGAGACCGACAGCGTCGGCGGCGTCGGCGGCGGTCACGTCGGTACCGCGCTTCGCGTTCGCGCCCGCGCGCCGAAGGTGTCCGTTAATGCTGAGCTCCCAGCGGAGCAACCCGAACCGCTGGAGAGCGGGCCAATAGACCTGGCTGGGCATGGTCTTGAGGCGCTCCTGGGCTCGGTTGCCGATGACCCCGGCGTCTTCCCCGCCAGCCAGCAGAGCCTTGATTAGGCGTACCTCCTGGTTCCGGAGGTCGCGACCGGCCTGTTCTTGGGGGTGTCCCCTCCGAGTCGACTCCGCGACCAGCCAGGGGACGAACAACAGGTAGCGCACCCGGGTGTGCAGGACCGACGTACCGGGAAAGAAGCTGTTGGAGAAGGCGTCACGGATCGGACCGATGCCGAGCTCGTCGACGCTTCCCTGATCCTGGAACATCTTGACGATTTCGTTCATCGCCGCCCGATGAACGTCGTCCTGGTCCAACCAGCCAAAGCTCGAGGGCATCGCAGTCGCCTACTGTCCGGGACCAACATCGACGGGGCCGAACAGCTTGTCGAGGAGTGTCTGCATGGGGCAGGGCTTATCGAAGCGCGCAAGCTTGATTTCGCGCATGTGTGTTCCGAGGCCATTGGTCACTCCGGGGTCTGCCGGCCGCCAGTTCGAAGGCGTGCCCTGTGGGTTCACTCGTCCTCCTCAGGCGAGCGGCGTCTGATCGCCTGGCCGAGCCGACGACCGCCTCGCGCGGCGGCCTGGGATCCGCCCTTGGCCGCAGCGGCTCCGAGCACCTTGACCGCCTTGCCGGCCTCGCTGGCTCGGCGACCGACTTCGTCGCGGGCGTCGACGAACCGCGGCTGCGTCAGTTCCGCGAGTACCTCTAGCTCGCGAAGTCGGGCGCTCGCGGCGAACTCCCGCAAGAGGTCGTCGAAGGCTGAGGCATCCCGCAACAGGGCGTTCTTCGTTATCAGGTGCCGGTACTCAAGCGGCTCGATCACTCGAGCCTGCTCCAATGACGCCCGCAGGGTCTCGACCATGGAGGCGTCCAGCTCACGTTCCTGACGCAGCGACTGCCGGGCGTCCTCGATCGCCGAGCTGAGTTGATCGGACTCGCGTGCGGCGACCTGCTGGAGTCGAAGGTACTCCCAGAGGTGAAGAGCCTGCTCGGCCACGAGGATCAGTCGGAGCATGTCGCCGACATCACCGCGCCTGGCGCCGAAGTCCCGGATCATGTCCTCTCGCTTCGGCAACCGTTGACGGTTTGTCAGCTTCTCCGCTGCGTGCGTGACGTGGGTGCGCAGCGTCTCGAGATCCCGGAGCAACTGGTTCTGGATACCCGCGACGCCGTCCCAGTCGGCCTGCAGCAAGCGCCCACGGGCGTTGGTCGCGGCGGCGACCCGCTCCAGGTGTCGGTAGGTGCCGATGACGTCTCCGCGAAGGCGATTATCGAGGTGTTGCTTGATCTGGTCTACCTTGCCCTCGACCCGTTCGACGGCCTTCTGGACGTCGGCGATCGCCGAGCGCAGTGCAATTGACACGGCGGCCGTCTGGATCGCGAGCGCCTGCTCGGCAGCCAGCGAGACCGGCTGGAAGACAAGTTGCCCGGCGAATGCGTTGCCGTCCTTGACCCAGCCGCGCAGCGCCCCACCGTTGTCGAGCTCGGCGCCGTACTGTGCGACCTTCGCCGCGCTCTCGGCAGTTAGCCGCAGGTACTCCCCCGACGCCGCAGAAACGGCGAGTCCGGAGGCGGCAACCGCGGCGACGTCCGCCTTTCCAAGGCTACGCCGCGCGCCCGGTCCTGGGTCGCTCCCATCCAGGAGGCGGTCTATGGCGGCCCGAGCTACGTCCTCGGGGCCTTGGACAATCAGCCCGAATTCGTCGGCGAAGAGCAGGAGCTCGGCGCCTGCGTCGTCCGATGCTGTCTCCAGTTCGCCGCGCTCGCTCATGCCGGGTTCTGGTCCTCTCTGGCCGACAACGCGGGAAGCGCGCCGGCGATCGCCATCGTCTCGAGGCTCGAAGGTGCGCGCAACCGACTCCTCGTCGACAGCGACACGAGGACCCTGTAGTCGGTGAGGAGGTAGCGCTCAACGGCCTCGCCGAACTCGAGGCGATGGAACTCTCGACCATAATCTCGGGATCTCCATGGACGCGGCGATTGCGTTGAGTTCGCCAGCCTTCGTGCGGGAGGCGTCATTGTAGATCCGCGGAGTAGCCGTCATGCGAAGACCGGGTCGACGCGCAGGTAGGACTAGTCCGCCTCCGAAAGCGCACTAGCGCGCAGGTGGTCGAGGACTCGTAGATCGATGTCACACTTTGTTGTACCGCACCATTCGGGCTGATGTGCAGACTCCCCCGATTCTCGCGTTCCGACCTGCGAGGTCGCCGGATATTCCAATCTCGTCGGATCGGTTCGAGGCCGTGGCGACGGCGTGCCTGCTGCCCGATGGTTACGCGCAATGGCGTTCCAGCGACTCATTCACGACGAGGTCATTGTCTGAGCGCCCACACCCGCGCGCTCGGCCTCCTCGAAATGGACCGGCCCGAAGCGGTACGGGTCCGGTCCGCCCGCGACTCTGTCGACGGCACCGCCCCAGAACTCGCCGGTGCACATCTCACGGCTCGCTACGACGGCGAAGCGACGATGGCCGACCACCGGCGCGAGGCCACGGCCGCCGACGGCGTCGGTGATGTCGGTCAACTCCAGCCCATCGACCGAGTGAATCCCTGGCTCGGTGACCCCGGCACATCCCAAGGATGTTGTCGATTGCTATCGCCGCTCCCCGTCTACCGAGCGAATGAGATCGTTCAGCGCACGCGTTGATGCCACCATCGACGTCGCCGACGGATTCGATCGGACTCGGTGTAGTGCGCGCGCGTGATCGCCGATGGAAGCCTCGACGTGCTCAATCTTGGACCAGGGTGCCGACCCGCCATGAGAACGGCGGGCCGGCGTCACCTTATGGGCTCCGCGTCGGTGGGCGTGGCGCGAACCATCCCACCGTCGATCAGCAGTCTCCTGACGCGGACAGGCGCGAGCGGGACGTCCTTGGATCCGTGCGGCGTCTCTTGCAGACGCTTCTCGATGCGGTCAAGCTCGCGACGTCTGCTCCGGGACAGGTGCTCCCTGACAGGGGCCGCAGGTAGAAGGTCGCCAACGACCGCACGGAGGCCCCCGAAGCGTGGGCGCGCTGGGCGTTGCACCACGGGGACCTCACGAACGACCGCTGCGACTGCGACGAGGATGGTGATGGCTTGCGAGAGTACGAACGCCGCACTCAGGGCGGCGTCTCCGCGAGCGAGTAGGAGCGCCGTAAGCAGATCCATCGTGACAAGCAACGACGCGCACGCACCCACGATGGCGGCACCGAGCCGATCGCTTGTGCGCCTCGACGCCCACGCACTCGCGAGGATCTGCGCGGCGTACACGACCGTGACAGCCATGGCGAGCGAGAGGGCGCCAACACGCCACCCGAGTCCCCACAGGCTCGTAGGGTTGACGATGATGAGCACCCACAGCGCCGCCATGAACGGCGCGAGGGCCGCGTAGGCAATGGTGGCGCCCCATCCCGCAGCGAGGGCGCATAACTCTAATCGTCCGTCGAGGGGCAACCGTGGAGCCCAGAGCGCCTCCACGACGCGAAGCTCACCCCGACGCGTCTCTGCCACCGTCCGCGAAAGCCGATCGATCAGCTGCGGCGGTAGGCGCTCGCCGGTCTCGACGGCGAGGGCCGTCAGACCCACCGCGATGCTCGTGAGCATGACGACGGGGAGGTCTATCCGACGTTGGGCGAATGAATCTCCTAAGGCAGAGATCGCAATGACCGCCGAAACGAGCGCCGAGAGCCCCATGACTTTGTCCACCGTTGCGACTTGCGACAGGACCCGCACATCGGAATCGACGTTCGGCAGAACGGCGGCGACGTTGATGGAGAGGATGACAGCGACGACGAAACCTAGCAAGGTCGCGGCGCTGTCAAACGACATTCTGAGTGACAACATCACGGGACCATCGCCGATGCGATCGATCAAGCTCAGGAGGGCAATCGCGCCGTAGAGTGCGGCAGCGATCACCAGCATCGCGAGCGTTTTGTTCTGCACTCGCTCGCTGTAGTCGCGGTATGTCAGCGATAGGTCTGCGTCTGCATCTCGCCCTGTGCCCATGACAGGAGTGTCCCGAGCGACACCGACAAGTTTGTGTCGCTCCTTGTAGTTCATCGCCACGCCCGGAAACTTCACGGTGGCGGGAGGCGACAGCATCATTACGCCGCGAGAGCTTGCAAGACCTCGCGGAGTCGTCCACCGCACGGGCGCCGACGTCCAACTCTGGTCGTGGGCCGGGCTGAAGGCCAACGAAACGTTGCGCGCGGCGCTCGGCAACCCCGATGGGAAGTCTTACAACGACGTGATGGTGATCCGCGGGCTCGACGATACGGCCGCGATCAGTCGTACGACAGTGGCCGATGCAGTCGCATCCATTCCCGAGCAAATGGCGCAGGACCTGAAGTTCTCAGTCGCTCTGCCACACGACGTGGCCGTGCGCATCCTAGGTGAGCGTTTCACTGACACCGCGGGCGCCGAGGACGTCGCGGGCCGGCGGCTGGTCCGCACCTTCGGCTAGCGGAGGCCGTGACTCCAAGGTCTAGGTCAGGGATGCATAGGAGCTAAAAACCAATGCGATTTCGCAGATGCGCGACGTGAGGTTTCGCAGCGAGCGAAGCCGAAATCTGAGCCGCGGCGGCCAACAAGGCACTCGCCCTCCAAGCGAGGAACATCGGCACATTCCCAGGCACGAAGGTAGAGCTGGACCAGGCACACTACCTACGCCGGGAGCGGCCTGTCGCTGACCACGTGCTTCATGACCAGCGTCGAGTTGATGCGGAGCACTCCGGGCATCGCGGAGAGGACGTCGTCCTCCAGCTGCGCGTATGCCGCGAGGTCCGTGGTCACCACCCGAAGCATGTAGTCGGGGTCCCCGAACAGGCGTTGCGCCAAGACGACGTTCGGGATCTCCTGCACGGCCGCCTCGAAGCCGAGGAGCGTATCCCGGTCCTCCTGCTTCATCGTGACGAAGACGAGGGCCTCGAACGTCAACCCGAGCGCGACCGGGTCGATGACGGCGCGGTAACCGCGGATGGCGCCGGTCCGCTCGAGGTCACGCAACCGGCGGTGGGTCGGAGACACCGTCAGGCCGATCTCGACCGCCAGCTCGGTGATGCTCTGACGCCCGTCCGTCTGCATCGCCGCAAGAATCTTCCGGTCTATGGAGTCCATTGGCAAGATCATTCCACCGCTCCCCCTGCTTTGAGGGAAGAGACAGGAACACGTTCGGACATTTCCGGCGTACTTTCGACTGATGAGCATGAGCCTGGTCCTCGCCTTCTGGGTGATGACGCTCGCCCTGATCGCCGTCCCCGGCCCCGACTGGGCATTCACGCTGGCCTCGGGGATCCGCGACCGCGTCGTCCTCCCTGCCGTCGGCGGCCTCATGCTCGGCTACGTCGTCCTGACCGGGATCGTCGCTGCCGGCGTCGGCACACTCGTCACGCAGACCCCGGCCGTCCTGGACGTCCTGACCTTCGTCGGAGCCGCCTATCTGATCTACCTCGGCTGGCGAGTGCTCTCCGACCCCGGCACCGCGCAGGCCTCCCCCGCTTCTGTGCCGAGGGGCGGCTGGCGCGGCTGGATGCTGCGCGGCATGGGAGTCAGCGGGCTCAACCCCAAGGGCCTCCTGCTCTTCCTCGCGATGCTCCCGCAGTTCACCGACCCCCGAGGGACGTGGTCGGCACCCGTACAGCTCGGCACCCTGGGCCTCCTGTTCGTCGCCACCTGCGGCCTCTTCTACACGGCCCTCGGCCTCGGCGCCCGCGCCGTGCTCGGCGCGCGCCCGGCCGCCTCGCGCGCCCTCACGCGCGTGTCGGGAGTTGCCCCGATCGTCGTCGGCATCGCGCTCCTCGCCGAGCGTCTCCTCACGCACTGACACGGCCCGGCACCGACACCGGCACCGGCACCGGCACCGGCACGAGCGCGGCCCCGATGGGCACTGCCTAGCAAACGTAAGTGGGGCGGCCCCGTACGGGACCGCCCCACTCACTCAGTCATGCCTCAGCTGCAACCGCTCGTCGCGCCGCAGCCCTCACACACGTGGCACGAGCCCGCCGGCCGCATCTTCGTCCCGCAGGTGAAGCACAGCGGTGCGTCGACCTCGGTCCCGGAGATGACCTGCAGCAGCTCGGCGCTGGTGTGTGCCTGCTTCGGTGCCGGGCGAGCCGACTCCGCGACGATCTCCGCATTGGCAGCACCGACCTGTGCCTCGCGCTCGATCTCCGCCTCAGCAGCAGCATCGACAGCCGCCACAGGAGCAGAAGGCGACTCGGACGGCTTCGTCTTCAGCGACTCCGGCTCGGAGACCTCATCCTCCACCGGCGCGTACGAGCCCGTGTCGAGCTGACGCTGACGCTCGTCAGCCGAGTGGATGCCCATCTGCGAGCGGACCTCGAACGGCAGGTAGTCCAGCGCGAGCCTGCGGAAGATGTAGTCCATGATCGACTGCGCCATCCGCACGTCCGGGTCGTCGGTCAGACCGGCCGGCTCGAACTTCAGGTTGGTGAACTTCTGGACGTACGTCTCGAGCGGCACGCCGTACTGGAGACCGATCGACACCGCGATCGAGAACGCGTCCATCACGCCGGCGAGCGTGGAGCCCTGCTTGCCGAGCTTGAGGAACACCTCACCGAGACCGTCGTCCGGGTACGAGCCGGAGGTCATGTAGCCCTCGGCACCACCCACCGTGAACGACGTCGTCAGCGACGGGCGCGTCTTGGGGAGACGCTTGCGGATCGGCTTCTCGACGACGACTGTCTTGACCGTCTCGACGACCTCGGCCGGCTTGGCCGCGTTGGAGTCCTTGCCCTTGTTCTCGCCCTTGCCGGACGAGAGCGGCTGGCCGACCTTGCAGTTGTCGCGATAGACCGCGAGCGCCTTCAGGCCGAGCTTCCAGCCCTGGAAGTAGATGTCACCGATCTCCTCGACGGTCGCCGTCTCCGGCATGTTGACCGTCTTCGAGATCGCGCCCGACAGGAACGGCTGCGCCGCCGCCATCATCCGGACGTGACCCATCGGCTTGATGGACCGCTCCCCCATCGCGCAGTCGAAGACCTCGTAGTGCTCGGTCTTCAGGCCCGGCGCGTCGATGACGTGACCGTGCTCGGCGATGTACTCGACGATCGCCTCGATCGTCTCGTTGGTGTAGCCGAGCTTCTTGAGCGCGACCGGGATCGTCTGGTTGACGATCTGCATCGAGCCGCCACCGACGAGCTTCTTGAACTTGACCAGCGAGAAGTCCGGCTCGATGCCGGTCGTGTCGCAGTCCATCATGAAGCCGATCGTGCCGGTCGGAGCGAGCACCGACGCCTGAGCGTTGCGCCAGCCCTGCTTCGTACCGATCTCGATTCCCTTGGCCCACTGCTTCGTGGCCTCACGGTGCACGGCGATGTCCATCGCGTGCATCGTGCGGACCGCGTCGTTGGCGGCCTGGTGCTTGCGCATCACGCGGGCGTGCGGCTCGGCGTTCTGGGCGTAGCCCTCGTACGGGCCGACGACACCGGCGAGCTCCGCCGAGCGACGGTACGAGGTGCCGGTCATCAGCGACGTGATCGCCGAGGCGAAGGCGCGGCCGCCGTCGGAGTCGTACGCGAGGCCCGACGCCATGAGCAGCGCGCCGAGGTTGGCGTAGCCGATGCCGAGCTGACGGAACTTGCGCGTCGTGTCACCGATCGCCTCGGTCGGGAAGTCGGCGAACGTGATCGAGATATCCATCGCGGTGATGATCAGCTCAACGGACTTCACGAACGTGTCCACGTCGAACGAGCCGTCGTCCTGCAGGAACTTCAGCAGGTTGAGCGAGGCCAGGTTGCACGACGAGTTGTCGAGGTGCATGTATTCGGAGCACGGGTTGGACGCGGTGATCCGGCCCGTCTCCGGGGTGGTGTGCCAGTCGTTGATCGTCGAGTCGTACTGGATGCCCGGGTCAGCACACTCCCAGGCCGCCTGCGCGATGTCCTTGAAGAGCTTCTTGGCGTCGATGGTCTCGATGACCTCGCCGGTCGTGCGAGCACGCAGCCCGAACTCCGAGCCCTCCTCGACCGCACGCATGAACTCGTCGGTCACGCGGACCGAGTTGTTGGCGTTCTGGTACTGCACCGACGAGATGTCGTGCCCGCCGAGGTCCATGTCGAAGCCGGCGTCACGGAGGACACGGATCTTGTCCTCCTCGCGCGCCTTCGTCCGCACGAACTCCTCGATGTCGGGGTGGTCGACGTCGAGCACGACCATCTTCGCCGCACGACGCGTCGCGCCGCCCGACTTGATGGTGCCCGCGGACGCGTCGGCGCCGCGCATGAACGACACCGGCCCCGACGCCGTACCGCCCGAGGAGTGCAGCAGCTCCTTGCTGGAGCGGATGCGGGAGAGGTTGAGGCCGGCGCCCGAGCCGCCCTTGAAGATCAGACCCTCTTCCTTGTACCAGTTGAGGATCGAGTCCATCGAGTCGTCGACGGCGAGGATGAAGCAGGCCGAGACCTGCTGCGGGCTCGACGTGCCGACGTTGAACCACACCGGGCTGTTGAAGCTGAAGACCTGGTGAAGAAGCATGTAGGTGAGCTCGTGCTCGAAGATCTCGGCGTCGGCGTCCGTCGCGAAGTAGCCGTTGTCCTTGCCGGCCTTCGCGTACGTCAGGACGACACGGTCGAGGAGCTGCTTGAGGCTCTGCTCACGGGTGTCGCTGCCGACGGCGCCACGGAAGTATTTCGTGGTGACGATCGTGGAGGCGTTGACGCTCCAGAAGTCGGGGAACTCCACCCCGCGCTGCTCGAAGACCGTGGCTCCGGTCTTCCAGTTGGTCTGCACGACGTCGCGACGCTCCCACGTCACCTCGTCGTACGGGTGCACGCCCTCCGTCGTGTAGACCCGGTTGATCGTGAGGCCCTTGCCTGCACGCTTGGTGGCTTTGCGCCCGCGCGCAGCCCCGCTCGGTCCACTGACCGTCTCCGTCATCGTGTGCCCCTTCTCCCCGTGTCCCCGTGAATATGTTGGTGAGTCTCAGCTGCCGGCGGAGTGCTGCTCCGCGGCGAGCTCGTGGTTGGCGTCGGCCACCATCAGCGTCGCGATCTCGTCCGCGAAGTCCGACACGTCGGTGAAGTTCTTGTAGACGCTGGCGAACCGCAGATAGGCGACCTTGTCGAGCGCCTTGAGGGGCTCGAGCACGGCGAGCCCCACCTCGTGCGAGCTCACCTCCGCTCCCCCGGCCGCACGCAGCGCGTGCTCGACCTGCTGGCCGAGTCGCGCCAGGTCGTCCTCGTCCACAGGGCGGCCCTTGCACGCCTTGCGCACTCCACTCACGGCCTTGTCGCGCGAGAACGGCTCCGTGGCACCCGAGCGCTTGCACACCGTGAGCTGGATCTGCTCGACGGTCGTGAAGCGCTTGTTGCACGCGGTGCAGCTCCGGCGACGACGGATCGCTCCGCCGTCGTCCGCGACACGGCTGTCGAGGACTCGGGTGTCGGTGTGCCGGCAGTACGGGCAGTGCATCCCGAGCTCCTCTCGCTGTGGACGGGATGTGGAGAACCACCGGTCTTCTGTGGGGTTCGCCACTGGTCCTTGTGGACTAGATGTGGATAACTACATCCGTGTAAGTACTAGATGTAGTGGCTACCGTACGCGTCCGCCGCAAGCCCATGCAACTTATCTTCACTCCGCGGACCGACATTTCTGTCGTTGCAGGTCAGACGGTGTTTGGCGGGGTACCGCGCGGCGTGTCGCGGGGTCACACAGGGCGTTGCGACCCATCGCGGCGCATCTTGCGGACAACGACCGCCGTGTCCACGAGGGCGACGACCGCGATCACGGCCGACACCAGGCCGAGGACGACCATCACGTCGGTGCGATCAGGGAGCAGCAGTCCCCACAGCGCGAGCGCGGCGAAGACGACGAACCCGCCCAGGGACAGGGCGAGCCGCATGCCGTACGCGCTGAGCGCCTTCTTGGGCTCCGAGCCGGTGTGCATGAGGGACCCTCCTTCGGTGTTACCTGTACAACACCAGGGGTGCCCCGATCCATCCCTCGTACGCATCCAGAAACAGCGCTCTGACCTGCGCAAACGAGGGACCAGGACGACTGCTCAGACCGTCTCCGCCTCGAGTCTCGCGATGCGCGTCCTGCCCCAGTCGCCGAGCGACGACAGGGCCGCGTTGAGGGAGACCCCGTGCTCGGTCAACGAGTACTCCACGCGCGGCGGCACCTCCGGGAACACCTCCCGGTGCAGCAGCCCGTCGGTCTCCATCTCGCGCAGCTGCTGGGCGAGGACCTTGTCGCTCACCCCGGGCAGGCCGCGCCGGATCTCGGCGTAGCGCCGGGCGCCGTGGGCGTGGAGCTCCCAGAGGATGAGGGCCTTCCACTTGCCGCTGACGACGTCCATCGCGGCGTCGAGCCCGCAGACGTACGGTCCGCGTCGTCGCATGTCGGGCTTCGCTGTCTCCACCGTGCTGCCAGTCATCGGGTCCCCCGTCGTTCGGTGCGTCGGCCGGCGCATCGCTTACTTCAAGGTAAGAACCTCACATCGAAGTGCGTTCTTCCGCGAGACCACCTCGGCCGCGATCGTGGAAGGCATGACTTCCACCAATCACTCCCCCGTGACCGTACTGGGCCTCGGGGACATGGGTCGCGCTCTCGCGACCGCACTCGCCGCCGCGGGCCACCCCGTCACGGTGTGGAACCGTACGCCCGGCCGCACCGACGACCTCGATCCCCACCGCACCATCGAAGCCACGTCCGTACGCGACGCCGTGACCTCCTCGTCGCTCGTCGTCGTGTGCCTGCTCGACGCCGCCTCGGTGCGCGAGGTCCTTGAGCCGGTCGCCGACGCGCTCTCCGGCCGCGCCCTCGTCAACGTCACGACGACCACGCCTGAGGAGTCGCGGGCGCTCGCTGCCTGGGCCGACGCCCACGGCGCGGCGTACCTTGACGGCGGCATCATGGCCACGCCGCCGATGATCGGCCAGGAGGGCGCGCAGGTCCTCTACAGCGGCTCGACCGCCGCGTACGAGGAACACCGCGCGGTGCTCGAGACCTGGGGCGCGGGCCCGTATCTCGGTGAGGACCCCGGCGTCGCGGCGTTGTACGACCTGGCGCTGCTCGCCGGCATGTACACGATGTTCGCGGGCTTCCTCCACGGCGCGGCGATGGTCGCGACCGCGGGGATCTCGGCGAGGGCGTTCGCCGAGAGTGCGGTGCCGTTCGTCTCGGCGATGGTCCCGTCGTTCCGGGAGTACGCCGCGGTGGTCGACGGTCGTGACTACGGTGCCGCGGGACAGCAGAGTCTCGAGTTCTCCGACCTGTCCGACATGGTCCGGGCGAGCGTCGACGCTGGTGTCGCGCCGGACGTCGTGGCAGCGGTCCAGGGCCTGATCCGACGGCAGGTCGACGAGGGTCACGGCAAGGACGGGTTCGCCCGGCTGTACGAGAGCATCGCTCACCCGGCCACGACGGGAGCGGCACGATGAGCGCGGCGGAGGAGAAGGTCACCGTCATCGGGCTCGGTCCGATGGGGCAGGCGATGGCGCGGCTGTTCCTCACCGCCGGCCGCGAGGTGACGGTCTGGAACCGTACGCCGTCGCGCGCCGACGCCCTCGTTGCCGAGGGCGTGCGGCGTGCGGACACGCCGTCGGACGCCCTGGCCGCGAGCGACCTCGTCGTGCTGAGCCTGACCGACTACGCGGCGATGGACGCGATCCTCGGAGGCGAGTCCGCCGCGCTCGCCGGGCGGACCCTCGTCAACCTCAGCTCGGACACTCCTGACGCCACGCGTGAGGCCGCCCGGTGGGCGCAAGCGCACGGTGCGGCGTTCCTCACGGGCGGCGTCATGGTGCCGCCTCCGATGCTGGGCGGCGAGGACGCGTACGTCTACTACAGCGGACCCGCCGACGCGTTCGCCTCGCACGAGAAGACGCTCGGGCTGCTGGGCACGCCCCGCTACGTCGGCGAGGACCCGGGCGCTGCGCAGCTGCTCTATCAGGCGCACCTCGACGTCTTCCTCACCGCGCTGTCCGGGATCGCGCACGCCGTGGCGCTGGTCGGCACGGCCGGGGTCAGCGCCGTCGAGTTCCTCCCTGACGCCCTCGGCACGCTGGCAACCACCAACGCGATGACCGGCTTGAGCGAGACGGGCGCCGCCGCGTTCGACGACGGCGTCCATCCGGGTGACCTCAGCACAGCGACGATGATGGGCGCGACGGCGGCGCACATCCTCGGCGCGAGCGAGTCCGCAGGCATCGACACCGCACTGCCGCAAGCGGTCCTCTCGTACTACGAGCGCGCGATCGCCGCCGGGCACGGCACGGACGGCTGGACGAGCATCATCGAGGTGATGAGGCCGCGGTGACCCCGCCTCCTACCGCTATCCCAGGGCCCGGGCGGAGGCTGTCCACAGCATCCACGCCGCTCCTCCGGCGCATGCTGCCGTCGCGAGCCAGAACGACGCCAGCCAGATGGTTGCCGGGATCCGCGTGAGGAGCGCGAGCGCCACCGCGTCGGACTCACCGCGGCTGCGGTGCCAGGCGCGGCTGCGCCAGGTGTCGGCGAGGGTACGGAGTCCGCCGAGGATGAGGAACGCACCGACGCCCACGGCGGCACCACTCTGGACGACCGGAGGAGCCCACCACCACAGGGCGGCGGAGGCGCCTGCGCACGCAAGCAGCACGAGCACGGTGAATGCGCTGCGCGCCCACAGCAGGCAGCCGACGAACACGACGGCCATCACGAACAGGCCCGGCGCCGCCCACCCCTTCACCGCCACGAGCACGGCGAGCAGTCCCGCGATCGCCGGCGCCGGGTAGCCCGCCCACGCGCACACGACCATGCCGAAGCCGCTGGCCTTGCCGCGGGTGTGGGTGACGCCGGATGCGTCGAGGCGTACGCGGAGCGCGGTCAGCTTGCGGCCGGCGAACACTCCGCCCAACGCGTGCCCGAGCTCGTGCGCGACGGTGACGACCACGCTCGTACGGCGCCACAGCGGGTTGGCGACTGCGGCGACGGCCAGGGCGAGCGCGAGGACCCACACCAGAAGGTCCGCCGAGGTGTAGGCGGCGGGGTCCACGGTCGCGAGGCGCGACGAGAAGTCGTCGGAGGTCACCTTCCGAACCCTAGGCGTTGCGCCTTCACGCCTCCTGAGAGCGGGCGTCGGCCTCCGCGACGCGGCGCTTGGGTGCGATCAGCCGGAACGAGGCGTCGACGAGCTCCCTGACCTCGCTCCAGTCGACATCCTCGGCGGCGAGGTCGAGCGCGCGCCAGCCGAACGGGCCGTAGTAGGCCGGGACGAAGAACCGCTCGTCGTCGTCGAGCGCAGGGAGCTCGGACTCGTCGACCTTGACGATGAGCGCACTGGGCACCTGGCGATGCTCACCCGGGCGCAGCTTTTCGGAGCCTCCGAACGCGGCGAAGATCTTGCCGCACCGGAACGTCGGCCGGCCGTGCGAGACGCGCTCCTCCGTACCCGGGTAGGCGAGGCAGATCTCACGCAGCTCGGCCAGGCCGGGGTCGTCGTCGCTGAACATCACCGGATGCGCCATGAACCGAAGTCAACCACCTGCCGGGGACACCGCACGGGGTCTTCCACAGGCCGTGGGACGACGCCTTCCGTGTGAACCCACGGTGCCACTACGTTTCTCGCCATGACGTACGCCCGGGCGGCCCTCGCCGGCCTTGTCCTGCTTGCGGTTGCGGGGTGCACGGGAGGCGACCCGGCCGGCGGTGACCCGAGCGATCCGCCGTCCTCTGCCTCTCCGCGCGCGACGCCCTCCCCCACCCCGACCCTCGCTCCACCGACGATCCCGCCCGAGGCGCAAGAACACAGCGCCCAAGGCGCCGCCGCCTTCGTGGAGTACTACGTCTCGCTCATCAACTACGCCGCGGTCAGTGGGGATACGGAAGCACTCGCTGCAGCGGCGACGACAAGCTGCGGAGCATGTGCGCGGCTTGTTGAACGATACGAAACCATCTACCGGGACGGCGGCAAGTCTGAAAGCCCAGGCTGGAAGCCTCGCGTCACGAGCAGTCAATTGATCAACGGTGACTTCCACGTGACGGTAGACGTCGCTACCGCGGCACATCGCTATCGCGTCTCAGCGGGCGCTCCAGACCAGAGCGTCAAGGCAGCTACCTATCACGATATCTACCGCCTGCTCTGGGTGAACGGCCAATGGGCCGTCGACCTGCTCAGCGAGCAAGACACTCCACGATGAATCTCGGCCCGCTGCTCCTCACACTCGCGCTTGCTGGCTCGCCTGACGTCCTGCCCAACGATCCGCACGATCACGTTGCTATTGAGGACCGTGAACAACGCGGTGTCGATGCCGAGACCCCGGATAGCTCCGGTGGAGGATCACCTGGTCAGGCTGCCCCAGCAACCGAGTACCGCTACGAGCCGACCTGCACCCCCGGCGCCGGCACGGACGCGACATGCAGCGCCGCCTACACCTGTCCTCCCGAACAGATCCGATTCAACGTGTGGCGTCGAGAGCCGGGGGGTCAGTGGCAGCTTTCGGGGACGATCTGCCGGGGTGGCCAACCGGGCGGTGCCGGCTCCGTCGCGCCGGTCATCACGCCCGGTGATGTGCTTCGCGAGGTCCGTCGCCTGCCGCTCCCGAAGGCGTCGCTGAGCATCCAGCCCTCCGACCGTACCCTCGTCAACCTGGACACCGTGTTCTCGACCGTGCCGCCGGCGTTCGACCGGACGGTGACGATCCTCGGTCAGCGTGTGCACGTGACAGGGACCGCCAGCCGCTACACCTGGCACTTCGGCGACGGCGCGACGACCGCCACCACAGGCCCGGGCCGCCCGTACCCGGCCCTGGACGTCACACACCGCTACGCGAAGGCCGACCGCACACACCGCCCCCGGGTCGACGTCACCTTCACGATCAGCTACGCCGTCAGCGGTGGACCGACCCAGACGCTCGGGCAGACCATCACCACCGATGGCGTGCCCGCAGCGCTCACGACGCACGAAGCCGTACCCGTGCTCATCGACTGACCCCGAGCGCCGCCCGAGGACGAATGCCACGACGGCGCCGACCGCTGCCTCGTACGGTGGTCCGCATGACCGCGCCGACCGACCCCTCCCACCCGTCCCACCCGTCCCACCCGACCGGCCCGACCGACCCTTCCGAGCACCGCGACCCCTCGATGCGCGAACGGATGCTCGCCGGCGACCTCTACCTCGCCGACGACCCGCAGCTCATCCGCGACCACGAACGCGCTCTACGCCTCACGCACGCGATCAACACCGCTGACCCCACCGACCGCGAGCGGCGACGGGAGCTCCTGTCGGAACTGTTCGGAGGGTTCGGCGAGGAAAGTGTGATCCGGCCACCGCTGCACGTCGACTACGGGCACCACACGACGATCGGAGCACGGACCTTCGCGAACTTCGGGCTCGTGATCCTCGACGTCGCGACCGTCACGATCGGTGACGACGCACAGATCGGCCCGTACGTCCAGCTCCTCGCGGCGACGCACCCGCTCGAGCCCGGCCCGCGGCGCGACAAGTGGGAGTCGGCTGCGCCGATCGTGATCGGCGACAACGTGTGGCTCGGCGGGGGCGTCATCGTCTGCCCCGGCGTCACCATCGGCCGCGACACCGTCGTCGCCGCCGGCTCGGTCGTCACGCGAGACCTCCCCGCCGGGGTCCTCGCGGCAGGCACGCCGGCGATTCGCTCAGCGCACGCGGAACTTCTTGACGGCCTTCGGGCTCCAGCCGCTGATGTTCTTCGCACGGACCGTCACGGTGAGCTTCCCGCGGCGCAAGGCCGACTTCTTCACCGTGTACGACCGCCGTCCCGGCTTCAGCGTCACTCGCTTGACCACCTTGGAGCCCTTGCGGAATACCAGCTTGTACTTCTGCACCGCTCCACCGCCGTTGTCGGCGGGCTTGGCCCAGCGCACCTTCCGCTTCGCCGCGCGTGTCTTCCCGGTGACCCGCACCGAGCGCACGGCCGAGGGTCGCTTCGGGAACATCGTCGAGAACACCTGGATCGCCCGCGACCCACGGGTCGTGACGATCCGACCGTTCAGTGCGACGGCCGCCTCACGCGGGTTGATGCTCGCCTTCGTGCCGCGCAGCACCCGCAATGGACGGACGTTGCCGTTCGCCGTCGGAGCGAATGCGCTGATGCTCCGGCGTGCCGCATCTGTGACGTACACCCGGTTCGCCGCGTCGACGTCGACGTGGCGCGGCGCCCTGAGGCCCGTACGAGACCCCCAGATACGCGCGGCCGGAGCGACGTCGCCCGTCGCGCCGGGCGCGAACCCGAGCACGCCCTTGGCAGTCGCCGCCCAGATCCAGCCCCGACGGTCGACAGCGACGTCCCGCACGCCGCCCGCAGGCTGCCCGGGGACCTGGTCCACGAGGATGACACCGACGTCCTCCTGGTCCGTGGCCCCCGGCGGGTACAACCACAGCTCGTTCGCCGTGGCCACGACCAGATCACCCCTCGGCGAGACGGCCAACGCTCGGGAGTAGGTCGGAACCCAAAGGCGCCTCAGAGGGTTCGTCCCCGAGAAGCGCGGGCCATACGTGAGGACGTTCGCCTCGCCCTCGATGATGGACCTGAGCATGTAGGTGTTGCCCGAGCCATCCGACGCCAGGTCGATGTCCACCTCGTCTCCTGCGGGCCCCGGAGCCACGACGTGAGACGGACTGACGTTGCCGTCTGCACGGGGACCGAAGACGCGTACGCGGTCGGAGAGCGCCCGGGCGACGAACGTCGTCGCGTCGGGAGCGATCCCCACCGCCTGAGCGTTCTCGACCTGGGCGCGCGAGCCACCGATGACCCGGCCCGGGCCGTAGTCGACGGTGTCTGCGTCCGCGGCGCTCGCTCCTGCCATGGTCACACCGCCCGCGACGAGCACGATGCTCCCCGCGGCGGCGATCGATCGTCTTGTCCTCATTCGTCTTCCCTCCCCTACCGAACCCGGAACTTCTTGACGGCCTTCGGGCTCCAGCCCTTCGCCGTCTTCGCCCGTACCGTCACCGTGAGCTTCCCGCGACGCAGCGCCGACTTCCGCACCGTGTACGACCTCCGGCCGGGCTTGAGCGTCACCCGCTTGAGCACCTTCGAGCCCTTACGGAACACCACCTTGTACGAGCGGACGTCGCGGCCCCCGTCGTCGGCCGGCTTCTTCCACCGCACCGTCCGCTTCTTCGCCGACGCCTTTCCTGACACCCGCACCGACCGCACCACCGACGGACGCCCGGGAAACAGCGTCCGGAACACCAGCACGTCCTTGCGGGGATACCCGGTGACGGCCAGCTCTCCCCGCCCGTCGACCGCGATCTGCGCCCCGGCCTGGATCGTGCTCAACCGGGATCGCGACCCCTCCAACGACCGAATCGGGCGCATTTCACCACGTGCGTCGGCCGGGAAGACGCTCACGACCGTCCCGCTGCCGCCCAAGCCGTCGTAGGACTGTGCCACGTAGAGGCGGTTCTTGGCATCGACCGCGACATCGCTGACACCGCCGGTGGCGCCCGTGACGGGAGTCAGGCTCCGCAGCGGCGGCGTGTCGCCTGTCGCCCCGGCCGCGAAGGCGCGCAGGACGTCGTCGGCATCGACCCACAGTGCACCGGTCGACGTGAACGCCAGCTCTGTCACACCTTCGCCCAGCCCGGTCCGCGGGCCGGTGATGAGTTGCGCGGGAGTCGCACCGGCCGAGGCGCCCGCCGCGTACACGGCAACCTCACCCAGGGCATCGTGGGCGACGGCGACCTTGCCGTCTCGCGACACCGCAAGGTGACTCGAGAACTCGCCGGTGTCGAAGGTTCGGATCGGAGCGACGTCGCCGTACGCACCTCTCCGGAACACCGACACGCGGTCGTCCTCGGACAGGACGTAGACGAGTCCTGCCGCGTCGACGCCGACGTCGGCGACCTCTCCGAGAGCCGCCTTCGCTCCGGCGATGGTCCGCGTACGGCGCTGCACCCCATCGGCTGACGGCCCGAAGATCCAGACGGCGTCTGCGCCTGGTCGGAAGTCGGCGAGATACACCGTCCCGTCGGACCGCGCGGCGAGACCCGCCGCGGAGTTGAACCCAGGCACCGGCCGGATCACCCGGTCAGGCCCGTAGTCGACGGTGTCCGCGGACGCTGACGTCGCGCCGAGAAGTGCTGCCCCTGTCATCGCGACCGCGGTCACTGCCACGGTCACCACTCGTGTGGTCCTCATCATCTCATTTCTCCCCTCTACCGAACCCGAAAACGCTTGACGGCCTTCGGGCTCCAGCCCTTCGCCGTCTTCGCCCGCACCGTCACCGTGAGCTTCCCGCGACGCAGCGCCGACTTCCGCACCGTGTACGACCGCCGGCCCGGCTTGAGCGTCACCCGCTTGAGCACCTTCGAGCCCTTGCGGATCACGACCTTGTACGACCGCACATCACGGCCACCGTCATCGGCCGGCTTCTTCCACCGCACCGTCCGCTTCTTCGCCGACGCCTTCCTCGTGACCCGCACCGACCGCACCGCCGACGGGCGCGTCGGGAACAACGTCCGGAAGATGCCGATCGAGGTGCGGCTGCGCTTGGTGATGACGTCACCGCGCGCGTTGACACCAACGAGTCCCCAGTCGAGGCCGGACTTGCGCCCACGCAGCTCGCGGAGCGGTGCGACGTTTCCGTACCGTGACGGCGAGAAGACTGAGATCCCCGCGTCGGCATCCGAGACGTACACGCGGTTCTTGGCGTCGAGGTCGATCTCCGCGGTGCCGCGCAAGCGCGTACGCGATCCGGCGATCGTGGCTACCGGTGCGTCCTGTCCGGTCGCTCCACGTGCATAGACGAGCAGCGTGTTGCTGGAGGAGACCCAGACACGACCCCAGCTGTCCAGGGCGACTCCCGTCGTCCACTGCGGGAGCCCGCTCGCGACGCCGCTGAGCGTCTGCAGCGGCGTCGCGTCGCCCGATGCGCCGGGGGCGTAGACGCGGACGGTGCGCTCCCCGGCGACGACGACGTGTCCGGCTGCGCTCACCGCCACGTCCGTGGAGTAGCCCGGGACGTTCAAGGTCCGTAGGACCGGCCCCGTGGCGCCGCGAGCCCACACCCGCACTCGCGACTTGGTGGACTCCAAGAGATCGAGGACGTAGACCCGACCCTGGCTGTCGACGGCCACGTCCCGGGCGTCGGACAGCTGCTGCGGCACCCCCAACACCCGGATTGGCTTCGCCTTCTTGCCGTTGGCCTTCGGACCGAAGACGCGCAGTTCCAAGCCGTGCTTGTTGAGCGTGTAGGTGGTGCCATCGTTCGCGATGTCGACCGCCACCACCATCTCGTCCCAGTCGTAGTAGTCGGGGATCGTTCGAGCCGGCCTGTAGTCGACGGTGTCTGCTGACGCCGCCCCCGCGCCGGCGAGCACGAGGCCGCCGGCCGTCATGACCGCCGCGGTAGCGGCGGCAGCTAATCGTGAGATGCGCATGGTGCGCCCTGCTTTCGTCGTTGGAGTGAGGTGTGACCGTTTACGCGTGCGTCGAGCAGCAGACGCCTAGGCCTGACGGCGGCGCGTCACACCGGACACCGCGAGGGCCACCACGGTCACGAGATAGACCTGCCCGATCAGCGCCTCGAGCGCCGCCAGGATCTTGCCCGTGTCCGTCACCGGCGAGAGATCGCCGAAGCCTGTCGTCGTGATCGTGATCAGGCTGAAGTAGAAGTAGTTCACCGCGTCGTCGTCGGCCCCTCCTTGGGCGAAGAAGCCTCCTTGCACGATCCCCACGACGGAGTACGCACCGGCGAAGGCGATCCCCAGGAGGACGTAGACCGCGATGACACCGAGGACGATGTGCACGTCCAACGACGGGTCCCGGAGGACGTGCACGCCGATCGTCGTGATGGTCGCGAGGCAGAGCAGGATGACGGTGATCGAGTAGACGGAGACGGCCGTCTCGCTGTTGAAGCCCTGCGCGCCGCCCGAGGCGACGACAGCGACGGCAGCCAGCACCGCCGAGGTCACCATCACCGAGCGGCGCGCTCCCGAGGTCCTCTGCGCGAAGAGCAGCACCGCGCCGAGCAGCGCGGTCACCACCGGACGCAGCGCACTGCTGTCGACGGGGACCAGCAGGATGACGACGGCGAGCAGAGCGAGCACGATGCCGTACCGGTCCCGGCGTGTCCCCCGCCCATGCCCGTCCACGACACGTGAGCCTAGGGCTCGCCGCCGTCATCCGCAGTCCCTATGTCTCCGCCGGTGCTACCGCGTGACCGTGAAGGTCAGCGGCGTGCCCGGGCCGTAACCCTTGCGGTTCTTCGCCCGGACGAGCACCGTGCTGGTGCCCGCAGGCAGGTTGCGCCGCTTGAGCGCGTACGACCTGCGGGACGCCTTGAGCGTCACCGCCTTGACCTTCCGGTTCCCCTGCTTGACCGTGACGCGGTAGCCCGTGATCGACGCACCACCATCTGCCAGCGGCTGCGCCCAGCGCACGACCCGGTTGGTCGCCGTCGGCGAGCCCGACACCGACACTCCCCGTACCGCCCACGGTGCGGTGACCGCCCGCAGCCGCGGGTAGACCACGATCTTGTTCCGGCCGGACACGGCGACCTTGCCCGTACGACTGACGGAGAGTCCGTTGACGTGGCCGTGCCGCCGGTCGCTGAGGACGAACAGCGGCGCCGGTCGGCCCGTCGCATCGTGGCGAAGGACGGTGACATGGCCCTCGTGGGTCCCGATGTAGGCCCGACCTGCGCGGTCGAAGGCCAGCAGCTCTGGCTCCCAGAGCCCGGGCCCTTCCTGTGTAATCGTCCGCTCAGGTGCCACGTTTCCCTTCGCGCCCGGGGCGAAGACCGTGAGGATCTCAGCCTCGTCGAAGGTCGCCCAGATACGACCGTCGACGTTCATCCTCACGTCGAACGCGTACTGGAGCTGGGTCTTGTCACCGGAGATCTCCCGCACCGGCTTCGCGTTGCCCGAGGCGGAGCGGCGGTAGATCTTGACGCCGCCCGACCCCGACACCATCAGCCGGTTGTCGGGTGTCATCGAGACCGACCCGACGGCCATCCCGGCGCGCAGGACGCGGATCGGGCGCACGTTGCCGCGCGCATTCTTGCCGAAGACGAGGACACGGTTGTTTCCGTTGGCGACGTAGAGACGCCCTGCAGAGTCACGCGCGACGCCACGAGGCTCGAAGACGCCGCTCCGCGAGCCACGAAGGGAGTACAGCGGACGCGCTTTGCCGCGGGCTCCTGCCCGGTAGACCACGACACGATCACGGTGGAAGTCGGCCGCGTACGTCCGTCCGGACGCGCTGAGGTGCACGTCCCAGGGCGGCTTTGCCCCTGCCTTCGTACCGATGATCGTCCGCTCAGGTCGGACGCTGACCGGGTCGCCCGGTGCTGCCTCGGCAGGAGCGCTGACCAACAGACCACCGGCCAGCGCCGCACTGGCGGCGATGCCGACGAAAGTAACTCTTCTCATGGTTCCTCCTACGTCCGCACGTCCTGGAGGATCTCCTCCGAGGACCGGTTTGGACGCGATGATCCCGCTTGTACGACGGGTGCCCGGCATTCTTGGCTGCCGACTTCGGCCTCCGCAAGGCAATTCGAGTGACATCGAAATGGCGGAGCCGGCTCCCGAGAGCCAGCCCCGCCACTGCGGACCGTGCGGACCTACTTGCGCACGCGGAACGACTTCCTGGCGTTCTTGCCGAAGCCCTTCGTGTTCTTGGCCTTGATCAGCACGACGTTCTTGCCGTTGCGCAGCTTGGAGCGCTTGATCTTGTACGACCGCTTGCTCGCCCCGAAGTTCTTCCTCAGGAGAACCCTGTTGCCCTTCTTGACGACGAGCCGGTAGCCGGTGATCCTTGCGCCGCCGTTGTTGGCGGGTGCCTTCCACGAGACCTTGCGCGTCTTGGCCCTCTGCTTGCCGGCGACCTTCAACGCCCGCGGCTTGCCCGGGACCTTGACGACCGGGGCCGGCTTCGGGAAGAGCGTTCGGAACTCGAGGACGGACGGTCCGCCGAAGTTGGCGACGGTCAGTCCTCCATCACCGGCCACGGAGAGATGCCCCGGGCTGCTGAGCTGTGTCGCAGGTCCGCCGAGGACCTTCAGCGGAGCCACGTTGTTCTCCGCGGACGCCGAGAAGGCGACCACCGTGCTGACGGCGTTGAAGTTCGACGCATAAACACGTCCCTTGGAGTCGGTGCCGATGCCGACGATGGGTGCCGCGAGCTCCGTCTTCGCCCCGGAGATCGTCCGGAGCGGCGTCGCGCCCCCGTTGGCGTTCGACGCGTACGCACGCAGCGCCGCGCCGGCGTCGGCCCAGGTCGTCCCGCTCGCGGCGACGTGCACACCGTTGCCCGCGGGCAGGCCGGTGATCTGACGCGTGGTTGACGCCGGGTTGCCTGCCGCGGCCGGCGAGTAGACGTTGATGGTCGTCGCCTTGCGGACGAAGATGCTGCCCGTCGGGCCGATGTCGAGGCCGAGGGCGGCGCCCGCGCCGGTCCCGAACGTCTTGACCGGTGCGTCGCCGGTGTCGGCGTCCGGCGCGAAGACCGAGACGAGACCGTTGTTGTTGGCGACGTACGTGAACCCGTTGGTGTCGACGTCGACGCCACGCGGAGAGTTCAGCCCACTGTTCATCGTGCGGATCGGCATCGCCGCGCCGTTAGCACCGGTGGCGTAGACGACCACGTTGTTCTGACCGAAGTTGGCTACGTAGGTTCGCCCTCCGACCTTGGCCAGGCCGAACGGGCTGGTGGTGGCGCCGGTGATCTTGCGTACCGGAGCGGTGTTGACGTCGTCGGCCGAGGCCGTCGGCGCAGTGGCGACAAGGGTGCCGCCGATGAGTGCGCCTGCGGCCCCGAGGCCGACCACGCGGATCGTTCTGTTCATTGGAATCTCCCCCTTCGCGTTCCACCGTGCGCGCGCAGGGGGTCACGGCACTCAGATTTGTTCGGCGGGCAGAGGCGTGCCGGTCGCGCCAGCGCGGCCCAGGATGTCCGTTGCGCGATGGTCGTCGCCGACCCCGTCGACAAGGATCGCGACCGAGTCGGAGTTCTCTGTACGCAGCGGCAGGATCGCCTGGTACGGGTCTGACTCGTACCAGCGCGTCGCTCGGTCTCGGTCGGGGAAGGCGATGATGACGATGTCGCCCGGCCACTCGCCTTCCAGGGTGCGCACGTCGGCTCCGTGCACGAGGAACCGGCCGCCGTACGGGGCGAGCGTCGCGTCGATCCGCTCCAGGTACTCGACGATGTCGGGTCCCATCGTGATCTCGCGAATGTGGGCGATTGCGTAGGCAGTCATCAGTGATCCTCTCGGTAGGTGAGGCTCCGAGCCTGCTTGACGGGACGGGCACGAGTCGATGACCTCTGAGGTCATGGGGTTGACATCTGGCGCGACTGGGCCGCACTCTAAAACCAATCAGTTATAAAACAGATTGGTTATGGCGAATGACGGACGACGAGCTGGACGCCGTGTTCGGGGCCCTCGCGGACCCGACCCGCCGCGCGATCCTCGGGCGGCTCGCCCACGGTGACGCCAGCGTCAACGAGCTCACCTCGATGTTCGCGATGTCGCAGCCGGCGGTGTCGCGGCACCTCAGGGTCCTCGAGCGGGCTGGCCTGGTGTCTCGTACGCAGCAGGGGACCATGCGGCTCAGCCACCTCGAGGCGGCACCGCTGAAGGAGGCGACCGACTGGATCGCCGACTACCGCGCGTACTGGGAGGACAGCTTCGCCCGCCTGGACGCACTCCTCGCCGAGGCCGACGCCATCGACTCCGAGCCACCGTCTGCCACGTCCTGACCGATCACCGAGACCCTCAGGGGGAACCATGTCCGACCTCACAGTCACGGCAACGCCCGGCACCTCGACCATCGAGTTCAGCCGGACGTTCACCACGACGCCCCAGCGTCTGTTCCACGCCAACGTCGACGACGAGTGGCAGAAGAAGTGGCTCGGCCCCGACAGGCTCGAGACCGAGATCATCGTCAACGAGGTCCGCGACGGCGGCCGCTGGCGCTGGCTCCAGAGGGAGCCCGACGGCAACGAGTACGTGTTCCGAGGCGTCTACCACGGTGAGCCCTCGGTCGAGAACGGCATCACGCGCACGTTCGAGTTCGAAGGGATGCCCGGTCACGTGTCGCTGGAGACCCTCCGCTTCACCGACCTCGGCGACGGCCGGACCCGGATGGACGCTATCAGCGCGTTCGCCTCGGTCGAGGACCGCGACGGGATGGTCGAGTCCGGCATGGAGGGCGGGATGGAGGAGGGCTTCGTCCGCCTCGAGAAGCTCCTCGCCGACTCCTGAGACTAGACTCCGCCCCCGATGTGATGGGTTCCGCACCCTTTCCGCAGAAGATTCGGTGCACAACCCGTCACATCGGGAAAGCGGGCGGCGGCACTAGGCTGGCGGACGTGGCAGCGTTCGCATCAGACAACTACGCCCCCGCCCATCCCGCGATCCTCGAGGCGATCGCTGCGGCGAACGACGGGCACGCGGTCTCCTACGGCGAGGACCGGTGGACGGCACGACTCACCGAGCTCGTACGGCACCACTTCGGCGACCAGGCCCAGGCGTATCCCGTGTTCAACGGCACCGGCGCCAACGTCGTCTCCCTCGGTGCTCTCCTCCCCCGTTGGGGATCGGCGATCGTCACCGACGTCGCGCACCTCCACACCGACGAGAACGGCGCCCCCGAGCGTGTCGCCGGCATCAAGCTGCTCCCGGTCGCCGCGCCGGACGGCAAGATGGTCCCGCAGTCCTTCGGCGAGTACACGATCAACCTCGGCGACCCGCACCGCGCACAGTCGCTGGCCGTGTCGCTGACGCAGTCCACCGAGCTCGGCACCGTCTACTCGGCCGACGAGGTCCGTGGCCTGGTGGACACCGCACACGCCTATGGGATGAGCGTCCACGTCGACGGGGCACGGATCGCGAACGCCGCCGCGCACCTCGGCCTCTCGCTCCGCGCGCTCACCACCGACCTCGGCGTCGACGTGCTGTCGTTCGGCGGCACGAAGAACGGCATCCTCCTCGGCGAGGCGGTGGTCGTCCTGAACCCGGGCGCAGTCCACGGGATCGAGTTCATCCGCAAGATGTCGATGCAGCTGACGTCGAAGATGCGGTACGTCTCCGCGCAGCTCGCCACACTCCTCGATCCGGAGCGCGATCTCTGGCTCGCGAACGCGACCGCAGCCAACGCCCGGGCGACGCAGCTGCGCGCCGGCGTCGACGCGTTGGCCGACGAGCTCGCACGGGACGGACGTGTGCACGAGTCGGGGGCGCCGCTGCTGCACGTCGCGAACCCGACCCAGGCCAACGTCGTCTTCGCCACGCTTCCGCGGGCGGTTGCCGACGCGGTACGGGTCGAGCACCCGTTCTACGACTGGCGCGCGGGATCTCATCCGGACCTCATCGAGTCCCGGTGGATGTGCTCGTGGGACACGAGCGAAGAGGACGTCGCAGCATTCCTGACGGCGTTGCACAAGGCGTTCGGATGACGCAGCCCCGCGTCGAGATCACCTACTGCACGTTGTGCCAGTGGCTGCTTCGCGCGGGATGGATGGCCCAGGAGCTGCTGAGCACGTTCGGGACCGAGCTCGGCTCGGTGACGCTGGTGCCCGAGACCGGAGGCGTCTTCCGGATCACCGTCGACGACGACGTCGTGTGGGACCGCGCCGTCCACGGCGGCTTCCCGGACGCGGCGGAGCTGAAGCGCCGGGTCCGGGACCACATCGATCCGGACCGACCTCTCGGGCACGCGGACCGCGATCGATGAGCGAGCCGCCTCTCCCCCGCCCGGACGACGCCGTCCGCTGGTCCCTCGAGGTGCGTGATGCCGACAGCGACGAAGTGCTCGCGGCCGTCCAGCCGGAGCTGGTGCTGCCCACCGCGAGCATCGGCAAGCTCGTGCTGCTCGTCGAGGCGGCACACCAGATCGCGACCGAGCGGATCGATCCCGCCGAGCAGCTCAGCCGCACCACCGACGACTGGGTCGCCGACTCGGGCCTCTGGCATCTGCTCGCCACCGACACGCTGCCCGTCACCGACGTGTGTGCACTGATCGGCGCGATGAGTGACAACCTGGCGACCAACGTCCTGCTTCGTCGTCTCGGTCTCGACACCGTGACTGCCACGGCGGAACGCATCGGGATGCAGCGCAGCCGCCTCCTCGACCGGGTGCGCGACGACCGTGGGCCGAAGCACCCGCCGGCCCTGTCCGTCGGCTGCGCCACCGACCTGGCCGGCTTCTGTGCGGGTCTGCACCGTCGCGAGATCCTCTCGCCCGGGGTCAGCGAACGGGTCAGCGGATGGCTCGCGGCGAACACCGATCTCTCCATGGTCGCGAACGCCTTCGGTCTCGATCCGCTCGCGCACACCGATCCGGACCGCGGCATCGTGCTCTGGAACAAGACCGGCACGACCTCCAACGTGCGAGCCGACACCGGAGTGGTCTCGGGTCCCGCCCGAACCGTCGCCTACGCGGCCATCGCCGAGTGGAGCGACGGCGCCGAGCCGTCCGTACGCGACCACGTCCTGCGCGCCATGAACGCCCTGGGCACCTGGCTGCGCGAGGTGGTCACCGACGACCGCGGCGTGTCGACCCAGTAGGCCTTGGGCTCAGTAGATCGGGACGTAGATCGTCTCGCCTGCCGTGACCTCGCCCGCGCTCGTCAACGAGTTGAGATCGGCGATGTCCTTGACGGTCGACCGGATGTCACCCTCGGGGTTGGCCTCTGAGGCGAGGTCCCACACGGTCTGCCCTGGCTGGAGCGTGACCACGCGACTGGGGACGGGCTCGGCCTGCTCGGAGGTCGCGATGACCCGCGCACCCAGAGCCACGGTGAGGCCGGCGATCGCGATCAGGGCTGCGATGAAGACGACGAACCGACCACGGCGGGTCAGGCGGTAGCCCGATCGACCGCGGGTGCGGTCGGCCGGCTGCTGCCGACGAGGCCGAGGCCCGGGCCGCGGGCCTGGTCGCGGAGCGGACCGACGGTCGCCGCGCATCCCCCGGCCCGCCGGGTGCCGCTCGATGCAGCGCATCAGCGGCGTGTCGATCGCGACGACGGTGCGGTCGGCGACGGGACGCTCGAGGGTGCTGCGGACGGTGCTCATCGTGTCCTCCATCTCTCGGACTCGTACGGTCTGCCGACCGAAGCGAGGCGGCGGATCAGCTCGTGCATCCGGACCGGAAACCGAGCGGGTTGCCGAACGTGCGTTCGATCGAACATGTGTACGAACCTAATCACACCGACCGACAGAATTGGAAGGACCGTTCGAACATGCTTTCGACGTGTCCGCCAGATGGGCGCCTGAGGACGACTTCATCACGACACGCCGACACGATCGAACATATGTTTGATCACACCGGCGCCGCGGTCTAGTGTCAGGGCCATGACGAAGGCCGAGGTTTCCGAGCTCCCCGACGGACCGCCGGACGCGAGCGGGCTGACTCCGCGTCAGCGCCGCGTCCTCGAGATCATCCGCGAGTCGCTCGAGCAACGCGGCTATCCGCCGAGCATGCGCGAGATCGGCGCGGCCGTCGGTCTCGCCAGCGTCTCCTCCGTCGCTCACCAGCTCAAGGTGCTCGAGCGCAACGGCTTCGTCCGCCGCGACCCCAACCGCCCCCGCGCGATCGAGGTCTTCCTGCCCGACATCCTCGCGGCGCGCCGGTCGATCGGTGACGCGGTCGACTTCGGCTTCGACGAGACGGGCGCGGGCGACTCCCGCCCGGAGCCCGCCTTCGTCCCCATGGTCGGCCGGATCGCCGCCGGCGGCCCGATCCTCGCCGAGGAGCGCGTCGAGGAGGTCATGCCCCTCCCCCGCACGCTGGTCGGCGAGGGCACGCTCTTCATGCTCGAGGTGCGCGGCGACTCGATGGTCGAGGCGGCGATCTGCGACGGAGACTACGTCGTGATCCGGCAGCAGCCGACCGCGGAGAACGGCGAGATCGTCGCCGCCCTTCTCGACGGAGAGGCCACCGTCAAGACGCTCCAGCGCAAGGACGGCAAGGTCTGGCTCCTGCCGCACAACCCGGCGTACGACCCGATCGACGGCACCGACGCCACCATCCTCGGCAAGGTCACGACAGTCATGCGGCGGGTCTGACCCGCGCAGGCGAGACCAACCTCGTCGAGACCCGCGCAGGCGAGACCGTCAGCGGCTGCGGCGCTCAGGACGCTCCGGTGTCCAGGCGCCGCAGCGCGCCGAGCACGAGCTCGCGGTCGACCGTACGCCACATCGGCGGCATCGAGGACGCCAAGAAGCTGCCGTACCGCGCGGTGGCCAGTCGTGAGTCGAGCACGGCGACGACGCCCTTGTCGTCGGCGCGTCGGATCAGACGCCCCGACCCCTGCGCCAGCAGGAGCGCGGCGTGGGTCGCGGCGACCTGCATGAAGCCGTTGCCGCCGTGCCGCTCCACGAGCCGCTGCCTCGCGCTCATCAACGGGTCGTCCGGGCGGGGGAACGGGATGCGGTCGATGATCACCAGCTGGCACGTCTCCCCCGGCAGGTCGATCCCCTGCCACAGGCTGAGCGTGCCGAACAGGCACGTGCGCGGGTCCTCCACGAACCGCCTCGCCAGCTCGGGGAGCTGCGCGTCACCCTGACACAGAACCTCGACGTCGGGCATCCGCTCGCGCACGGCCTCGGTAGCCGCCTCCGCGCCGCGCCGCGACGAGAACAGCCCGAGCGTGCGCCCGCCGGCGGCTCGCACCAGATCGACGATCTCGTCCAGGGTCGCGGTGCCCATCCCGTCGCGTCCCGGCGGAGGGAGATGCCGCGCGACGTAGAGCATGCCTTGCTTGGCGTAGTCGAACGGCGACCCGACGTCGATCGCACGCCAGGCGTACGACGCCGGTGACCCGTCGCCGTCATCGTCCCCGCCGCTGTCACCGCGACCGCCGGACGCGCCCTCCTCCGTACGGTCGGACGCCCACAGCCCGACACTGCGCGCCACCGGGTCGAATCCGCCGCCGAGCTTGAGCGTCGCACTCGTCAGCACGACGGTGTTCTCGGCGAACAGCTTGTCGCGGAGCGTGAGCGCGACGTCGACAGGCGCGATCCGCAGCTCGTTGCCACCCCGGGCACCCTCCCGCTCGGCCATCCACAGCACGTCGGCCTCGGAGGCCGCGGCCATCCGCTCGGCGACCTTGCGCACGTCGTCGACCATCGCCTTCGCCTGCTGCCGGGCGGCGTCACCGTCGCCGGAGTCCTTGGGCTCCTTCGGCATCGCCGAGTGACAGTCCCGGGCGGCGTCGCGCACGAGGCTCAGCGCGTCGGCCAGCTGGTCCGACGGCGAGGCGATCCGGCCGGGCGCCGTCACCTCCAGCGCCTCGCGGAGAGCGTCCGAGGCGTCCTCGAGGTCATCGGCCTCGCGCCCACGGACGTACGAGCGGGCGCGGCGAGCCGCCCGCTCCACCGATGGCGGGGCGAGCTCGGCGGTCGACGCCTGGGTCACCCGCGCGACGAGCTCGTGCGCCTCGTCGATGACCACGGTGTCGTACTCAGGGAGCATGGGCACCCCGTCGATCGCGTCGATCGCGAGCAGGGCGTGGTTGGTCACGACGAGGTCGGCGCCGGCCGCATGGTCGCGGGCCGCCTCGGCGAAGCACTCCATCGCGTACGGGCAGCGCGACGCGCCGAGGCACTCCCGCGCGTGGACGCTGACCTGCCGCCACGCCCGCTCGGTGTGCGACGGCGCGGCGTCCCGGTCGCCGACGCCTCCGCGGTCGGACTCCTCCTCTGCCCAGGCACGGAGCGTCACGACCTCCTCCCCGAGCGACCCGCTCGGTGCCTCGATGAGCACACCTTGGTCGTCGGGCGCTCCTTCGCGGATCCGGTGGAGGCACGCATAGTTGCCGCGACCTTTGACCACGGCGGCACGCGGCGTGCGCTCGAGCACCGCGCCTGCCCCGTCGAGGAGGGCGGGGATGTCTCGCTCGACGAGCTGGTGCTGGAGGTTGAGCGTCGCGGTCGCGACCACCACGCGGCGATCGTGGAGAAGGCTCGGAACGAGATAGCCGAGCGACTTGCCGGTGCCGGTGCCGGCCTGGACGAGCAGGTGCTCGCCTCCGCTGAACGCGTTGGACACCGCCTCCGCCATCTCCACCTGGCCCGGCCGCTCGACACCACCGACCGCTGCGACGGCGGCGTGGAGCACCGCACGCAGCTTGGCGTGGCGACCGGGGTCGGCGGTCGCGAGGGGCGGGTCCGAGATCGACGAGGTCACCGACGCAGCCTACCGAGAGCACGGCCGCTCACGGCCGAGCGACTCACAGGCCCCCGGCAGCGCGACACCCCCGATGTGTGGCCCGCGTCACCATCCGGTAACAATTGGACACCCACCGCGACTAAGCGCTTGCTTAGTTCCCCCGAATCGGTAGCGTTCGCCGGGCAACACCGCCATGTGTCCGGGGTCACACCACCGTCCCCGGCCGCACGACACTGCACCTCGGAAGGACTCGCATGACCCCTCCCATCGAGCCCACCCCCGAGCCCCCACCAGGGGGCTCACCAACCGGACCACCCACCGCCTCGACGGATGCCTCGACAGATGCCTCGGCGGACTCCTCGACCACGGCCTCTGCGGAGTCCTCGCCCGCCGCGGACAGCTCCGCCACGAACGACGGCCGATTCACCGCCGAGGGCGTGACCGTACGGTTCGGTGGCCTCGTTGCCCTGGGCGACGTCGGCCTCACCGTCGAGCCCGGACAGGTCCACGGCGTGATCGGCCCGAACGGCGCCGGCAAGACCACCTTCTTCAACGTCTGCTGCGGGTTCGTCCGCCCCGACTCCGGCACGCTGACCTGGGAGGGCCAGGAGCTCACCCGCCTCCGGCCGCACGACCTGGCAGGTCTCGGCATCGCCCGGACGCTCCAGGGCGTCGGACTCTTTGCCGGCATGAGTGCCCTCGAGAACGTGATGACGGGCGCGGGGGTCCGTTCGGAGAGCAGCTTCGCCTCGGCCGCCCTGGGGCTGCCTCGGGGACGCCGTGACGAGAAGGCGCTTCGCGAGCGGGCGATGCAGGCCCTCACCGACCTCGGCGCCGCACACCTCGCGCCCCGTTATCCCGGGATGCTGCCCTACCCGGAGCAGAAGAAGGTCGCGCTCGCCCGTGCCCTCGTGGCCGAGCCGCGCCTCCTGCTCCTCGACGAGCCTGCCGCTGGGCTCTCCGAGGGCGAGATGGACGAGCTCGGCGACCTCGTCGGGCGCCTCACCGGCCGCATGTCGGTGCTCCTCGTCGAGCACCACATGGACCTCGTCATGCGCATCTGCAACACGATCACGGTCCTCGACTTCGGCGAGGTCATCGCCCGCGGGACGCCCGCGGAGATCCAGGACGACCCTAAGGTCGTCGCCGCCTACCTCGGTGCGGACGTGACCGGAGGCAGCGAGATCGACACGGCGTCGCTCGCGACCACCCCTGCCGGCGCCGCCGCGAAGGAGGGCTGAGGCATGCTCACCCTCACCGACCTCACCACCACCTACGGGCCGGTTCGTGCGCTCGACTCCGTCGACATGACGGTCGAGGCCGGTCGGATCACCGCAGTCCTCGGCGCCAACGGCGCCGGCAAGACGTCGCTCCTGCGCACGGTGTCCGGCCTCGTACGCCCCGCGGCGGGCACCGTCACGCTGAACGGCACGGACATCACCGGGGCTCCCGTGGAGTCGATGGTCCACCGTGGCATGGCGCACGTCCCCGAGGGTCGCGGCGTCATCGCCGAGCTGACCGTCGAGGAGAACCTCCGCCTCGGCGCCCGCGGGGCCGCCAAGCGACCGAGCGACACCCCGGCTCCGGTCCGTACGCTCGACGACGCCTACCAGCTGTTCCCGGTGCTCGGGGACCGGCGGAGTGCACAGGCGCACACGCTCTCGGGCGGCGAGCGCCAGATGCTGGTCATCGCCCGCGCGCTGCTCTCCCGGCCGACCCTCCTGCTGCTCGACGAGCCGTCCCTGGGACTCGCGCCCCGGATCGTGGCGCAGATCTTCGACCTGCTCCGCACGCTGGTCGCCGACTCGGGCCTCACCGTGCTCCTCGTCGAGCAGAACGCCCGCAGTGCCCTGTCCATCGCGCACACCGGTGTCGTGCTCAACCTCGGCAAGGTCGTCGTGACCGAGTCCGCCGAGGTCCTGCGCAACGACGCCACCCTGCGCCACTCATACCTCGGGTTCTGAGGAGGACACCATGAACGGCGACATCCAGAAGCTCCTCAACATCCTGCTCAACGGACTCACCCAGGGCATCGTGATCGCTGCCTTCGCGCTCGCTCTCGTGCTGATCTTCCGGTCGACCCGGATCATCAACTTCGCCCAGGGCTCGCAGGCGATGTTCACCACGTACGTCGCGCTGACGCTGCTCAACCGCGACTTCCCCTACTGGGCCGCGTTCGCCATCGCTCTCGCCGCCGGCTTCCTCATCGGGGCCGTGCTCGAGCGTGTCGTCATCCGCCCGCTCGAGGGCGGCATGGAGCTCAACATCGTGATCGCCACGCTGGGCCTGTACGTCGCGATCCAGGCGCTGGCGGCGATCCTCTTCGGGTCGGACTACCAGTCCTTCCCGTCGCCCGTCGGAGTCAACGGCTTCCAGGTCGGTGACACGAACCTCGCGCTCACCCCGACGAGCATCTTCATCCTCTGCACGGTCGGTGTGGTGGTCGTCGGCCTCACGCTCCTCTTCCAGAAGACGCAGCTCGGCCTCACGATGCGTGCGGCGGCCTTCGACGGAGAGGTGTCGCGCATCCTCGGCGTCAAGGTCTCCCACCTGCTCACCTTCGGGTGGGCGCTCGCCGGCCTGGTCGGCGCCGTGGCGGGCATCCTGGTCGCCAGCGGACAGTTCATCTATCCGAGCTACATGGAGACGCTCATCGTCTTCGGCTTCATCGCCGCGGTCATCGGCGGCCTCGACAGCCCGGTCGGCGCGGTCGTCGGTGGCCTCCTCCTCGGCCTGGTGAACTCCCTGGTCTCCGGGTACGTCGCCTCGGGTCTCGTCACCCTGGCCGCGTTCGTCCTCCTGATGGTCGTCCTGCTCCTCAAGCCGGGCGGTCTCTTCTCCAGCACCAAGACCAGGAGGGTCTGATGTCGACCGACAGCACCACCAAGCGCCTGCTCGACCTCAACCTCACCCGCAACCTCCTCATCAGCCTCGCGGTCCTGGTCGCGGGCATGCTCCTGCTGGAGTCCACCGACCGCTACACCAACACGCAGCTCTCCTCGCTCACCTACTACGCCATCGCGGCGATCGGCCTGACCGCCCTCACCGGCCTCAACGGCCAGATCTCGCTGGGCCACGGGGCGCTGATGGCCGTCGGCGCCTACACGACCGCGCTGATGCTCGACACGGAGACGCCGTTGCCGTTCCCGGTGGTGGCCCTGGTCGCCGTCGTGGTCACGTCGGTCGTCGGGTTCGTCGTCGGCATCGGCGCGGCACGGCTGCACGGGCCGTACCTCGCCGGCGCCACGCTGGCGCTGGCGGTGGCTCTCCCGAGCGTCGCCCTCTACTTCAAGGGCACCTTCAACGGCGAGGTCGGCCTGACCGTCGCGTCTCCGCGACCGCCGGAGTGGTTCGTGTCGTTCATCGACGCGGTGTCCGGCGAGTTCGCGACGTCGTCCAAGTACGTGGCCTACCTCGGCCTGATGTGCCTGGTCGTGGCCCTCTTCTTCGCACTCAACCTCCGCCGGTCCAAGATCGGACGCCACTGGCGTGCCGTTCGTGACCAGGAGGTCGCCGCAGAGATCGCCGGCATCAACCTCGGCCGTACCCGGGTGCAGGCGTTCGTCATCAGCGCCGCGTACGCCGGCCTGGCCGGCGCCGTGATGGCGATCGTCGTCCGGCTCGCCGCGCCGAGCGCGTTCACGATCGTCCTCTCGCTCTCGGTGCTCACTGCCGCGGTGATCGGCGGTCTCGGCAGCATCACCGGCGCGTTCATCGGCGCCGCGGTGCTGGTGTTCCTTCCTCCGTGGGTGACCTCGCTGTCGACCGGCTCGGGCCTGTCGGACACCCAGGCCGCACAGATGTCACCCCTGATCTACGGCATCGTCCTCATCCTCGTGATGCTCCTCGCACCTGGAGGAGTGATGGGGACTCTCTCGACGGCATGGCGGCGTGCACGACTGCGCCGTCCCAACCCTGCAACACCCACCCAGAAGGGATGAGATCCATGGCTCATCAGCCCACATCGGCGCGCCGGAGTCGCCGGCTCGTACTCGGAGCCGCGCTGGCTGCCTCCGCACTGGTCGTCGCTGCGTGCGGCGGCGGCGGAGACGGCGGCGACTCGAATGATCCCGGTCTGACCGAGGACTCGATCAAGATCGGCGGCCACTTCCCGCTCACGGGTGTCGCAGCACCCGGCTACAGCGAGATCCCGCTCGGCCACAAGGCGTACTACGACTTCGTCAACGCCAACGGAGGTGTCAGCGGCCGCGACATCGAGTTCATCGCGAAGGACGACGGCTACAACCCTGCCAAGACGTCCGAGGTCGTCAACGAGCTCGTGCTCAAGGACGAGGTGTTCGCGATCGTCGCCGGTCTTGGCACCCCCACCCACCAGGCGGTGACCAACTTCCTCAACGCCGAGGGCGTCCCCGACCTGACCGTCTCCTCCGGCTCCCTCCTGTGGGACGACCCGAAGGAGAAGCCGATGACCTTCGGCTGGCAGCCCGACTACGAGTCGGAGGGCAAGGTGATCGGCCAGTACATCGCCGAGAACCTGCCCGACGCCAAGGTCGGTGTCTTCGGTCAGGACGACGAGCTCGGCGAGGACGGCACCCGCGGTCTCGAGCAGTACATCGCCGACCAGATCGTCTCCAAGGTCACGTACGTCCCCGGCAACACCGACGTCGGTCCGCAGATCGCCGAGCTCCAGAAGTCCGGCGCCGACGTGGTCGTGGGCTTCAACGTGCCCTCGTACACCGCTCTCTCGCAGCTCGTCTCGATGAAGCTCAACTACAAGCCGACCTGGTTCTACACCAACGTCGGCTCGGACTCGGGTCTCGTCGGGTCGCTCCTGGAGGAGTTCTCCAAGGGCGCGATCAAGGGCAGCAGCCCGCTCGCCGGCGTCTACACGACGACGTACATGCCGCAGGCCTCCGAGCCGGACAACGAGTGGACCAAGCTCTGGCAGAAGGTCTGGGACGAGTACGGAGACGGCTCGCCGCTGACCAACTACAAGGTGTACGGCATGTCGCAGGCGTTCACGCTCGTCGACGCGCTGAACCGCGCGGGTGACGACCTGAGCCGTGAGTCGATCGTCGAGACGTTCGAGCAGGACGGCTCCAAGCTGAGTGGCCCCAACTACGTGCCGTTCCGCTACTCCGAGGACCGTCACGCGGGCATCGGTGGCCTGAAGCTGGTCCAGATCCAGGCCGACGGTACGACCGCCGACAAGACGCCGGTCCTCCAGACCGACGTCGGTGACGCGGAGATCGAGGAGTTCACCGGAGACGTCGGCACGCCGCCGGAGTCGGGCATCCCGGGGAGCTGACCTCCCGCAAGACTGGCTGTGCGCTGGGCACCGATCCTGGAGGGGACCGAGGTGCTCAGCGCACAGTCGCGTCAGGCGTCAGGCGAACGACCCGTCAGGCGAAGGGCCCCTCAGGCGTACTCGGCGACGGCGCCCGCGAGCTCGTCGTGCACCCGGGCGACGACGTGAGTGCCGTGGGCGGTGTGCTCGAGCGTGTCGATCTCACCGTGGAGGTGGATCTGGTTGAGCAGGTCGCCCCGGTCGTACGGGAGGACCACGTCGATCTTGACCGCCGGCTGAGGGAGGTCGGCCTCGACCGCGGACAGCAGCTCGCCGATGCCCTCGCCGGTGCGGGCCGACACCACGACGGCGTGCGGCTCGCGGGCCAGCAGGCGCGACACGACCATCGGGTCGGCCGCGTCGGCCTTGTTGATCACGATGATCTCCGGCACGTCCAGCGCGCCGATCTCGGCGAACACCTCGCGCACCGCCGTGATCTGGCCCTCCGGGTCGGGGTGCGAGCCGTCGACCACGTGCAGGACCAGGTCGGCGTCGGCGACCTCCTCCAGCGTCGAACGGAAGGCCTCGACGAGCTGGTGAGGAAGGTGCCGGACGAAGCCGACGGTGTCGGAGAGCGTGTACTCGCGTCCGTCGGAGGTCTCCGTACGCCGGGTGGTCGGGTCCAGGGTCGCGAACAGCGCGTCCTCGACCAGGACCCCGGCGCGCGTGAGCCGGTTGAGCAGGCTCGACTTGCCGGCGTTGGTGTATCCCGCGATCACGACACCGGGCACCTTGTTGCGCTGGCGCGTCGCGCGCTTGGTGTCACGGGTCTTGCGCATCTCGGTCAGCTCGCGCCGCAGCTTGGCGATCCGGTCGTTGATGCGACGGCGATCGGTCTCGATCTTGGTCTCACCGGGACCGCGCGACCCGATGCCGCCACCGTCGCCACCGACGCGGCCGCCGGCCTGACGAGACAGGTTGCCGCCCCAGCCGCGGAGGCGCTGCTTCATGTACTGGAGCTGCGCGAGCTCCACCTGTGCGCGACCCTCGCGGGACTTGGCGTGCTGGGCGAAGATGTCGAGGATCAGCGCCGTACGGTCGACGACCTTGACCTTGGTCCGGTCCTCGAGGTTGCGCAGCTGGCTGGGTGCGAGCTCTCCGTCGCAGATCACGGTGTCAGCGCCGGTCGCCTGGACGATCTCGGCGAGCTCCTCGACCTTGCCTCGGCCGACGTACGTCGCCGGATCAGGCCGCTGACGGCGCTGGACCATGGCGTCGAGCACCTCGGAGCCGGCGGTCTCGGCCAGCAGCTTGAGCTCGGCGAGAGAGTTCTCGGCATCGGTGGCCGAGCCGTCTGTCCACACGCCGACGAGAACGACCCTCTCGAGCCGCAGCTGGCGGTACTCGACCTCGGAGATGTCCTCGAGCTCGGTCGACAGGCCGGCGACGCGCCTCAGCGAGTTGCGGTCGGCCAGGTCGAGCTGGTCACCGTCGTGGGTGTCGAGGTCGATGGGCTCGAAGCGCTCCACCGGATCGACAGAGTCCACCGACGGCACGTCGGTAGCGGTGTCGGCGAACTGGTCAGTGGGGTTTTCGTTCTGTGCAGTCATCTGATCCTTGCAACGTCGGCGGTGGCCTCGATCATCCCAGCCAGGTGAGATCCCCGCGAGCAATTATGACGGCCGGTCCGGCGAGTACGGCGTGCCCGTCGGCCTTCCAGGTCACGTGGAGCGTGCCGCCCGGCACGTCGACCCGGTAGGTGACGTCGCCGCCGTCGGCGGGATCGGCCCCGTCCGTCGCTGCCGTCGCCAGAGCCACCGCCACCGCCCCCGTGCCGCACGAGCGGGTCTCGCCCGCACCCCGCTCGTGCACCCGCATCGCCACATGACGCGGGCCTCGCCGCGCGACGAACTCGATGTTGACACCCTCGGGGAAGACCGCCGCGTCGTACTCCGGCTCGACCAGAAGCGTGCCCGCCTGACCGAGGTCGTCGACGAAGGCGACGGCGTGCGGGTTGCCGACGTCGACCTGACGGGCGGCACGGGCGGTCCCCTCAGCGACGACCTTGGACTCCCCCAGCAGACGCGGGACACCCATGTCGACGGCGATGGCGACGCCGTCGTAGGTCACGACCTTGATGCCGTCCCGGGTTGCCACCGGCACAGGGACGGACGAGTCGACGAGCCCTTCCAGGGCCAGGTAGCGCGCGAAGACCCGTACGCCGTTGCCGCACATCTCGGCGATCGACCCGTCCGCGTTGCGGTAGTCCATGAACCACTCGGCACCCTCGCCCGGGGCGGCCCGCACAGCGCGCAGGACGCCATCGGCGCCGATCCCCCGCCGACGGTCGCACAGCGCCGCCACGAAGGTCGCGTCGAGATCCCCGTGCACCGTCCCGTCGGGGTCGGGAAGGATCACGAAGTCGTTCTCGGTGCCGTGGCCCTTGAGCCACGCGAAGGTCGTCACCCCCCGAGTCTAGAGGGGTGACGACCTTGCAGCCGCGCGCTCGGGCATCGAGAGGACCAGGGTGTGTCAACGCTCCCCTACGTGACCGGCGTGACTGTCAGCACGCCGTCGGCGGTGTAGCTCTGGTCCTGGCCGTCTCCGCCCGGCGCGACGTCGTGCTGCTCACCATGCTCACGCCACGTGATCTTGGAAAAGTCGTTCGTCCAGCCGATCGTGTAGGTCGGGTCCTTGAACCACCAGTACGGGCGGAGCTCCAGGGTCAACGGGGGCGACATCGGGCCCATCGGATCAGCACAGTTCGTCTCGCGCGGCACGGCCTGGGTGCCGAGCGTGTGCTGGAGATGGAACTCCACCCCTATCTTCTTCTTGCTCGCTGGGAAGGTCACGCTTCCGCCTTCCGGTACGCCATTCATCGTCGTCGGGACCGTCGCGCTCCGGGTCAGTTTGCCGGAGGCCGTCCACGGGCACCCCGGGAAGGCTTCACCCACAGCATGCAAGGTCGCCGTCCCGGCTGCCGTCGCACCTGACCATTGCCAGGTCAGAGACTCGGGCTTCCCGCCTTCCAGGAGGAGCCATCCCGAACCCTTGCCGTTCAGGCGAACATCGGAGTTTCTCTTGGTATCCCAAAGTCCGTCCGTGGAGTGAGAATGAGAACGAAGCCTCACGTCGACCACCGCTGACACATTCACCTTCACCATGCCGACCTTCGGCCAGGAGAACGCCTTCTTGGTGACGGTGACGCGTCGCTTGGCCACCCGGCAGTTGTTGCGCTCGTTGGACTCACGCACCTTCTTCTTCGCATCCGCGCACGCCAGCAGCCAGTACGTACCCGGCCTGGTCGCCGCCGCCACCCGCACCGAGCGCGCCTTCACCGCGTGCTTCTTGCCCGGCTTCAGCACCTTGACCGCACGACTCCCGAGGACGACGTCCTTCTTGTCCCACTTCTTGTTCGCCGACAGCGCGTACCGCGTCACCGACCGCTTCGCCTTCTTACGGCCCTTGTTACGCGTCGTGTCACCGACCTTCAGCACACCACCGGCGACCACCTTCCCCGGCGTCACCGACACCGCCGCCACCACCAGATCCGGACGCTTCTTCGGCGCGGCCGACGCTGAACCGGCTCCCAGCATCGTCATCACCAAGCCCAGCCCGAGTCCGAGCACCCACAACCGACGCGGCATCAGCTCACCCTCCACCCGCAGGGCACGTTCGGCCCCGCTCATACCCGCCAGCCTCTGCCCTGGGTATGCGGACGCGCATCGTCCTCCAGGACCCATCGCCTCGTCCTCGCGGACGAGGAGCTCCTCCTCTGCGCGGTCGCGATGCGGCCGCCGCGGTAGGGTTCCCCGGTGCAAGACTCCGAGGATGCAGTGCCGCGCCACGAGCAGAAGGAACGCACGCGGCAGGCACTTCTGGACGCGGCGCTCGATCTGACCGACGAGCACGGGTTCGCCGGCGTGAGCCTGCGCCAGGTCGCCCGGCGCGCCGGCGTGGTCCCGACCGCCTTCTACCGCCACTTCGCCAGCATGGAGGAGCTCGGGCTGGCGCTCGTCGACCAGTCGTTCGGGACGCTGCGCGGCATGATGCGCCAGGCCCGCCAGGATCCGGAGACCTACTCCGACGTGATCGCTGCGTCGGCCGCGATCATCGTGTCGCAGGTCCGCGCCCACCGTCCGCACTTCGCCTTCGTCGCGCGGGAGCGCTTCGGCGGGGTCCCTGCGGTCCGCAGTCGCATCCGCACCGAGCTCCACAGCTACGTCCGCGACCTGGCGGGGGTGCTCCGGACCTTCCCTCAGCTCGACACCTGGGCCGAGGGTGACGTCCGGACGGCGTCCCGGCTGTTCGTCAACATCATGGTGTCGACCGCGGAGCAGGTCATCGAGTCGCCCGACGAGCCGGACCTCATGGAGGAGATCGAGTCCGAGGCTCGGCGCCAGATGCGACTCATCGTCCTCGGCTACGCCGGCTGGCGCTCGGAGGCCGTGGCGCGATGACCACCCGCCGAGCTCGCCCCGTGGTCGCGACCCCGCAGGTCGGGGTGGTGACCGGCGCGGTACGGGTCGGCGTGTCGCAGCAGACTACCTGGGACTACGTCACCGACTGGGAGCTCCAGGGCGAGTGGATACCCGCGACGACGGTCAGGGTCGTGGGTGAGCAGATCGTCGCGGTGACCGGGGTCGGCCCGGTGCGGGTCACAGACACGATGCACGTCGTACGATCCGACCCGCCGCGGGTCTGCGAGGTGGCGCACACCGGTCGCCTCATCTCCGGCACCGGGCTGTTCAGCTGCGAGCCCACCGACGACGGCGGCACGCTGTTCTCGTGGGAGGAGCGCGTCAGGGTGCCCGGCGGCGCGGTCGCCGGAGTGGTCTGGCGACTGGCCTCCCCGGTCCTTCGCATCTCATACGGGATCGCGCTCGGCCGGCTGCGCCGCAGGCTCGAGTCACGCCACGCCGGCTGAGCCCTCCGCCACCCGTACGGCTCGTTCCAGCAGGTCGGGGGCGTCGTACGGGAGCCACACGATGCGCGGGTCCTTGCGGAACCACGAGTCCTGCTTCCGCGCGAACTTGCGGGTCCCACGGACGGTCGCCTCACGTGCCTCGTCCTCGGTCATCGTGCCGTCGAGGTAGGCCAGCACCTGCGAGTAGCCGAGCGCACGGCTCGCCGTCCGTCCCTCGCGCAGTCCGCGCTCGGTGAGCGACCGCACCTCCTCGACGAGGCCGTCCTCCCACATGCGGTCGACCCGTCGGGCGATCCGGTCGTCGAGCACGTCGCGCGGCACGTCGATCCCGATGAGTCGGAGGTCGTCGTAGAACGCCGTGTGGGCGGGCAGCGATGCGGCGAACGGCCGTCCGGTGATCTCCACGACCTCGAGCGCTCGGACGATCCGGCGTCCGTTGGACGCGAGGATCGATCGCGCCGCCTCAGGGTCGACCCCCGCGAGACGCCGGTGCATCGCCTCCGGCCCCTGGGTCTGCAGCTCCTCCTCGAGACGTGCCCGGACGCCCTCGTCGGTCCCGGGGAACTCGAACGCATCGACGACGGCGCGCACGTACAGCGCCGAGCCGCCGACGAGCACCGCCACGCCGCCGCGTGCCCGGACGTCCTCGATCGCCTCGCGCGCCCAGGTCTGGAACTCCGCGACCGTCGCCGGTGCCGTCACGTCGAGGACGTCGAGAAGGTGGTGCGGGACGCCGCCGCGCTCGGCGGCGGGGAGCTTCGCCGTACCGACGTCCATGCCGCGATAGACCTGGTAGGCGTCGACGTTGACGATCTCGCCGCCGATGCGCTGCGCCAGCGCGACGGCGAGATCGGACTTCCCGGCGGCGGTCGGCCCCACGACGGCGACCACTGGAGAGCTCACGGCGACCATTCTGACGTAGATTCGAGAGTGTCCAGCACCCAGTACGCACCGACCCATGACAGGGAGAGATCGGCATGAGCACGTTCGACGAGGCCTTCGAGAGGTTCAAGGACTCCAGCGCGGACCTGGCCCGCGAGATGAAGGAGCGGGCGAGCATCCTCGTCACCGAGAACGGCGACACGATCGACAGCGCGCTCGAGAAGGTGCGGGACATGGCCAAGGACCTGACCAAGGGCACGTACGACGACAAGATCGACAAGGCCCACGCCGCCGCGAAGGAGCAGATCCACAAGCTGGACAAGGGCCAGGACCCCGACGGCCCCTCTGCCGTGGGGTGACCTGCGGCCTCGCGGCCTCCTCACGACGAGCGAGAGATGCACGTTCGACAACCGGGTGTTCTGATGGGGTAAATGTCCCAGTTTGTTCCTGCTTGATCCGGTCTTTGACTGGATGGGATCTCGGGGCAGGCATCGAAGTCGGGGGTTCACTCGCATGTTTCGACGAATGATCACGTACGCTGCCGCGGCCGGCCTCGTCGCCGCCTCGGTAGTCTTCATACCTTCCATCACGCAGGCACAAGAAGACCTGCCGTGGATGAACACGAGTCTCACACCGGAGCGGCGGGCCGACCTGCTGATCGGCGCGATGACCCTGGACCAGAAGCTTCAGCAGATCTACAACCAGCCGTTCTACAACGAGGACCTGGATCCGGACGGGGATCCCGAAGACAGCCCCGCGGACCGGAACGACTGCAACTTCACCATCATCGGCCGTCACATCGAGGGCATCCCGTCGCTCGACATCCCGACCTTCCGGCAGGCCAACGGCGGCACGGGCATCCGAGGCGGCGACTGCCTCCCCGAGCCGACTGCAACGGCACTCCCCGCCCAGGTCTCGTCTGCGGCGACGTTCAACCGCGACCTCATGGGCGACTGGGGCAACGTGCTCGACGTCGAGCTCGAGGCGTGGGCCGACCAGGTCCTGTGGGGACCTGGCATGAACATGATCCGCACCCCGTACGGCGGGCGGAACAACGAGTACTTCAGCGAGGATCCGTACCTCACCGGCGTGATGTCGAGTGAGATCATCAAGGGGATCCAGGCCCGCGGCGTCAGCCAGGCCACGGCGAAGCACTTCGTCGCCAACGACTCGGAGTACCAGTTCGAGCGCTGGACGTCGGCCAACCGGGTGCCCTCTCGTGCCCTGCACGAGATCTATCTGCTGCCGTTCGAGATGGCCGTCAAGGACGCCGACGTGTCGTCCGTGATGTGCGCCTATCCGGACCTGAACTACACCTACAACTGCAGCAGCTCACCGCTCCTTCAGCAGACGCTGCGTCAGCGCTGGGGCTTCGACGGCTACGTCTTCTCCGACCGGCGCGCTCAGCAGAGCACTCTGGGCGCGCTCAGGGCCGGCGTGGACGTCGAGCTCGACGAGTCGCCCGAGTGGTACAAGCCGGAGATCCTCAAGCAGTACATCAACTCGGGTGTGATCACCGAGGCAGACATCGACGGCCTGCTGCGTCCTCGCTACATCAAGATGTTCGAGTTCGGCAACTTCGACAACCCGTTGACGTCGTTCCAGTGGGACAAGATCGATCCGCTCATGGCGCCGACCGGTGCCCACGCCAAGGTCGCCAAGCAGGCAGGCGCCGAGGGACTCGTCCTTCTCCGCAACCAGAAGAACATCCTGCCTCTCAACGCCGGTGCGGTGGAGTCGATCGCCGTGATCGGTCCGCAGTGGTTCGCCCGCGAGGCCTCGCTGCCGCCGCGCAGCGGCAACCGGTCCCAGAACATCACGGTCAACGAGCCGTTCCAGGTGACACCCGTCCAGGGTCTGCAGAACGTGCTCGACAGCAAGAACTCCGACGCCACGGTGACCCTCAACACGGGGACCAACATCGCCAGCGCGGAGAGGGCGGCCCGCAACGCCGACGTCACCATCCTCATGGTCGGTGACGTGGCGCGAGAGACCTGGGACAAGAACGCCTACTGGCCCGAGGAGAACCCGAACAGCACCGCCGCGGGCGCGCCGAACGAGACTCCGAACCTCGATCTGCCGACGATCACCGGCACCAACCAGCAGGAGCTCATCCCGCGGGTCCTGGCTGCCAACCCGAACACGATCGTCGTCATGAAGACGCAGGGCCAGGTCAACATGCCGTGGATCGACGACGTCGACACGATGGTGCAGGCGTGGTATCCGGGCGAGTGGGACGGCCAGGTCGTCGCCGACGCCCTGTTCGGCGACACGAACTTCTCCGGCAAGCTGCCGCTCACGATCGGGAAGACCGACCACGAGGCCGCCTACGAGACCACGGAGCAGTACAACGGCTTCGAGGAGAACACGGGCACACCCGGCGGCTACGGGCGCGACCCGCAGTGCATCGATCCGGCGGAGCAGCCGCCGTGCACCGTCTCGGGACCGAAACCGCAACGCGTCGTCCGCTACACCGAAGGCCTCAAGATGGGCTACCGGTGGTACCAGGCGACCGGGACCGAGCCGTACTTCCCGTTCGGATACGGACTCTCCTACACGACCTTCGACTACAAGGACCTGAAGGTCACCGAGGTGGGAGGCGGCAACGGACACACCGCGCTGAGGGCCGACTTCACGGTCACCAACACCGGCAAGCGTGCCGGCAAGGAGGTCCCGCAGGTCTACCTCACGCTTCCGCGGCAGTCGGGCGAGCCGTCGAAGCGGCTCGTGGGGTTCGACAAGATCGACCTCGCTGCCGGCCAGAGCAAAAAGGTGTCGGTGCTGATCGACTCCAACGCCTCCAACCACCCGTTCTCCTACTTCGTCCCGGACGACGCGGACGATCTGAGGAAGTGGGCGGACGGAGAGTGGGCGACGGCAGACGGTAACTACACCGTCCACGTGGGCCGCTCGTCGGCCGACACACCGCTGCAGAAGACGCTCAACGTCAACTTCAGCAACCGCCGTCCGACGGCCCAGAACGTCACGGGCGTGAAGGTGAGGCAGGGACGCTCGGTCATCATCAACCTGAGGGCGAGCGATCCGGACGGGGACGCACTGTCCTACACCTACTCGGACCTGAAGGGGAACACCGTGACACCGATCGGCAACGGCTCGGCGGTCCGGTTCACACCCAAGCGCGGGTTCACAGGTAAGACGTCCTTCCGCTACACGGTCAACGACGGTCACGGCGGCGAGGCCTCAGCACAAGTCTTCGTGACGGTGACACCGGCACCGAAGACCGCCTCGAGGATCACCGCCCTGAAGGTCAAGCCGAAGCGAGTGACGACCGCCACTCGGGCGAGGGTCTCGTTCCGGGTCGTGTCAGGCGGAAAGGCCGCGCGCGGCAAGTACGTGATCAAGCGAGGCAAGCGGGTCGTCGGACGCGGCACTCTCAACGCCCGAGGCCGGGCCAACAAGCGGATCAAGCGGCTCGCGGCCGGTAGGAAGCGGATCACGGTGACCTACCGGGGCTCGTCGACCGCCAAGCGCGCCAGCAAGTCGAAGACGATCCGGGTCTACAGGAGGAGGTAGGAGGGCCGGACGACAGCAGGACGGAGCCCCTGGCGCTGCGGCGCCGGGGGCTCCGTGCGTGCCGGGCCGGCACCCGCAGCCCTGGCTACCCGCGCCAGACGGCGACCCAGTAGGCGACACCGTAGGGCGAACCGTCGTAGGTCAGCTGCGCCGCGATCTCGTCACCACCATCCACCCGCACCGTCGCAGCCAGAGCCCGAAAAGCCGGGACACCGCTCGCCCACAGGTCGGCCGCGAGGGCGGGATCGAGCGCGGCGAGGGCGTCGAGGTCGGCGCTGGCCAGCGCCGTACCGATCACCGCGTCGAACGCCAGAGCACGGACGTCGACGTATCCCGGCGCGGTCTTGTCGCGCTTCGCGCTTCCGTCGGCGAGGACCACCAGGGCCGTACGTCCGTTGCCGGGGAGATCGACCGCCTCGCCGCTGGTCTCGGCGAAGACACGCGGGACGGTCGTGCCGACGGCGTCGAGGAGCCATGCGCCCAGCGGGAGCGCCGACCCGGGCCGCACGCCGGCGCCTGTGCCGGTGGCGTCGCTCGAGCGCTCCCCGTACCCATACGGCGTGAAGTCCGCCGCCACGTCGTCGAAGCGGGCGTCGGCCGGTCCCGGCGCGAGCACGAGGACACGGTCGGCGTCGGAGGTGACCTCTCGGACCGCGTCGATCGCGTACGACCGCAGGGTCTCCAGCTCCCCCGCCGCACCCGCGGCGATCTCGGGCACGAGAAGTGGGGTCTGCGGGACCACGGCGACGGAGACGGGCACGCTCCCGAGGCTAACCTCCTCGTCAGCGGCGCGGCCTAGAGTGCTCGGCATGAGCCATGCCCTGGTCCCTGCCTCCTACGTCCTGATGCTGCGCGGCCCGATCGGTGACGAGGAGATCCTGCTCCAGCTGCGGCAGAACACCGGCTACCGCGACGGGCACTGGGCTCTGATCGCGGGCCACGTCGATGCGGACGAGTCCGCACGGACGGCTGCCGCCCGCGAGGTCAACGAGGAGACCGGCGCCACGGTCGATCCCGAGACGCTCCAGCCGCTCACCACGATCCACCGCTGGATGCCAGGTGGCCCGCCGGTGGAGCAGCGGGTCGACTTCTTCTGGATCGCCCGCCGCTGGGACGGCGACCCGCGCATCGCCGAGACCGACAAGGCCGTCGACCAGCGATGGTTCAGCCTGCGCGACCTGCCCCAGCCGGGTGTCGTGCACGAGGAGGTCGTGATCGAGGCCTACCTGCGCGGCGACGTCCCTCCGATCATGACGCTGACCTCCCATGTGACGCGCTGACCTCCGCCCTTGCTGAGATCCTGGATACCTGAGATCACCCACCACACCGTCGTCCGGGAGGACCCATGGGACTGCTCGACAAGTTCACGAAGAACGCCCGCCTGAGGGGCAAGGCCAAGAACCTGCTCAACGAGCACGGCGACAAGATCGACAAGGGGATCGACAAGGCCGCCGACCTCGCCCGCGGCAAGGCCGGGAGCAAGCACGGCGACAAGATCGACAAGGGCGCTGACGCGCTCAAGGACGGCCTCGACAAGCTCGACGGCGACCCGACCAACCGGAGGCGGCCGGGCGATCCACGGCCCTGACGGCGCCGTCGGTAGCGCGGCGTCAGGAGGCGCAGGCGGGGCCGTCGGCGACCGGCAGGGGGGCGGGTGCGCCGATCGAGGGCATCCCGAGCCCGACGCCGACCGGTGTCGGCGTGTTGCGGGCCGCCCAGGCGTCGCCGGCGGGCGTGCGCCGCACCGCGAGCGGAGCACCGTCGGCCATCAGGTGGTGGGGAGCCGCGGTGGTGATCACCGTCGTGACCATGTCGCCCGGCCGCACGTCGACACCGTCCGGCCGCGCGAAGTGCACCAGCCGGTTGTCCCGAGCCCGACCCGTGAGCCGGCGAGTCGCCTCGTCCTTCTTGCCGCCCTTGCCGGCACTCGTGTCGGCGACGAGCAGCTCGACGGTCGACCCGACGAGCGCGGTGTTCTCCTGCCACGAGATGTCGTTGACGAGCGCCACCAGGCGGTCGTACCGGTCCTGGACGACCGCCTTCGGCAGCTGCTCGTCCATGGTCGCGGCCGGCGTGCCGGGCCGCGGGGAGTACTGGAAGGTGTACGCCGACGTGAACCGCGCCTGGCGCGCGACGTCCATGGTCTCGAGAAAGTCCTCCTCGGTCTCACCGGGGAAGCCGATGATGATGTCGGTCGTGATCGCGGCGTCCGGCATCGCGGCGCGCACGCGGTCGATGATGCCGAGGTAGCGGTCCTTGCGGTAGGAGCGGCGCATCGCCTTGAGGACACGGTCCGACCCGGACTGCAACGGCATGTGGAGCTGCGGCATCACGTTGTGCGTCTCGGCCATGGCTGCGATGACGTCGTCCGAGAAGGCGGCCGGGTGCGGCGAGGTGAACCGCACTCGCTCCAGGCCCTCGATCTCCCCGCAGGCCCGCAGCAGCTTGCCGAACGCGAGCTTGTCACCGAACTCGACGCCGTACGAGTTCACGTTCTGACCCAGGAGGGTCACCTCGACCACGCCGTCGGCGACGAGCGCCTCGATCTCGGCGAGGATCTCGCCGGGGCGGCGGTCCTTCTCCTTGCCGCGCAGGCTGGGGACGATGCAGAACGTGCAGGTGTTGTTGCAACCGACGCTGATCGAGACCCAGGCGGCGAACGCCGACTCGCGCTTGGTCGGGAGCGTCGACGGGAAGACCTCGAGCGACTCGAGGATCTCCACCTGGCTCTCCTCCCGCACTCGGGCGCGGTCGAGCAGCGCCGGCAGGGAGCCGATGTTGTGGGTGCCGAAGACGACGTCTACGTACGGCGCGCGCCGGGTGATCGTGTCGCGGTCCTTCTGGGCCAGGCAGCCGCCCACCGCGATCTGCATGCCAGGGTTCTCACGTTTGATGCTGGCGATGTGACCGAGCGAGCCGTACAGGCGGTTGTCGGCGTTCTCCCGGACGGCGCAGGTGTTGAACACGACCACGTCTGCGGGCTTGGCCGCACCCTCGGGTGCCGCGGCATATCCGGCGTCCTCGAGCAGCCCCGACAGGCGCTCGGAGTCGTGCACGTTCATCTGGCACCCGTAGGTGCGCACTTCGTACGTCTTCGTCATAGCCCTCCCAGAGTACGGGGGCGCGGCCCTGGCATCCCTCCAGGTTCACCCGTGTGGATCATCAGGGAGAACAACGATGACCATCACCTCGCCGGGCGTCGACCCTCACGGCACTCTAGATTGAGCCATGCGAAAACCGATCCAGGACCTGGCCGTCGGGGATGTACTGCTGAACGAGGACGGCACCCGCCACGGTGTCGTGACGGAGGTCGGCCCGGGCCGGTTCGTCATCATGCCGTTCGAGGAGCAGGAGTCCCGGACTCCTCTGGGCTTCACTGTCCGTGTTGAGTAGCGCGGAATCGTCCAGCTGAGGCGCCGGCAGCGCGGTCACGTTCTCACAACAACCTGCCGTCCCGAGTCACGCCGGTTTGGTGCATACCCGTACGGGCACCTACGTTGTCCCACATGTCCGATGACTCGTACGACTCGGTCACGCCTGCGCCGACGGGCTCGACCAGCTCGACCGCGACGGCCGCCCACATGGTCGCCATGGACGACGTTCAGAAGTGGTTCGGGGACCTCCACGTCCTCAAGGACATCAATCTCCGCGTGAAGCCGGGCGAGGTCGTCGTCGTCATCGGGCCGTCCGGCTCGGGCAAGTCCACGCTCTGCCGCGCGATCAACCGCCTCGAGCCCATCGACGAGGGCACGATCGCCATCGACGGCGAGGTGCTGCCCGCGGAGGGGCGCAAGCTCGCCCAGCTGCGCGCCGATGTCGGCATGGTCTTCCAGTCGTTCAACCTGTTCGCGCACAAGACCGTCCTCGAGAACGTGATGCTCGGACCGGTGAAGGTTCGCAAGAAGTCCAAGGGCGACGCCGAGAAGCGCGCCATGGAGCTCCTCACGCGTGTGGGCGTGGAGTCGCAGGCCAACAAGTACCCCGCCCAGCTATCCGGCGGCCAGCAGCAGCGCGTCGCGATCGCCCGCGCCCTGGCCATGGACCCCAAGGTCATGCTCTTCGACGAGCCGACCTCCGCGCTGGACCCCGAGATGATCAAGGAAGTCCTCGACACCATGGTCACGCTCGCCAAGGGCGGCATGACGATGATCGTCGTCACGCACGAGATGGGCTTCGCCCGGACGGCCGCCGACCGCGTCGTCTTCATGGCTGACGGGCAGATCCTCGAGGAGGAGACTCCCCAGGAGTTCTTCGACAACCCGCAGACGGACCGTGCCAAGGATTTCCTCGCCAAGATCCTCAAGCACTGACCCTCTCGTACTCCATCGTCAGAACCGAACGGCACGCTCCATCAGAACCGAAGGCGGAGCCGCATCCGCGGCGCTCGTGAAGTCAAAGGGAGATTCAATGAAGATCCGTAGGACCAAGTTCGCCGTCATCGCGGCGGCAGCAGCCCTCGCGCTCGCCGGCTGTGGCGACGCCGGCAACGACGACAGCGACAGCAGCGACGGCGACAACGGCGGCTTCAGCCCCGAGGTCGTCAAGGACGCGTCGTTCGACGACGGCACCCGCATGGCGGAGCTCGCCGAGGCCGGCACGGTCAAGATCGGCGTGAAGTTCGATCAGCCGGGCATCGGCTTCAAGGCTGCCGGTGCGGACGCGCCGGAGGGCTTCGACCCCAACATGGGCACCATCCTCGCGGCGAAGCTCGGCATCCCCGCCGACAAGATCGAGTGGGTCGAGACGATCTCCGACAACCGCGAGCCGTTCCTCCAGAACAGCACCGTCGACTTCGTGATCGCCTCGTACTCGATCACCGACGAGCGTCGCCAGGTCGTCGGCCAGGCCGGCCCGTACTACGTGACCGGCCAGCAGCTCCTCGTGCAGGAGTCCAACGACGACATCAAGGGTCCTGAGGACCTCAAGGGCAAGAAGGTCTGCTCGGTGACGGGTTCGACGTCGATCGCCACGGTCGAGGAGAAGTACGGCGCGACGCCGGCCGGATTCGACACCTACTCGCAGTGCGTCGACCAGCTCAAGACCGGCTCCGTCGACGCCGTCACGACCGACGGAGCGATCCTCGCCGGCTACGCCGCGCAGGATCCGGGCACGATGAAGGTTGTCGGCGAGCCGTTCTCCGAGGAGCGCTACGGCATCGGGTACAACAAGGACCAGGCCGGCATGTGCGAGTTCATCAACGAGACGCTCGAGGAGTCGTTCGACGACGGCGACTGGGAGGCGGCGTTCGACGACTCGCTGGGCAAGTCGGGCATCGACACGCCCGACAAGCCCGAGCTCGATCCCTGCTCCTGATCTGAAGCGACGGGGCTGGCTCCGGCCGGCCCCGTCGCGCTCGCTGCCCGACCTATGACCTCGTGAGGAGGTGCACGTGGACGCACTGACCGAGAACTGGGACCTGATCCTCTCCGGCTTCGGATGGACGCTCCGGCTGCTAGGAGCGAGTGCGGTGATCGCTCTCCTCGTCGGCACGATCATCGCGGTCTTCCGCGTGAGTCCCGTCCCGGTCCTGCGCAGCCTCGCAGCCGTCTACGTGACGCTCTTCCGGAACTCCCCGCTGCTCGTGCTCATGCTGATCACGTTCTTCGGCCTGCCGCAGATCGGGATCACCTTCAACAACGACATCTTCATCAAGACCGTCGTGACGATGGGTCTCTACACCGCGGCGTTCGTGGCCGAGAGCCTGCGCTCAGGCATCAACGGCATCCCGCTCGGGCAGGCGGAGGCCGCCCGCTCCCTCGGGTTCGGCTTCGGCCAGACGATGACGCAGGTCGTGCTCCCGCAGGCGTTCCGTAACGTCGTGCCGCCGCTGGCGAGCGTGCTGATCGCCCTCACCAAGAACACGTCGATCGCGATGGCCTTCGGCAGTCTCGAGCTGACCTTCCGGTCGAAGCAGCTGCTCAACGAGTACGCCACCGACCGCATCATCATCTTCATCGCGATCGCGGTCTGCTACATCGTCATCGTCGAGGCCATCTCCTTTGGCGCCGCGATGCTCGAGCGCCGCTGGAGGGCAGAGCGATGAGCACCGTCCTGTATGACAACCCCGGGCCTCGTTCCCGTCGAATCAACCGGATCGTCGGTCTCGTCACGACTCTCCTGCTGGTCGTCGGCCTCTTCTGGACGATCCGGCTCCTCAGCCAGAACGGTCAGCTCGAGGGCGACCTCTGGGAGCCATTCGTCACCCCGCGCTACATCGAGCTGCTGTGGGTCGCGCTCCTCGAGACATTGAAGGCTGCCGTCTTCGCCATCGCCGGCGCCGTCGTGTTCGGCGTGATCTTCGGTGTGGGCAAGCTCTCCGAGCACCGATGGATCCGCTGGCCGGCGTGGCTGGTGGTCGAGTTCTTCCGCGCCGTGCCGTTGCTCATGCTCATCATCTTCATCTGGACGCTCTACGGGCTGCAGCTCGACAAGTCGTTCCAGTCGTTGGTGATCGGACTGATCCTCTACAACGGCTCGGTCCTCGCCGAGGTCTTCCGTGCGGGCATCAACGCGCTGCCCAAGGGCCAGTCGGAAGCCGCGTACGCGCTCGGGATGCGGAAGTACCAGGTCATGACCTCGGTGCTCCTCCCCCAGGCGGTCAAGATCATGTTGCCGTCGATCATCAGCCAGTGCATCGTCGCGCTCAAGGACACGTCGCTGGGTTACACGATCCTGGCCCCCGGCCTGACCACGGAGATGAAGTCTTTCTGGCTGACCTTCCAGAACCAGCTGCCGGCCACGCTCGTGCTGCTGATGCTCTATCTGGTCGTCAACCTTTGCCTCGAGGTGCTGGCGCGCTGGGCCCAGAAGAAGTTCAGCGGGGGCCGCAAGCTCGACGTCACGGCAGTCGGTGTCCTCGGCGAGACCGAGGACGAGATCGCCGCGGGGCGTGTCCGCGCGACCCATGCCAACACCGGCTCGTCCCACGGCGGCCACTGAGCCGTCAGCGGACGTAGACGCTGCCGTCGAAGTTGAGCATCCCCGCGGACTCCAACCCGATCGTGGTCTCGCTGTTCTCGTCGTCGCCGGCGTGGGTCTCCACGTCGACGGCGGCGACCTCCGCGAGCGGGATCCCGTGGACCGCAGCCGTACGGATCCCGTTGCCCGACCGGTCGGTCAGCACGCCCTCCTCCAGGAACAGGTAGCCACCGCGCAGCCCGAGGATCCGGGCGTACTCGTGCAGCTCACGGCTGCCGTCGACCCGGCGTACGGACAGCGTGCTGAAGGCGTTGATCTGGCTCGTCATCGCGTCGGGGTGACCCAGAGGTGGATGGTGCCCTCGACGACGCGCGTGCCGTCGTCACGCGTGGCATGGACGGTCACGTCGACCTCAGGGGCCTTCGCCCAGTCCTCCGCGGTCGTCTCGGCGACGCAGACCAGGTCGGACGTCGACTTCGCCAGATAGGAGACGTCCATGCCCTTGGGCAGCCACCGATAGCCGTCGGGGACCGTGGCCTCGGCCAGCAGGCCCATCGCGGCCTCGAGGCCGTTGCAGACGGCGATCGCGTGGACCGTGCCGATGTGGTTCTTGACGGCCCACCGCTTCGGGAGCACGAGCTCCGCTCGGTGCGGCCTCATCTGGCGGATCCGTGGGCGGACGGTCCGGAAGTACGGGGCCTTCAGACTGAACGCCAGGTCGAACAGGCGGCCACCGAGAGGCAGGGTCGTCAGGCGCTCGTACATCGCGAGGGTCGAGTTCACGAGTGGCACCCTAGCAGGATTGGTTACTCGTCGGTAACAATCGGTGGACACCGTCGCGAGCGAGGCGGCAGACGATGTCGGCGTAGTCCTCCCCCGGCATCTGGATCCACTGACGCTGCTCGAATCCGAGCTTGCCGAGCACCCTGAGAGACGCGGCGTTGCGCGCATCCGGGCACGCGACGAACCACGGCGCATCGGGGTAGGCCGCCAGCAGGACGTCCGTCAGGTATGCCGCGACCATCCGCGTGCCCAGCCCGGCGCCGATCAGGTCCGGGCGCCCGATCAGGTAGTCGAACCCGACGGCCCCCGGCAGCTGCACCCGAACGGCCAGGTCGTCGTCGGAGGCGACCGGGAAGTCCTGGACATAGCCGACCGGCTCACCCTCGACCTCGACCACCCACATGCATGTCGGGTGCTCTCCGGCGAGCCGCTCGGCGTACCGTGCGCGCGCCTCATCGACGTCCTTCGGCGGATCACGGAACCACGCGAGCACGTGAGGGGCACTCCTCCAGCCGACCAGCATCGCCAGATCCGGCTCGCGCATGGCGCGGAAGGCGATCCCGCGTGATCCGGCGTCGGACATGGCCCTGAGGGTACGACGCCGCCGTACCCTCAGGACATGGGACGCACCGCGTCGACCCTCTCAGTGCTCCTGCTCGCCGTCGGGTGCACGACCGAACCTGCTCCGGAGCCGGCGCAGTCGCCGACTCGGGACCGACCGACGTCCGCCGCGCCCTCGCCCCGGGCCGAGACCGGTGCCGCGCCGGTCTTCGTCACCCATCACCACTCTCCCCTGCGCGTCCTCACTCACGAGGGCGCACTACGGCTCCTCAGCATCGGCCCGCCCTCCGAGCTCCGACTGGTCACCGACCGCTCCGACGTCCCGGCGGCCGACCGTCTCGCCGATGCTGCCGCCGTCGTCGCTGCGGTCCGCCTCGACCCGGATGCCGTCGGCTACGTCTCCGCGTCCGTCGTCGACGAGACGGTGCGCACGGTGCGTGTCGAGAGCAAGGACCCGATCCGGCACCCCGCGGCGTATCCGTTGACGACCCCGCAGGCCTCCCCCGCACCCGAGCCCGAGGTCGTCACCGTCGCGATCACGGGTGACATCATGCTCGGACGACGAGTGGGGTCCTTCCTCCGGCGGGCCGACGACCCCACGGCCGTGTTCCGACGGCTTGCAAGCCGCCTCGCGGGTGCCGACATCACGGTGGGGAACCTGGAGTCGACGTTGTCACGGCGTGGCTCGCCCACCCAGGGCGGTGACTCCTTCGGCGGCGATCCGTCGGTGCGACGAGGCCTACGGGCGGCGGGGTTCGACCTCGTCAGCCTCGCCAACAACCACCTCGGCGACTTCGGCGAGCGCGCCATGCTCGACACCTTCGCCCGACTGCGCTCCAGTGGTCTCCCGTACGTCGGCGCCGGTCGTGACCGCACGGAGGCGGAGCGCCCAGTGATCATCGAGCGGGGCGACACGTCAGTCGGGTTCCTCGCCGTCGACTCGATCGGCGAGACGCCCGCTGCCACCGCAACCAGCCCGGGCACGAGCCGACTGGACATGCCTCCCCGCACCGGACCGATGGACGAGCGACGACTGGCACGACTCGAGGCTCAGACCCGCTCGCTGACCGCGCGGGTCGACACGGTGGTCGTGCTGACCCACTGGGGCACTCAATACACCAACCTGCCGGAGCCGTCCCAGCGCCGCGTCGCGCGCGTGGTCGCTCAGGCGGGCGCCGACGTCGTGGTGGGCGGTCATCCGCACTGGCTCCAAGGACTCGAGCAGGTCGGTGACACGCTGGTGGTGCACTCGCTCGGCAACTTCGTGTTCGACATGGACGTCCAGCGGCGGACCCGCGAGGGCGCGGTCCTCGAGCTCGTGCTGTGGGACGGCGAGCTCAAGGGCATCGAGCTGGTGCCGTACGTGATCGACGACGACTTCACGCCGCGCCCGGTCCAGGGCGCGAGGGGGCAGACCGTCCTCAGGACCGCGTGGGAGACCAGCACCGGTCCCTACGCCCTGCCCTGACCTCTCCTCATCGCATCCAGCGCCAGACGATCGTCGCGACTCGGCGGAGCTGCCGATCGTCCACCACGCCCGAGCGGTCGTCGGCGGAGTGGTATCCGGCATACGGGATGCTTCCGAGCCGGGCGGCCGGGACATCGGCCTTCTCGTACGACCAGTGGTCGCTGGCGCGGTCCTCGCACGTGCTCGTCGGGATCCCGCCGGCCGCGGCGACCAGCGAGCGGACGACGCGACCGTTGCTCGTCCCGCCGTCGCAGACCGGCACCGTCCGACCCCGGACTCCCACGCGGTCGAGCGAGACCATGGCCCGCACTGCAGCGCGTTCGGGGCCGCTCATCGCGGCGACGCGGTGCCGAGACCCGAAGTGGTGCAGGCTGTCACCCGGACCGCGTGGCTCCTCGGCCCCGAAGGCGACGAGCCGCACGGGGAGCCTCGTACCGTACGCACTCGCCAAGCGGGCGAGCTCACGCACGACGGCCACGCCGGTCGCGTTGTCCTCGGCCCCCGGCGACACCGCGATGGTGTCGAGATGGGCGCCGACGACCAGGTGCGGCTGCGAGGCGTCGAAGCCCGGCGGATCGGCGATCACGTTGACGGAGTCGCCCGCACTCACCGGCGTCCCCCACGAGTCTCCAGCGGGTACGGCGAACGATTCCTCCGTCACGGTGTAGCCAAGCCGCCGCATCTCCCCGCCGAACCAGCCTGCTGCCTGGCGGAAGGCCGCAGTGGTGGCTTCGCGCGGGCCGACCCGGACGGCGAGATGCCGGATGGCCGCCCGCATCGCCGATCCGTCGGCCGTCGGCGCGTCCGGCTTCGGCGGCTCTCCCGGGGACGGGGCGTCCGTGCCCGGCTCACCCGGGCCACCGGGCGAGCCGGTATCCCTCGGGGCTACTCCCGGAGGCTTCGCCGGCGACGAGCTCCCCGCTGACGGACCGCTCGAGGTCGCAGGCGCGGGGCCTGGCGAGGACGGTTCGTCGTCGGCCTCCCTCGCACTGCACGCGGCGAGGAGCAGGACCAGCGATACACCGACGACGGCAGTGCGCACCGCTCCATGCTGACACGTCGGCGGGTGGCCGTCCGACGTGTCAGGGGCCGTCCTGCCAGCCCTCGGCCTCCATCGAGTCGTCGGCCGCGCCGACCTCCTCACGGACGATCCGGTAGGCGATGCCGGGGCCATAGCCTTTGCGGCCGAGCGCACCGACAAGTCGTCGCACCTTGACCTGCTCGTCGAGATTGCGCATGGAGCGGAGTTTTTTGCGGACGACGGCACGGGCGGCGTCCTCCTCCGACTCCGGGTCGAGGGTGTCGATCGTGTCGCGCACGATCTCGTCGTCGATCCCCTTGCGCCGGAGCTCGAGCGCCAACGCCCGTCCCGCGAGGCCACGCGACTGCTGCCGGGAGCGCACCCACAGCTGGGCGAACTCCTCGTCGTCGACGAGCCCGACCTGCTCGAACCGGTCGAGCATCCTCTCGGCGATCTCGTCAGGAACGTTGCGCCGCACGAGCTGCGCGGCCAGCTCCGCTCGGGATCGCGGACGTTCAGCCAACCGGTCCAGGAGGATCTTGCGTGCCACGGCCTCGTGGTCGGGCTCCGGACCGAGGTCCCGGTCGGCGTCCGGCTCGGGATCCCGGCGGCCCCAGGATCCCGAGCGCTGCGTGCGCGCCATGCTCAGAAGTCGACCGCAGCCTTGCCGGCCTTGGCTGACTTGCCCGCAGCACCTGCACGCGTCCCCGCGGCCGCACCGGCGACCACGGCGTCAGCGGCCACGGCGTCGGTCGGCTCGTCCACCGTGGCTCCGATGCCGAGGTGCTCCATGATCCGCTTCTCGAGCTCGTTGGCGAGGTCGGGGTTGTCACGCAAGAAGCTGCGCGCGTTTTCCTTGCCCTGGCCGAGCTGGTCGCCCTCGTACGTGTACCAAGCGCCGGCCTTGCGGACGAAGCCTGCATCGACGCCGACGTCGAGGAGGCTGCCCTCTCGGCTGATGCCCTGGCCGTACATGATGTCGAACTCGGCCTGCTTGAACGGCGGGGCCATCTTGTTCTTGACGACCTTGCAGCGGGTGCGGTTGCCGACCATGTCGGTGCCGTCCTTGAGCGTCTCGATCCGTCGCACGTCGAGACGGACCGAGGCGTAGAACTTGAGCGCCTTGCCGCCCGTCGTGGTCTCGGGCGAGCCGAACATGACGCCGATCTTCTCGCGGAGCTGGTTGATGAAGATCGCGGTCGTGCCGGCACCATGGAGCGCGCCGGTCAGCTTGCGCAGCGCCTGGCTCATCAGTCGAGCCTGCAGACCGACGTGGCTGTCACCCATCTCGCCCTCGATCTCGGCGCGTGGCACCAGAGCGGCGACGGAGTCGATGACGATGATGTCGAGCGCACCGGAACGGATCAGCATGTCGGCGATCTCGAGCGCCTGCTCTCCGGAGTCCGGCTGGGACACGAGGAGGGCGTCGGTGTCGACACCGAGGGCCTTGGCGTAGTCGGGATCGAGCGCGTGCTCCGCGTCGATGAACGCCGCGATGCCACCGGCGCGTTGTGCGTTGGCCACCGCGTGGAGGGCGACGGTCGTCTTGCCGGAGGACTCTGGGCCGTAGATCTCGACGATCCGGCCGCGCGGGAGCCCGCCGATGCCGAGGGCGATGTCCAACGAGGTCGCCCCGGTGGGGATGACCTCGATCGGGATCTTGCCACGCTCGCCGAGGCGCATCACCGATCCCTTGCCGTGCGAACGCTCGATCTGGGCCATTGCCGTGTCGAGTGCCTTGTCGCGGTCCTTCGGTGCTCCCTTGCCCGGGTCAGCAGCCATCAGCGTGGTCCCTTGTCTCTCGTATCCGCCGGTCATCTACGACGTTAGGGGCCGGCACCGACACTTCGTGCGTCTCGCACGTGTGCTGTGGAATCCGGGCCTGCTCGTCGACCTGGGGACGACTCTAGTCCGAACACGTGTTCGATGCGACTACCGACACGCCGAGTGTCGCGTGTCGACCGCGCTGGGGATGTCTTCGCCACCGAGCCGCACCCTCCGGCACCGACACGTCGGCCCCCGTCCGTGAGTTGCTGAGCAGCACGGCTCAGCGTCACGGCCGGGGGCCGACGTCGGTTCAGACAGGTCAGACGGAGACGGCGAACCGCTCCCACACCCGGTGCATAGCCATGTCCTCCTGGACCTGGCCGAGCACCTCGGCGCCGCTCTCACCCCGGACGATGCCCGGTCCGCCGACGTAGCCGGCGGCGTCGAGCACGGCCGTACCGGCGCCCCAGGCACCGATGACCTTCGCGTGCCGGAAGCACTCTTCGACCAGCAGCACGACGCGCGGATCGATGGTGACCGTGTCGGCCGCGCCCGCCTTCTCGTCGCGGTTCGGCAGGGCGTCCGGGGCCGGCACCGGGGCTCCGGCGACCAGGACGGCGTCGAACTCCACGGACCGAGCGGTCGCGAACGTACGCTGCACGGCGATGCCGTCACCGATCATCCCGCCGTGCGGCGCGATCACCAGCGGCACCATGCCGGCCGTGAAGATCGCCGTACGAACCTCCTCGACACCGGAGAGGTCACCCTGGGGATCGACCACGATGCCGACCATCCGGCCGTCGGCCGGCCACGGCTCGCCCACCTGCGACAGCGCAGGACTCGTGACGGGCTCGATCAGCTCGACCGTCGGCGACGGCGCCGGCAGCCCGAGGCCGGTCGCGACCTCCTGGCAGAGCACCGGGTCGATGTTGGCCAGGCACTGCAGCTGGCGTTCCTTGATCGCCTGCTCGTAGCACTTGCCGAGCTCGAAGGTGTAGGCACGGATGATGTGCTCCTGCTCCACCGGCGTCATGCTCTTCCAGAACAGCCGCACCTGGCTGTAGTGGTCGTCGTACGACGCGGGCTGGGCGCGCACCTTGGTGCCCTCGGCCACCCGCACCGCGAGGTGCTCGAACGAGCCCTCGACGTCGGCACCCGCGTGGAACGGACACCCGCCGTCGAGCGAGTTCGGCTTGTACGGCGCCACGCCCGCGTGCACCGCGTGCTGGTGGAAGCCGTCGCGGAACATGTCGTTGACCTCGGTGTGCGGCCGGTTGACGGGGAGCTGGTTGAAGTTCGGCCCACCGAGCCGAGTCAGCTGCGTGTCGACGTACGAGAACAGCCGCGCCTGCACCAGCGGGTCGTCGGTCGCGTCGATGCCGGGCACCAGGTGGCCGACGTGGAACGCGACCTGCTCGGTCTCGGCGAAGAAGTTGGTCGGGTTCGCGGTCAGCACCATCAGGCCGACCGGCTGCACCGGCGCCAGCTCCTCGGGCACGATCTTGGTCGGATCGAGGAGGTCGATCCCCTCGAAGACCTGCTCGGGGTTGTCCGGGAAGACCTGCAGGCCCAGCTCCCAGGCGGGATACGCCCCGGCCTCGATCGCGTCATAGAGGTCACGGCGGTGGAAGTCGGGGTCGATGCCACCGATCATCTGCGCCTCTTCCCACGTCAGCGAGTGCACGCCGAGACGCGGCTTCCAGTGGAACTTCACCAGCGAGGTCTCCCCCGCCGCGTTCTCCACGCGGAAGGTGTGGATCCCGAAGCCCTCCATCATCCGGTAGGAGCGCGGGATGCCACGGTCGGACATGTTCCACATGGTGTGGTGCTGCGCCTCGGTGTGCAGCGAGACGAAGTCCCAGAAGGTGTCGTGGGCGCTCTGCGCCTGGGGGATCTCCCGGTCGGGGTGCGGCTTGCCGGCGTGGATGACGTCGGGGAACTTGATGCCGTCCTGGATGAAGAACACCGGGATGTTGTTGCCGACGAGGTCGAAGTTGCCCTCGTCGGTGTAGAACTTGGTCGCGAAGCCTCGCGTGTCACGGACCGTGTCCGCCGAGCCGCGCGAGCCGAGCACGGTCGAGAAGCGTACGAACGTGGGTGTCTCGACGCCCTCGCGCAGGAACCCTGCCTTGCACACCGCGTCGGCGGTGCCGTAGCCCACGAACACGCCGTGCGCGCCGGCACCGCGGGCGTGCACCACGCGCTCGGGGATGCGCTCGTGGTCGAAGTGCGTGATCTTCTCCCGCAGGTGGTGATCCTGGAGCAGCGTCGGGCCCCGCTCCCCTGCCTTGAGGGAGTGGTCGGTGTCACGAAGGCGGACACCGGTCGACGTCGTCAGGTAGGTCTCCTGCTGCGACCGGGCGGTCACGGGTGCGCCGGTCTCCACGCCGGTGGCGGTGCGGGTCGCCGGGGCGCTCTGGTCGGCCTTGGGCGGCAACGGTGGCCTCGGCTCTGTGGGCTCAGCGAGACTGGCGGGCTCCGGCCCCGGTGCTCCGGGGATCGCGGGGTCGGTGCTTCCGGCGACGCCGTGCGCGATCCGGTCGAACGTTTCCTTGGCCAGCTGCTTGAGATCCATGTGACTCCTCGGTGGTCGATAGCCGCGTCGCGGCCTTGTCCCCACTATCTCCCGCGGCGATCGCCGTCGCAGGTGGCCAGCTTGACCAGCAGCAGCGGGACGGCGGCCGCTCACTCCTCGACCGCGAACTCCGCGACTCGCCGGCCCCCGTGCAGGCGCAGACCGCACCACACCAGACCCGCCCTGCGCGCCACGGCGCCGATCCCGTCGACCCCGACCCGCGCCCAGGCGAACGGGGCGCTCTCGCGGCCACCCGCACGAAGACGGACGTGGTGGCTCCGGACTCCGACCCCGGGTGACTCGACCTCGGCCAGCACGCTGCCCCCGGCTCCGACCAGCTCGCTCACGCGCCGAAGCAGCCGGACGGGGTCCCCGCCGATGCCGATGTTGCCGTCGGCCAGCAGGGCGTGCCGCCATCTCCCTGCCGCGGGGACGCTGCCGAACACGTCCCCGCGCACCGCAGCCGCCCCACGCCCGCGTGCCTGGCGAACCGCCTCCGCGGAGATGTCGAGACCCAGCGCGTGCACCCCGCGTCCGGTGAGCGCCCCGGCGAGCCGGCCGGGCCCGCAGCCCACGTCGAGGGTCGGCCCGTCACACCGGTCGACGAACAGCTGCCGGTCGGACTCGGTCGCCTCACCCCGCCACCGAGCGACCGGGAGCGAGAGGACCGTCCCACGAGCGGTGACCATCTCGACCGCCGCCCCGCGGAAGGCGGCGTCCACGACCGCCCCCGACGACATCGGCGGCCGTACCGTCACTGGGCGCTCCTCGGAGAGGGTCATGACACCCCACCAGCGACGAGCTCGGCGATCACGCGCCCGGCCCTGCTCCTCGGGGCGGTGCGTACGAGGGCCAGCGCGTCCTCCCACGTGTCGACGTCTGCGAGGACCGGCGCGTCACCGACCCGCGCGCCTGCCGCCGTCAGGGCCGCGTACGTCCGGGCGCCGGTGTCGGATCGCGACATCGCGACGTCGCTGAGGGGCCGAGCCCAGCGCGGTGACCGGACCCCGAGCGCCCACCAGCCCCCGTCGGCGGCGGGGCCGAGCACGGCCTCGTGGGACTGCAGACCGTCCGCGACAGCGATGAGGTCGGCGGTCGTCGCCTGCGGGGTGTCCGTGCCGATCTGGACGACCCCGGCGCCTGCGTCGGCGTCCTCGTGAGCGTTGACCAGGCGCTGGCCGAAGGTGGTCCCCCGCTGGGCGACCACCCGGTGCGGCGCGCACGCGGCACGGAGGTCGTCACCGCGGGCAGCACGGGTGAGGTCGCCCGTGAGGGCGACCACCACCGGCCAGCCGAGCACCGACACGGTCTCCAGCGTGTCCAGGAAGGCGGCCGCCGCGAACCGCGCCGCGACGTCGGCTCCGGTCCGTCCGGCCAGGCGGGTCTTCGCGAGCCCTGGCTCCGGCGCCTTCGCGACCACCAGCAGCGTCGGCGCGGTCATCTCATGACCTTCGCGAAGTCGAGCGCGGTCCGCACCGTCCCCCGCACCGACCCGCTGACCTTCGACCGCGTCCCGGCCGCACGCGCGCGGTAGGCGATGTCGTGCTCCTCCACCGTCCAGCCGGCGCGAGCCGCCCCCAGCATGAGCTCCAGCGGGTAGCCGAACCGCCGGTCCCGCAGGTCGAGCGCCACCAGGTCCTCGCGGGGGCACACCCGCATCGGCGCCAGGTCGTGCAGCGCGAGCCCGGTGGATCGGCGGATCCAGGCAGCGAGCAGTGTCGTACCGGCCCGCGCGTGCCACGGCCAGACACCTGAGGAGACGGGTCGACGTCGCCCGAGCGCCATCGTCGCCCGCCCGGCGAGCACCGCGTCGAGCAGCGGGTCCAGGTCGGCGGCGTCCATCGAGCCGTCGCCGTCCATCACAGCGACGTACGGCGCACGCGACGCGCGAACCCCCGCGTCGACGGCGGCCCCGTACCCCGCGACGGCCTCGTGGACGACACGAGCGCCCAGCTCCCGCGCCACCTCTGCCGTGCCGTCACGCGAGCCGTTGTCGACGACGATCACCGAGAACCGCTCCGGCACGTGGGCGAGCGCCTCCGGGAGCGCCCGCGCCTCGTCGCGGCACGGCACCACGAGGTCGCACACGCGCGCATCCGTCATGGTCCGACCCTAGGGCGAGATGTCCGATCCGTCCGGGTCGACGACTGCGTCAGCCGCGCCCGCGCACCGTGCCCGAGGCCTGCGCCAACGCCTACGGTGTCCAGATGACCAGTCGCCCCGACAGCCGGAGCCGAACCGCCCTCGCGGGCGCCGCGACAGGGCTCGTGCTCGTCGCCGCAGCGATGCTCTGGCCGGCCGTGACGGGCACGTTCGTGCACAACGGGATCTCGGGTCTCCCCCGCTTCCCGCCCCTTCACGCGAACTGGATGCCACGGCTCACCGCGACGTCATGGCTCCCACTCGCCGTCGCACTGGTCGTCCTCCTCGCGTGGCCGCGCGTGTCGGCCCTGCGCTGGCCCGTCTATCTCGGCGCGCTGTTCGTCGCGGCCTGGAGCTGGACCGTCGCCCTTGCCCTCGTCGACGGCGAGGACGGCCTCGGCGCCGTCTTCGCCCGTCGCGGCGAGTACGTCGCCGACGCGCAGGCCGTCACGGACGTGAGCGCCATGCTCGCCGGGTTCGTCGACCGCATCCCGGTCGATGCCGCCGACAACTGGGGCATCCACGTCGCCGGTCACCCTCCCGGCGCGCTCCTGATGTTCGTCGGCATCGACCGGCTCGGCATCACCGATCCGGTCACCATCGCGATGACGGTCCTCACGCTCGGCTGCACGGCCTTCGTCGCTGCGGCCGTCGTCGTACGCCGCGTCGCGGGTGAGGACTGGGCCCGGCGGGCGGGCATCTGGTGGGTGCTGGCGCCGGCCGCGGTCTGGGTCGGGGTGAGCGCCGACGCCGTCTTCATGGCCGTCGCCGCCTGGGGTCTCGCCCTGCTCGCGGTCTCGCTCACCACGAGACGCACGGGCGTCGAGATCGCGTCGGGCGTCGCCGCAGGCGTCGTCCTCGGTGCCTGCGTCTACCTGTCGTACGGCCTGGTCCTCCTCGCCGTGCTCGCCCTCGCGGTCGTCCTTCTCACACGCCGGCCGCGGCCCGTGCTCTGGGCCGCGCTCGGGGCCGTCGCGGTCGCCGCCGGGTTCACGCTCGCGGGCTTCGCCTGGTGGGAGGGGTACGCGGTCCTGAGGGAGCGCTACTACGACGGGGTCGCCTCGGACCGGCCCTACGGCTACTGGGTGTGGGCCAACCTCGCGGCCTGGACCTTCACCATCGGGCTCGCGGGCTGGGCCGGCCTCGCGGAGGCTGGGCGATCGGTGGTGGCACGACCACGGCCGGATCGCGGGACGGTGGCCGTGTCGGTGCTCGCGATCAGCGGGCTCGCGTGCGTGCTGCTGGCGACGCTCTCAGGGATGAGCAAGGCCGAGGTCGAGCGGATCTGGCTTCCGTTCGCCCTGTGGGCGCTCGTCGCCCCGGCCCTGCTCAGCCCTCGTCTGCGTACGCCGTTCGTCATCGCTCAGGTGGTTGCCGCCCTCGCCGTCCAGCACCTGCTCCTGACGCGGTGGTGAGGTCTGGCGGGCGGCTCGGCGGCGTCAGCGCTCTCGCAGCGGCGCGGTCGCCAGCTCGGCGAGCCCGTCCTCCGGGCTGGTCTCCGCCACGAACCCCAGCTCCTCGCGCGCTCGCCGCGGCGAGGCGACGACGTGGCGGACGTCGTACGGGCGGAAGTCACCGGTGAGCTCGGGCGCGGGCCCTCCGGCGGCGGCGGCAAGGACCTGCGCCATCACGCCGAGCGTCGTCGGATGCCCTGACGCCACGTTGTACGCGCGCAGCCCCGGGCCCTGCTCGACCACGCGCTCGACGGCCGCGACGTTGGCGCGGGCCACGTCGCGCACGTGCACGAAGTCGCGGAGCTGGCCTCCGTCCTCGAAGACCCTCGGCGCCTCCCCACGGGCAAGCGACGAGCGGAAGATCGCCGCCACCCCGGCGTACGGCGTGTCCGCGGGCATCCCTGGCCCGTACACGTTGTGGTAGCGCAGCGCCACCGCCGACGCCCCCGCCAGCAGGCACCACGCCTGCACGTAGTGCTCCTGCGCGACCTTCGAGGCGGCGTAGGTGCTGCGCGGGGCGAAGGGCACGGACTCGTCGACCTCCCGCCACGACACCTCGCGCCCGCAGATGCCGCAGCCGGGGTCGTACCGGCCCTCGGAGAGGTCCACCGCGCGTCGTGCCGCCGGCGTGACGTCTCCGTGCTCGGGACACGTGTAGCGACCGTCTCCGTAGACGACCATCGACGACGCGAAGACCAGCCGCCCGACGCCGGCGCGGGCCATCGCCGCGAGCAGGACCGCGGTGCCGTGGTCGTTGTGGTCGGCGTACCCCGGCATGTCCTGGGCATCCACGCCGTTGCCGACCATCGCGGCCTGGTGGCACACGACGTCGACGCCGGCGAGCGCGGCATCGACGTCGGCGGCCGATCGTACGTCGCCGAGCCGCGTGCCTTCGGGCACCTTCGCGTCCGGTCCGTGAGCGAGCGGAAGCAGGAGGTCGAGGCCGACGACGTCGTGCCCTGCCCGCTCGAGCGCCGTCACCACGTGGCCGCCGACGAAGCCGGCCGACCCGGTGACGAGGACCCTCACGGCAGCGTGATCGGCAGGTCGAGACCGTCGAGGGCGCTCGCGCAGTCGCACGTACGGTCCGACCCGACCGCGCCGACCACCCCGCGCAACGCGTCGCGGAGCGTGTCGAGGTGCTCGCCGAAGACACGCAGCACCTCCTGGTGGCTCACCGCCTCCGCCGCCTCCACCCCGGCGTCGAGGTCGGTGACGAGCGCGACCGTGGCGTAGCAGAGCGCGAGCTCGCGGGCCAGGACCGCCTCGGGGTGCCCGGTCATGCCGATGATCGACCAGCCCTCGCGGGAGTACCACTGCGACTCGGCCCGGGTCGAGAACCGCGGACCCTCGATCACGACCAGCGCGCCCCCGTCGACGGCACCACCCGGCGCTCCGTCGACGAGCGCCGTACGGAGCCGCGGACAGTACGGGTCGGCGAACCCGATGTGCACGGCACCCGAGTGGTAGAACGTCTGGTTGCGGTTGGTCGTCCGGTCCACGAGCTGGTCCGGGACCACCAGAGTGCCCGGCCCCAGCTCGGGCTGCAGCCCGCCGACCGCGCACGGCGCCAGCACCTGGCGCACGCCGAGGCTGCGCAGCGCCCAGAGGTTCGCCCGGTACGGCACAGCGTGCGCCGGGTAGCGGTGGCCGGGGCCGTGCCGCGGGAGGAACGCGACCGCGCGCGGGCCGTCCTCGGTCGGCACCGTGCCGAGGGCGATCGGCCCCGACGGCAGGCCGTACGGGGTGTCGACGTCGACCTCGTGGACGTCGTCGAGGAAGGTGTAGAAGCCGGTGCCGCCGATGACGGCGACCTCGGGAGTCAGCGGGGCATCCATGCCTGCCGAGTCTGCCAGCACGTCCCGACTCTGTCTCGGTGCGTCAGCGCTCCGCCGGCGGGAGCCCGAGGGAGGACCAGACGGCGCGCCACACCGTCTTGGGTGCGTCGCCTGCATCGAGCGCCTCGGACACCGTCCGCCCTCCGAGCTCGGCCAGCACCTGCTGGTCGGCCCACACCTGGGCGTAGCCGCCCCCGAGGTGCCTCTCCATGCGTTCCCAGAGCTCACTGTGCCTCACTCGGCCAGTATGCGGGCACGGCCCACACGGTCGTCCGTGGCGCCTCCCGCCACGGGGACCGTGCCGCCCTCACGCAGGCCGTGCCGCTCCCACCACCGGCGCAACGGGCCCGGCGCCCACCAGTTCGCCCGGCCGAGGAGCTTCATCGTCGCGGGGACCATCAGAAGGCGGACCAGGGTGGCGTCGACGATCAGCGCCACGAGCATGCCGACGCCGACCATCTTGATGAACACGATGCCCGACGTCGCGAACGCTCCGGTCACCACCGCGAGCAGCAGCGCGGCGCTGGTGATGATGCGGCCCGTCTTCTGGACACCCCTCGTCACCGCGACCTCGTTGTCTCCGGTGGCGTCCCACTCCTCGCGGATCCGCGACAGCAGGAAGATCTCGTAGTCCATCGACAGCCCGAAGAGGATCGCGACCATGAGGATCGGCTGGGTCCCGTCGAGGTAGCCGGTCGAGCTGTAGCCGAGCAGGCCCTCGAGGTTGCCGTCGGCGAACACCCACGTCACGACGCCGAATGCCGCCGTGATCGAGACGATGTTGACCAGCACCGCCTTGACGGGCAGCACCACCGACCCGAAGGCGAGGAACAGCAGCACGAGCATCGCGACGACGATGAGGCTCCCCATCAGCGGCAAGCGGTCGGCGATCCCGTCGAGCATGTCGACGGTCTCCGCGCTCCTCCCTCCGACGTACGCATCGGCGGGAGCGTCGACGGCCCGGAGGCTGCGGACAAGCTCCTGCGAGGCAGCACTCTGTGACGTCCCGGTCCAGTCGACGTCGATGAGCGTGCCTCCCCCACCCTCGGCGACCGGCCGCACCTGGGTGACGCCGTCCACGGCGCGCAGGTCGGCGGCGTACGAGGCCACCTCCGTCCGCTCGGTGCTGGCGAGGAAGACATCAGCACTGCTGCTCGGTCCCCCGAAGTCGGTGTCGAGCTTCTCGGTGGCGATCCTCGACGGCGCGTCCGACGGCAGCGCTCGGTAGTCGACCCCGCCCCAGGTCGCCGAGAGGAACGGGCTCGCGAGCAGGAGGAGGAATCCGGTCACGAGCGCCAGGCTCACCACCGGTCGCCGCATGACGGCGTGCGCGAAGCGTGCCCACCCCTGGGAGGTACGCCGCGCCCGACGCCGCCACGGCATCGCGCCGGCCTCGATCCGCCGACCGAGCAGCGCGAGGGTCGCCGGCAGGAGAGTCAGCGCCGCAACCATCGCGACCACGACGGCCGCCATCCCGCCGTAGGCCATCGAGCGCAGGAAGGTCTGCGGGAAGACGAGGAGCGCGGACATCGCGACGGCGACGGTGAGGCCGGAGAAGAGCACCGTACGGCCGGCGGTACGCATCGTCGCCCCCACGGCGTCCTGCACCTGACCGCGATCGCCCGCGTCCCGGACGGCGAGCTCCTCGCGGAAACGGCTCACCACGAAGAGGGCGTAGTCGATGGCCAGCCCCAGCCCGAGCAGCGTGATGATGTTGAGGGCGAAGACCGACACGTCGGTCACGGTGGTGAGCAGCCGGACCACGGCGAACGCACCGAGCACCGCGACGGCGCCGACCCCGACCGGCATGAGGGCCGCGACCACGGAGCCGAAGACGACCAGGCTCAGCAGCAGCACGAGAGGCATCGACAGCATCTCCGCCCGGGCGATGTCCTGCGAGACGGTCGTGCTGACGTCGTCGAAGACCGCCGACTGCCCCGCGACGGCGAGGTCGAGCGTGCCGTTCTCGACCGCAGCCCCGTCGAGCGCCGGCCGGACCTCGTCGTACGCCTCGAGCACGGCGTCCTCGTCGTCGCCGGCGAGCGTGATGACGACGCTCGTGGCGTGCCGGTCCGCCGAGACGAGGGCGTCGGTCCCCGGGGCGCCGTAGACCATCACCTGCTCGACGGCCTCGTCCGGCAGACCCTCGACGACCTCGGCGACCGCCGCACGGAAGGGCGCCGCATCCACCGTCATCTCGTCGCTCTCGTAGACCGCGACGACGTCGGCTCCGTGACGACCGACCGAGTCGTCGATCAGCTCCGAGGCCCGGTAGGACTCGCTCCCGGGGTCGTCGAAGCCGCCGTAGCTGAGGGCGGCGAACACCCCTGTCCCGTATGCGCCGGCTGCCGCCAGCACGAGCAGCCCCAGGCCGACCACCCATCCGGCTCGTCGTGCGACGAAGCGCCCCCACCGTTCCATCGGACTCCCCCTGCATCACGCGATGAATAGTGTTCACGTTTGTTAACATGATTCACTGCTAACGGTGTTCACTATGCTGAAGCATGATCATCGATGTCAAGGGGTCAACGACACAGCCGACCGGCCTGCCAAGGTGGGGGCCATGACGACGCAGGGTGAGAACGTGACCGTCAAGCCACCGACACGGCGAGACCAGCAGCGTCAGGCGACGCTCGACGAGATCGTGCGGACGGCGCGCACGCTTCTCGTCGAGACGCACGACATCTCGCTCCGGGCGGTGGCGCAGACGATGGGGATGACCGCACCGGCGCTCTACCGCTACGTCAGCAACCTCGAGGACCTCACCCTCCGTGTCGCCGCGCAGGTCTACGACGACCTCCTCGCCACGCTCGAGGATGCTGCGGCCCCGTACGAGGGAGACCCCGCCGCGCAGGTGGTGGCCGGCTCCACGGCCTTCCGCCAGTGGTCGCTGCGCCACCGCCAGGAGTTCGGGCTCACCTTCGCGAACCCGATCACGAGCAGCGCCAAGTCCGTCGACCTCGGCGCCGACCTCCTCGGAGGACACGTCGAGCCTCCGCCCGGCGCTCCACCCATCGGTGCCGAGTGCACCGCCGCGGCCCACCGCTTCGGCAGCTTCTTCGGTCGGCTCGTCGTCGCGCTCTGGGACGTCCAGGGCTATCCCGAGACCGGGCAGGTGCCCGCACCGTCCGACGGAGGCCTCTCGGCCTCCCGGTGGGCCGGGCTCGCCCCCGAGGTCCCCACCGAGGCCTCCTGGTCCTTCGTCCGCGCATGGGCGCGCCTCTACGGCACGACGGCCCTGGAGGTCTTCGGCCACATCGACAGCGACATCGTCACCTCCGGAGCGCTCTTCCGCGACACCATGAACGACTGCGGCGAGGTGCTCGGTCTGCAGCATCGACGTGCCGAGCTCCAGCGCGTCGTCACCGAGGTCCTCGCGACCTGACGCTCACCGCAGGATCAGCAGCCCGACCCGGCGCCCGGCGACGCGCAGGCCGAGCACGCCCATGACCACGAAGTAGGCCACCGGCAGCAGGAGCCCCGGGCCCACGTCGCCGGTCGTCAAGGACCGGATCAGGTCGACGGCCTGATAGAGCGGCGTGACCTGCACGAGCAGCTGCATGCCCTCGGGATAGGCAGACAGCGGATAGAACGTCGCCGACAGGAAGAACATCGGCATGATCGCCACCTGGATGAACTCGAAGTCCTGCCACGACCGCATCCACGTGGTCAGAGCGAGCCCCGCGGACGCGAACCCAAACGCGACCAGCAGTGCGGCCGGCAGGGCCAGCACCGTCCACCACGAGGAGGTCAGGTCGAGCGCCACCATGATGACCACGAACACGGCGGCGTACGCCGATCCCCGGGTCGTCGCCCACAGCACCTCGCCGACCGCGGCGTCCACCGGTCGCAGCGGGGTCGCGAGCACGGCGTCGTAGAGCTTCTCGTACTTGAGCCGGAAGAAGAACCCGAAGGTCGCGTCGAAGATCGCGCCGTTCATGGCCTGCGTCGCGAGCATCGCCGGTGCGAGGAAGGCGGTGTAGCCGATGGTGCGCCCGTCGTCGAGGGTCACCTCGCCCACGAGCGCCGCGATCCCGACACCGATCGAGAGCAGGTAGAACAGCGGCTCCAGGAATCCCGAGGCGAACGCCACCGGCGCGCGACGATAGACGCGGACGTGGCGTTCGAGCAGCGGGTACGGGCTCGGCCGTGGCGTGCGGGACGGCCCCGTACGCCGCAGCGCTGTCGTCGAGACCATCAGACCCTCCCCAGCCGTCGGTCGAACTGCCGTTGTGCCAGCGCCCAGCCGACGCCTGTGACCACCAGCAGGTAGAGGACATGGACCCACGCGGCGGACGTGACGTCGCCGGTGGTCGCCATCCGGCACAGCTCGACCCCGTGCCACACCGGGAGCGCCTTCGCGACGGCCTCGACGACGGCGGGGAGCTGCTCGACCGGGAAGTACGCACCGGAGAAGAGGGTCATCGGGATCACCCCCACGCGGTACACCAGCCCGAGCGCGGTGTCCTCGTGCGCCCATCCGGCGTAGGCGATGATCGGTGCCGCGTGGGCGGCGCCGACGAGGACGGCCGCGCCCACGAGCGCCGCAGCGCCCAGCACGCTGCCGATCACCTGGAAGAGCGCGACGACCACCGTGATCAGCCCGACCGCGATCAGCACGCGAACCGCGACGTAGACGACCACGCCGTTGACGATGTCCCTCACCTGCAACGAGGTGGAGCGCATCGCGAAGTAGATCTTGTTCCAGGTGAAGCCCGCATAGACCGGGAACGTGCTCTCCCCGGCGCCGGCCATCACGGCGGTGACCGCGACCATGCCGGGAGCGATGTAGGCGAGGTACGACAGGCCACCGAGTGCCGCCGTACCCTCGCCACCGCCCTGGGTCCCGTCATCGACGAAGCCGCCGAGCCCGAGGCCGAGGGACGCCAGCACCAGCGCGGGGAGGACCGTGTACGAGAAGGCCGAGCCGCGCCATGTCCGTCGGACCACGGTCGTGTAGTACGGCACCTGACGCACCAACGCCTGCCAGGCGGTCGGCGTCCCCGTGGGCGTACGGACACCTGCGGTCGGGCGTGTGCCGGTGGTGCTCACTCGTCCAGCGCCCGTCCGGTCAGGCGCAGGAACACGTCCTCCAGGGACGAGCGGCGCACGAGCGTGCTCAGCGGCTCCAGCCCGCGCGCCACCGCCTCCTCGAGGACCTTCTCGCCGTCGGCGACGTAGAGCAGAACCCGGTCCGGGAGCACCTCGACGCGCTCGGCGAGATCACCGACCTGGGCAGCGGCGTCGTCGTTCTCGCCCACGCCCATGCGCAGCTCGACGACCTCCCGGGTCGCGTAGCGGGCGATCAGCGACAACGGCGAGCCCTCTGCGGCGATCACGCCGTTGTCCATGACGACGAGCCGGTCGCACAGCTGCTCGGCCTCGTCCATGTAGTGCGTCGTCAAGACGATGGTCACCCCGGTCTGCTTGAGACGGTGGAGCTGGTCCCAGACCACGTGTCGCGCCTGCGGGTCGAGACCGGTGGTGGGCTCGTCGAGGAGGAGCACCTCGGGCTCGTTCACGAGCGAGCGGGCGATCGTCAGGCGCCGCTTCATGCCACCCGACAGGTCTTCGACCATGCCGTCGGCCTTCTCGGTGAGGTGGACGAACTCCAGCAGCTCGTCGGCCTTGCGGGCCGCGTCGCGACGGCTGATCCCGAAGTAGCGGGCATAGACCACGAGATTGTCGCGGACGGTCAGGTCGCCGTCGAGCGAGTCCTCCTGCGGGCACACCCCGATCCGTGCGCGGATGGCAGGCCCGTCGGTCGCGGGGTCCATCCCGAGGATCCGCAGGGAGCCGCCGCTGATCGGCGACACCGCCGCCACCATGCGCATCGTCGACGACTTGCCCGCACCGTTGGGACCGAGGAACCCGAACGCCTCACCCCGCTGCACGGTCACGTCGATCCCGCGTACGGCCTCGAAGTCGCCGTACGCCTTGCGCAGTCCTCGAGCCTCGAGCATCGCCTCGGTCACCCGTCCGACCCTAAGGATTCGCACGGAGGCTGTCTTGTCCATATCGGCCCCACGCGCCCCGCAACTGTCACCCCTGCGCGCGATGATGGACGGGTGCCCGATGTGCTCGACCGCTTCTCCCCTGCCACCGCGGCGTGGTTCCGCGGCGCCTTCCCCGCGCCGACGACCGCGCAGACCGGCGCCTGGGACGCGATCGCCGACGGCCGCAACGCGCTCGTCGTCGCCCCCACGGGGTCCGGCAAGACCCTGTCCGCCTTCCTGTGGGCACTCGACCGGCTGATCACCGGTCCGCCGCCCGACGACCCCAAGCGACGCACCCGGGTCCTCTACGTGTCCCCTCTCAAGGCGCTCGCCGTCGACGTCGAGCGCAACCTGCGTGCCCCGTTGGTCGGGATCACGCAGACCGCCACGAGGCTGGCCGCCGCCGGGGAGTCCCCCGCGCCACGCGACATCACCGTCGGAGTCCGCTCCGGCGACACCACACCGTCCGAGCGCCGAGCACTCGCCACCCGTCCCCCGGACGTCCTCATCACGACGCCCGAGTCGCTCTTCCTCGTCCTGACCTCGGCCGCCCGCGAGACGTTGCGAGACGTCGAGGCCGTGATCGTGGACGAGGTCCACGCCGTCGCGGGCACCAAGCGAGGCGCCCACCTCGCTCTCACCCTGGAGCGGCTCGACGCGCTCCTCGAGCAGCCGGCCCAGCGGATCGGCCTGTCGGCGACCGTACGCCCGCACGCGGAGGTGGCTCGCTTCCTCGCGGGGTCCGCCCCGGTGCGGGTCGTCGCACCCGAGTCGGAGAAGCGCTGGGACCTCTCGGTCGTCGTCCCGGTCGAGGACATGACGGCGCCCCCGGTGCGAGAGGCCGAGGAGGGCGAGCCCGACGTCCGCGACCAGGCGTCGATCTGGCCCCACGTCGAGGAGCGCGTCGTCGACCTGGTCGAGCAGGCGCGGTCGTCGATCGTCTTCGCCAACTCGCGCCGCCTGGCCGAGCGCCTCACTGCACGACTCAACGAGATCCACGCCGAGAGGCTGGGCGTCGAGCTCCCCGACACGGGCTCCCCGGCCGCCGCGACACCGGCGCAGTCGGGCACGGCGGCGGGCGCCTCACCGCTGCTGGCCCGGGCCCACCACGGCTCGGTCAGCAAGGAGCAGCGGGCGCTGATCGAGGACGACCTCAAGTCCGGGCGGCTCCCGTGCGTGGTGGCCACCTCGAGCCTCGAGCTCGGCATCGACATGGGTGCCGTCGATCTCGTCGTCCACGTCGAGTCACCACCGTCGGTCGCCAGCGGGCTCCAGCGGGTGGGACGGGCGGGTCACCAGGTGGGAGAGGTCTCGCGCGGCGTCGTCTTCCCCAAGCACCGCATCGACCTCCTCGAGGCGACCGTGACGATCGAACGCATGGTGGCCGGGGCGATCGAGGAGCTGTCGGTCCCCACCAACCCGCTCGACGTGCTCGCCCAGCAGGTGGTGGCCACGTGCGCCTTGGAGAGCTGGGACGTCGACGACCTGTACGAGACGGTGCGCCGCGCCGCCCCGTACGCGACCCTCCCCCGGTCCGCCTACGACGCGACCCTCGACCTGCTCGCCGGCCGCTATCCGTCCGACGAGTTCGCCGAGCTCCGCCCGCGGATCGTGTGGGACCGCGTCGCCGGCACGATCACCGGCCGCCCCGGCGCCCAGCGTCTCGCCGTCACCTCGGGCGGGACCATCCCCGACCGCGGTCTCTTCGGGGTCTACCTGGTCGGCGCGCAGTCGACCGCCCAAGGCAGCGCGCGCGTCGGTGAGCTCGACGAGGAGATGGTCTACGAGTCGCGGGTCGGCGACGTGTTCGCGCTCGGTGCCACGAGCTGGCGGATCGAGGACATCACGCACGACCGTGTGCTGGTCTCCCCCGCGTACGGCCAGCCCGGCCGGCTGCCGTTCTGGCGCGGAGACAACCCCGGGCGCCCGATCGAGCTGGGGCGTGCGCTCGGCGCGTTCACCCGCGTGATGGCCACCGGCGACCGGCCGCAGGCGCGCGCCCGGTGCGAGGCGGCGGGCCTCGACGCCTACGCCATCGACAACCTCTTCGCGCTGGTCGACGAGCAGCGCGCGGCGACCGGGAGGGTCCCCGACGACACGCTGCTGGTCGTCGAGCGGTTCCGCGACGAGCTCGGCGACTGGCGGCTCGTGCTCCACTCACCACTCGGACTCGCCGTGCACGCGCCGTGGGCGTTGGCCGTCGGCGCGCGTGTGCGTGACCGCTACGGCCTGGACTCGGCCAGCATGGCCAGCGACGACGGCATCGTCGTACGCCTCCCGGAGACCGACGCCGAGCCTCCGGGCGGGGAGCTCTTCGCGTTCACCCCGGAGGAGATCGAGGACCTGGTCACGGAGGAGGTCGGGGGCTCGGCGCTGTTCGCGGCCCGGTTCCGCGAGTGTGCCGCCCGAGCGCTGCTGCTCCCCCGCCGCGATCCCGGTCGGCGCAGCCCGCTGTGGCAGCAGCGCCAGCGCGCCGCCCAGCTCCTCGAGGTCGCCCGCCGCTACCCGACGTTCCCGATCGTGCTGGAGACCGTCCGCGAGGTGCTCCAGGACGTGTACGACGTGCCGTCGCTGGTGCAGATGATGCGCGACCTCGAGAGCCGGCGCCTGCGCGTCGTCGACGTGGAGACGCAGGAGCCCTCACCCTTCGCCAAGTCGCTGCTGTTCGGCTACGTCGCGGCCTTCCTGTACGAGGGCGACTCTCCGCTCGCCGAGCGGCGTGCGGCAGCGTTGTCGCTCGACTCGTCCCTGCTGTCGGAGCTCCTCGGGAGGGCCGAGCTGCGCGACCTCCTCGACGCGGGCGTGCTGGCCCAGACCGAGGCAGAGCTCCAGCGCCTGGTGCCCGACCGTCGAGCCCGGGGCGCAGAGGGCGTGGCCGACCTCCTGCGACTGCTCGGTCCCCTCACGTCGGAGGAGGTCGCGGAGCGGAGCACCGAGCCGTCCGCCTCCGCGGCGTGGCTGGTCGAGCTCGCCGAGGCCCGCCGGATCCTGCGGGTGAGCTTCGCCGGCCGTCAGTGGTGGGTCGCGGTCGAGGATGCCGCCCGGCTGCGCGACGCGCTCGGTGTCCCGGTGCCGATGGGGGTGCCCGACGCGTTCCTGGCGCCCGTCGACGACCCGCTCGGCGACCTCGTGGCTCGTTATGCGCGCACCCACGCTCCCTTCGTCGCCGGCGACGTGGCCGAGCGTCTCGGCCTGGGCGTCGCGGTGGTCTCGGAGACGCTGCGCCGGCTCGCCGGCCGCGGTCGGGTCAGCGAGGGAGAGTTCACCCCGGGGGCGGGTGGCTCTGAGTGGTGTGACGCCGAGGTGCTCCGACGGCTCCGGCGGCGTTCGCTCGCGGCCCTGCGCAAGGAGGTCGAGCCGGTCTCGCCCGAGACGCTCGGCCGGTTCCTGCCCGCGTGGCAGCACGTCGGCGGCAGATTGCGTGGCATCGACGGTCTCGTGACGGCCGTCGAGCAGCTCGCCGGCGCTTCCGTCCCGGCCTCCGCGCTCGAGCCGCTGGTGCTGGGCTCGCGAGTCCTCGACTACTCCCCCGCCATGCTCGACGAGCTGACGGCGGCGGGCGAGGTGCTCTGGTCCGGTGCCGGAGGGCTGCCGGGCAACGACGGCTGGGTCTCGCTCCACCTGGCCGACACCGCCCCGCTCACCCTGGCGCCGCCGGTCGAGCTCGAGCTGACGTCGCTCCAGGAGGCTGTCCTCGGTGTTGTCCAGTCAGGCGGTGCCTACTTCTTCCGACAGCTGGCCGAGGCCGTGAAGGCGTTCGCGACCGGCTCCGGCGAGGGCCTACCGACGGTGCTCGACAGCGAGCTGGCCGACGCGGTCTGGGACCTCGTCTGGGCGGGCTACCTCACCAACGACACCCTCGCTCCGCTGCGGGCGCTCGTCGGGGTGGGGCGGACCAGCCATCGGCAGGCCCGCACCACCCCCCGCCTGCGCGGGCGCCGCGCGCCGTCCTTCGTCCGCCCGACCATGCCCTCCCGTACGGCCCCGCCGACCGTCGGCGGCCGCTGGGCGCTGGTGCCCCGGACCGAGGACAACCCGACCGTCCGCGCGCACGCGCAGGCCGAGCAGCTCCTGGAGCGTCATGGTCTGGTCACGCGCGGCACCGCCGTCGCCGAGGGCGTGCCGGGCGGGTTCGCCGCCGTCTACAAGGTGCTGAGCGGGTTCGAGGAGGCCGGCCGGGCTCGGCGCGGCTACTTTGTGGAGGGCCTCGGCGCAGCCCAGTTCGCGACGCCGGGCTCCGTGGACCGCCTCCGCTCCTACTCGCGCGAGCCGGGCCAGGACCCCGAGCGGCGCGCCGTCACCCTCGCGGCGACCGATCCTGCCAACCCGTACGGTGCCGCGCTCGGGTGGCCCGAGACCGAGGGAGGTCATCGCCCCGGGCGCAAGGCGGGGGCCTTGGTCGTGCTCGTCGACGGCGCGCTGTCGCTGTACGTCGAGCGGGGCGGCCGCACCCTCCTGACGTTCGACGACCTCGGCGACCCCGAGGGTGCGGCAAGGCTCCAGCCCGCCATCGACGCGCTCGCCACCGCGGTGCGCGACGGGGCGCTCGGTCGCCTGATGGTGGAGCGGGCCGACGGCGAGGCCGTGCTCGGGACCCCGCTCGGCGACGCGCTCGCCCAGGCCGGCTTCCACGCGACCCCGCGCGGCCTGCGCATCCGGGGCTGAGCGTGCCCGAGGGAGACGCGGTCTGGCGGACGGCCCGACGGCTCGACGAGGCGCTCGGCGGCCGGACGCTCGTCCGCAGCGACTTCCGGGTGCCCGACTTCGCGACCGTGGACCTCTCGGGCGAGACCGTTCACGAGGTTGTGAGCCGGGGCAAGCACCTCTTCGCGCACGTAGGTGACCTCAGCATCCACACGCACCTCAAGATGGAGGGCAGGTGGGACGTGTACGCCCGCGGCGCGCGATGGCGTCGCCCTGCCCACGAGGCTCGGCTGGTGCTCGAGACGGCGTCGGTCCAGGCCGTCGGGTTCGCGCTCGGCGTCGTGGCGGTGCTGACTCGCGACGAGGAGGACCAGGTCGTCGCACGACTCGGACCCGATCTGCTCGACCCGGAGCTCGACGCGGCCGAGGCTCTGCGGCGGCTGCGGTCGGACCCCGACCGCCCTCTTGCCGACGCTTTGCTCGACCAGGGCAACCTCGCCGGGATCGGCAACGTCTATCGCAACGAGGTCATGTTCGTGCGCGGTCTCCATCCCGACCTCACGGTGGCCGACGACCCCGATCTCGGCCGTACGGTCCGGACGGTGCGCCGGATGCTGCTCGTCAACCGCGACTTCCCCGAGATCGTGACCACCGGCGTACGCCGTCGGGGTGAGCGCACGTGGGTCTACGGCCGAGGTGGTGAGCCGTGCCGCCGCTGCGGCGCCCGCGTCGAGCGGCGCGCGCCTGTGGTCACGCAGACCGGGGGCGTGGAGGAGCGCGTCACGTACTGGTGCCCGCGCTGCCAGCCGGCGCCCGACCGCCCGGCCCCTGAACGCCGATAAGCGGTGGGAGGATCAGCGCACGCCGATGGAGTCGGACTCCGGAGACAGGGCGATCGACGCCTCCAGGGTCGACTGCTCCTGGATCTCCAGGAGGGCGCTGACGTCGCGCAGGACCTGTGACATCGGGACGTCGAGAGCGTCGCAGAGGGCAGCGAGCAGCTCGGAGCTCGGCTCCTTCTGACCGCGTTCGACCTCGGAGATATATCCCAAGGAGACCCGCGCGGCGGCGGAGACGTCGCGCAGCGTCAGCCCTCTGGCCATCCGCCGGGCCCGCAAGACCTCACCGATCAGACGTCGCAGCACCGTCATCTCACACCTCCGCTCTCGGACTTGGTACAACTCCTCGTCGAGCCGTGTTCTTCCCACCACTCTAGGCGCACCAGGTTCCCTAGGGGGAACGGACCGCCGAGTGACTGCCTCATGGTCGCTCAGTCGACACCGAGGACGTCGGCCAGCAACGCCAGCACCGCGTCCACCGTGGTGCTCCGGACGACCGCTCGGTCACCTTCGACCGCGAGCCGCTCCCACCTCGAGCCCTGTGGCCCGGCGACGGCGACATAGACGGTGCCCGCCGGCTGGCCGTCGCTCGGGCCAGGCCCCGCGACCCCCGTCGTCGCGAGGCCGTACACCGCGTCGAGCCGCTCGCGGACGCCGGCAGCCATCGCCTCGGCGACGGCTGAATCCACCGGTCCGCGGGTGGCGAGAAGGAGCTCGTCGACCCCGAGGAGCGTCGCCTTGAGCTCCGTGGCGTACGCCACCACTCCGCCGCGGACGACGTCGGACGCCCCTGGGACGTCGACCAGCCGCGCGCACACTGCACCACCGGTCAGGGACTCTGCCGCAGCGACGGTCGCGCCCGTCTGTCGCAGCGCATCGACCAGGGCCGGCACGTCAACCGACGACGTCACGGCAGCCTCAGCGCGGCTCGCCGGGCACCTGATCCGCAGAGCGTCTCGCGGACCGGGAGCCGCGGACCATGCGGACGGCCTGCCCGATGTAGTCGACGGCGGTGACCATGGTGACGACGACGGCAGCCGCCATCGTGAGGTACGCGAGCCACATCGTCCAGTCGGGCAGCAGCGCCTCGATCGGGAACAGGTACATGCCGAGGGCGACCGCCTGGAGGACAGTCTTGAGCTTGCCACCACGGGAGGCCGGCATGACCCCGTAGCGGAGCACGGCGAACCGCATCACCGTGATGCCCCACTCGCGCACGAGCACCATGATGGTGACCCACCACGGGAGCGCACCGATGATCGACAGACCGACGAACGCCATCCCGGTCAGCGCCTTGTCGGCGATCGGGTCGGCGATCTTGCCGAAGTCGGTGATCAGACCACGGCTCCGCGCCAGGTTGCCGTCGATGCGGTCGGTGGCCATCGCGACCACGAACACCGCCCAGGCGACGAGCCGGGTGCCGGTGCTCTCGCCACCGTCGATCAGCAGCAGCCAACCGAACACCGGGACGAACGCGATCCGGAGAACGGTCAGCGCGTTGGCGATGTTGTAGATGCTCGGCGTCTGCGCGGCGGCGGACGTCGGCGTGCCGTTCATCGTGTCTCCTCGGGCGGCTCACAGGGGCGGCCGGTCCGTCGGTGACCCGGCGGCCGCGGGCCTCTGCCCAGCCTAGCGGCACGCCTCAAGACCTCCCGAGGGTGGCGCTGACCTTGCCGGAGCCCTCCTCCAGGTGGCGGGCCTTGCCTCCGTTGACGGCCACCGTGGCCGCGTCTGCGCGCCCGAGGCTCACCTTCGCCGGCCCGACCACGCTGACCCGCCGGAACTCGGACTTCGCCAGCTCACCGGACCACACCGTGGTGCCTCGTGCGTCGGTGACCGTGACCTTCGTGGGCTTGCGCTCCTTGCCACGGATGACCAGGTGGTTCGTCGTCGGCGCTCCGAGGCCGGCGAGCGCCGACGGGTCCGCCGGAGCGGGTGCGGCGTCGGTCGGGACGGCGGCCGGAGGCGCGTCCCCCTCGCCCCCGACGACGAGCTGGCCGATCCCCCAGATGATCGCGAGCACGAGGACGACCACGGTGAGGGCAACCCAGCTGCGGCCACCGCGCGCCACACGGATCGTCTGCCCGCCGGTCGAACGCTCCGCCTCGAACACCGCGCGGGCCGGGACCGGCCCCTGGGCGTACGACGCGTCGTAGGCCCCAACCAGGGGTGTGGCGTCGGTGCCGAGCACGCGGGCGATCGCGCGCAGGTGCCCGCGGGCGTAGAAGTCGCCCCCGCAGACCCCGGTGTCGCCGTCCTCGAGGGCCTCGATGACGTGCGGGCGGATCTGGGTGCGGGCGGCGAGGTCGTCGATGCTCACGCCGGCACGCCCGCGAGCCTCGCGCAGCATCGTGCCCAGGACGGGCTCGGCCGGCTCGGCGCCAGGCCCGGGCGGCGCAGGGGCGTCGGTCTCCGGGACACGCTCAGTGGCGGGTGCGACCTCGGTGACGGGATCTGCCCGCCCTGCCGTGTCGGCTCGCGCCGACTCCTCGATCGGACGGTCGATCACGAGCTCGGGACGGCCGCCGCTGGCCCGCAGGGCGGTCACCACGCGGAACCCAGGCGCCAAGGCCGACGAACCGGCGCTCTGGACCAGACCGAGATCGATCCGCGCCGGCGCGGAGGGACCGCCATCGAGAGGACTCGACGAGGCTGTCCGTGGCACGTCGTGACCAGCGACCTCGGGCGGCTCCCGGTGGACGTCAGACTGCGGGACGGGCGCTGGCCGCGGGGCGGCTTCCGCCTCGCGCGCCGAGGGCTCATCCGGCTCGGGCTCGGCCGGCGCGACCTCCCCTTCACGGGCGTCGGGTTCTGGTTGCGGCGCCTGGCGCACGAGGAGATGCTCGTCGCCGGAGAGCGCAATGAGTGCCTGCGCGATGTCGGCGTCGCTCACGCGGACGGCGAGACCCAGGGGTACGACGTACGCCGTCCCGTCGCGGGCCACGACCTCGAGGGCGCCGTCGCGGAGCAGTCCGCTCGGCTCGACGAGCACGACATGGTCGACCTCACCCCACGGGAGACCACGCCACTCACGGTCGTGCCGGAACCGGACGCCCAGTCCGTCGGCGACCAGCAGCGGGCTGCGTGCGTCCCACCACGCTGCCCCCGCCACCACCGCGATGGCAGCGAGCACGAGCACGATCAGTGCCAGGACCGGCGAGCCGCCGACCGCTCGCACGCCGTACAGGATGGCGAGTGCGGCCGCGCCGACGGCGACCATCGCGAGCGCGCCCGCGCTGCGGCGCACCTCGAGGACCTCCTCACGCATCACCGCACCGCCGATCGGCTCCGCCGCGGCACGTTCCTCCTCCAGGTGATCCGTCATGTCACTCCCCTCGCAACGTCTCCAGGACCTCGTCGAGGTCGTCGGGCTTGATCAGCACGTCACGTGCCTTCGATCCTTCGCTCGGCCCGACGACGCCGCGGGACTCGAGGATGTCCATCAGGCGACCCGCCTTCGCGAATCCGACGCGCAGCTTGCGCTGGAGCATCGACGTCGACCCGAACTGGGTGTTGACGACCAGCTCGACAGCCTGCAGCACGAGCTCCAGGTCGTCACCGATGTCGTCGTCGATCTCGCGCTTGCTGGCCTGGGGCGCGGTCACGTCCTCGCGGTAGACCGGCTGGAGCTGCTCCTTGCAGTGCTGGACGACCTCGTGGATCTCCTTCTCGGTGATCCAGGCGCCCTGCATGCGGACCGCCTTGTTGGCGCCCATCGGGAGGAACAGCCCGTCACCGCCGCCGACCAGCTTCTCCGCGCCGGGCTGGTCGAGGATCACACGGCTGTCACCGAGCGAGGAGGTCGCGAACGCCAGTCTGCTGGGCACGTTGGCCTTGATCAGACCGGTGACGACGTCGACCGAGGGCCGCTGGGTGGCGAGCACGAGGTGGATGCCGGCGGCGCGGGCGAGCTGGGTGATGCGGACGATCGAGTCCTCGACGTCGCGCGGGGCGACCATCATTAGGTCGGCGAGCTCGTCGACGACGACGAGGAGGTACGGATAGGGAGCCAGCTTGCGCTCGCTGCCCGGCGGCACCTTGACCGTGCCGGCGCGGACGGCCTTGTTGAAGTCGTCGATGTGCCGGAACCCGAAGTTGGCGAGGTCGTCGTAGCGCATGTCCATCTCGCGCACGACCCACTGCAGCGCCTCCGCCGCCTTCTTCGGGTTGGTGATGATCTGCGTGATGAGGTGCGGGATGCCCTCGTACGCGGTGAGCTCGACGCGCTTGGGGTCGACGAGGATCATCCGGACCTCGTCGGGGGTCGCCCGCATCAGCACCGAGGAGATCATCGAGTTGATGAAGCTCGACTTGCCCGAGCCTGTGGCACCGGCCACCAGGAGGTGCGGCATCTTGGCCATGTTGGCGACGACGAAGCCACCCTCGACGTCCTTGCCGAGCCCGACGACCATCGGGTGATGGTCGCTGCGCGCCCGGTTGGAGCGCAGCACGTCTCCGAGGGAGACGGTCTCCTTGTCGGTGTTGGGGATCTCGATGCCGATCGCGGACTTGCCCGGGATCGGCGAGAGGATCCGCACCTCGTTGGAGGCGACGGCATAGGAGATGTTCTTGGCGAGCGCCGTGATCTTCTCGACCTTGACGCCCTGGCCGAGCTCGATCTCGTAGCGCGTGACGGTCGGACCACGCGTGTAGCCGGTGACCTCCGCATCGACACTGAACTCTTCGAGCACGGTGGTCAGCCGTGCCACCACAGCGTCGGAGGCGGCGGTGCGCGCCTTGTGCGGGGTGCCCTCGCGCAGCATGTCGTTGGCGGGGAGCGTGTAGACGATGTCGCCCGAGAGCGCGAGCTGCTCAGCGCGCGCCGGCAGCGGCGTCATGGGCGGGAGCTCGACAGGCTCGTCGTCCTTGGCGGCGGCCGCCGGGGTGACGGAGACGGTGTCGTCGTCCTCGGGCGACTTCTGCACCTTGCCCTTGCGGGTCGGCGTCGCGACCGTCGGCTCGTCGCCGGGCCCGCCGACCAGCGGGTTGTCGTACGGGACGTCGCTGCCGGGGCCACCCCTCGAGGGTCGCCTGCGACCCGACTGGGGAGCGGCCGCGTCCTCGTCCTCGCCGGCCGGGTCGTGCTTGGCACCGATGAGGAGGTCGCGCGCCGAGCGGAGGCGCTCGGGGATCCGGTAGACCGGGGTGCCGGTGATGACCAGCAGGCCGAAGAACGTGAGGAGGACCAGCAGCGGGACGGTCACGTACGGCGTGCGCAGCAGGTCGTCGAGGAGCTTGGAGACGCCGTAGCCGATCGCGCCGCCGGCATCGCGGATCCCCGCCCCGTCGCCTTCCGACGGCGCAGGGATGCCGTTGGCGATGGAGACGATGCCGAGGATTCCACCCGACAACGACGCCCACCCGATGATCTGACGTCCGGGCGGCCCGTTGGCCTCCGGGTTGCGCATCGTGCGTCCACCGGCGACGAACAGCGCCAGCGGCACGGTCCAGGCGAGCAGGCCGACGCTGTTGGAGACCGCCTCGCCGACCGCCTTGGTCAACGGGCTGTCGACCTGGAACCACACAGCGCCGACGACGACGACGCCGGCGCCGATGAGGACGAGCCCGACACCGTCACGACGGTGCTCCGGCTCGAGGTCACGAGCAGCGTGCCCGACGCTCCGCACGATCGCGCCGAGCATGCGGGCCAGGCCCATCCAGAGCGCCGCGATCCCCCTCCCGAGCGCGCTGAGGGCATGCAGGACCGGACCAGGACCCGAACGCGGCGGCGGAGCGGGACGACGCCTGGTCGTACCCTGCCCACGCTGCTGCGGACGACGGCCCTGGCCACCGGACGACCGCGAGTTCTTTTTGGACGACCCTCGCGGTGGGGAAGACGTACGGCTCGCCATGGGGGCGACTCTAAGCCTGAGAGCCGCACCCGTCCGGTAGCCCACGCCGTGCGACGGGCTGCTCGTCGCGGGCCCACCTCGTCGTCGTGCGGACGCGCGGGGGCGAGGGCCCGCAGTGGGCCCCCGCCCCCGCCGTCGGTCAGGCGCTGATCGCGCGGCTGGTGTCCTCGCCGTGCTGGATCTCGACCTTGCGCGGCTTCGCCTTCTCCGCGACAGGGATCGTCACCCGCAGCACCCCGTCGGCATAGCGCGCCTCGACGCGCTCGGTGTCGAGCGTGTCGCCGAGGATGAGCTGCCGGCTGAACACACCGCGCGGACGCTCGGCCGCGATCAGCTCCTCGACGCCCTCGCGGGCCGGACGGTCGGCGCGGACCGTCAGGACGTTGCGCTCGACGTCGATGTCGATCGAGCCCGGGTCGACGCCCGGCAGGTCGAGCTCGACGACGAACGAGTCGCCCTCGCGCCACGCATCCATCGGCATCCCGGCCGGACGAGCGGCGGTCCCGAAGACCTGCTGAGTCAGACGGTCGAGCTCACGGAACGGATCGGTGCGCATGAGCATGATCATCACCTCCACAGAACCTTTCATGCCTACGCATGACCTATATTGGCTGTTACACTTTTTATATACCGCAGAGTTGAAGATGATGCAAGAGGGGTCGACAGATGACTGGTCGAGCGCGGGACCGCGCGGTCTACGCGATCTCGGTCGCCGCCGAGCTCGCGGGCACAGCCGCCCAGAACCTCCGCGTCTACGAGCGCGAAGGTCTGGTCGCACCGGCCCGGACCAGCGGCGGCACGCGTCGCTACAGCGACGACGACGTCGTACGGCTCCGGCGGATCGTGGCGCTGCTCGACTCGGGGCTCAACCTCGCGGGCATCACCATGGTCCTCGAGCTGGAGGACGAGAACGCCCGCCTGCGCGCCGACCGCGACGTCGAGCAGGATGCCGGTCGCGACGGCTGAGCGGGCCAGATCATCTCGGGACGGTGGCGGTCTCCGTCCGTCCATCCGCTGCTGCGAAGATGACCGGCGAATCGTCCCGCAGCGGAAGAGGCACACGTGAGTCGTCGCGACGCCGACAAGAAGAATGGCCCGCGAGCGTATGCGCGTGCACGTCTCGACAAGCGCAGAGGCAAGGAGGCCGGCCTCCGCCTTCCGGTGACCACGGCGCTGCTGATCGTCTACGCGGTTCTCGCGCTGATCGGCCTCGCGCTGCTGTTCATCGCCCCGTACTGGTTCGGGTTCCTGCGCGGCGTCGCCTACAACGCCGCCGCGCCGGTGACGCTCACCGCGGTGCTCCTGGTCCTGCTTGCGCTCGTCGCCGACCTGCGCGGGAGGCGGATGGTCGTGCTCGTGATCGCGTTGACGGTCGGATGGGTGGCCTTCGGGGTCTACTCGACGCTGACCGTCGGATGGCACGCAGCGAAGGGCGTGTACGAGGCGTCCGTCGTGGAGACCGACGACCCTCAGGGCGGGTACGAGGTTCGTGAGCCGTACGAGGTGGCGAGGTCGAACGTCTCACAAGGCATCGGTGACGTGATCGCGTCCGACCGCGCCACCGCGATCAAGCACGTCGACGGTGAGTGGACGGCGATCGTCCCCCGCAAGGGATGGAACAAGGGGTACGCGAAGGTCGTCTCCCGCGACACCGACGGCGAGTACACGTCGTGCGCCTTCGACGACGAGCACTCGGGGGTCAAGTTCGGCGGGAAGTTCAGCCACAACCTCGGCCGCGCGATCACCGGGCAGGTCGTCGACACCTGGGGCCGTTTCGCCCCCGTCGTGTGGGACGAGTCCGACATGTTCGGGCTGTGCGACGGCGACGGAGCCAGGATCGTCGTGCCCCTCACGCGGTGGAGCGGTCACTGGGCGTCGCACCAGGTCCCCGCCGGCGTCGCGATCGTCGAGACCGACGGGAGCGTCCGTGTCGACAAGACCGCGAAGGGGATCGACGGGCCGGTCTATCCGATCTCGCTCGCTGCCGAGCAGCGCGAGTCGACACGAGCCGCTGGGTCGTTCTGGGACTACGTCAGGCACCGCTCCGGGTACGCCGACAGCGACGCCGTCGGCGAGGCGGGGGCCGCCAACACCGGTGAGTTCGCCCTCGTCCGCGCCAAGGGCGGGATGGACTACGTGACGCCGTTGACCCGTGCATCGAGCGACCGTTCCGGGTCCCAGTCGATCGTCGGAGTCTCCACGATCGCGGCGGACAGGACCGAGCCGGGCAGACTTGCCACGCTGACCGTCCACAAGGTCCCGGCGGAGTCGGGACTGCGCGGCCGGATCTCGAAGACGCTGACCAACTTCCAGAACGTCTCCGTCCTCGCGACCCGCAAGGCCACGATGCTCGAGGTCGTCCCCACGAGCGCCGACATGTGGGTGGCCACGCTCGGGATGGAGGCGGCCGACGTGATCTCTCCCGCGTATCGGATCGAGATCCCCAGCGAGGGTGAAGCGTGCCTGAAGGCGCTCGACGGCCGCACCATCCAGTGCGGCGCGCAGGCCGGGGTCGACGGCAACGGAGCCGGGCCGGTCCTCGCTCCGTCGGACGGCGCCGACCCGAGCGGTGGTGCCCTCGCTGATCGCAGCGACGCGGAGCTGCTCAAGGACCTCGCCGACATCACCGCCGAGCTCCAACGTCGCGAACAGGCAGGTCCGGCCGACTGACCGCCTGGCGAGCCTGCGGCCGGCCAGTGCGAAGCGGGGAGAACTCACCCCCTGGGTGGCCCCAGGGTCCGACCGGACGGCTCGGACGACCTCACGGGCGGCGGACAACCGCCGCCGCCACGAGAGGCCGCCGAGACGTCTCTCAGGCCTCGAGGACGACGGGCACGATCATCGGGCGCCGGCGGTGCGCTCCCGAGACCCAGCGGCCCACCGTACGGCGGATGATCTGCTGGAGCTGGTGCGTGTCGTACGTGCCGTCGCTGACGGCGTCGGCCAGCGCCTGCTCGATCCGGGGCACGATCTCGGTGAAGATCGAATCGTCCTCGGCGAAGCCGCGAGCCTGGATCTCCGGACCGCTGACGACCTTGCCGCTCGAGGAGTCGATGACCACGATGACCGAGACGAAGCCCTCCTCGCCGAGGATCCGCCGGTCCTTGAGCTCGGACTCGGTGATGTCTCCGACCGACGAGCCGTCGACGTAGACGTAGCCGCAGTCGACCTTCCCGGTGACCTTGGCGCGACCGTCAACGAGGTCCACCACGAACCCGTCCTCGGCGATGACGACGCGGTCGTGCTCGACCCCCGTCGCCCGCGCCAGCGCTGCGTTGGCGTGCAGGTGACGCATCTCGCCGTGGACCGGCATGACGTTGCTCGGCTTGACGATGTTGTAGCAGTAGAGGAGCTCGCCCGCCGACGCGTGGCCGGAGACGTGCACCAGGGCGTTGCCCTTGTGCACCACGCGAGCGCCTAGCCGGATGAGGCCGTCGATGACGCGGTAGACGGCGTTCTCGTTGCCGGGGATCAGCGAGCTCGCCAGCACCACCGTGTCACCGGGCTCGATGCGGACGGAGTCGTGCGAGTTGGCCGCGATCCGCGACAGCGCCGCCATCGGCTCGCCCTGCGACCCGGTCGACACGAGGACGAGCTCCTCGGGCCGGTAGTCGGAGATCTTGCGGCCGTCGACGATCACGCCGTCGGGGACGTGGAGATAGCCGAGGTCGCGCGCGATCTGCATGTTGCGGATCATCGAGCGGCCGATGTAGGCGACCTTGCGGCCGTGCTTGACCGCGGCGTCGAGGATCTGCTGGACGCGGTGCACGTGCGAGGCGAAGCAGGCCGTGATGATGCGCTGCTGGCTCTGCGCGAAGACGCGGTCGAGCACCGGCGAGATGTCACGCTCGGTCGTCGTGAAGCCCGGGACGTCGGCGTTGGTCGAGTCGGTGAGGAAGAGGTCGACCCCGGCCTCCCCCAGCCGCGCGAACGCCCGCAGGTCGGTGATGCGGCCGTCGAGCGGAAGCTGGTCCATCTTGAAGTCGCCGGTGTGGATGACCAGGCCGGCCTCGGTACGGATCGCGACGGCGAGAGCGTCTGGGATCGAGTGGTTGACCGCGATGAACTCCAGGTCGAACGGCGCCAGCGACAGGGTGTCGTCCTCGGCCACGACGTACTTCGGCACGTCCTTGAGACGGTGCTCGCGGAGCTTGGAGTCGACCAGGGCGAGCGTCAGCCGCGATCCGACGAGCGGGATGTCGCCGCGCTCGCGCAGGAGGTACGGGACGCCACCGATGTGGTCCTCGTGACCGTGGGTCAAGACGATCGCGACGATGTCGTCGAGACGGTGCCGGATCGGCGAGAAGTCGGGCAGGATCAGGTCGACACCTGGCTGGTGGTCCTCGGGGAAGAGGACGCCGCAGTCCACGATGAGGAGCTTGCCGGCGTGCTCGAAGACGGTCATGTTGCGACCGATCTCGCCGAGACCGCCGAGCGCGATGATGCGCAGCCCGTCGGCGGGGAGCTCCGGCGGTGCGCCGAGCTCGGGATGAGGATGGCTCATTTATCAGTCCTTCAGCAGGGAGGCGTCACGCAGCACGCGTGCCAGCTCGGCCACCTGCTCGTCAGTCGCGTCCACGTAGGGCGAACGCGTAGTCCGGTCGTCGATCACACCCAGCAGCTGCAACGCTGCCTTGGACATGATCGCGCCTTGGGAGCTTGGCGGCATGACAGCGGCCACCACGTCGAGCAGCTGCTCGTTGATCGCACGGGCGTCACGGAGGCGGCCGTCGTCGACCGCGCGCACCATCGCGGCGTACTCCGCCGCGGCGACGTGGCTGACCACCGACACCACGCCGGCGGCGCCGGTGACGAGCCATGCGAGGTTGAGGGCGTCGTCGCCCGAATAGAGCGCGAGCCCGGTGTCACGCATCACGGCAGCACCGCCGGCGAGGTCGCCGACGGCGTCCTTCACGGCCACGATCGCCTCGTGCTGGGCGACCTCGGCGTAGGTCTCGGTGGAGATGCGGACGACCGAGCGGCTGGGGATGTCGTACAGCATCACAGGCACGCCGCCGCCGGCGTCGGCGACGGTCGTGAAGTGGCGGACGAGCCCGGCCTGCGGCGGCTTGTTGTAGTACGGCGAGACGAGAAGCATCCCGTGAGCACCTGCGGCCGCGGCCTGGCGGGCGAGGCGGGCCGACGCGCGGGTGTCGTTGTTGCCCACGCCGGCGACGACCGACGCACGGTCTCCTACGGCCTCGAGGACCGCCGTCAGGAGCTGACCGTCCTCTTCCGGGTTGGTCGTGGGTGACTCGCCGGTGGTGCCGCTGACCACGAGACCGTCGGAGCCCTGGTCGACGAGGTACGAGGCCAGCTTGGCGGCGGCGTCGAGGTCGAGGGCGCCGTCGGGGGCGAACGGAGTCACCATGGCCGTCAGCACCCGGCCGAACGGGGCCGCAGGAGAAGCGAGCGGTGAGGTCATGTGGACCACGCTACCGCCTGGGTGGCGCTGTGCTCCCGGCGCCACACACCGAGCGCCGCACCGGCCGCCGGCTCCGGAAGCGGACATGGAATGTCCCGATCCTGTCCGTTCGGGGGCCCGGACAGGACCGGGACACTGGGGAGATCGTCGAAGCCCTCGTCGGTGTTACACCTGATCGGGAACTGTCTCGTGTGATCTGGGTCACACCCGCTCGTACGTCACGATCCGGTAGCCCTCGTAGGGCACGGTCTGGGCCTCGCGCCACTGCGACCAGTCGACCTCGGGGAACCAGGCATCGCCAGGCGGGGCGGCGTCGACGTGCGTGAGGACCATGCGATCTGCTCTCGAGAGGGACTGCGCGTAGAGCTGCTCCCCTCCGATGACGAAGACCTCGTCGTCCAGCTCGGATGCCAGGTCGAGTGCGCCGTCCACGTCGTGGCTGACGACGACCTCGTCCGGTCCCTTCCAGCCCGTGCGCCGCGTCACCACGACGGAGGTGCGATGCGGGAGGGGCCGCCCGATCGAGTCCCACGTCTTGCGACCCATCACCAGGACGTGGCCGGTGGTGAGCGCCTTGAACTGAGCGAGATCACCGGTCGGGGGCCACGGCAGACCACCGTCTCGACCGATCACGCCGTTGGTCCCGACGGCGGCGACGAGCGTGATGCGGGCACGGTGGCCGCCGCGCCCTGTGTCGTCGTCGCTGCCCGGATCGAGCGTCATACGGCGATGGGGGCCTTGATGGCCGGGTGGGGGTCGTAGCCGGTGACCGTGACCGCGTCGAGGGTGAAGCCGTCGATCGAGGTGACGCCCGGGTCGAGCTCGAGCTGCGGCAGCGGGCGCGGCTCGCGCGTGAGCTGCTCACGCGCCTGGTCGAGGTGGTTGACGTAGAGGTGCGCGTCACCCAGCGTGTGGACGAAGTCGCCCACCTCGAGGCCGGTCACCTGGGCGACCATGTGCGTGAGGAGCGCGTACGAGGCGATGTTGAAGGGCACTCCGAGGAAGACGTCACCGGATCGCTGGTAGAGCTGGCACGACAGACGGCCCGGGCCCCCGTCGGCCCCAGGCGCGACGTAGAACTGGAACATCGTGTGGCACGGCGCCAGCGCCATGTCGGGGAGGTCGGAGACGTTCCAGGCGCTCACGATGTGGCGGCGCGAGTCGGGGTCGCCCACGATGGCGTCGACCACGCCCTGGAGCTGGTCGACGTGGCGGCCGTCGGGCGTCGGCCAGGACCGCCACTGGTAGCCGTAGATCGGGCCCAGCTCACCCTGCTCGTCAGCCCACTCGTCCCAGATCGAGACGCCGTTCTCTTTGAGGTAGGCGGTGTTGGTGCTGCCGGCGATGAACCACAGCAGCTCGGCGACCACCGACCTCACGTGCACCTTCTTGGTGGTGACCAGGGGGAACCCCTCACGCAGGTCGAACCGCATCTGGTGACCGAACACGCTGAGCGTGCCGGTGCCGGTGCGGTCGTCCTTGCGGACGCCGTCGTCGAGGATCCGCTGGACGAGGTCGAGGTAGGCGCGCACGTGGTCACGCTACGGCACCGACCTGACACAATCGCAGGCGTGACCACTGCCGACACCAGCGTCCGGATCGCGTGGAGCGCCGACGCCGACGCCATCGCGACGCTCCAGGCCGCGGCGTGGCGCGAGCGCTACGCCGACGTGCTGCCTCCCGAGCTCCTCGAGCAGGTCGTGCCCGAGCTCTTCGCCGAGAAGTGGGCCGCCTCCCTGGACCGTCCCGGCGACGCACGCAACCGGGCCCTCGTCGCCCTGGAGCACAGCACCGTCCGCGGGTTCACCGTGACGGGCCCTTCGACCGACGACGACGCCGACCCGGTCGCCGACGGCGAGGTGAGCGAGCTGACGGTCTCGCCCGACCACCGGCGTACCGGTCACGCCTCCCGGCTCCTCCAGGCGGCGGCCGACACCCTTCGGGCCGACCGGTTCACCCGGGCGACCATGTGGCTCGACGCCCGCGACGACGCCCTGCGCGCCTTCGTCGCGAGCACGGGGTGGGCTCCCGACGGCGCTCACCGTGAGGTCGACCCCGTCGGCGACGGCAGCGTCCGGCTCAAGCAGGTGAGGCTCCACACCACCCTCGGGGGTGACGGTGACTGACGGCGACCACGGCCCGGTCGGGTTCTCCGTCGCGGCGGCCGACTTCTACGAAGACCTCGAGAACGACAACTCGCGCACCTTCTGGACCGCCCGCAAGGACGACTACGAGACGCTCCTACGGCGTCCCATGCTGGCCCTCACGGCGGTGCTGGCCGACGAGTTCGGCCCCGCGAAGGTGTTCCGCCCCTATCGCGACGTCCGCTTCAGTGCCGACAAGACGCCGTACAAGACCCACCAGGGCGCGTTCGTCTCGACGTCGCCGGCCACCGGCTACTACGTCCAGATCGACGCCTCCGGCGTCAGGGTGGGCGCCGGCTGGTACGACGCCACGGCGGACCGCAAGCACCGGTTCCGCCAGGCGGTGGACGACCCACGCAAGGGCTCCGCGCTCGAGCGGCTGATCGACTCGCTGGTCGCGAAGGGTTTCGAGGTCGGTGGTGACCGGGTCAAGACCCGGCCGCGAGGCTGGCCGGCGGACCATCCGCGCATCGATCTCCTGCGCCACAACACGCTGACGCTCATGCGCTGGTACGGCACACCGGGCTGGATGGAGACTCCCGGGCTCGCCACCCGGGTGGCCGACGACTGGCGCACGCTCACCCCTCTCCTCGACTGGCACGCGCAGCATGTCGGCTGAGGTCCCCGCTCCCAGCGACCGCAGCGTCGTCGTCGACTCCCTCGGTGTCGGCCTCGCCACCGGTGTGTACGGCATCTCCTTCGGCGCCATCGGCACCGCATCAGGGCTGACCGTGGCCCAGACCTGCGTGCTGTCGCTGCTGATGTTCAGCGGAGCCTCCCAGTTCGCGTTCGCCGGCGTGGTCGCCGCCGGCGGGAACCCGGTCACGGGAGGGGTCACCGCCTTCCTCCTCGGCAGCCGCAACACGTTCTACGGGCTGGGTCTCGCACCGCGGCTGCGCGTGCGCGGCTGGCGGCGGCTGGTGACCGCACAGCTGGTCATCGACGAGTCGACCGCGATGGGGGTCGCGCGCGAGACCGACCGGCACGCCCGCATCGGGTTCTACGTCACGGGCACGTCGATCTTCGTGCTGTGGAACCTCATGACGTTCCTCGGGGCCCTGGCCGGCAACGCGCTCGGCGACCCCCGCACGTACGGGCTCGACGCCGCGGTCGCCGCTGCGTTCCTGGCGCTGCTGTGGCCCCGGCTCACCGCCTGGCCCCAACGGCTGGTCGCGGCGGTGGGAGCGCTGGTGGCGATCGGGACGGTGCCGCTGACGCCGGCGGGGGCGCCGATCATCGTCGGCGGTGCAGTCGCCGTGCTCGTCGGTCTGTGGCTCACCCGCCGCACCAGCGAGGCCGAGGTCGCCGACGCTCTCGAGCACGCGGACGACCCGCACGAGCACCGTCACCACCGTGACGAGCCCGAGGAGGGCACGTCGTGATCTGGTGGGCCGTGATCGTCGCGTCGCTCGCCTGCTACGCGCTCAAGCTGGCCGGCCTGTCGGTGCCCGACCGTGTCCTCGAGCGGCCGCTGACGGTGCGGGTCGCGGCGCTGATCCCCGTGGGGCTCCTCGGCGCCCTCGTCGCGGTCCAGGCGTTCGCCGACGGTCAGGCCCTCGTGCTCGACGCCCGCGTCGCCGGTGTCGGCGTCGCGGTGGGGCTGCTCCTGCTCCGGGCGCCGTTCCTCGTCGTCGTCGCCGGTGCGGCGCTCACCGCCGCTCTCGTCAGGCTGATCTGAGCAGCAGCGCTCACTCGAGTCCGAGCACTCCGTCCAGACCGACCGTCAGCCCCGGGCGGTCCACCACGCCACGCACTCCCGCCACCACGCCGGGCATGAACGACTCACGGTGGACGGAGTCGTGCCGGATCGTCAACGTCTCGCCGGCGTCACCGAGCACGACCTCCTGGTGCGCGACCAGGCCACGGGCACGGACGGCGTGGACGTGGATCCCGTCGACGACGGCTCCCCGGGCTCCGAGGGGGTCGGAGGTCGTCGCGTCCGGCACCGGGGGCGTCCCGGCCTCCGCCCGCGCCGCGGCGATCAGCTCCGCCGTCCTGGTCGCGGTGCCAGAAGGTGCGTCGACCTTGTCCGGGTGGTGCAGCTCGACGATCTCGACCGACTCGAAGTAGGGCGCGGCGACGCGGGCGAACCGCATCATCAGCACCGCACCGATCGAGAAGTTGGGCACGATGAGCACGCCGACTCCGGGTGACGCCTCGACAAGGTCGCGGACCTCGGCGATCCGGGCGTCGTCGAAGCCCGACGTGCCGACGACCGCGTGAATCCCGTGGCCGACGCAGAACCGCAGGTTGTCCATCACGACGTCGGGGCTGGTGAAGTCCACCGCGACGGTCGCACCGGCCTCGACGAGCTGCTCGAGGGGCTCGTCGGCGTCGATCCTCGCCACCACCGAGATGCCGTCCGCCGCCTCGAGTGCATGCACCGACTCCGACCCCATCCGCCCCTGCGCGCCCAGCACCCCGACCGTGATCTCACTCATGTGCCGATCCTCTCATCGTCCGCACGGCGGCAGCGTCCGGCAGACTGTGTACGAGACGCACCCGCGTCACCGACAGAAAGAGCAGGCATGCCTGAACCGGGCGCAACCCGCGTCGCCGTCTACATCGACTTCGACAACATCGTCATCTCCCGGTACGACCAGGTGAACGGACGCAACCAGTTCCAGCGCGACAAGGCGCGGGCGTTCTCGACCAACGAGACCGCCGCCGACAGTGAGGTCACCGAGAAGCTGGCACGGGCGACCGTCGACGTCGGCGCCATCATCGACTTCGCGTCGTCGTTCGGCACGCTGGTCCTCACACGGGCCTACGCCGACTGGTCGGCGCCGGTCAACGCGGAGTACCGCGGGCAGCTCGTGAGCCGCGCCGTGGACCTGGTCCAGCTCTTCCCGGCAGCGGCCTACGGCAAGAACGGTGCTGACATCCGCCTGGCGGTCGACGCCGTGGAGGACATGTTCCGTCTGCCCGACCTCACGCACGTCGTGATCGTCGCCGGCGACTCCGACTACATCGCGCTCGCGCAGCGGTGCAAGCGGCTGGGCCGCTACGTCGTCGGTGTCGGGGTGGCCGGCTCGACGAGCAAGTCGCTCGCCGCGGCGTGCGACGAGATGGTGACGTACGACTCACTTCCCGGTGTCGAGGCCCCTCCCCCGGCGCCGGACAAGCCTGCGCGGGGCTCCACCCGCAAGCGCACCTCCAAGTCCGCCCAGACGGCATCGGCCGAGCCCGCCACCGAGGAGCCCAGCGCGCCTGCCGCCAAGAAGGCCCCGCTCAAGGCGGCCGCACGATCCACGGTGCCCCTCTTCGCCGAGCCGGGATCGGACGACGCCGTCGAGACCGAGCCCGAGGACGCCCAGGACCTGGCGACACGTCTCCTCGAGCGCGCGCTGCGTCTTGGCCACGAGAAGGACGACGCTGACTGGCTCCACAGCTCCGCGGTCAAGAGCCAGATGAAGCGGATGGATCCGTCCTTCAACGAGAAGTCCCTGGGCTACCGCTCCTTCTCCGACTTCGTCAAGTCGCGCGACGGTGTGGCCGAGATGGACGAGAGCAGCACCGCCCGTCTCATCCGACTTCACCCGGCCAGGACGGGGCGGTGACACCACCGGTTAACCAGGAGGTGATAGCGTCGGAGATGTTGCATGACGTCATTGCCGCAGATTCGAATCTGGACCTCGCTCGCGAGGAACGTTCTTTCCCAGGTTGATGTGCTCGCGACACCAGTCGCTCGCTAACACAGCGTGCGCACGACCGAAGGAGAGAAACATGGCTACAGGTACCGTCAAGTGGTTCAACGCCGACAAGGGCTTCGGCTTCATCGCCCCCGACGGCGGCGGCGAGGACGTGTTCGCGCACTTCAGCGCGATCGCTGCTTCGGGCTTCCGCTCGCTCGAGGAGAACCAGAAGGTCGAGTTCGACGTCGAGCAGGGCCCCAAGGGTCTGCAGGCCGCCAACATCCGGCCGCTCTGACACCCGACTGAATCGGGTCTCGAACCCGCAGAACCCCCGCTCCCTCTCTGGGTGCGGGGGTTCTGCACGTCCGGCCGCCGAAGCGGCCGGGGCGCGTCAGCGTCCGACGGTCAGCGGGACCGCGTCGGGATCGACCGAAGCGATGATGCTGCGGACCTGATCGGTGTCGGCCTCGAGGTGGGAGACCTCGAAGTTGCCGACGGGCTCGCGACGGGAGCCGATCCAGCAGTCGACCCCGGCCTCGCGCAGAGCGGCCAGGATCGGCGCACAGGTGCGGCCCGGTCCGGGGCACCACGCGAAGACGCGCGGACGCTCGGGCCGGTCGTGGCTCAGGCCCATCCGGCTCAGGTCTCGCTGGGGGCGGCGGCTGCGTCCGGGTGTGGTCGTCGCAGCAGGTTCGGGTTGGTCGCTCACGAGGCACCAGCTCTCGGTCGGCCGGCGGCGTGCTCGGGGGCGAGCTCGTCGAACCGGTGACTCCAGACTACGCCACCGAGCGGGGTGGCTCCGACCGCTCAGAGGGCCTCGACGATCTCGCGGGTGATGTCCATCGCCGTCCAGAGCTCGGCGTAGGAGGTGGTGAGCGGCGAGAGACCGAGCCTGATCATGTCGGGGTTCCGGAAGTCCGGGATGACGGCGGCCGCGTACATCGAGGCAGCGACCTCACGAGCCTGGGGACCCTGCACCGTGACATGGGCCCCGCGCCGCGCCGGGTCACGTGGTGACGCGACGACGAAGCCGTGCGGGACGAGCCACGCGTCGGCGAGCTCGACGCACATCTGCGTGAGGGCGACCGCCTTCGTGCGGAGAGCGTCGATCCCCGCCTCGGCGACCAGCGAGACCGACGCGTCGACGGCGGCGATGCCAGGGACGTACGCGGTGCCGGACAGCATCGCCCGGATCGACCGGTCGGGATCGTACGTCGGTCCCATCGCGAAGCGGTCCGCGGTGCTCCACCACCCGGTGATCGGCTGCCGCACGGTCCCCAGGTGCCGCTGCGCGACGTAGAGGAAGGCAGGCGCGCCCGGTCCGGCATTGAGGTACTTGTACGTGCAACCGACGGCCAGGTCCACCCCCGCCTCGTCCAGCTCGATCGGGACGACGCCCGCGGAGTGACACAGGTCCCAGATCGCCAGCGCGCCGACCTCGTGGACCAGCGCCGTGGTCGCCGGCAGGTCGAGGAGCGCGCCCGAGCGGTAGTCGACGTGGCTCAGCACCACCAGCGCCGTACGGTCGGAGAGCACCGCTCGCAGCTCGTCCTCGGTGACACCCTCGACCACGTCGGGGGACAGCCATCGCACGGTCATCCCGCGCGAGGCCGCCACGGAGTCGACGAGATAGCGGTCGGTGGGGAAGTCCACGTCTGCGGCGACGATCTCGTCGCGGTCCGGCCTCAGGTCGCAGCCGGCGTGGAGCACCTTGAAGAGGTTGACCGACGTCGACTCGGCGATCACGGTCTGTCCGGGGGCGGCCCCGAGGCACGCCGCCGCCAGGCGGTCGCCGACCTGCTCAGGAAGCTCCAGCCACCCCTCCTCCCAGCTCCGGATCAGGCGCTCGCCCCACTGGCGGTGCAGGACGTCCTCCACGCGCTGGAGGGTCCGCCGCGGTGGTCGACCGAGCGAGTTGCCGTCGAGGTAGGCGACCGGGTCCTCGGCGAGGAGGAACTCCTCACGGAAGCGCGACAGCGGGTCGGCCGCGTCCAGCGCGACCGCGTCGTCGTAGGAGGGGATCATCCGCCGATCTCACCATGGACGCCTCGCCAGCGGTCCACCGCCTTGCCGACCTCCACGAGGAGGAACACCGCGATCGCCAGCGCCGCGGTGTAGCCCCACACGTCGAGACCGATCGGTGCCGACTCGAACCAGGTGTTCATGAACGGCAGATAGACGAAGCCGATCTGGGCGAGGACCATCGCCGCGGAGGAGATCCAGACCGCGGGGTTTCCGCGCAGCGCCCTCGTCGTCAGGCTCGAGGCGTCGAGGTAGCGGCTGTTGAACAGGTACGCGAGCTGGCCGAGAGCCAACATCGTGACGGCCGCCGTCCTGGCCTCGTCCAGCGACAGCCCGGCGTCGTAGGTGGTGGTGAACACGAGCAGCGCTGCTCCGCCGATGAGGACCGACACGACCGCGATCCGCCAGCCGTAGGCGAGGTCGACGACCGAGGCACCCGGGTCGCGCGGACGCCGGTCCATGATCCCGGGCTCCGCCTTCTCGTAGGCGAGGGCCAACGACAGGGTCACGGCGGTCACCATGTTGATCCACAGGACCTGCACCGGCTCGAGAGGCAGGGTCATGCCGAAGACGACGGCCACCAGCATCACGAGGGCCTGCGCCCCGTTGGTCGGCAGGAGGAACAGCACCGACTTGCGGACGTTGTCGTAGATCCGCCGGCCCTCCTCGACCGCCTTCTCGATGGTCGCGAAGTTGTCGTCGGCCAGGACGACGTCGGCCGCCTCCTTCGTCGCCTCCGTCCCCTTGATCCCCATCGCCACCCCGACGTCGGCCTGGGTGAGCGCAGGGGCGTCGTTGACACCGTCACCGGTCATGGCGACGACCTCGCGGTGGTGCTGGAGGGCGGAGACGATCCGGATCTTGTGCTCCGGGCTCGTCCGCGCATAGATGTCGACCTCCAGCACGGCCTCCCGCAGCTGCGTGGTGCTCATCGCCTCGAGCTCGGCGCCGGTCAGGACACCGACCCCCTCACCCTCCACGATGCCCATCTCGCGCCCGATGGCGAGCGCCGTACCCGCGTGGTCACCGGTGATCATCTTGACCCGGATCCCGGCACGGTGGCACTTCTCGATCGCGGCGACGGCCTCCGGGCGTGGCGGGTCGACGATCCCGACCAGGCCGACCATCTCCAAGCCCTGGCTGACGTCCTCGTCGCTCAGGGCCTCCTCGCCGGGCCGAGGCGCGCCGACCGCCGCAGCCAGGACCCGCAGACCTTGGCTGCCCAGGTCCTCGATCCGCTCCGACCACCACTCGCGGTCCAGGGGCTCGGTCGACCCGTCAGCGCCACGCTGGGAGCCACAGCGGTCCAGGATGCGGTCGGGTGCACCCTTGACCGACACCTGCAGACTGCCGTCAGCCGCTCGGTCGAGCGTCGCCATGTACTTGGTCTGGGAGTCGAAGGGCACCACGTCGAGGCGCCTGCCGCCCGGGTCGTCGAAGGACGCCTTGAGAGCCAGCGTCCGCAGCGCACCGTCCGTCGGGACCCCGACGAGCGTCCAGTCGTCCCCGTCGCGGCGAACGACGGCGTCGTTGCAGCGCGCCATCACGGTCACCAGCTCGGCGAGGTCGGGGCGTTCCTCGCACCGCACGGGCGCGCCGCCGTCACGGATCTCGCCGTCCGGGGCGTACCCGATGCCGGTGACCTCGTACGCCGCCGCGCGCGTCACCACGGTGCGGGCCGTCATCTCGTTCTTGGTGAGCGTGCCGGTCTTGTCGGAGCAGATCGTCGTCACCGAGCCGAGCGCCTCGACGGCCGGAAGCTTGCGGGTGATCGCCCGCTCCCGCGCCATCTGCTGGACGCCGAGGGCGAGGATGATGGTGACCAGCGCGGGGAGACCCTCCGGGACGGCCGCGACCGCGAACCCGATCGTCGCCGACACGAGCTCGGGGATGTCGAAGTCGTGCACGAGGCGGCCGACGAGCACCATCACGACCGCCATCACGGCGATCAGGAGCGCCAACGCCTTGCCGAACGCGTCGAGCTGGCGACTCAGCGGGGTCTCGAGCGGCTCGACCTCGTCGACGAGGGTCTGGATCCTGCCGACCTCGGTGCTCTGACCGGTCGCCGTCACGACCCCGAGCCCGCTCCCCTGCGTCACGAGCGTCCCGGAGAAGACCATGTCGGCGCGGTCCCCCACCCCTGCATCCGCGGCCACGACGTCGACGTCCTTGCTGGAGGGCACGGACTCGCCGGTGAGCGCGGACTCCTCGACCTGGAGGTTCGAGGCCGCCAGGAGCCGCAGGTCGGCGGGGACCTTGTCGCCGCCCCGGAGGCGTACGACGTCGCCGGGGGCGAGCGCTTCGGCGTCCACACGACGCCAGCCACCGTCACGGCGTACGTCGGCCTGCACGCTCAGCATCGTGCGGATGCCGGCCAATGCCTTCTCGGCCCGGCCTTCCTGGATCAGGCCGATCGCGGCGTTGATGACCGCGACCGCCAGGATCACCGTGAAGTCGACCCAGTCCTCCAGGACGGCCTTCGCTGCCGCGGACGCCAGGAGGATGTAGATCAACGTGTCCTCGAACTGAGCGACCACCCGCTTCCACCACGGGGTCGGCTCGGGCGGCGGCAGACGGTTGGGACCCACGTCGGCGAGCCGGCGTTCGGCCTCGGCGTCGGTCAGCCCGTCACGCGACGTCCCCAGGCGCTCCAGGACCTCGTCGACGGGAGTGGCCCAGACCGGCGGTTGATCGGTGACCTCGTCCATGGGTCCATCGAACCGTGGCTGGTCTTGCGCCGCACCCGCGGGTCCCCTTCGCGTTACGGTGAACCATGAGCGTCGCTCCCACGATCCCCGCCGCGGTCGCCGAACGCCTGGCCGAGGACCTCGTCGTCTGGCTGACGACCGTGAACGCGGCCGGGGAGCCGACACCCACACCCGTCTGGTTCGTCTGGCACGACGGCGCGCTGTGGATCCGGAGCCGGCCCGAGGGCGCCAAGATCGCGCACCTCGCCGCCAATCCGCACGTCGCGCTCAACCTCAACAGCGACCGCGCAGGCAACGACGTCGTCGTCCTCAACGGGACGGCGACCATCGAGGAGACCATGCCGGACGAGACGTGGGCCGCCTACACCGGCAAGTACGGCAACCAGATCTCCGGGCTCGGCTCCACGGCGGAGTCCTTCGCGGAGTCCTACTCGACCACGCTGCGCGTCGCGGTCGGGCGGGTACGCAGCTGGTAGCAGGGCACGCCTGACGCTGCGGTGGCCACGCCAGGTCAGTCCAGGTCGTCCAGCGACTCGAACGGGCCGACCACCGCGAGGGCGGGTTTGCCGGCGAACATCCGGGCCACCTCGCGCGCGTCGTCGAGCGTCACGGCGTCGATGCTGGCGAGCAGGTCGTCGATGCCGGCCAGCTCGCCGTGGAGGAGGTCGGCCTTGGCGATGCGGCTCATCCGCGAGGCGGGGTCCTCGAGCCCGAGCACCACGCTCCCCTTGAGCTGTCCCTTGCCGCGCCCGAGCTCCTCGGCGGTCGGTCCGCGCTCGGCGAACGTGCCGAGCTCGTCGCGGACGACCTTGAGCACGTCGCCGAGCTTGCCCGGCGCGCACCCCGCGTAGACGCCGAGCATGCCGGCGTCGGCATAGCTGGCGCCGAACGAGTAGACCGAGTACGCGAGGCCGCGCTTCTCGCGGATCTCTTGGAACAGGCGGGAGGACATGCCCCCTCCGAGCACCGCGTTGACCACGCCGAGAGCGTGCCGGCGGTCGTCTCCGCGCTGCACGCCGGGCAGCGCCGCGACGACGTTGGCCTGCTCGGTCGGCCGGGCCACGAGGCCGCGAGCGCGCCGGAACCGCGTACGGCCGCCGCCCCTGCGGACGGCGGCGGGACCGGCGTCACCGGCGATGGCGAGCACCCGGCCGAACGCCTGCGCGACCTGCTCGACGACCCGCTCGTGGTCGACGTTGCCGGCGACGGAGACCACCATCGCCGACGGCACGTAGCGGCGGCGGTAGTAACGCAGGATCTGCGGGCGTGTCAGCTCGCGGATCGTGCCGGGGTCACCGGCGACCGGGCGACCGAGCGGCGTGGGTCCCCAGGCGAGCGACGTCGCCAGGTTGTGGACGACGTCGTCCGGGTCGTCCTCGTTCATGGCGATCTCTTCGAGGATGACGTCGCGCTCAGCCTCGACGTCCTCGGTGGTGATGAGCGAGTCGGTCACCATGTCGGCGAGCACGTCGACGGCCAGCGGCAGATCGTCGTCGAGGACGCGTGCGTGGTAGCACGTGTACTCCTTGCCGGTGAAGGCGTTCATCTCTCCACCGACCGCGTCGAGGGCGGCGGAGATGTCCAGGGCCGAGCGCGTGCTCGTCCCCTTGAAGAGCAGGTGCTCCAGGAAGTGCGACGCACCGGACAGGGTCGGGGCCTCGTCGCGAGACCCGACCCCGACCCAGATGCCGATGGTGGCCGTCCGCACGCCCGGCATGGCCTCGGTCACCACACGCAGCCCACCCTTGAGGACCGTCCGGCGGACGAGTCCGCCTTCGGTCAGGAGGGTGCGTGTGGTGCCCGGGCTCTGGTCCGGGTCGAGCAGGACGGTCACGAAGCGCTGTCGGCCTTCGCGGCGGTGTCCGCGCCCTCGGCGGGAGCCTCGTCCGCGGACGAGCCCTCCACGACGGGGATCAGCGACAGCTTGCCGCGGTCGTCGATCTCGGCGATGGAGACCATGACCTTCTGGCCGACCTTGACGACGTCGTCGACGTTCTCGACACGCTTGCCGTCGTTGAGGTCACGCAGCTTGCTGATGTGCAGCAGGCCGTCCTTGCCCGGCATCAGCGAGACGAACGCGCCGAAGTTGGTCGTCTTGACGACCGTGCCGAGGTAGCGCTCGCCGATCTCGGGCATCGTCGGGTTGGCGATGGCGTTGATCGCCGCACGGGCGGCCTCTGCTGCCTCGCCCGACTCTGCGCCGACGTAGACGGTGCCGTCGTCCTCGAGCGTGATCTGCGCACCCGTGTCGTCCTGGATCTGGTTGATGACCTTGCCCTTGGGGCCGATCACCTCACCGATCTTGTCGACCGGGATGTGGATCGTGATGATCCGCGGCGCGTAGAGCGACATCTCGTCCGGAGTCGAGATGGCCTCGTTCATGACGTCGAGGATCGTGAACCGCGCGTCGCGAGCCTGGGTCAGCGCACCTGCGAGCACCGACGCCGGGATCCCGTCGAGCTTGGTGTCGAGCTGCAGGGCGGTGACGAACTCGCGCGTGCCGGCGACCTTGAAGTCCATGTCGCCGTAGGCATCCTCGGCGCCGAGGATGTCGGTCAGCGTGACGAACTCCGTCTTGCCGTCGACCTCGCCCGAGATCAGACCCATCGCGATGCCCGCGACCGGGGCGCGCAGCGGCACACCGGCGTTGAGCAGCGCCATCGTCGAGGCGCAGACCGAGCCCATCGAGGTGGAGCCGTTGGAGCTGAGCGCCTCGGAGACCTGACGGATCGCGTAGGGGAACTCCTCGCGAGCCGGCAGCACCGGCATGAGCGCACGGCCGGCGAGGGCGCCGTGACCGACCTCGCGCCGCTTCGGCGAACCGACACGACCGGTCTCACCGGTCGAGTACGGCGGGAAGTTGTAGTTGTGCAGGTAGCGACGGGCGCGCTCGGGCGAGAGCGTGTCGAGCTTCTGCTCCATCGTCAGCATGTTGAGCGTCGTGACGCCGAGGATCTGCGTCTCGCCGCGCTCGAACAGCGCCGAGCCGTGGACGCGCGGGATCGTGCCGACCTCGGCGTGCAGCGTACGGATGTCGGCGAGTCCGCGACCGTCGATGCGGATCTTGTCGGTGAGCACGCGCTGGCGGACGAGCTTCTTGGTGACCGCACGGACAGCCGCGCCGAGCTCCTTCTCGCGACCCTCGAACTGCTCGCCGAGCTTGTCGAGGACGTCGGCCTTGATGGCGTCGAGACGCTCCTCGCGCTCCGCCTTGCCGGCGATGGTGAGCGCCTGACGCAGGTCCTCGGAGGCAGCCGCCTCGACCGCGTCGTAGGCGTCGTCCTGGTAGTCGAGGAAGACCGGGAACTCCTGCACCGGCTTGGCTGCCGACGCGGCGAGCGCGGCCTGCGCCTCGCACAGCGTGCGGATGAACGGCTTGGAAGCCTCGAGGCCCTCGGCCACGATCTCCTCGGTCGGCGCGGTGGCGCCGCCGCGGACGAGCTCCCACGTGACCTCGGTCGACTCGGCCTCGACCATCATGATCGCGACGTCGTCACCGGCGATGCGGCCCGCGACGACCATGTCGAACACGGCGTTCTCGAGCTCGGAGTGCTTCGGGAACGCGACCCACTGGCCGTCGATGAGCGCGACCCGCACGCCACCGATGGGGCCGGAGAACGGCAGGCCCGAGATCTGCGTCGAAGCCGACGCGGCGTTGATCGCGAGGACGTCGTAGGCGACGTCGGGGTTGAGTGCCATCACGGTGATGACGACCTGCACCTCGTTGCGCAGACCCTTCTTGAAGGTCGGGCGCAGCGGGCGGTCGATGAGGCGGCAGGTGAGGATCGCGTCCTCGCTCGGCCGTCCCTCACGCCGGAAGAACGAGCCGGGGATGCGACCAGCGGCGTACATGCGCTCCTCGACGTCGACCGTGAGCGGGAAGAAGTCGAAGTGGTCCTTCGGGTGCTTCCCAGCGGTCGTCGTCGACAGCAGCATCGTGTCGTCGTCGAGGAAGGCGGTGACAGCACCGCCGGCCTGGCGAGCCAGCACACCGGTCTCGAAGCGGATCTCCCGCTTGCCGAAGCGGCCGTTGTCGATGACAGCAGTGGTGGAGTGGATCTCGGGTCCCGTCATGGGTACCCCTTTCTCACGCGCATCCTGCGCGTGCGTCTCGCGGAGCAGTCACGCGAGCGGGCGTGCGCACCGTCTGGGTGCGCCATCGGCCCCGGGGGCGCCGGTCTTCGATCGAGGTCCGCGAAGTGCGGCGTACGAGGTGTCGTACAGCGCCATCCGCGGGCCACTACCGAGGACCGAGCGTCGCCCCGTGTGCTGCTCCGTCTGCTTGCGGTCGTGCGATGTGGAGTTGTGGTCAGGAACGATGAGACGAGCGGCCCGTCCTTGGCGGAGGGGCCGCTCGTCTCATGATCAACGGCGCAGGCCGAGGCGCTCGATGAGGCTTCGGTAGCGGGCGATGTCGTTCTTCTGGAGGTAGTTCAGGAGGCGGCGACGCTGGCCGACCATCAGCAGCAGGCCGCGCCGGCTGTGGTGGTCGTGCTTGTGCGTCTTGAGGTGCTCCGTCAGGTGCGCGATGCGCGCCGTCAGGAGAGCGACCTGGACCTCCGGAGAACCGGTGTCGCCCTCGGTCGTCGCGAACTCCGCGATGATGTCCTTGCGGTCGACGTCCTTGATCTCGGCAGGGGTGTACGTCTTGGTCGCGCTCACGCGGTCTCCTTTGGTCGTTGCACGGCGCGCCGGGGCATGTTCACCCGGGCACTCTGGATCCGTGGCCGATCTGACGGCAACGTCCAGCGTATCAGCGGCCGCGACCCATCCCCAATCCGGACGCCTGCCGGCAGTTGTGCTGTCGGCGGGGCTGACGCACCATCGGAGGTATCCGACGACGGAGGTGGCGCATGTCTGACTTCGAGAGCGAGTCCTACGATACCGAAGCCCCGCTCGACGACGACGGGCCGGAGGAGCGTCTGACACCGGACCCGGAGCTGGATCCCACGCCCCGGGTGGACGTCGACGAGGTCGACCCCGACGCGGATGCCGCCGAGGCCGACCAGGTGGAGCAGGCCTGGGAGGTCGCTCTCGACGACGACTTCGACCGGGGCTGACCGGTCGCGTCAGCGATCGTCGCCGACCCCGGCGACCTCGTCGAGGTCGGCGACGACGACGACCTGGCCGCCGTCTCCAGGGTCTGGGTCGGGAAGGATCGAGTCCGGGTCGACGAGGTATACATGACGACCCTCGAGCGTGAGCCGCCGCGCAACCTCCAGCAGCATGCGCCGGGCCACGTCGTCGATCGACGAGACCATGGTGAGGTCCAGTGCGACCCTCGACTCGGCACGTACGGTTTCGACGGCTTCTCGTACGACCCTCTCGCCCCCGGCGAAGCGGATCCCGCCCTGAAGCTGGAGAACCCGGACCGCATCCTGCCCGGCACCGACGACGTGGTTGGACCGTACGACCGCGCGAGCAGCGGGCGGAACCTCCATCAGATGCAGGCCCATGTCGGACGAGAACCGTTCGAACAGCGACACCCCGCGCACGCTGTTCCCGTGCGGGTCCAACCGGGGTGAGAACGTCGCGATGCCGATCTGACCGGGAAGGGCACCGATGAGCCCGCCCGCCACCCCGCTCTTCGCCGGGATGCCGACCTGGGTGGCCCAGTCACCGGCGGCGTCGTACATCCCGCAGGTGGACATGACGCTCAGGACCTGACGGACCACCGGCGAGGGCACGACCCGCTCCCCCGAGCAGGGGTTGACTCCGCCGTTGGCCAACGTCGCGGCCATCACGGCGAGATCGCGGGCAGAGACCAGCAGGGAGCACTGGCGGGTGTAGCCCTCGACGACGGTGTGCGGATCATCGGTGAGGATGTCGTGGCTGCGGAGCATGTGCCCGATGGCCAGGTTGCGGTGCGCGTGCTCCATCTCCGACGCCCATACCGACTCGTCGGTCTCCAGCCGGCGGCCGGCGAACGCCGAGAGTCCGCCGACCACGCGCGCCATACGCCCCGCCGGGTCGATTCCTTCGGCTCCGGTCAGCGAGTGAGCGGTGATCGCGCCGGCATTGATCATGGGGTTGAGCGGACGCCCGGAGTCGGGTTCGAGGGAGATCTCGTTGAATGCCTCCCCGGATGGCTCGACGCCGACCTTGTCCAGGACCGCGTCGAACCCTCGATCGGCGAGGGCCAGCGCGTAGACGAACGGCTTGGAGATCGATTGGATGGTGAACGGTGCGTCGACATCACCGGCGCCGTAGACCTCGCCGTCGACGGTGGCGAAGACCGCGGCGAGACACCGAGGGTCCGCCGTGGCGAGCTCGGGGATGTACCCGGCCGGCGCGCCGGACGTGTTCGAGACGACGTGAGAGAGCGCCTCAGCGAGGTAGTCGGGGATCGGTGACCGCACGAGCGCTCAGCCGAGGAAGGTACGAAGGGCGGCGTTGACCTCGTCGGCATGTGTCCACAACAGACCGTGCGGCGCACCTTCCACCTCGACGTACTCGGCGTCCGGAACAAGGTCTCGGAATCGCCGACCCGTGGCATCGATCGGCAGGATGTTGTCGGCGGTGCCGTGGAGGATCAACGTCGGCAGAGCAGCGTCGCGGACCGCGGCGACGTCACCTCGGAAGTCCTCGATCCAGCTGGGGACCACCGCGTACGCCGCGACGGGGGCACTGCCGACCGCGATGTTCCAGCTCGCCCGGACGACTTCCTCGCTGATCCGCGACCCAAGGTTCTCGTCGAGGTTGTAGAAGTCTCCGTAGAACTGGGTGAACCAGGCGTACCGGTCGGCCTTCGCCGCGTCCATGATGCGGTCGAACACCGCCTGCGGGACGCCTTCGGGGTTGTCGTCGCGTTGCACGAGAAACGGTTCGAGGGAGGCGAGGAACGCAAGCCTCGCGACGCGGTCGGTCCCGTACGTCGCCACGTAGCGGGCGAGCTCACCGGTGCCCATCGAGAACCCGACCAGGATGACCTCGTGCAGGTCGAGCGTCTCGAGCACGGCGTTCAGGTCGGCAGCGAAGGTGTCGTAGTCGTAGCCGGTGGCGACCTTGGAGGACCGGCCGAACCCACGACGGTCGTAGGTGATGACGCGGTAGCCGAGGTCGAGCAGCTCGCGGGTCTGCTTCTCCCAGCTGTCGCCGTTCAGCGGATAGCCGTGGATGAGGACGACAGGCTGTCCCGTGCCCTGATCCTGGTAGTGCAGCTCGATCGGGGTGCTGTTCTCGTTGCCGACGGTGATGAAGCCCATGATGCGTTCCCTTCCTTGTGGCCGATGAGGCCCTTCGCTGCTGACTGGAGCGCATCCGCGAACGCCCGGGCGCTCTGGAAACGGTCCTCTCGCGCTTTGGCGAGTGCTTTGACGAGTACGGCGCCGAGCGCCGGCGAGTGGTCGTAGGCGGTGATTCGCGGTGGTTCTTCGTGGACGTGCTGGTAGGCGACAGAGACCGGGTCGTCCGCGACGAAGGGCGGCCGCCCGGTCAGCATCTCGTAGAACAGGCAACCCGCCGAGTACAGATCGCTGCGGACGTCCGCGACCTCGCCGCGGGCCTGCTCCGGCGAGAGGTAGACGGGAGTCCCCATGAACGCCCGGTCGTGGGTGATCGTCGCGGTCGGATCACCACTGTCGCGCGCGATCCCGAAGTCGACGACCTTGACGGCGCCGGACGGCGTGATCATCACGTTGGCCGGCTTGATGTCGCGGTGGACGACGCCCGCCCGATGGCTGGACTCCAGTGCCGAGAGCACCCCGAGCTGATACCGGGTCGCCCGCTCGAGCGAGACGCCACCGCGCTTGAGCAGATCCCGCAGCGACCAGCCGGGGACGTACTCCATGACGAGGAACGGGACGCGTACGTTGCCCTCCCCGCCACCGACGACCTCCTCGCATCCGGTGTCGAGGAGAGCGACGATCGCGGGGTGGCAGAGCCCTGCCACCAGGCGCGCTTCACGCCGGAGCCTGGAGAGCACCAGGGGATCGTGTGCGAGATGCGTACGGAACACCTTTACGGCGACCTGGCCGCCCGAGCGGAGATCGTGTCCTCGGTGGACGTCGGCCGTCCCGCCGCGTCCGACGACCTCGCCCAGCACGTAGCGGGCACCGAGCACCCGAGGTGTGCTCATCGGCGCGGCTCCCATCGGAAGTACCGCGATGCCAGCGCGAAGGCAGCGACGACCCAGCCCAGCGTGGGCGCCAGGAGCGGCAGCGACTCGACAACCGGGACACCGCCGTCCCAGGCGTTGACGACCAGCTGGGTGGCCGAGCCCCCGGGGAGCAGACGCTTGAGCACGGCAAGGTCCTCGAGGCCGGTGATCCCCACCCAGCTCGCGACGGCGATCACGACCAGGCTCACCGGCAGGGTCGTCACCTGGGCGTGCTCCGGAGAGTTCGTGAGTCCGGTCGTGGCCAGCGCCAGGCCGACCATCATGGCGGCGATGGCGAGGATCGCCACGACGAGGATCGGGATGTCGACCGGCGCGGTGGCCACCACCCCGAGGACGACCAGGATCGCGACCGTCTGCCCGAGCGCGATGACGGTGATCGGCAGCACGAGCCCTGTCAGGATCTCGGCGTCGCTCGCTGCGGTGGAACGCAGCCGTTTGAGGAACAGGTTCTGTCGCCGCGAAGCCAGGGTGGTCACCGCGGTGGTGTAGAGGCCGAAGGCCATCACCGTGAAGAGCACGATCGCCGCGATGTAACCGAGGCTGGCCCCGTCGGCGAATGCCTCGTGCCGGTAGACGAAGAGCCCACCGACGGCCAACGGGATGATCAGGCCCGTGACCATGACCAGCCGGTTCCGGAAGATCTGGATCAGCTCACTACGCGCGATCGCCAACATGCTGCGGCCTTTCGAGAGTCGGTGTCGTGGTTTCGCTGCTGACGGCACGGAAGACGTCGTCGAGGCGGGTGGCACCAGCCTGCAGCTCCTGCAGCTCCACCCCGGCGTCGTGCGCCCAGTCCAGCAACCGATAGAGGTCCTCCTGGAGCCCGAACGTCTCGACGCGCACCGTCCCGTCGGCGTGGGCGAGGGAGAGCGGCGGCTCGGGTGCGCCCGCAGGAAGGATGAAGCTGATGACCGACGGGAGACTCCGGGTCAGCTCGACGAGCGTTCCCTCCTTGCGCAACGTCCCCTGGTGCATGACGCCGATGCGGTCCGCCCGCTGCTGCGCCTCCTCCAGGTAGTGGGTGGTGAGCACGATCGTGGAGCCCTCTTCGCGCAGGCGGTCCACCGCGGCCCACAGTGCATCACGGGACTGGATGTCCAGTCCGGTCGTCGGCTCGTCGAGGATGACGAGCTCGGGCCCGCCGTAGACGGTGGTAGCGAAGTCGAGGCGTCGCTTCTCCCCACCGGAGAGCTGCGCGACCTGGGTGCCCGCCTTGTGGGTGAGGCCGGAGATGGCGAGGACGCGCTCGACGTCGTCGTGCCTCCCGCTCAGCGTGCCGAGGAGACCCACCGACTCCCGCACCGTGAGATCCGGGGAGAAGCCGCTCTCCTGCAGCATGATCCCCATCCGAGGCCGTACTGCACGACGGTTCGTGGGGGGTTCGCCGAAGATCCGTACGCTGCCGGCGGTGGCCTGGCGGTGGCCTTCGACGACTTCGAGGGTGGACGTCTTGCCGGCTCCGTTGGTGCCGAGGAGGGCGTAGAGCTCACCGTGTTGGACATGGAACGAGAGATCCCGCACGGCGGTGAAGTCGCCGTACGTGATGCTCAGTTTGTCGACCTCGATGACGGGGCTGATGGACATGGCGGATCTTTCATTTCGGGGTTCTTGCCGGGTCATCAGACTCGCAGCGGCCGGTGGCACTTCGCGTCAGTGAAAGCCCCTGATGTCCTCGCGCGTGCGGCGACCCGCTCGCCCTTTCCGCGTCCACGGAGGACGACCCGGTCTGGTGCGCCCCGTTCGCATCGGTAAGGATTACCTAGACCTCCACCTAGGTGACGACGCTGGGAGTGCACACTGACGACGCTTCTGGGCCGGCGCGAGGAGTGCGAAACGGTCACACAGCTGCTCGACCAAGCCCTGTCCGGTCGCAGCGGCGTACTCGTACTGCGTGGCGAAGCAGGCATCGGCAAGACGGCGCTCGTCCAGCATGCCCGCGACCGCGCGGTCCCCTTGGGGTTCCGCGTGGAGTGCTGTGTGGGGGCGGAGTCCGAGACCCAGTTCGCCTTCGCTGGTCTGCACCAGCTGTGCGGGCCGCTGCTGGACGGCGTGGATGCGCTGCCCGAGCCGCAGCAGACGGCACTCTGCGTGGCGTTCGGACAGCAGGCCGGTGCCGCACCGGACCTGTTCTTGGTCGGGCTCGCCGTCCTCAACCTTCTGGCCGAAGCCGCCGAGAAGGCGCCGCTGCTGTGCCTGATCGACGATGCACAGTGGCTCGACCAGGCATCCGCGCAGGTCCTTGCCTTCGCTGCGCGCCGGGTCGACGCTGACAGGGTGGCGGTGCTCTTCGCGGTGCGCGACACCGACGTGGACAGCGATCATCGGTTCGCCGGACTGCCCGAGCTGCGCCTGGCAGGGCTGTCCGAGATGGAAGCCCGGTCGTTGTTGGCCGCCGCGGTCCACACGCCGCTGGACGATGCGGTGTCCGAGCGGATCTTCGCGGAGGCGCGCGGCAACCCGCTCGCCCTGCTGGAGCTCCCCCACGGCATCCACGCCGCGCATCTGGCCGGCGGGTTCGCGGTGCCCGATGCGCGGGGCGTTCCACGCCGTGTCGAAGACAGCTTCCAGCGGCGCTCCGCAGGGTTGCCGGTCGCCACCCAGCGGTTGCTGTTGGTCGCATCGGCCGATCCGACCGGTGACGTCGAGCTCCTCTGGCGCGCCGCGGCGCGGCTCGGGCTCGATCGCGAGGCGGCCGCACCGGCCGAGACCGCAGGTTTGCTGGAGATCGACGGTCAGGTGCGCTTTCGTCATCCCCTGGTGCGATCAGCGGTCTACCGGTCCGCCACTCCGCCTGACCACCGCCGCGTCCACGGAGCGTTGGCGGCCGCCACCGACCCGTTGTCCGACCCCGACCGGCGCGCCTGGCACCAGGCTCAGGCGGTCCTGGGCACCGACGAGCAGGCGGCTGCGGAGCTGGAGCGCTCGGCCGACCGAGCACGCGACCGCGGAGGCGTGGCTGCTGCCGCCGCCTTCTTTCAGCGCGCAGCCGAGCTGACGCCGGAGCCTGCCGCTCGCGCGCGGCGGGCGCTGGAGGGCGCCCACGCGCAGCACGAGGCTGGTGCGACCGAAGCTGCTCTGGCACTGCTGGCGGTCGCGGCGGCGGGGCCGCTGGGCGACCTGTCCCGCGCCCGCCTCGACCTGCTGCGTGCTCAGATCGCGTTCCACCTGACGCGAGACCACGGCGTGCCGGGGATGCTGCTGAACGCGGCTGAGATGCTCGCCCCGCTCGACCCCGCGCTCTCTCGCGAGACCTACCTGCACGCGCTCGATGCGGCGGTCCTCACAGGGAGCGGCGACGCCGTGCAGATCGCTGCAGCGGCTTCGGCCGCTCCCCGCTCCGAGGTACCGCCGCGACCGGTGGATCTGCTTCTCGACAGCCTCGCGACGACGTTGACGAAGGGGTACGCAGAAGGGGCGCCCCTGCTGCGGGGCGCCCTCGAGTCGTTTCGCGACAGCCCGCACACCGATCCTGATCAGAACCGTCAGAACGCCGGCTGGTTGTGGCTGGCCGGCCGCAACGCGGTGGCCATCCTCGACGACGAGCTGCTTCACGCACTGGCCAGCCGCAACGTCGCACTGGCGCGAGAAGCCGGTGCGTTGGCAGCGCTGCCCGCCGCGCTGAATCTCATGTCCATCGCCTCCGTCCTGATGGGCGAGCTCACCCGAGCGGGCGAGCTCGCCGCCGAGGCGACGGCCATCACTCAGGCCACCGGCGGCCTCCAGCTCCGGCACGCCCCGGTCATTCTGGGTGGTTGGCGAGGCGACGAGGCCGAGACCATCGCGCTCAGTGCCGTCACCGCCGAGGACGCCGCCTACCCCGAAGGAAGTACGGACGCCTCCCAGGCGCAGTACGCGCTGGCAGTACTTCACAACGGTCTCGGCAACTACTCGGCTGCGCGGGAGGCTGCGTCACGGGCGTGCGAGTCACCTGAGCTCGCACTCAGCAGCGCCAGTCTCCCTGAGCTCATCGAAGCATCCGTCCGTGCCGGTCATCCCGAGCACGCCGCCTCTGCGCTGGAGCAGCTTCAGTGCCGGGCGCGTGCCAGCGGCACGAGCTGGGCGCTCGGGATGGCAGCGCGCTCCCAGGCCCTCACGAGCACCGGATCGACCGCCGAGGACGAGTACCGCGAGGCGATCGAACAGCTCCGGCGCAGCCGCATGGGCGGCTACCTCGCTCGTACCCATCTCGTCTACGGCGAGTGGTTGCGGCGGGAGGGCCGCCGCCAGGAGGCGCGGGAGCAACTACGGATCGCCCATCAGCAGCTCACGGACATGGGGATCGAGGCGTTCGCGGAGCGTGCCGCCCGCGAGCTGCTTGCCACCGGTGAGCATCCGCGCAAGCGCACCGTCCAGACGGCCGACTCCCTCACCGACCAGGAGCTGCACATCGCGCGCCTCGTAGCCACGGGGGCGACCTCCCGCGAAGTCGCCGTGCAGCTCTTCCTGAGCCCGCGCACGATCGAAGCCCACCTGCGCAGCATCTTCCGCAAGCTGGACATCACCTCGCGCCGGCAGCTCAGAGAGTTCCCGCTGCCCTGAGCTGGGCGTCGCGGACGGCGTCAGGGACCACCCGGAGCGGCCCCTGACATTCGCCAAAAGGCTTGGGACCGGGGCGCGGGAGGGCCGAACCTGTCGGTATGGACGCAACGCAGGACTCGCTCTCGAGCACCACGCCGCGCCGGCGCCGTCCGGTGCGCCGGACGTTGCTGCTCGTCGTCGGCTCCCTCCTGCTGCTCGTGGTGCTCGCCGTCGGTGGCCTCGGCACGTGGATCGCCGTGAGCTTCGCGAACGCCCGCGTCGACACGGTGGGCGAGGTCGACTTCGACCGTGTCCTCGCGGTCCCCCGGTTGGCCGAGTCGCGGGTCGAGCCGGACGGCACGCGCGTGTTCAGCCTGCGGATGCAGGAGGGCGAGTCCGACCTCGGTGGAGAGCGCCCGACACCGACCTGGGGCTTCGCCGGCGCCTACCTCGGCCCGACGCTGCGCGCCACGCGGGGCGAGAAGGTGCGCGTGGAGGTCACGAACGGCCTCAGCGAGCCGAGCACCGTCCACTGGCACGGGATGCACCTTCCCCCGGAGATGGACGGCGGCCCGCACCAGATGGTCGAGCCCGGCACGACCTGGTCACCGCACTGGGTGATCGACCAGCCGGCGACGACGCTGTGGTACCACCCCCACCCCCACGGGGCGACGGCGTCGCACGTACGACGCGGGCTCGCGGGGATGTTCCTCCTGGACGACCCGGCCGACAGCGCGGGCGGGCGTGTCGGCGCGGCCCTTCCCCACCGCTACGGGGTCGACGACGTCCCGCTCGTCGTGCAGGACGTGCGCCTCGACGACGACGGCCGCATCGACGACCAGGAATCGCTGTTCAGCTCGGTGGGAGCGTTGGGTGACCGGGTCCTCGTCAACGGGACGCCAGGGCCGTACGACGAGGTGACAGCGCAGCGGACCCGCTACCGCCTGCTCAACGCGTCGACCGCGAGGACCTACACCTTCGCGTTCTCCGACCGCCGTGAGTTCGCGCTCGTCGGCACCGACGGCGGTCTCGTCGAGAGGCCCGTCTCCCTCGACCAGATCGTCCTGACGCCGGGTGAGCGCGCCGAGATCGTCGTCACGATGGAGCCGGGCGACCGAACCGTGCTGCGCAGCGAGCCCCTCCCCGACCGGTTCGGCGGCGGGAGCCGCTTCACCGGCGACGACGACCGCCTCGACGTCCTCGAGCTCCGCGCGGCGGACCGGCTCGACCCGTCGCCCCCGCTCCCCCGCCGGCTGGCGCCACCTCCCGACGTCGATCCCTCGGACGCCGTACGCACGCGGACGTTCCAGGTGAGCAGCAACGCCATCAACGGTCGACGCATGGACATGGGCCGGATCGACGCGCAGGTCGAGGACGGGAGCACCGAGATCTGGGACGTCTCGTCCGGCGACGGCGGGCTCCACAACTTCCACGTCCACGACGTGCAGTTCCGCGTGGTCAGCGTGGGTGGGAGGACGCCCCCCGTCGACGAGCGTGGGTGGAAGGACACCGTCCCGGTGCGACCCGGGGATCCCGTCCGTCTCGCGGTCCGGTTCGACCTGCCGCCCGGCGCGAGCGGCGCGCCCGGAGGCGCCCCCTACATGTTCCACTGCCACCTCCTGCGCCACGAGGACTCCGGAGCGATGGGGCAGTTCGTCGTGGTCCCGCCCGGTCAGGGGTCGGACACGGCGACGGCGCCTCAGACGCCGACCACCGCGCACACGCACTGAGGTCCGCCGCCAGTCACACCGTACGGATCAACGCGGCGAGTCGTGGGCCGGGCCAGGCCCGAGATCGGCGAAGCGGGTGTGCACGTGCATGTCGTGCCACCCGTCCGCGTGCAGGGCTGCCGAGTGCCTCGTTCCTTCCAGACTGAACCGCGCTCTGTGCGCGACCCGGCAGGACGAGACGTTGCTGACCGCGTGCTCGATCTCCAGGCGGTGGAACCCGAGGTCGAGGAGCCACGCCGCGACGCGGTCGACCGCCAGGGTGGCCACCCCTCGGCCCCGGGCAGCGGCGACGGTCCAGTAGCCCAGCTCGGCGCACCCGTCGCTCAGATCAACGCCCCTGATGCCGACCCGCCCGAGGAGAGTGTCGGCGGTGTCGACGACCGCCCACTGCCCACCGACGTCGGTGGCCCAGTGGCGTGCCGCTGCACCGATCCACCTCGTCGCCTCCGTCGTGCTCAGGGAGCGCACGTGCCAGCGCTGGATCTCCGCGTCCTCGTACGCGGCGGCCAACGCGTCTGCATCGGTCGGGCGCCACGGCCGGATCGTGAGCTCCGTGAGCGTGAAGATCGGTTGTGGCCGGTCGCTCAGCGTCCCGCGGGGCAGCGACGGCTCGACGAGGTCGGGCACACGTTCAACCTACAACCGGGTCTGGACCCGCGGGTCCGGTCAGTGCGGCTGCAGCGCGTCGCGGACCTCGGCGACGTCGCGGTGCATCCGCTGGACCAACGCGTCCATCCCGTCGAACCGCACCTGGCCGCGGATCCGAGCCACGAACGACACCTCGACCTCGACGCCGTACAGCTCCAGGTCGTCCCGGTCCAGGACGTAGGACTCGACGCGGCGCTGCACCCCGTCGAACGTGGGGTTGGAGCCCACGCTGATCGCGGCGGGCAGCGGCTCACCCTCGTCGTCGCAGCGGCGGAGCCACCCCGCGTAGACGCCGTCGGCGGGCACCGCGTAGCCGACCGGCGGGAGGACGTTCGCGGTCGGGAACCCCATCGCCCGGCCCCGCTTGTCGCCCTCGACGACCACGCCGCGGATGCTGTGCGGCCGCTCGAGGACGCGCGCGGCGTCGGAGACGTCCCCGTCCGCGATCAGCCCGCGCACGTAGGTGGAGGAGTAGACGATGTCACGAGCGCCGTCGAGGTCGACACCCTCGGCGACGAAACCGTGCTCGTGGCCGCTGGCGACGAGCGTGGAGACGTCACCCGCGGCCTTGGTGCCGTACGTGAAGTTGTCGCCCACGACGACGCCCTCGGCCCGGAGCTCGGACACCAGGATGCGCTCGACGAACTCCTCGGGACTCCACGCCGCCATCTCGGGCCCGAAGGCCAGCACCCGCACCTCGTCCGCTCCCGCAGCGCGCAGCAGCTCGAGCCGCTGCGGCACGGTGGTGAGCATCCGGGGCGCTCGATCCGGGGCGAAGACGGCGGTGGGGTGAGGATCGAAGGTCACGGCCACGACCGGGGCCCGCGACGACCCGATCTCCGCCGCCAGGGTGCGGGCTCGCGCCAGCACACGCCGGTGACCCGCGTGGACGCCGTCGAACACGCCGATGGTGGCCACACTGGGTGTGCTGCGGGACTCCGTCGCCGCACCGTCGATCGCTCGCCACACGTTCACAGGGCAACTGTGCCACGGACCACGGTCGAGGCTCCCGCCTGTCCCCCCGGCCGAGCCGCCTTCCGTCCGGATTCGGGGTGAGACGGCTAGAGCAGCGGGCGGAGCGGCACGAGGACGGCTTCGCTGAAGCGCGCCATCGCGCGCCGGCGAGACCACTCGTCGACGGTGAGCTCGCGCGTGGCGGAGGTGTCGTTCTCGAAGATGCGCTCCATCATCGCCGCGATCGCCTCGTCGATGATCTCCGCGTTGACCTCGTAGTTGCCGGTCAGGCTGAGCCGGTCGATGTTGGCGGTGCCGATCGTCGACCAGCGACCGTCCACGGTGGCGGTCTTGGCGTGCACCATCGCACCCTGGAACAGGAGGATCTTGACTCCACCACGCAGCAGCTGGGAGTAGAACCCGCGCGACAGCCAGTCGCACAGCACGTGGTTGGAGATCTCCGGCACGATCACGCGGACGTCGACGCCGCGTGCGGCTGCTCGCAGGAGAGCGGCGAGGACGTCGCGGTCGGGGATGAAGTAGGCCTGGGTGATCCAGACCCGGACGCTCGAACGGTCGATGGCGTCGAGGTACATGTTGCGGATCGGGAACGACAGGTGGAGCGGGGCGTTGCGGTGGGCGCGGAACCGCGGCTCCCAGTCGATGTCACCGGTGTCCAGCAGCTCTGGCTGCTCGGTCCTGCGGTGGGCGTTCCAGAAGTCGACGAACGCGTTGTTGAGCTCCCAGGTGTGGGGCCCCTCGACCCGCAGGTGGGTGTCGCGCCACTTGCTCGCGTAGTCGGCGCCGATGTTGTAGCCCCCGACGAACCCGACGTTGCGGTCCACGACCAGGATCTTGCGGTGGTCACGCCCGGTCTTGCGGATCCGCAGCAGGAAGATCCACGGGCTGAACCATGGGTGCCGCATCACCTGCACCGACGGTGGGAACTTCTTGAACGACCGCTTGACCACCAGGTTCGCGAAGACGTCGTAGATGACATGGACCTTGACGCCGCGCTCCGCGGCGGCGACCAGCTCGCGCTTGAACTCCTCGCCGAGGGAGTCGCCCTTCCAGATGTAGGACTCGAGGTGGATCTCGTGCTGCGCGCCCCTGATCTCCGCAAGCATCGCGTCGAAGAGGTCGTGGCCGTAGGTGTAGACGGTGACGGTGGAGTCGCCGAGCTTCTCCGATATCGGAGGAAGGCGCGGGAACGTCACCTCCGCGGTGTCGTCGACCCGGCGCTTGCGGTGGGTGTCGATCGCCGTCAGGACGGCTGCCACCACGACGATCAGGACGAACCAGATCGCCACCACCCAGAGTGCGACCCGCAGGACCGTCACCATGCACCACAGACTAGGGGCTCACCGCCGTGAACGACGTCTCACTGCTCGTATCAGCCCACGAACACCGCGACCGAACGAGCGTCGGCCCCCCGCTGCTCGTACAACGCCAGGAAAGCACCACCAGGGTCGAACACCGCGACGGGCCCCCGCGCGCCGAGATCGTACGACGTCAGAGCCCGGCCGTGCCGGACGATCCGCGCCTGCTCGGCGTCGAGGTCGACCGACGGGAACGCCAACCGGGCGGCGTCCTCGAGCGAGACCACCACGAGCTCCTCCGCGAGCTGGTCGAGCGTGCGCGCGACGTCGATGCCGAAGCCGCCGACGCGGGTACGGCGCAGCGCCGTGAGATGTCCGCCGACACCGAGCGACGCCCCCAGGTCGCGAGCAAGCGCTCGGACATAGGTGCCGCTCGAGCACGTGACGCGGGCATCGACGTCGATCGTGCTCCCCTCCCCCGGGCGCAGGTCGAGCAGGTCGAACCGCTCGACGGTCACCCGGCGGGCCGGCAGGTCCACCTCCTCACCGGCGCGGACCCTCGCGTAGGCCCGGCGGCCGTCGACCTTGATCGCCGACACAGCCGACGGGACCTGGTCGATCTCCCCGACCAGCGGGAGTGCGGCCGTACGGACCGCCTCGAGGTCGAGCCCCGAGGCGTCGGCCGTCGCGACGACCTCACCCTCGGCGTCGTCGGTCACCGTCGTCGCGCCGAGCCGAACGGTCGCCTCGTACTCCTTGTCGTGGCCCGAGACGTGCCCGAGCAGACGCGTGGCCCGACCGACCCCGAGGACCAGCACGCCGGTCGCCATCGGGTCGAGCGTGCCGGCGTGGCCGACCTTGCGCGTCCCCGCCAGCCGCCGGACCCGTGCCACCACGTCGTGCGACGTCAGGCCCGCGGGCTTGTCGACGACCACCAGGCCGGTCGGCGGCTCGGCGGGGCTCACGCCTCGGGGTCGCGGTCGATCCGGGGAGCCTGATCCTCGAGGGCGACCTGCTCCTCGAGCTCCTCGGCCTTCGCCTTGTACGGGTCGGCGTCACCGGCGTACTCCGCGCGAGCAGCCTTCTCGGCGACCCTGGCGTCGCGCTCGCGGGCCCGGGTCAGCAGGTCCTCGATCTGACGTGCGTTCTCCGGGACGGCGTCGCGCACGAACTCCAGCGACGGCGTGTGCCGCATGCCGAGCTGCTTGCCCACCTCGGACCGGATGAGGCCCTTGGCACTCTCCAGAGCGGCGGCCGTGCCCTCCAGCTCATCGGCGTCACCCATCACCGTGTAGAACACGGTCGCATGCTGGGTGTCGCCGGTGACGCGGACGTCGGTGACCGTCACGAAGCCGATCCGCGGATCCTTGACCCGGCGCTCCAGCATCTCCGCCACGATGACCTTCACCCGGTCGGCGACCTTGTTGACGCGCATGCTTCCCATCACGAACTCCTTTTCGAAACGAGAGGCGGGGCGCCGCTGTCCGCAGCACCCCGCCTCGTTCAGTCATGACCGTCAGGCGTCAGGCCCGAGGGATCTCCCGCATCTCGAACGTCTCGACGATGTCGCCGATCTTGATGTCGTTGAATCCCTTGAGCGTCAGACCACACTCGAAGCCCTCACGGACCTCGGTGACGTCGTCGCGCTCACGCCGCAGGCTGGAGAGGTCCAGGTTGTCCGCGACCACGGCGCCGTCACGCAGCAGCCGGGCCTTGGAGTTCCTGCGGATCGAGCCGGAGGTGACCATGCAGCCCGCGATGTTGCCGATCTTGGACGAGCGGAAGATCTGGCGGATCTCCGCACGGCCGAGCTGGGCCTCCTCGAACTCGGGCTTGAGCATGCCCTTGAGCGCCGCCTCGATCTCGTCGATCGCCTGGTAGATGACCGAGTAGTAGCGGATGTCGACACCCTCGCGGTCGGCGACCTCGGTCGCCTTGCCCTGCGGACGCACGTTGAAGCCGATGATCACGGCGTTCGACGCGGCCGCCAGCATCACGTTGGTCTCGGTGATCGCACCGACACCACGGTCGATGACCCGCAGCGCCACGTCGTCACCGACGTCGATCTTGCTCAGGGCATCCTCGAGCGCCTCCACCGAGCCGGAACCATCACCCTTGAGGATGAGGAGCAGCTCGTCGGTCTCGCCCTTCTCCATGTGCTGCATGAAGTCCTCGAGCGTCCGGCGGCCGGCACGCTGCGCGAGAGCGGCGTTGCGCTCACGCGCCTCACGCTTCTCGGCGATCTGCCGGGCCATCCGGTCGTCGGAGACGACCATGAAGTTGTCACCGGCACCCGGCACGGCCGTCAGGCCGAGCACGAGGACCGGACGAGACGGGTCTGCCTGGCTGACCGGGTCGCCGTGCTCGTCGAGCATGGCGCGGACGCGGCCGTAGGCGGGGCCGGCGACCATCGAGTCGCCCACCTTGAGCGTGCCGCGCTGGACCAGGACGGTGGCCACCGGGCCACGACCACGGTCGAGGTGTGCCTCGATCGCGATGCCCTCTGCTGCCTGGTGCGGGTTGGCACGCAGGTCGAGCGACGCGTCAGCGGTCAGCACGATGGACTCGAGCAGACCCTCGATGTTGAGCTGCGACTTCGCGGAGACGTCGACGAACATCGTGTCGCCGCCGTACTCCTCGGGCACCAGGCCGTACTCGGTGAGCTGGCCGCGCACCTTGGTCGGGTCGGAGTCGGGCTTGTCGATCTTGTTGACCGCGACCACGATCGGCACGCCGGCCGCCTTCGCGTGGTTGAGGGCCTCGACCGTCTGCGGCATGACGCCGTCGTCGGCCGCGACCACCAGCACCGCGATGTCGGTCGCCTGCGCACCGCGGGCACGCATGGCGGTGAACGCCTCGTGGCCCGGTGTGTCGATGAAGGTGATGCGGCGCTCTGTGCCGTCCACCTCGGTCGCCACCTGGTAGGCGCCGATGTGCTGCGTGATGCCGCCGGCCTCCTTGTCGACCACGTTGGCCGAGCGGATGGCGTCGAGCAGCTTGGTCTTGCCGTGGTCGACGTGACCCATGACAGTCACCACCGGCGGACGCGCGGTGAGGTCGGTCTCGTCACCCTCGTCGTTGCCGAACTCGATCTGGAACGACTCGAGCAGCTCGCGGTCCTCGTCCTCGGGGGAGACGACCTGAACGTCGTAGTTCAGCTCATCGCCGAGGATCTGCAGGATCTCGTCGTTGACCGACTGCGTCGCGGTGACCATCTCGCCGAGCGCGAACAGCACCTGGACGAGCGACGCCGCGTCAGCGCCGATCTTCTCGGCGAAGTCGGTCAGCGACGCGCCACGGGACAGACGGATGGTCTGCCCGTCACCCTTGCGGACGCGGACACCCCCGACCGACGGCGCCTGCATCTGGTCGAATTCCTGACGCTTCGCGCGCTTGCTCTTGCGTCCACGACGAACGGGTCCACCCGCGCGACCGAACGCACCCTGAGTGCCACCGCGACCAGCGCGACCGGGGCCCGGACGTCCGCCGCCACCGGCGAAGCCGCCGGGACGAGGGCCGCCGCCGCCGCCTGCGCCGCCACCGGGTCCACCGGGACGACCGCCGCCGCCACCGGGGCGACCGGCACCCGCCGGAGCACCACGGCCACGACCGCCCGCACCACCACCACGTGCGGGACCGCCGACCGAGCTCTGCTTGGGCATCATCGCCGGGTTGGGGCGCGGCATGCCCGGACGCGGCGCGGGAGCACCGTCGCGCGAGGCCGGCGGACGGGGGGGCATGCCAGGACGCGGGGCGCCTTCACGCTGGCCCTCGCGCGGCGCACCCTCGCGGGTGCCACCAGTGGCACCGCCGCCGCCACCCTCGCCACGACCCGGGCGCTGCATGCCCTGGGTCGACGAGAACGGGTTGTTGCCCGGACGCGGGCCACCACCGGGTCGACCGGCGCCACCGGCGTTGCCGCCAGGACGCGGACCGGGACGACCGCCGCCACCCGGGCGCGGGGCCGGAGCGCCACCGGGGCGCGGGGCCTCGGAACGCGCGGCCGGAGCCTCGGCGCGGGGTGCGGGACGCGGGGCAGGGCGCGGACCACCGGGCTTGGGACCGGCGGGAGCCGCAGGTGCCTGCGGCGCGGCGGGGGCCGCCGGCGCCTCGGGTGCTGCGGGAGCGGCCGGCGCAGCTGCGGCGGGCGTCTCCACCACGGGAGCCTCGGCTGCGGGAGCCTCGGGCTTCCTGCGCGGACCTGGCATGGGTGCACCGGGCGTTGCTGCCCGTCGCGGGGCAGGGGTGGCCGCGGGAGCGGCCGAGCCGGCGTCGGCCGTCGGCGCGGCCTTCTTGGAAGTCTTCTTCGCACTCTGGGTGCGGAACTGGTCGCCGTACTTCTCGGTGAGGCGACGGATGACCGGTGCCTCGACGGTCGACGAGGCTGAACGGACGTACTCGCCCATGTCGTTCAGTGCCGACAGGACGTCCTTGCTGGTGACTCCGAGCTCTTTAGCGAGCTCATGGACTCGGACCTTTGCCACTTCTCTCCTTCAAGGGCGATCCGAGCCCGGTGGGGCACAGACCGCTTAGTTGATGTGCATGCTCATCGAACGGAACTCATCGAGGGCTCATGAGCGTGTGCTCCACTTCTGTCTATGCACCGCCGGTGAGCGGTGCGGGCTGTGTCGGTCTGGTCGTTCCTCGGACGTAGGCCTCCAGCGGACCGGTGTCGATCGGCCCCTCCACCCGGAGGGCCCGCGCGAACGCCTTGCGCTGGGTTGCTCGTTCGAGGCACGTGACATCGGGGTGCAGGTGCGCCCCACGTCCCGGTGCTGAACCGCGGAGGTCAGGCGTGACGCTGATGCTCGTCTCACCGTGAACAGCCACGACCCGAACCAGATCGGTCTTGTCGACTCGAGCTCGGCACCCGATGCAAGTACGGACAGGCCGCACGCGTACCGGGGTGCCCGACGCTGCATCTTGCGACACACCGCCGGACGGAGTCGAGTGATTCACCGCCGCCAGTCTAGCGGGTCCGCCCCGGGAGTGTCGCGCACCCCGTCCCGACAGGGCCCGGCCGCGTCAGGACGCCGTGCCGCCTTCCGGAACCTCGGTGTCAGGACGGATGTCGATGCGCCAGCCGGTCAGTCGCGCGGCAAGCCGGGCGTTCTGGCCCTCCTTGCCGATCGCCAGCGACAGCTGGAAGTCGGGAACGACGACCCGCGCCGCCTTGGCGTCGGCGTCGACGACCGTGACCGATGTCACCTGGGCGGGCGACAGCGCGTGGGCGATGTAGTCGGTGGGAGTCTCGGAGAAGTCGACGATGTCGATCTTCTCGCCGTGCAGCTCCGACATCACGTTGCGGACGCGCTGGCCCATCGGGCCGATGGAGGCGCCCTTGGCGTTGACGCCGGGCATCGTGGAGCGGACGGCGATCTTGGTCCGGTGGCCGGCCTCGCGGGCGATCCCGGCGATCTCGACGGTGCCGTCGGCGATCTCCGGCACCTCGAGGGCGAAGAGCTTCTTGACAAGGGTCGGGTGCGTGCGCGAAACCTGCACCTGCGGGCCGCGAGGCCCTCGCCGAACGCTCGTCACCAGCGCCTTGATGCGGTCGCCGTGCTCGTAGGACTCCCCCGGCACCCGCTCGGCGACCGGGAGCAGCGCCTCAACCCGTCCGAGGTCGACGAGCACGTCGCCGGGCTCGCGCCCCTGCTGGACCACGCCCGAGACGATGTCGCCCTCGCGCGCGGCGAACTCGCCGAACCGCTGCTCGTCCTCGGCATCGCGCAGCCGCTGAAGGATGATCTGCTTGGCCGTCGTGGCCGCGATCCGGCCGAAGTCGCTCGGGGTGTCCTCGAACTCCTCGGTGAACGTGCTGCCCTCGTCGCCCTCGACGCGGTCGCGAGCCCAGACCACGACGTGGCCCGACTTGCGGTCGAGCTCCACGCGGGCGTTGCTGCGGGCACCGGGCGTCCGGTGGTACGCGACCAGGAGCGCCTGCTCGATGGCCGTCACCACGACGTCCAGCGGCAGGTCCTTCTCGTGCTCCAGGGTGCGCAGCACCGCCATGTCGATGTCCATCAGACGTCCTTCCGATTGAGCTCGGGCTCGATCTTGGCCTTCTTCACGTCCGAGTACGCAACGTCCCGGCTTCCAGTCTCGGTGCGGACGACTGCTCCCGCATCGTCGGAGGACAGGAGGCGACCGACGAACGTGGGGCCTTCGAGGGGGGTGATCTTCACGAGCCGGCCGACGTTGCGCGACCAGTGCCGCGGAAGCGTCAGCGGCCGGCTCGTCCCACGGGAGCCGACCTCGAGCGTGTAGGGGTCGTCTCCGAGGGGGTCGGCTGCGTCCAGGGCGCTGGAGACCGCTCGCGTGACCTCGGCGATGTCGTCGAGAGTGAGTCCGCCCTCGGCGTCGAGCACCACGCGCAGAATGCGCCCGTTGGTCAGCTCGACGGCGTCGAGATCCATCCCGTGGGAGGTGACGATCTGCTCCAGCAGCTCCTGGAGGCTGTCGGGGACCGGTGTCGTAGCCATGGCACGCCTCCGTCTTCTGTTGTGCCGCGAGGGTGGTGTCGCGGGTGCCGCTGTGACGATCGCTTCCAAGTCTAGGCGGTCGCCCCGGTGGCGCGGCGGCGGGCGACCCCGGCACACCTCTACTCCGATACATTCACCGGTGTGAGTCTCGGATCGCCACCGCCACGTCCTGGGGTCGGACGGCGTCGACTGCTGCTCGGGGGGACCGGGCTGGTCGCGTTGGCCGCCGTACCCGGCTGCTCGTGGCTGGACCGCGAGCCCGAGACGCCCTCGCCGCAGGAGCATCCGGACCACGATCTGCTCTCCGGCGCGTACGCCCGCGAGTCCGCCGTCGTCGCTACCGTCCAGGCGACGGCACAGAGGCACGCCGGCCTGGCGCCCTCGCTGTCGCCGGTCGCGGCGCGCGCCCAGGAGCGCGTCACCGCTCTGGAGGAGGCCCTCGGGACCGGCGGCGCCCCCTCCCCCGCCCCTGAGGCGTCACCACCGACGGCGACTGCAGCGGTCCCGGCGCGCCCGGCGGCCGCCCTCCGTGCTCTGGTGACGGTGAGCCAGACCGCCCAGCGGGACCATGCGGCCGACTGCGTGCGCGCGAGCGACCCGGGCGTCGCACGGCTGCTCGCGTCGGTCGCGGCCGGGGACGGCCAGGACGCGGTCATCCTGCGGACCACCAGGAGCGGGACATGAGGGCGACCGACGAGGATCCCGCGGGGTTCGAGACCGATCCCACCGACGCCCTGCAGAATGCGCTCGCGGGCGAGCATGCGGCGGTCTACTCCTATGGCCTGGTCGCCGGTCGTCTGGAGGCACGGTCACCGGTCCAGCGCCAGGCAGCAGGCGCGTTCGCGCTCCACCGCAAGCGTCGCGACGACCTGCGGGCCTGGCTCGCACAGGACAAGCAGGCCCCGGTCGACCCCGAGCCCGCGTACGCCACCGGCCAGGTCGCCACGGCGTCCGACGCACGTCGGCTCGCGCAGCAGGTGGAGTCCGGACTCGTACGGAGCTGGCTGGCGGTCGTCGGTGTGACCGAGGGCGAGCGCCGCGCCTACGCCTGCGCTGCGGTCGACGAGTCGGCCACCGCGCTGCTCGCGTGGGGCGGGAAGCCCACCGCCCTGCCCGGGATCGACTGATCCGTCGCAGTCGCCATGCCAGACTTCAGGCATGCCGTTCGCTCCCCTCCGCTTCCCTGACGGCGTCCCGGTCCTCACCGACGGACGCGTCACGCTGCGCCCCCACCGGCTCGACGACGTCGCCGCCGTCGTCGAGCAGTGCCGCGACCCCGAGACGTTGCGGTGGACGACCATTCCTCTCGGCTACAACACCGCGATGGGCACCGGCTTCGTCACCGAGATGGTGCCCGAGGGGTGGGGCTCGGGCGCCGAGCACGCGTTCGCGGTCGAGGTCACGGACGCGCATGGCAGCCCGCGTTACGCCGGCACCGTCTCGCTCCGCGACGTCGGTGCCGGACGCGCGGACATCGGCTTCGTCGCCCATCCCGCCGTCCGCGGAGACGGGGTCACGACGTCCGCGCTGCAGCTGCTCCTGGGATACGGGTTCGAGACGCTCGGGCTGCACACCGTCATCTGGTGGGCCGACCAGGGCAACTGGGCGTCGCGCAAGGTGGTGTGGCGATGCGGCTTCACCTTCGGGGGCACCGTGCACCGGTGGCTGCCCGAGCGCGGCGAGTACCGCGACGGATGGGTCGCGACCCTCCACCGCGACGACGTGCGCGAGGCCTCGACCCTCTGGTGGGATCTGCCGACGCTGCGTGGCGACCGCATCTGTGCGCGCCCTTTCGAGCCCGCCGACGACGACCGGCTGGTCGAGGGCGGCAACGATGCCGCCGTCCAGCAGTGGATGCCGTCCTTCCCCTCGCCGTACGGTCTGCCCGACGCCGCGGCGTTCCGGGCGACGACCCTCGACGCGGCGGCCAACGGCGCCGCGTTCTCGTGGGCCCTCGTCGACTCCGTGACCGACGACCTGCTGGGCGCCGTCGGCGTCCCCCACCGCAGCGACACCGGTGCCGAGATCGGCTACTGGCTGCTCGCCGACGAGCGCGGCAAGGGCTATGCCCGCGAGGCCGTCGACCTGGTCGTCGACCACGCGTTCACGCCGCGCGACCGCGGCGGGCTCGGGGCGCTGCGAGCCTACGTGCGCATCGACGAGGGCAACCGCGACTCGCTCGACGTCGCACGGGCGTGCGGCTTCGAGATGGCCGGCGCCGAGCGGGCCGGCACCGTACGCCGCGACGGCACCATCGCCGACATGCTCGTCCTCGAGCGCGTCAACCCTCTCCTCGGGATCTAGCCGACGCTCACCGCGACGTGCGCTCGCGCAGGAACGCCGCCACGTCGTCGAGCGGGACGTTCTCACGCACGCCGGTCTTGCGGTCCTTCACCTCGACGACGCCCTCGGCGAGTCCCCGGCCGACGACGACGATGGTCGGGACACCGATCAGCTCGGCGTCCTTGAACTTCACGCCGGGCGACACCTTGGCACGGTCGTCGTAGAGGACCTCGACACCAGCGGCCTCCAGCTCGTCGGCCAGCGCTGCCGCCGCGTCGAAGACCGCCGCGTCCTTGCCCGTGGCGACCAGGTGGACGTCGTACGGCGACACCGCGGCGGGCCAGACGATGCCGGCCTCGTCGTGGCTGTTCTCGACGATGGCCGCGACGGCACGCGAGACGCCGATGCCGTACGACCCCATCGTCACCGTGACGAGCTTGCCGTTCTCGTCGAGGACCTTCAGGCCGAGCGCGTCGGCGTACTTGCGTCCGAGCTGGAAGATGTGACCCATCTCGATACCGCGCGCGAGCTCGAGCGGTCCTGACCCGTCGGGGGCGGGGTCACCGGGGCGCACCGCGGCGGCCTCGATGACGCCGTCCGGGGTGAAGTCGCGTCCGCAGACGAGGTCGAAGACGTGCTTGCCGGGCTGGTTGGCCCCGGTGAGCCAGGCCGACCCGCGCACGACACGGGGGTCGGTCAGGTAGCGGATGCCGGACTCCGACTCCTCCCCCAGCGCCTCGGGGCCGATGTAACCGCGCACGAGCGCGGGGTGCTTGGCGAAGTCGGCATCCTCGAACGGGTCGATCTCCCCCGGAGCGAGCTGCGCCTCGAGTCGCTTGACGTCGACGTCGCGGTCGCCGGGCACCCCGACGACCAGCACCTCGCGCGTCCCGTCGGGCTGGCGGACCCAGAGCACGACGTTCTTGAGGGTGTCGGCGGCCGTCCAGGGACGGTCCGCGCGCGGGAATCGCTCGTTGGCCACGTCGACCAGGGTCTCGATCGTCGGCGTGTCAGGGGTGTCCTCGACGTGTGCGGGAGGCAGGGCGGCGATCGCCTCGTCGTCCAGAGGCTCGGGAGCCACCGTCCTCACGGCCTCGACGTTGGCGGCGTAGCCGCCGGGCGAGCGGACGTAGGTGTCCTCGCCGTTGACGGCGGTGGCGAGGAACTCCTCGCTCGCGGATCCGCCCATGGCACCCGACATCGCCTGCACCACGACGTAGTCGAGGCCGAGCCGGTCGAAGATCCGGATGTAGGCCTCGCGGTGAGCCTCGTACGACCGGGCCAGGCCGTCGTCGTGGACGTCGAAGGAGTAGGAGTCCTTCATGATGAACTCGCGTCCGCGCAGCAGGCCGGCGCGCGGACGCGCCTCGTCGCGGTACTTCGTCTGGATCTGGTAGATCGAGAGCGGGAGGTCCTTGTAGGACGAGTAGAGGTCCTTGACGAGGAGGGTGAACATCTCCTCGTGGGTGGGACCGAGGAGCATGTCGACGTCACGGCGGTCCTTGAGCCGGAACAGGTTCTCGCCGTACTCCCCCCAGCGACCCGACGCCTCGTACGGCTCCTTGGGGAGCAGCGCGGGGAACGACACCTCCTGCGCACCCATGCGGTCCATCTCCTCGCGCACGATCCCCTCGATCTTGCGCAGGACCTTCAGGCCGAGAGGCAACCAGGAGTAGATGCCAGGGGCCGCGCGGCGGACGTAGCCGGCGCGGACCAGGAGCCGGTGCGACGGCACCTCCGCGTCCGCCGGGTCCTCGCGAAGCGTGCGGAGGAAGAGACGAGACATGCGGGTGACCACGGGCGTACTCCTGGTTTCGGGATGGCAGTCTCTGGTCGAGACGGTGCGGTGCCCAGCCTAACGGCCGGGCACCGCGCGGCTCAGCGGTAGCGCACCCACCGGGAGAGCCGGTCGGAGTCGAGCCTCGGGAAGACGTCGATCGCCGTGCGGGGACCCGGGTCGTCGACCTCGAGCGGGCCCACGCCCTTGAGGTCGGTGCCGACGAGCGCCACCCCCACGCGCACCGCGCGGCGGTTGCCACCGAGACACCGCTGCGGGAGGCGGACGGTCACCGAGCGCTTGCCGATCCGAACACGGTCGCCCGAGCACCGCACGGTCGCCCCGGTGTCGTCGGTCAGGACGGCACGGTCCCACCGCGCGACGCCCCGCGTCCTGAGGGAGACGAACTCGGGACGCCCCGCAGCCCTGGTCCGGACGACGACCGAGATCGCCGCGAGCTTGGAGCGTCGCAACCGGGGCACGGTGATGCGGACGACGACGGCGCGCTTGGTGTTGGCGACGGTGACCTTCGTGAGGTCGAGCGCGGCGGCGGCGTCGTGGCGCGGATCGGTGAGGACCCGCGTCTCGGCGGCCGCCGGCGAGGCGGCCGCCGAGACGACGAGAGCAGCCGCCGTACCCGTCACCAGCAGCCGACAGGTGCGGATCAGCGGTAGCGGACCCACGGCGACATCTTGGTGCTCGTCAGGCTGGGGTACGCGTCCACGACGGCATCGGGACCGGGCTCGGGCATCTCCTCCATCTCCGAGGCGTCGTCGCGGCCGATCAGAGCGACCGACACGCGGACGGCGCGCTTGTTGCGCTCCAGGCAGCGCTGAGGGATGCGGACCGTCACGGAACGCTTGCCGAAGCTGATCCGGTCACCCTTGCAGGAGACGAAGTCCTCGTCGGATTCACCGGAAAACATCAGCGGCATCCACCCGGCGCCCTCGATCCGAATCTTCATCGAGGCGAAGTCCGGGCGGCCCTTGGCCTTCGTGCGGAGGCCGACAAGGACCCCGCCGAGCTTCGACTTCTTGAAGCCGGGCACGGTCATCCGGACGACGACGGCGTGCTTCTTGTTGGTCACCTTGATCTTGGTGACGTCGAGCGCGGCGACGGCGTCACCGCGCGGGTCGCTGAAGGTGCGGGTCTTGGCTGCCGCGGGGGAAGCGGTCGTCGCGAGGACGAGGCCCGCTGCGGCCGCGCCGACGACGAGGGTACGGATCGTACGGATCATGGGGTGTGCTCCTGCGAAAGGTGACCCCGCCAATCGGGGTCGCCGAAGCCTAGCGGTAAGCGACCCAGGGCGTCATCCGTGCGCCACGGGCCTTCGGGACACCGTCGATCGGCAGCCGGGGGCCCGGTTTCGGATCGATCAGGACCTCCTCGGGCACGTTGCCGTGGAGGTACGCACGCGTGAAGACCGCGACCTGCACCCGCACGGCGGCGCGGTTGTCGCCCAGACAGCGCTGCGGCACCGACAGCACCACGCTCCGGGGGCGGATCCTGAAGCGCATCCCGGAGCACCGCAGGCGGCTCGCATCCAGCTGCTGCCAGGTGGTCTTCCAACCCCCGGCGCGGCGTACCTTCGACGCGGCGTACTCGGGGCGGCCCGCGACCTTGCGCCCGAGGAACACCGTGACGCCCCCGACGCGGCGGCGTTCCAGACGCGGGACGCGGATCGTGACACGCACCCGGTGCTCGGCGTTGCGGACCCGTAGCGACGTGATGTCGACGGCCGAGAGCGCGTCACCACGCTGGTCGCGGACCGTGCGCGCCGCCGCATCGGCAGGCGACGCGAGGAGACCGGTGGCGAGGACCAGCGCCACCGCGGCGCCGACCGGAGCGAGGCGCCTCATCAGAACAGCACCGACGCGAACGTCTCGGTCTGCACGAACCCGACCCTCTCGTAGACCCGTCGCGCGGCGACGTTGTAGTCGTTGACGTAGAGCGAGACGACCGGTGCGATCTCGCGGCGGGCGCGCTCGACGACCGCCGCCATCCCCGCCGTCCCGAGCCCGCTCCCCCGGTGCTCGGGAGCCACGTAGACGCCTTGGATCTGGCAGCCCTTGGCCGAGGCCGAGCCGACCTCCGCCTTGAACAGCACCTGGCCGTCCTGAATGATCGCGTACGCCCAGCCGCGCGCGACCAGCTGGGTGACCCGAGCACGATAGCTGTTGCGGCCGGGGAGCTCCGGGCTCTCGCCGACCTCCTCCTCGAACATCGCGACGCTCGCCGGATAGAGGATGTCGACCTCGTCGATGAGCACCGGTCGGACGCGCCAGTCAGGAGCCACGAGCGGCGGCCCGGCGATCTGGAGGAACGGCTGGTCGAGGCGGAGCGAGCGAGCAGGTCCCCATGACTCCTCCAGGCGCTCCCACAGGCCGAGGGCAGCGGAGCGAGGTCCGACGATCGACGACGACAGCCGCCCCGTCGTGCGCGCACGCTCGGCGAACGCCTCCACCGCGGGCGGCGTCGCCTCGACCGGGACGAAGTTGGCGGCCACGTGACACGCGGACACCAGGGTGTCGCCCTCGAAGTAGCCCCACATCTCTCCGCCCAGCCAGCGGGGAGACAGCCGCGTGCTGCTGGTGCGGTGGTCGACGAAGAGGTTGACGATCGCGTCGCGGTCGATCAGCTCCTGCAGCGCGGGGATGTCTCCCTCGCGCAGGACGCGGACACCCTCAGCCGTGCTCAGCACCGGGCCTCCTCACGCCGTCGGTGGGACGAGCCTATCTGGCGCGGTCGCCCACGACCATGTCTCGCCGTCGCGGCGTAGGGTGCGCGGCATGACGACCGCACCGCTCGGGGAGCCCGCCACCTCTCTCCGCGATCCCCAGGCCATCGCCGAGGGACAGCTCGACCACCAGCGGGACGCGCTGCTGCGCAAGCTCGCCTCCCTCTCCGACGCCGAGCGCTCCCGCAGCCGCCTGCCCTCGGGGTGGACGCCGCTGGGTCTGCTCAAGCACCTGCGCCACGTCGAGCGCCGGTGGCTCCAGTGGGGCTTCCTCGGCGAGCAGGTCGCAGACCCGTGGGGCGACGAGCGACCTGGGTCGGACGCATGGTTCGTCGCCGACGACGAGACGTACGAGGTGCTGCGCGCACGCTTCGAGGAGCAGGTCGAACGCTCCCGGGCCATCACCGGCGCCACCCGCCCAACCTTGCCTGGATCCTGCTCCACCTCGTGCAGGAGTACGCGAGGCACGTCGGCCACCTCGACATCGTCGTCGAGCTGGCCGGCGGCGGCCTCGGCGAGTAGGCGATCGCCTACGAGACCGCCACGGCCGGCGACGCGCCCTCGATCGGCTCCATCCCCTCGGCGATCCTCATCGCCTCCTCGATCAGGGTCTCCACGATCTTGGACTCCGGCACGGTCTTGATGACCTCGCCCTTGACGAAGATCTGCCCCTTGCCGTTGCCCGACGCGACGCCGAGGTCGGCCTCGCGCGCCTCACCGGGGCCGTTCACGACACAGCCCATCACGGCGACGCGCAGCGGCACCTCCATGCCCTCGAGCCCGGCGGTGACCTCCTCGGCGAGCGTGTAGACGTCGACCTGGGCCCGCCCGCACGACGGGCAGGACACGATCTCGAGCTTGCGGGGACGGAGGTTGAGCGACTGGAGGATCTGGATGCCGACCTTGACCTCCTCGACCGGCGGGGCCGACAGCGAGACCCGGATGGTGTCGCCGATGCCCTGGCTGAGCAACGCCCCGAAGGCGGTCGCGGACTTGATCGTGCCCTGGAACGCGGGGCCTGCCTCGGTGACACCGAGGTGCAACGGCCAGTCGCCCTTCTCGGCGAGCAGCTCGTACGCCCGGACCATCACGACGGGGTCGTTGTGCTTGACCGAGATCTTGAAGTCGTGGAAGTCGTGCTCCTCGAACAGCGACGCCTCCCAGACGGCCGACTCCACGAGCGCCTCCGGGGTCGGCTTGCCGTACTTCTCCAGCAGGCGCTTGTCGAGCGAGCCCGCGTTGACGCCGATCCGGATCGACGTGCCGTGGTCCTTCGCGGCCTGCGCGATCTCCTTGATCTGGTCGTCGAACTTGCGGATGTTGCCGGGGTTGACGCGGACGGCCGCGCAGCCGGCCTCGATCGCAGCGAAGACGTACTTCGGCTGGAAGTGGATGTCGGCGATCACCGGGATCTGCGACTTGCGCGCGATCTCGGGCAGCGCCTCGGCGTCGTCCTGGCTCGGGCACGCGACGCGGACGATGTCGCACCCCGCCGCCGTGAGCTCCGCGATCTGCTGCAGCGTCGCGTTGACGTCGACGGTCGGGGTCGTCGTCATGGACTGCACCGAGACCGGCGCGTCTCCCCCGACCTCCACCTTGCCGACCTTGATCTTGCGGGTCGGCCGACGGGGCCGGAGCACCGGAGGCGGGGCGGCCGGCATTCCCAGGTTGACGTCCATGCGGGTACGAATCTCCTCGCGTGCGTGCAGTCGGGCCTCAGGTGAGGCGTACGGGGTTCACGATGTCGGTGTAGACCAGGATGATGCCCATCACCAAGAGGACGGCACCCACGGCGTAGGCGACCGGCAGCATCTTGGCGACGTCGACCGGCCCGGGGATCGGCCGACGACGAAGTCGAGCGATCGCGTTGCGCAGGCCCTCCCACAGCGCTCCGGCGATGTGGCCGCCGTCGAGCGGCAGGAGCGGGATCAGGTTGAAGAGCCCGAGGAAGAGGTTGAGCCCCGCGAGCAGCAGGCCGACGCTGAAGACGCGGTCGCTCCAGGTGGCGCCCTCGGCCGAGGTCAGCTCACCCGCCACCCGGCTGGCGCCCACCGGGCTCATGGGGGTGTCCTGGCCGCGCTCGGCCCCGAACGCCGCCTTGGTGACCTCGACCATCTTCTCCGGCAGCGAGCCGATGGCCTTCACCGTGCTGACGGTCATGTCCCCCATCGTCGCCACGGCGAAACCGAGGTCCTCGCGCTGAGCGGGGACGTAGGGGCTGACTCCGAGAAAACCGACGCGCTCGACCTTGTCGGGGTCGGTCTTGGTTGGCCGCGGCTGGACCGACGTGTTGACGGTGACCTGCTGCTCGGCACCGTCACGGACGTACTCGATCGTGGCAGGGCTGTCGCCGTTCGCCCGGATGAGGTCGGTGAGCTGGTCCCAGCTGCTGATGGACGTGCCGTTGAAGGAGGTGATGGTGTCACCCGGGGTCAGACCTGCCTGCTTGGCGGGAGTGACCGGGTCGGCGGCGGTGCACTTGCGACCGGCCTCGGCGGCGGGGATCGCGCAGTCGGACACCGTCTCGACCGTCGTCGTGGCGTTCTCGACGTTCTGGGAAGGGATCGTCATGAAGAGCGCGGCGAACAGGATGAAGGCGATCACCAGGTTGACGACCGGTCCGCCGGCCATCACGATCGCCTTCTTCCACCACGGCAGGCGATAGAAGAGGCGCGGCTCGTCCTCGGGGGTGACGTGCTCGTACTCGGCCGAGCGGGCGTCGAACGCCAGCTGCGTGAACATGCCGGTGTTGGACTTGCGGACGGTGCCCGGATCGTCACCCTTGTTGGGCGGAAGCATGCCGACGATCTTGACGTAGCCGCCGAGTGGGATCGCCTTGACGCCGTACTCGGTCTCGCCCTTGCGGGTCGACCACAGCGTCCGTCCGAAGCCGATGAAGTACTGGGTGACCTTGGTGCCGAAGAGCTTGGCGGGCACCATGTGACCGAGCTCGTGCAGGGCGATCGAGACCGCGATGCCGACGACGAGCACGACGACGCCGAGGGCGTACAGCCACGGTGTCGCGTTCATCGGCTCTCCTGCCTCGTCCTGGTCGTCGCTGCCATCAGCTCCTGCGCCCGCTCGCGGGCGGCCGCGTCCGCGGCGAGGACGTCGTCCGCGGTCACCGGCTCCGTCTTCGAGCGTACGCCCGCGTCGGTGAGGTGCTCCGAGAGCACGGCGCCCACCGTGTCCACGATCGAGAGGAACGGAAGGTTCCCTTCGAGGAACGCGCCGACGCACTCCTCGTTGGCGGCGTTGTAGACCGCCGGTGCCGTACGGCCGAAGGCGCCGGCCTCGCGGGCGAGGCGCACGGCCGGGAACGCCTCGTCGTCGAGCGGGGCGAAGTCCCAGGTCGACGCCTGGGTCCAGTCGCATCCCGGACCGGCGTCCGGGACGCGGTCGGGCCACCCCATGCCGAGGGCGATCGGGATCAGCATCGAGGGCGGCGATGCCTGCGCCAGCGTGGACCCGTCGACGAACTCGACCATCGAGTGGATCATCTGCTGCGGGTGCACGACGACGTCGACGCGGTCCATCGGCACGTCGAAGAGAAGGTGCGCCTCGATGACCTCGAGGCCCTTGTTGACGAGGGTCGCCGAGTTGATCGTGATGACCCGACCCATCGCGAAGTTGGGATGGTCCAGGGCCTGGTCCGGGGTCACATCCTGCAGCTCGGCGCGGGACCTGCCGCGGAACGGGCCACCGCTGGCCGTCAGCACCAGGCGGCGCACCTCCTCCGCGGTCCCGCCTCGCAGCGCCTGCGCGATCGCCGAGTGCTCGGAGTCGACGGGGACGATCTGACCGGGTCGTGCCAGCGCCGTGACCACCGGCCCACCGATGATCAGCGACTCCTTGTTGGCCAGGGCGAGCGTCGTGCCTGCCTCGAGGGCGGCGATCGTGGGACCGAGGCCGACGGCGCCGGTGATGCCGTTGAGGACCACGTCGCAGCGGGTCGCCGCGAGCTCGGTGGCGGCGCGGGGGCCGGCGAGGATGCGGGGCAGCCGGTGCTGCCCGTGGGCATACCCGCGCCGCTGGGCCTCGGCATACAAGGCCAGCTGCACGTCCTGGGCGGCCGTGGCCTGCGCGACCGCGACCACCTCGACCTCGTGGGCGATCGCCTGCTGGGCGAGGAGGACCGGGTCGCTGCCGCCGGCGGCGATGCCGACGACCCGGAAGCGGTCAGGGTTCGCGGCGACGATCTCGAGCGCCTGTGTCCCGATGGAGCCGGTCGATCCGAGCACGACGACGTCGCGGGTTTGCACCATGAGACCAGTGTCTCAGGTGCGCCCGCGACGTCGTCCTCGGCTGGTGCCGGCTACTTGATCTCGCTGCGCAGGACGCGCCGCGCCCCGACGACGAACGGGATGATCAGCCAGATCGTCCCGGAGACCAGGAGCTGGGCCCACTTCTCCCCGGTCCAGCCTCCGTCGAACAACGGCATCTGTGCGGTCGCGAAGTCGATCCACGGGAGCAGGTCGCCGAACCAGTCGATGAAGACCGACGCCACCGCGAAGATCGTCGGGAGGACGAAGGCCCAGGCGAAGTAGACGACGATCGCCGCCGGCGAGCTGAGCAGCAGAGCGCCGAACGTGAGCCCCATCAGGATCCCGAGAGCCTGCATCGCGTAGAAGCCGAGGAGCTCCACCGCGTTGACGTTCCAGACCGTCGTGTCCGACGCGAGCCCGGCGAAGACGTTGCCGAACGCGGCCGCGATCGCCGCGACGACCACCGCGAACAGCGCCACGATCAGCCCCACGACGACCTTCGCCGCGAGGACGCGGCCGCGGTGCGGCTCGAGGGTGAACGTGACGAGGGCCGTCCGTTGCGACCACTCGCTGGTCACCGACAGCACTCCGAGCACCGGCAGCAGAACTCCCATCGGGACGCTCATGGCGGTGAGGAAGTCCTTGAACGAGACCGAGATGTCGTTGGCCAGCACGACCCACAGCATGATCACCATCACGACGACGCTGATCACGGCCACGGTGCCGAGCAACCACTTGCCCGCACGGGTGTCGGCGAGCTTGCGCAGCTCGACGGCCACCAGGCGGGTGAAGGGCACCCGAGGACGGGTGAGGTCGATCCCGACCTCCGGGGCGAGCGCGGTCATGCCTGTCCTCCTTGGGGATCGGGCGGGCCGAAGCCGGGCCGGGGCCCGGCGTCCGGGGCGGGGGTGGGCGCGAGCGGGTCGCGCTGGTTGTCGGCGGTGAGCTGGAGGAACAGGTCCTCCAACCCCGCGCGGTCACCGGGTCGGAGCTCGACGAGAGCGACGCCGGCAGCAGCCGCCGCCTTGCCGACGGCGACAGGATCAGCGTCGGTGACGAAGCCGTCAGCGGTCGCCGGCGTGACGTGGATGCCTGCGACGGACAGCGCCCGCGCCAGCGCGTCCGCCTCCTCCGCCCGTACGAACGTGCCGGCACCGGCGAGCAGCTCCTCCTTGTGCCCCTGCGCGACGATCTTGCCGTTGCCGATCACGATGATCTCGTCGGCGATGACCTCGATCTCGTGCAGCAGGTGCGAGGAGAGCAGCACCGTGCCGCCGCGGTCGGCGTAGTGGCGCAGCAGCTGGCGCATCCAGTGGATGCCTGCCGGGTCCAGACCGTTGGCCGGCTCGTCGAGGATCAGCACCTGGGGGTCGGCCAGGAGCGACTGCGCGATGCCCAGCCGCTGGCGCATGCCGAGCGAGTAGTTGCCGACCCGCCGCTTGGCCTCCTTGGGAGACAACCCGACGACCTCGAGCATCTGGTCGACGCGCCCGCGGTCCAGGCCCATCGTGCGGCTCGCGATCGTGAGGACCTCACGACCGGTGCGGCCGTTGTGCTGGGCCGACGCGTCGAGGAGGACGCCGATCTGGGTGCCCGGGTTGGGGATGTCGGTGTAGCGGTGGCTGCCGATGGTCGCCGAGCCGGCGGTCGGGATCGTGAGCCCGGCGAGCATCCGCAGGGTCGTCGACTTGCCGGCACCGTTCGGACCGAGGAAGCCGGTCACCGAGCCGGGACGACAGGTGAAGGAGATGTCGTCGACCGCGAGGTGGTCGCCGTACCTCTTCGAGAGGTTCTGGACTTCAATCATGGCTCCAGCATCGCGCAGCGCGCGGTCATCCACATCGGCCCATTGGCTCGGCCGACGTGGCCGAAAGTAGGGGGTACGGGGTCGGAGACCGACCTTCGGCCGGTTCGCCGACCGTGCCCAGTGCCTAGGCTGTGGCTGTGAACGAGGTCGACCCCGCGGCGTACCAGCCGCCGCTGCGGTGGTGGAGCCAGCTCTGGCGCTACGTCCTGGCGGTCCTGATCAGCGCTGTGACCTGGCTGTCGGGTGTGGCGCAGTGGCAGGCAGAGCACGCACCCCGGTGGTTCTGGGCCGACCTCGTCGGAGGTCTGGTCGCTCTTGCGCTGGTCACGAGGCGCCGGCAGCACCCCGTGGCGGTGGCCGCCGCGGTGACGGTGATCGGAGCGTTCTCGTACGCCGCCGCCGGTCCCGCCGTCCTCGCGGTGGTCTCGCTCGCGACGCGGCGCAGGCTGCGCGAGATCGTCGGTATCGGCCTGCTCGTGGCCGTGCAGACCGTCGTCGTCACGCTCATCGACCCGACTCTCGAGGACGACTGGAGGATCGTCCTGGCTCTCAGCGTGCCGATCGTGGTCACGATGTTCGCGGTGGGCATGTACGTGGGGTCGCGCCGCGAGCTGCTCTACACCTTGCGGGAGCGTGCTCGGGTGGCGGAGGCGGAGCAGGCGAGCCGCGTCGCCCAGGCTCGCACGGCAGAGCGGGCCCGGATCGCACGCGAGATGCACGACGTGCTGGCCCACCGCATCTCGATGGTCGCGATGCACGCCGGCGCGCTGGCGTACCGCACCGACCTGCCACCGGAGGAGGTCCGCACCTCGTCGGAGGTGATCCGGGACAACGCCCACCTCGCGCTCACCGACCTGCGCGAGGTGCTCGGCATCCTCCGCGCCGACGAGGACGCCGGGGCGGGCGACCGCCCTCAGCCGTCGTGGCGGGACCTGCCCGACCTGGTGAGCGGTGCGCGCGCCGCGGGGATGCGGGTCTCCCTCACCGATGACCTCTCACCGCACGCGCCGCCCGAGCGCATCGGCCGGACCGCCTACCGCGTCGTCCAGGAGGCACTCACCAACGCGCACAAGCACGCTCCGGACACGATGCTGTCGGTGGTGATGCGGGGCGAGCCAGGCGACGGGATCGTCATCGAGGCTCGCAACCCGTTGCGGGTGGGGTCGACACAGGACCGTCTGCCTACGTCGGGGCTGGGGCTGGTCGGCCTCTCGGAGCGTGCCGACCTCGTCGGCGGGACGCTCTCGCATCGGGTGACCGGGGACGAGTTCGTCCTGACCCTCGTACTACCGTGGCCGGCATGATCCGGGTCGCGCTGGTCGACGACGACGCCCTCGTACGGGCCGGGCTGAGGCTGATCCTCGGCGGCGCCGACGACGTCGAGGTCGTCGCCGAGGCCGCCGACGGTCTCGACGCCCTCCGTGTCCTCCGGTCGACACCCGTCGACGTCGTGCTCATGGATATCCGGATGCCCCGCATGGACGGGCTCTCCGCCACGGCCGAGCTCGAGCGCGCCCCGTCGGCGCCCCACGTGATCGTCCTGACGACCTTCGACGCCGACGACTACGTGCTGCGCGCGCTGCGGCACGGCGCGAGCGGGTTCCTGCTGAAGGACACCGCGCCGGAGGTGCTGGTCGATGCTGTGCGCAAAGTTGCCGCGGGCGACCCGATGCTGTCGCCGAGCGTGACCGAACAGCTGATCCGGCGGGTCCGCGACCTCGGGGACGGCGACGGCGACGCGAAAGAGCGGCTGGCCGTGCTCAGCGAGCGCGAGCGCGAGGTGGCGGTCGCCGTCGGACGCGGGATGTCCAACGCCGAGATCGCCGTCGACCTGCACATGAGCCTCGCGACCGCGAAGGCGCACGTGTCGCGGATCCTCACCAAGCTCGACGCCGCGAACCGCGTCCAGGTCGCGATCGCGGTCCACGAGGCCGGCCTGGTGTGACCGGACAGGGCGGCGCTCAGGCCTCGAGGTTGCTCATCACGTGCTTGACGCGGGTGTAGTCCTCGAGGCCGTACATCGACAGGTCCTTGCCGTACCCAGAGCGCTTGAAGCCGCCGTGCGGCATCTCCGCGACCAGCGGGATGTGGGTGTTGATCCAGACGCAGCCGAAGTCGAGACGCCGCGCCATCCGCATCGCGCGCCCGTGGTCCTTGGTCCACACCGACGACGCGAGACCGTACGGGACGCCGTTGGCCCAGCGGACCGCCTCGTCCTCGTCGGAGAACTGCTGGACGGTGATGACCGGACCGAAGATCTCGTTCTGGATGGCCTCGTCGTCCTGCTGCAGCCCTGCGAGGACAGTCGGCTCGTAGAAGTAGCCGTCGGCGAGGTCTCCGCCGGGACGCGACCCGCCGGCGGCGAGCGTCGCGTGGTCCGGGAGACGGTCGACGAAGCCGGACACCCGCGCCAGCTGGTCGGAGCTGTTGAGGGCGCCGTACAGCACCTCCTCGTCGTCGGGCAGTCCTGTCCTCAGGCCCTTGGCCTGCTCGGCGATCGCGTCCACGAAGTCGCCGTACACGCGCGGCGACGCCAGGACCCGGGTCGCGGCGGTGCAGTCCTGGCCGGCGTTGAAGTAGCCGGCCTCGGCGATCGCGGCAGACGCGGCCTCGATGTCGGCGTCGTCGAACACCACCACCGGCGCCTTGCCGCCGAGCTCGAGGTGCACGCGCTTGACGTCCTCCGCCGCCGAGCGGGCGACGTCCATCCCGGCGCGGACGGACCCGGTGATCGCAACCATCGCCGGGGTGGGGTGAGCGATCAGCGCGCGCCCGGTGTCTCGGTCGCCGCAGACGACGTTGAGCACGCCGGGCGGGAGGATGTCCGCAGCGATCTCCGCGAGCAGCGCCGTCGAGGCGGGCGTCGTGTCGCTCGGCTTGATCACGATCGTGTTGCCGGCGGCCAGGGCGGGGGCGATCTTCCAGATGCCCATGAGCAGCGGGTAGTTCCACGGCGTCACCTGCGCGACGACGCCGATGGGCTCGCGGCGGATCATCGAGGTGTGGCCGGCCATGTACTCACCCGCCGCGCGGCCCTCGAGCACGCGCGCGGCACCGGCGAAGAAGGTGAGCGCGTCGTCCACCATGGGCATCTCCTCGCTCACGGTGAGGCCGCGAGGCTTGCCGGTGTTCTTCACCTCCACGTCGACGATCTCGTCGAGGCGGTCGTGGATCGCCTGGTTGAGCTTGTTCAGCGCGGCCTGGCGCTCCCGAGGCGTGGTGTCGCGCCAGCCGTTGTCGAAGGCCTGCTGAGCGGCCTTCATCGCCGTGTCCACGTCGGCCTCGCGAGACATCGGCGCCTGCGCGTAGACCTGTCCGGTCGAGGGGTCGATGACGTCGTACGTGGCGCCGTCGAGGGCCGCCACCTTGTCGCCGTTGACGAAGTTCGTGAGGGTCTCGGTCATGCCCTCAATCTGGCACAGGCCGGAGAGGCTGACAATGGATTGAATGGTCAGGGAGGTGTCGGCCTTCGGATTCCGTACCTCGTAAGGCCTATCACTGTCGAGAACCTTTGCCCCGAGACCCTTCCTGCGCGATACTCGGTCCATGAGCGAACAGTGGGACGACGCGCACCTCCAGCGCGCTGCCAAGGATCACCTCTGGATGCACTTCACGCGTCACAGCACGTACGACACCGCGGACGTGCCCGTGATCGCGAAGGGGGAGGGCGCATACCTCTTCGACACCGCCGGCAAGCGCTACCTGGACGGGCTCGCCGGCCTCTTCGTCGTCCAGGTGGGGCACGGCCGCGAGGAGCTGGCCGAGGCCGCCGCGAAGCAGGCCCGCGAGCTGTCGTTCATGCCGCTGTGGTCGTACGCGCACCCGCCGGCCATCCAGCTGGCCGAGCGCGTCGCCTCGTACGCACCCGGCGACCTCAACCGTGTCTTCTTCACCACCGGCGGTGGCGAGGCGGTCGAGTCCGCCTGGAAGCTCGCCAAGCAGTACTACAAGCTGACCGGCAAGCCCACCAAGCACAAGGTGATCAGCCGTCACATCGCCTACCACGGCACCCCGCAGGGCGCCCTGTCGATCACCGGCATCCCCGACATGAAGGCGCCGTTCGAGCCGCTCGTGCCGAGCACCTTCCGCGTCCCGAACACCAACATCTACCGCGCCCCGGAGCACGGCGACGACCCGGAGGCCTTCGGACGCTGGGCAGCCGACCGCATCGCCGAGGCGATCGAGTTCGAGGGCCCCGACACGGTCGCGGCGGTGTTCCTCGAGCCCGTCCAGAACGCCGGCGGCTGCTTCCCTCCCCCGCCGGGATACTTCCAGCGGGTCCGCGAGATCTGCGACGAGTACGACGTCCTGCTCGTCTCCGACGAGGTCATCTGCGCGTTCGGGCGGCTCGGCGAGATGTTCGGCGCGGTGCGCTACGGCTACCAGCCCGACATCATCACCTGCGCCAAGGGCCTCACCTCCGGCTACGCACCGCTCGGCGCGATGATCGCCTCCGACCGGCTCATGGAGCCGTTCCTGAAGGGTCACACCTCTTTCCTCCACGGCTACACCTTCGGTGGTCACCCGGTCTCGACCGCGGTCGCGATGGCCAACCTCGACATCTTCGAGCGCGAGGGCATCAACGAGGGCGTCCGCGCCAACGAGGACGGCTTCCGGTCGACGCTCGAGAAGCTCCTCGACCTCGACATCGTCGGCGACGTGCGCGGCGACGGCTTCTTCTACGGGATCGAGCTGGTCAAGGACAAGGCGACCAAGGAGACCTTCAACGAGGACGAGTCCGAGCGCCTGCTGCGCGGCTTCCTCTCCAAGGCGCTGTACGACGCCGGGCTCTACTGCCGCGCCGATGACCGCGGCGACCCGGTCGTGCAGCTGGCACCGCCGCTGATCTGCGACCAGGAGCACTTCGACGAGATGGAGAGCATCCTGCGCTCCGTGATCACCCAGGGCCAGAACCTGCTCTGACCCGGCGACGGCCGCCGTTCCCCGGTACCCCGGGAGCGGCGGCCGTCGTTCGTGCGCTGGCCTGCGCTTGCGAGCGCACGCTCAGGCGGTGACCTTCGACTGCCGGCGTCGGGCGACCTCGTTGCCGAGCACGATCAGCACCGCGACCAGGAACATCGCCGTGCCGATGACGTTGACCTGCATCGGGATGCCGCGCTGCGCGGCGCCCCACACGTACATCGGGAACGTGACGGTCTGGCCGGCGTTGAGGTTCGTGATGATGAAGTCGTCGAAGGACAGCGAGAAGCTCAGCAGGGCCGCGCCCAGGATGCCCGGGAACACCAGCGGGAACGTGACCCGCCAGAACGTCTGGGTCTCCGTCGCATAGAGATCCATCGCGGCCTGCTCCAGATTGTCGTCCAGCCCCGACAACCGCGCTCGGACCGTGATGATCACGAAGGACAGGCAGAACGTCACGTGGGCGACGAAGATCGTCCAGAACCCCAGCTGGCCGCCGAACCCGGCCGAGACGAACAGCGCGAGCAACGACGACCCGAGCACGATCTCCGGCGCGGCCATCGGCAGGATGATGAGGGTGTTGAGCGGGCCGCGACCGACGAACCGGTGTCGCACGAGCGCGAACGCGGCGAGGGTCCCGAGGATGGTGGCGACCACCGTCGCGAGCAGCGCGATCTCGACGCTGCGGACCACCGACGAGCACATCCCCGAGGGGTCGCACGGGTTGAGCCAGTTGTCCAGCGTGAACCCGTCGAACCGGTAGACGTTGCGCGACGCCTGGTCGTTGAAGCTCATCAGGCCCACGATCGCCACCGGCACGAACATGTAGACCAGCACGAGCACGCCGAGGGCGAGGACGAGGTGCTCGCCGACCCAGCGGCCGAGCCTGTGCAGCGCACTCATACGAGGTCCTCCGTTCCTGCGCGGCGGATGTAGAACACGACGCCGACCGTGATCACGATCATCAGCGTCATCGACAGCGCGCCGGCGGCGGCATAGTCGCCCTGGTTGGTGAACAGGTTCTGGATGATGTTGCCGATCATCCGCTGGTTGGGACTGCCCAGGAGCTCGGCGTTGATGAAGTCGCCGGCGGCCGGGATGAACGTCAGCAGCGTCCCCGCGACCACCCCCGGCATCGACAGCGGCAGCGTCACCTTGAAGAAGGCGCGCGCCGGCGATGCGTACAGGTCGCCGGCCGCTTCCACGAGCCGGTTGTCGATCTTGTCCAGGCTCGCGAAGAGCGGCAGCACCATGAAGGGGAGGAAGTTGTAGGTGAGTCCCGCGACCACGGCGAACGGCGTCGCGAGGAGCCGGCCGTCCTCGCCGAGGATCTGCAGCGTCCGGAGCCCTTCGGCGATCCAGCCCTCGTCGGCCAGGATCAGCTTCCACGACAGCGTGCGGAGGAGGAAGCTGGTGAAGAAGGGCGCGATGACGAGGACCAGCATCAGGTTCTTCCAGCGCCCCGCCTTGAACGCGATCGCGTAGGCGAGCACGTAGCCGAGGACGAGGCACGCGACGGTCGCCATCGCGGCGTACCAGAACGACCGCAGCAGCGGCCGCCAGTAGGCCTGGATCGTGTCGACGTAGTTGGCGACGTGCCACGTCATGTCGTAGCCGGTCAGGTTCGACCCTGTGGGGTCGTACAGGCTCATCGCGATCAGCGAGTAGAACGGCACGAGGAAGAACAGCGCCAGCCAGAGCGCCGACGGGAGCATCAGCCAGTAGCCGGTGAACCGGCCGCCGCGTCCGCGGACCGTCTCGTGCCCCTCCCCCGGGTCGTCGCCGGACGACCCGAGCCCGACGGCGTCGGGCTCGACCAGCGCCTCCTGCGGCTGGTGGGTCATCAGTCGTCCCCGTCCTCGACGCCGGCCTTCGCGTCCTGGCTCGCGTCGAGCAGGAACGCGTACTCGGGGCGCCACGACAGGTCGACCGGCGTCCCGACCGCGAAGATCGGGCGTCGACCGGTGTTCTGCTCGAACACCATGAGCTCCTGGCCCCACGGCATGCGGACGAGGTACTGGGTGCTGACGCCGACGAAGCTCACGTCGGTCACCACACCCCCCGCGAAGCGGTTGCCCGGTGCGTCGATCTCGCCACCGACCTCGGCGATCATCACCTTCTCCGGGCGGATGCCGACCCAGCCCTTGCCGCCGACGGCGTGGCTGCGCTCGGCCGGGATGGAGACGGTCGTGCCCTGGACCGACACCGTGACGGCGTCACCGTCCGGGCCGAGGATCTCTCCCGCGAGGAGGTTGGACTGGCCGAGGAAGTTCGCCACGAAGGTCGTCCGGGGGTTGTCGTACAGGGCGGCCGGCGGGCCCATCTGCTCGATCACGCCCGCGTTCATCACCGCGACCGTGTCGGCCATGGTCATGGCCTCCTCCTGGTCGTGCGTGACGTGGACGAAGGTCCGCCCGACCTCGGTCTGGATCCGCTTGAGCTCGATCTGCATGCCGCGTCGCAGCTTGAGGTCGAGCGCACCGAGCGGCTCGTCGAGGAGGAGCACCTCGGGGCTGTTGATCAAGGCCCGTGCGAGGGCGACGCGCTGCTGCTGGCCACCCGAGAGCTGGGTGGGTTTCTTGTGCCCCTGACCGCCCAGCTCCACCAGGTCGAGCATCTCGGCGACCTTCGCCTTGGTGTCCTTGACGCCGCGCCGCTTCAGCCCGAAGGCGACGTTCTCGGAGACGTCGAGGTGCGGGAAGAGCGCGTAGCTCTGGAAGACGGTGTTCACCGGCCGCTTGTACGGCTTGTCGTAGGTGATGTCGCGGTCGCCCAGGGTGATCGTCCCCGAGGTGGGCGTGTCCAGACCCGCGACCATCCGGAGCGTCGTGGTCTTGCCGCACCCCGACGGACCGAGCAGCGCGAAGAAAGATCCCTGCGGCACGACGAGGTCCAGCGACCGCACCGCGGTGAAGGAGCCGTACGACTTGGTGAGGGCCGTCAGCCGCAGGTCGCGGTTGCTCGCCTCCTGGTCGTCGCGCGTCGTCGCGTCGTCGTCAGCCACCAGTGACATCGGCAAAGTCTCCTTCGTACTCACGCATCGTGAACTCGTCGAGCGCCATGAACGAGTGGGTCATGGCGAGCGTCGCGTCGTCGGGGAAGATCAGCGGGTCGGCCGCCATGTCGGGATCGATCTTCTCCATCTCGGCCTGGGCGCCCTCCACGGGGCAGATGTAGTTGACCCACGCCGCGAGCTTGGCGGCCACGTCCGGCCGGTAGTAGTAGTCGATCCACGTCTCGGCGTTGGCCTGGTGCTCGGCCTGGTTGGGGACGAGCATGTTGTCGGCCCAGATCATCAGGCCCTCCTCGGGCACGACGAACTCGATGTTGGGGTCGCCCGCCGCGAGGACGTCGCCCGACCAGGCCTCGCACGCGACGATGTTGCCCGCCGCGAGGTCCTGGACGTAGTCGTTGCCGGTGAAGGCCCGGATCTGCCCGCCGTCGGAGGCACGCCGGAGATCCTCCATCGCGACGCCCCACTCGTCGTCGCTGAAGTCGGCTGGGTCGGCGCCGTTCTTGAGCAGCAGGAAGCCCATGGTGTCGCGCATCTCGGTCAGCAGGCTCACGCGCCCCTTGAGGTCCGGCCGCGTCAGGAGGTCGGAGAACGAGCCCACCTCGGAGACCTTGGCCTTGTTGTACGCGATGCCGGTCAACCCGGCCTGCCACGGTGCCGAGTAGGTCCGGTCCGGATCCCAGCCCAGTCCCTGCAGGGACGAGATGAGGTTGTTGTGGAGGTTGGGCACCTTCGCGGCGTCCAGGGGCTGGATCCACCCCATCTCGATCGTCCGTGCCGCGGCCCAGTCGGTGAGCATGAACATGTCGCGGTTCACAGGCTCGCAGGCGCCGAGCTGGTTGACGACCTTCGCGAAGAACTCGTTGTTGTCGTTGACGTCGGCGGTATAGCTGACCCGGATGCCCGTCTCCTTCATGAACTGGTCCATCGTGGTGACGTAGCCGTCGTCGGGCTGGTCGATGTACTCCGGCCAGTTCGAGACGATCAGACGACGGTCCGAGCTGCGGTCCGGTGCCCTGCAGTCGGCCGGGTCCTGCCGGCGGTCAGGTGTGCCGAACATCGGCAGCACGGCGGCGCTCCCGGCGAGGAACGCGGCTCCTCCTACGCCCCGGAGCATCGTCCGGCGGCTCATCTGCCTCACCAAGTGACGCGACCTCGATCCGTACGGGGTGCCTCGCGGGCACCGCGGTGGCGTTCGACCTGCGGGGATCGTCACACGTCGGGAGCAACCGGGACAAGGGATTCCGCAGTTGTTTACTGTCTCGCAACGAAATCGCGAGCCAGCGGGGCCGATCTGCCCAGAATGCGTGACAATCACCACGCTGAAACGACTGACGTGCGGAGGCAGAGGACCCGGCGCTCGGGCAGGATGTGCGCATGACGGAGCGCAGGTCCACCAACGGTGTCGTCCTCGACGAGGTCTCCAAGCGCATCATCGCCGAGCTCCAGATGGACGGCCGGAGGTCGTACGCCGCGATCGGCAAGGCGGTCGGGCTCTCCGAGGCGGCCGTACGCCAACGCGTCCAGAAGCTCACCGACGCCGGCGTGATCCAGATCGTGGCGGTCACCGACCCGCTCGAGCTCGGCTTCGCGCGCCAGGCCATGGTCGGCATCGGGGTCGACGGAGACGTGTTCGCGGTGACCGACGCTCTTGCGGACATCCCCGAGCTGGACTACCTGGTGATCACGACCGGGCGGTTCGACGTGCTGGCCGAGATCGTGTGCGAGAGCGACGACGACCTCCTCGACGTCATCACCAGCAAGATCCGCGCCATCCCGGCGGTCACGCAGACCGAGACGTTCGTCTATCTGCGGCTGCGCAAGCAGACCTACGCGTGGGGCGTGCAGTAGCCCGTCAGGCGCCGGGCAGCACGAGCCCCCGACCGGACATGAGCCCGGCCAGGACGGCGACCACGGTGGCCTCGTCCCACGCCGACCCGAGGGCGGCCGGCTCCTCGTACGGGGTGACGAGGCCGGCACGCTCGTGCACCACCCGGTCCCCGTCACCGGTCACGGCCAGCGCGGTCCCGCCGGCCACCGGGACGACGGGCGCGGGATCGGTGGCCCCGGCCTTCAACGCGGGGTCCCAGGCGACGTCGCGGGTCTCGACAAGAGACCACTCCCCCGGGCGTACGACCACCACCGCACGCGGACGCGCAGGGTCGAGCGCGTCGACGGCGGTCGCGACCACGGGCATCTGCTCCCCGTCGGCGACCACGAGCGCGGGGTCGCTCCGCTCGATCAACGGCGCGGGCTGCTCACCGACCCAGGCCGTCGCTCCGACCCGACCGGCAGCGAGTAACGCGACGACCGACTCGGGCGAGGGCAGGGACGCCACGGCGACCGCGTCGCGTTCACGCACGCCCAGAGCGCGCATCAACCCACCCATCGCCGCGACCTGCTCCAGCAGCACCGCGTACGAGGTCGTCCCCGTCGGCGCTCGCAGGGCGGGCACCTCGGCGGCTCCCGCGACGACCAGGTGGTCGAGGGCGTCGTAGACGGCGTTGAGCCGACCCGTCGAGGGGTCGGCCGGATCCTTCGGCGGAGTGAACCAGCGAGGTCCGCTCATGGGGCCGTCCTTCCGTCGGGAGCGTCTCCCGGCTCGCCCGGGGTCGTGGGCAGCGCGCACCGCGGGGTGCCGCCCGGAAGCTGGTGACGGTGTGCGGAGATCCACCGGTAGACCGGCCACGCCAACGCCGTCGCCGGTCGTGTCACGAGCACGCGTCCGACCACCGGCCAGGGCGGGCGAGCCGTACGGAGGTAGGCGGCGACAGCCTCGGGCCCAGCGGCCCGACGCCCGGAGTCGACCCACTGGAGGGCCGCCGAGCACTGCACAGCCGTCAGCCCGAGGGCGTCGAGGTCGGCCTGCTGCCAGGCGACGATCCGGGCGCGACGCGACGGCGCCCAGCGCCGCAACCACCGAACCGACGAGGAGCAGAAGCCGCAGTCGCCGTCGAAGACGAGCACCTGAGCAGACATCACACCCCCCGGAACACCGGAGCGCGCTTCTCCGTACGGGCGAGCGCGGCCTCCCGGACGTCCTCGCTCCCCCAGCACGCCTCCCAGCCGCGGGCGATGCGCTCCGCGGTCTCGGGATCGGTGGGGTCACCGTTGAGGACGAGCTTGTTGTAGGCCAGCGTCAGCGGCGCGAAGGTCGCGATCTCGTGCGCCCACGCCGCTGCGGCGTCGGTGTCACCCAGCCGGTCGACGAGCCCGCGCGAGTACGCCGTCTCGGCGTCGAGCAGGTCTGCGCCGAGCATGAGGGCCTTGGCCGTGCCGGCACCGGCCACTGCCGCCAGCGTGCGGATCGTCCACGCGTCCACCGCCATCCCGTTGCGCGCGGTCGGCACGCCGAACACCGCGGTCGGCGCGGCCACCCGCAGGTCGCACGCGAGGGCGAGCTGAGTCCCGGCGCCGATCGCCGGCCCGTTGACCGCGGCGACGACCGGGATCTCGACCCGGGTCATGGTGCGGAGCATCGCGTACAGGGCGTCGACGAAGTCCGACCCGTACACGCCCGTGAGGTCGGCGCCCGCACAGAAGCTGGTGCCCTGGCCGGTGATCACCATTGCTCGTGACCCGTCGCCGGCCGCGGTCTCGACCGCCTCACGCACCTCGTGGCAGGTGTCGAGGTCGAGGGCGTTGCGGCGCTCGGGCCGGCGCAGCTCCACGGTGGTCACGACTCCGTCGCGGGTCACGTCGATCACGGGTGCTCCTGTCGGTCAGGGGGTACGGCGCAGCGCGCCGTGCTCGTCGCAGATCCGGTCCAGGATGGCAGCCACACCGTCGTCGTCGTTGCTCGGCACCACCTCGTCGACCGTGTCGAGGACGTCGTGGTGGGCGTTGGCGACCGCGAAGGAACGGGAGGCCCAGCGCAGCATCGGCAGGTCGTTGGGCATGTCTCCGACGGCCCAGACCGACTCACGGTCGAAGCCGTTCCCGGCGCACCAGGCCGCCAGCCCGCTCGCTTTGGTGACACCCGGCGCGGTGATCTCGGCGAGGCCGACGGCACCGGAGAAGCCGAGCTCCGCCCGTCCGTCGAGCACGGCCGCCACCCGCCTGTGGAACTCGTCGGGATCACTCCCGTCCAGCTTGGCCAGGAGCTTCCCCGCGGGCTGCGACGCGATGGCGTCCCAGTCGTCGAGGTCGTCGACCTCGGGAGACTCCCGGACGTAGGCGAAGGCCTCCTCGCGGCGCATGCCGTCGGCACGCTCGACCGCCAAGGCGATACCGGGCAACGCCTCCCGCAGCGACGCCCCGAGGTCACGGAGCAGACCGGGGGCGATCGTGCCGTGGTCGGTGACGGTCCGGCTCGCCACGTGGTAGACGAACGCGCCGTTTGCACTGAGCGCCACTCCCCCGGTGGCGTCTCCGACCGCGTCGGCGAACGCGTCCAACCACCGGGGCGGCCTCGCGGTCACGAAGACCGTCGGCACCCCGGACTCCTCCGCGCGGGCGATCGCCTCGCGGGTACGGGGCGACAGGCTGCCGTCGGAGCGCAGCAGCGTCCCGTCGAGGTCGGTGGCGAGCACCGCCGGCAGCCCGGCCCGGCTGAGCCGGTGGGTGGGATCAGGCATCGGCCGCTGCGAGCTGGCCGCACGCCCCGTCGATCTCCTGGCCGCGGGTGTCACGGACCGTCGTCGAGATGCCCTTGGCCTCGAGCCGGCGGACGAACTCCCGCTCGTCCTCGGGCTCGGACGCGGTCCAGATCGAGCCCGGGGTCGGGTTGAGCGGGATCAGGTTGACGTGGACCCAGCCCCAGTCCCCGTAGGAGCGGAGCAGGTCGCCCAGCATGTCCGCACGCCAGGCTTGGTCATTGATGTCCTTGATCAGGGCGTACTCGATCGAGACACGCCGCTTGGTCGTCCGCGCGTAGTCCCACGCTGCCTCGACCGCCTCCGCGACCTTGAAGCGGGTGTTGATCGGGACGAGCTCGTCGCGCAGCTCGTCGTCGGGGGCGTGCAGCGACAGCGCGAGCGTGACGGGGATGCCCTCCTCCGTCAGCTGCTTGATCCGAGGCACCAGCCCGACGGTGCTGACCGTGATGTTGCGGGCCGACATGCCCAGCCCTTCGGGGCCGTCGTCGACCATCCGGCGTACGGCGCCGATCACGGCCTTGTAGTTGGCCATCGGCTCGCCCATGCCCATGAACACGACGTTCGACAGCCGGCCAGGCCCACCGGGGACCTCGCCACGAGCCATCGCCCGGGCTCCGTCCACGACCTGCTCGATGATCTCGCCGGTCGACATGTTGCGCTGCAGCCCACCCTGGCCGGTGGCGCAGAACGGGCACGCCATCCCGCACCCGGCCTGGCTCGACACACAGATCGTCGCGCGGTCGGGGTAGCGCATGAGCACCGACTCGACGAGCGCACCGTCGAAGAGCCGCCAGAGCGTCTTGCGGGTGGTGCCCCGGTCGGCGGTCTGCGTCTTGACGGGCGTGATCAGCTGCGGCATGAGACCGGCGACGAGCTGGTCGCGGATGCCTGCCGGCAGGTCGGTCATCTCGCCGGGGTCGGAGACCAGCCGGGTGAAGTAGTGCGTCGAGAGCTGCTTGGCGCGGTAGCCGGGGAGACCGAGCGCCTCGACGGCCTCCTTGCGGGCGGCGAGGTCGAGGTCGGCCAGGTGACGCGGCGGCTTGCCCCGTCCCTTGGGCTGCTCGAAGACGAGCGGGAGCGGGTTCGGGTTCACGTGAGACATGTCAGGTTCATTGTCCCATCCGCCACCAACCCCGCGCGCCGTCCGGCGGTCAGGCGACGGGGACGAGGAAGTGCAGCACCAGCCAGCAGATCGGCGCGACCGCCAGCAGCGAGTCGAGGCGGTCCATGAGGCCTCCGTGGCCCGGCAGCAGATCGCTCATGTCCTTGATGCCGACATCGCGCTTGATCATCGACTCCGAGAGGTCGCCGAGCGTGGCCATCGCCACCGCGGCCAGACCGAGCAGCACTCCGACCCACCAGCGACCGTCGAGGAGGAGCACCACGCACAGCACGCCGGCGAGCACGCAGCCCAGCACCGATCCGGCGAAGCCCTCCCAGGACTTCTTGGGGCTGATCGTGGGAGCCATCGGGTGCTTGCCCAGCTTGTAGCCCGCGGCGTACCCGAAGATGTCGGAGGCGATGGTGACGACGATGAAGGTCACGATCCGCCACGCACCGTCGTCCTCGGCCGCCATCAGGACGACGAAGGACCCGAGCACGGGGACGTACCCGAAGATGAAGACGGCGGCGGAGGTGTCGCGCACGAACCCGTCCGCGCCGCGGGGCATCCGGTAGACGAACACGCCGAGCACCGTCAGAGCGGCACCGATGGCGATCGCCTCCGTGCCACCGACGTACGCCGCGGCCAGCGTCGCCAGACCACCGGCCATCAGCGGCGGGAGCGGGACGGCGATGCCGGCCTTCGCGAGCGCGGACGAGAGCTCCCAGATCGCCACCGCGCCCGCGGTGACGACCACCAGCACGAACAGCGCCTTCACGAAGAAGAGCGAGATGATGACGGCGCCCGCGAGGCCGACACCGACCCCGATCGCGGCAGGAAGGTCTCGCCCGCCGCGCTGCTGGGGCGCCGCGGGCACGTCTGGTGAGCTCATCAGACCTCGAGCAGCTCCTGCTCCTTGTTCTTGACGAGCTCGTCGATGCGGTCCACGTGCTTCTTGGTGAGCCCGTCGAGGCGCTTCTCGCCGCCGGTCACGTCGTCCTTGCTGATCTCGCCGTCCTTCTCCGCCTTGTCCATCGCCTGCTTCGCGCTGCGGCGGATGTTGCGGACGGCCACCCGGCCCTCTTCGGCCTTGGACTTGGCGAGCTTGATGTATTCCTTGCGGCGCTCCTCGGTCAGCTGCGGGAGGACGAGCCGCAGCACCTTGCCGTCGTCGGTCGGGTTGACGCCGAGGTCGGAGTCACGGATGGCCTTCTCGATCGCGGTCTTGGCACCGATGTCGTACGGGCTCACGATGACGACCCGCGGCTCGGGGATCTGGAACCCCGCGAGCTGCTGGATCGGTGTCGGGGTGCCGTAGTAGTCGGCCGTGATCTTGGCGAACATCGCGGGGTGCGCACGCCCGGTGCGGATCGCGGCGAACTCCTCGCGCGCGTGCTCGACGGCCTTGTCCATCTTGGAGTCAGCGTCGCGCAGGGTCTCGTCAATCACTGGCCTGCTCCTTCGTAGAGGTCTCTGGTCGATCAGTCTGCGTAGACCAGCGTGCCGATCTTCTCACCTCTCAGGACCGAGGAGATGTTGCCGTCTCCCTCGATCCCGAAGACGCGCATCGGCAGCTTGTTCTCCATCAAGAGCGCGAACGCGGTCGCGTCGGCGACCCGCAGCCCGCGCTGGAGCGCTTCGGTGTACGAGATGGAGTCGATCTTGGTGGCGCTGGAGTCCTTGTGGGGATCGGCGGTGTAGACGCCGTCCACACCGTTCTTGCCCATCAGCACCTCGTCGGCCTTGATCTCCAGCGCACGCTGGGCCGAGACCGTGTCGGTGGAGAAGTAGGGCATGCCCGCCCCCGCACCGAAGATCACGACGCGCCCCTTCTCGAGGTGGCGGATCGCCCGACGCGGGATGTACGGCTCCGCGACCTGGCCCATCGTGATGGCGGTCTGGACACGGGTCTCGATGTCACGCTTCTCCAGGAAGTCCTGGAGGGCGAGGCAGTTCATGACGATCCCGAGCATGCCCATGTAGTCGGCACGCGCCCGGTCCATCCCCCGCTGCTGAAGCTCTGCGCCACGGAAGAAGTTGCCGCCCCCGATGACGATCGCGACCTCGACACCGGCCGCGACGCCCTCCGCGATCTGGCGCGCGATCGTGTTGACGACGTCGGGATCGACTCCGAGGCTGCCACCGCCGAACGCCTCGCCGGAGAGCTTGAGGAGCACGCGACGCGCCGGCTCCGCCGGAGGGGCATCCTGCTCCAGCCCGGACGGCACGGAGGCCGGCGGGTCGACTGTCTCGTTCTCGTCCACCACACCGGCCTCCGTATCGCGCGTCGTCGTCAGATCATCCTGCCAAATCGGAGCGCGTCAGGCGCCGATCTCGATGTGCGCGAAGCGCGTGATGCTCAGGCCGGCCTCGTCGAGGACCTGACGCACGGACTTCTTCTGCTCCGTCACCGACGGCTGGTCGAGGAGCACGAAGTCCTTGTAGAACGCGTTGACCTTGCCCTCGACGATCTTGCTGATCGCCTGCTCGGGCTTGCCCTCCTCGCGGGCCGCGGCCTCGGCGATCTCGCGCTCCTTGGCGACGACCTCCGCCGGGACGTCCTCACGCGTGAGGTAGCGCGGGCGCATCGCGGCGACCTGCATGGCCACGCTGCGCGCGACCGTCTCCTCGCCGTCGCCCTCGTACTCGATGAGCACGCCGACGGCCGGCGGAAGGTCGCTCGCGCGACGGTGCAGGTAGGTCGCGACGCGGCCCTTGCCCTCGAGGACCTGGACGCGCCCGAGCTCGAGCTTCTCGCCGATGATCGCGGCGAGGCCCGAGATCCGCTCGGCGACGGTCGAGCCGTCAGCGGTCTTGGTCGACGCGAACTCGGTCGCGTCGGCGGGCTTGGTCTCGTCGGCCAGCGTGGCGAGCTCCTGCGCCAGCGCGACGAACTGCTCGTTCTTGGCGACGAAGTCGGTCTCGGCGTTGAGCTCCACGATCGCGTTGCCCGACGCGGCCACCAGTCCGGCGGTCGCCTGGCGCTCGGCGCCACGCTTGTCGGCCTTGGCCTGACCGTGGACGCGCAGGATCTCGACGGCCTTGTCGTAGTCGCCCTCGGCCTCGGTGAGCGCCTTCTTGGCGTCCATCATGCCCGCGCCGGTGGCGTCGCGGAGCTTCTTCACCTCTGCTGCAGAGATTGCCATCTCTATCTCTCTCGTCTGTGTCCGTGGCCGGAGACCGGCCGAAGTGGTGGTGACGTGTCGCGGGAGCGCTCAGGCCTCGGCGGGCTTGTCGTCGGCGGGCTTGTCCTCGGACGGCTCGTCGGAGACGGTCGCGTCCTCGGCGGTCGCGTCGGCCGGCTTGTCCTCGAGGGCCTCAGCCGTCTCCTCGACGACCTCGGACGGGGTGTCGTCGGCGCTGGCCGACGACTGGACCTCGGCCTCGGCAGCCTCGGTGGTGACAGGGTCGGTGCCCTGTGCGAGCTCGCGCTCCCACTCCGCCAGCGGCTCGTCGGCAGCGACGGCACCCGCGGCGGCCGCCTCGGCGCCCTCTGACTCCTTGCCGGCGCCGCGCGACATCAGGCCGTCACCGACGGCGTCGGCGACGACGCGCGTGAGCAGCGTGACGGACCGGATCGCGTCGTCGTTGCCCGGGATCGGGTAGTCGACGTCGTCGGGGTCGCAGTTGGTGTCGAGGATCGCGACGACCGGGATGCCCAGCTTCTTGGCCTCGTCGACCGCCAGGTGCTCCTTCTTGGTGTCGATGATCCACAGCGCCGACGGCGTACGGCTCATGTCGCGGATGCCGCCCAGGGTGCGGTCGAGCTTGTCGTGCTCGCGCTTGAGCTGCAGGAGCTCCTTCTTGGTGCGGCCCGAGCCGGCGACGTCGTCGAAGTCGACCTCGTCGAGCTCCTTGAGGCGCTTGATCCGCTCGTGGACGGTCTGGAAGTTGGTGAGCATGCCGCCCAGCCAGCGGTGGTTCACGTACGGCATGCCGACGCGGGTCGCCTGCTCGGTGATGGCCTCCTGCGCCTGACGCTTGGTCCCGACGAAGAGGATCGTGCCGCCGCGGGCGACGGTCGTCTTGACGAAGTCGTACGCGCGGTCGATGTAGGCCAGCGACTGCTGCAGGTCGATGATGTAGATGCCGTTGCGCTCGGTGAGGATGAAGCGCTTCATCTTGGGGTTCCAGCGGCGGGTCTGGTGCCCGAAGTGGACACCGCTCTCGAGCAGCTGGCGCATGGACACGACGGCCATGGCGTTCCTCTTTCTTGCCAGGGCGCACGGGTGCGCCCGATCCTGGTTGACGTGCCGGCGGCGCCGACACCCTGGCACCCTTGCGCGGACCGCCTCCCGTGTGGGGAGGACCAGGGCCGCACATCCCAGCCTTGCTGGGCGAAGGGCACGCGAAGTCACTCGTCACGCCGGCGTTCCTGGTGAAGGGAACAGCAGACGGTCTGAGCGCTTCTCCCAGTCTAGGACACAGGGTCCAGCCGGCGAAATCCCGGTCCTTCGCGTCAACGGCGGTAGGCGAAGACCTGGCTCACCCAGATGATGCCCCGGCGGTCCCGCCGGACTCCGACCCCGATCCGCCGGTAGCGCGGTTCCAGGATGTTGGCCCGGTGGCCTGGTGAGTTCATCCACGCCCGGACGACCCGGACGGGCCAGCGATAGCCGTAGGCGATGTTCTCCCCCACCTTGTGGCCGCCGCAGGCCCGCAGGACCGGTCGGAGGTTCTGGTGCGTCAGTCGTCCGGTCCGCGCGATGCGGTCGGCACTGCGCTGGGCGTAGCGGTCGAGACACGCGGACCTGCCGAGCGCGCGCAGGCCGCGGGCCGAGCGCGCGCGGTTGGTGTGCCGGACGACTCTCCTCTCGTAGCGCGAGGGGCCGGGAGGAGCCGAGACCGCGACAGCGGTCACGGCCGTCGCCGTCACGGGGGCGGCCGCGGACGCCCCTTGCGCCGACGTCCACGCCCCGGGCGCCGCCATCAGCGCGGCGGTGATGATTGCGACAGGACCGATCCTTCTCATGCGAACCCCCACTCGCAGAACGAGCGACGCCGAGATCGTCCCCAGGTGTCCGCTCGAGATGTTCGTCCACAGATGTCCGACTTGTCCCTACGCTAACCGCGCTGTCTGCGATGGCATCTTCGGATGAACACCCACCGTCTTCGCCTCGTCGCGCTTCCTGTGATGGCCGCGGCCGCCGCCCTCTCTCCCCCGGCAGCCGCCGAGGAGTCGTCCTGGTCGTGGCCCCTGGAGCCGCGACCGTCGATCGTCCGCGCCTACGAGGCCCCCACCGGCCCGTACGCCGCCGGTCACCGCGGGGTCGACCTGGCTGCGGCGCCGGGCGCGATCGTCCGGGCGGTGGACGGCGGGGTGGTGGCGTTCGCCGGCCGGGTCGCCGGCGTCGAGGTGGTCAGCGTCGACCACGACGGCGTGCGCTCGACGTACCAACCGGTCGGCGCCGACGTCGTGAAGGGCGACCGCGTCGCTCGCGGCGCCGTCCTCGGCAGGGTCCTCCTCGCGGGCGGACACTGCTTTCCCGTCGCCTGCCTGCACCTCGGTCGTCGTCACGGGCGCGCGTACGCCGATCCGCTCGCGCTCCTCGGCCGTGCGGCTGCGGTGCGGCTCGTGACGCCGTACGGACCGCCACCGGTGCCGCCGCCGACCCCGGCACTGGGACGTGGCACCCCGGGAGGGCTGGTCCATCCGGTAGACGGTCCGATCAGCTCCCCGTTCGGGATGCGCGTGCACCCGGTCACCGGAGAGCTCCGACTGCACGACGGCACGGACTTCGCGGTCCCGTGCGGGACGCCGGTCCGGTCGGCGGCGGCGGGACGCGTGGTCGGCTCGGGGTACGACCCCGCGTACGGCAACCGAGTGGTGGTCGAGCACGGCGGCGGGCTGTCGACCACTTACAACCATCTGATCCGGCCGGGCACAGCCGCCGGCACGTCGGTCGAGGCAGGCACCGTCGTGGGGTCGGTCGGGTCCACCGGCTTCTCGACCGGTTGCCACCTGCACTTCATGGTCGTCGACGAGGGACACCCGGTGGATCCGACCTCCGTGCTGTAGACGACGAGACCCGCCGGGTGTGCACCCGGCGGGTCTCGTCGTCAGCGGTGGCCTGTCAGCCGAGTGCCGCCAGCGCGTCGTTCAGGGTCTTCGAGGGCCGCATGACCGACGACGCGAGTGCGTCATCGGGGCGGAAGTAGCCGCCGATGTCCACGGGCGAGCCCTGGACCCCGATGAGCTCCTCGGTGATCGCCTGCTCGTTGGCAGCGAGCTGCTCTGCCAACGACGCGAACGCCGCCGCGAGCTCGGCGTCCTCGGTCTGAGAGGCCAGCTCCTGCGCCCAGTAGAGCGCGAGGTAGAAGTGGCTTCCACGGTTGTCGATCCCGCCGACGCGGCGGCTGGGCGACTTGTTCTCGTTGAGGAAGGTGCCGGTCGCTCGGTCGAGCGTGTCGGCGAGAACCTGAGCCTTCGGGTTGTCGGTGACCTGGGCGAGGTGCTCCAGGCTGACGGCCAGGGCGAGGAACTCGCCGAGACTGTCCCACCGAAGGTAGTTCTCCTTGATGAGCTGCTGCACGTGCTTGGGCGCTGAGCCGCCGGCGCCGGTCTCGAAGAGACCACCTCCGTTGATGAGCGGCACCACCGAGAGCATCTTGGCGCTCGTCCCCAGCTCCAGGATCGGGAACAGGTCGGTCAGGTAGTCGCGGAGGACGTTGCCCGTGACCGAGATGGTGTCCTCGCCCTTGCGGATGCGCTCCAGCGAGAACGCCGTCGCGTCGACCGGGGACATGATCTCGATCTGGAGACCGTCGGTGTCGTGGTCGGCGAGATAGGTCGTCACCTTCTCGATGAGGTTGCGGTCGTGCGCCCGCGACTCGTCGAGCCAGAAGACCGCAGGGGCGCCGGTGGCGCGGGCCCGCGTCACGGCGAGCTTGACCCAGTCGCGGATCGGGACGTCCTTGGTCTGGCACATGCGCCAGATGTCGCCCTGGGAGACCGGGTGCTCGAAGACGACCGAGCCGTCCTGGTCGGTCACGCGGACCGTGCCGGCAGCGGGGATCTCGAACGTCTTGTCGTGGCTGCCGTACTCCTCTGCTGCCTGCGCCATGAGGCCGACGTTGGGTACGGAGCCCATCGTCGTCGGGTCGTACGCGCCGTGAGCCCGGCAGTCGTCGAGGACGACCTGGTAGATGCCGGCATAGCTGCTGTCGGGGATGACCGCCAGCGTGTCGGCCTCGACGCCGTCCGGTCCCCACATGTGACCCGAGGTACGGATCATCGCGGGCATGGACGCGTCGACGATGACGTCGCTCGGGACGTGCAGGTTGGTGATCCCCTTGTCGGAGTCGACCATCGCGAGCGCGGGACCGTCCGCGATCCCCTGCTCGATCGCGGCCTGCACGGCATCGCGGCTGTCGGCCGGGAGCGTCCCGAGACCGGAGACGATGCTGCCGAGACCGTTGTTGGGGCTCAGGCCGGCCGCGGCGAGCGCCTCGCCGTGCTCGGCGAACAGCTCGGGGAAGAACGCCTGCACGACGTGCCCGAAGATGATCGGGTCGGAGACCTTCATCATCGTGGCCTTGAGGTGGACGGAGAACAGGACGCCCTCCGCCTTCGCCCGCGCAATCTGCGCGGTCAGGAACTCACGCAGTGCGGCGACGTCCATGGCGGTCGCATCGACGACCTCGCCGGCGAGCACCGGCACGGACTCGCGCAGCACGGTGGTCGAGCCGTCCTCGGCGACCAGCTCGATCCGCAGCGAGCCGTCCTTGTCGATCACGGCGGACTTCTCGTTGGACCGGAAGTCGCCCGAGTCCATGTGTGCGACGTTGGTCTTGGAGTCGGCACTCCACGCACCCATCGAGTGCGGGTGCTGGCGGGCGTACTGCTTGACCGACGCCGGCGCCCGGCGGTCGGAGTTGCCCTCGCGGAGCACCGGGTTGACGGCACTGCCCTTGACCTTGTCATAACGGGCGCGCACGTCGCGGGCCTCGTCGGTCGACGGATCGTCGGGGTAGTCGGGGATCGCGTACCCCTGGCCCTGCAGCTCGGTGATGGCGGCCTTCAGCTGAGGAACCGACGCACTGATGTTGGGGAGCTTGATGATGTTGGCCTCGGGCCGCTTCGCGAGGTCGCCGAGCTCGACGAGGGCGTCACCGACCTGCTGCTCGGGCGGGAGGCGGTCGGGGAACTGCGCGAGGATCCGCCCGGCGAGGGAGATGTCGCGGCTCTCCACCGTGACGCCCGCCTTGGCCGCGTAGGCCTGGATGATCGGGAGGAACGAGTACGTCGCGAGCAGCGGCGCTTCGTCCGTGTGGGTGTAGATGACCTTCGAGTCCAACTCCGAGGCTCCATTCCTGCGTTCGACCATCCCGCTTCCCAGGATGGTTCGGCGTGCTGGGGGGTCTAGTCCTACGAGCCCGCGCGCGGCGCGGGAGGGGATGCACCAGGTGCTGGTGGTCCGCCGGTAGGAAGGCGCTCCACAGGCAGCCTACTTCGTCGCGGCTGCCCCGCCCGACGCGGGAAGAGTCTCTCGCGCTGCCGGTCAGGCCCGCGGGTGTGCCTGGGCGTAGGCGCTGCGCAGCCGCTCGGAGCTCACGTGGGTGTAGAGCTGGGTGGTCGCGAGCGACGCGTGGCCGAGGAGCTCTTGGACGCTGCGCAGGTCGGCACCGCCCTCCAGAAGGTGCGTGGCGGCGGTGTGGCGGAGTCCGTGCGGGCCGAGGTCGTGGGCGTCGTCGACGTCGGCGAGGCGGGAGTGGACCATCCGGCGGATCGTCCGGGGGTCGACGCGCCCGCCCCGTCGGCCGAGGAAGAGCGCAGGCCCGCTCCCGGCGACCACCAGCTCCGGCCGGACCGTCAACCACCGGTCGACGGCGCGACCGGCCGGGCGACCGAACGGCACGCTGCGTTCCTTGTCGCCTTTGCCGATGACCCGCACCACGTCGCGCGAACGGTCGACGTCGTCGATGTCGAGCCCGCACAGCTCGCCGACCCGGATGCCGGTCGCGTAGAGGAGCTCGAGGACCGCCACGTCGCGCACCGCGACGGGGTCGGAGTCCGACGGGTGCGCAGGTCGTGGAGCGCCCGCCTCCGCCTCGTCGGCGCCGCCCGGACCTCCGGTGGCGACCGCGGCGGCCGAGTCGAGGAGGGCGCGCACCTCGTCCTGGCGGAGGACGCCGGGCAGCTCGCGGTGCCGCTTGGGGTTGACCAGCAACGCGCCGGCGTCCTGGTCGGCGCGACCGGTGCGCACCAGCCACGCCGTGAAGCGACGGACGGCTGCCGCCCGACGCGCCAGCGTGCTCCGGGCTCGGCCGCGGACCTGCTGTGCGGCAAGGAAGCTCCGCAGCGACCTCAGCTCGAGCAACGCCGGATCGCGGACGCCGAGCGCCTCCGCATGGGCGGCCAGCAGGTCGAGGTCGCCGGCGTACGCGCGCACCGTGTGCTCGCTCAGCCCACGCTCGGAGCGCAGATGCCGCGTGTAGGCCTCGAGGGCGTCGGTCCAGGCAGGACTGCGGTCGGTCGTGGCCATGACCCCGAGTGTGACGGTGGGTCGCGTGACCTCCAAGCGGGCACGCCGTCACCGGTCCTGGTCCCCGGCGGCAGGGTCTCCCGCCCTCTCGCCCGCGCCATCGCCGGCGCGCGCGAGGTCGGCGCGCCGCGCAAGGTGCCATCCCCGACCCGACGGCCGGACGAATCCGCTTCGCTCCAGATGGTCGAGTGCTGCGGCGACCGCCTCCGGGGACGCACCGGCATGCCAGGCGATCTCGTCGGTGGTCCGGGGTCCCTGCGCAGGCAGGGCCTCGATCACGGCCCGTGACGTCGGGTCGAGACCGTCCCAGACGGTCGCTGGTGCCGACGGTGGGGTGGCGTCACGACGCCCGAGCACGTCGAGGTCCTCGAGAACCTCCGCGCCGTTGGTGACGAGCACGGCACGACCCTCGCGGATCGCCTGGTGCACGCCGACCGACGACTGGTGCGCCACCGGGCCGGGCACGGCCATGGTGAGCCGACCGAGCTCGTTGGCCCAGCTCAGCGTGTTGAGCGCTCCGCTGCGTCGCGCCGCCTCGACGACGACGGTGCCTTGGGTGAGACCTGCGATGATCCGGTTGCGCGTGAGGAACCGCGACCGGGTGGGAGTCGCGCCGGGAGGATGCTCGCTCACCAGCAGCCCGGACTCGGAGATCGCGCGCAGCAGGCTCGCGTGGGCACGGGGGTAGTCGATGTCGAGGCCGCAGGCCAGGACCGCGACCGTTGGCCCGCCGAGGGCCAGCGCACCACGGTGCGCCGCTGCGTCGATGCCGAACGCCGCCCCGCTCACCACCGCTGTCCCGGCGTCCACGAGGTCGGCCGCCAGGTCCCCCGCCACGTCACGGCCGTAGGTCGTCGCGTCGCGCGCTCCCACGACGGCAGCCGACCGAGCGGTCAGGTCGTCGAGACGGCCCCGGCCGCGGACCCAGAGGCCGAGCGGGCGCCCGACGACCCCCGACACGGCACCGACCTGATCGAGGTCGTCCAACCGCTCCGGCCAGCCTGCATCTCCGGGGCAGACCCAGCGCAACCCGGCACCGCGCGCGACGGTGACTGTTGCCTCGAGCCGCGTGTCGAGTGCGACGGCACGAGCACGCCAGGCTTCCGGTGTCCCCGCGTCTGCGGACGTCACTGCGGCCAGCAGCTCCGTCGGCGTGCGCTCGAGCAGGCCGGCGGCCAGCCTCGGATCACCGGGCTCGGCCACCAGGCTCAGCCCGAGGCGGGCGCGCCGCTCGTCTCGCCGACCACGGGGCGACACGCCGTCCTGCTCTGTCGCAGTCACGCGGTCACCCGCTCCCACAGGGAGCCCTCGGGTGTGGTGCCGCGCCGCAGCGCCGTCGCCGTCTCCAGGTCGTCGTCGTCGGGTGCCGGCCGTTGTCGCAGGTCGGCCACCGTCCACGCGACCCGGAGAAGGCGGTCGGCCGTCCGGGCGTTGACCGTCCCCGCCCGGACCAGCCGACCGACAGCCACCACGAGACGTGTCGGGGTCGGGAGGTCACGACGTAGCGCAGCGCCGGGCACGTCGGCGTTGGTCCGCCACGGCGTGTCCTCGAGCCGTCGACGCTGACGGTCTCTCGCCTCGACGACCCGTTGCGCGACGACCTTCGACGACTCGGGCTGCTCCGCACCCGGTCCGTAGTGGTGGGCCGAGACGGGACCGACCTCGCGCTGGAGGTCGATACGGTCGCGGACCGGTGCGGACAGACGCTCGCCGTAGCGTCGCTTGACCACCGCGCTGCACTCGCACAGCTCACCGGTCCGCCGACCGCACGGACACGGGTTGGCAGCGAGGACCAGCAGGAACCGTGCAGGGAACTCCGCGGTCTGGACCGCACGGGACACGGTCACGCGGCCGCTCTCGAGCGGTTGACGCAGACCGTCGATCACGTCGCGACGAAACTCCGGGGCCTCGTCGAGGAACAGCACCCCGTGGTGCGCCAGCGACATCGCACCAGGCCTCACGGTGCGGCTCCCTCCCCCGACCAGCGCCGCCGCCGACGCCGTGTGGTGGGGGTCGACGAACGGAGGTCGACGCAGCAGCGGCGCGTCGGGAGAGAGCATCCCCCCGACCGAGTAGACGGCGCTCGTCTCCATCGCCTGCTCGTCGTCGAGGTCCGGCAACAGGGACGGGAGTCGCTGCGCGAGCATGGTCTTGCCGACCCCTGGCGGACCCGAGAGGAGCAGGTGGTGAGCACCCGCCGCCGCCACGACGAGAGCAGCACGCGCGTCGTCCTGCCCCGCGACGTCGGCGAGGTCGAGCCCCTCGAACCGGTCCGGGCGCGCCGCTTCACCGGGCACCAGGGCGTCGACCGGAGGGTCGTCCGGGGGATCCTCGCCGCGGAGCAGCGCGGCGGTCTGACGCAGCGACCGCACGCCGAGCACCCGCGCGCCCGCGACGACGGAGGCCTCGGCAGCGTTGGACTCCGGAACGATGACGAGCCCGCAGCCTGCTGCCACCGCCGCGGCGGTCGCCGGCAGGACGCCCGCAACGGCACGCAGCCGCCCGTCCAGTCCGAGCTCACCGAGCACGGCCGCGCTCGCGAGCCTCTCCTGGGGCACGTGCCCTTGGCTGGCGAGGACGGCGAGCGCGATGCCGAGGTCGAAGTGGGAGCCCGCCTTGGGGAGCCAGGCAGGTGACAGGTTGATGGTGACCTTGGTGTCGGGCCACGCGAACCGGCTGTTGGCGATGGCGGCACGGCAACGATCACGGGACTCCGCGAGCGAGGCGTCCGGCAACCCGACCAGCGTCGTCCGGGGCAGCCCAGGGCTCACGTCGACCTCGATGTCGATGACCCGACCCCGCATCCCCTCCAGCGACACCGACATGGTCCGGCCCAGGCCCGTCACGCCGCCCCCACCACGTGCGTGACCTCGGCCGCTCCACGCGCGGGGACGACGACCGCGACGACGTCGATGCGCACGAGTCCGGCACCGGGCTGGTGCTCGGACAGGTAGACGCCCGCGAGACGCCGGAGGCGTGCTGCCTTCTGGGGGGTCACGGCCTCCAGCGGGGTCCCGTACGCGGCGCTCCGGCGGGTCTTGACCTCACAGAAGACGAGCGCGTCGTCGTCCTGGGCGACGATGTCGATCTCACCCCACCGGCACCGCCAGTTGCGGTCGATGACCCGCATGCCTTGGGCACGCAGATAGTCGGCCGCGACGTTCTCGCCGTGCACTCCGACCGCGCGCCGCTGCTCATAGCTCGATGCCATGTCGCCACCTCCACGGACAAGGTGGCGCCTTCCGGCACGACCGGGACGCGCGTCATCCGCGCCTGGGGACGAGCACCGTCTGTGGACAGACGGCCGCCACGCCTAGCCCTTCGGTGGCTCGAAGTCCGAGGTCGCCAGCTCCTCGACGTTGACGTCCTTGAACGTGAGGACCTTGACGTTCTTCGCGAACCGGGCGGGGCGATAGATGTCCCACACCCACGCGTCGGTCATCGTCACCTCGAAGTAGGCGTCACCCGTCTCCGAACGCACCTTCACGTCCACGGCGTTGCACAGGTAGAAGCGGCGGTCCGTCTCGACCACGTAGGTGAAGATGCCGACGACGTCGCGGTACTCGCGGTAGAGCGCGAGCTCCATCTCCGCCTCGTACCGCTCGAGATCCTCCGCGCTCATCGTCCTCCCTCGGTCGGGACCGTCCCTGCGAAACTACCGCGTACGGCGTCCGCCGCGCGCGGTCCGTTCACGCGTGGCGCTCTGCCGACCGCTCCTCGGGACCGATCAGGCCCTCGGGAGCGACCGACGACCACCAGAGGTCGTCCGTCTGCGACGCGACGGCATCGCTCTCCTCCCCAGCGGCTTCCTCGACCTCGAGGCCCCACTCGTCCGTCATGCCGGGCGGGAGCGCCTCACCCAGCGCTGCCGCCGGGCCGGCACCGTCCGTGATCAAGCCCGGCAACCGCCAGGAGACGCGGTGGTGCGGCGTCGGGCCCAACGAGGCGAGCGCCGCGATGTGCTCCGGGGCGGCGTACCCCTTGTTGTCCGCCCATCCGTACTCGGGATGCTCCTCGGCGAGGGCCACCATGATCGCGTCCCGAGCCGTCTTGGCGAGGACGCTCGCGGCGGCGACCGCCGCGCAGCGCATGTCGGCCTTGATCATCGTCACCACCGGAGGCACCTGCTCGACCACCTGCGGCGGCCCATAGAGGCTGGTCTGCTCGGGCGGCGTGAGGTAGTCGTGGTTGCCGTCCAGCAGCACGGAGTCCGGTGCCACGTCGAGCTGGGCGAGGGCACGATGACCCGCCAGCCGGAGCGCAGCGATGATCCCGAACTCGTCGATCTCGTTCGGGGTCGCATGGCCGACGCCGTGCGACGGTGCCCACCGCTTGATCCGTGGCACGAGGCGGCGACGCGCCTCGGCAGTGAGGAGCTTGCTGTCGCGCACGCCCTGAGGAGCGGTCTTCGTCGACTCGGTCACGACGACCATCGCCACGGTCACCGGGCCGCACAGCGCGCCTCGGCCGACCTCGTCGCTGCACGCCAGCGAGGTCAGCCCGCCGCGCAGCATGCGTCGCTCGATCCGCAGCGACGGCGGTGCCGCCGAGCTCACGCGTCGCCCTGGGGCCATCGGCTCAGCCGGCGTCGGGGACGTTCTTGAACGGCTCGTTGTCCGAGCCGCCGGAGCCGGCACGACTCAACGGCCACACGATCCCCCACGACTTGCCCACCACGGCGTCGGTCTTGACGAACCCGCCACCGGGACCGCCCATGTGGGCACGCGAGTCCTGGGAGTTGTCGCGGTTGTCACCCATCAGCCACAGCCGCCCCTCGGGCACCTTCACTCTGAAGCGCTGGCTCGCGGTCGCGTCGGGGTTCTTGACGTACGGCTCATCGATCGAGGTGCCGTTGACCTGGAGCCGTCCCTGGGCGTCGCAGCAGACGACCGTGTCGCCGCCCACGCCGATGACGCGCTTCACGAGCTGGCCGCCCGACGGATAGAGCCCGAAGATCGACAGCGCCTTCTGCACCGGCCCGAGGTCCTCCTCGACCTGGGGACCGAGCCAGTCACCGGGGTCGTCGAACACGACCACGTCACCACGCTCGGGCTCGCCCGTCCAATAGCTGACCTTCTGGACGAGGATGCGGTCGTCGATCTGGAGGGTGTCCTCCATCGACCCCGAGGGGATCCAGAACGCTTGGACGAGGAAGGTCTTGACGACCAGGGCCAGCACCAGCGCCACGACGACCAGCAAGATCGTCTCCTGCCACAGCGGGAGCGGCTTGCGCTTCTGCCGGGCAGGGCGTTCGGCGGCCTTCGCGGCCTGATCGTGGGATGTCACACCGACAGCGTAGCCGGGCGCCCTCGCGTGACGGAGGTGCCGGGGCGCCTCAGTCGAGCGAGGCGAAGGACTCAGGATCGTGGAGGACGGACCGGTCCTTCCAGGGCCAGACCACGAAGGCGACCTTGCCGACGACGTTGCCGTCAGGCACGAATCCGCCGCCCGCCTCGTCGACGTGGGCGCGCGAGTCTGCGGAGTTGCCGCGGTTGTCGCCCATCACCCAGAGGTGCTCCGCGGGCACGGTCACGCTGAAGGGCGTACGGCCGGTCGCCGTCACGTCCTTGACGTACGGCTCCTCGATCGCGACGCCGTTGACCTCGATCCGTCCGGCCGTGTCGCAGCACTTGACGGTGTCGCCACCGACGCCGATCACGCGCTTGACGAGGTGGCCGCCCGACGGGAACAGGCCGGCCGAGGAGAGAAGCTTCTGGGCTGCGTTCGAGGATCCGTGGACCTCTCCCGCACTCAGCCAGCCGCCGGGATCCTCGAAGACGACGACCTCGCCGCGGCGGGCCTCACGCCCCCAGTACGACACCTTCTGGACGACGATCCGGTCCTGGACGCCGCCCGCGTTCCCGGTCAGCGTCGGCTCCATCGACTCCGACGGGACGTAGAACGTCTGGAGGAAGAGCGACTTCACGATCAACGACAGCAGGAGCGCGGCGAGGAGCAGCGCGACGATCTCCATCCAGAGTGGGATCCGTCGATCGCCCCATCGCGCCGCGCCGAGCCAGCGACGCGCCGGACCCCCCGCCGAGCGGAGTGCCCGGTGCGTCCCTCGTACTTCGTCGTCGGCACGGCCGACGACCGGCTCGTCACGCATGGTCCACAGTCCCCCCCGAGACTGCTCAGGCCTCGCGCTTCTCCTTGATCTTGGCCGCCTTGCCCCGCAGGTTGCGCAGGTAGTACAGCTTGGCGCGGCGCACGTCGCCGCGGCTCACGATCTCGATCCGGTCGATGATCGGGGTGTGGAGGGGGAAGGTGCGCTCGACGCCGACACCGAAGCTCACCTTGCGGACGGTGAACGTACGTCCGACGCCCGAGCCCTGCACGCGGATCGCCACTCCCTGGAACACCTGCACGCGGGAGCGGTTGCCCTCGATCACCTTGACGTGGACCTTGAGGGTGTCCCCGGCGCGGAATGCGGGGACATCGTCACGGAGCGACTCGCTCGCGACGGCATCGACTACGTTGGTCATCTCAACTCTTCCTCGTCGGTGCCACAGGTCACCCACGGAATGCGTGGTGTGAATGCTTCAGAACGGTGCTGCGACACGTCGCGTGCGACGGTCCTCGCGGCTCGAGACCCCTGTGGCAGCAGAGCCCAGCACCGACCTCCCAGTCTGCCACACCGCCGTCAGCGTCCGTTAATCGGCCGACGGCAGCGCCCAGGACCGCCGTCCTCTCGGCATCACCCCCGCCGACGCCGGCGAACTGCGGTCCTGGGCTCTGGTGCGAGCGTAGGTCTCCGAAGGGGACCGGCGGAATACGCAGTGGTACGTACGCACGGGCCTCTGGCGAGACAGGCCGGAGCCTGGTGTCACATCGGCGCCACGGTGGCGACGTTCAGTCCTCGACCACGGGGCGACGTTCTCACCGCCGTTCGCTAGGCTCGCCGCACAGGCCCAGTCGAGGAAGGACGGGGAGCGATGCCCGACGCCGCACAGTGGATCGGAGTCGCCGCGGACGTCCTGACCGGCGACGACCTCTGCGCTGCGCGGCAGCGGCTCACCGACCACCTCCTCCACGAGTTCGGCGCCAGTGCCGGAGCACGGGTCGAGCTCGACGCGCCGACCGGCACACTGACGCTCCACGGCTTCCCCGGAGACATCGCCTTCGACACCGAGCGCTGGCCGTACGGGCTGGTGACGCTGACGCGCACACACCCTCTCGTCCTGCACTACGTACGCACCGGCTCGCTCGAGCCGGAGGTTCTCCTGCAGCCAGGCGAGAGCACGCGGACCCTCCCCACCGTGCTCGTCAACCTGCTCGACTCGGTCGGCATCGGCCTGCACCAGCTCGTGCTGCCGCTCCGCAACGAGGTGGGAGTCGGCATCGAGGCATACGTCCTCGTCCGCGACGACCCCTTCCCGCGATGGTCACTCCCGCGTGCCCGCGCGCTGCACGCCCTCGTCCGCGGGCTCGACCAGCACCTTCGGCTCCGGGTCGCCGCGCCCGAGGTGGCCGAGCCCACCAGCGACGACGCCGGCCTCACCCCGCGCGAACGCACCATCTTGGCGATGCTGGCGGAGAGCCGCACCGCCGAGTCGATCGGACGAAGCCTGGGGATCTCGGTCCGGACGGTGCACAAGCACCTCGAGAACGTCTACCGCAAGCTCGGCGTGAGCGACCGGGTGGCCGCCGTGACAGCTGCCCAGCGGCGCGGACTGTTCCCCGGCGCCGGCACGGTCGCGGTGATCCGCGAGCGCACACCCCGCGGCGGCGAGGTCTCCAGCATCGGCTGAGGATCAGCCGTCGTCGCCGGCGAGCAGGTCGGGCCGCCGGAGCGTGGTGCGCGCCTCTGCCTGCGCGCGCCGCCACGCGGCGATGCGGGCGTGGTCGCCGGACAACAGGATCGACGGGACCTCGTGGTCGCGCCACACCGCGGGCTTGGTGTAGACGGGGTACTCGAGCAGACCGTCGGACCCGTGGGACTCCTCCGCCAGCGACTCCGGGTTGCCCATGAATCCCGGGAGCAGGCGGATGACGGCCTCGATGACCGCGAGTGCCGCGACCTCGCCGCCGTTGACGACGAAGTCGCCCAGCGAGATCTCCTCGACGGGCATCCGGTCGGCAGCCCAGTCGATCACCCGCTGGTCGATGCCCTCGTATCGTCCGCAGGCGAACGCGAGCCAGGGCTCGCGCGCGAGGCGTTCGGCGTCGGCCTGCTTGAACGGCCGTCCCGAGGGGGTCGGGACGAGAAGGCGGGGTGTGCTGGCGGGCCCCTCCTCCGCGGATCCGGCGGCCAGGAGTCCGTCGAGCGCCTCGCCCCACGGCTCGGGTCGCATCACCATCCCTGCGCCACCGCCGTACGGCGTGTCGTCGGTCGAGCGGTGCCGGTCGTGCGCGTGCTCACGAAGGTCGTGCACGTGAAGGTCGAGCAGGCCACGCTGCTGCGCCTTGCCCGGCAGCGACAGCGACAGCGGCGCGAGGTAGTCGGGGAAGATCGTGACGACGTCGATGCGCATCATTGCGGGCCGGCGTCCTCGGCCTGCTCAGGGTCGAGCAGACCCGCCACCTCGGTCACCTGGACGACCCCTGCCTCGAGGTCGACCTCGGGGACCAGGGCGGCGACGAACGGGACGAGCACCTCGGTGCCGTCGAGGCGCTCCACGGCGAGCATGTCCTGGCCGGGCAGGTGCAGCACCTGGTTGACCGTTCCGCGCTCGACCCCACCCGACAGGACGCGCAGGCCCTCGAGCTGGTGGTCGTAGAACTCCTCGGGGTCGTCCGGACGCTCCGTCTCGTCCACGTCGGCGATGATCTGCGCCCCCCGGAGCGCCTCAGCGGCCGTGCGGTCGGGCACGGCGTCGAACATCACCAGGAGCCTGCCCTGGTGCGGACGAGTGCTCCGGATGGACATGCTCTGGTCGGCACCACCGGACCGCGGACGCAGCACGACCGACGAGCCCGGGGCGAAACGCCTCTCGGGCTCGTCGGTCGTCAGGTCGATGCTGACCTCACCGCGGATGCCGTGCGCCCGGCCGATCCGGCCGACGACGATCTCCACCGGATCAGCGACGCCGGTCGACGTCGACGAAGTCGATGCGCGCACCGCCGCTGCCGGCGAGAGCGCCGGCGACGGTCCGGATCGCCGTGGCCGTGCGGCCCTGGCGCCCGATGACCTTGCCGAGGTCCTCCGGGTGGACTCGCACCTCGAAGAGCGTGCCGCGGCGAAGCTGCTTCGGGGTGACGTCGACCTCGTCCGGGTGGTCGACGATGCCGCCGACCAGGTGCTCGATCACTTCGCCCACCATCACGGTGATCAGGCCTCCGAGGACTCGGAGGTCTCGGTGGACTCGGCAGCCGCCGGCTCCTCGGCCTTCTTGGCAGACTCGTCGGCCTTGGCGGCCTTCTCGTCGCCCTTGGCGGCCTTCTCGTCGCCCTTGGCAGCCTTCTTGGCCGGCGCCTTCTTGGCCGCGGCCTTCTTGGTCACGGCCTCGGTGCCGGGCTCGCCGTGGACGGCCTTGAGCGCCTCGTTGAAGACCTCGGCCTTGTCACGCTTCGGCTCGGCGAGCTTGACCGTCGACTCGGCGGTCTCGCCCTTGGACCGCTGGAGGTCACCGGTGAGCTTGAGCAGCGCGGTCACGGCCTCGCTCGGCTGAGCGCCGACGCCGAGCCAGTACTGGGCACGGTCGGAGTCGATCGTGATGATCGAGGGATCGGCCTTGGGGTTGTAGGTGCCGATCTCCTCGATGACGCGTCCGTCGCGCTTGGTGCGCGCGTCGGCGACGACGACTCGGTAGAACGGCGTGCGGATCTTGCCCATCCGCTTAAGACGAATCTTGACGGCCACGGGTGTGGTGTCTCCTCAATGAACGTGGTGTGGTGATCCAGCCGCCACCGTGTGGGGAACGGGGCCGCCTGATCGTGGATCCGAACGCGTCCGAATGAGAGGGTCCAGACGCGAGACGGAATCGCCGTCCATTGTGCCAGACCGCGTCCCACGGCTCCAACTCGCGGCACCGTCGAGACGATCCGTGCTCGGTGCGCGTACGGCACACTGCTCCGTATGAGCACGCTCTTCACCAAGATCATCGCCGGAGAGATCCCGGGACGCTTCGTGTGGGCCGACGACGAGGTGGTCGCCTTCCTCAGCATCGGGCCGATCCGCCAGGGCCACACCCTCGCGGTCCCGCGCACGGAGGTCGACCACTGGATCGACGCCGAGGACGTGCTGCTCGCACGGCTGACCTCCGTGGCGAAGCGGATCGGCGCTGCCCAGCAGGCGGAGTGGGACAGTCCACGGGTCGGCACGATGATCGCCGGCTTCGAGATCCCCCACCTCCACGTCCACGTCTGGCCGGTGTGGGACCTCGACGACTTCAGCTTCGCCGCCGTGGACCCCGACCCGCCCGCCGCCTCCCTCGACGAGGCCGCGGAGCGGCTGCGCGCCCGCCTCGTCGCCCAGGGACAGGGCGCCCACGTGCCGGAGGACGTGTCGTCGGCCGGCTGACTCCGCCGCCGACGCCTCGGGGTCAGATCTCCGCGCCGGCGAACTGCGCCTGGTAGAGCCGCGCGTAGGCGCCGCCCGTGGCGACGAGCTCGTCGTGCGTGCCCTGCTCCACGATCCGGCCCTGCTCCATCACCACGATGCGGCTCGCGTCGCGGATGGTGGAGAGGCGGTGCGCGATCACGAAGCTGGTCCGCCCCGAGCGGAGCTTCTCCATCGCCTGCTGCACCAACGCCTCGGTCCGGGTGTCGACGGAGCTGGTCGCCTCGTCGAGCACCAGGATCGACGGGTCGGAGAGGAACGCGCGTGCGATCGTGAGCAGCTGCCGCTGGCCCGCGCTGAGGTTCCCCCCGTCGTCGTCGATCACGGTGTCGTAGCCGTCGGGCAGCGTGCGCACGAAGTGGTCGACGTAAGCCGCCTGTGCCGCCGCGACGATCTGCTCCTCGGTCGCCCCCTCCGCGCCGTAGGCGATGTTGTCGCGGATCGTCCCGTGGAAGACCCACGCGTCCTGCAGCACGACGCCGAAGTTTGCACGGAGCACGTCGCGGTCCATCGCCCGGATGTCCATCCCGTCCAGCGTGATGCGACCACCGTCGACGTCGTAGAACCGCAGGGCGAGATTGGTCAGGGTCGTCTTGCCGGCACCGGTCGGACCGACGATGGCGACGGTCTGACCCGGCTCGGCGACCAGGTCGAGGTGCTCGATCAAGGGAGACTCGGGGTCGTACGAGAACGACACGTCCTCGAAGGCGACCCGTCCGCTCACGGCCTGCGGCGCCAGCGCGTCCGGTGCGTCGGGGACCTCCTCGGTCTCGTCGAGGAGCTCGAACACCCGCTCCGCCGAGGCGACCCCGGACTGGAGCAGGTTGATCATCGACGCGACCTGCGTGAGCGGCTGGGTGAACTGGCGCGAGTACTGGATGAACGCCTGGACGTCGCCGACGGTGATCGCCCCCGTCCCGACCTTCACCGCACCCATCACGGCGATCGCGACGTAGTTGACGTTGGACACGAACATCATCACCGGCTGGATGAGGCCGGAGACGAACTGCGCGCGGAAGCCGGCGTCGTACACCCGCTCGTTGGCGGCGTCGAACTCCAGTCGCGCCTGCTCCTGGCGGCCGAAGACCTTGACGACCTCGTGGCCGGTGAAGTTCTCCTCCACGTGACCGTTGAGCCGCCCGGTGGCAGCCCACTGCGCGACGAACTGCGGCTGGGAGCGCTTCGCGACGCCGCCCGCGACGACGACGGCGATCGGGATCGTCACGACGGCCACCAGCGTCAGCACCGGTGAGATCGTCAGCATCATCACCAGCACTCCCACGACGGTGAGGAGCGAGACGAGCAGCTGGCTGATCGTCTGCTGGAGGGACTGGGCGATGTTGTCCAGGTCGTTGGTGACCCGCGAGAGGATCTCCCCTCGCGGACGCGAGTCGAAGTAGGACAGGGGCAGCCGGCCGATCTTGTCCTCGACCTCGCCACGCATACCGGCGACCGTCCGCTGCACGAGCCGGGTCGTCATCACGCCCTGGACGTACATGAAGATCGAGGACAGCACATAGATGCCCAGGAGGCCGACGAGGATCCATCCGAGCGCGTCGAAGTCGATGCCCTGGCCCGGCTGGAGGTCCATGGTCTGGACCATGTCGGCGACGCGGTCGTCACCCTTCGCCCTCAGGTCCTCGACGACCTGCTCTTTGGAGGCGCCCTCCGGGAGACCGCTGGCGATGTAGCCGTCGAACACGATGTCGGTGGCGAGCCCGAGGATGCGCGGCCCGATCACGCTGAGGGCCACCCCGATGACGGCGAGGACGGCGATCGCGCCCGAGCTCACACGGTCGCGGACGAGTGTCGCGAGCAGACGACGGGCTGACGACCCGAAGGACTTGGCACGTTCCGGCGCTCGCGCGCCCAGCATGGGGCCGGGGCCACGGGCGCTCATGCCGCCTCCTGCGCTGTCAGCTGGGAGAGAACGATCTCGCGATAGGTCTCGCAGGTGTCCATCAGGTCGGCGTGCGTGCCCGTCCCCACGACCCGGCCCTGGTCGAGGACGACGATGCGGTCGGCGTCGCGGATCGTGCTGACTCGCTGCGCGACCACGATCACGGCCGCGTCGGCGGTGACCGTCCGCAAGGCGCGCCTCAGCGCGGCGTCGGTGGCGAAGTCGAGCGCGGAGAAGGAGTCGTCGAAGAGATAGACGAGCGGGCGGCTCACCACGGCTCGCGCGATCGCGAGGCGCTGCCGCTGGCCGCCGGACACGTTGGTCCCACCCTGCGCGATGGGCGCGTTCAGCCCCTCGGGCATCGCGCGGACGAAGTCGTCGGCCTGCGCGATCTCCAACGCCTCCCACAGCTGCTCGTCGGTGGCCTCGGGGCTGCCCATGCGGAGGTTGGTCGCCACGGTGCCCGAGAAGAGGAACGCGCGCTGCGGCACCAGTCCCATCGCCTCCCAGACCCGCGGGAGGACGCGGTCACGGACGTCGACTCCGTCGAGCAGCACCCGCCCGTCGGTCACGTCGAAGAGCCGCGGGATCAGGTTCAGCAGCGTCGACTTGCCGCTGCCGGTGGACCCGATGATCGCCGTCGTCTCCCCGGGGCGGGCGACCAGGTCGACGTCGCAGAGCACCGGCTCCTCTGCCTCGGGGTAGCTGAAGCCGACCCCGGCGAGCTCGACCTGCCCGGTGATGACGGGCGACGCGTCGGCGTCGGGGGCGCTGACGACGGTGGGATCGGTGCTGAGGACCTCCTGGACGCGGTCGGCCGAGACCTCGGCTCTCGGCAGCATGACGAACATGAAGGTCGCCATCATGACGGCCATCAGGATCTGGACCAGGTAGGTGAGGTACGCGGTGAGCGTCCCGACCTCGAGCGTGCCGTCGGCCACGCGGTGCCCGCCGAACCACAGCACGGCCACGCTGGAGGCGTTCATCACCAGCATGACGGTGGGGAACATCAGGGCCATCCACTGACCGGCCCTGATCGCGACGTCGCGGTACTCGGCGTTGGCGGCGGCGAAGCGCTCGCGCTCGTAGCCGCCCTTCACGAAGGCGCGGATGACCTGGATCCCCATGATCTGCTCGCGCAGGATCCGGTTGATGACGTCGATCTTGCCCTGCATCTGCTGGAAGTACGGACGCATCTTGACGATGATGATGCCGACGGCGACGACCAGGAGCGGGATCACGACCGCGATCAGCCAGGAGAGCCCGAGGTCTTGACGCAGGGCCATCACGATGCCGCCGACGCACATGATGGGCGCGGCGACCAGCATCACGAACACCATGAAGGTGACCATCTGGATCTGCTGCACGTCGTTGGTGCTGCGCGTGATCAGGGTCGGAGCTCCGAACCGCGAGACCTCCTGCGCGGCGAACGACTCGACCTTGCGGAAGACCGACTCACGCAGGTCGCGACCGAAGGCCATCGCCGTACGGGCGCCGAAGTAGACGGCGACGATCGAGCACACCACCTGGACGCAGGTGACGAGCAGCATGATGCCGCCGAGGCGGAGGATGTAGCCGGTGTCGCCGTTGACGATGCCCTTGTCGATGATGTCGGCGTTGAGGCCCGGCAGATAGAGGTTGGCCAGCGTGGAGACCAGCTGGAAGAGGAGCACGAGCGCGATCGCGCCGCGGTACGGACGCAGGTACGTCCGTGCGAGGGTCCAGAGCACGGCTTGACGGTACCGCCGACGTGGTTGCGACCCACACCGAAATACGCGGGTTTCGCTCCCGGCGTACTGCGGCTCAGACCACCACGTTGAGGAGCAGGACGACGACGAGGCCGGAGACGGACAGAACCGTCTCCATCAACGACCACGACTTGATCGTCTGTCCGACCGACATGCCGAAGTACTCCTTGATCAGCCAGAAGCCGGCGTCGTTGACGTGGGAGAAGAACACCGAGCCTGCCCCGATCGCCAGCACCAGCAGCGACACGTCCCCCTGCGCCATGCCCTCGGTCAGCGGGACCATGATCCCTGCGGCGGTGATCGTCGCGACGGTCGCGGATCCCGTCGCGAGGCGGATCAGGACCGCGACCAGCCACGCCACCAGCAGCACGGAGATGCCGGAGTCGGTGACGAAGTCGGCGATGACCTCCGCGATCCCGGTGTCGATCAGCACCTGCTTGAAGCCGCCGCCCGCACCGACGATCAGGATGATCCCGGCGATCGGGGGCAGTGACGCCCCGATGCTCGCGCTGATGCCATCACGGTCCATGCCCGAGCCGACGCCGAGCGTGAAGATCGCCACCAGCACGGCGACGAGCAGCGCGACGAGCGGCTCGCCGACGAAGTCCATGAAGGCGTACGGCAGCCCGTCCTCGTCGAGGAGCAGGTCGGCGACCGCCTTGGCCATCATCAGCACCACCGGGAGGAGCACCGTGGCGAGCGTGACCGCGAACGACGGCCGGCGGGCGCCCTCGGTGTCGCGGGACGCCTCGAACTGGGCGCCCTCGGCGTGCACCTCGCCCACCCAGCGCTCGGCGAGCCTGGTGAACAGCGGGCCGGCGACCACGATCGTCGGGATCGCGACGAGGATCCCGAGGCCGAGCGTGAGGCCGACCTCCGCGCTCAGCACGTCGATCGCGGCGAGCGGACCGGGGTGCGGTGGCACGAAGCCGTGCATCGCCGAGAGACCGGCGAGGGTCGGGAGGCCGACGGTGATCAGGGAGAGGCCGGTGCGCCTGGCGACGAGGTAGATCACCGGCATCAGCAGGACGAGGCCGATCTCGAAGAACATCGGCAGGCCGATGATGGCGCCGATCGTGGCCATCGCCCACGGCAGCATCCGCGGGCTCGCACGGCCGACGATCGTGTCGACGATCTGGTCGGCACCACCGGAGTCCGCGAGGAGCTTGCCGAACATCGCGCCCAGGGCGATCAGCACGCCGACACCGGCGACGGTCGAGCCGACACCCGCGGTGAAGCTCTCCAGCGTGTCGGCCAACGGCATGGTCGCGACGGCACCGACCGTCAGCGATCCGAGCGTGAGCGCGAGGAACGGGTGCACCTTCAGCCACACGATCAGGACGACGATCAGCCCGATACCGATCAGCGCCGCGGTGACGAGCTGGGCGGTGCCGGCGGCGGGGGTCACCGCCTCCTGGGCACCGACGAGACCGAAGAGTCCCCCGGGGCCGGTCACAGCCGTCGCTCCTGCGCCTGCACCGCCTCGACGCGGCCGAGGAACGTGTCGACGATCTCGGCCGGCGGCGGCGCGATGTCGAGCACCTCCCCGTTCTCGTCGGGCTGCAGCGGCTCGAGCGTGTCCTCCTGCGACTGCAGCAAGGAGACCGGCATGAAGTGGTCACGGCGCTCCATCCGCTCCCGGATCAGCGCATGGTCACCGGCGAGGTGGAGGAAGGTCGCACGCGGCGCCGAGTCGACGATGACGTCGCGGTAGGCCCGTCGCAGCGCCGAGCAGCTCACCACCGCCCCGCGGCTGTCGTGCTCGTGGAGCCACACCCCGATCGCCTGCAGCCACGGCCACCGGTCCTCGTCGGTGAGCGGTGTCCCGGCGGACATCTTGGCGACGTTCGACTCCGAGTGGAACGCGTCGCCGTCCTCGTACGGGACGTCCAGACGCTCAGCGAGCTTGTGTCCGATCTCCGACTTCCCGACGCCGGAGATTCCCATCACCACCACGAGAGGGGGCGGGGTCAGCTGGCTCATGGTGCACCTCCTGCCCGCGAGCGTGGCACGGCTCGCGGCCCTCTGCCGATCGAGGGGATCGCGCGGTCTCACCGATCCCTCTATCCAGCGCTCCGGCCGGCAGATATCGTATATTCTGAAATCCACTTCACCCAGGAGGCACCCGTGCGACCCCACGTCGAGCTGATCCAAGAGGACGACTACGTCTGGCACGCCGCCGAGCTGCCCGGCGGCGAGGGTCGGGCGAGCGAACGCCGTCTCTCCGTCGACGAGGAGGACGGCTCCTGCTCGCTGCGCGTCGACTTCCACACCGACTGGGGACGCGGTCCGGGGATCCACCACGCGAACACCGAGTACTACGTGCTCGAGGGCCAGATGACCTACGGCGACCAGGTGATCGGCAAGGGCGGGTACGTCTACGCGCCGCGCGGCGTCCCGGTCGAGTCCATCCGCTTCGTCGAGGGCACGAGGATGCTGCACTACCGGGAGTACGGCGACGCCGGCTTCGACCCGGTCGACTCCCCCGCCGCCCCTCGCTGGGACGACGCCCGCGAGGACGTCATCGTGGTCGACTCCGAGGCGATGACGTGGGACGCCGTCCCCAACCCCGGGCCGATGCCGGGCCTCTTCATCAAGTACCTCCATGTCGACCCCGTCACCGGCTTCTACACCCGGCTGGTGCACGCGCAGGAGGGCTGGGCGGACCACCGTCTCGCCCACCACCCCTGCTACGAGGAGGCGTACACGACCCAGGGCCACATGGAGTACAACTTCGGCACCCTCGACCTCGGGACCTACTTCTTCCGCCCCGCGCGCGTCAAGCACGGCCACTTCACCACCATGGAGGGCGGCGCCACCTGGCTGCTGCGCTCCGACGGCGAGCTCGCCAACTGGTACACGCAGAACGAGTGGGTGCGCTGGGGCGGCGAAGGAGTCAACTACGGTCCCGAGGGCCTCGACGAGAAGCCGCACCCCGCCGCCCGCTGGGCGCACTCGACGCACGACATGGCGGAGCCGTGGCGTACCGACGAGGACATGCGTCAGCTGACCGCGTCGTGGCAGTTCCAGAAGGACCAGGGTCAGTACGACGCTCCCGTCGCGCACCACGGCTCGGGCGCGGACAAGTCCGCCATCGCGATCGCGAAGGCGCTGGACGCCTACAACCTGCAGGGCGGCCACGGCGGGCACGACCACACGCACTCGCACGACCACGACCACGACCACGCGCACTCGCACGAGCACGACCACGACTCCGCCGAGGCCCCCCGCGAGGTCATCAACCTCGACTGGGGCTGGGCAGGCAGGGCGACCGAGCACGCCGACGAGCGCACGGACGCGCAGGCGCACAACTGGGGCGCGGGCCGCGTCTGGAAGCCGGGCGACCCGATCCCCGCGCCCATCCTGTCGAGCATGCCGGTCCGCAGCCGGTCGCGCGGTCGCTGGGACGGAGACGGGATGTGACCGATCCGCTGGCCGCCGTCGAAGCGGTGCACGGGTTCAACGGCTACAGCGCGGCGATCCTCCTCCACATCGTGCTGTTCGCCTACTGGCTGGGTGGAGACCTCGGCGTCTTCTACTCCAGCCGCTACATCCTGCGCGAGGACCTCGCCCCGCAGTCACGTGCCACAGCGCTCAAGATCATGCACGGGGTGGACCTGGCACCACGGATCTGTCTCGTGCTGTTCCTGCCCAGCGGTGTGACCTTGATGGCGTGGGGGCCGCTCGGTGACGAGTTCTTCGTCAACGGGGTCCTTCTCGCACTCTTGTGGGTCGCGTCCCTCGTCTGGCTGGCGATCGCGGTGTACGACTACTTCCGTGACACCGCGACCCGCTTCGGCCAGGTGATCCAGAAGCTGGACCTGGTGGTCCGGTACGGCCTGGGCGCGACCTTGCTCGCGATCGGCGGCTACACGATCGTCGCCAGCGAGCCGTTCGGGGTCGACACCAACCCCAAGTGGCTGGGTGCGAAGCTCGCCGCCTACGCGCTCTGCATCCTGGCGGGTGTCCTCATCCGCTGGAAGCTGCGGTCGTTCGGGCCTGCCTTCGGCCGTCTCATGGCGACCGGGTCGACCCCCGAGGTCGAGCGTGACCTTCGTGCGTCGCTGCGCGGGTGCGAGCCGTACGTCTTCGCGATCTGGGGATTCGTGCTCCTCGCCGCCGTGCTCGGCGTGATCAAGCCTGGCTCGACCGCGTACTGAGAGCGCACCCGAGCCCGCGTGCCAGGAGGAGAAGACATGGTCGTCGAGCATGTCTCCCCTGCGCGCGCGGGCCGGGTCGCGGCGGGAGCGACAGGCCCTCCGTCAGCGCGCGAGCGCGATGACGGCTCGCGCGCGGCGGACGACCGCCTCGTCCACCATCCGGCCGTCCGGTCCGATCACGACGCCACGCCCCTGCGCCACCGCCTCGTCGAAGACGGCGACCAGCGTCCTGGCCCGGTCGAGCGTCGCCGCGGTGGGAGTGAAGACCTCGTTGGCGACGGCGACCTGCGCCGGATGGATGCAGGCGCGGCCGACGTACCCGCGGCGGGCGAGCGCACGCGTCGTCGCGGCGAAGCGGTCCAGGTCGCGGAAGTCGGTCGATACCGGGGCCACCGGGGCATTGATGCCGGCGGCCGCGCTGACCACGACGACCTGGCTGCGGATCGGCGCCCAGTCGGCCTCGTCAGCGTCGTCGCCCAACCCGAGATCAGCACCCAGGTCGGCCTCGCCGACTTGGAGGCGGACGACGCGGGGGGACGCCGCGATCGCCCGAGCGTCGAGGAGGGCGGCTGCCGACTCGAGCAGCGGGACCACTCCGACGGAGCCCGGCTCGAGTCCCGCCGCGCTCTCCGCCCGGGTCAGCGCTCCGTCGACCATCTCGAGCTCGGCGCAGGTCTCGGTCTTCGCGACCATGACGCCGGTGAGTCCCGGGGCGACTACGGCCTCGACGTCCTCGATCCCGAGGGGCCCCGGGTTGATCCGGACCCACACCTCGACGCCCGAGGAGTCGCCGCGCAACGACGTGAGCCACTCGGCGACGGTGGCGCGGGCGGAGTCCTTCGCCCCCCACGGCACCGCGTCCTCGAGATCGACGATCACGGCGTCGGCCCCCCGGTCCAGCACCTTCGCGAGCTTGTCGGGTGCGTTGCCGGGGACGTACAGGTACGAGCGAGCGATCACAGGAGACTCCGCCTAGTGGAACGATGTTTCACAGCACGCTATCGCACGGCTACCGGCACGTTGACCCATGACGGGCACGCGCTTACGATTCTGGAATGGCGTTTCGCACAATGGAACAAGTAGACCCCCACGGCTCGATGAGCGATGGACCGCTGACCGGCGTCCGCGTCCTCGACGCGTCGACGATCCTCGCGGGGCCCCTGTGCTGCCAGATACTCGGCGACTTCGGCGCCGAGGTGGTCAAGATCGAGCACCCCACCGCCGGCGACAGCATGCGCGGCCACGGCGAGAGCAAGGACGGCACACCACTGTGGTGGAAGGAGATCGCCCGCAACAAGCAGACGGTGGGCCTCAGCCTGTCGGCTCCCGAGGGCGCTGAGCTCTTCGCGCGGCTGGCCGCGACCGCCGACGTGGTCGTCGAGAACTTCCGGCCCGGCACCCTCGAACGCTGGGGCCTCTCCCCCGAGCGCCTGCTCGAGGCGAACCCCGGGCTGGTCGTCGCCCGGATCACCGGGTTCGGCCAGCGCGGCCCGTACGCCGCTCGCGCCGGGTTCGGCACGCTCGCGGAGGCGATGAGCGGGTTCGCCCACCTCACGGGCCAGCCCGACGGACCGCCCACCCTTCCCGCGTTCGGCCTCGCCGACTCCATCTGCGGGATCGCGGCCTCGTCGGCCGTGGTGATGGCACTGCTCGCCCGGGAACGCAACGGCGGCCACGGGCAGGTCGTCGACCTGAGCCTCCTCGAGCCGATCATGACCGCCGTCGGCCCAGGCCCCACCGTCTTCCAGCAGCTCGGCAAGGTCGGGACTCGCAACGGCAACCGCTCGCACAACAACGCGCCACGCAACACCTACCGCACCGCCGACGGCCACTGGGTCGCCATCTCCACCAGTGCCCAGGCCATCGCCGAGCGGGTGATGCGTCTGGTCGGTCACCCCGAGGTGATCGACGAGCCGTGGTTCGCAGCGGGCCACAGCCGCGCCCTCCACGCCGACCTGCTCGACGGCTACGTCGGGGACTGGATCCTCGCCCGCACGCGTGACGACGTCGTCAGCGCGTTCACCGACGCCGGCGCCGCCGTCGCCCCGGTCTACTCCGCGCGCGACCTCGCGCACGACCCCCACGTCCGCGAGACGGAGATGCTGCTCGAGGTCGAGGACGAGGACCTCGGACCCGTCCTCCAGCACAACGTGATGTGGCGGATGTCGGAGACCCCCGGTCGCATCCGCTTCACCGGTCGCGACCACGGCGCCGACACCGACACGCTGCTGAGCGACCTGGGTGTCGACGCCGACACCCTCGCCGACCTCCGTACCCGCAACATCATCTGCTGATCGTGAACGACGCCGAGCCGAAAGAAGAAGGCATGACCACCCTCTCGACCACCTCGTCCCCCCCGCGGAGCCTCCTGGACGCCGTACGCGCCGGGGTCCGGGTGGTGGACCTCGGCCGACGCCTCACCGTCGGCATGCCGCAGTCGCCCAACCACCCGCCGTACTGGCACGCCCTCCCCCGCCGCCACGGCGACATGGTGCGCGTCGACGGCGGCTCCGCGGCCAACGACATGATCTCCATGGGCACGCACGTCGGCACCCACGTCGACGCCCTCGCCCACGTGTCCCAGGACGGAAGGTTGTACGGCGGGCTCGACGTGGCGGACGCGCTCGAGGGAGGGCGCTACGCGCAGCTCGGCGCGCACACGATCGAGCCGATGGTCCGGCCGGGCGTCCTGCTGGACGTGCCCGCCGCCCTCGGCGTCGGGCGTCTCGACGCCGGGTACGAGATCACCGTGGCCGACCTCGAGCTGACCCTCGAGCGTCAGGGCAGCACCATCGCGCCGGGTGACGTCGTCCTGGTCCGCAGCGGCTGGGGGCAGCACTTCGACAGCGGCGCGGACCAGCTCTTCATGGGCCAGTCGTCGGGTGTGCCCGGAGTGGGTGCCGCAGGCGCGCAGTGGCTGGTCGACCGCGGGGTCCACGCCACCGGCGCCGACACGATCGCGTACGAGTGCCTTCCGCCCGGCGCCGGTCACGCCACCCTGCCCGCCCACCGTGTGCTGCTGGTCGAGAACGGCGTCTACATCATCGAGACGATGGCGCTCGAGGAGCTTGCGGCCGAGGGCCTGCACGAGTTCGTGTTCGTCCTCTCCCCGCTGCCGCTCTTCGGCGCCACGGGGTCGCCCGTGCGTCCACTGGCGGTGGTCGCGGGTGAGTGATCCAACCCTCGGCGGCCACCTCGCCGCGTTCGCCGCCGACGTCGCGCGCGACGGCCTCCCCGACGAGGTCGCCGCGAGCACGCGCCAGCGCGTGCTCGACGTCCTCGGCCTCTGCGTCGCCGCCCACCGCCTGGACACCAGCGCCGCGATCATCGGGCACGTCCTCGACCAGGGCGGGCACGAGCAGTCCACCGTCGTGGGCTCGCCCCAGCGTGTGACGGCAGCCCAGGCCGCGCTCGCCAACGGCGTGCTCGCGCACTCCCTCGACTACGACGACACGCACCTCCCGTCGGTGCTCCACCCGAGCGCCAGCGTGGTCCCCGCCGCACTCGCGGCCGCCGAGCACACCGGTGCCGACGGCGCGCTGACCGTGCGCGCGATCGCGGTCGGGCTCGAGGTCGCCGTCCGGCTCGGCATGGCCGGGTACGACCAGGAGCTCGGCAACTCCGTCTTCTTCGAGCACGGGCAGCACGCGACCTCGATCACCGGGGCGATGGGCAGCGCGGTCGCCGCGTCGCTCCTCTACGGTGCCGACGAGAAGGGTGTCCTCGACGCTCTCGGCCTGACCGCCTCCATGGCGTCGGGGATCATCGAGGCCAACCGCACCGGCGGCACCGTCAAGCGCCTCCACTGCGGTCTCGCCGCTCAGGCCGGCGTCACCGCCGCCCAGCTCGTCCGCCGCGGGTTCACCGGACCGCCTACCGTCCTGGAGGGCCGGTTCGGGTTCTTCGAGGCGTGGCTGCACGGCCGCTTCTTCCCCGAGGCGATCACCGAGGGCCTCGGCAAGACGTGGGCGGTGCCGGACATCTTCTTCAAGCCGTACCCCGCCAACCACTTCACGCACACCTCCGTCGACGCCGGCCTCGCCCTGCGCGCGCGGGGTGTCCGGCCGGAGGACGTCGCGTCGATCGTCATCGGCGCCCCGACGGCGGTGATCCGCACGATCGGCGCGCCGCTGGAGACCAAGCGCGCACCGGAGACCGGCTACCAGGCGCAGTTCAGCGGGCCGTACGCGGTCGTCGCCGGCCTGCTGGGCGGCGGCGGTCTCGGCACCGGGCTCGACGACTACACCGACGCTCTCGCTCAGGACCCGGTCCGGCGCGCGCTGATGGCGAAGGTCGAGGTCGTCCCGGACGAGCGCTGCGACGCGATCTATCCGCACCAGTTCCCCGCCGTCGTCACCCTGCGCACGACGTCGGGCGAGGTCCTCGTCGAAGAGGTCCTCACCAACCGGGGCGGCCCGCAGCGCCCGCTGTCCGACGACGAGCTCGCCCGGAAGTTCCGCGACAACGTCGCCGGACGGGTGAGCGAGGAGGACGCCGACGCCGTACGGGCCGATGTCCTCGACCTCGACTCGCTCGCCGGCGTCGACGGCGTCCTGCGCCGCCTCGTGACCTTCACCAGCCCCACCCCGACCACCGCCCGCACCGAGGAGGAGTCCGCATGAGCGACCTCGACCTGATCATCACGAACGCCGACGTCGTCGTCGCCGGCTCCGAGCTGACCCAGCAGCTCGACATCGGCATCAAGGACGGAAAGATCGCCGTCCTCGCACCCGACCTGCAGGTGGAGCCCGGCGTCGACCTCGTCGACGCCGGCGGCCGGACCGTCTTCCCCGGCGTCGTCGACGCCCACCAGCACTGGGGCATCTACAACCCGCTGTCCGAGGACGCCGCGACCGAGAGCCGCGCCTGCGCGCAGGGCGGTGTCACCACCGCCCTCAACTACATGCGGACCGGTCAGTACTACCTCAACCGTGGGGGCTCGTACGCCGAGTTCTTCCCCGAGGTCCTGGCGCAGACCGAGAACCGCTCCGTCATCGACTACGCGTTCCACCTCGCCCCGATGTCGCGCGGCCACATCGACGAGATCCCGGCCCTGATCAAGGAGCACGGAGTCACGTCCTTCAAGATCTTCATGTTCTACGGGAGCCACGGGCTGCACGGCCGCTCCGACGACCAGCGCTCGTTCCTGATGACTCCGGAGGGCGAGCGCTACGACTACGCGCACTTCGAGTTCGTCATGCGCGGGGTGCAGGCGGCCCGCGAGCAGCACCCCGAGATCGCCGACCAGATCTCGCTGTCGCTGCACTGCGAGACCGCGGAGATCATGAGCGCGTACACCGCGCTGGTCGAGGAGGACGGCTCGCTCTCGGGTCTGCCCGCCTACAGCGCGTCACGCCCACCGCACTCCGAGGGCCTGGCGGTCACCATCGCCTCGTACCTGGCGCACGAGACCGGCCTGCCCACGATCAACCTCCTGCACCTGACGTCCCGCAAGGCGGTCGACGCCTCGGTACGGATGGCCGCGGCGTTCCCGCACGTCGACTTCCGCCGCGAGGTCACGGTGGGGCACCTGCTCGCCGACTGCGACACCGCGCACGGCGTCGGCGGCAAGGTCAACCCGCCGCTGCGCCCGCGCGAGGACGTCGAGGCCCTGTGGCAGCACGTGCTCGACGGCACCATCGACTGGGTCGTCAGCGACCACGCCTGCTGCCGCGACGAGAAGAAGTTCGGCGCGGACCGTGACGACGTGTTCCTCGCGAAGTCAGGCTTCGGCGGCGCGGAGTACCTGCTCGCCGGGATGATCACCGAGGGCCGCAAGCGCGGCCTCGGGCTGGACCGGGTGGCGCAGCTGACCGCGACCAACCCGGCGGAGCGCTACGGGCTGGGCGCCACCAAGGGCGCGATCGAGGTCGGCAAGGACGCCGACCTCGCGATCGTCGACATGGACCACGCGTGGACCGTACGGGCGGCGGACTCGGAGTCCACGCAGGAGTACACGCCCTTCGAGGGCGCCGATCTCACCGCCAAGGTCACCGACACCTTCGTCCGCGGGCGGCGGGTGCTGACCGACGGTGTGGTCACCGCGACCGGTGGTGGCCGCTACCTGGCGCGGCCGAGCGCCTGACCGCCTCGGTCAGGGGGTCCAGCCGAAGCGGTGCGACAGCGATGCCGTGGTCTCCAGCAGCGCGTCCCGGCACGCGTCCAGCTCACGCTCGAACCGCTCGGCCGGACCGCAGACGCTGACGACGGCGACCGGACGGCCGTCGTGGCCGCGGACGGGCGCCGCCACCGAGGCGGCGCCGTCCATCCGCTCGCCCTGCGAGCGCGCCCATCCCTGGCGACGGACCTCGGCGAGGTCCTCCCGCAGGGCGGCGGCGTCGACGATCGTGCTGTCGGTCAGCGCGACGAGCGGGACGGAGTCGAGGTAGTCGTCGATCTCCTCGTCGGGGAGGAAGGCGAGGAAGGACCGCGAGGAGGCCCCCGCATGCAGCGGGTACGGCTCGCCGATGGTCACCGACATGATGACCTCGCGGTCGGGGGTGACCTGGTCGACGTAGATCCGGCTCCGCTCGCCCAGCAGCACCGACAGCGTCGCCGTCTCGTCGGTCCGTGCCGACAGGTCCTCGAGGAACGGCCGACCGACACGGCGGACGTCGATGCGGTCCAGGTAGGTGAGACCGAGACGCATCGCGGCGACCCCGAGCGAGTAGCGCCGGGTCCTCTCGTCGAGGCTGACCAGGTCACGGCTGCGCAGCGACGCGAGCACGCGGTGGACCGCCGCCTTCGAGAGGTCGAGCGCGTCGGCGATCTCGGTCACGCCCAGATCGGGCCCGACACTCTCGGTGAAGAGAAGCAGCACGTCCGCGGCGCGTTCCACCGTCGCGATCGTCGCGCTGGTGCTCTCCGGACCACGCGGGTCGAGCTGCTTCGTCCTCGGGGACATCGAGGGACTCCTTCGTCGTCGTTCAGGCCGGTCGGCCAGCACGGGGCGGATCAGTTCTCTCACGAAGCCACCGCCGAATCAAGACGCCGTTCCACTCGGCTCGGCACAAGACGTGCTCAGCCGAGTGTGCCGCCCCCGGGGTCACACGGGAAGCGCTGCGGCCCGGACGAGGAGGTCGGCGACCTGCGCGGGAGCGGTCAGCGGCGCGTCGTGCCCGGCGTCGAGCACCTCGTACGGGATGCCTCGAGCGTCGAGGCGGGCACGGGTGGTGCTCGAGGGATAGCCCTCGGGCGTCCCGGCGCAGAAGACGTACGAGGCCGGGACGGGGTGCTCCGCCGCGACGCTGAGCGGGTCCAGCGACGGCGCGAACGGGGTGTGCGTGAGCCGTGCTCCCGTCCAGGCGGCCGTCGCCTCGTCGAGGTCACCGCCCGCGACCGGAGGGCGCGCCGCGACGAGGGTCTCGCGGGGCGGGAGCGCCGTCGCGGGAGCGGGCGTCAGATCGACGGCCCGCTCGCCGGGGTCCGGGACCGCCCCGTCGAGATAGACCACCCGTCGCACCCGGTCGGGGACCCGGTCGACGAGCGCACGCACGACGACGCCGCCCTGGCTGTGGCCGACGACGACGAGGTCGTCGAGGTCCTCGATCTCGACCAGCGCTGCCAGCTCGTCCACCCAGACGTGCAGCCCGGTGACGTCGCCGGCCGACCCGGCCCGCTCCCCTGCGCCGGTCAGGCTCGGGGCGTAGACGTCGTGACCCGCGGCGACCAGGTAGGGCCGCACCCGACGCCACGACCAGCCACCGCGGAACGCTCCGTGCACGAGCAGGAACGTGGTCATCGCGGGTCCGGCTCGTCGAGGACGACCTCGAGGTACTCACGGGGATAGGAGTCGTACGGGCGCAGGTGCGCGTACATCGCCTCGGTGTGCGCCACGTAGTCCGGGTGTCGGGTGCACTCCTCGTACGCCTCGACGGTGTCGAAGAACCGCAGGTGCGTGAAGTGGGTCGGGTCCTCCACCCCACGGACCAGGCGACGGCCGCGATAGGCGGGATGGTCGCGGAAGAACCGTCCGAACTCGCCCGACAGCGCGATGTAGGCCTGGGCGTGCTCCTCACCCGGTCTGGTCCATGCCTGGCTGACGACGACGATCATGGGCCCCTCGATGCTCTCGACTGATAGATGATATATCATTATGCTTCGCCCATGACCAGTAGCCAGACCAAGACCATCCCGGAGTTTCTCGCCGAGGCGCCCGACGTCGACAGCCGAGAGCTGTGGCAGGCGTTCTGGGAGATCCTCACCGCGGCCAAGGACAAGATCACCGCCGAGCTGCCGGTGCAGCCGCACCCCAACAGCGACGGGCTCGCCGCCTGGAGCACCCCCGACGACTCGTACGAGGGATCGCTCAACACCTACGCCGGCGACGCCGACAACGGCGCGGAGTGGCTCGTGCACTCCTGGATCGGCAACCGCAAGGCATCGATCCTGGACATGAACCTCCAGGTCTGGCTCGGCCCGCACATCGACGTCCCCCACCTCATCATCGTGTTCGGGACCATCCCCAACATCTTCTACTTCAGCGACCTCGTGCCTCGGCGTGATCTCGCCGTCGACGTCGACTACCTCGAGCGCTACTACGAGCCCGAGAACGCCTCGTGGCTCTCGCTGCGCGGCGACGACCGGTTCACCTGGTCGGTCAGCCACGGGACGTACATGCGGGCGTTCCTCTCCCCCGTCGGGAGCTCCTACGTCGCCGACCGGACCGACGACGTGGTCGCGACGCTGCGCGCGGCGGTGGAGCAGCGGGTCGACACCTGGCTGGGGTGGGTCCGCGAGGCCCGGCCGGTGCCTCTCGAGGAGCGCGCCGCGCTGCGCGAGCGCGACCACCTGCTGCGCACCTACGGCTACACCCTCGACCCGATGAACGAGCTCTCGAAGAAGTTTCTCGGAGCCGAACGCGTCGACGAGCTCGTCTCCGTCCGCGCCGGCCTCGACCAGATCCGTACGAGCAAGGAGAACGCCCAGTGAAGATCCTCGTCATCGGTGCCGGCCTCGTGGGTGCCTCGGCAGCCACCACGCTGCGCGAGCGTGGTCACCACGTCACCGTCACCACCACCACCCCCGGGCGGGTGGACGACCTCGCGTCGCGCTTCGACGAGGTCGTCGTGCTGCGCGGGGCCGACCGTGAGGCGGTGCACGCAGCCGTCGCCGAGGCGGATGCCGTCGTCGTCAGCGCCGGACCGGTCGCTGCCCACTCGATGACACCGGAGGACCGCGCCAAGACCTACCACGAGGTCCTGGTCGCCACGGCCGAGAGCGTCACGAGCGCACCCGGGTCGCCGCACCTCGTCGCGCTGTCCGCGCTGTCGGTCTACGGCGGCGCCGCCAACCACCTCGAGATGGTCGACGAGGACTCCCCCGTGACCGACTCCGACGACCCGAGCCCCGACCGCTTCCTGGCGATGGAGGACGTCTACCGGACCGAGGCCGGCGACCGGTCGACGATCTTCCGGTGCGGAGACATCTTCGGCGCGGACGACCCGCCGATCGACGCCAAGATCGCGATGGCCCACCAGTACCTCGGCGGGTCGGTCCCGTTCGGGGCGGACGCGCTCCTCTACCGTCTGCACGTCGAGGACGCCGCCGACGCGATCGTCCACGCGGTGGAGACACGGATCGTCGGGACCTACAACCTCACCCACCCCGAGCTCCCGCCGACCAACGCCGAGCTCTTCGACGCGATCAGCGCGGCACAGGGCCTCCCACCGCTGGTCTACCGCGCCGAGATCGCGGCCCCGGCCGTCCCGATCTCGGTGGACCGTCTCCGTGACGCAGGCTTCGTCGCCAAGCGCTCGTACGTCGAGCACCCGCTCGTCACGGCACACTGACCTCGGCACAGCACACGGTCCCGGCATCTGCCCTCCATGAGGGATGAGATGCCGGGACCGTGCGCTGTGATCGTGTGGCAGCCACCGAAGCGGGCTCCCTGACGTCGACAGGTACGCAGGGAGCCCGCTGTCCGTGAGGTCGGCGGGATGCCGACTCAGCCGCGCGTCGCTGTGCCCCGACGCGACGGGAGCCAGACGAGACCCGCGGCACCCAGGAACACCAGGGATGCTGCCACCAGACCGATCACGGGCAACGAGCCCGTGCCACCGGTCTTGGGAAGGGTGGCGGCCGGGTCGCTGCTCCCACCGCCGCTCCCGCCACCGTCACCGTCGGCCGGAGGCTCGCTGCTGACCGTCATCTTGGACAGCGTCCCCGATCCCGTGCACTTCGCGCCGATGGACGCAGAAGGGAAGTCGAACGAGAATCCCGAAGCCTTCACGTCGAGCTCGTCACCGGACGCCTTGACGCTGCCCTTGAGCGTCGGGACGGGGACCACGGCCTTGGGCGCGGCGTTGACCGTGTCCGTCGCCGTGAGCGTGGTCGCCGTACCCCCGACCGACAGGTTGAGCGTGTACTCCATCGAGCCGTCGATCGGGACCGGCGCGATGCCGGGGAGCTTGCTCATCGTCGCCTGGAGGGAGACCGGGTCGCCCGCGTTCTTGCGGTATCCGGAGACCGAGATCGTGGCGTTGTAGTCGAACTTCGACCCGATCGACATGACGCACGCGAACTTCACCGTGCCCTTGGCGGGCTTGCCAGGGTTCCCTGCCGGCGGAGCCGAGGTCGGCGCCTTCGCCGGAGCGGTGGTCGGCGCCTTCGTCGGCTTAGGCGTAGGCGTAGGCGTAGTCGGCGTAGGCGGCGGCTCATCGCTCACCGTCAGCACCGACAGCGCCGTGGACGCCGTGCACTGGCCACCGACGCCGGAGACCACGAACGTGAACGCGGTCGCCGTCACCGGCAGCTCGGCCTTGCTCGAGGTCACCGTGCCGGACACGTCGGTCACCGGGACGGGCCCGTTCGGGGCGGCCGTGGTCGGCCCCGTGCCTTTGAGCGTGACCGCCTGACCGTCGATCGTCAGCTTCAACGTCGCGCTCATCGACGCGTTGTTGATCGCCACCGGCGCCACGCCCGGGAGGTCGCTGAGCGTGGCCCGCAACGTCACGGGGCCACCCTCCGCCGCACGGTAGCCCGCGACCGAGACCTTCGCCGCGTAGTCGAAGTCCTTCTTGAAGTCGGGCATCGTGCACGAGAACGCGACCGTTCCTGCCGCCGGCGTGCCCTCGGCCGCGGCCGCCGGACTCGACACCAGCGCGAGCGAGCCGCCCATCAGCGCGACGGCGCCCGCGACCCGTGCGAGCGCACCGAGGCGCGTGCGCGCCCTCATGCGCTGACTCCGTGACGACGACGACCCGGGAACACCAGGAGCACGCCGAGGCCACCCATGACGAGGGCGGCGGCGGCCATCAGCAGGACGGGCAGGTTGTCGGTGCCGCCGGTCTTGGGCAGCGCACCCGCGTTGTCGTCCTCAGGGACGGTCGGTGCCGGGTTCGCCGCCGGCGCCGCCGCAGGCTCGGCGGATGCCTGCTTGTCGCCACCGCCGAAGGTGATCTTGACCGACACGGTGTTGGCAGCGACCACGTCGTCTGGGCTGGTGTTCGGCAGCGGGGCCGCCGCCACGACACAGGCCTCCTTGGTGCAGTCGATCGCACCGAACTTCTCGGACAGAGTGATGGTGACCGGGGCGATCGCTCCGCTCCCGTCGGCGTTCCGGAAGGTCGCGCCACCCTTCAGGTTGCAGTCCGACGGTCCCTTCTGGACCGCCCTGCACTGTCCGACGGCGATGTTCTTGAGGTTGGGCGCGAAGCCGGACGCCTTGACGGTGACCTGCTGCCCGTCCTTCATTCCGGTGCTGGGACCCATGTCCAGCTTCGGTGCCGCCGACGCGGCCGGCGCGCCGAGGAGCATCACGAGCCCGAGCGCGGCCGCGAGGGCCGTCGCACGGAAGAGGGTCGAGATCCTGGGAGTCATGGCATTCGTTCTCCGAGTCGTGAGGTTCGGGCGGACGGTGGGACGGCGGTCGAGCATCGGACGAGTCATGGTGTCCCCGCGGGGAGGGGCTCGACGCTCGTCAGCTGGGGACCCGACCGGGCGATGGCCGAGTGGTCGGACCCGAGGTAGGAGCTGACGACGTCGGGGTGGTTGCGGACCTCGTCGGGGGTGCCCGAGGCGATCAACCGACCGAGGTTCATCGCGACCATCCGGTCGCTGAGTCGAGCCAGCAACGGGAGGTCGTGCTCGATGACGACCATCGCCGTCCCGAGCTCGCGCCGGACGTCGAGGAGCAGGTCGCCGAGGGCGTCGCACTCGTTCTGGGCGATGCCGGCCGACGGCTCGTCGAGCAGGAGCACCCGCGGCTCGAGCGCGAGCAGGCAGGTGAGCTCGACGACGCGCCTCGTGCCGGTGGAGAGCTCCGAGATGGTCCTGCCGGCGAACGGTCCGAGACCCATGCGGTCGATCAGCTCGTCGGCACGACGCGCCTTCATCCGGTCGGGTCGGGGGGTCCCGAGCGACGCGGCGAACAGACTGCTCGGCTCCGTCCGCTCACCGGCCACCATGACCGTCTCGCGGACGGTCATCGTCGGGAAGAGCGCCGCATCCTGGAAGGAGCGGACTAGTCCGCGGGTGGCACGGCGTTCCGGGGTCGCGGTCGTCACGTCGTGACCGGCGAAGATCACCGACCCCGTGTCGGGCTTGGTGAATCCGGCGACGATCTCGAAGAGCGTGGTCTTGCCTGCGCCGTTGGGGCCGATGACTCCGACGATCTCCGCCGGGTGCACCTCGAGGTCGACGTGGTCCACGGCGACGACGCCGCCGAAGTGCCTGCTCACGTCGTTGACGACCAGCAACGGCGCGGCCTGCGGCCCGGCCTCCAGGTCTTCGACGTCGACGGCGAACAGGCCGTCCAGCGCCGCGGAGCTCTGCAGCGGCGAGCGCTGGGTGACGTCCGGCTCGGCGCGCGCGACAGCGGGGTCGATGCCGGCACGCACGGCGAGCCGGTCGTACCACCGGTCCCGCATCCGCATCGCGATCCCACCGAGACCGTCGGGGAGCAGGACGACGACCAGCAACCACCCGAGCGCCAGGAGGGCCTGGCCGGGGATGCCGAGAGCCACCAGGCCCGGGAGGCCCACGATGATCAGCGCACCCACCATTGGCCCCGCGACGAGTCCCAGGCCACCGACGACGGTGAGGGCGACGACGTCGATGCTCGCCGAGGCCGGGAACGAGTTGACCGTCAGCTGCGTCTGACCGTGGCCGATCACGACGCCACCGAGGCCGGCGAGCGCTCCCGAGACTGCGTAGAGCTGGAGCTTGCGCAAGGTGCGCGGCACCGTGAAGGCACGGGCCGCGTCCTCGTTGTCACGCAGCGCCTGCAGCGTCCGACCGAAGCCGCTGCGCCAGAGGTTCGCCGACACGAACATGCCGAGGGCGAGCATGAGCAGCGCGAACAGGTAGTAGTCGCGGGCGACGTCCATCGAGTAGCCCCACCACTGCGGCTTCGCCGGTGAGACGCCGTCTCCCAGGAAGATGTCGAGCCGCAGCACCCAGGCCGTCGTCGCCAGGGCGAAGGCGAGCGTCGACACCGCCAGCGCGAGACCTTTGAGACGTAGCGCGGGGATCCCGACCAGCACCGACACGAGCGCGGCGGCCAGCACACCACCGAGCGTGCCGAGCACGAAGCTCCCCCACGAGTCGACCAGGTGGACCGAGACCGCCGCGGCGATGCCGGCGTAGGCGAACTGTCCGAGGGACAGCTGTCCCGCGACCCCGGTGATGAGACCGACGCTGAGGCCGACCAGCGCGAAGCCCGCCACGCTGGTGAGGACCGACGCGGTCTCGTTGCTGACGACGTACGCCAGGGCGACGGCGATCGTCGCGCAGCCTCCGACGAGGAGGTACGGCGTGACGCGGACGCCGCGCAGGGCGGCGTACGCGGCAGGGACCGGGGGGGCGCCGACCCGGCGCCAGCTGCCTCGCTCGGCGTCGGCACGACCGAGGGTCGGCTGACGAAGCAACGCGATGACGATGACCAGGCCGAGCACCACGGGCACGAGACCGCGGGTGTCGGGGTTGGACAGCAGGACCTGCTCGAGCACGCCGATGCCGATGGACGCGCCGAAGGCGATCGGGATCGACGTCATGCGCGCGATCACGGCACCGGCCAGACCCTTGAGCAGCAGGTCGGGCCCCAGGGTGTCGATCGACTGGCCCGCCGTCGTCGGGGTGACGAGGATCGCCGACAGTGCCGCGATGCCGCCGGCGATCGCCCAGGCGTACGACGACATCCGTGGCGCCCGGATGCCCTCGAGGGCGGCGGTGTCCGGCGCGTCGGCGGCGGCACGGATCGCGAGGCCCTGCCGCGCCTTGCGCAGGAACAGCGCGAGCGCCACCAGGACCGTCGGTGCGACAACGATCATGGCGACGTGGGCCGGGGTCACCGGCAGCTGCCCGATGGTGAACGACGGCAGCAGCGGGGGCATGGGGAACGTGAATCCGCTGACGCCGTCGCTGTTGAGCAGCAGCGCCATGATGAGGATGAACTGCGAGAGTCCGAGCGTCGCGATCATGCCGATGAGGCTGGGCCGTCCGGCGAGCCTGCGGACGACGCCGATCTCGATGCCGGCGGCGAGCCCCGCGGCGACCGCGATGGCGACCGGGAACGCGAGGTAGTACGGAGCGCCCCAGTCGACGACGAGGAGTCCGAGCACCGAGGCGCCGAACGCACCGATCGAGCCGTGCGCGAAGTTGACGAAGCGGCTCGAGCGGTAGACGAGGACCAGGCCGACGGCCAGCAGCCCGTACGTGAGGCCGGTGAAGACACCGATGAGGATCCGGTCGATGCCGATCTCGAATCCCATCATCGGGCCACCGCCACGTGTCCGCCGAGCATCAGCTCACGCACCCGCTCGGGATCGGCGCTCAGCTCGGCCGCGGTCTCGCAGGCCACGATCTGGCCCTTCTCCATGAAGTAGGCGCGGTCGACCAGCGACAGCGCGACGTTCACGGACTGCTCGACGAGGAGCACCGCGGTGCCGCGCTCGTTGAGGCGGCGGACGAGCTCGAGCAGGCCGCCCACGACGACCGGCGCGAGTCCGAGCGAGAACTCGTCGATGACGAGGATGCGCGGGTCCTGGACGATCGCCTTCGAGAGCGCCAGCATCTGCCGCTCGCCACCGGAGAGCGTCGACGCCGGCTGGTCCTGACGCGCCCGAAGCCGGGGGAACACCGCGAGGGCCGCCTCGACGGCCTCCTCGGCCCAGGCACGGTCCTGGATCGTGTAGGCGTGCATCCGGAGGTTCTCGGTGACGGTCAGCGAGCTGAACGTCGCCTGGCCGACGACCTGACCGAGCCCGCGAGCGATGCGCTCGCGGGTCGGTGCCGACGTGACGTCGACCCCGCCGAGCTGGACGCTGCCTGCATCGGGGCGCAGCAGGCCGGCGATGACCTTCAGCATCGTGCTCTTGCCGACGCCGTTCGGGCCGAGGAGCGCGACCATCTCGCCCTCCTCGACGACCAGTCCCGCGTCGAAGAGCACCTGGACCTGGCCGTACGAGCACTGGATGCCCTCCACCGCCAGGGCGGGGGCTCCGGAGCGAGGCGCGTACGAGGCCGGGCTACGACGTCGGGAAGTCAACGTCGCCCCCCTTGTAGACGAAGCAGCGACAGTCGCGGTCGAACGAGAGCACCCGGTAGGCGCCGGAGGCCGCGTGGCGGCCCGGCCCGAGGGTCCCCGTGAACCCGGTGGCCGGCACGAACGCCGACCCGAGGTCCTCCACCGCCGCGCCCCACGCAGCCGCGTTGAGGTTGTCGGTGAGCTCGGTGGCTCCCGCCTGCAGCAGCATGGCGGCGTCGCAGTACGGGAGGGCGACGCGTGCCGCCTCGCGGGAGGAGAACGTGATGCCGGCATCGGCGTAGATGTCGATGCAGCGCTTCTCCGGTTCGGTGCCGGGGAACGGAAGCTGGTCGTCGGTGACGTCCTGGCCGGCGGCGAAGCCGACTCCGACCATCCCCTTGAGGACGTCGGACGGGACCGTCTCGGGGTTGTTGACGAAGAAGCTGGGGTTGTCGAACGAGGAGATCGCGTAGCGCGCCGAGAAGCTCTGCGCGCTGGCCACGGACGCGAAGATCGAGGCCAGTCGCGCGCCACCGAGGAACATGACGCGGTCGATGCCGCCGCTCCGGAAGGTCACCGCCCCCTGGTCGTTGCCCTGGAAGAGGCTGCCCTGGTCGGTGGTGTCGACCCACGCGATCTCGGGCTTGACACCGGCGTCCTCGAGCAGGGGGACGGCCAGCTTCTCCATCGTCGAGCGGTTGATCGGGTTGTCGGCGGCGATGACACCGACGCGCTTGCGCCCCTTGAAGAAGCCGTTCTCCTTCAGTGTCGAGACGTACGCACGGACGAAGCCGTCGTACGACGGGTAGCTGGGCGACCAGAGGTAGGGCGAGAGCTTCTCGTACGTCGCGTCGTCGGTGGCGACGAGCGTCGCGTCCAGCACCAGGGTCTTGCGCTGGGCGTAGCACGGGCGCGCGTTGCTCTGGAACTGACCGGTGAGCACGACGGCGAACGCCTTGTCGTCCTGCGTCACCTTGTTGCAGAGCTGCTCCTCGGCCGCCGGGGAGTCGACCGCCGCGTCGTACATCCGGAAGACGGCGTCGAGCTTGCGCCCAGCGACTCCACCGTTGGCGTTGACCCAGGCCTCGAGGGCCTCGACCTGCTTCTCGGGATCGCCGGCGTTGGCCGTCTTGAAGCCCGTGATGTCCTTGACACCCTCGAGGTCCACACCGACGAACACAACCTTGACCGCATCGTCGGTGACGCCCGGACCGACTCCCTCGGCAGACACCGAGGTGCCTCCGGCGCCGTCTCCGACCACCGCTCCAGGCATCATGCTTCCGCAGCCGACGAGGGCGAGCGCGAAGCACGCGAATGCCGCGCTGGCCCGGATCACCAACGATCGATCCGGTCCGCCCACAGGGTCTTTCTGGTGCCGCATCAGCCCTCCAGCCCGCCTACGTTGAGTCGCTAGAATATACGATATTAGGTGGTCTGAGAAGAGCGTTTGCCCTCTCGGTGCGCCAGCCAGGTATCGACCGCGTCGACGTCGACGACGGCGTCCGCGGAGACCGGAGCCGCCGGATCGTCACCGGAAGGCGCCCCCGACGGGTCACGTCGAGTCAGCCACGCGTCCAGCGACGGCAGGTCAACCACCGCTGCACCGCCCCCTCCCCCGTCGGCAGCCGTGCCGGAGAGGACGCGGGTCTGCGAGGCCAAGCCGGGGTCGCCGAGCAGCGCCACCAGGTCAGGACCCTCGAGGCGGCCGTCGAGGCGGTTGATGAGACGCGTCTTGCCGACGGCCTTCGGGCTCACGAGGAAGCCGCCCAGCGACTCCACGTACACCACGTCCGGGAGGCCGTACGGCTTGCTCGCCAGCGCCGCGGCGGACTCCCCCGGCATCCGGGCCTTCCTGCGTTCCTGAGCCGCCTTCAGGCGCACGTAGATCCCGAGGGCGAGCAGTGCCGCGCACATGATGGTGAAGGCGATCAGTGCCCAGGGGTAGGCGCCCCACGTGGTCTCGAACGTCGTCCCGAGATCGCCCTCGCCGACGGACCCGACCACGTGGTAGGTGCCGAACGCGGCGAACGGCAGCTCGACGTTCATCTCCAGACGACTGCTCTGGAGGGGCTGGATCGTCAGGTCACGGCCGACCCCCACGGTCGGCTCGGTCTCCGCCGACTGGCCGACGCCGATCTTGATCGGCGGGTTGACGGCCGGCGCGGTGCCGCGGTTCTCGATGGTCACGACCAGCTTGCGGGCGGGAGCGGCCCCGAAGAGGCCCCAGAACCCGCCGCTGCCCTCGAGCCTGACCTCCTTCACGTGGAGGTTCGGCAACGGCAGCACGGGTGTCGGGGGCGTCCCCGTCGGGTGTCCGGTGATCACGAGCGGAGAGTCCACGGCGAGCGCCGGCCCGGTGTACGAGGCGAGCCGGACGACGCACGGGCAGGGTCGCGGCGGGTTGCCGACGACGAGGTCGAGATCCACCTCACCGTCGACGTTGGCGACCCCGAGGACGGCGGTGCCCTGGTCGCAGGCAGACGACCCGCCGATCGCGAGGTCGCCGCAGACCACGGCCTGCACCTGCGTCATCGCCGGCCAGCCGACGCCCTTGACCTTCACCCGGTCGGCGTACCCGGCGGTGCCCGGAGAGACCGTGGCGGAGAGACCGCTCGCCGGCTCGTCCGCGGCCTGGGTCGGCGCCCAGAAACCACCGGCGAACGTCAGCGTCGCCAGCAGTGCCAGCAGGATCCCGAGCTTTCGTGCTGTCCTCACCGGCTGCTCCCGATCGTAAGCGTGGGGGCGGTCGCGACGGCTTCGAAGGCTCGCCGTCGCTCGGCCCGTCGTCTCAGCCACCACCACAGGGCGCCGGCGAGGGCGAGCAGGAGAATCACGACGAGCGGCCAGGGGACGATCCAGGCGGTGGTCGACCTCTCGTCGCGGACGCCCTCCGGCGTCGCGAGGGTGACGTCGACCGACACCCGGTCGGCAGAGCCGATGCCCGCGACGTCGGCGCTCAGCTTCGCGGTCTGACCCGGGAGGAGATCGACCACGGCTGCGGTCTCCACCTCGTCGAGCTCGCGGCCCCCCAGGCCGGAGACAGTGATCACGCTCGCCGGCGACAGCCGCAGGTTGCCGGTGTTCTCGACGGTGTAGGTCACGCGGCCCTTGCCGGACCCCGACCAGGGGAAGAGTCCACGGTCGTGGTCGAGCTGGACGTCACTGACCTCGAGTGCGGGGGTCGTCGGACCACTCACGCGGAGGTAGAGGCGTGCGGCGACCGCGCGCTTGATGCCGACGTCGAGTCCGCCGGACTCGGCCGAGCCCTCGATGGCACCGTTGAGGGCGACGATGCCACCCACGTGGTCGCCGGGGGTCGCGTTGGCAGGGATCTGGATGGTGATCGGGACGTCCACCTGGGTCCGGCGCGCGACTTTGACCTGTTGGACGGGAAGCTTCACCCAGGCACCGACGTCGACCTGCGGACGGTCGAGCGTCCGCAGCGCGAAGAAACCGCCCTGCTCGGTGTTGTAGCCGTCGGCTCCGTAGAGCGAGAAGGTCAGCGCCCGCTTCGTGTAGTTGCGGATCCGCACCTTGTCGGTGAGCGTCGCGCCGGGAGCGCCTTCGAGAACGAAGTAGCTGCGAGGCGTCGGCGACGACTCGGAGCCGGGGGTGGGCGTGACCGACCAGGCGCCGTTGTCCGCAGCATGCACCGGCGACGGCACGACGGCCGTCGCCACGGCGAGCATGACGAAGGCGATCAGGGCACCCGCCAGGTGCTTGGTTCGGATCATCGGTCGGCACTCCTCGCCGAAGGGGGACGTGGCGATCCGGGTGGGTGCCGCGAGAGCGGCACCCACCCGGACCGGTGCTACGTGGTGCGTGTCATGACAGATGACGTGTCGAGAGCGGACTCACGACAGCGTCAACGTGAGGAGGCCGGTGTAGGTACCGGCCGCCTGGCTGGCTCCGACCTCGAGCGAGAGCCCGGCGTCGGCGACAGCGTCGCCTCCGCTGGTCCCGTCGGCACCCAGACCCGACGTCGCCACCGCGCACAGCGGCAGGTCGGTCGAGGCATCGGCGAACGATGCCGATGCGCCCGCGACGACGGTGTCGTCGGTGTTGCTCTGGGCGGCGCACTTCGGCGTCCAGGTCAGGGCGTTCGGAGCGATGGTGAAGTTGCCGCCGCTCGGCTTCGCGGGACCGTTGAGGCCCGAGAAGCGACCGACGAGCGACCACCCGAGGGAACCTCCGCGGTAGTCCTTCACCGTGACGTCCTTGAGATCGCCGGTCGAGGTCTGGTCCGTACCGTCGAGCGAGACGCCCGACATCAGAACGTTTCCTGCGTCCTTCGACATCTTCAGGTCGCCCGCGACGACCGTCAGGTCGAGCGTCTCGAGCAGCGAGCAGCTGCCCGTGGTCGCCGCTCCCTGCTTCGCCGTGCAGGTGTCACCGGAGAAGGTGAACGCCTGCGAGGCGAAGATGGCGACCGGCGGGGGGCCGGGCGCGTGGATGCGACTCGCACCGATGTAGGCAGTCCCGGAATCGTTCACGATGAACGTGGCCGAGATGTTGCCCGCGGAGTCGGCGGTCGTCGTGACAGCCGGGTCGGACGAGGCCGGCGGCGGGAACGGCGGACCGCTCTTGGTGCCGCTGACGCTCACCGGCTGGTTCGGGTCCCAGTTGGAGCCCGTGACGGTGACGACCGTGCCGGCGCCACCGCCGGTGACGTTCGTCGAGACGGTGACGTTGCCCAGGATGGTGATCGGGGTCAGGCTCGTCTCACCGCCCGAGGTGACCTTCAGGGACCGTGCCCCGGTCGTCGGCGTGGCGGACACCGCGAGGGTGCCCGAGCCCGTGCCGTCGCCCGCGATCGAGAGCGTCGAGGACGTCGCGTCGCAGCTGGTCCCGCTGGTGTTGCAGAGCTCGGCCGTACCGGTGCCGGCCGCTGAGAAGTTCGTGACGCCGAAGCTGATCACGTCGTTCTTGCGTGCCGCGTTGGTGACGACCTGGTTGCTGATCCCCGTGATGGAGGCCGACGGACCGACCGCCGAGAAGCTCGCGCTGATGTTGGTGTCGACCGGCGTGGTGGCCGGGTTGACCCCGTTCGCCACTCCGCCCGACTGCCCGTTGCACTGGACGCGCAGCGTGTAGTCGGGGATGTCGTAGATCACCTTGCGAAGCTTCAGGGTGTTGGTCCCCGAGCTGGTGACCGGGAACGAGCCCTGGACCGTGTCCCCGGGGATCGGACCGAAGCCCGGCGCGGAGAACCCCTTCTGGACCACCGGCAGGTTCACGCCGTTGACCGAGAAGTAGTAGTAGACCGTGCCGGACGCCGCCGGACCGCCGTTGGTCGGTCCGGTGTTGAAGGTCAGCGTGAAGTTGCGTGAGCTGCCGACCGTGCTCCCGCCACTGGTGGTGAGGGTGTAGTCGGCATTGTTGCCCCACGCCGCCAGCGAGCTGGAGAGGTTGCCCGTCGTCGAGGTGTCCTCGAGGGCGGCACCAGCCGCCACGGAGTAGACCCAACACCCGCCTGACGGGGTCGCCGCGGACGCCGAGGTGGCGCCCACGGTGACTGCTGTCGTCGCAAGCATGCTGGCTCCAGCCAGCAGGGCCACGACGCGTTTCTTAGATCTCATCTACCCGCGCTCCTTCTTCGGGTAGGGGGCCCCGAGGGGCCCGACCTGAGTCGCAGTCCTGTCCACTGCATTGCACACATCGGGAGTGCAAGTAGGGATAGGCTCAACCACGCAGACGATATTGTCAATGATATATCCGAGAGGATTTTGATGCGCAGGTCCGTGATGAGCCAGTCCGCGAGGGTGGCCGGCACCGTGGTGCGCTCCGGCGCGGAGCTGCTGGTCACCGGTGGCGTGGTCGTGCTGCTCTTCGCCGTCTACCTCGTGGTCTGGAGCGATGTGCAGACCGCGGCCGCACAGGTCGACCTGCGAGACGACTTCGAGAGCCAAGTCGAGGCCGCCGCCGCCACACCGAGCTCGAACGTGCCCGCCGAGCCGGCCAAGGTCGCTCCCCCACGAGGGTCGGGTATCGCCGTCATGAGGATCCCCCGGCTCGGCGACGACTGGTCGTGGGTCGTGGTGGAAGGCGTGTCGGACGAGCAGCTCGCGCGTGGTCCCGGACACTTCCCCGAGACGGCGCAGCCGGGTCAGGTCGGCAACTTCGGCGTTGCCGGTCACCGCGCCACCCACGGTGAGCCGTTCGCGCACATCGACCGCGTCCGCAAGGGCGACACCGTGGTCGTCGAGGCGGTCGGAGACACCTACACCTACGTCGTCGACCGCACCGAGATCGTCGCACCGACCGCGGTCGACATCCTGCTCCCCGTCCCGGGAAAGCCCGCGGCCAGAGCCCGAAAGGCCCGGCTGACCATCGTGACCTGCCATCCCCGATGGGGCTCCAGCGAGCGCCTCATCGTGCACGGACACCTCGTCGAGACCCGCTCCGGATCGGAGGCCTGACGTGTACGCAGCCCTGTGGCGGATCCTTCCCGGGCCCACGGCCGTGAAGGCGCTGATCGCCGTGGCCCTGTTCGTGGGGGTCGTCCTCATCTTGTTCCTCGTGGTGTTCCCTGAGGTGGAACCGCTGCTGCCGTTCGACCAGATCACCCTCGAGCCCGAGCAGACGGCGGGCACGGTCGGCGGCGAGTCCGGGGTGGGGGAACCGTAACCTCCGAACTGGAACACTGTCTCGCGATTCCAGGAACCGTCTCAGTGCCCGGCACAGCACGCCCGGCACAGCACGTCTCCGCCGCCCGGCCGGAGGCGCGGGCGGCGGAGACGTGGACGGTGCAGACCGTGCAGGGCCGGGCCGGGGGAACACGGCCCTGCACGGAGACGGGGGGCGGTCAGTGGTCGCGCAGCAACGATCCGAAGCCGTGGAGCTTGTCCTCGATGCCGTTCTCGCGCAGCGCCATCCACCAGGTGGCGGCGTTGATCGCGATGACCGGCTTGCCCAGCCAACGCTCGGCCTCGTCGGCCAGCTGGGTCATGCAGAGGTTCGTTCCGCACTGGACGATCGCGTCGACGTCGGGTCCGTCCACCTCGATGATCGCCTCACGCAGCGTCTGCTCGCTGACGTGCGCGATCGCGACGGCGCTCTCGCAGCTGAGGCCCTTGATCTTGTCGACCTCGAAGCCGAGCTCGGTGAAGAACTTCCGGACGTTCTCGTCACCGATCGGGGTGTACGGCGTGACGATGCCGATCTTCCTGGCACCGTAGAGCTGGAGCGCGCGCTCGCAGGCCTCGGCGCCGGTGGCGACGCCGAGCCCGCCCGAGAGGTCCTGGATCTGCTGGACGAACTGGCGGTTGCCCTCGACGCCGTCCCAGAAGGTCTCGGCGCTCATGCCCATGACCATGTAGTCGGGCTCCATCGTCACGACGCCCTCGACGCAGTCGGCCATCGCGGCTCGGATCTGGACGAGCAGGTTCTGCATGCCCTCGTCGTCGGCGATACGGCCGTCTCGGATGAGGATCCGTCCGTAGTGCGAGGTGACACCGGGGACGCGCATCATGTCGAACTCGGGCTGGACGATCGTGTTGGTGCTCGGGGCGATCACACCGAACTTGCGGCGGTAGCCGAGGCGGTCGGTCATGAGAGGGAGGCTCCTTCGGGGACGGAGGGACGCTCGGCGTGCGGGAGCCGCCTGCTCAGGCGGAGCGCGCCGATGAGGAAGCAGAGCTGGACGCCGGAGTTCGTGAGCTGCTCGATCCACTGCAAGGCCTCGGTCTGGTTCGGCCGAGCGGCGAGCGGAGGGAGCACGAGGGTTCCGACGAGGTAGAAGATGAACAGCCAGCGTCCGAGCTGGTCGTCGTGGCGACGGGCGAGCGCCGAGGCCATGGCTCCGACCGCGACCGCGGAGAGGGCGGCGATGGCGAGCATCGGGGTGAGGTTGCGCGCGGCGCCGGAGATGCATGCACCGACGAAGGGCACGAGGGCGAACGGCGCCCAGGACACGACCTTGCCGACGTACACGCTGGCCAGTGCCCAGGCGATCGCGGAGAACCCGATCGCCAGGCAGGGGAAGAGCATCTGCTCGAGGAAGGGGATCTCCACGCAGGGGCCTGCGACGAGCAGCTTCCAGACCGCCTTGCCGAGGCCGCCCGCAGTGACGACGAGACCACCCAGAAGTGCGCCCACCCGTACGGCGGGAATCACCTTGCCGAGCGCGTTCGCCAGGACGACCAGGCCCGCGCCGGCGAGCAGCACCGGCACGAAGTCCTCGATCGCCAGCGCCAGGCCGTACTCGGTGCACGGATCGATCGCCATCAGGCCACCGCTCCCCTGCTCGTGGCCGGGGACTCGTCGGTCGCGAAGATGTCCCGTGAGCGGAAGCCGGCGGTGAGGAACCGGCCCATCGCCTTCGACCGGGTCAGCCAGGCGACCCTTGTCCCGTTCTTGCTCGCGGCGAGCACGTGGTCGGCCAGCCACGGGGTGACGGTCTCGACCCGGTCACCGAGGATGTTGAAGATCTTGCGCGCCTTCTCGAACGCCTCGGGCTGGCCGTCGTAGTCGTCGACGAGCAGATCGGTCGCGACGATGCCGGGCGACAGGTAGCCGACTCGGACGTCGGTGCCCTTCGCCTCCTTGACCATCGCGGCGGTGAGGTAGGTGACCGCGCGCTTGCTCGCCCCGTAGACCGCCATGCCGGGTTGGAGCTGGCCGTCGGAGCCGAAGCCCTCCATGTTCCAGATCCATCCGCCGCCGGCCTGGGCCGACAATCCGGCGAGCGCGACGGCGCTGCCGTTGATGGCACCGACGAGATTGGTACGGATCACGCTCTCGACCGAAGCCGCGGGGATCTCCGGCAACGGACGGCGGGGCGCGGAGACGCCGGCGTTGTTGATCCACACGTCCACCCGGCCGAACGTCTCGGTCGTGTGGTCCCACAGCTTCTGCAGGGACTCCCGGTCTGTGACGTCGGCGGCGATCCCGCTCACGCGGTCACCACCGACGGCGCCGAGCTCGGCGACGGCGGTGTCGACCGTTGCCGACGACCGGCCGCAGACGACCACACGGCAGCCCCGCTCGAGGAGCTGGCCGGCGAGCCCGAGGCCGATGCCTCGAGTGCCGCCGGTCACGACGACCACCCGGGAGGCGCTCACGTCGCAGGCTCCCAGGTCAGCAGTCCGTGGACGAAGTGCGTCGTCCGCTCACCGCTGAGCAGCTGCCACACGATCGAGAGCTCTCGCGTCTGCGGGTCGAGGAGGAACTCACGACCGCGGATCTTCTCGACCCCGCGCGCGTCAGCCCCCATGAGGTGCTGCGTGGTGAAGAGCGCCCGGCCGTACGAGACCGCGTTGCCGAAGACGTCCGGCCCGTCGTACTGCACCCGCGCACCGTCGCGGTAGCGCTCGAGGGTGTAGGAGCGGTCGAGCGCGCCCTCCCAGGTGACGCGCTGGCGGGCGCGCAGGAGAGAGAGCGGCTCGTGGTCGATGCGTACGTCGGTCTGGCCGACGGTCGTCTGCGTCGCGGCGTCCTCGACCGAGAGGCTGCCTGTCCAGGCGCCCGCCTCCTTGGTGGGGAGGACCTGAGGGATGGACCCGCGACGGGTCTCGGCGGCGATCCATTCGTCGACGAACGTCTGGGTCTCAGGGTTCGTCTCGTGGTCCAGCGTGCGCTTGTAGACGCCGTTGAAGACCGCACAGACGGCCCATCCGTCGTGGAGGACCGACGAGTAGACCTGAGTCACGCCGTCGGGCAGCACCTGGTTCCAGGTCCGCAGGTCCGCCTGCCAGCCGGGCGAGTAGTAGTTCGCCTCGACGAAGAAGCCGTACGGCTGACCCGTCCCGTAGAAGTCGGGACCGCAGTAGACGCGGTTCTGGTCGGAGTCGACGATGCCGAAGTCGAAGTCCGCGCCGAGCTCGAAGCGGTTGCGCAGCGGGCCGCTGCCCTCGAGGTTCGTGCGCATCCAGTAGCGGGAGACGCCGTCCTCGACGACGCTCGCGCGGACCACGTGCTCGTAGCCGACGTGGTTGCCCTGGGCGTCGAACAGCGACGGCCGGCCGTGCCACTCCCCCTCGATGCGCTGCTGCCACTCGCTGGTGGTGTCGGCTCCTACCTCGGGATCGGCGGTCGCCGTCACGCGCGCACCTCGTTGTCGAGCAGGTGCGTCCGCACGTCCTCGGCCGACTCCTCGCCGATGAGGCGCGAGATCTGCGCCCAGACCTTGTCGACCTCGGGGCTGAAGACCAGGGCCCGGCTGCGGGCGTCACGGGCCACCAGGTCGGTGTCCTCGACGTCGGCCAGCACCTCGGACGGCACCTCGGCGTCGAGCAGCCCGAACCAGTGCTCGAGGTAGGTGGTGACCGCACTCTCGATCGCCACGAAGGCGTCCGCATCCGCACGGTTGACCAGCATCCACGGAGACATCATCGCGTTCTGCCGGGGGCCGATCGCCGCCTTGCTCAGGCCCGACCAGGTCGACACCTCCTCGTACGTCTCCGTCAGCGGCTCGTAGGCCCAGTCGAGGTACGGGAGGTGGGTGCCCAGGTCGGCCCGAGGGATGAGGTCCAGGTGGAACGCGTACGTGCCCTGACCCTGCACGGAGTCGAGCGTGAAGTGCGGGATCGGCGAACCGCCGCGGGTGAACGCGAACACCATGTGGCTGTCGAGACCGATCATCTCGACGGCGAGGCCGACGTAGACGAGCTTGGCGACCGGCTCGGCCTCGTCCTCGGAGACGAAGACCCGCACCTGTCCCACCGGCTCGGGCGTCATCGGCGAGGTGAGCGTCCGCAGGGCCGACCCGTCGTCGGCGGTGACCTCGACCAGGCGGCGCTCGGTGACGATGCGCTCCCAGGTACGGCGGCACAGGCCTTCGGGCAGGCTGACCGGGGCCTCGGACTCGGTGGTGCTCATGCGGGGACCTCTTCTCCACGGGTCTGATCGGTCGACTCGGTCGTGCCGTTGGTGTCGGTGCGGGGGACGTCGCCGCGCGCCTCGCGCTCGACGCGCTTGCCGAGCAGCTCCTTGCTGCGGACCTCCTTGAAGTTCCACGCCGACGCCAGCTCGGGGACCTCCTTGCGGATGGGCGACGGGATCACGCGCGCCTCCACCCGGGCCGGCCCCTCGCCGACGATCGTGTTGCCCTCGACCGACCAGCCCCTGTCGATGAGCTCCTGGCGCCGACGGCGGTAGAGCACGGCGTTGTAGTCGCTCTTGACGTGCAGCTCGGCCGACAGGTCGAACGGGAGCAGCTCGGGTCGGACCGCGTTGACGACGGCCTCGTCCTCGTACAGGACCTTGAACACCCGGCGTCGGGCGTCACGGTCGGCCCACTTGCCCTTGAAGAACGTGCGCAGGGCGATGAACTTGACGAGCGTGGTCTCCTCGTCGATCGGGATGTTCACGTCGAAGATCTTGAGCGCACCCATGGGCGTGTCGATCTCGAGGAGGATCATGTTGGGCAGCCACCACGTGGTCGACACCGGGACCGGCGGGCGGTTCTTGAGGTCCTGCTTGTTGGGGTTGATCATCCCCCAGATGCCCTTGGAGCGCGGCGGGTTGAGCTTCACCGACACCTTGCAGTGCCACTCGGACTCCTCGACCTCGAAGTCGGGGACCTCCGGCTTCTCGCGGTTGCCGAAGACACCGCCGTGCACGAACGGCGTGTGCGCGACGTCGACGCCGTTCTCGAGGATGCGCTCGTAGTTGGACTTCCAGAGGAAGCTGCCGGTCACCGCACGATAGGTCTCGGTGTCGTCGATGGCGGACCAGTCGGGCAGCGGCGGGCGCTCGGCCTCGGGCAGGTCACCCATGTAGATCCAGATGAAGCGGTGCTTCTCCTGAACGGGGTAGGAGTCGATGCGCGCCTTGCGAGGGATGCCCTTGTCGGGGTGCGCGGGGATCTTGCGCACCGAGCCGTCGGGCTCGTACTCCCAGCCGTGGTACGGGCAGACGAGGCAGTCGTCCTTGATCTCGCCACCGGACAGCGCGGCACCGCGGTGCACGCAGAGGTCCGACATCGCGACCACGCTGTTGTCGCTGGACTTGCGATAGATGACGAGCTGCTGCCCGAGGAGCTTCACCTTCTTGGGCTGCCCCGCCGGGAGGTCCTCACTGAAATCGACGGCGTACCAGAAATTCTTGAACATCGCGGGTCTCCTCCTAGCGTCGCCGGATCTCGGCGATCTCCGGGCAGGGCTGCTCCGCCAGCAGCTCCAGGGCGTTCTTCGCCTCGGCATCCCCGCGCAGGCTGGCGCGGAGGAACGAGGTGACGGTGGTGGCGAGCGCGTCGCGTCGTGCGGCGTCGTCGCCGGTCGGCGGGTCCTCGAGGAACCCGCGTGCGGTGGTCGGATCGTGGGGATGGGCGGCGAGCATGTGCGATGCGCCCGCGAGGTGGACGAGCCACGCCTCGGTCGTCGACGGGAGCGCCCGCTCCCAGGTGGCTGTCACCGGGTCGTGCGTAGGCGCGCCGGGCTCCTCGCCGTACCGGACGGCGCTGGCGGCGACGACACCGTCCGCCGTGCCGGCCAGCAGCATCACGGGGGCCTCGACCGGTGCCGGCAGCAGGGTGCGCGGCGGGTGGCCGAGCATCTGCGACGCCATCGTGTGCGCGCCGTAGGTGACGACGGCGCGCACCTCGGGGAACCACCGAGGGCTCGCCGACTGGAGCGCGACGGTGCCACCGGCCGAGTGGCCGAACAGGGCGACGGTGTCGACGTCCAGGAGGCCCGCGAGCGGTCCTGCCTCCCCGAGCGCGGCGACGGCGTCGAGCACCGGACGCAGCGCCGGGGTCGTCGGACCGCTCCCGTAGGTCTGCGGGCCGACGGTGGCGAGATCGACGCCGGGGGTGAGCCCGACGTCTGCGGGACCGTCCTTGCCGGGGAAGAGCTCCGCGACCCAGTCATAGGTGACCGCGACGAAGCCGGCCTCGACGAGCCGCACCGCCAACCACGAGTACGCGTCGGCGGCGACGTTGACGCCGGAGAGGATGACGGCCAGCGGGTACGGGGCACCTGCTGGGTCCGCCGGGAGGCGGCCGCTCATCCGCTCGGCCGTGGTCGTCGCCGGCAGGGCCGGGTAGCGCACGGTGACGTGCGCGGTGTCGTACGGGGCAGGAGCCCCGGGGACACCGACGGCGGTACGGACCGCGCGGACGAGGACGGCAGGGCTCATCGGGACCGGTGTGCCTCGTGCTCGTGGGCGCGGGGCAGCACCCGGTCGCCGCCCCACAGCGCGCGGACGAGCTGCTGGGTGGTCTCGGCACCGAAGTAGCGGTCGCCCATCACGTTGGCCGGGTCGCGCTCGGCGATGTTGCGTCGGATGGCCTCGTCGTCGGCCGCGAGGGCAGCCTGCTCCTCGACCGGGACGGTCTCGGCCTGGTCGACCCAGCCGAGCCAGCGATCGAGGTGCTCCTCGGCCAGCTCGGTGACGAGGCTCGTCATCTCGTCGGCGGCGGGCGCCATGTAGCAGAACGCGGTCGGTGACAGACCCGCGCGGACGAACGCCGACCGGCTGACGAAGGGCTCCAGGAAGGAGTTCTCGTTGCGGACCTGCTCCCACCGCTCGTTGACCGGCTCGTAGTAGCGGTCGAACGAGTCGGTGTCGGTGACCAGGTAGCTGCGGGGGACGGAGTCGAGATAGACCCATCCCTGCGGGAAGCAGCCCAGCGCCATCCCGAAGTGCGGGACCTTGACCTGGGGGCCGAGCCAGATCGTCAGGTGCACGTTGCAGAAGCCGGCGGCGGCGTTCTCCATGTGCGAGTGGACCATCCAGTCGATCTCCGGACCGGAGTAGGTGCGGACCCGGCCCTTGGCCCCGGTCTCTCCGCCGAAGTCCTCGAGGGCCTCCGACGACGGGTCGCGTTCGAGGGCGAACCGCTCGGACACGCGGGCCTTGAGCCGCTCCACGAGCGCCGCCCAGGTCGCGAAGGTCTCGCTGACGTCGGTGGGGCCCGACTCGTCGAGGTGCTCCTGCACGTACTTCAGACTCTGGCTCACGGGGGCTCCTTTAGGGCGTGCGACGTGGGTCACGTTGCTCAGACTATATATGATCTATTCCCTCGGCGGACAGGGTTCGAATGAGAATCTTGGCCCGTCGCGGGCGGCCGAGGACGGCCATGAGGGCAGCCGTGACCGAAACTTGATAGGGCGTCAGCTCGGGTACGCCGTCGCCGCCAACGCGACGCCGCCGGCCCTGAACGCGGCCGGCGCGTGGAGGACGCAGGTCTGCACGTGCTCGAGGATCCCCTCGTCGCCGTACTCCCTCCCCCACCCCGAGCGCTTCACGCCACCGAACGGCGCCCTCAGCGCCAGGCCGGTGCGGTTGTGCGTGTTGATGAAGGTGAACCCGGCATCGACACGCGCCCCGACGGCGAACGCGTGCTCCTCGTCGCGCGACCAGACCGAGGCGCCGAGCCCCAGGTCGCCGGCGTTCGCCCTCGCGACCACCTCGTCCTCGGAGTCGAACGCGAGGATGGGAAGCGTCGGACCGAACTGCTCCGTCGCCACCACGTCGTCGTCGTCGGCAGCACCGAGGACCAGGGTGGGTCGGACGAAGTATCCGCCCTCGAACGCGGTCGCGTCGTCGAGCGACCCCAGCTCGAGCACCTCGGCACCGCGGGCGCTCGCCCCCGCGACGAGCCCGCGCACACGCTCGGCCGAGGCCGCGCTCACGACCGGTCCCATCGTCACGCCGGGGTGGCGCGGGTCGCCTGTGCGCAGCACACGGGCCGCTGCTTCGCGGTAGGCGCCGACCACCTCGTCGTAGCGCGAGCGGTGGACGTAGAGGCGCTTCACCGCCATGCAGACCTGCCCGCTCGTCGCGAACGACGCCATCACGAGACGGTCCATGGCGGCGTCGTCGAGCGAGACGTCGGGGAGCAGGATCGCCGGGTCGTTGCCTCCGAGCTCGAGCAACGAGGGCGTCAGCGCAGAGGCGGCGGTCCGCGCGATCGCCCGTCCGGCGACGTCGCCCCCGGTGAAGGCCACCCGATCGACCCCGGGGTGCCCGACCAGCGCGGTCGCGGTGTCGGCGTGACCGTGGACGGTCTGGAGGAGCCCCTCGGGGAGCACCTCCCCCATCGTGGCGAGCAGCCGCTCGACCGCGAACGGAGCGAGGGGTGACGGCTTGACGACGACGGCGTTGCCGCCGACCAACGCCGGGGCGACCTTGAGCATGGTGAGGACGACCGGTGCGTTCCAGGGGGTCACCGCCGCGACCACGCCGTACGGCCGGTGGCGGCGGACGAGCCGGCCCTCGGCGTCGTCGACGACGTGGTCGACGAGCAGGGCCTCCCCGCGGTCTGCGGCCCACCGCAGGACGGCCACGCCGAACCCGACCTCGCCGCGGCAGTCCGCGAGCGGTTTGCCCGTCTCCCGCGCCATCAGGACGGCGAGATCGTCGAGGCCAGGCTCGAGCAGGTCCGCCGCGGCGCGCAGCGTCGCGGCGCGGTCGGCAGGTGCCACGACGAGCCAGCCGGCCTGGGCGGTGCGGGCTCGGGCCACCGCGACGTCGACCTCAGCAGCGCTGGCGACCGGCGTCTCCCCGACGATCTCGGTGGTGCGGGCCGGGTTCTCCCGCGGCGTGGTGGCCGCACCGCTCACCGGGCGCCCCCGAGAGTCGGGTCGAGCGGCCGCAACGAGTCGATCATGGACGTCCGGCGAAGGTAGGCCCGCTCTGCGGCCGGGTCGGCTGCCAGGGCGCGGAGCTCGGCGTGGTGGGTGGCGCGCGCGGCAGGGTCCTGCTCGCGCAGCTGCTTCCAGTTGTCGTGCGTGACGGTGCGTACGTACGAGAGGGCGACGTCACGTCTGCGCTCCATCACGTCGTCCAGGTCGGCGACGATGGCGGTGCCGGCCAGCACGTCGGCAAGGGCGGTCGCGGCGAGCACCGCGTCGTGGACGCCGCTGTTCATCCCCATCCCGCCGAGCGGGTTGTTGACGTGGGCGGCGTCTCCGACCAGGAGCACACGACCGGTCCGGAACCGGTCGGCGACGCGCTGGTGCACGGCGTACAGCGACGCGTGGAGCACCGCCCAGTCGCGCCCCAGGTCGGCCACGCGCCGAAGCCGCTCCTGCACGCGGGCGGCGGCGACCTCGTCCTCCGCCGGGCTGTCGGGGTCGGTCGGGAAGAGGATGCGCCAGTGCTCCGGCGTCCGCAGCAGGACCAACCACTCCGACGGGTCGAACACGTAGTTGACGTCGGCGATCCCCGGGAGGGCGGCAGTGAGGTCCTCCGTCGTGGAGACCACGAGGAAGCGCTCGGGATAGGTGATGCCCTCGAACGCGGCACCGACGGCCTTGCGCACCACGGAGCTCGCGCCGTCCGCTCCGACGACCCAGCCGGCCGACCACTCCCGTCCGGTCGCGCTCGTCACGCGCACTCCGGCGTCGTCCTGGACGACGCCGGTCACCGGCTCGCCGAACTCGACCGTGCAGCCCTCGTGCTGAAGCAGCCGCTCGAGGAGGATGGGAGTCAGCTTGCTCTGCTCGCACTGCACACGGAACGGGTACGGGGTGTCACCGGCCAGCGCGCCGAGGTCGAGCTCGGCGATCGGACCCTCGTGCCGGTCACGATACTGGAAGAGCCGGGAGACGATGCCGCGCTCCATCAGCGCGTCGAGCACATCGAGCTGCTCGAGCATCTCGAGCGTCGGCGGGTGGTACGTGCTCGCGCGCGACTCCGCCGAGAGGGTCTCCCCCGCCTCGAGCACCGTCACCGGATGGCCGGCGTGAGCCAGCGTCAACGCCGCGGTGAGTCCGACCGGGCCTGCGCCCACGACAACGACCGTGTCGGTCATCGCACGGTCACCTCCTCTGCATAGCGCTCCTCGAGCAGGAGCTGGTCATCGAGTCCGAGCAAGGCGGTCAGGTCGTCCCACGCCCAGCGCGGAGCCTCCCCGGCGCGTCCGGACCGCGCGATCGCCGCATAGACGTCGGCCACCGCGCGCGTCGCCGCGAGAAGGGCCGAGACCGGATGAATCACCAGCCGCACGCCGAGCGCGGCCAGGGTCGCGTCGTCCGGGACCTCGCCGTCGGAACCCGCTGCCTCCGAACGGTTCAGCACGAACGGGGCAGGCGTGCCGAGGGCAGCACGGACCTCGGCCAGGTCGGCAGGTGCGGCACCCTCGACGAAGACCGCGTCGGCGCCGGCGTCGACGAACGCGCGCGCCCGTTCCACGACCGAGCCGATGCCCTCGACCGAGAGGGCGTCGGTCCTCGCCACGACCACGATGCCGGTGCGGGCGTCGACCGCCGCGCGGACGCGGCCTGCGGCCTCGGCGACCCCGATCACCGCCTTGCCGCTCATGTGGCCGCACCGCTTCGGGGCCACCTGGTCCTCCAGGTGGAGGCCCGCGATGCCGGCCGCGGCATAGACGCGGGTCGTCTCGCGGGCCTGGAGCGCGTTGCCGTACCCGGTGTCGGCGTCGGCGAGCAGCGGCACACCCGCCAGCGAGGGGACGACGTCGCGAGCGCGCGCTGCGATCTGGCTCCCGTGGACGAAGCCGAGGTCCGGCAGTCCGAGCCCGACGGCCGAGGCCACCGCGCCGGAGAGGCACGCCGCCCGTGCGCCGGACGCGACGGCCAGTCGTGCCGTGACCGCGTCGTGGACGCCGGGCAGGTGGACGACTGCGTCGCCGGACAGGAGCTCGCGGAGCCGCTCGGCCGACGACCCCTCGGCGCTCATCGGCCGTGCAGCGCGAAGCTGCCTTCGACGCCGACGACGCGAGCCCCGGTGAAGCAGCGGATCGTCTCGATCGTGCCTTCCTCGCCGAGCCCGGACATGCCCCAGGCGGGTCGCGGCGTCATCAGGTGCAGGCTCATGATCGAAGAGCCGTTGACCTTGACCTCGCCCGCGCGGACGCGCCGTGCGAAGGCCAGCGCGCGCTCGGTGTCGGTCCCGACGACGTAGCCCTCGAGCCCGTACGCCGTGCCGTTGGCGATCGCCAGCGCCTCCGCCTCGTCGGCGTAGGTGTGGACCGTGGCGATCGGCCCGAAGACCTCCTCGACGGCGTCCTCGGGCGCCACGCCCGTGACGAGCGCAGGCGCCAGGTAGTTGCCGGCGTCAGGAAGCGTGGTCGCGCGATGGATCTCGCCACCGGCGGCTTTGAGGCTCGCAAGCGCACCCTCGAGACGCGCGAGGTGGACCGAGTGGACGATCGGACCCAGGTCGGACGACTCGTCGAGCGGGTCCCCCGCCTTGAGCGCCGCGAGCCGCTCGAGCGCCAGAGCCATGATCGCGTCGGCCGACGCCTCGGGCAGCACGAGGCGGCCCAGCGCGCGGCACCACTGACCGTTGAGCGTCGTGAGCAGGTCGACGGCGGCGCGCGCAGCGACCTCCGGGTCGGCGTCGGGCATGACGACGAGAGGGTTGTTGCCACCCAGCTCGAGCTGGAGCGCACTGAGGTTCTCGGCGCAGGCCACCGCGACCGCTCTGCCGCCGGCGGCACCCCCGGTGAAGGAGACGGCGCGGATGCGGGGGTCGGTCACGACCGACCCACCGACACGAGGGCCGCCCTGGAGGAGCTGGAAGACTCCCCCGTCGACGCCGGCGTCACGGAGCACCTCCGCCACGGTCGTCCCGAGCAGAGTCGTCGCGTACGGCGCGTACTCGCTGGGCTTGAGGATCGTCGGGCACCCGGCCGCCAGGGCGCTCGCCACCTTGTGGGCCGCCATCGGTGCCGGCGCGTTCCACGGGACCAGGCAGACCGCCGGTCCGACCGGCAGCCGGAGCACCTCGACCGGCTGGCCGCTCGCGCCGGTGACCGGCGCCTCGACCAGCGCGCCCGAGCGGAGCATCTCCGCGGCGAGGCGGAAGGCGCCCGGCACGATCATGCCGACGATGGAGGTCTGACGGACAGGGACGCCGGTGGCGAAGGCCTCGAGAGCGGCGAGCTCGGGCTGACGCGCCTCGAGCGCGGTCGCGACGGCGTCGAGCAGGTCGGCCCGCTCGGCCGGCGAGGTCGACGACCACGTCCCCGTGGTGTGGGCGGCGTCGGCGGCGCGAAGGGCTCGCTCCACCGACTCCGGTGCACTCTCGACCGCGGGGCCGAGACGCACGGCACGGGATGGGTCCTCCAGGTACAGGTCGAGCGTGCCGGTCGCCGGGGCGACCTCCCCCGCCACGACCTCGACCAGCTCCGGCAGCGTCACCGCCGCCGGACCCGCAGTGTCCGCCGTACTCGTCATCCTCGTCCCGCCTCCGTCTTCGCCTTCGCCGCCGCATCGGCCGCGTCGGGGGTCGTGAGGCCGCTCCACGACTCGTCGGAGACGAGCAGCTGCGCGAGGTCGAGGCGTCCCCGCTCGGCGGGGAAGGCCTGGACCAGACCCATCGCGGTGTCGCGTACGGAACGACCGATCACGTTGTCGAGCAGTGCGCCCGACGTCCCGCACATCTTCAACGATCCGACCGCCACGGCGAAGGCTTTCTCGCAGATCGAGCCCTTGGCGAGCTTCCAGTTCTTGATGACCTCGGGCTTGGGCAGGATCGGCGGGTCGCTGGACTCGAGCTCCACCTGGTAGCGCAGCCACAGGTGCATGTCGGTCAGGTCGGTCTGGGCCTCGCCGATCAGCACCTGGTGCATCGGCGAGGAGGCGATCGGCTTGCCCGTGTCGGCGAAGCGCGCCTTCATCGTGCGCTCGAAGGCGTAGTCCCACGCCCCCTGGGCGATCCCGGCGTAGATCGCCGCGATCGCGATCTGGTTGCCCACCCAGGACCCGCGCGACATCGACGTCGCACGGGCGAACCCGGCGGGCACCGCCAGCGCGTGGTCGGCAGGGACGAAGCAGTCCTCCATCACGAGCCCGAAGTTGTCGGACGCGCGCATGCCGAGGCCGCTCCACTCCTGCCGCGGGCGGATGCCCTCGGAGTCGCGGGCGACGAGGAACAGCGAGATGCCGTCGATCCCGTCGATGTCGGCGCGGCGGGCGGTCACCAGATAGAAGTCGGCCGTGCCCGACAGGCAGCCGAACGACTTCTCGCCGTCGAGGCTCCAACCGCCCTCGACCGGGGTCGCGGTGGTCGAGATGAGGACGTTGGCATTGCTGGCCTTCGCAGCCTCGCTCGCGAAGTTGGCGAGGCAGCGCTTGTCGGTGCCCATCAGGTGCAGGACGCGCTCGGCGAACCCTCGCACCTCCGCGACCTCGTCGTCCTCGTACAGGCCGGCGTCGAGCGCGGCCAGCGGCAGCAACCCACGCGAGGACGCCGAGCAGTGGAAGAAGAAGGCGAGGGCGGTCGATCCGCAGACCGTGCCGAGCGCGTACGTCGTGGCGACCAGGTCGCGCAGGCCGCCACCGAGACCGCCGTACTCGGTGGGGACGACGAGCCCCAGCAGGCCGGCCTCGGCGAGGAGCTTCACGTGGCCCTCGGGGAACTGGCCGCGGGCGTCGGCCTCCTGGGCCGCGTCTCGGACGGCGGGGAGGATCGCCTCGACCCGCGCCGCCCGCTCGCGCTCGTCGGGAGTGAGATCGGTCAAGAGGTGTTCGGCGGTCAGCATGGCCGTCATCAGCTCCTAGAGAGTGGGGAGGGGGGTCGGTTCGGGAGAGGTGCTCGCGGTGGAGCCGTTCGGAAGAGAACCGTTCGGAGCGACGGCAGGAACCGCGGTGCGACCGCGGACACGGCGTGCGAGACGATCCAGCGCCACGGCGTCGGCCGGCGTGGTGACGTCGAGCGTGCCGAGCAGACGGATGAGGTCCTCGGTGGCGACTGCGCCGTCGAGACCGCCCAGCGTCGTGTCGAAGTGGTGGACGCCGGACTTCAAGGCGGTCAGCACGTTCACCAGGCCGAGCCGATCGTTGTCTCGCAGCCGCAGCCGTAGCGGGACGGGCCGCGCGAGGCCGACGGCGTCCTGGAGGAGGGCGCGGACCTGGAGCGGGGTCGCGGCACCCTCGGTGTCGTCGAGGCAGATCTCGGTCGCGCCGGCGCTGGCGAGCAGGTCGATCGCGGCGAGCGGGTGGTCGCCCCCCGGCACCGCGAACACGTCTTCGAGGATCACCACCCGGCCGTGGACGTCGGGCATGGCTTCGAGCTCTCGCAGCAGCACCGCGGCGTCCTCGACCGAGCGCAGGTCGCGACAGTCGGCACGGATCTCGAGGACGGGGATCCCCCGCTCGACCGCCTGACGAGCCTGGACGAGCGACTCGACGAGCGCACTGTGCTCCTGGGGAGCCCGGGCACCGGCCTCCGGCTGACGGCCCGTCCACGGCAGAGCCTCGAGCGGCGCGTCCGCGGTGAGATCGGCGACGCGCACGCGGATGCCGGACCTGCCGACGTGGTGCGCTGTCTGGCGGACGGTGTCACCACTCTCGCCGCGGCTGATCAACGACGAGACGAGTCCGCTGTCCGCGAGCGTCGCGACGTCGGGGAGCACGTCGGCGAACTGCCCCCATCCTCGCGAGTGGAACAGCAACGGCGCCGTACGGCGGGCCGCGTGCCCTGCGAGCACCTCGCCGACGAAGATCGTGTGATCGCCGCCCGGATAGGCATGGACGATGCGGCAGTCCAGCCAGCCGAGCGCGGAGTCCAGCAGCGGGACGCCGGTCGCCGCGGTGGACCACGTCTCGCCGTCGAAGCGGTCGCCCACGTCACCCGCCATGCCGGCGAACCGACGCGCCACCTCGCCCTGGTCCTTCGCGAGCACGCTGATGCCGAACACGCCGCTCGAGGTGAGGAGACCGTGGGTGTAGAGCCGACGGTCGAGACAGATGGAGACGAGCGGCGGGTCGAGGCTGACGCTCGAGAACGAGCTCGCCGTCATGCCGTGGCGCACACCGTCGACGACGGTCGTGACGACGGTGACACCGCTCGGCCACTGGGCCAGCACGTCGCGGAACGTCGACGACTCCACCACCGAACCACCTCCTCAGGTGGTAGAGAATATACAATATCAACTTGCGCCTGCGCCATCTTTACAACACGACAGTTCGGCTGCTCGCCAGTCGGCGTGAGATGCGCAAGAATCTATGATGTAGGGACAGCGCCGTACCCGGATCCGAGGAGCACCCGCATGGCACGACGAAGCCGGTCCGACCGGGCCACCCGCCCGATCGCCCACGTGTCGCTCGTCGACCGTGTGACGAGCGAGTTGAGGGCATCGATCCTCACGGGGGAGATCCAGCCCGGGTCGTCGGTGTCGATCGTCGAGCTCTGCGAGCTGTACGACGTGAGCCACATCCCCGTCCGCGAGGCACTGCGCCGCCTCGAGAGCGAGGGCATCGTCAGCCTGCGTCCCGGACGGTCCGCCCTCGTGGCAGCGCTGAGCCCGGAGGACCTGGCAGACATCTACCGCCTCCGCCGCCTGATCGAGGGCGACCTCGCGGTCAAGGCGGCCCGCAGCATGACCGAGGAACGCCTCGCCGACGCCGAGCAGGCCCTCGAGGAGTACGCCGCGATCGAGCGCGAGCCCGCGACTCTCGCGGCCGCCCACCACGCCTTCCACGAGACGCTCCTGCTCGATGTGATGGGCAACGTCGACAGGAACGTCCTCGAGCTCCTCTGGCACTCGGCCGACCGCTACCTGCACCTGCTCATGAAGGACCTCGACCACGCTCCCGAGACCAAGGAGCAGCGCATCGACGAGCACCGCGAGCTCCTCGAGCTCGCGCGAGACGGCAAGGCTGCCGCCTTCAAGAAGTCGTGGATCGCCCATCTCGACGCCAGTGAGCGGTCGCTGATGGCCGCTCTCGGCAGCCGCGACGTGGCCGACAGCGCCTGATCGACCCCGCCTGATCTGCCGCGCCCGATCTGGCGCCGGCGTCCTCGCTCAGGCTGACGCGCCGCTCACGCGGAGGCCTCAGCCAGGTCGTGCGGGCGGACGAGCGCGTCGGCCAGGGCCCACGGGCGACCGTCGACGACGTCGGTGCCGCGAGAGACGAGGCGGTTGACCGCTTGCTCGGGTCTCAACGTCGCGGTCGTCACCGAGCCGGCCGAGAAGACAGGCTCGGACCTGCTGATGACGCCGTCGAACTGCCATCCGCCGCTCCACAGGGTGAAGTCGGCCGACAGCGGGACGAGCATGCCCGCACCGTGCGTGCCCGGTCGGGAGGCGACAGCGAGATTGAGCCGGTTCTCGGCGGCCCGCTCGAGCAGCAGGAGATCAAGGTCGTGCGCGGCAGCCGTGGTGAACGGCACCGCGACCACGTCGGCATCCTGCAGTGCCGCGAGTCGGAAGGTCTCGGGATAGAGGGCGTCGTCGCCTACCACCACGGCCAGTCGGCCCCAGGGGAGGTCGATCACGTCGAGACCCTCGCTGAGCCTTGTCGCCCAGGCGGCGTGCCGCGCGCAGGTGTGCAGCTGCGGTTGCGAGTGCACCACGCCACCGGCACCCACCACCAGGCCGACGTGCCGGTCGTCGTCGACGACCGAGGTGACGGCCAGCGTCGTCGTACCGGCAAGGGCGTCTCGGAGCGCCTCCGTGGTGAGCTGCGGAGACGCACCGGGAGTGGCCACACCGTGCGCCCACCCGGCGAGCTCGGGGAGGACCACCAGCTCGGCGCCGCCGGAGGCCGCCTCGCGGACGAGGGCGAGGACGTCGTCGCCCTCGCGCGGGGCCAGCACGGCGGCCTCGAGCGTCGCCCTCCCGGTTGGCGCGCGACGACCTCGCGGCGCCTCGACGATCGCGCCGTACAGCTCCGGCCGACGTGAGGCGAGGAGGTCGGTGCCGTCGGGCCGTCGCTTGTCGTCAGCCTCGGCGACGTCGATGTCGGCGATCACGACCGCCTCACCGGTCCGGGGCCCGCGAGCGACGACGGTCCCGTCGGGGGCCACGATCTGGCTCTCCCCCGCCCCGTGGAGCAGCTCGGTCGGCACGCCCACCGCGGTCGCGACCGCGTCGATGCTGTGCCCGGGCACCAGCGGACCGACCTTGTTCGCCGCGACCACCCACACCCGGTTCTCGACGGCGCGCACCGGGACGTGCAACGACGCCTCGTCGAGCGCGAAGGAGTTGAGACTGTTGAGCAGGATCTGCGCCCCGCCGACGGCGAGCATGCGCGGCGTCTCGTTGATGACGCCGTCCATGCAGGAGTAGAGGCCGATCCTGCCGAGCGGTGTCTCGACGACCGGCGACGCCTCGGTGGCCGGGTCGAGGTGGTCACGCTCGCTCCCCATGAGGACCTGTTTGTCGCTGGTGGCGAGGACCGAACCGTCGGGCCCGAGGAGGACGTTGCTGCCGGTCGTCCGGCCATCCTCCTGGGCGAGCGTGCAGTTGACGAGGAGATAGAGCTCGTGCTCGGCAGCGGTCGCGGCGAGAGTCCCGACGAAGGGGCCGTCCAGCGTCTGCGCCATCCGGCGCGCGTGGTCACGGTCGGCGTACCAGGAGACGTGATTGCCGAACTCCGGGAGCACGACGATCTGCGCTCCCTGGCCGGCGGCGGCCTCGACGAGGCGGACGGCACCGGCGAGATTGGCCTGGGTGTCCTCGGTCACGGCCAGCTGGATCGCGGCGACGCGTACGACTGTCATGCCTAAACCATATATCCTTCTACGATCGTCCCCTAGACTTTCACGAACCTGAATGCCGACGAGAGGACCCGGACGTGAGCGAGCCGAAAGAGCCGCCGGCGCTCGAGCAGGACGCGGTGCCTCCCCCGGCCGGCGCGAAGACCACTGTCCCGCTCGACGTGTTCGTGGGACGCCCGCCGGTCGATGTCGACCTGGCCCGTCCCGCTCCCTTCGGGTGGTGGCCGGCCATCGTGATCGCCCTCGTGGCGTTCATCGACCGCGTGGAGGTCAACCTCATCGCCGGCGCCCTGCCCGCCATCCAGGAGGAGTTCGGGTTCAGCGACACCATGGCCGGCGCCATCCCGACCGCAGCCGCCCTGGCCGGCGTCGTGCTCCTCCTCCCTGCCGGTCGGCTCGCGGACAAGGGTCGCCGGACGAGCATCGTCGCTCTCGTCGTGCTCGTCTGGGCGGTCTGCTCCGTGCTGAGCGGCCTCGCGACGACGTTCGCGCTGTTCTTCATGACGCGCATCATGCTCGGTGCCGCGGGTCAGCTCTACAACCCCCCGTCGTCCAGTCTCCTCGCCGACTTCTACCCGGGGACCTCCCGCGGGAAGGCATTCGGCCTGGAGCGGGCCGGCTACTACATGGGCCTCCCCATCGGCGTCGCCGTCGGTGGCGCGATCTCCGAGGCGCTCGACTGGCGGTCCGTGTTCTTCCTGGTCGCGGTCCCCGGGGTCCTCGTCGCGGCGCTCGTCCTCACGGTCCGCGAGCCGATCCGCGGGATCGGCGACCGCATCGACCGCCTCCGCGCCGCGACGGTGGCGGGCGCGGCTGCCGATCCCGACGGTGAGGCGACGCCGCCGAGCCTCACGACCTCGATGTTCAGGGAGGCGCGCGCGGTCCTCGCCATCGCGTCGCTGCGGGGGATCACCATCAGCCTGGCGTTCCTCTACCTCGGTCTGGGAGGCCTCTTCTACTGGCTCCCGACGCTGCTCGAGCGCACCGAGGGACTGGCGAACGACTCCGCGGCGGCCATCACCGGAGGGATCGGCGGCGTCGGCATCGTGGTCGGCATCGTCCTCGGCAGCCGGATCGGCGACCGGCACCACGGCACGCGGTCGGGGTGGCGCATCCGCGTGAGCATGTGGTTCCTGCTCGTCGGCGCCGTGTCGATCACCGGCGTCGTCCTGCTCCCGGGCCTCGGGCTTCGGATCGCTCTCGTCGCGGTGGCGTGCGTGGGCTTCTCGGGAGCCATCCCGAACCTGACAGCCGCCTCCGCCGACGTCGTACCCGCCGAACGACGAGGCCTCGGCTTCGCCGTCGTGCAGTTCCTGCTCAGCCTCGGTGGCGCAGGCGGGCCGCTGCTCATCGGCGCCGTCTCCGACGCCACCGGATCGATCAACACCGCGTTCCTGGCGTTGGTGCCGCCGCTGTTCACCAGCGTCCTGATCCTGCGGTGGGCCGCTCGGACGTACGACAAGGACGCGGCACGAGCGCTGTCAGGACGCTGACACGACAGACGAGCCCCCCACCCGATGTCGGGTGGAGGGCTCGCACTCGTTTCGGGACGTCGTCAGGCCCAGTGGCGGACGACCGCCGTGCCTTCACCCGAGGGAGCGGTCTCTCCGGCCGCGAGGTGCGCCCACCGTCCCAGCGCGGGCCAGTAGACGTCGGCGTCCGTCGGGAAAGCGCCGAGGTCGGCGCCGTCACGCAGCTCCACCGATCCGGACAGCGCTCCTCCGCCAGGGCGTACGACGCCCGGCGCGAGGTCGGTGACGGCGATCGTTCCGGGCTCAGGGGCGACGCCCTCGACCCAGCCGCCGGCCGCCCCGCTGAACCAGACGAGCGCACGCGTCTCGTCCTCGACGCCCGTCTCGGAGCGGGTGGCACGCGGCTCCACGACGAGGATCTGCCCCGGACGGCACGTGCTGCCCGACATCGACAGCGCTCCCTCGAGCACCAGCATCTCCTCGCCGGCGGGCTGGTTGCCGGTCATGGCCCGTTGCCACCGTGCGGGGAAACGGACGAGGACGGTGCGGGAGGTGGCGTCGGCGGACTGGTGCAGCAGCACCATCTCCGCCTTCTGGTCGGCACCGGCAGGGGCGAAGCTCGCCCATTCCAGCGCATCGTCGAAGAGATCCTGCTCGATCACGGTACGGCTCCTTCTGAGGTGCGGGACAAGGATGGGGCGAGAAAGTGAGCGACCACGTCGCTCACCGCGACCACGTCCGCATACTTCGCGTCGAGGTCGAAGAGGTTGTGCTCGTGCACGTCCACGTCGCGGTCCCCACAGGCGTCGGCAGCGACGATCGGGCGGAAGCCGTGCTGGAGGGCGTCGACCGCCGTGGCGCGCACGCAGCCGCTGGTCGAGAACCCGACCACCACGACCGTGTCGACGCCCCACGCCGTCAGGGTGGAGGCCAGCGAGGTGCCGAAGAAGGCGGACGCGTACTGCTTGGACACGACGACCTCTCCCGGCAGCGGAGCCGGCTCGTCGGGGAACGCCGCCCACGGCGAGCCCGCCTCGAAGGCGGCGAGCGCCGGCACCTTGCGCCGGAACAGACCGCCGTCGGCGCCGCCGGCCATCAACCGTACCTCGGTGAAGACCACGGGGACACCGCCGGTCCGGGCCGCGTCGACGACCTGCGCTGCGGCCTCACGAGCCCGCTCGAAGCGGCCACCGCGATCGCTGAGCGGTGACTCCGGGTCGAGATAGGCGGTCACGACGTCGACCACGACCACAGCCGGACGCTCACCGAAGCCCAGGCGGCCGAGGAAGCCCGCCGCCGCGTAGTCGTCGCCGCGCTCCATCAGATGACGCCGGCCTCGGCAAGCGCCGCCCGCTCGTCGTCGGAGAGACCGAGCAGCGTGCCGTACACCTCGTCGTTGTGCTCGCCGAGCGACGGGCCCGTCCAACGGATGCTTCCGGGAGTGCCCGAGAGGCGCGGGACGACGTTGGGCATCGCGAGCGTGCCGAAGGTCGGGTCCGGGACACGGACCACGGCTTCACGCGCCGCGTAGTGCGGGTCCTTGAGCATGTCGGCGGCACGGAAGATGCGCCCTGCGGGGACACCGGCCTCGTGCAGCAGCACCAGCAGGGCGTCGGCGTCGTACTTCGCCGTCCAGTCGGCGATCCGGCTGTCGAGCTCCTCCTGGTGGGCCCCGCGCGCCCCGTGGGTCGCGTAGGACGGAAGCTCGGCGAGCTCCGGCTCCCCCATCGCCGCAGCCAGGCGTCGGAAGACGGTGTCCTGGTTGGCGGCGATGAGGATGGTGTGGCCGTCCGCGGTCGGATAGACGTTGCTGGGAGCGACGTTGGGAAGGATCGGACCGGTCCGCTCACGCTGGTAGCCGGCGACGTCCCACTCGGTCACCAGGCTCTCGGTCATCGCGAGCACGGCCTCGTAGATCGCGCTGTCGACGACTTGTCCCTCACCTGTCCGCTCCCGGTGCAGCAGCGCGGCGAGCGTCCCCACGGTCGCATGGGTCGCGGCGAGCGAGTCGCCGATCGAGAGCCCGGTCCGCGACGGCGGTCGGTCAGGCTCACCGGTGATGTAGCGAAGCCCACCCATCGCCTCACCGATGGACCCGTACCCGGCACGGCCGGCGTACGGGCCCGTCTGGCCGTAGCCGCTGACCCGGACGAGGACGATGCCGGGATTGCGCTCCTTGAGCCGGTCGTAGCCGAGGTTCCACCGCTCGAGCGTGCCGGGCCGGAAGTTCTCGAGGACGACGTCGGCGTGCTCGACGAGGCGCAGGAAGAGCTCTTGGCCCTCGGGTCGGCGGAGGTCGAGGGTGACCGAGCGCTTGTTGCGCGCCACGACGGGCCACCACAGCGAGTGGCCGTGCGGCTTCTCGCGGCCCCACTGGCGCATCGGATCACCGACACCCGGCGCCTCTACCTTGACCACGTCGGCGCCGAGGTCACCCATCAGCTGTCCGGCGAAGGGACCCGCGAGCAGCTGGCCCGCTTCTACGACACGCACCCCGGCGAGAGCGCCGGGCGTCTGCTCCATTGACATGGACAAGATCGTATATCAGATAGACTCCGACGCCCAGGGATCCCAGGAGGACGCGATGACAGCGAGCACCATGCCCCAGGCGGTCGAGATCGTCGAGGTCTCTCCCCGCGACGGTCTGCAGAACGAGGCCACGATCCTTCCCACGTCGGTGAAGGCCGAGCTGGTGCGCCGCAGCCTCGACGCCGGGGTGCGACGGATCGAGGTCACCGCCTTCGCCCGGCCCGACCGCGTCCCCCAGATGGCCGACGCCGAGGACCTCATGGCGGCGGTGCGCGACGACCCGCGACTGAGCGCGATCGGGCTGGTCCTGAACCGTCGTGGGCTGGACCGCGCCATCGCGGCGGGCTGCGACGAGGTCACCGTCGTCGTGGTCTCCTCCGAAGGCCTCGCCGTGCGCAACCAAGGCGTCGGGACGTACGACCAGGTGGCCGCGTGGCATGCCATCGCACCGGTCGCACGCGCCGCAGGACTACGGACGTCGGTGATCCTCGCCGCAGCGTTCGGCTGTCCCTTCGACGGCGAGGTCCCCACCAGCCGCGTGCGCGACGTTGCCGCCGCGGTCCTGGACGAGGCGCCGGACGAGCTGGCGGTCGCCGACACGATCGGCGTCGGGGTGCCGACCCAGGTGACCGAGCTCGTCTCCGCGCTCGGCGACCTCGCGCCCGACGTGCCGCTCCGGGCGCACTTCCACAACACCCGCAACACCGGCTACGCCAACGCGCTGGCCGCGGTGCAGGCCGGGGTCTCGGTCCTCGACGCCTCGGCCGGCGGGATCGGCGGATGCCCCTTCGCTCCGGGCGCGACCGGCAACGTGGCGACCGAGGACCTGCTCTACCTGCTCCACCGCTCCGGCTTCACCACCGGTGTCGGCCCGACCCAGGTCGCCGAGACCGGCGCGTGGATCTCCGAGCAACTCGGGCTCCCCCAGGCTCCTGCGCAGCTCGGCCGGGCCGGCTGGTTTCCCTCGCGGGGGCAGTGACCTGTGGCCGTACGGCTCAGGCGCCGTACGGCTCAGGCGGCCGTGGACCTCCGGGCGGCGCGGACCCGACGGGTCGCACCTCAGAAGAGGTCGCGGATCTCCTTGGGGATCTCCACGTCGCCGTCGGGCTGCGGGGTGCCGCCGAAGCCGAACGCCGAGGCGCCGTCGGCCTTGGGCTTGGCCGCCTCGGCCTGCGCCGCGGCAGCGCGCTTCGCCGGGTTGCCGGAGACGCGCTTGCCCTTGCCCTTGCCCTTCTTGGCCTGCTGACGGGCACCCGCACGCTTGCCACCCATGCCGGGCATCCCGGGCATCCCGGGCATCCCGGGCATCCCGGGCATCCCCGGCATCCCGCCGCCCTTGGCCATCTGCTGCATCATCTTGCGGGCCTCGAAGAAGCGGTCGACGAGCTGGTTCACGTCGCTGACCTGGGTCCCGGAGCCACGTGAGATGCGCGAGCGGCGGGAGCCGTCGATGATCTTGGGGTTGTGGCGCTCCGCCGGCGTCATCGACTGGATGATCGCCTGGATCCGGTCGATCTCGCGCTCGTCGAAGTTGGCAAGCTGGTCCTTGAACTGGCCGGCGCCGGGCAGCATCCCGAGGATCTTGCTGAGCGACCCCATCTTGCGGACGGCCTGCATCTGCTGGAGGAAGTCGTCCAGCGTGAAGTCGCCGCTCTTGCCGGCGAGCTTTTCGGCGGCCTTCTGCGCTTGCTCGACATCGAAGGCCTTCTCAGCCTGCTCGATCAGCGTCATCATGTCGCCGAGATCGAGGATGCGCGAGGCCATCCGGTCGGGGTGGAACACGTCGAAGTCGGTGAGCTTCTCGCCGTTGGAGGCGAACATCACCGGGCGGCCGGTCATCTGCGCGATCGAGAGCGCCGCACCGCCGCGCGCGTCGCCGTCCAGCTTGGACAGCACGACGCCGGTGAAGTCGACCCCCTGGAGGAACGCCTCGGCGGTCCGCACGGCGTCCTGGCCGATCATCGCGTCGACGACGAAGAGCACCTCGTCGGGATCGGTGGCGTCACGGATCTCCGACGCCTGCTTCATCAGCTCCTCGTCGATGCCGAGGCGACCGGCGGTGTCGATGACGACCACGTCGTGCAGGGACTTGCGCGCCTCCGCGAGAGCGTCCTTGGCCACCTGGACGGGGTCGCCGACACCGTTGCCGGGCTGCGGGGCGTACACGTCGACCCCGGCCCGCTCGCCCACCACCTGCAGCTGCGTCACCGCGTTGGGGCGCTGGAGGTCGGCCGCCACCAGCATCGGCGAGTGACCCTGACCCTTGAGGTAGAGGCCGAGCTTGCCCGCGAGCGTCGTCTTGCCGGCGCCCTGGAGGCCGGCCAGCATGATCACGGTCGGCGGGTTCTTGGCCAGCCTGAGCCGACGGGTCTCACCACCGAGGATGCCGACGAGCTCCTCGTTGACGATCTTGATGACCTGCTGGGCAGGGTTCAGCGCCTGGCTGACCTCAGCGCCACGGGCGCGTTCCTTGACCCGGGCGACGAACTCCTTGACCACGGGCAGCGCGACGTCCGCCTCGAGCAGAGCCACCCGGATCTCTCGGGCGGTGGCATCGATGTCGGCCTCGGACAGCTTGCCCTTGCCGCGGAGGTTGCGGAAGGTGGTCTGCAGGCGGTTCTGGAGTGTGTCGAACAAGACAGCCGTTCCTCACAGGTGTCGTGACAGCCGCGACGTGCGGCGTGCGCGGGTTCCAGCCTAACGGCTGCCCCGAAGCGACCCTCCGCCCGTACGCCCGTCGCGTCGTCGAGGGCGGATGCGCCCGTCAGAGCGGAAGCCCTCGCAGCCGTTCGACCAGCGCGTCCGCCTGCTCCGTGCTCAGCGTGGCGCCCGCGCCGTCGACGACGTAGAAGACGTCTCGAGCCTGCGGCCCGAAGGTCGAGAGGTGGGCCGAGCGGATGCCGTAGCCCTCCTGGGTGATGGTCCGCGCGACGGCCCACACGAGGCCGCGCTGATCCTGAGCGCGCACCTCGACCACCGCCGAGGTCGACGAGTCGTGGTGGAGCATCACCTGAAGAGGCTCCGTCGGCCCCTCCCCCGACGGAGCGAGACGGTCGTCCAGCGACAGCTGACCCTCCAGCACCTGCCGGATCCGGCGGACGAGACGTGCCTCGTCCACGTCTCGACCGGCCACCTCCCAGATGCTGGTCGTCGTCCCGTCGCGCTCGACCAGCCGCGCCGACCGGATCTGCTGACCGGCGACGCTGAGGGCGCCGGCGAGATCGGCGAGCAACCCGTGACGGTCGGGTGCGGTGACCTGGACCAGCGATCCCTCGTGGTGCCCGGCGACGTCGACCAGGAACGGCGCGTCCCCCAGCACCCTCGACGGGACCGCGAGTCCCGCCGGCCAGCCCTCGTACGAGGGGTCGTCCAGCGCCGCGGCGTCGCCGAGCACGACCCGCACCTTCGCCGCGAGCCCTCGGATCAGCCCGGACCGCCACGCGGACCAGGCCTGCGGGCTCGTCGCGCGGGCGTCGGACTCGGTGAGCGCGAGGAGGAGGTCGAGACGGTCGGCGTCGCCGACGAGCGCGGCGACGTTCGCGGCCGTGTCGGGGTCCTCGATGTCACGACGCGTCGCGATGGTGGGCAGGAGGAGGTGCCGCCGGACGAGGTCCTCGATCGTGTCGGCGTCGGCCTCCCCGAAGCCCCACCTCGTCGCCACCGCACGCGCGATCGGTGCTCCCACCTCACTGTGGTCGCCCTCGCGTCCCTTGCCCACGTCGTGGAGCAGGGCCGCCACCGCCAGGAGGTCCGGGCGTGCGACCGTGCGCATGAGGCCGGAGGCGACGACGGCCGTCTCGACGGAGTGCCGGTCGATGGTGAACCGGTGCACCGGGGACGACGAGCCACGCAGCCGCAGGGGCGCCCACTCCGGCAGCCAGCGGTCGACCAGACCCGCGAGGTCGATCTCGTCCCACACGGTGACCAGTCCGCGTCCGGCGGTCAGCCCCTCGACCAGCAGACGACGCGCCTCAGGGGGCCACGGTTCGGGCGGCACCGCGCCCCGGGCGAGCCGTGCCGCGGAGGCCGCAGCCAGCGGGAGGCCTCGCCGGGCGGACTCCGCCACGGCGTGCAGCGCCACGAGCGCGTCCTCGTCGGGATCGGGCGACCCCGTCAGCACGACCTCGTCGCCGACGACCGCCACCCCGGGCGCGACCGGGTCCAGGCGAGGACCTGGGGCGCTGCGGGAGCGCGGACGCTCCCCGAGCAGGGCATCGACGCGTCGCCACGTGCGGTTCGCCAGGTGAGCGGTGCGGCGGCCGAGGTCGCGCACGTGGAGGTCCAGCTGGTCGGGCGCGTAGCCCATCACGGACGCGACCTCCGGCACGAGGTCGGGTGTCAACCGGTCGGTGGGACGGGCCGCGACCTCGTGCAGGACGTCACGGACGTCCAGCAACGCCGCGCGGAGCGCCTCGAGCTCACGGTGCGGCACGTCGACCAGCCAGCTGGCGACCAGGGCACGCATGACCGTCCCGTCGCGCAGGCCACCCCCTGACTCCTTGAGGTCCATCACCGCCGACTGCGCGAGCCAGCCGAGCCGCTCGACGCGTTCGTGGGTGGCGCGCTCCAGCTCGGGGAGGCGACGACGGGCCGTACGGCGCCACGCGGTGAGGATCTCCGACCGCAGCGCGACCACCGCGGCGGCGTCACCCGCCACCGCACGCGCGTCGAGCATCCCGAGCGCGGCGCGGTAGTCCTCGTCGGCGGTCTGCAGCATCTGGCCGGCGCTGCGGACCGCGTGGTCCAGCGTGACGCCCCCGTCCCACAGCGGGTACCAGATCTTTTCGGCGACCTGCGCGACGAGCGCAGACGAAGCGCCGTCGCGATGGACGAGGACCACGTCGACGTCGCTGAAGGGCGACATCTCGGCACGTCCGAAGCCGCCGACCGCGACCAGCGCGAGGCCGTGCCGCTCGCCCTCAGGCAGGTCTGAGGCGGCCTCGGTGAAGCACTCACGCAAGCGCCGGTCCAGGGCGTCCGCCCTGGACCGGCGCCGTGCGCTGAGCTCCTCGGTCAGAGCGCCGCCTCGTCCGTCTCTCCGGTACGGACCCGGACGACGGACTCGACCGGGACGACCCAGACCTTGCCGTCACCGATCTTGCCAGTCGCGGCCGACTTCACGACCACGTCGACGACGTCCTTGACGTCCTCGTCCTCGGTCACGATCTCGACCCGGATCTTGGGGACGAGCGAAACGTCGTACTCGGCGCCACGGTAGACCTCGGTGTGACCCTTCTGACGGCCGTAGCCGCTGGCCTCCGTCACGGTCATGCCGGTGATGCCGAAGGTCTCGAGGGCCTCGCGGACCTCTTCCCACTTGTGCGGCTTGATCACCGCGGTCACGAGCTTCATGCCTTGGCTCCTTCGGGGGTGGTGGTCAGCGTAGCCGCCGTGACGGGACGGGCGACGCCCGACGCGGGTGCGAGGTCGTACCCCGACTCGCCGTGCTCGGCCAGGTCGATGCCCTCCACCTCGTCCTCCTCGGCGACGCGCCAGCCCATGACCGCCTTGATGGCCAGGCCGATGAGCAGCGTGAAGACACCCGACCAGAGGATGGCGAAGGCAGCGATCGCGGCCTGGACGACGAAGAGCTTGATGCCGTCTCCGTAGAGCAGCCCGCCCTCGACCGCGAGGAACCCGATGCCGAGGGTGCCGACGAGGCCGCCGACCAGGTGGACGCCCACCACGTCGAGCGAGTCGTCGTAGCCGAACCGGAACTTCAGGCCGACCGCGAGGGCGCAGAGGCCACCCGCGACGATGCCGAGGGCGATCGCGCCGATCGGGCTCAGCGCGCCACACGCCGGGGTGATGGCGACGAGGCCGGCGACGATGCCCGAAGCGGCACCGAGCGAGGTGGCCTTGCCGTCACGGATCTTCTCCACGACGAGCCAGCCGATGATGGCCGCCGCAGCGGCGACGGAGGTGTTGACCCACACGAGACCGGTCTCACCGGAGAACGCGGTGGCGTAGGCGATGGTGTTCTCGACGAAGCCCTCCGCACCGGCGCTGATCGGCTCGTCGGGCACCGACACGTACGAGCCCACGTTGAAGCCGAACCAGCCGAACCACAGGAGGCCGGCACCCAGCATCGTCAGCGGGAGGTTGCCCGGGCGGGTCGGCTCCTTGCCGAAGCCCCTCCGCTTGCCGATCAGCAGCACCAGGACGAGCGCCGCCATACCGGCGTTGATGTGGACGACCGTACCGCCGGCGTAGTCGATGGGGGCGATCGTCGCGGCGCCGTCGGTGGTGCCGAAGATGGCCGCGGCCAGGCCGTCGGCGCTTCCGGAGAGGAAGCCGCCACCCCAGACCATGTGCGCGAGCGGGAAGTAGGCGAGCGTGACCCACAGCGGCAGGAACAGCAGCCACGAGGAGAACTTCACGCGCTCGGCCAGCGCACCGCTGATCAGGGCCGCCGTGATGATGGCGAACGTCGCCTGGAAGGCGACGGTCAGGTAGTCGGTGCCCGAGACGTCGCGCAGCCCGAACAGGGTGAACGGGTTGTCGAAGAAGCCACCGATGCTGTCCTCGCCGCCGGAGGCGTAGGACATCGAGTAGCCCCACAACACGTAGACGACCATGACGACGCCCATGGCGCTGAAGGACATCATCATCATGTTGAGGATGGACTTGGTCCGCGTCATCCCGCCGTAGAAGAGCGCCAGGGCCGGCGTCATCAGGAGCACGAGCGACGCGGAGGTCAGGATCCAGGCTGCGTGGCCGGTGTCCATGGAACCTCCAGGGGATTAGGTATCTGAGACGTGACCGGCGCTCGAACGGCAGTGTCCGGGTCGGCTTCGTTGCGTTCAGATTCGCGGCGGTTCGTTTCCGGTCGAGCGACGCTGTGTTTCATGGAGGTGACACTTGACCAGGTTGTGTTACGCCTGAGTTTCAACGACGCTCCGTCCCACCCTGCCGCTCTTGTCGACCGATGAACCTCCGGCGGGTGAGGATGAGGGCATGGCCTTCTCCCCCTCGTCCGCCCGTCATCGTGTGACCCTCGTCCTGGCCACCGTGCTGGGCGCCGGCGTGCTCGGCGCCTGCAGCGGCTCGCCGGCCGAGCCGGAGGCCGAGCAGCTCGCCGAGGGCCTCTCGAGCCTCGACCTCTCCGGCGTCGAGATCGACGACTCCGCCGCGGGCGCCGAGCTGGCGCAGATCACCAAGGGCCTCGACGACCTCCGGCCGACCGTCTCGGTGAAGGGCGTCGCCGAGGAGGACGAGACGGCGACCGCCACCCTCGCCTACCGCTGGGAGTTCGGGCCCGATGTCGCCTGGGAGTACGAGACAAAGGCCGAGATGCGTCGTGCCGACGACACCTGGACGGTCGCCTGGTCGCCGTCGCTGGTCGCCCCGGACCTCGCCGAGGGCCAGCGTCTGCGCGTACGCACCGTGCCGGCGCAGCGCGGAGACATCCTCGGCGGCTCGGGGACCGTCCTGGTCACCGAGCGCTCCGTCCAGCGCATCGGGATCGACAAGACGGCCGTCCCCGCGGCCCGCCAGCAGTCGTCTGCCCGCGCGCTGGCGCGGATCCTCGGCATCGACGCGGACGACTACGCCGCCGAGGTCGCGGCGGCGGGTCCCAAGGCGTTCGTGGAGGCGATCGTGCTGCGTGCCGAGCAGCGAGCACCCAACGGGGACCCCGAGTCGGTCTTCGGAGCGAGGGTCCTTGGTGACAAGCTGCCGCTGGCGCCGACCCGGACCTTCGCCTCCGCCATCCTCGGCTCGGTCGGCGAGGCGACCAAGGAGCTCATCGACAAGAGCGACGGACGTCTGTCCACCGGCGACCTCACCGGTCTGTCGGGGCTCGCGCTGCGCTACGACGAGCAGCTGCGCGGTCGCGACGGCTACGTCGTCGACATCGTCAGCGACGCCGTGTCCGACCCGGCGAACCCGTCCCCGTCGATCAAGGACGTGCCGGCGTACGAGCAGGCGCCGGTCCCCGGTGAGCCGCTGCGCACGACGCTCGACCAGCGTCTGCAGATCCTCGCCGAGGAGGTGCTCGCCGGGACGAAGCCGGCCAGCGCGCTGGTGGCGATCAAGCCCTCGACCGGCGCTGTGCTGGCCGCGGCGACGGGCCCGGGTGCCGCGGGACAGGCGATCGCGACCACCGGGCAGTACGCCCCGGGCTCGACGTTCAAGATCACGACCGCGCTCGCCGCGCTGCGCGCTGGTGTCGACCCGACGACGACCACGCCGTGCCCCGCGACGACCGTCGTGAACGGCAAGTCGTTCAAGAACTACGACGACTACCCCAGCAGCTCGCTCGGCCGCATCCGGTTCACCGAGGCCTTTGCGCAGTCGTGCAACACGTCGATGATCGGGCTGCGGGACAGGGTGGCGCAGAGCGACCTCGCCTCCGCCGCGGCCTCGCTCGGGATGGGCGTCGACCAGGACCTGGGCTTCCCGTCCTACTTCGGCTCCGTTCCCACCGAGGCACCCACGACCGAGCACGCGGCGTCGATGATCGGCCAGGGCAAGGTGCTCGCCTCGCCGTTCACGATGGCGACCGTGACCGCGTCGGTCGCCGCCGGCCGTACGGTCGTGCCCGTGCTGCTCCCCGATCGCGAGGCGCCCAAGGTCGAGTCCACGCTCGAACCCGCCGAGGCCCGCCAGCTCCGTGCGCTGATGCGCCGCGTCGTCACCGACGGCAGCGGCCGCGCGCTCGCAGGGCTCGGCGGTGAGGTCGGCGCCAAGACGGGGACGGCCGAGTACGGCTCACCGGTGAAGACTCACGCCTGGATGGTGGCGACCAAGGGCGACCTCGCGGTCGCGGTGTTCGTCGAGACGGGCGAGTCCGGCTCTCAGACCGCCGGGCCCCTCCTCAAGCGGTTCCTCGCCCGCGCACGCTGACCCCGCCCCGTCCCGTCCCCGATTTGTGCAGTTGGCACGGGTTTGCGTCCCCGGATTCCTTGCTCAACTGCACAAATCGGGGACGGGGACGGGCGGTCGGGGACCGGGTGGGTCAGGACAGGAGCGCGTCCACGAACTCGTCGGCCACGAACGGCGCCAGGTCGTCGGCGCCCTCTCCGAGCCCCACGAGCTTGACGGGGACCCCGAGCTCTCGCTGTACGGCGATGACGATCCCGCCCTTGGCGGTGCCGTCGAGCTTGGTGAGCACGATCCCGGTGACGTCGACGACCTCGGCGAAGACCCGAGCCTGCGTCAGGCCGTTCTGACCGGTGGTCGCGTCGATGACGAGCAGCACCTCGGTGACCGGTGCCTGCTTCTCGATGACCCGCTTGACCTTGCCGAGCTCGTCCATCAGGCCGGCCTTGGTGTGGAGGCGGCCGGCGGTGTCGATGACGACGGTGTCGTAGCCGCCCTCCTTGCCGGTCTTGACGGTGTCGAACGCGACCGAGGCGGGATCGCCGCCCTCGGGACCACGGACGGTCGGGACACCGACGCGCTCGCCCCAGGTCTGGAGCTGGTCGGCGGCCGCGGCGCGGAAGGTGTCCGCGGCGCCGAGCACGACACTGTCGCCGTCGGCGATCAGCACGCGTGCGAGCCGCCCGACGGTCGTGGTCTTGCCGGTGCCGTTGACGCCCACCACGAGCACCACGCCGGGGGCGCCGTCGACACCCTTGGCGGCGATGCTGCGGTCGTACGACGGGTCGACCAGCGTCACGAGCTCCTCGCGCAGGATCGACCGGGCGACCGCGGGGTCGGCGACACCCTCGACCCGGATCCGGGTGCGGAGGCGCTCGACGAGCTCCTGCGTCGGCGCAACGCCCACGTCGGCGGTCAGGAGCGTGTCCTCGATCTCCTCCCAGGTGTCCTCGTCGAGACGGTCACGGCCGAGGAGTGCGAGCAGGCTCTTGCCGAGCGAGGACTGGGAGCGGGCGAGCCGGGTACGGAGCCGGACCAACCGGCCCGCGGCGGGCGCAGGCTCCTCGATCGCGGGTCCCGGCGCGGTCGGAGCGGTCGCGACGGCTCCGGGCTCGTTGCCGGTGTCGGACTCGTCGATCTCGCCCGGCTCGGGAAGCACGGGCTCCACCCCGTCACCGGTCGGTGCAGGCTCCTGCTCGGGGCGCTCGCGGAGGTCGTCGAGACGGCGGTCGACGGTGTCGGCCGGCGGCAGGGCCTTGCCCCGCGAGCCGACCACGAAGGCGGCGATCCCTCCGATCAGGAGGACGGCGACGGCGAGACCGATGAAGACGTAGAGCGTGGTGGTGTCAGACACGATCCCTGATCCTAGTGGGCTCGCCGATCCGGACGACGTGCGACGCGGCCGCGAGCGCTCGCTCGTCGTGGCTGACGAGCAGGATGGAGCGCTCCGGGGCGAGCGCGACGAGGTCGCGCAGCAGGGCCTCGGCGGTCGCCGCGTCGAGGTGCTCGGTGGGTTCATCGAGCACGAGGACGCGGTGCCCTCCGAGCAGCAGCCGGGCCAGTCCCAGACGCTGCCTCTCCCCGCCGGAGAGGCGGTCGCCGTTCTCCCCCACCTCGGTGTCGAGACCGTCGGGCAGCCCTGCGACGAAGGCCCCGAGACCCGCCGCGTCGAGGGCGGCCAGGAGCGTACGGTCGTCGGCCTGCGGGTCGGCGATCCTCAGGTTCTCTCGGATCGAGGTGTCGAAGACGTGCTCGTCCTGGCGGAGGGTCGCCACCACCTGGCGGACCTGGTCACCGGTCAGCGCGTCGATCGGCGTACCGCCGAGGGTGATCGTGCCCGCCCTCGGTGCGGCGAGCCTCAGGAGCACCGCGGCGAGGGTCGACTTGCCCGACCCGCTCGGTCCCGAGACCGCGACGACCGCACCCTCTGGGAGGTCCAGGTCGAGGCCACGGACGAGATCCTCGCCCTCACCCCACCCGAGGGCGACGTCGCGCAGGTGGAGGTCGAACCCGGCGGGGTCGGGTGCAGGGTGCTCCGGATCCACCACGTCGTCGTGAGCGGCGACCAGCTCGTCGATGCGTCGCCGGGAGGCTGCCGACCGTTGCGCCTGCTGCTCGATCGCGCTCAGGCCCTCGAGCGGCTCGGCGAGCGCCACCGGGGCGAGGACGACCACGGCGAGCAGGACCGGGCTCAGGGCGCCGTCGGCGACGGCGGCCACACCCGCCCATGCGATCAGGCACGTCGCGACGCCGAGACAGATCCGGACGACCATGACGCCGAGTCCGTCGAGGAAGGCGGCACGGCGCTCGGTCTCCGCGAGCCTCTCCCCCGTGCGCGCGACCGTGGCACGGGCATCCTCGGCGGCACCGTACGCCACGAGGTCGCGCGAGGTGCGCAGCGTCTCCGCGACCTCGGCGGCGAGCTCACCGCGCAGCCCGGCGGTCGCCGCGTTGGAACGACTCCCTCCGGTCCGTACGGCGACGAGGACGCCGACCCACGCCACGACCACCGCCGCAGCCAGCACGAGGCCGCCGCGGGGGAAGATCGCGAGGACGAACCCGACCACGATCGCCGACGAGACCGCGGTCACGGCCCGCGGGATGGTCGCCCGGACGATCCGGTCCTGGATCGCGTCGACGTCGGAGACGATCCGAGCGATCCTCTCCCCGCGTCGGCCCGCGGCGAGCGTCGAGGGCGACAGCCGCTCCAGCCGCTCGTAGACCGCGAGCCGGATCGAGGTGCCCACACGCAGGGCGCCGTCGTGGGTGTAGAGCCGCTCGACGTAGCGCAGCGCGGCGCGCGCGATCCCGAACGCCCGCACGGAGACGATCGCGAGCATGAGATAGAGCACGGGCGGGTGCTGGGCCGCACGCGAGATCAGCCAGGCGGAGACGAGGAGCAGCCCGATCGAGCTGAGGCTCGCGAGCAGCCCGAAGAAGCCGCCGAGGACCAGCTGGCGGCGCGCGGTGGTCATGCCGCCATCCCCGCGGGCACGAGGGGTACGACCCGGTCGGCGTCGTCGACGAGTGCGCGGCGGTGCGCCACGACCAGCACGGTGACGTCGGCGGCGCGCAGCGCTCGTCGTACGTCCTCCTCGGCCGCGGTGTCGAGGCCGGCGGTGGGCTCGTCGAGCAGCATCACGGTCGCTCCTGCTCGGCGTACCCGCAGCAGCGCCCGGGCGACGGCCAGACGCCGCCGCTCCCCCGCCGACAGGTTGGCCCCGCCTTCGTGGACCTCGCGCTGCGGCGAGAGATCGGGCGCGCCGGCGTCGCGGAGCGCCTCGGCGACCTCGTCGTCGGAGGCGTCACGCGCCCCCAGACGGACGTTGCCGGCGACGGTCCCCGACAGCAGACCGGGCACCTGCGGCACCCAGGCCAGGCGCGAACGCCACGAGGCGAGGTCGATGTCTGCGAGGTCGTACGTCGTCCCGTCGGCCGCACGGACGGTGACACGGCCGGTGGTGGGGGCGACGAATCCCATCAGCACATCGACCAGGGTGCTCTTGCCGCACCCCGACGAGCCGGTGACGGCGAGCACGCGTCCTGGTTCGAGCACCAACGACGTCGGCGCGAGAGCGGGTGTCGTACGCCCCGGGTAGGACACGGAGACGTCGTCCACGACGATCGTTGCGCCGCCGAGGTCCGGTGCGACGGTCCGGCGGACGGCGACGTCCTGGTCGTCGAGGATCGCGTAGACGTCGTCGGCGACCGCCTGCCCCTCGGCCGAGTCGTGGAAGTGTGCGCCGACCTGGCGGATCGGCAGGTAGGCCTCCGGCGCGAGCACGAGGACGAACAGACCTGTCATCAGCGAGAGGTGGCCCTCGACGATCCGCAGACCGATCGACACGGCGACGAGGGCGACCGAGATCGTTGCGACGAGCTCGAGCACGAACGACGACAGGAACGCGAGGCGCAGGGCACCCATCGTCTCCTTGCGGTTGCGCTCGCCCACCTCGGCGATGCCCTCGGTCTGGTTGCGCGAGCGCCCGAAGACCTTGAGCACGACGAGTCCGTCGAGCACGTCGGCGAAGTGGTGGCTGAGCCGGACCATCGCGCGCCACCGCCGCTCGGTCCGGTCACGCGTCATGTAGCCGACCAGCACCATGAACACCACGATGAGCGGGAGCGTCACGGCGATCGTGATCCCCGACAACGGGTCGGCCACGAACACCGCGACGACCACCACCGCCGGCACGGTGAGAGCCAGCGCGAGCTGTGGGAGGTAGCGCGCGAAGTAGGTGTCGAGCTTGTCCATGCCGGGCCCGAGCAGCGTGACGACGTGGCTCGACTCCGGGCGAGCCCCGTGGTGGGGCGCACCGTCGAGAAGCCGGCCGACCACCTCCTCGCGCAGCTGCACCTTCACCCGTGCCGCCGCGCGTGCCGACACGACCGCGTGGAGCCAGCCGAGCGCGGCGCGGGTGAGGATCACCGCAGCCAGTGCCAGCACGGCGGCGGTGACGACGTCGACCAGTCCCGACCGCTCGAACCCCTCCGAGACGACCCGGGCGATGAGCCACGACTGGCCAACGACCAGCGCCGCCATCGCCGTCGCGATCACGACGCTGGCGGCGAGGTAGGTACGGACCGCCCGCGACCGCCGGACGAGGCGGGGGTCGAGCGGCGGCGACGAGGCGGTCCGTACGTTCAGGGTTGTCATACCGGCGAGTGCAGGTGCTCGTCGTCCTCGACCGCGATCGAGTCGACGCTGATCCGCTTGCGGAACACCCAGTAGCTCCACGCCTGGTAGCCGATCACGATCGGGACGAACACCACGGCCACCCAGCTCATGATGGTGAGCGTCTTGTCGGTGGAGGCCGCGTTCTCCGTCGTCAGGCTGTAGGCCGGATCGAGGGTGGACGGCATCACGTCCGGGAACAGCGCCACGAACAGCGACATCACGGCGAGACCGATCGCGGCCATCGTCCCCATGAACGCCCAGCCGTCGCGCCGTGCCCAGGCTGCGAGCAGGCCGCCCACGAACGTCAGCGCCGCGAGCCCGGACAGGGCCCAGACCCAGATCTTGTCGTGGTCGAGGCAGGTCCAGAGCAGGAATGCGACGGCCAGCACCGCGGCGACGAGGCCGATCTTGAGCGAGAACGCCCGCGCCCGCTCGTGGATGATGCCGCTGGTCTTGAGGGCGAGGAAGTTGGCGCCGTGGGTGAGGAACAGCGTCAGCATGACCACGCCCGCCAGCAGCGCGTACGGGTTGAGGAGGTCGAAGAAGCCGCCGACGTAGTTCTTGTCGGCGTCGATCTCGACGCCGCGGACGATGTTGCCGAACGCGACACCCCACAGCAGGGCCGGGACGAAGGAGCCGAAGATGATCGCGGCGTCCCAGCGGCTCTTCCAGGTCGCGTCGTCGCGCTGGTGGCGGTATTCGAAGGCGACCCCGCGCACGATCAGCGCCACCAGGATCAGGAGCAGCGGGAGGTAGAACCCGCTGAACAAGGTGGCGTACCACTCGGGGAACGCGGCGAAGATGCTCGCGCCGGCGACGATCAACCAGACTTCGTTGCCGTCCCAGAGCGGGCCGATCGTGTTGATCATCGTGCGGCGTTCGCGGTCGTTGCGGCCGAGGATCGGCAGCAGCATCCCGACACCGAAGTCGAATCCCTCGAGCACGAAGTAGCCGATGAAGAGGAACGCGATGACGCAGAACCAGATGGTGGTGAGTTCCATGATCCCTCTCCTCTCAGTACGCGAACGCCATCGGGCGGTCGTCGGGCTGCTTGCCTGTCTCGTTGTCCGGGTCCACCTCGGGCAACCCCTTCTTGACGGCTGCCAGGAGCAGCTTGACCTCGATCACCGCGAGAACGCCGTAGACGAGGGTGAAGACGATCAAGGACGTGAGCACCGTGCCGGCGCCGACGTTGGGCGACACTCCGGCCTCGGTCGGCATCAGGCTGAAGACGATCCAGGGCTGACGACCCATCTCGGTGAAGATCCAGCCGAAGGAGTTCGCGAGGAGCGGAAGGAGCATCGAGGCGACGGCGAGCCAGATCGGCCAGCGCTTGTCGCCACGCGGCACACGACCCCCGCGGGTCGACCAGAGCATCCACGCGCCGATCGCCATCGCCAGACCACCGCACGTGATCATCAGGCGGAAGCTCCAGTAGGTGACGGGGATGTACGGCTTGTAGTTGCCGGGGCCGTACGTCTCCTCGTACTCGGCCTGGAGCGAGTTGATGCCGCGCACCTCACCGTCCCACGTGCCCGTCGCGAGGTAGGACAGCACGTGCGGCACCTCGAGCTGGTAGAACGGCTTGTCACCGCTGAGCGACCCGATGGTGAGCACGGAGAACGGCGCGGGCTGGGCATCCTCGTACAGGGCCTCTGCAGCCGCCATCTTCATCGGCTGCACCTCGGTCATGATCTTGCCCTGGATGTCGCCGGTGACGATCGTGCCAAGGCCCGCGACGAGCAGGGTGACCGCTCCGAGGCGCAGGGTGGATCGGAAGGCGTCGGCGTCCGCGGGCTTGCGGCGGATCAGCCACCACATCGACACCGCGGCCATCAGCCCGCCGGCGACCATGAAGGCACCGAACAGCGTGTGCGGGAGCGTGATGAGCACGACCTTGTTGGTGAGGACGTCGGTGAAGCTCTCGAGCTCCGCGCGTCCGCGCTCGGCGTTGAACGTGTAGCCGACCGGGTTCTGCATGAAGGAGTTGGCCGCGAGGATGAAGTAGGCCGACAGCGCGGTGCCGACAGCGGCGATCCACATGCAGGCGTTGTGCAGCGCGGGCGAGAGCTTGTCCCACCCGAAGATCCAGATGCCGAGGAACGTCGACTCGAGGAAGAACGCCAGCAGGCCCTCGACGGCGAGCGGCGCACCGAAGATGTCACCGACGAACCGCGAGTAGTCGGACCAGTTCATCCCGAACTGGAACTCCTGCACGATGCCGGTCACGATGCCCATCGCGAAGTTGATCAGGAAGATCTTGCCGAAGAACTTCGTCAGACGGAGCCACTTCTCGTTGCGCGTGCGCACCCAGGCCAGCTCGAGGCCTGCGACGAGAAATGACAGTCCGATGGTGATCGGTACGAAGAAGAAGTGGTACACGGTGGTGATCCCGAACTGCCACCGTGCGATCTCGAGTGCTTCCATGGTGCCCCTCAAGGCTCGATCAATCGTCAGGCTAAATCCGGAGCCGGTGGGCGGCGAATCCGGCGAGTCCTCGCCAGACCGTCGACGACGCTCTGTAGGAGAAACGCTACTACGCAGTGTCGTAGATCAGCAGGTGGGGTACGACACAGAGTCGTAGCCCCCGGTACCCTTGAGCCATGGCACGACTGGGCGAGCTCGAGCGCGAGGTGATGGACCTCCTCTGGGAGTCCGCCACCCCCCTGACCGGACGCGAGGTCCTGGACCTTCTGACCCCCCGCAGGGACCTGGCCTACACGACGGTCACGACGATCCTCGACCGGCTCGCCCGCAAGCGTGTCGTCGACCGTGACCGGAGCGGACGCGCGTTTACCTACGCGCCCACCGTCGGTCGTGACGAGCTCACCGCCACGCTGCTGCACGAGGTCCTGGCCTCGGCCGGAGACGACCGTACGGCGGCGCTGGTGCACTTCGCCGAGACCGCCAGCAACGACGACGCCCGAGCTCTGCGCGAGGCTCTCGCGCGCATCGAGGCGACGCAGCCTCCGGAGACGCCGGCCACGAGCTCATGACCACCCCGCTCCTGCTCGGGCTGATCGGTCTCGCGCTGGCTCAGCCCGTCCCCGCGATGCTCGCGCGGATGGACTGGCCCTATCGCGCGCCGCGGGCGGCCGTCGTCCTCTGGCAGGCGCTCGCGCTCGCCGCGATCCTCGCCGTCGTCGGCGCCGGGCTGTCCGCGTCGCTGTGGCTGGTCGTCCACGAAGGCGCCCCGAACCCCGAGCCCGGCGTGGCACGGATGGTGCTGCACGTCGCGTTCCTCGGGCTCACCGTCGTCGTCGTCGCCCGGACGGTGTGGTCGTTCCTCAGTGTGGCCGCCGAGGTGCGCACGACCCGCCGGCGACACCGCGCGATGGTGGATCTTGTCGGCACCCGCGACGACGCGGGCCGCTCGGTCCGCATCCTCGACGCCCACGAGCCCTTCGCCTACTGCGTCCCTGGCCTCGACGCGCGTGTCGTGGTCTCCCGAGGGACCCTCGACTCGCTCGACCCGGCGGAGTTCGACGCCGTCCTCGCGCACGAGCGCGCCCACCTCCGGGCACGGCACGACGTCGTGGTGGACACGTTCTCGGCTCTGCACCGGGCCTTCCCGCGGGTGCTGCGGACCGAGGCGGCGCTCGAGAGCACGCGTGTCCTGGTGGAGCTGCTCGCCGACGACCACGCGAGGCGCCGCGCGGGCACCACGCCGCTGGCGCGTGCGCTCGTCAAGCTCGGCACCCGCCCCGCCCCTGCCGGGGCGCTCGGAGCGAGCAGCACGCTCGTACGCCGGATGGATCGGCTCGAGAACGAGGTCAGCGCCGCCGCACCTGCGGGTCGCGTCGAGGCGCTCACCTGCTACGTCGTCGCCGCCGTCGTGGTGCTGGTGCCGACCTTCAGCCTGGCGGTGCCGTGGATCGCCTCAGCCTGGTCGACGCTGACCTGACGCGTCGGCGACCTCGGCGACCTCGGCGACCTCGGCCTCGGGGTGCCGACCGATGTCGAGCCGGTCCGCGATCGCCACGAGAAGCCGGTCGATGCTCTCCGCGCCCCACACGGACGACGGCACGTGCTTCCCTCGGTACGGGTAGGCGAGCACTGCGCCGAGCATGACGGCCGCTGCCACGATGATCAGCATGACGGGCACGATGACGACGACCGGCGACACAGGACGACCCCCAAGATTCGGTCTAAAACGGACTCGATCAGGCTCTCACACGAGAGGGGCAGCCGCGTCCTCGGACACCACGCCTCGGACATGACCTGCGTCACGTGGCGCCAACCGGGCACAGGTCGCGCCGGGCATCTCGGCGCGGCGTGGGTCGGGGTCCGGCGGTGAGAGGTGAGTCACTACGCTCCGCCCATGACGAGCACGAGCGACCCATTGGCGATGGCAGAGCACTGGCTGGACGTCGGCAACCCGCAGCGTTGCCTGGACCTCCTCGCCGAGGGCGCGTCGGAACCCGACCAGGCTCGCGCCTTCGAGCTCCGCTCGCTCGCGCTGATCCGCCTCGGACGTCGCCAAGAAGGGTACGAGGTAGCGCTCCGAGGCCTCGAGATCGACCCCGACAGCGGTCCGCTGCACTTCTACGCCGCGCAGGCCGCTGACTTCTCCAGGCGCCCCAAGGAAGCCGAGCGACACTTCCAGCGTGCTCTCGCCCTGTGCCCGTCCGACTTGGCGATACGCACCCGGTACGGCGCGTTCCTCGTCGACGAGAAGCGGCTCGCTGAGGCCGACCGTCAGGTCACTCAGGCACGCGAGCTCGACCCTGAGGCTCTGGAGCTCACCCTGCTGCGTGCGCGCATCGCGGTGGCCCGCAAGGGCTGGGAGCAGGCGCGTGCGCTGGCGCGCCGCGTGCTCGCCGAGGAGCCCGACAACTCGGAGGCGCTCCAGCTCGACGCCGTCGCCGCCTAGGAGCTCGGCGACCAGGAGACGGCGGTCCGCAGCATGCGCCGGGCTGCGGCGACCAACCTCGACGATCGGGAGCTGGCCCTCGCGGCGCGACGTGCCGCGATCGCGATGCTCCCCGTGATGTGGCCGCTGCGGTTGTTGAGCCGCTTCGCCTGGTGGCAGGTGGCGCTGGTCACCTTCGTCGCCCTGAGACTGGTCCGGGCGACGATGCCCGAGCCGGTTCAGATCACCGTGGCGGCCGTGTGGGTCGCCTTCCTTGTGTACAGCTGGGCGCTCCCGGCGGTCCTCACGGCCTGGGTGAAGAGGAGGGCGCGGTGACCACCTCGGGGCACGCGCGCATCACGGGACTGCGCGCCGCGCTCGAGGCCAGCCCGGACAACGAGACCCTCCTGCTCCTCCTGGCCGAGGCACTGCGCGCCGACGGCGACGACGACGCGGCACTCGAGGTGTACGCGCGCCTGCTCGCGGCGCATACCCTTCCTCCCGAAGAAGCCTTGGTGGCCGCCGATCTCGCCCTCACGCTCGGCCACCTCGGCGTCGCGCGCGGGTGCCTCGAGGTCGCGCGCGGCGGGGGCCAGATCGAAGGGCTGTCGGATCTCGAGTCGCGCATCGCGACGGCACTCGCCCCCTCCGGAGATGCCCCGGCCGAGCCGGCGGAGGTGATCCGTTTCAGCGACGTCGGTGGCCTAGAAGACCTGAAGAAGCTCCTGCACCGCATGATCGTGATGCCCTACGTCCGGCCCGACCTCTACGCGAAGTACGGCCGACACGGCGGCGGCGGTGTCCTGCTCTATGGACCTCCAGGTTGCGGCAAGACGCTGATGGCGCGCGCGGTGGCCGGCGAGTGCGGGCTGCCCTTCATCCCGATCCGGATCGAGGACGTCGTCTCCCCCTACTTCGGGGCATCGGAGCGCAACCTCGCCGACGCGTTCGCCCACGCACGGGCGTTTGCCCCCTGCGTCGTGTTCATCGACGAGCTGGACGCCCTGGCCTACAAGCGCCACCGCGCGGAGGGAGACTCCGCGCGACGCTTGACCAACGTGCTGCTCCAGGTGATGGACGGGGTCGGCAGCGATACCACCGACATCCTCGTGATGGGTGCTTCCAACGCACCGTGGGACGTCGACACTGCGCTCGTCCGACCAGGCCGGTTCGATCGGCACGTGTTCGTCCCTCCGCCAGACGCGCGTGCCCGCGAGATGATCCTGGAACGACTGCTTCGTGATGTCCACGCCGAGCCGGGCAGCACCGCTCGTGTGGCCGGGCGGACCGAGTTCTTCTCCGGAGCGGATCTGCGTGCCCTCGTCGAGCGGGCCGCCGACCGAGCGATCGACCGTGCACTCGAGACGGGGGACGAGGCTCCGCTCGGTGCAGGCGACATCGAGCACGGGCTGGCTGGCCTGCGCCCCAGCACCCTCGACTGGCTACGCCGCGCACGCGACTACGTCGAGTTTTCCAACGCCGACGACCGTTGGGACGACGTCGCCGCCTACCTGCGGAGCCGGCCGATCCGAAAACGGCTCTGAGGCCCGCCACGCGCGCCTACGATCAGCCGGTGCCTCTCCCCCGTGTCTGCATCATCCAGCTCTCCCCCGACACCCTCCGCGCCCTCGCGGACGGTGACCTCGACGCGGCCAACGCGATCGCGCAGGTCCCGCTGTCCGCGGCGTTCGTCAGCCCGACCTTCCGCAGCATCTGGGCGATGCGTGCCGAGCAGGTCGTCACCGATCCCTCCAGCGCCGCGTGGGTCACCGGCGTCGTGTGGGACGAGGACGCAGAGCGCGCGGTCGGCCGGGCGGGCTTCCACGGTCCACCCGACTCCGACGGGATGGTCGAGATCGGCTACGAGGTGGATCCGGAGCTCCGACGGCGCGGCTACGCGCGGGCTGCGCTCGAGGCGCTGCTCGCCCGCGCCGACGCGGATCCGAGGGTGCGCGTCGTCCGCGTCACGATCGGCCCGCACAACACCGTCTCGCGCGATCTCGCCCTGCCGTACGGGTTCGTCGAGGTCGGCGAGTGGGACGACGAGGACGGGCTCGAGATCGTCTACGAGCGCGCGGCGATCAACCCCGCACCAGCGGAGCGACCGCCGCACGGATGACGTCCGGCACCGGGGTGACCGTCCGGTCGGCGCGAGTCACGTAGACGTGCACGAACCGCCCGATCGCCGCCGGCTCGGGAGAGGTGCCCTGGAACAGCCCGATCTCGTAGACGATCGAGGACGTGCCGAGCTTCTCCACCGCCAGGCCCACCTCGACGTCCTCGGGGAAGCCGAGCTCGCGCTTGAATCGGCAGCCCGTCTCGACCACGAGTCCGATCGCGTCGAGCCGGCGGATGTCCGTGCCGGCGGCGTCGATCAGGTAGCCGTTGACCGCGGTGTCGAAGTAGGAGTAGTAGGTCACGTTGTTCACGTGCCCGTAGACGTCCTCGTCCGACCACCGCGTGGTGATGCGGCGCAGCACCGGGAAGTCGTCGCGGCTCGAGCTCGAGGGACCTTCAGGAGTGGCGCTCACGCGCCGACGATAGCGGGGGCTAGGCGGGCTCGGCCTCGCGCATCCGCTGGCTGATCACCGCGGAGACGCCGTCACCGCGCATCGACACGCCGTAGAGCGCGTCAGCCACCTCCATCGTGCGCTTCTGGTGGGTGATGACGATGAGCTGGCTGTTCTCGCGCAGCTCCTCGTAGATTTCCAGCAGACGCCCGAGGTTGGTGTCGTCGAGCGCGGCCTCGACCTCGTCGAGGATGTAGAACGGGCTCGGTCGCGCCTTGAACAGCGCCACGAGGAACGCCACCGCCACCAGCGACCGTTCGCCACCCGACAGCAGCGACAGCCGCTTCACCTTCTTGCCCGGGGGCCGCGCCTCCACCTCGATCCCCGTCGTGAGCATCGAGGACGGGTCGGTGAGGATCAGGCGCCCTTCGCCTCCGGGGAACAGCCGGGAGAACACCCCCTCGAACTCGCGGGAGACGTCGTGCCAGGCGCTGGTGAACACCTGCTCCACGCGCTGGTCGACCTCGATGACGATGTCGAGGAGGTCCTTGCGGGTCTTGCGCAGGTCCTCGAGCTGCTCGGACAGGAACTTGTGCCGCTCCTCCAGCGCCGAGAACTCCTCCAGCGCCAGGGGGTTGACCTTGCCCAGGAGAGCGAGCGACTTCTCGGCCACGCGCAGCCGCTTCTCCTGCTCGGCGCGGACGAACGGCACCGGCTCCGGGTCGGGCTCATCCTCGTCCGCATCGACAGGACGGGGTACGGGGACGAGCGTCTCGGGGCCGTACTCGGCGACCAGCGTGTCGACCTCGACACCGATCTCGTCCAGCGCCCGCTGCTCGAGCGCCTCGATCCGGAGCCGCTGCTCGGTCCGGGCGACCTCGTCACGGTGGACGGAGTCGGTCAGCCGGGCAAGGTCGACGGACAGGTCGCGGAGCCGACGGCGTACGTCGGCCAGCTGCTGGTCGCGGCCCGCACGCGCCTCCATGATCTCGTCGCGCGCCTTCTTGGCCGCGGCGAGCGACACCGCCACGTGCTCCAGCACGACCTGCGCGGCCTCACCGACGGCACGCGCGGCAGCGCCCTCACGACGCAGCCGCTCGCGGCGTACGCGGTCGCGCTCGCGGGCGGCGCGCTCCTCGCTCGCCCGGCGACGCAGACCGGCCGCGCGGCCAGAGATCGCGCGAGCCCGCTCCTCGCTCGTCCGCAGGGCCAGCCGCGCGTCGGTCTCCGCGGCGCGGCTCGCCCGAGCCGCCTCGGCGAGCTCTTCCCTCGCGCTGGTGTCCGGCTCGTCCTCGGGCGCCTCCTCGGCGTCCGCGAGGCGCTGCTCGAGCTCGACGAGACCGGAGGCCGCGTCGTCGCGCGCCTTCTGCGCCGTCGTGATCGCGGCCGCGACGCGGGTCGCCTCGTCCTTGGCCGCCTTGACGGTCGACCCGAGCTGGGCGAGCTTCTCGGTCAGGGCGTTCGACTTCGCCTCCGACTCGCGGCGCTTCGAGACCGCGACGTCGAGGCGCTGCTTGGCCTCGTCGCGCTGCACCGTCAGGTCGGCGACCTCCACGTCCAGCTCGTCGCGACGGGCAGCGACCTCGCGGAGGCTCTCACCGGCGTGGTCGACCGCGGCCTGGACCTCGATGAGGCTCGGGACGTCCTGCGAACCCCCGGCCACGTAGTGGCCACCGACCAGGTCGCCGTCGCGCGTCACCGCGACGAGCTCCGGCATCCGCTCGACCAGGGCGCGCGCCGCCTCGACGTCGTCGACGACCGCGACGCGGTCGAGCAGGCGACCGAGAGCCGCGTGCACCCCGGCCGGAGCCTCCACGACGTCGAGGGCGTACGAGGCACCAGAGGGCAGCGACGGCCACGACGTCCGGTCGCCGGCCTCGGCCGATCCGAGGACGAGTCCGGCGCGGCCGTCTGCGCCCTCCTTCAACGACGCGACGGCGCTGAGCGCGGTCTCCAGCGTGTCGACGGCGACGGCATCGGCGGCCGGGCCCAGGGCTGCGGCCACGGCCGTCTCGTACCCCTCCCGCACTGTCATGACCGCGGCGACCGAGCCCAGGACACCACCAAGCCGGTCGGAGGCGCCGAGCACGGCACCGGCACCGTCCTTGCGCGCGAGACCCATCTCGAGGGCCTCCTTGCGTGCCTCGAGAGCTGCACGCTCGCGATCGGCGGAGTGGACCGCGTCCTTGGTCTTGGCAAGCCGCTCGGTCGCGTCGGCGAGCGCGGCCTCGGCGGCCTCGATCTCCGCGGCCAGGCCGGTCTCACCCGACCCGAGACCCGCCACCTGCGTCTCGGCGACCGTGAACTCGTGCTGAGCGCGCTGGGCGCGCTGCTCGGCGAGCAGGCGGTTCTCCTCGAGCCGACCAATCTCCTCTTCCGCGGCGAGGACCCTCGTGCGGAGCGTGTTGACCTGACCGGTGAGACGCGCGAGCCCTTCACGCCGGTCGGAGGCGGCTCGGACGAGGTCGGCGATGCGGCGGTCCTCGACCTGGAAGGCCTGCTCTGCCTCCTTGCGGGCGGCGATCGCGTCCTGGAGCCCCTTCTCGGCGGCGGCGACCTCCTCGGCGATCGCCTTCTCCTGGGCCTCGAACCGACCGGCCTCGTCCTCGAGCTCCTCAGGGTCGCGGCCCCGTCGCTCGTCAGGAGGGAGCGCGGCGGCGTTGCGGACCCGCTCGGCGGCGAGACCGGCCGTGCCCTGGACGCGCTCGCGCATGCTGGTGAGGCCGTACCAGGTGTCCTGCGCCTCCTGCAGCCGCGGCGCGTCGGCACGCAGCGCGTCCTCGAGCGCCGCCTCCTCGTCGCGCATCTGATGGACGGCTCCCTCGACGGCGGCACGCCGGTGCTTGAGCGCCTCCTCGTCGGCGAGCTCCGAGCGCAGGACCTCGCGGGCACGGACGACGTCGTCGGCGAGCAGCCGCGCTCGGGCGTCGCGGACGTCGGCCTGGACGACCGCAGCCCTGCGGGCCACCTCCGCCTGGCGGCCCAGCGGCTTGAGCTGGCGACGGATCTCGGCGAGGAGGTCCTGGAGACGAGTCAGGTTGCCGTCGGTCGCGTCGAGCTTGCGGAGCGCCTTCTCCTTGCGCTTGCGGTGCTTGAGAACACCGGCCGCCTCCTCGATGAAGCCTCGGCGTTCCTCCGGCGACGCCCGGAGGACGGAGTCGAGCTGGCCCTGGCCGACGATCACGTGCATCTCACGACCGATGCCGGAGTCGCTGAGCAGCTCCTGCACGTCGAGGAGCCGGCAGTGGTTGCCGTTGATCGCGTACTCGGAGCCGCCGTTGCGGAACATCGTGCGCGAGATCGTCACCTCGGCGTACTCGATCGGGAGTGCACCGTCGGCGTTGTCGATCGTGAGGACGACCTCCGCGCGCCCGAGCGGCGCCCGACCCGCGGTCCCGGCGAAGATGACGTCCTCCATCTTGCCGCCGCGCAGCGACTTGGCCCCCTGCTCGCCCATGACCCAGGCGAGGGCGTCGACGACGTTGGACTTGCCGGAGCCGTTGGGTCCGACGACACAGGTGATGCCGGGCTCGAGCTGGAGGTGGGTGGCAGACGCGAAGGACTTGAACCCACGCAGCGTCAGGCTCTTGAGATGCAAGCCATGCTCCTTCACGCGTACGACAGGGACTGCGGGCAGCGGGGAAGGATGCCGCTCTCAGGGTAGGCGACCGGCAGCGGTCGCCCGTCGCGCCACGCCCGGGGCAGCGCCACGCCCCCCGTCGGACCCAGAGGGGACCCGGGGGTCAGGAGCCGGCGGTCTCCAGCAGGTCGGCAGTCGACAGACGCACCTGGTCGAGGTCGGTCGAGGCGCTCAGCTCGTCGTTCTCGTGCTTGAGCCGGACCACCTCCGCCTCGAGATCGGCGATGCGTCGGCGAAGCTGGGTTTCGCGGACCTGCTGGTGGACGCTCGGCGTCGCCACGTAGCCGAGGAGAGCCTTGGCCATCGGATTCCTTCTCATCGGGACTGATGGGCGGGGCGACGCCGCATCCGGAAGGTCGAGCCGGCCTGTCGAGTGACCCTTGACCGGCGAGCCGTCGTGGGACGGACGACGCCGTCTCCTAGTGTCCCACCCGGGTCCCATTCGGGTCAATCCGGCTCCGCCGTCCACCGCTCGGGCCTGTGGCGCTTGACCGGCGGCGGCCCCGTCCGATGGACTGACCGGGTGAGCGAGGGATGATCGCCGACGCCTCCGTACGCCGAGCCGCGCACCGGACCGTCCTCGGCGCGTTCGAGGGGACCTCGGTGCCCGGGTGGTTGGCCGGCCTGGCCGACGACGGGCTCGGCGGGATCTGCCTCTACGGCAACAACCTCGCCGCCGACCCCCTCGAGGTCGCGAGCCTCGGCCGGGCGCTGGCCGCCGCGTGTCCCTCGCTGGTGCTGGCCCTCGACGAAGAGGGCGGTGACGTCACCCGGTTGCACTACGCCGACAGCAGCCCGTACCCGGGCAACGCCGTGCTCGGTCGCGCCGACGACCTGAGGACCACCGGCGCCGTCGCTCGCGCGATCGGCGCGGAGCTCAAGGCGGCCGGGATCTCGCTCGACCTCGCGCCGGACGCCGACGTCAACTCCAACCCGCGCAACCCGGTGATCGGGACCCGCAGCTTCGGCGCCGATCCCGCCCTCGTCGCCCGCCACACCGCGGCGTGGGTGCGTGGGCTCCAGAGCCAGGGTGTCGCCGCGTGCGTGAAGCACTTCCCGGGCCACGGCGACACCTCCACCGACTCCCACCTGGCGCTCCCCCGTGTCGACGCGGACCTCTCCACTCTCCTGAGGCGCGAGCTCGTCCCCTTCGTGGCGGCGAGCGCGGCCGGCGCCGCGACGATCATGACCTCTCACATCGTGCTGCCCGCGCTCGACCCCGAGCGTCCGGCGACGCTGAGCCCGAGGATCCTCACCGGGCTCCTCCGCGGCGAGCTCGGGTTCAGCGGCGTCATCATCACCGATGCCCTCGACATGGCGGGCGCGAGCGCCATGATCGGTGTCCCGGCGGCCGCCGTGGCGTCCCTCGCCGCGGGGGCCGACCTGCTGTGCATCGGGCCCTCGCTGCGTGGACGCGGGCGGGACGAGGTGCGCGACGTCGTCGACGCCGTCGTCGCCGCCGTCGGGGACGGGACGCTTCCCGTCGAGCGGTTGTACGACGCCGCCGCGCGGGTGGACGCGCTGAGCGCCGCTTATGCGACAGGCGCGAGGCCGGCCGACCCGACGCTGGTCGAGACCGGGCGAGCCGCCGGGCGGCGCGCCGCCGTGGCGGTCGTCGGCGAGGTGGGGACCGTCGGCGACGGGCCACCCCTCGTCGTCCGCCTCGAGACCGGCGCCAACATGGCCGTCGGGGACGCGGCGTGGGGAGATCTCGGCGTCACCGGCGCCTCCGTCGTCTCGGTCGTCGACGGCCACCCCTCGGCGACCGACCTGCGGGGACACGACGGTCCGCTCGTGGTCGTCGCCCGCGCTGCCGCCTCTCATGCCGACAGCTGGGCGTGGCTCCGTACTCTCGTCGACGCGCGCCCCGACGCCGTCGTGGTGGAGCTGGGCTGGCCCGCGCCCGAGATCGACGCCCTCCCCCGCGTCGTACGAGGGTGGGGGGGCTCTCTGCCCCCGTCCCGGGCCGTCGGCGAGGCGATCGACCGCGCACGGCGGGCGACGGCACCCGCACCCGCACCCGCACCCGCACCCGACGGTCCCCACCGAGAGGAACGATGATCGCCACCACCATCGGGTTGGACATCGGCGGGACCAAGGTCCACGGCATCGCCGCCGACCAAGCCCGTCCCGACGAGGTGCTGGCGGAGGCCCGCCTCCCCACGGCACCGGGCCCCGCCGGGGTCGTCGCCACCGCGCTGGAGGTGGTCGGGCGGCTGGTCGAGAGGCTGCCGAGCGGGACGACGCTCGTCGCGGCGGGCGTCGGGATCCCCGGTGCGGTCGACGCGGCCGGTGTGCTGACCAACGCCGTCAACCTCGACGTCCACCACCCGCTCGATCTCCGGGGCGTGCTCAGCCAGGCCCTGTCGATCCCGGTAACCGTCAACAACGACGTGAACGCGGCCGCGTCCGGCGCCGCCACGTGGCTCCGCTCGCGCGGCGAGCCCCAGGACCTCGCACTGCTGTCTGTCGGGACCGGCCTCGCCGCGGGCCTCGTCCTCGGCGGGCGACTCCGGCACGGCGCGTCGGGGCTCGCGGGTGAGGTCGGGCACCTCACCGTCGTCGAGGACGGGCCCCTCTGCACGTGCGGGCAGCGTGGATGCCTCGAGCTCTACGCCTCGGGTCGCGGACTCGCACGCCAGTGGCCGTACGACGGTCCCTCCCCCCAGCCGGTCGCGATGTTCGACGCCGCCGACGCCGGGGACGAGCGGGCGATCGCCGTCCGTGAGTCGTTCGTGGGTCGGCTCGTGGAAGCGGTCCGCATCGTGACCCTTGCGGTGGACCCGGCACGCGTGGTGCTGACGGGTGGCGTGATGCGGCTCGGCGACCGCGTGACCAAACCGTTGTTCGCGCGGATGGACGCCGACGCGACCGCCTCGGCGTTCGTGTCGAGCATGCGGCTGCGGGAGCGGACGCTCGCGCTGCCCGTCGACTATCCGGCCGCCGCGCTCGGGGCCGCCGCCCTCGGGTCAGCCGCCCTCGCGAGCGAGGGCCGGCGTGCGGGCGGGACGCCGTGACGCCGGCGCCCCGCCCGTCGCTCAGCCGAGACGCAGGCCGGTCGCCTTCGAGAAGACGTGGACGCGCTCAGGGTCGACCGTGAGGTGGACGACGTCGCCGATGGCCGGCGGCGTACGCCAGTTGACCCGGGAGACGAGGAGCTGGTCCTTGTCATCGTGCTTGGTGTGGCCGTAGGCGAATGCGTCCGAGCCGAGCTCCTCGACGACGTCGACGACGGTTGCGATCCCCTGCTCACCGAGCGCCATGTCCTCCGGGCGGACGCCCAGCGTGACCGTGGCGGCGTCGGCGTGCGCGAGCACCTCGCGCGTCACCGGCACGACGGTGTCGCCGACCTTGACTCCTCCCTCGGTGACCTCCACCTCGAAGAGGTTCATCGCCGGAGAGCCGAGGAAGCCCGCGACGAAGACGTTGTTGGGCGCGTCGTACGTCGCACGGGGGGTGTCGATCTGCTGGAGGACACCGTCCTTCATGACCGCGACCCGGTCGCCGAGCGTCATCGCCTCGACCTGGTCGTGCGTCACGTAGACCGTGGTGGTGCCGAGACGGCGCTGCAGCTGCGCGATCTGTGCGCGGGTCTGGACGCGCAGCTTGGCGTCGAGGTTCGACAGCGGCTCGTCCATGAGGAACACCTGCGGCGACCGTACGATCGCGCGGCCCATGGCGACGCGCTGGCGCTGGCCGCCCGAGAGCGCCTTCGGCTTGCGGTCGAGGTACTCGGTCAGTCCCAGCATGTCAGCAGCCTCGGCGACACGTGACTTGATCTCGCTCTTGGACTTGCCGGCGATCTTGAGCGCGAAGCCCATGTTCTCGGCGACCGACATGTGCGGATAGAGCGCGTAGTTCTGGAAGACCATCGCGATGTCGCGGGACTTGGGCGGGAGGTCCGTGACCTCGCGGGTCCCGATGAGGATCCGGCCGGCGTCGACGTCCTCCAGTCCCGCGAGCATCCGCAGGGAGGTGGACTTGCCGCAGCCTGAGGGCCCGACGAGGACGAGGAGCTCGCCGTCGTTGACCTCGAGCTCGAGCTTGTCGACGGCGGGCCGCTCCTGGCCCGGGAAGACGCGCGTCGCCTTCTCGAAGGTGACAGATGCCATGACTGATACATCCCTTCAGCGGCAGGAACGTGCCGCACGATCCGAGTGAAGTGGAGACGACCCGGGACGGGCCTGCGGCTCATTGTTGCCCAGGACGACTTATCCGTCTACGGGTTGCGGTGATCCGAGGTCCGCGACGCCGGACCGGCGGGGTTCCGCCGACGGCCCCCGATAGGGTCGGAGCGTGGATCCGCTCTTCGCACCACCCGCCGAGACGTGGCACCCCGTCTCGGTCAAGCTGCGCACGCTGCACCGCCTCGTCCTGGTGCTGTGGACGGTGGTTCCCGCGGTCGTGGTCTGTGTCGCCCTCGCGCTCCTGCTCCAGTGGTGGTGGCCGGTCGCCGCCGTGGCGGGCGTCGCGGTGGCCGTTCTCGTCTGGGGCTGGTTCTGGGCGGCCCGCAACCAGGCGGCGTGGGGCTTCGCCGAGAACGCCGAGGACCTGTGGATCCGCCACGGAGTCGCGTGGCGCAAGATCGTCGCGGTCCCGTACGGCCGTGTCCAGTACGTCGACGTCACGGCCGGTCCGTTGGAGCGTTCGCTCGGGATCGCCAAGGTCTCGCTGCACACCGCGAGCTCCCACACCTCGGCCGTGATCCCCGGGATCCCCTCCGACGAGGCCGCCCGACTCCGCGACCGGCTGACCGAGCTCCGGAAGACCCGTGGCTCCGGGATCTGAGCACCCGGCGCTCCCCCCGCAGGAGGCGCTTCCCGCGGTCGGACAGCGGACGCACCCGGCGAGCGCGCTGGTGCGGGTGTGGCTGTGGGTCGCGGCCGGTCTCGTCGGATTCGGACGCGACGTCCTCGAGGGCGGGCCGGAGCGCAGCCTGCTGTCGGCACTGTGGATCGGGCTCGCCATCGTGGCCGCCGCCGCGGTCCTCGGGATCGCGTTCGGCTACCTGTCGTGGCGGTTCACGCGCTACTTCATCGACGGGCGCGAGGTCCGGGTGGAGAGCGGCGTCCTCACACGACGCTCGCGGCGCGCGCCGTACGAGCGGATCCAGTCCGTCGACGTGGCCGAGCCGTTCGCCGCCCGGATCTTCGGGCTGTGCGAGCTCAGGATCGAGCTGGCGGGTGGCGACGACTCACGTGTCTCGCTCCAGTACCTCCGGCGCGGCGAGGCCGACCGGCTGCGCGCGATGCTCCTGCAACGGGCGTACGAGGCAGGCTCGCAGGCCCTGCGGGAAACCGCGGCGGTCCCCGCGCCGGCCGCGCCCGGTGTCGCAGGCTCGGACGGGGCCGGCACTGCCCCGCCGGGTCCGCCACCGGTGCCATCTCTCGATCTCTCCCCGCCGATCCTCGTCGTACCCCCGACCCGACTCGTGGTGGCGACCGTCCTGTCAGCGGAGTTCCTGACCCCCGCGGTGTTCTTGACGGCACTCGTGGTCGGCGGAGTCGTGTTCCCCGGCCTGATCGTCTTCGGTGTGGTCCCCCTGCTGCTGTGGGCGGGCCAGGTGATCATGTCGCGCGTGATCGCTCAGTGGGGCTTCACGCTGCGGCGCGCTCCCACCGGGCTCCATGTCACGCGCGGGTTGCTCTCGCGGATCTCGCAGACAATCCCGTACGACCGGGTGCAGGCGGTCGTCTCCCGCCAGGCGGCGCTGTGGCGGCCGCTGCACCTCCACCGCGCCGAGGTCACCGTCGCCGGCGCCTCGCGCGACTCCGACGACTCGGGGAGCGCGACCCTCGTCCCGGCGGCGACGCCGGAGGAGGTGCGGCGTGTCCTTGCCGAGCTGTTCGCCGACGTCGATCCGTCGGCGGTGCCGAAGGTGCGGGCGCCGCGTCGGTCGTGGCTGCTCGCGCCCGTGGGCTGGCGATTCCGTGCGGCGGGGTCGGACGGGCACGCCTTCGTCGCCGAGCAGGGGTGGGTGACCCACCGGACCGACGTCGTCCCGCACGCGAAGACGCAGTCCGTGACCCTCTCGCAGGGGCCGCTGCAGCGTCTGCGGGGTGTCGCGGACGTCGCCGTCCACACGCCCGACGGGCCTGTCGCGGCACGCGGCCGCTCCCTCGATGCGGCTGATGCGCGTGCCCTCGCGACCACTCAGCTGGTTCTCGCACGTCGGGCCCGCGAGGCCCTCGGCGAAGCCTGACGCGCCGTCGCTCAGCCGCCCGTCCGCGTTTCGTCGACTTGCGGTCGGTTCTGTGCGCCCAGACCGACCGCAAATCGACGAAACGCGGACGCGGACGCGGGGTCACCCGAACCAGCGGAGCCACATCGCATTGAGGTGGGGGCGCGGCCCGTCGTACCCGCGGTCGCGCAAAGCGCCGTACACCCTCCAGACGACGCGCTCCATCGTGGGCAGGTCGTCGGCGAGCACGACGATGACGGTCCAGCCGAGGCGTTCCAGCCGCTCGCGCCGGGTCCGGTCGTACGCGCGTTGCTCCGGCGAGCGTTCGTGCCACACACCGTCGTACTCGACGACGACGTGCCACCGCGCGTACACCAGATCGCAGCGTGCGACGAAACCACCGGCACCGTCGGTGATGTCGCGGTTGCACTCCGGCTCGGGCAGACGGGCGAAGACGAGGGCGAGGCGGACGAGGCTCTCCATCGGCGACTCGACTCGCTCCCGGACCAGCGTGAAAGCGCGCCGGGCACGGACCACGCCGTGGAGGTGACAGCCGTCGAGGTACGACCGGAGGCCGGCGAGCGTGGTGTGGCCGGCGTGGAGCAGGTGGTCCGCGGCCTGGACCAGCTCGACGAGCGACAGCACGGTCGCGCAGTCGACGTAGGTCCGATCCGGTCCCGTGCACGCGATGCGGTCACGGACGTACGCGTGCAGGCGCCCGCGACGCCGGTGCAGACGGATCTCGTCGCGGACCACGACACAGGTGGTGTTCGTCGAGAAGTGCAACGGAAGGGGCGACCGGAGCGCCAGGCCCCACAGCCGGAGTGCGGTGAGGTGGCTCGCGAGCGCGTCCTCGGGCATCACCAGGAGGCCTGCTCGCACCCACAGCACCCACGTCATGGCCAGGTCGGCGCGCACGTGCACCCCACGGAAGAGCGCTCGGAACCGACGGCCACGCAGGCCGCGCGCGGACAGTCCGTGGCGCGCTGCCTCCGTGCTCGTGAATGGACGGTCGTACAAGGGGGCGGGTATGGGCTTCACCCGGTCACGGTGGTTCCCGTCGGCCACCTTCGGGCGCAGGCCGAGCCCACCTGTGGACGCCGTCCGCGTTTCGTCGACTTGTGGACGGTCTGCGGCGCAGAAAGCGACCGGAAGTCGACAAAACGGGGACGGGCGCCGTCGCTCAGCCGCCGGAGGTTGCGTCCTCGGCGGCGGCGTCGATGTGGGTGACCTCGCGCGAGGTCAGCCAGCCGTCGGGCAGGGCGACCCGCTTCGGGCTCCCCTGCCGCCCGCGCGGCTTGCCGAGCTCGGCGACCGGGTACGGCTCGTCGTGGTCGAGGTCGGCGAGCAGCGCGTCGAGGGCTCCCAGCGAGCTGATCGTCGCGAGCGCGTGGCGCATCTCGCCCCCAGCCCGGAAGCCCTTGAGGTACCACGCGATGTGCTTGCGGAACTCGATGCACCCGCGCTCCTCGCCCATGTCGGCCGAGAGCAGCTCGGCGTGCCGCCGCATCCACCCCGCGACCTCTCCGAGCGACGGCATGGCCGTGTCCTGCTCGCCGGCGAACGCCGCCGCGAGATCGCGGAACAGCCACGGGCGCCCGAGGCAGCCACGCCCCACCACGACGCCGTCGGCGCCGGTCTGCTCCACCATCGCGAGCGCGTCGGAGGCCTCCCAGATGTCACCGTTGCCGAGCACCGGGATGTCGACGGCCTGCTTGAGCGTGGCGATCGACTCCCAGTCGGCACGGCCGGAGTAGTGCTGGGCCGCCGTACGGCCGTGCAGCGCGATCGCGGCGCACCCGGCCTCCTGGGCGATGCGTCCGGCGTCGAGGTAGGTCAGGTGGTCCTCGTCGATGCCCTTGCGGGTCTTCATCGTCACCGGCACGCCGTACGGTCGCGCGGCACGGACGGCCGCGGTCAGGATCTCGCCGAGCAAGGTCGACTTCCACGGCAGAGCGGCACCGCCACCCTTGCGGGTCACCTTGGGGACAGGACAGCCGAAGTTGAGGTCGACGTGCGCGACGCCGTACTCGTCGCAGAGGATCTGCACCGCGCGGCCGATATAGACGGGGTCGATGCCGTACAGCTGGACCGAGCGCACCGACTCCGCCGCGGCGAAGCTCAGCATCCGCAGGCTGATCGGGTCGCGCTCGACGATCCCGCGCGAGGTGATCATCTCGCAGACGTAGAGACCCGCGCCCTGCTCCGCGCACAGCTGCCGGAAGGCGGCGTTGGTGACGCCGGCCATCGGGGCGAGCACGACCGGTGTCGCGACCTCGAGGTCGCCGAGGCGCAGCGACGGGCGTACGGGAGCGGTCGTGGGCATGACGTCCATTCTCCCAGGCGCGGTCAACCGACCCGAGCGGCCAGGCACCGCCGGGGCGTCGTGGGCGTCCTCAGGACGCGTAGGTCTCCAGGAAGCGCGCGATCCGGCCGACGGCGTCCTCGAGGTCCTCGAGCCGAGGCAGCGTGACGATCCGGAAGTGGTCCGGCGTCGGCCAGTTGAACCCGGTCCCCTGGACCACGAGCAGCTTCTGCTCCCGGAGCAGCTCGTAGGCGAACTTCTCGTCGTCGGCGATCGGGTACATCTGCGGGTCCAGCCGCGGGAACATGTAGAGCGCACCCCTCGGCTTGACACAGCTGACGCCGGGGATCGCGGTGAGCAGCTCGTACGCCCGGTTGCGCTGCTCGAGGAGCCGTCCGCCCGGCAGCAGCAGCGCGTTGATCGACTGCCGACCCCCGAGCGCGGTCGCGATCGCGTACTGGGACGGCACGTTGGGGCACAGCCGCATGTTGGCCAGCATGTTGAGGCCCTCGATGTAGCTGCGCGCATGGTGCTTCGGGCCGGTGATCATCATCCAGCCGCTGCGGAAGCCGGCGACGCGGTACGCCTTGGAGAGGCCGTTGAAGGTGACGCAGACGATGTCGTCGGCCACCGACGCCATCAAGGTGTGCTCGGCGTCGTCGTACAGGATCTTGTCGTAGATCTCGTCGGCGTAGACGATCAGCTCGTTCTCGCGCGCCACCTGCGCGATCTCCTCCAGCACCTGCGGTGCATAGACGGCACCGGTCGGGTTGTTGGGGTTGATCACCACGACGGCTTTGGTGCGGTCGGTGACCTTGGAGCGCAGGTCGTCGAGGTCTGGGTTCCAGTCCGAGGCCTCGTCGCACCGGTAGTGCACCGCGGTCCCGCCGGCGAGGCTGACCGCGGCGGTCCACAGCGGATAGTCCGGCATCGGCACGAGCACCTCGTCGCCGTCGTCGAGCAGCGCCTGCATCGCCATCACGATGAGCTCGGACACGCCGTTGCCGATGTAGACGTCCTCGACGTCGACGTCGCAGACGCGCTCCTCGTAGTGCTGCACGATCGCCCGGCGCGCGGGCATCAGGCCCTTGGAGTCGCTGTATCCCTGGGCCTGGTGCAGGTTGGCGATGATGTCGACGAGGATCTCGTCGGGTGCCTCGAACCCGAACGGCGCGGGATTGCCGATGTTGAGCTTGAGGATGCGGTGGCCCTCGTCCTCGAGGCGCCTGGCCTCCTCGAGAACCGGTCCTCTGATGTCGTAGAGGACGTCGGCCAGCTTCGTGGACTGCATCACCTCGCGCATGGGCCAAGCATGCCAGCGTGCCTCAGCCGACGGGCCAGGAGACCGGGCTGGCGAGATCGGACGTCCGTACCTGCACCGACTGCAGCGTCGCACCCTTCGGTACGAGCAGCACGAAGCAGCCCTTCCACGTCGCGCCCGGCTCGAAGGCCTTCGGCAGCGCACCACCCGCACAACGCTTGTACGGCTCGCCCCTGAACGTCGTCGGGGGGAAGTAGGCCGGTGTCGAGTCGAACCCGTACACGGGGACCGCGGCGCCACCGAGCGGGTCAGGACCGTCGTTGCGCACCTGGACACCGACGTAGTACGGGGTGGAGGTCGCCGACACCGGGTCGAGCACGTATCCCGCGAGGTCCGCGATCTTCCCCGGCTTCACCGACGAGACGGTGACCGTGATCGCGCTCGCCGCCTCGCCGACGGGATAGCCGACCGTGGCGGGCTTGCCCAGCGCGACCTCCGCCCCGGCCTCGGTCAGCTCCACTCCGTCGGGGAGCTCCACCGCGGACGACGGCTCCGGCGTCGCGTCGGCCGACCCCTCGTCGTCGCCGCCGCTGCACCCTGCGAGGACCAGCCCCACGGCGACGGCCAGGGCGACCAGGCCGCCGCCCCGGGCCGTACGTCGTGTCATGCGCCGATCAGCCGCGCCGCGAGGTACGCCGGGACCTGGTCGAGCGCGACGCGCTCCTGCGTCATCGTGTCGCGCTCACGGATGGTCACCGCGTTGTCATCCAGGGTGTCGAAGTCGACGGTGATGCAGAACGGCGTGCCGATCTCGTCCTGGCGGCGGTAGCGGCGGCCGATCGCGCCGGCGTCGTCGAACTCGACGTTCCAGCTCTGTCGCAGCTCCGCGGCGAGATCGCGGGCGGCGGGGCTCAGCCGCTCGTTGCGCGAGAGCGGCAGCACCGCGGCCTTGACCGGCGCGAGGCGCGGGTCGAGCGCGAGCACGGTGCGCTTGTCGACACCGCCCTTGGCGTTGGGCGCCTCGTCCTCGCGGTAGGCGTCGACGAGGAACGCCATCATCGACCGGTTCACGCCCGCTGCGGGCTCGATGACGTACGGCGTCCAGCGCTCACCGAGCTCCTGGTCGAAGTAGGAGAGGTCGTTGCCCGAGTGCTTGGAGTGGGTGCCGAGGTCGAAGTCGGTGCGGTTGGCGACACCCTCGAGCTCGCCCCACTCCGAGCCGGCGAAGCGGAAGCGGTACTCGATGTCGACGGTGCGCTTGGAGTAGTGCGACAGCTTCTCGGCCGGGTGCTCGTAGAGCCGGAGGTTGTCGGCGGCCACCCCCAGGTCGGTGTACCAGCGCATGCGCTCGTCGATCCAGTACTGGTGCCACTCCTCGTCGGTGCCGGGCTTGACGAAGAACTCCATCTCCATCTGCTCGAACTCGCGGGTGCGGAAGATGAAGTTGCCGGGCGTGATCTCGTTGCGGAACGACTTGCCGAGCTGGGCGATGCCGAATGGCGGCTTCTTGCGGGCCGCGGCCATCACGAGCGCGAAGTTGACGAAGATGCCCTGAGCCGTCTCGGGACGCAGGTAGTGCATGCCCTCCTCGGAGTCGACCGGACCCAGGAAGGTCTTGAGCAGACCGGAGAACTGGCGCGGCTCGGTCCACTGACCACGGGTGCCGCAGTGGGGGCACACGACCTCGGCCATCGGCACGTCGTCAGGGTTCTCGATGCCCTTCTTGGCCGCATACGCCTCCTGGAGGTGATCCTCACGGAACCGCTTGTGGCAGTGCTGGCACTCGATCAGCGGGTCGGTGAAGACGTCGACGTGGCCCGACGCCTCCCAGACCGGGCGCGGCAGGATCACGGACGAGTCGAGGCCGACGACGTCGTCGCGGCGCTGGACCATCGCCCGCCACCACTGGCGCTTGATGTTCTCCTTGAGCTCGACGCCGAGCGGACCGTAGTCCCAGGCGGAGCGCGTGCCTCCGTAGATCTCGCCGCTGGGGAACACGAAGCCCCGGCGCTTGGAGAGGCTGACGACGTTGTCGATCACAGAGGCAGGCACAGGTGTGCTCCGTTTCCGGCTGGGTGTCGGCGGGCATGGGCGGTGCGCCGTGGCGGACCGCGCCCGAGTTGGCCGCTCCAGGCTACTCCCTCGCCGCTGACGGACGAGGGGCGCCTCCGAGCCCTACTCGCGTCCCGCGGAGACCCAGGTGGGGTCCGCGGAGCGGTCGCCGACCACGGCGGACGAGACGTCGTCCAGCATGGCCAGCGAGGCGGCGTCGAGGCGCACGGACACGGCACCGACGTTCTCGTCGACACGCTCGGGCCGGCGCGTCCCCGGGATGGGCACGATCGGGAGGCCGAGGCGTCGCCCGTGCTCGTACAGCCAGGCGAGAGCGACCTGGGCCGGTGTCGCGCCCACCTCGTCGGCGACCCGGCGGACGGTCTGGACCACGACCTGGTTGGCGTCGAGCGCCTCCGCCCCGAACCGAGGGAAGGTGTGCCGCATGTCGCCGTCGGGCAGGACGTCGACGGAGCCCGCGAGGAACCCGCGTCCGAGCGGCGAGTACGGGACGAAGCCGACGCCCAGCTCGATCGCCGCAGGGACGACATGGCGCTCGACGTCGCGGCTCCAGATCGACCACTCGCTCTGCACGGCCGCGACCGGGTGCACGGCGTGGGCACGACGCAGCTCGTCGGCGGTCACCTCGGAGAGTCCGAGGTGACGCACCTTCCCCTCGTGCACGAGCTCGGCCATCGCGCCGACGGTCTCCTCGATCGGGACGTCGGGGTCCACGCGGTGCAGGTAGTAGAGGTCCACGACGTCGGTGCCGAGCCGCGTCAAGGAGGCCTCCAGGCACTCACGGACGTACGGCGCGTCGCCCCGGACGACGCGCTCGCCCGTGGTGATGTTGCCCGACACGCCGAACTTCGTCGCAAGCTGCACCTCGTCGCGGCGCTCGGCGAGCAGCCGGCCGATCAGCTCCTCGTTGGTCCCGTTGCCGTAGACGTTGGCGGTGTCGACGAAGGTCACGCCGAGATCCACGGCGTGGACGAGGGTCGCGAGCGCGGTGTCGGGGTCCGTCCCGCCGTACACCGCGGTCAACGCCATCCCGCCGAATCCCTGCGCGCTGACCCGCAGTCCGTCACCCAGCTCGATGCTCATGAGGCTCATGCCTGCCGCCAAGGCGTCGCGCTGCTCACCTATTCCCGAGCGGCGGCGTGGCGTCACCGGCCACGTCGGCGATGTCGTCGTACGCGTCGGTGTAGGCCGCGGGCTCCTCGAGGGCCAACGCGTAGGGGGCGGCGGTGGCGACCTTCACGTCGTAGGCCGACAGCGCTCGACGGTAGGCCCCGACGCCCTCCCAGCGCGTGGTGAGCGTCCACAGCGTCGCGTCGTCGAGGTTGCGCCCGACGAAGGCGTCGACGAGGCCGGGGCGGGTTCGAAACGCCTCGACGACGGCGCTTAGATCGTCGGCGAAGACGTCGGCGCGTGCGGAGGGGACGCGGAACCGTGTGATGACCAGCACGCGCGCAGCGTATCCAGCGCCTCACCCGTACGGCAGGATGACGCCATGAGCGACCTGTTCGAACGGCTCCAGAGCTCCCGGGGCGCACGCGTCGCCGTCCCCGTCGCGGGGGCCGCGCTCCTCGTGGTCGGGCTGGCGGCAGACCCGTGGATCGGGGTCCCGGCCCTGCTGCTCCTCATCGTCTTCGTCGGATGGATGGCGTTCCGGTCCCCCGCTCAGGACAGCGGACTCGCTCGCCTGAGGATGCTGGTCCTCGGCATCCTGGTCGCGCTCACGGTGGGCCGGTTCGTGACGGCGATGCTCGGGTGAGACGAGGCCTGCAGCAGAATCCGTTTTGAGAATGGTTCCCAACTGCAATAGGCTCTCCCTCATGCTCCGCCTCTTCTCGGCCCGTCGTCGGCTCTGCGCCCTCGCCGTCGCTCCGCTCGTCCTCGCTCTCGCCTCGTGCGGCGGTGACGACGCCGGCGGGTCGGACGACCCCGTCAAGGTGGTCGCCGGTGCGTACCCGTTCGCGTACGTGGTCGAGCAGATCGGGGGCACGATGGTGGACGTGGACAACCTGACGCAGCCGGGCGTCGAGCCGCACGACGTCGAGCTCACCGCCAAGCAGATGGCGGCGGTGACCGACGCCGACCTCGTCGTGTTCCTCCACGGCTTCCAGCCGCAGGTCGACGAAGCCGTGGACCAGAGCGGCCTGCCCGACGAGGCGCGGCTCGACGTGGCCGACGTCGTCGAGCTCCTCGGCGTGACCGACGACGACCACACCGTCGAGGAGGGGGGCAAGGCAGACGATGACCACGCGACGGGTGACCACGAGGGCGAGGACCCGCACGTGTGGCTCGACCCCGAACGCATGAGCGAGATCGCCGACGCCGTCGCCGAGCGGCTCGCCGAGATCGATCCCGACAACGCCGACGCCTACCGCACGAACGCCGGCGCGCTCGACACCGAGCTCACGGCTCTGGGCACCGAGTTCGACGAGGGCCTCGCGCAGTGCGAGACCCGCACGTTCGTCACCAGCCACGCGGCCTTCGGCTACCTGGCCGACGCCTACGACCTGACGCAGGTCGCGATCGCCGGGATCGAGCCCAACACCGAGCCCACGACGCAGCAGCTCGCCGACATCGCCGACCTGGTCGAGAGCCAAGGCGTCACCACCGTGTTCACCGAAGAGCTCACCAGCCCGCGCACGGCGGACACGATCGCCCGCGAGAGCGGGGCGACCACCGCCGTGCTCTCCCCCATCGAGGGACTCACCGACGACGACAGCGACGACACCTACCTGACGCTCATGCGTCAGAACCTCGCCGCCCTGCAGAAGGCGAACCGCTGCTCATGACAGCCTCCGCCTCCACCGATCCGCTCACCATCGACGACGTGCACGTCGTCCTGGGAGGACGCGAGGTCGTGCGCGGTGTCTCCCTCGCCGTCCACGAGTCGGAGTTCGTCGTGCTGCTCGGCAGCAACGGCTCGGGCAAGACGACCCTGATGCGGGCGGCGATGGGCGTGATCCCGATCGCGGCAGGCGAGGTCCGGCTCTTCGGCACCCCGCTGCGGCGGTTCCGCGACCGTCAGCGCATCGGCTACGTGCCGCAGCGGTCCACCGCGGCGGCCGGTGTGCCGTCGACGGTCCGCGAGGTCGTGATGAGCGGTCGCCTCTCGCGGCGACCGTTCGCCGGACTCTCCTCCCGCGAGGACCGTCGCAGTGTCGCCGAGGCGATCTCGCTCGTCGACCTGGAGGGCTATGCCGACGAGCCGGCCAGCGAGCTGTCGGGCGGACAGCAGCAGCGCGTGATGATCGCCCGCGGTCTGGCCTCGCGCCCCGACCTCCTGGTGATGGACGAGCCCACCGCCGGGGTCGACGCCCGCAGCCAGCTTGCGCTCGCGGAGCTGTTCGCGCGGCTCCTGGGCGAGGGCCGTGCGATCTTCATGATCGCGCACGAGCTGGGACCGTTCGAGCCCATGATCGACCGGGCCGTCGTCCTGCGCGCGGGCCGTGTCTCCTACGACGGTCCGTGCTCTGGCGGCGACCCCGCCGCAGCCGCCGAGCCGCACAACCAGCACCATCCGCACCTGGTCGCCCCTCAGCCGCGGACCGGGATCGACGAGTCGGGGGTGTGGCCGGCGTGATCGACATCCTCTCGTACGACTTCATGCGACAAGCACTGCTCGCCGCTGTCATCACCGGCCTGACGGCGCCGGCGATCGGCATGTACCTCGTGCAGCGGCGCCTCGCGCTCCTCGGCGACGGGATCGGCCACATCGCCCTCACCGGAGTCGCCGCCGGCCTGCTCACCAACACCCAGCCGCTGCTCACCGCCGTCGTCGTGAGCATCTTCGGCGCCGTCGCGATCGAGCTGCTGCGCACGTACGGCCGCACGAGCGGCGACGTCGCCCTCGCGCTGCTGTTCTACGGCGGGCTGGCCGGCGGCGTCATGCTGACCAACCTCGCCGGCGGCTCGGCAGCAGCGCTCAACAGCTACCTCTTCGGGTCGATCACGACCATCGGCGCCGGCGACCTCGTCATCGTCGGCATCCTGGGGGCGGTCGTCCTCCTGCTCGGGATCGGCCTGTCGCCGCAGCTGTTCGCGGTGTGCCAGGACGAGGAGCACGCGCGCGTCTCCGGCGTGCCCGTGCAGGCGTACGCCCTGCTGATCGCCGTGCTCGCGGCGGTGACGGTCACCGTGTCGATGCGGACCGTCGGGCTGCTGCTGGTCTCGGCGCTCATGGTGGTGCCGGTCGCCGCGGCGCAGCAGGTGAGCCGCAGCTTCCGCGGCACGTTCCTCCTCGCGATGGTGATCGGCACCTTCGCCGCCGTCGCGGGCCTGCTCGGCAGCTACGAGATCAACACCCAGCCCGGCCCGACCATCGTCATCGTCGGCCTCGCCGTGTTCCTCGCCGTGGCGGTGGTGGGGCACCTCGCACGCTCCTGGCGACGGCGGGGCCGCCCGGCGCACGACCTCGCGGAGGAGGCCGCATGACCGAGACGCCTGTGCGTACGACGCGCCAGCGGCGCGCCGTGGCCGCTGTGATGGCCGACCTCGACGGCTTCGCGAGCGCGCGCGAGATCCACGACGCGCTGCGTGACCGCGGCGAGTCCGTCGGGCTGTCGACGGTCTACCGCAACCTCCAGGCGCTGGTCGACGCCGAGGAGGTCGACCAGCTGCGCAGCGACGACGGCGAGGTCCTCTATCGCCGGTGCATGACCGACCACCATCACCACCACCTCGTCTGTCGTGAGTGCAACCGCACGGTGGAGGTCCAGGGCCCGGCGCTGGAACGGTGGGTCGAGCAGGTGGGTGCCGAGAACGGGTTCCGGCAGATGTCGCACACCCTCGAGATCTTCGGGACCTGCGACCAGTGCGCCTGAGGCTCGACGAGCGCGACTGGCGCGAGCGGGCGCAGCGTCACCGCGCCCGGGTCGAGCCCTACGTCACCGGCCGGGTGCGACGCCGGCAACGCGGTGAGAAGCATCCGGTCGACGACTTCCTCTTCGAGTACTACGGCTACTCCCCCGCTCGGCTGATGCGCTGGCACCCCGGCGCGGGCGTCGTGCTCGGCGGTGACGCGTCGGAGTACGCGCAGCTCGGGACGTACCGCACGTACGACGACGGCGTCGGCGCCGACCTGGGACGGATCGCCGGCCGACGGGACGGCTTCGAGTGGACCCGCGGTCTGCTCGCGCTCACGGCCTCGCGTCCGGGCCGGACCGACTGCTTCGGTCTGCACGAGTGGGCCATGGTCTATCGCCAGGCTCCCGACGAGGTCCGCCATGCGTCGTGGCCCCTGCGCCTGGGCACGGCTGGGACCGATGCCGTCGTCGAGGCCCACCAGCTCCGGTGCACCCACGTCGATGCCTACCGGTTCTTCACGCCGGAGGCGGCACCCCGCAACGCGTCGTCGCCGAGCCGTGAGACCCAGCGCGCCATGGAGCAGCCGGGCTGCCTGCACGCCAACATGGACCTCTACAAGTGGGCCATGAAGCTCGTGCCGTACGGAGACTCCGACCTGCTGGTCGACTGCTTCGCGCTGGCCCGTGACGTGCGCGAGCTCGACATGCGCGCCGCGCCGTACGACCTCTCCGCGCTGGGCTGCACGCCGGTGCCGATCGAGACGCCCGAGGGCAAGGCCGAGTACGTACGGCTCCAGCGCGCGCACGCCGAGCGCGCGGCCGGTCTGCGCGCGCGTCTGCTCGCCGACTACGACCGCGCGCTCGCCGCAGGCGCCCAGACACGCTGAGCGTCTCCTCGCGGAGAGGCACGCGGGTGGAGGGCCGCCGTCTGCCCTCCACCCGCACTCTCCCAGGGTGACCCGCCAGGGCGGGTCGTCGAAGAGTTGCGGTCACCTTGACGGCAACCGCGCCGACGTCCCAGCGGTCGAGAATGCTGCGCCGAGGAGCCCGCTGACGCTAAGGTCGCTCTAGTCACCTAACTTTATCCACTTAAGTGGCTCCGCGATGACGCCGTGACGAAACGAGGGCTCGTGAAGACGTTCCAGCAGGACAGCTCGACCGCCGGGCTCGTGCTTCGCACGGTTCTCCACCACGGGGTCGCCTTCCGGGACCAGATCGCGGACTCCACCGGTCTGAGCGCCGCGACCGTCGGTCGGCAGGTCACCGCCCTGGCACGGCGCGGGCTGCTGCGCGAACGCCCCGACTGCACGCGCAGCGGGCACGTCGGGCGACCGAGCATCCCGGTCGAGGTCGACGACAGGCGCCTGTCGGCCGGCGCCGTCCACATCGGGCGGCTGGTGACCACCGTCGCCCTGACCGACCTCCGGGGACGGGTCCTCGGCATCGCCCATCTCCCGACCCGGGGCAGCGACCGCGACCTCGCTACCGTCGCCGCTCGTCGTCTGGTCGGGCTCCGGGCCGGCATCGGCGACCGCACGCTCGTGACCGCGGCCGTCGTCGCACCGTGGGAGGCGCTGGACCGCTCACCGATGGTCGCCGGGCGTGCGCTGCGCGACGTCACCGCGCTGCCCACCGCCACGGCCGACCACGTCGCCGCGGTCGCTGCGGCCGACCTCCTGTCGTCGCCGGAGCACGCCCAGGGCACGACGGTCTACGTCTACGCACGAGAGACCGTGGGCGTGGCCACGGTGCATGACGGCGCCGTCCCGTCGGGCGGACGCCGGACCGGCAGTGTCACCCACCTGCCCACCACCTCCGACGCCCCCTGCTCCTGCGGGTCACGCGGCTGCCTCGGCGCCACCGTCGCCGCGATCGGGCCGGCCGCGCACGCCGCGGGCATCGTGACCCGGCCCGACGTCGAGCTGGTGCACGCCGCGGGGCTCAGCGGGGACGCGACGGCGCACGCGCTGCTCATGGCGCGGGCCGACCACCTCGGGCGGGCGGTGGCGATCGTCCGCGATCTCCTCGACCCCCACAGGGTGGTCCTGGCCGGGCAGGCATTCACTGCCTATCCGCCCGCGGCGCCGGTCGTCCTCGACGCGTTCCGCCGGACGACCGGCCTCGGTCCGGTCCCGATCTCGCTCTCGCGGTTCGGCGCCGAGGTGCAGGCGGCAGCCGCGGGTGCCATCGCGCTCGGGCCGGTCTACCGCGACCCGATCGCGGCCCTCGACCGCTACGAGCGGCTCGCCCAGCGCTCCCTCGGCACGCGCCGCTCCCGACCGACGGGCCCCACGGCGGCCCGCGCCGGCGGGACGGATGCCCGGCTCCAGACTGCCTGACTCGGGATACGTTCCGGATATCGCACCGCGACGCGGGCGGCCCCGACGTCTACCATCCGAGGGGCGAGACGCAGTGTTCCCTGCCAGGCTGATCGTGCGGGAAGATCGCCGCACTCACCAGCCCGAGGAGCGCCATGTTCCGTCAGACCGCGATAGGTATCGCAAGCCTTGCCACCATCGCCGCCGTGACCGCCCCGGTCGCCCCGGTCAACGCCACATCCGAGCCCACCGTCGCGTCGCCCCAGATCACCGCGAAGCACTGGGACAGCGTCCGCGACTTCGCACGCGGCACCTGGGAGGGCGTGATCCCCGCGCTCGACGGGAGCCTCGTCATCAGCCCCAGGTCGAAGCGGACGACCACCTACGCCGACCCCTTCGCGGCCGGCACGGAGAAGTCGTACGTGTACGGACGCTGGACGTCCCCGGTCGTCACGCCCGGCTACGCGATCGACGAGTCGATCACGTCCTGGAACGCGCGGACACCGACCGGCACGTTCGTCGAGACCACCTTCCGCGGCAAGCTGCCCGACGGCACGTGGACCAAGTGGTACGTGATGGGCCGCTGGGCCTCCGGCGACGACTTCGCGGCCGGCGACATCCACCGGACGTCGGTCGACGGCCAGGGCGACACCAACGCCAACATCTGGACGGACACGTTCTCCGCCCGCACCGGCCGAGAGCCGGTCGCCTACCAGACGCGGGTCACGCTGCTCCGTCCTGAGGGCACCCGGAAGTCCCCGCGCCTCGACGGGGTCACGACCATGACCAACGAGCTGCTCGCCGGAGACGACGGGGTCACGAGCGACTTCACGCTCGGCCGCCACGTCGAGCTGCCCGTCCCTCGGTTCTCGCAGAACATCCACAAGGGCGAATACCCCGAGTTCGGCGGCGGCGGCCAGGTCTGGTGCTCGCCCACGTCGACGACGATGGTGCAGTACTACTGGGGCAAGCGGTACCAGGTGCCGCGCCGAGAGCTCGCTGACATCGTCGCTCCCAACGGGGACCCCCAGGTCGACTACGCCGCGATCAAGACGTGGGACTACACCTACGAGGGTGCGGGCAACTGGCCGTTCAACGCGGCGTACGCCCACACCTTCGGGCTCGACACCTTCGTCACCCGACTGCGGTCGCTCGCCGAGGCAGAGCGGCTGGTCGCGGCGGGGATCCCGGTGATCACGTCGCTGTCGTGGGACCTCGACGAGATGCCCGAGGCGGGCTACGAGACCAACGGCCACCTGATGGTGCTCATCGGCTTCACCGCTGACGGCGACCCGATCCTCAACGACCCTGCGTCGAGCAGCAACGAGGCCGTCCGCAACGTCTACACCCGCGAGAACTTCGAGAAGGTCTGGCAGGACTCGACCGGCGGAGTCTCGTACCTGTACCGGCCGCCGGGCAAGCGGCTGCCGGGTGGCGCGACCAACTGGTGACACGCTGACGCAGGACCCGACGATCACGCAGTACGGGGTGGTCGTCGGGTCCTCTCGTCGGTGCTGACGTCAGCCGTGGTGGCGCAACCCGTACGTGAACGCGTCGAGCAGCGCCTCCCACGACGCCTCGACGATGTTGTGCCCCACGCCGACCGTGGTCCAGGTCGATCTGCCGTCGGTGGTGCTGAGGAGAACCCTGATCCTCGCGTCGGTCCCGCCGGCCTCGTCGAGGATGCGCACGCGGTAGTCGTTCAGCCCGAACGTCGACACATCAGGGAACGCCTGCTCGATCGCCGTACGCAGCGCATGGTCGAGCGCTGAGACGGGACCGTTGCCCTCGCCGGTCACGACGTACCGACGGCCGCCCGCACGCAGCTTGACCGTCGCCTCCGATGGTGCCTCCTCCCCCGCCGCGTGGTGCGACTCGGTGATCACGCGCCACGACTCCACGTCGAAGTAGGAGGGCCGCCGGCCCTCGACGAGCTCGGCCAGCAGCAGCTCGAACGACGCGTCGGCCGCCTCGAACGTGTAGCCGGCCTGCTCACGCTCCTTCACGACCTCGGTCACGCGCACCAGCATCGCCGGGTCGTCGGCGAGGTGGAAGCCGAGCTCCTTGCCCTTGAGCTCGATCGTCGCCCTGCCGGCCATCTCTGAGACGAGGAGACGCATGTCGTTGCCGACGAGCTCGGGATCGATGTGCTGGTAGAGGTCGGGGTCGACCCGGATCGCGCTCGCGTGCAGGCCCGCCTTGTGCGCGAAGGCCGAGACGCCCGTGTACGGCTGCCGCGCGCCGGGCGGATAGTTGGTCACCTCGGCGATGGCGTGGGCGATGCGGGTCGCCTCCCGCAGCGAGCCCCGTGGCATGACCTTCTGACCCAGCTTGAGCTCGAGGTTGGCGACCGACGTGACGAGGTCGGCGTTGCCGGTCCGCTCGCCGTACCCGTTGATGCAGCCCTGCAGGTGCGTGGCACCGGCCTGGACGGCGGCCACCGAGTTCGCCACCGCGCAGCCGGTGTCGTTGTGGGCGTGGATGCCCAGCCGCGCTCCCGTGGTCGCGGCGACGTCGGAGACGATCTCGCCGACCCAGTGCGGCAGCATGCCGCCGTTGGTGTCGCAGAGCACGACGACCTCGGCGCCCGCCTCGGCGGCCGCGCGGACGACCTCCAGCGCGTAGGACCGGTTGGCGCGGTATCCGTCGAAGAAGTGCTCGCAGTCCAGGAAGACGCGCTGCCCCTCTGAACGCAGGTGGCGCACCGTGTCGCGGACCATCGCGAGGTTCTCCTCCAACGTGGTCCGCAGCGCGAGCTCGACATGGCGGTCGTGACTCTTGGCGACGAGCGTCACGACCGAGGCGCCCGAGTCGCGCAACGCCCCGACGAGCGCGTCGTCGCCCGCGGCAGACCCGGCACGGCGGGTCGCCCCGAAGGCGGCGAGCGTCGCGTTCTGCAGCGACAGCTCCGTCCGCGCGCGGGCGAAGAACTCCGTGTCCTTCGGGTTCGAGCCCGGCCAACCGCCTTCGATGTAGCCCACGCCCAGCTCGTCGAGGTGGCGCGAGATCACGAGCTTGTCGGCGACGGACAGGTTGAGACCCTCCTGCTGGGCGCCGTCGCGCAGGGTGGTGTCGTAGACGTGGAACGTGGGGTCGGGTGCGGTGCTCATGGTGGAACTTCCTCGCGCGCGGGACAACAAAAAAGCCCCTCGGAGTACGAGAGGCTGCGCGTCGGACCCGGATCGCGGGTCAGACGCGCTGATGAATGATCACGAGGGTCATGTGATGCATGGGCCCCACTCTAGACTGAGAGAACCATGACTTCCAGCGCAGCCTCAATGCCCACGATCAACCGCGCCGTGCGGCTCGCCAGCCGACCGCACGGCGAGCCCACGTCGGACAACTTCGTCCTCGACGACGAGCCGACGGCCGAGCCGGGCCCCGACGAGCTGCTCCTGAGGACGATCTACCTCTCCCTCGACCCCTACATGCGCGGTCGGATGTCGGAGGCCGAGTCGTACGCCGTCCCGGTCCCGGTCGGCGGCGTGATGGAGGGCGGGACGGTGTGCGAGGTGGTCGCCACCCGCAGCGACCTGTACGAGGTGGGCGACATCGTCCTCGCCCACACCGGCTGGCAGCAGTACGCCGTGGCCTCCGACAAGGCCGTACGTCGGATCGACCCGGCACGCGCCCCCATCACGACGGCGCTCGGCGTGCTCGGGATGCCCGGGTTCACTGCGTACGCCGGCCTGCTGGTGATCGCCGACCCACAGCCGTCCGAGACGGTCGTGGTCGCCGCGGCCGCCGGACCGGTCGGCTCAGCGGTCGGCCAGATCGCAAGGATCAAGGGCGCGCGCGCCGTGGGGATCGCCGGCGGACCGGACAAGGTCGCATATGTCAAGGACGAGCTCGGCTTCGACGAGGCGATCGACCACCGCGCACCCGACTTCGTCGACCAGCTCGCCGCCGCGACTCCCGGGGGCATCGACGTCTACTTCGAGAACGTCGGGGGCAAGGTCTTCGAGGCGGTGCTGCCACGCATGAACGAGTTCGGTCGCATCCCGGTGTGCGGCCTCGTCTCGCAGTACAACGCGACGGGCACCCCCGAGGGCCCCGACCGGCTGCCCGCCCTCATGAACCGGATCCTCGTCCGCAGCCTCACCGTCCGCGGCTTCATCCAGCGCGAGTTCGTCAGGCTCCACTACCGCCGGTTCCAGGAGGAGATGGGCGACTGGGTCGCCCAGGGCAAGATCCGCTACCGGGAGCATGTCGTCGAAGGACTGGACAACGCGCCCGACGCCTTCGTGGGGATGCTCAAGGGCACCAACTTCGGCAAGCTCCTGGTGCAGGTCGGCTCGGACCCGACGACGTCGTGACGCGGCCCGTCCCGATCCCCCGCGGGGTCGCCGCGCTGTACGTCGTCCTCACCGACGAGCCGCTCGAGTCCGACTCCCCCGCTCCTCCGCTGCCGCCTGTGAGCCTCCTGCTCGCCCGGGGCTCGAGCCCCAAGGCGGTCCGCTACGCCGAGTCCTTGACGTACGCGACCGCCGTGTCCGCGGAGTCCGACGTCTCCGAGGCGTTGGAGGTGCAGCGACGCACCCAGGCCGAGGCGCGGGCGCTGGCCGCCGAGCACGTCGGCATCGTGGTGGACGCGGCCGTTCCCCGCCTGCTCGGACCCGAAGCGCCGCACCCCGAGGTGCTAAGGATCAGCGAGTGGTTCGTCCTGGAGCGTCCCGACGAGTCGACGACCACGACCCACGGCCTGGCGAGGTTCGGCCTGCCGGAGCTCGTGGTGCCGGACGCCGACCCCGATGCCCTGCCGATGTACGACGCGGTGCTCACGGGGATCGCCCAGCGTGTGACCGAGGAGTGGCCCGACAACGACCCGGTGGGGCCGGCCACCATCACGCTGCGCGACGTCGCCCGTGGCTACGGTGACGCCGGCGCCGGCGGCGACGACCCGACCCTCGCACGACGTGTGGACGTGACGCTGGCCTACGACGCCGACCGTGACCTCCTGGTGGTCACGCTGCACGACGACCCGGCTAAGGCTCTCTTCTCGGCGTGACGGCTCGCCCCAGGTCGGTCCCGAGGAGCCGGCCGAAGGTGAGTGCGGGGGTGACGAGCATCCCCGAGCAGAAGCTGTTGCCACAGGTCGCGCCCGCGCCGATGACCTCGCCGACGGCGTACAGCCCGGGGATCGGGTTCCCCGACTCGTCCCGGACCGCGAGGGATGTGTCCACGTCCAGGCCCTGGAAGGTCACCAACGTGATCGCGTGGTTCCGGACCGCGTAGAACGGCGGAGCGGCGATGGGCGCCGGGAGGAACGTCCGCCCGTGCGCCGGGTCGTGCCCGCTCGCGACCGCCTCGTTGTAGGTGCCGACGGTCTCGCGCAGGCCGGCGGCGTCGATGCCTGCGAGGTCCGCGAGATCTTCGAGGGTGTCGGCGGCATGCAGGCCGGGACGGGTGTTCATCATCGCGCGGACCTCGTCCGGCTCCTTGCCGACGACCATCTGCTGCGTCGTCCCGGACGCGGCCGACAGCGCCACGTCGTCGAAGACCGTCCAGAAGGTCTGGTCGGTGACCTCGGCGAGCGCGCGTTCCTTGAGGTCGATCGACCCCTCGTCCTCGGCCACCCACCGCCGACCGTGCCGGTCGACGTAGATCTCCCAGGGGGGACGCTCGCTGGTGAGCCGCTGCCGGTCGGACCAGTTGGCGCGCCCGGGGGTACGGGGATCGGGGAGTCCGCCGAACGTGGGAAGAGAGGTGCCCTGTCCCTGCAGCCGCGCGCCGACCGACATCCCCAGGTGGAGTCCGTCGCCGGTCGCGGTGCGCGCCGCGGCCGAGACCAGCGGTGCGCCCTCGAGCTCGGCGAAGAGGTCGGGGTCGGCGCCGTAGCCACCGGTCGCGAGCACCACGGCGGCGGCCGACACCGCGACGTCCCGACCCTCGCGATAGACGTCGACCCCGACGACGGCCCCGGACTCGTCGGTCAGGATCTCGGTCACGGCCGCGTTCGTCCACAGCACCAGGCCCTGCTCGGCGCACGCACGCTCCAGCTCGGGCCTGAGCACGTCGAGGACCGACACGCCCTCGTCGGTGCCGTAGCTGGTCCGCGGCGTCTCGTACGGCTCGTGCCCGTAGATGATCCGCGGTGTCTCGGGCGCGAAGGCGAAGCCGTGGTCGTCGAGCCAGTCGAGGGTCGCCGGAGCCTCGCGGGCGACGATCTGGACCAGATCGTCGCGCGCCGTCCCGCTGCTGATGCGGCGGATGTCGGCCAGATGTGCCTCGGGGCTGTCCTCGATCCCCCGCTCGCGCTGGCGGCGGTAGCCACCGGCCGCCATGTGTCCTCCGCTGAGGTGCAGCGTGCCGCCGATGCGGGTGTCCTTCTCCACGAGGAGCACACGGGCGCCGGCGTCAGCGGCATGGACGGCGCAGGGGATGCCCGCGGTCCCGGCACCCACGACGACCACGTCGAACGTCTCGTTCATGCCTGGTCTCCCTGGACCTCGATCACCAGGTGCGGCACTCCCGACGGAGGGTGGACCACCGCCGCCCGCGTCTCGCCGAACGGCGCGAGCGTCAGACCGACCGTCTCCCCCGCCAGCACGCCCGCACGGTCTCGCACGCCGTCCAGGTCGCCGGTGACGACCACCGCACCGAGCAGGCCGCGGCGTGGGGGGACGGCGCGCCCCCGCAGCGACGCACCCGCCTCCCCACCGCGCTCGACCACGTACCTGACCAGCCCGATGTACGGCTCGTCGGCGGCGGTCCCGACACAGCAGCCCTCCATCCTGACCCGCGTGCCAGCACCCACCAGGTCGGCGACGGACGCGCCGTCGACGACGTACTCGTGCACGACCTTCCAGCCGAAGACGTCGGCACAGAAGGCCGCGGCCGCGTCGACGTCGCTCACGGGCGCGGTGATGCCGAGGACCTCGCTGACCGCCCTGTCGGTCACCCGTACGTAGGGATCGAGCGCTCCGGGCGCGCCGCCGAGCAGGGCCACCGTGAGGGTGTCGGCGCCTCGGACGTGTGCTTCTCTCAGCCCGGTGCCTGCCATGTCGTACTCACCGTCCGGCGCCGTCACGTCGAAGCCGGCCGCCGCGGCCTGGGCGGCCGCCGCCGCGAGGTCGGGCGCGTGGAAGTCGATGACCTTGAACGCGTCGCGGTCCAGCGGCGCAGCGGGATCACGGACCGTCTCGTCCGAGGGCGCCTCGAACCGGCACACCACGGCTCCCGCGACGGCTCCAGGAGTCTGCAGCGCCACGACGGAGGTCTCCCCCGCTCCGGCGCCGAGGAGGACGCCCGCGTCACGCGCGCCGAGCACGGTCTCTCCCCGCTCCTCCATCCCGAGCACGGACACGAAGAGGCGGCGCTGCGCGTCGAGATCGCGCGCGGAGACGAGCGGACCGAAGAGGTGGGAGTCCGACGGTGGCACCGGCGCTCCTTCCGACGCGGCGTGCCGACCGAAGGGATCCGTCGTCACACCTGATGGAATGGTGTTCCATTATGGCTCAACACACTTTCACCGAGGAAGAGGCCCTCCGATGACTGCACCCCGCCACGTCGACGCCGTCGTGCTGCGCCGCCGCCCCAGCGGACTCCCCCGGCCGGACGACCTCGCCCTCTCCGAGGTCGAGGTTCCCACACTCGGTGACGACGAGGTCCGCGTCTCGGTGCTCGACCTCTCGCTCGACCCCTACCTCCGCTCGACGCTGGCGGGACGGCACCTCGACGACGCCCCCGTCGCCGTCGGCGACGTCGTCCCCGGTCGTTCCGTCGGGCGCGTGCTCGCGTCGCGCGCCGCCGACATCCCCGAGGGAGCGCTCGTGCTGGCCGAGACCGGCTGGCGGGCCGAGGCCGTCGTCGCCGCGAAGCAGACCACACTCGTCCGTGTGCCCGCTGGGGTCCCCGCCTCCGCCGCGCTCGGCGCACTCGGGATGCCGGGGCTCACCGCGTACGCCGCGATCGTCCGACACCTCACACCTCGGCCCGGCGAAACCGTGGTCGTCGGCGCGGCGACCGGGGGCGTCGGCTCTGTCGCCGGGGCGCTGGCCCGCGACCGTGGGGCGCGGACGGTGGCGATCGTGGGCGACGACGACAAGGCGGCGGACGCGATCGACCGGCTCGGGTACGCGGCGGCGGTCGTCCGCGGGCGCGACGGCTGGGAGGACGCGCTGGCAGCGGCGTGCGCGGACGGCATCGACGGCTATCTGCACATGGGCGACATGCCGACGCTGCACGCCGTGGTGCGCCGGCTCGCGCCGCACGCGAGGGTCTCGCTGTGCGGGCTCATGGACCAGTACAACGACGGGCCTCCCACGACGCTGCCCGTCGCCGCGATCATCATGGCGCGCGCCACGGTGCACGGGATGGTCGTGTACGACCACGGCGACCTCGTCGGCGCCCAGCTCGCCGAGGTCGCGGCACTGCTCGCCGACGGATCGCTGACGCTGCACGAGGAGCGCCACGAGGGTCTCGCCTCCGCGCCCGCGGCGTTCGCCCGGCTGATGGCCGGCCGCAACCGCGGCAAGGTCGTCGTCACCGTCGGACGCTGACGTCGTACGGCGAGGTCGGCGGCAGTCGCCGCCGACCACGCCTCATCCGATGCGGTGCATCCAGCCGTGGGTGTCCTCGGCGCGGCCGTACTGGAGATCGATGAGCGCCTCGCGGATCGCCATCGTCACCTTGCCGCCGTCGCCGTCGCTGCAGACCGCCTCGCCACCGTCCCAGCGCAGGGCACCGACCGGCGTCACGACCGCTGCGGTGCCGCAGGCGAACACCTCGGTCACCCGTCCGCTCGCGACACCGTCGATCCACTCGTCGATGGTGTAGCGACGCTGCTCGACGGTGCGACCCAGGTCGGCTGCGATCGTGCTGACCGCGTCGCGCGTGATGCCGTCGAGGATCGAGTCGCTGGCCGGCGTCACGATGGTGCCGTCGTCGTGGACGAAGTAGAGGTTCATGCCCCCGAGCTCTTCGATGTAGGTGTGCTTCTCGGAGTCGAGGAACACGACCTGCTCGCACCCGTGCTCGGCGGCGATCTGCTGCGGGAGGAGGCTCGAGGCGTAGTTGCCACCACACTTCGCCGCGCCCGTGCCGCCGGCGCCGGCGCGGGCGTACTCGCGCGTGAGCCAGATGTTGACGGGCTTGACCCCACCGGAGAAGTAGGCGCCTGCGGGTGAGGCGATCACGCAGTACGTGACGTGCTTGCTCGGTCGCACGCCCAGGAACGCCTCGGAGGCGAACATGAAGGGCCGCAGATAGAGACTGGTCTCGCCGCCGGTCGGGACCCACGCGCGGTCGGTCTCGACGAGCGCATCGATGGAGCCGACGAACCAGTCGACCGGGAGCTCGGGGAGCGCGAGGCGGTGCGCCGAGCGCTGGAAACGCCGGGCGTTCTCCTCGGGACGGAACGTCCAGATCGAGCCGTCGTCGTGCGCGTACGCCTTGAGACCCTCGAAGATCTCCTGGGCGTAGTGGAGGACCGCGGTGGCGGGGTCGAGCTGGAGCGGACCGTACGGCTTGATCGTCGGCGCCGTCCATCCGGTCTCCGGCGTCCACTCGGCGGTGAACATGTGGTCGCTGAAGTAGCGCCCGAACCCGGGGTCGGCGAGGATCTCGGCGCGACGCTGCTCTGGCACGGGCGACGGGGTCGGCTCGAGCGCGAACGAGAACGTGGCGTCGGCAGAGGTGGTCATGAGTGGCACGGTACTGGACCTTTCAGAGGGGGACGAGAGGAGGCAAGGTCACACCTCCGGTACGTCACCGGCCACACGCGACGCGATGGCCTCCCCCACCTCCTTGGTGGTGCGCCGTCCTGTCCTGGCGGTGATGTCCGCCGCGATCGCGCGGTCGAGCTGCGCGGCGGCCTCGGTGAGACCGAGGTGGTCGAGGAGCAGTGCGACCGATCCGATGGCAGCGGTCGGGTCGGCGACGCCCTGCCCTGCGATGTCGGGGGCGGAGCCGTGCACGGGCTCGAACATGCTCGGCGCCGTACGGTCGGGGTTGATGTTCGCGCTCGCGGCGAGGCCGATGCCTCCGGAGATCGCCCCGGCCAGGTCGGTCAGGATGTCACCGAACAAGTTGTCGGTGACGATGACGTCGAAGCGGGCGGGATCGGTCACCAGGAAGATCGTCGCCGCGTCGACGTGGAGGTAGTCGACGGCGACGTCGGGGAACTCCGGCGCGACCTGGTCCACGATGCGTGACCAGAGGCTGCCCGCGTGGACCAGCACATTGGTCTTGTGGACGAGCGTCAGCTTGTTGCGGCGCGTCCGGGCCCGCGCGAAGGCGTCGCGCACGACGCGTTCGACACCGAAGGCGGTGTTGAGGCTGACCTCGGTCGCCACCTCGTGGGGAGTGTCGGCGCGCAACCGGCCGCCGTTACCGACGTACGGGCCCTCCGTGCCCTCGCGCACGACGACGAAGTCCACCTCGCCCGCGTCACGCAGCGGGGAGTCGACCTGCGAGTACGTCCTGGTGGGACGCAGGTTCACGTAGTGGTCGAGCTCGAAGCGCAGACGCAGGAGCAGGTTGCGCTCCAGGAGTCCGGCGGGGATGCGGGGATCGCCCGGCCTGCCGCCGATCGCTCCGAGAAGGATCGCGTCGTGGCCGCGGATCTCGGCCAGCGTCGCGTCAGGAAGAACCTCTCCTGACTCGAGGTAGTGCTCGGCACCGAGGACGTACGGCGTCTGGGTGAAGGTGATCCCGTGGACGCGCGCGACCTCGTCGAGGACGCGGGTCGCCTCGGCGACGACCTCGGGGCCGATCCCGTCTCCGGGGATCACGGCCAGGGAGAAGCTGCGTGTCATGGGTGCACTCTACTTGCGCCAGTCCCAGCATCTGATACCGGGATCTCGGATGATGGTCAGTTGTCGTCCGGTCGCGGGCCGCCGTTGTCACGGAGGTCGAGGGCGGTCTGCACGGGGTTGCGGGGACCCTCGCCGCGGGACTCGTCGGACCAGTGGCGGCTCGGGCCCCACTCGGAGTACTGCATCTGCGTCTCGGACATCGTTCTCTCCTCTTCGGGTTGGTGTCGGTCCTGGCCGATGGCGCTGGAAACCGATTCCCCGAACGGGAGGAGGGTCGTACGGTGCGGGATCCTCGCTGCGGGTAGTCGGCCAACGCCAAGCTCCGCGGCGAGGTGTCGGCCTAGGAGGCCTCGCCGCGGCAGCCGAGGATTACTACCTGCTTCCGCATGATGGGTCGACGGTACGTCGGACTCGCCCGCTCTGTCCCGATTTCCGCCGACGATCTCGCTGACTGAGACTCGTGTCCAGGCTGTGGCGTGTGACAGACTCGCGACGTGAGTGCCCCCACCGAAGTTCCGCCCCTTGTCGCGCGCGCCCTGGACCTGTCACGGCGCAAGGGCTTCATCACCGCGACCCGCAACGAGACCGGACGCCTGCTCGCCGCGCTGGCCGCCTCGCGCAGGGGCACGCTGGCCGAGCTCGGGACCGGGTGCGGCGTCGGATCCGCGTGGCTGTCGAGCGGGGTCTCCGAGGGTGCTCGGATCGTCAGCGCCGAGCTCGACCCGACGCTGGCCGAGGCGGTGCAGGACCTGTTCTCCGACACCCCGACGGTCGAGGTGACCTCCGGTGACTGGAGCGCCCTCGAGCAGCACGCACCGTTCTCGCTCCTGTTCGTCGACGTGCGCGACGTGAAGCGCGCCGTCGACCAGGTCGCCGACCTCATGGAGATCGGCGGGATCGCCGTCCTCGACGACTTCACGCCGTCGCACACCTGGCCCCCGATCTACGAGGGCAGGGTCGACACCGTCCGCGAGCAGTGGCTCACCGACGAACGCTTCGTCGCCGTCGAGGTGATGGTCGCGCCGGACGCGTCGGTCATCCTGGCGACGCGGGTCTGACCTCGCTCGGGCTCGCTGCAGGCTCAGGCTCCGGCATCCGGACCTGGACCAGCGGCAGGAACGCCTGCACGAGGGGCCCGATCGTCAGCGCGTAGAGCACGGTGCCGACACCCACCGTCCCGCCGAGCAGCCAGCCGATGGCGAGCACCGTGATCTCGACCGACGTCCGCATCAACCGGACGCTGTAGCCGGTGCGGCGAACCAGCCCCAGAAAGAGCCCGTCACGGGGGCCAGGCCCGAGGTGCGCCCCGATGTAGAGCGCGCCGGCAAGACCGTTGAGCACGACACCGGCCACCAGCATCACGACGCGCAGCAGGAGCGAGTCTGGCTGCGCGAGCAGCCACAGGCCCTGGTCGACGGCGAGGCCGATGAGGATCACGTTGAGGATCGTGCCGAGACCGGGCCACTGGCGCAGCGGGATCCACAGCAGCAGAACTGCGGCACCGACGAGGATCGTGACCTGCCCGAAGGTGAGCGGGAGGTACTTCGTGAGTCCTTCGTGGAAGACGTCCCACGGGTCCAGACCGAGGCCTGCCTCGATCATCAGCGCCATCGACCAGCCGTAGAGCATGAGCCCGAACACGAGCTGAGGAAGCCGGCGCCCGAGCTTTCCCGACCGAAGCTGGTCGAGGGATGACTGGGTGTCAGGGGTGTACGGGGCGCGGGCCATGCCGTCCATCATCGTCGCGATTGGCCTACCGTTCGATAGCCAATCGTGACATGGTGGCCTACATGGCTCCCACATCGGTCCTGTCGGCGGAGCGTCTCCACGTCCTGCTCGACATCGAGGCGGACGACCCTCCCGGGTACCGCGAACTGGCCGACCTCATCCGACTCCTCGTGCTCGACGGGCGCATCCCGGCCGGCACACGGCTGCCGAGCGAGCGCGAGCTCACCGCCGCCCTCCCCCTGAGCCGGACGACGGTGACCCGCGCCTACGCGGTGCTGCGGGATGCCGAGCTGCTGGTCTCGCGGCGTGGGTCCGGCAGCGTCGTCACCCTGCCTCGCGGTGCCCGTCCTCCGTACACGCCTCCCAGCGGATCGAGCATGGTGGGCTGGACGATCGCTGCCGGCCAGGCGGCCCCAGGCGTCGGGCTGGCTTACAGCCGCGCGCTGGAACAGCTGCCCGCCTACCTCGCGCAGACCGGGTACGAGACGGTGGGCGTCCCGGTGCTCCGCGAGCTCGTCGCGCAGCGCTACGCCGACCGCGGGCTGCTCACCGATCCCGACCAGATTCTCGTCACCTCGGGGGCCCAGTCCGCGCTCAACCTCGTCAGCCGGACCCTCGCCGCGAGAGGCGATCGCGTCGTGGTCGAGAGCCCGACGTACCCGAACGCCATCGACTCGCTGCGCCGGACCGGCCTGCGCGTCCTCGGCGTGCCGCACGACGGCCACCGCCTCGACCTCGACGCGCTCGCCGCGGCCGTCCGCGCGGCGCCCGTCGCGTGGGCGTACCTGATCCCGGACTTCCAGAACCCCACGGGCGCACTGATGGACGACATCATGCGTCACGAGGTGGCGTCGATCCTGCGTCGCTCGACGACGGTCCCGATCGTCGACGAGACCATGCTCGACCTCGCGCTCGACGTCGAGGAGCGTGCGATGCCGGTCCCGCTGGCCGCGCACCATCCAGGCGCGATCACGCTCGGCTCCGCGAGCAAGTCGTTCTGGGGTGGCCTGCGGATCGGGTGGATCCGCGCCCCGCACGCCGTCGTCCCGCGGCTGGTCGCGGCGCGAGAGACGTTCGACATCGGCACGCCGGTGCTCGAGCAGCTCGCGGTCGCGGAGCTCCTCCGCGTCCGCGAGGAGGTGCTCGACGAGCGCCGAGACACCCTGCGCGCGCGCCGGTCCGCACTCAGGACGGCGGTGACCGATCGGTTGCCCGACTGGAGTCTCAACTCCCCCGCCGGCGGGTTGTCGCTGTGGGTGCGCCTGCCGAGGCGGGCCTCGAGCCGGCTCGTCGTCGCCGCGGAGGCCCAGGACCTGTTGCTCACCGCCGGCCCACGGTTCTACGCCGACGGCGGTGGTGAGTCCGCCCTGCGCCTCCCGTACGACCGCAGCACGGGCGCCATCGACGACGCCGTCGACCGTCTCGCCCTCGCATGGGAGACCGTGCTGGCCGGGCGCCCCACGTCGGGACCCTCGCGACGCGGCCCTGCGCTGACCGCGTAGCGGCTGTCACGATCGGCTACGCCCCGGACATGACGTGATGTGACGACGACACCAGACACGGCTCGCGAGGAGCGCTTCCGCGAGCTCTACACCGCCCACTTCGACGCGCTCCTCGCCTACGCCATCCGCCGGACGCGCCACCCTGACGACGCCGCCGACCTCGTCGCGGAGACCTTCCTCGTCGCCTGGCGGCGCTGGGACGCGATCCCGTCCGGGGACGAGAGCCGCCTCTGGCTGTACGGGGTGGCCCGGCACGTCCGCTCGAACGCCGAGCGCAGTGGGCGCCGCCGCGAGCGCCTCGGCGAGCGCTTGCGCCAGCAGCTGAGCGAGACCTCCGACGCCCACCCCTCCGACGACGTCGCGGAGCACAGTGCCGTCCGAACGGCGCTGCAGCGGCTCGGAGCGGCCGACCGTGAGCTGTTGATGCTCTCGGCGTGGGAAGAGCTCGAACCCCGCGAGATCGCACGCGTCCTCGAGATCAGTCCGAGCGCCGTACGGACCCGCCTGTCCCGAGCGCGTCGACGGCTTCGCGACGCCCTTGGCGACGACCATCCCGAACCCGGACGCGTGATGAGCGTCGGCACCATGCTCAGCCCTGAGGAGGGACGATGAACGACACCGACCTCGACCGCCGGCTCAGCGCCGCCGACCCGTACGTGCGGCACGCGACGCCTGACCTCGGCGGAGCCGACCGAGCCCTGCTGGACGAGATCATGGCCGACACCGCTCGACGCCCGCAGCGGTCGAGACGATCGTGGCGCTTGCCACTGGCCGGAGCGCTCGCGTCCGCTGCCGTCATGGCCGCAGCCCTCCTCGTCCCTGCTTGGGTGGGCTCGACCGACGACCCCGAGACGCCGGCCGCGCCTCCTGCCGCCTCCGAGCCGACGGTCGAGGCGCCCATCCGCTACGCCGCCGCCGTCGTCGAAGCCGCCGGCCGCCAGCCGCGGCTGCTGGTCGGCGAGCCCGGCTGGAAGGTGACCCACGTGTACGGGTTCGCCGAGGACGAGGGCACCATCGTGTTCACCCAGGGCGATCGCGAGCTCGAGTTCGTCTGGTACCGAGCCGACCAGTACGCCGGCTACTTCGAGGACCGTCTCGACGTCTCTGCTCCGCGACCGTTCTCGATCGACGGGCAGGACGGCAGCGAGTTCCGATACTCGACCACGGACATCGCCGTGATGCTGCGCCCGTCCGGCGGCACGTTCTCCGAGATCCGCACCGGCGGCGGCTGGAGGAATCGCGCCGAGATCGTGGCTGTCCTGCGAACGGTTCGAGCGGTCTCGGTCCCGGAGTGGCTCGCGGCGATGCCGCCGGAGATCGTCACTCCCGACAAGGCCTCGCAGGTGATCGACGAGCTGTTGGCCGGTGTGCCGCTCCCGCCGGGACTCGACCGTGCGTCACTCGACGACCTCGGCACCAACGACCGCTACCAGCTCAGCGCCCAGGTGCTCGAGCCGGTGGTGTGCGGCTGGGTCGGAGAGCTCCGGCGTGCCGAGGACGCGCGAGACGACCGGGCGAGGAAGGCCGCCGTCGAGGCGCTGGCAAGCGGGCGCCGCTGGCCGTTGCTCGCGCCGATGGACGCCGAGGGCGAGTATGCCGACGGGGTCCGGGCGGTGGCCGACGCGGTCCGCGACGGGGTTCCGACGCTCACGGTGCGGGAGATGTCCGGCTGCCCGTGACGGCAGGTGGGCGCGGGGAGGTCAGGCCCTCGGCCAGGTCTCCCCGCGCCACGACGCGTCCCAGAACATCCACTCGAATCGCGTCGCGCGCTCGTAGGCGGCGAGCATCTTCGTACGGCGCTCGGGCGTCGCCGCCGTCGCGAGGTGGTCGGCCCACCCCTCGGCCCGCGTGACCGCGGCGTCGAAGGCGGGGTCGGAGTAGGTGTCGATCCAGGCGCGGTAGGGATGCGCAGCGTCGGTCGCCTGTGCCGCGATCGCGCGCCCAACCTCCAGATAGACGCGGAAGCACGGCAGCACACCCGCAAGACCGACCTCGACCGGTGCGTACGCGGCGTCGGCGAGCAGCGTGCCGGCGTAGGCCTGACAGGTCGGCGTCGGCTCCGCCGCATCAGGCCCGTCCGGGTCGAGGCCGCGAGGCACGAGGAACTCCGCGTGCATCAGCCGCTCGGCCTCCACCGCCTCGGCGGCCGCGCGTGCGAGGCCGGCTGACAGCGCCGGGTCGCCCGCACGCGCGGCCAGCATCGCGAGCGTGCTGCCGTAGCGGGAGAGGTAGTGGGCATCGTCGAGCAGGTAGCGGCCGAACACGTCCTCCGGCAACGTCCCGGCGGCGAGACCGACCACGAAGGGGTGCTCGAGGATCGCGTCGTACCAGCTCGCGACGTGCGCCCACGCGGCCTCGGAGAACGTCCTCTCGTCCGTCACCCGCGCGACCTCCAGAGGTGGTCGACAGGTCCGTGGCCGCGACCCACCGAGTGCTCGGCGCCGCTGCGCAAAGCCCCGGTCAGGTAGTCCTTGGCCTCACCCACCGCCTCGCGCAGCGGCAGGCCGAGCGCGAGGCCGGACGCGATCGCCGACCCCAGCGTGCAGCCTGTCCCGTGCGTGTTGGGGCTGTCGATCCGCGGTGCACGATAGGTGCACGCACCCTCCGCGTCGACGAGCACGTCGATGCTCTCCGGACCCTCGAGGTGTCCGCCCTTGACCAGCGCGGCTGCAGCGCCCGCTGCGCGCAACGCGCGCCCGGCGGTCGCCAGCCCGTGGGGATCGGTCGCCGGCGCGGTGCCGGTCAGGACCGCAGCCTCCGGCACGTTGGGCGTGACGACGGCCGCCAGCGGCAGCAACGTCGTACGGATGGTGTCCACCACGTCCTCCCCGACCAGCGTGTCGCCGGAGGTGGCCACCATGACCGGGTCAAGCACGACGGGCACGTCCGCGGCGTGCAGGACGTCGGCGACCGCGAGCACGATCTCCACCGTGCCGAGCATCCCGATCTTGACCACGCTCACGTCCAGGTCGTCCAGCACGGCACGCACCTGCTCGGCGACGAACGCCGCAGGCACCGGGTGGATCCCGAAGACGCCGCGGGTGTTCTGGACGGTGAGCGCGGTCAGGGCCGCGGCGCCGTACACGCCGAGGGCGGTCGCCGTCTTGAGGTCCGCCTGGATCCCGGCGCCGCCTGAGGGGTCGGAGCCGGCGATGGTGAGCATGACGGGCACGGCGCTCAGGGCTGGACCTCCGAGCGTGCGGCGAGGGCGGCGTCGACGACCTCGCGGAGCGTGCGGGCGGCCGCACGCGGCTCGGGTGCCGAGCAGATCGCGGAGACCACGCAGATGCCGTCGGCGCCGGCGGCGACGACCGACGCGGCGTTCGATGCGGAGATGCCACCGATCGCGACGAGCGGGAGGTCGTCCGGCGTTGCCGCGCGCAGGCGGCGTACGCCGTCGAGTCCCCACGGCGCGGTCGTGTCGGGCTTGGTCGGCGTCGCCCACACCGGGCTGACCGCGAGGTAGCTGCACGCGGCGAGCGCCTCGGCGTCGTCGAGCTGGGCCAGGTCGTGCAGCGACCACCCGACGACCGCGTCGTCGCCGAGCACCTCTCGCACTCGCGCGGGGTGGAGATCATCGGGCCCGATGTGCAGGCCCGCACCGGGCACGGCGCGCGCCGCCGCGAGGTCGTCGTTGAGCACGAACGACGCACGGTCACCGACGCGCGCGGCGATCCTCGTGGCCAGCCGGATGCGTTCGTCGGTCGACGCGTGCTTGTCGCGGAGCTGGACGGTCGTCGCTCCCCCGTCGACGGCGTCGGCGACGACGTCGACCAGGTCCGCACCGTGAGGCACGGACCCGGTGACGAGATAGAGACGGACGTCTCCGGCCGGGCCGACCATCAGCGCGCGACGACCTCGGCGACCGCCTCGGAAGACAACGTGGACAGCGCGTCCAGCAACCGCCAGCGCAGCGATCCGGGACCCTCGGCGAGCGGCGCGGCCTTCTCGATCGCGGCCGTCAGGATCGCCAGTGCGCTCGCCGACGCCTCGAACGCGTCGTCGTGGACCGCGCAGGCCGCGGCGACCAGGGCGCTCGCGGAGCACCCGAGCGCGGTGATCATCGGGGCGCGCGCATCGCCGCCGTGGATCTCGGTCGTACGGGTGCCGTCCGTGACGATGTCGACGGCGCCCGTCATGGCGACGACGGTCTCCAGCTTGGACGCGAGCGCCTCGGCGTCCGTACGGACGTCGGCCGTATCGGCGTCGGCGTCGACCCCTCGCCCTGCCCCCGTCGAGGTCGCGATCGCAAGGATCTCGCTCGCGTTGCCCCGGATCACCGTCGGGCGGTGCTCGATCAGGGCAGCGGCGGACTCGCGCCTATAGGTGGTCGCGCCGACCGCGACCGGGTCGAGGACCCACGGCTTGCCCGTGGCCGAGGCGACCTCGACCGCGGCGAGCATGCCGTCGACCCACGGCGGGGACAGCGTGCCGATGTTGGCGACGACGGCCTGGGCGATGCCGGCGAACTCCGCGGACTCGTGCGGGTCGTGGACCATCGCCGGAGAGGCGCCTGCGGCATTGAGCAGGTTGGCGGCGATGTCCATCGACACGTAGTTCGTGATGACCTGCACCAGCGGGGTCTGCGCCCGGAGCTGGTCGTGGACGTGGGCAGCGGTACGGGGTTCGAGCATCAGGCTCCCTCTCGCCGGTATGACCCGGATCAGGTTCGGCGGGTGTGTTCTCAGCCCTTCGGGCACCCCGGCCTTGCAACTGCTGGCGACGATAACAGAAGTGCCGGGAGCCCCTTCCGCGACGTCGCACCGGCCCGCTAGCGTTCGGGCAACCCACCCGACTCCTTCCCACGAGGGGTATGCATGGCTTCCGCCCGTCGCGTCCGTCGCGCCTGGCGCCGCGGAGGGGTTCACGAGGTCTATCTCGCGTCCCGCCGCTGGCTCGCTCGTCTCATCTACCCCGGAGACCTCCCCGCGGCCCGCCAACGCCGACGGCGGTGAGTCCGGTCCCACGCCGTGATGCGCGTGGGACCGGGCTCACCGCCGGTCGGGACGTACGAGGGTCAGCGCGCAGCGGTGCCCTCGGTGTAGTCGTCGTCGCCGCTCTTGACCCAGGCCATGAGCTTGCGCAGCTCGCGGCCGGTGCCCTCGATCGGGTGCTCCTCGCCCTCGGCGCGCAGCTTCTTGAACTCTGCCGCACCGGCGTCCTGGTCGGCGATGAAGCGCTCGGCGAACGCGCCGTTCTGGATGTCGGCGAGGACCGCCTGCATGTTCTCCTTGACGCGCGCGTCGACGACCCGCGGACCGGAGACGTAGTCGCCGTACTCGGCCGTGTCGGAGACCGACCAGCGCTGCTTGGCGATGCCACCCTCGTACATGAGGTCGACGATCAGCTTGAGCTCGTGCAGGCACTCGAAGTAGGCGACCTCGGGCTGGTAGCCGGCCTCGGTCAGGGTCTCGAAGCCCGCCTGGACCAGTGCGGAGACGCCGCCGCAGAGGACCGCCTGCTCACCGAACAGATCGGTCTCGGTCTCCTCGGTGAACGTCGTCTTGATGCCGCCGGCACGCAGGCCGCCGATGGCCTTGGCGTAGGAGAGGACCAGGGGCCACGCGTTGCCGGTGGCATCCTGCTCGACGGCGACGAGGACGGGGACGCCACGGCCCTCGACGTACTCGCGGCGGACGAGGTGACCGGGACCCTTGGGGGCGATCATGCCGACGTCGACACCGGCCGGCGGCTTGACGTAGCCGTAGCGGATGTTGAAGCCGTGCCCGAAGATCAGGGCGTCGCCGTCGTTGAGGTTCGGCTCGATCGCCTCGGTGTAGAGGCTGCGCTGCGCCGGGTCGGGCGCGAGCACGACGATGACGTCGGCCTCGGCGCACGCCTCGGCCGGGGTGAGCACCCGAAGGCCCTCGTTCTCGGCCTTCTCACGGCTCTTCGAGCCCTCGGGGAGTCCGACGCGGACGTCGACGCCGGAGTCGCGCAGGGACAGCGCGTGGGCGTGGCCCTGGCTGCCGTAGCCGAGGACGGCCACGCTGCGGCCCTGGATGACGCTCAGGTCGGCGTCGTCGTCGTAGAACAGCTCAGGCACGGGGTTGCTCCTTCTCGTGGTGCCGTGTGGCACCGGGTGGTGCCGCTCGGATCAGACGTACGGCCCCTATCGACCGTACGCTCAGGCGGTCTGGGTGGACGCGCCGGGGACCGCCCGCAGGGTGCGGTCGGTGATCGACCGTCCTCCGCGACCGATCGCGACGCGTCCGGACTGGGCGATCTCGCGGATGCCGAAGGGCTCGAGCACCTTCAGCATCGCGTCGAGCTTGCCGGGGTCTCCGGTCGCTTCGATGGTCACCGCGTCGACGCCGACGTCGACGACCTTCGCCCGGAACAGCTGGACGGTCTCCAAGACCTGTCCGCGCGTCCGTGAGTCGGCGCGGACCTTGATCAGCATGAGCTCACGCTCGACCGAGGTGGTGGGCTCGAGCTCGACGATCTTGAGGACGTTGACGAGCTTGTTCAGCTGCTTGGTGACCTGCTCCAGAGGCAGCTCGTCGACGTTGACCACGATCGTCATCCGCGAGATCTCGGGGATCTCGGTCGGCCCGACCGCGAGCGAGTCGATGTTGAAGCCGCGGCGCATGAAGAGGCTCGCGACGCGGGCGAGCACACCAGGGGTGTTCTCGACCAGGACGGACAGGGTGTGCTGGCTCATCACAGTTCCTCGTCACCGAACTCGGGCGCCATGTCGCGCGCGATCTGGATCATGTCGTTGCTGACTCCGGCCGGGACCATCGGCCACACCATCGCGTCGCGGTGCACGACGAAGTCGATGACGACCGGCGCGTCGGTGATGGACATCGCCTTCTCGATCACCGCGTCGAGGTCCTCGGCCTTCTCGCACCGCAGCCCGACGCAGCCGTAGGCGTCGGCGAGCTTGACGAAGTCGGGGATGCGGGCCTCGTCGGCGCCGGTCTGCAGGTCGGTGTTGGAGTAGCGGCCATCGTAGAAGAGCGTCTGCCACTGCCGGACCATGCCGAGCGACGAGTTGTTGATGACGGCGACCTTGATCGGGATGCCCTCGAGCGCGCACGTCGCGAGCTCCTGGTTGGTCATCTGGAAGCAACCGTCGCCGTCGATGGCCCACACCACCTCACCGGCGCGGGCGACCTGCGCTCCCATGGCGGCAGGGACGGAGAAGCCCATCGTGCCCATGCCGCCGGAGTTGATCCAGCGGGCGGGGCGCTCGTGCTCGATGAAGTTGGCAGCCCACATCTGGTGCTGTCCCACGCCGGAGGTGTAGGTCGCGCCGGGGCCGGCGATCTGGCCGATGCGCTGGATCACCCGTTGCGGCGACAGCGACCCGTCGTCCGGCTCCTCGTACCCGAGCGGGTAGCGGGCGGAGAGCGCCTGCATCTGCCCGCGCCACGGGGTGTAGTCGGCGGGGTGCTCGGCGTACTCGGCCTGCAGCGCGACGACCAGGTCGGCGATCACCTCACGGCAGTCTCCGACGATCGGCACGTCGGCGGTGCGGTTCTTGGAGATCTCAGCCGGGTCGATGTCGGCGTGGATGACCTTGGAGCCGGGCGCGAACGACTCCAGGTGCCCGGTCACCCGGTCGTCGAAGCGCGCACCCAGCGAGATGAGCAGGTCGCTCTTCTGGAGCGCACCGACGGCCGCCACCGTGCCGTGCATGCCCGGCATCCCGAGGTGGAGGGGGTGGCTGTCGGGGAACGCGCCGCGCGCCATCAGCGTCGTGACGACAGGGATGCCGGTCATCTCGGCGAGGACCTTGAGCTCGGTCGAGGCGTTGGCCTTCACGACGCCGCCGCCGACATAGAGGACCGGGCGCTCGGCCGCCGCGATGAGACGCGCCGCCTCACGGACCTGCTTGTTGTGCGGCCTGCTGGTCGGCCGGTAGCCCGGGAGGTGCAGCTCGGTCGGCCATGCGAAGGTCGTCGCGGATTGCAGCGCGTCCTTGGAGATGTCGACCAGCACCGGCCCGGGTCGGCCGGTGGACGCGATGTGGAAAGCCTCGGCGATCGCTCGCGGGATCTCCGCGGCATCGGTCACGAGATAGCTGTGCTTGGTGATCGGCATCGTGATGCCGCGGATGTCGGCCTCCTGGAACGCGTCCGTGCCGATCGCGCGGCTCGCGACCTGCCCGGTCACGGCGACCATCGGGACCGAGTCCATGTAGGCGTCGGCGATCGCGGTCACGAGGTTGGTCGCCCCGGGGCCGGACGTCGCCATGCAGACACCGACCTTGCCGCTGGCCACCGCGTAGCCCTGGGCCGCATGACCGGCGCCCTGCTCGTGACGGACGAGGATGTGGCGGACCTTCTGCGAGTCCATCAACGGGTCGTACGCCGGAAGGATCGCGCCGCCCGGGATCCCGAAGACGACCTCGACCCCGGCGTGCTCCAGTGCCAGGACGAGGCTCTGGGCCCCGGTGACCTGCTCGCTCATCGCTGTCCCTTCGTACGGACCGGTCTCGCCGGCGTGTGGTGGGCGGCTGCCCTCGTGCTGGGGTCTTCTCGGACGGTCTGGTGGCAACAAAAAACCCCTCGGCCCGAGCGGGCATTCGAGGGGTGACGCGGAACCGTTGCCGGTCGCGCGTCAGTGGGGTACGAGAAGGAGGTTGCGCACGAGACAAGAGTGCGCGACGGGCCCCCGAGGGTCAAGCCAGCATCACCCGCGTCTCGCATCCTGAGATGTCCGTCCCACATGACGGCGTGCGCCCCTCCTCACGCTCAGCCCAGGACCGCCCCGTCCGCTGCCGAGCCGACGAGCTTGGCGTACTTCGAGAGCACGCCGCGCGGCGGCACGACGGGCAGCTTCGGCGTCCATCCGACCTTGCGCGCCTCGAGCTCGTCGGCGTCGATCTCCACGTCGAGGCGACGGTTCGCCACGTCGAGCGTGATGGGGTCTCCGTCGCGCACGAACGCGATCGGGCCGCCGTCGACGGCCTCGGGCGCAACGTGGCCGACGCAGAGCCCGGTGGTCCCGCCCGAGAAGCGGCCGTCGGTGAGGAGCAGGACGTCCTTGCCGAGACCGGCGCCCTTGATCGCCCCGGTGATGGCGAGCATCTCCCGCATGCCGGGGCCGCCCTTGGGCCCCTCGTAGCGGATCACGACGACGTCACCGGCACCGATGGTGTCGTCGGCGAGCGCGGCCATCGCGGCCTGCTCACCGTCGAAGACCCGCGCCGTACCGCTGAAGACGCTCTCGTCGAACCCGGCGCTCTTGACGACTGCTCCCTGCGGGGCGAGCGTGCCCTCGAGGATCGTGAGTCCACCGGTCGCGTGGATCGGGTCGTCGAGGCGGCGGATGACGTCGCCGTCGACGGGCTGCACGAGCTCCGCGAGGTTCTCCGCCATCGTCTTGCCCGTCACCGTGAGGGTGTCGCCGTTCATCAGACCGGCGTCGAGCAGCGCCTTCATGACGACCGGGATGCCGCCGACCTTGTCGACGTCGTTCATCACGTAGCGGCCGAAGGGCTTGAGGTCACCGAGGTGCGGCACCTTCTCACCCACCCGCACGAAGTCGTCCAGCGTGAGGTCGACCTCGGCCTCGCGGGCGATCGCCAGCAGGTGGAGGACGGCGTTGGTCGAGCCCCCGAGCGCCATCACGACCGCGATCGCGTTCTCGAACGCCGGCTTGGTCAGGATCTGCCGGGCCGTGATGCCACGACGGAGCAGGTTGACCACGGCCTCGCCGGAGCGGTGCGCGAAGCCGTCGCGTCGACGGTCGACCGCCGGCGGGGCGGCCGAGCCGGGCAGCGACATGCCGAGAGCCTCGGCGACCGAGGCCATCGTGTTGGCGGTGTACATGCCGCCGCAGGCCCCCTCCCCCGGACAGATCGCGCGCTCGATGCGGTCGACCTCGTCACGCGAGATCATGCCCTTCAGGCAGGCGCCGACGGCCTCGAAGGCGTCGATGATGGTGACGTCCTTGCCGTCGACCTGCCCTGGCATCGTCGAGCCCGCATAGAGGAACACGCTCGACAGGTCGAGCCGCGCCGCGGCCATCAGCATGCCGGGCAGGCTCTTGTCGCAACCGGCGAGGAGCACCGACCCGTCGAGCCGCTCGGCCATCATGACGGTCTCGACGGAGTCGGCGATGACCTCGCGCGACACCAGCGAGTAGTGCATGCCCTCGTGACCCATGGAGATCCCGTCGGAGACGGAGATCGTGCCGAACTCGAGGGGGTAGCCGCCCGCCGCGTGGACGCCGTTCTTCACTGCTCCGGCGAGACGGTCCAGCGAGAGGTTGCAGGGCGTGATCTCGTTCCAGCTGGAGGCGACGCCGATCTGCGGCTTCTGCCAGTCGTCGTCTCCCATGCCGACGGCACGGAGCATGCCGCGGGACGCGGTGCTCTCCAGTCCGTCGGTCACGTCACGACTGCGGGGCTTGATGTCGGGGGTCTCGGACGCCATGACTCAAGATTACGGCGGACGAGGCGGGGTCTGGACGACGGTCCCGGGGGCTGGGACTCAGCGGCCGGGCGGGAGCACGTACGGGGCGAAGGCGAGGTAGGCGCAGGTGACCGCCCAGATCACACTGGTCATCGTCCCGATGATGAAGCGCTCGGCCGTCCCCGTCGTCTCGCCCCGAACCCCGGTCGCCGTGCCCATCTTGAGCTCCGGATAGCGGCCCAGTCCTTTGACGGCGAGCACGATGGCGACGCCCTCGGGCCACCGGGCGGCGAGCGAGCCGAAGACGGCGAGCCGCTCGAGCGCCCCGATCCACACCCCGCCGCGCAGGATGTCGGCCGCGGCGCTCATCGTCTGGCCGTGCGTGGTCGCCGGTGAGCGCGAGGAGTCGATGGTGTCGAAGACGGCGGAGGTCACCACACCGCCCCCGGCGACCGCCAGGACCATGGCGAAGAGGATCAGGATGTCGTGCTGGACACCGGTGACGGGCTCTCCGAAGATGCTCGCGACGACGGCGAGCGCGACCGCGAGACCGAGCACTGCGCCGACCACCTGGCGTCCGGGCTCGCTCTGGACGAAGGCCCATCCGACCAGCGCCAGGCAGGCGGCAGCGACCACCAGCACGTAGGTCGTCATCGGCCTCGCTCCTCAGTGATTCTTCTGCTCCGGGTCGCAGGCTGCCAGGAGGTGCGCGGCGAGCGTACGGCCTCGGCGCTCCTCGGTCCAGCCCGCGACGGCGAGGCGGCTGCTCATCGCCTGCGCCGTGATCCCCAGCCCTGCCGCCGCGGACCGCTGGGTCCCGCCGTCCGCCATCGCATCGACCGCCTCCCACCCGGCGTCGGTACGCCGGGACAGCAGGCCGGCGAGCAGCCACAACGCAGTCTCGGCATCCTCCGCCGGACCGGTGTCCTCGGCGCGGACGCACACGGGCTGCGGCTCGGACTTGGCACGCTCGACGGCCTCTCTCGCGTAGACGTAGGCAGGGCCGCGCCCGGCCCGGGTCGTGTCGGGGAGCGGCCCTTCGACCACGCCGGCCCCGATCCCGATCCACCACCGGCGCTCGCGCAGGGCGTGCACGACGAGATCGGCGACCTGTCTCGGATCCTCCACCAGGCCCTGGACCTCGTCGCCGGCGGTGCGCTCGAAGGGGCGTACAGGATCGGCGATGCCCGCGAGGGTGACGAGGAGCTCGGGCACGGCGTCACGGTCTCGGCGGCTTCGCCGCTGGTCGAGCGTCATGACATACACGACGGCCCTCCATCAAGGTTGCAGAGTGGATCCTTAGAGATCAAGCCTGCATCTTTGATTGTATGATGTCAAGCGGTCAGGGTTGATGATCGCTCTGCACGTCACCTCAGACCATGGCCGCACGCACGCACATCACGTCGGGAAGGTGCGAGGCGACCTCCGCCCAGGTCTCCCCCTCGTCGGCGCTGGCGAACACACTGCCGTCGCGCCCACCGAGATAGAGGCCTGCCGGCAGTCCGTACGCCGGCGCGTCATCGGCCCGGAACGCGTCACGCATCACGGCCGCGTAGTAGGGGTCGGGCAGACCCTTGCCGAGATCGCGCCAGGTCTCCCCCGCGTCGTCGGAGCGCCACACCCGCGCCTGCGCCCCCGGCGGCATCCGGTCGGAGTCGGCGACCAGAGGGAACACGTACACGGTGTCGGGCTGGGCGGGGTGCACCACGATCGGGAAACCGAAGTCGCTCGGCAGCCCGTCAGCGATCGACGTCCACGAGTCACCGCCGTCGTCGGACCGGTAGACACCGTGATGGTTCTGGGCGTACATCCGCTCCGGCCGGTCGGGGTGCGAGGCGACCTTGTGCACGCACTGCCCGAACTCCGGCCAGGGGTCGGGGAAGAAGTAGGCCTTGATGCCGACGTTGTGCGGGTCCCAGCTCGTCCCCCCGTCCTCCGTGCGATAGACACCGCCCGTCGACATCGCGACGGTGACGCGCGCCGGGTCGACCGGGTCGGGCACCACGGTGTGGACGGCCTGACCGCCGAAGCCGGCGTCCCACTCCGTCCGGTGAGGGTGGTCCCAGAGTCCGCGCACGAACGAGAAGGTCTCGCCGCGGTCGGTCGACCGGAACAGCGCGGAGGGCTGGGTCCCGGCCCACACCTCGTCGGTCTCGGTGCCCGGCGTCAGCTGCCAGACCTGCTCCAGAGCGACCCCCGCGTCCTCGGGGAAGCGGATGCCACCGCCGGGGGTCTCCGACCACGTCTCGCCGAGGTCGTCGGACCAGGTGACCTGAGGACCCCAGTGCTCGCTCATCGTCCCGACCAGCAGGCGTGGCGCCTCCCTGCGGGTGTCGATGCACGTCGCGTAGACCGCGTTCATCCCGAACAGCGGCCCACGCAGCTCCCACCTCGAGCGGTCGTCCGAACGACCGATCCACAGTCCTTTGCGCGTGCCGATCAGCAGCATGGCCTCCATGACGTCCCACCCGGTCTTCTCGCTCGACGTGCTCACCAGTGTTCCTAATTGGAATACTGGCTACGCTAAGGACGTGCCGAGCGCCCTGTCAACGACCTCGTACGCTCTCCTCGGTCTGCTCACGCTCGACCCGCACGACGCCGCGGGGCTTACCGGCTACGAGCTCAAGCAGCGCTGCGACCAGACGCTGCGCTACTACTGGGTCTCCCCTGCCACCAGCCAGGTCTACACCGAGCTGGCACGGCTCGCGCAGAACGGGCTGGTCGAGGTCACCGACGCCCCGAACGGACGGCGGAGCACCCGCCGGTACGCGGTCTCGGAGGCCGGCAGGACCCACCTCCTGGAGTGGCTCGAGTCCTCCGAGCCGGCGTTCCCGGTCCTCAAGCACCCGGTGGCGTTACGCCTGATGTTTGCCCACATGGTCTCGCCGGAGCACGTCCAGCGATGGCTGGACGTCTACATCGCCCAGCTCGAGGAGCGCACCGCCGAGCTCCGTGGCGTCCGCGAGATGCTCGGTGACGACCCCCGCCTGAGGTCGCCGGCGACCGTCGCCGACTGGGGGCTCGCCTACTTCGCGAGCGAGCGCGCCATCGCCGAGGACCTCCGCGAGGTCGGAGGGGACGTCCAGGGCTGAAGCACGGGTCGCGTACCGTCAGGTCGGCTGTTCCACCTCACGAAGGGATCCCCGTGGCTCGCATCGCCCTCGCCAGCTCCGCGTCCGACGTCGACGACGCCGAGGTCACGCTGCTGAGCGACGCGCTCGGCGCCGACGGCCACGACGTCGCCGTCGAGGTGTGGGACGACGACGCCGTCGACTGGCATGCCTACGCGCTCACCGTCGTGCGCTCGACCTGGGACTACACCCCGCGTCGCGAGGCGTTCCTCGAGTGGGCCCGGCGGGTGCCGCGACTGCGCAACCGGGCGGAGGTGATCGCCTGGAACACCCACAAGACCTACCTTCGCGACCTCGCCCAGGCCGGCTGCCCCGTGATCCCGACCGCCTGGGACGTCACCGACGAGGAGACGCTCGTCGCCCACGCCGATGCCTGGGCGATCCCGGTCGACGAGACCGAGTGGGTCGTCAAGCCTGCCGTCTCGGCGAGCTCGCGCGACACCGCGCGCTGGTCGGACGTCGACGACGCGCTGGCCCACAGCCGGTCGCTCGTGGAGGCGGGCCGTACGGCGATGCTCCAGCCCTACATCGCCTCGGTGGACGACGAGGGTGAGACCGCGCTCCTCTTCGTCGGCGGCGAGCTCTCGCACGCCGTCGTCAAGGGCGCGATGCTCCGCCGGGGCGAGGGGGTGCGTCACGATCGTGACGCGCGCGAGAGCATCACGCCGACCACCGCCACCGACGCACAGCTCGCCGTCGCCGCGCAGGCGCTCCGGGCGGCCACCCAGGCGCTCGGCGGCGGCCCCGACCTGCTGTACGCGCGGGTGGACGTCGTCACCGGTCGGGACGGGGCCCCGCAGCTGCTCGAGCTGGAGCTGACCGAGCCGTCGCTGTTCCTTCCGTCGGTCGACGGGGCCGCCGAGCGGTTCGCGGCGGCGATCACCTCGACGGTGAACTCTTTGGGACGCGTCTAGAGTCGACGCATGGGCGTACGCGACCGGCTCGGGCACGAGCTGTTCGCCCGCGTTGCGGGCGACGACGGGGCGCGTCGTCGCGTGCGCATCCATGGCGCCGACGGTCCCCGTCGGTTCGGACCGGACGACCCGATCCAGCGTGTGCACGGGGACGCCTCGATGTTCGTGGGAGGCATCCGTGCCCTCCTCCTCCAGTCGCTCCACCCGCTCGCGATGGCGGCCGTGGACCAGCACTCCGGCTTCCGCGGCGACCCGTGGGGGCGCCTCCAGCGGACGAGCGGCTTCCTCGCCGAGACCACCTTCGGCACGGTGGAGACCTCGGAGCGGGCCGTACGCATCGTCCGGGCCATCCATCGACGGGTGCGCGGGACGGCACCGGACGGACGGCCGTACGCCGCCGACGACCCCCATCTGCTGACCTGGGTGCACGTCGCCGAGGTGGACAGCTTCCTGCGGGCGCACGACCGGTACGGAGGATCGCCGCTCTCTCCGGACGAGCGCGACCTGTACGTCGCGCAGGCGGCCGAGGTCGCGCGGGCCCTGGGAGCCGACGATCCGCCCTCCGACACCGCCGGGCTGGCCGACCGGCTCCACGCCTTCCGGCCCGAGCTCGCCTCCACCGCCGCCGCGCGGGAAGCCGCGCGCTTCCTGCTGCTGACTCCGCCGGTGCCGTGGGCGCTGCGACCGGGCTACGCCGCACTGTCGGGCGCCGCGGTCGGTCTGCTCCCCCGCTGGGCTCGCAGGCCGCTACGGCTGCCGTGGCTCCCCGTCACCGAGACGCTCGCCTTCCGAACGGCCGGGTCGGCGGCGACGAAGACCATCAGATGGGCGATGCAGCCGGGACCGCCGAACGCGGTCAGCGGTGGAGCCGGACCTGGTTGAGCAGGTCCTCACCGGCCGCGAACCGCTGGAGCTGATCTCTGACCAGCGCGAGGATCCGGGGTCGCATCGCCGAGGTCCCGCCCGCGACGTGCGGCGTCAGGAGGAGGTTGGGCGCTTTCCACAGCGGGTGGTCGGCCGGCAGCGGCTCGGGGTCGGTCACGTCGAGCGCCGCGCGCAGGCGTCCGTCCTCGAGCTGGGCGAGCAGCGCCTCGGTGTCGACCACGGGGCCCCGTGCGAGGTTGACCAGCAGCGCACCGTCGCGCATCGCGGCGAGGAACTCCGCGTCGACCAGGTGACGGGTGGCGTCGGTCAACGGCGTGAGGACGACGACCACGTCGGCCGTCGGCAGCAGCTCGGAGAGCTCCGAGGAGGCGTGCACCCCTTCGCGTGCGTGCCCGGCCACGCGGACGATCTCGACCTCGAAGCCGGCGAGCCGGCGTTCGAGAGCGTGACCGATGCTCCCGTAGCCCACGATCATCACGGTCTTGTCCGCCAGGGAGTCCCACCACCGGTACGGCAGCCAGTGCTGCTCGTCCTGTGCCCGAACGAAGGCGGGGATGCCGCGCAGGGACGCGATGATTGCGCCGACCCCGAGCTCGGCGGTCGCCGCGTCGTGGACGCCGCGCGCGTTGCACAGGGTGACGCCGTCCGGGATCTGCGCCGCGATGCCGTCGGTGCCGGCCGACTGCGCCTGGATGACGCGAAGCCGAGGCATCCTCGCCGCGATCTCGCCGACGGAGAACGACAGGTCGTACGGGAGCACCCACATCTCCGCCTCAGCCAGGACGTCGTCCGGGGGGAGGTTCGACGCATCTCCCGAGAACGGCACGACGGTCAGCCCTTCGGGCGCCGACAGCTCGTCGGCGCCGAACGGCGTCACCACCACGGTCATCGCCGTCAGCCGAGCTTGCTGAGGATCAGCTCGCGGACCCTGCCTGCGTCCGCCTGACCCCGCATCTCCTTCATGACGGCACCGATGAGCGCACCCGCGGCCGCGACCTTGCCGTCACGGATCTTGGCGGCGACGTCGGGGTTGGCCTCGATCGCGCGGTCGACGGCCGCGGTGAGCGCGCCGTCGTCCGAGACGACCTCGAGTCCACGGGCCACCACGATCTCCTCCGGCGTGCCCTCGCCCGCGACGAGGCCGTCGAAGACCTGGCGTGCGAGCTTGTCGTTGATCCGCTTGGCGTCGACGAGCGCCTGCACCTCGGCGACGTGCGCCGGGGTGACACCGAGCCCGTCGATCGGCGTGCCCGTGTCGTTCGCACGACGCGCCAGCTCACCGAGCCACCACTTGCGGGCGGCCGTTGGGGTCGCGCCGGCGGCGACGGTCGCCTCGATGAGGTCGAGCGCACCCGCGCCCACGACGTCGCGCATCTCGAGGTCGGAGTATCCCCACTCCCCCTGCAGGCGCGCGCGGCGCTGTGCCGGCGGCTCGGGCAGGCTCGCGCGGAGCTCGTCGATCCACTCCTCCGAGGGGGCGACCGGGACCAGGTCGGGCTCGGGGAAGTAGCGGTAGTCCTCGGCGTCGGACTTCTCGCGACCGGACGTGGTGACGCCGGTGTCCTCGTGCCAGTGCCGGGTCTCCTGGACGATCTTCTGACCTGCGTCCAGGACGCCTGCGTGGCGCTCGACCTCGTAGCGCACCGCGCGCTCCACCGAGCGCAGGGAGTTGACGTTCTTGGTCTCCGACCGGGTGCCGAGCACGTCGGCGCCCTTGGGCATCAAGGACAGGTTGACGTCGCAGCGCATCGAGCCCTGCTCCATGCGTGCGTCGGAGACGCCGAGCGCCTTCACGAGCTCACGGAGGTGCGCCACGTACGCCCGCGCGACCTGCGGGGCGTACTTGCCGGTGCCGACGATCGGCTTGGTGACGATCTCGATCAGGGGGATGCCCGCACGGTTGTAGTCGACCAGCGAGTAGTCGGCACCGTGGATGCGCCCGGTGGCGCCGCCGACGTGCAGCGACTTGCCGGTGTCCTCCTCCATGTGGGCGCGCTCGATCTCGACACGGAAAGCCTGAGGGCCCTCGTCGGTCTCGATCGTCACCTCGGTCCAGCCCTCGAAGCAGATCGGCTCGTCGTACTGCGAGGTCTGGAAGTTCTTGGGCATGTCCGGGTAGAAGTAGTTCTTGCGTGCGAATCGCGACCACGGGGCGATCGAGCAGTTGAGCGCGAGCCCGATCCGGATGGCCGACTCGACCGCCTTGCCGTTGACGACCGGGAGCGCCCCAGGGAGCCCCAGGCACGTCGGGCACACCTGGGTGTTGGGCTCGGCGCCGAACACCGTCGAGCAACCGCAGAACATCTTGGACGCGGTGTTGAGCTCGACGTGGACCTCCAGCCCCATCACCGGGTCGTACGTCTCGAGCGCCTGGTCGAACGGGACCAGCTCCGTACGGGTGGCGGTCACTTGCTCTCCTCCTGGGGCGTCGCGGCGAGCCCGGGTGCGCGGCTCAGCAGCGGCGCTCCCCACTGCTCGAGCAGCAGCCGCTCGAGCGCGGCTCCGACGTTGTACAGACGGTCGTCGGCCATCGCAGGCGCGAGGACCTGCATGCCGACCGGCAGCCCGTCCTCGTCGGTGACGCCGACCGGCAGCGAGAGGCCCGGGATGCCGGCAAGGTTGGCCGGGATCGTGGCGACGTCCTGCAGGTACATCGACATCGGGTCGTCGAGCTTGCTCCCGAGCGGGAACGCCGTCGTCGGCGACGTCGGGGAGACGAGCACGTCGACCTGCTCGAAGGCGCGGGCGAAGTCCTGCGCGATGAGCGTGCGGACCTTCTGCGCGGAGCCGTAGTAGGCGTCGTAGTAGCCGCTGGAGAGCGCGTAGGTGCCGATGATGATGCGGCGCTTGACCTCGTCACCGAAGCCGGCCTCGCGGGTGGCCGCCATCACCTGCTCCGCGCTCGGGTCGGGCACGCCCTGCGGGCTGACCCGCAGGCCATAGCGCATCGCGTCGAACTTGGCGAGGTTGCTGCTGGCCTCAGCGGGCAGGATCAGGTAGTACGTCGAGAGCGCATAGTCGAAGCTCGGGCACGAGACCTCGACGATCTCGGCTCCGGCCTTGGTGAGGAGCGCGACGGCCTCGTCGAAGCGGGCCCGGACTCCCGCCTGGTAGCCCTCTCCGCCGAGCTCGCGCACGACACCGATCCGAAGCCCGGACACGTCGGCGCGGCGAGCGGCCTCGACCACAGGCGGGACGGGCGCATCGATGCTCGTGGAGTCGAGCGGGTCGTGCCCGCCGATCAGCTCGTGCAGCAGCGCCGCGTCCAGGACGGTGCGGGTGACGGGACCGGCCTGGTCGAGCGACGACGCCAGTGCGATGAGCCCGTAGCGGGACACGCCGCCGTAGGTCGGCTTGACGCCCACGGTGCCGGTGACCGCGGCCGGCTGCCGGATCGAGCCACCGGTGTCGGTGCCGATCGCGAGCGGAGCCTCGTACGCGCCCACGGCGGCCGCAGAGCCGCCTCCGGAACCGCCGGGGATGCGGTCACGGTCCCAGGGGTTGCGGGTGGGGCCGTACGCGGAGTGCTCGGTCGAGCTGCCCATCGCGAACTCGTCCATGTTGGTCTTGCCGAGGATCGGCAGCCCGGCCTCGCGGAGGCGGCGTACGAGGAAGGCGTCGTACGGCGGGACCCAGCCCTCCAGGATCCTGGAGCCCGCGGTGGTGGCGATGCCGGCAGTGGCGACGACGTCCTTGACCGCGATCGGCACGCCGGCGAGCGGGTGCAGCTGCTCCCCCGCGGCGCGGCGGGCGTCGACGTCGCGTGCCGTCGACAGCGCACCGTCGGCGTCGAGCGCCAGGAACGCGTTGAGGTCGCCGTCGACGGCGGCGATCCGGTCGAGGTGGTCCTGCGTCACCTCCGCGGACGAGACCTCGCCCGTGGCCAGCCTGTCGGCGATCTCCGCCGCACTCAGACGGATGGTGCTCATGCGTCCTCCCCGAGGATCTTCGGGACGGCGAATCGCTGCTGCTCCACGGCCGGCGCACCCGCGAGCGCCTGCTCGGGTGTGAGCCCCGGAGTGACGACGTCCTCGCGGAAGACGTTGGAGAGCGGCACGGCGTGAGAGGTGGGCGGCACGTCGGCGGCCGCCACCTCGGCGACCTTGGCGACCGACTCGAGGATGACCGTCAGCTCAGGCGTGAGACGGTCGAGCTCGGCGTCGGTGAGGTCGATGCGTGCGAGGTTCGCCAGGTGGGCGACGTCAGCGCGCGAGATCCCGTCGGACAACGGAGAGTCCCTTCGAGCGTGGGTGGGGATTACCGATCCATCCTAGGGCGTCGCCCGAGAGGTCCGGTGCCCGCGCTCACCGGATCTGGCGCACCATCACCGACAGGTAGGCGCCTGCGCTGGAGCCGTAGGAGTCGAAGCCCAGCACGTAGCTCTTGAAGTCGCCCTCCTGACGGGCCGCGGCCGCTCCTGTGAACGCGGCACCGGACTCGTCGGTGAGACCGAGCGCGACCAGCTCCTGACCCACGACCGTGCGGCCCTGCCTCTCGTCGAGAGGTGCGTCGTACGACGAGCTGCGGACCGAGAGGTTCCAGGTGGTCGAGGTGGTCGAGGTGGTCGACGTGGTCGAGGACTTCTGATCCATCCCCATCACGCGGATCGTCGCCGCGCCCTTCTCCTTGCCGCACGAGAGCGAGCCCAGCTCGGTCTGCTCGCAGGTGTAGCCCTGCGCCTCCAGAGTCGGCGTCAACGCCGTGGTGGTGGCCGGAGACGGCCCGCTCGCCGGGACCGACGGGGCATCGGGTGCACGGACCTGGAGGCCGTCGCCGTAGGCGTTGAGCGAGGCCTCGGTCCCCAGGTCCTCGGGCCCCAGCGACGCCTCGTTCTGGACCGCGGCGACCACCTCGTCACCGCGACCCGCGAACAACGTGTCACCGACCAGACGGGCGACTGTCTCGGTGATCGAAGCCGGGTCGTCGACCCGGTAGGCGAGGAGACTGACGGTGTCGACGGCACCGTCGGCGAGGTCGATCCGCAACATCGCTCGCTGCGGCTCCTTTGCGGCGACGAAGTAGTGGCACCGCATCAGCGAGCCCGGGACCGAGGCGTAGCAGGACCACCCGTCCTGCTCGCCCAGCGCCGCCGTCAGGGCAGTGGCGGCGCCCTCGCTCATCGGCTTTCCCTCGCCCGAGTCGTCGGACGAGGACCCGACCTTCTCGGGCTTGCTGGCCGACCCGCTGGCGTCGTCGTCACCGCCGAGAACGGTCATGCCCACGAAGACCATCGCCACGACGAGTGCGACGACGAGGACGACGCCGCCGGTGACGAGCGCGATCGTCCGTCCACGGTTGCCGCTGCTCGTGACGCCCTGCGGCGCGGGGGCCCACTGCGCGGTGCCCTGACCTGGCTGTGAGGAGTAGCCCGGCTGCGCCGGATAGCTGCTCTGCCCGGGTGGCGGGCCGTACGGCGGCGGCGGCGGACCCTGCGGCGGGCCCCAGGCCTGCGTCGGCGGGCCCTGATGAGGCGGAGGTCCCTGCGGCGGACCCCAACCCCCCTGCGGGCTCTGAGGCGGACCCCAACCCTGCGCCGGCGGGCCCTGACGGGGCGGAGGTCCCTGAGGCGGACCCCAGCCTTGCGCGGGAGGGCCCTGCGGCGAGGCCCACCCTGGTGGCGGACCCTGCGGTCGGTCGCCGCGGGCAGGCTCGCCATCGGGAGACGGGCTCTGAGGCGGGACAGGCGGCTGCGGGCCGTTCGGGTTCGACATCGGTCCTCCGGGGAAGGGTGCGCTCCATTGTGGACCAGCCACATCTCGTCGCCGACGCCGGAGGTCGACGACCGTCACGACCGATCTGCGACCGTCCGTGCCGAGGACTCGCCCCCCTCAGGACGGGCGATCAGGCGTCTGCGGCCGGGGCCTCGTCGGCCGCAGGCGGGCCCTCGCGCAGCAGGTCGACGAACCCGGCCTCGTCGAGCAGCGGCACCCCGAGCTCCTCGGCCTTGGCGGCCTTCGTGCCGGCCGCCTCACCGACGACGACAAAGCTCGTCTTCTTGGAGACCGACCCCGCCGCCTTGCCGCCTCGGGTCAGGATCGCCTCGCGGGCCTCGTCGCGCGTGAAGCCCTGCAGGGAGCCGGTCACGACGAGCGTCAGGCCCTCCAGCGTGCGCGCGATCGACGCGTCACGCTCGTCGGCCATCCGGACACCGGCAGCAGCCCACTGATCGACGATGTCGCGGTGCCAGTCGACCCCGAACCACTCCACGACCGACGCCGCGATGGTGGGGCCGACCCCCTCGACGGCAGCCAGCGTCGCCGAGTCGGCGTCGCGGATCGCGTCCATCGTCCCCAGCTCCGCGGCCAGCCCTCGTGCGGCGGTCGGGCCGACGTGCCTGATCGAGAGCGCGACCAAGACCCGCCAGAGAGGTTGCTCCTTGGCGTTGCCGAGGTTGTCCAGGAATCGGCGTCCGTTGGCCGACAGCACCCGGTCTCCGGCCCCGGCCTCGCGCTCGGCCTTCTTGGCCGCTCGGGTGAACAAGGGGACGCGGAGGAGCTGCTGCTCGTCCAGGGAGAACAGACCGCCCTCGTCGGTCAGCACACCCGCGTCGAGCAGCGCGCTCGCCGCCTCATAGCCCAGCACCTCGATGTCGAGCGCGCCCCGGCTGCCCACGTGGAAGAGACGCTCGCGCAGCTGCGCGGGGCAGCTGCGGGTGTTGGGGCACCGGATGTCGGCGTCGCCCTCCTTGGACGGCGCCAGCGTGGTGCCGCACGAGGGACACTGCGTCGGCATCACGAATGCACGCTCGCTGCCGTCGCGCAGTGCGGGGACCGGTCCGACGATCTCGGGGATCACGTCGCCGGCCTTGCGGAGCACGACGGTGTCACCGATGAGCACGCCCTTACGCTCCACCTCGGACGCGTTGTGCAGCGTCGCCATCTCCACCGTCGACCCCGAGACCAAGACGGGCTCCATGACGCCGTACGGCGTGACGCGGCCGGTGCGGCCGACGTTGACGCGGATGTCGAGGAGCCTGGTGTTGACCTCCTCGGGCGGGTATTTGAACGCGATCGCCCAGCGAGGCGCACGAGACGTCGACCCGAGCGCCCGCTGCAGCGCGATCTGGTCGACCTTGACCACGATGCCGTCGATCTCGTGCTCGACGTCGTGCCGGTGCTCGCCGTAGAAGGTGATGAACTCCTCGACCTCAGCCATCGTCGGCAGCACACGCACCCGGTCGCTCGTCGGCAGGCCCCAGGCGGCGAGGGCGGCGTACGCCTCGGACTGCCGCTCGGGCACGTAGCCCTCCCGGTCACCGATGCCGTGGCACACCATCTGCAACGGCCGGCTCGCGGTGACCCGTGGGTCCTTCTGGCGCAGCGACCCGGCGGCGGCGTTGCGCGGGTTGGAGAACGGCGTGTTGCCGGCCTCGCTCCACGCCGCGTTGAACTCCTCGAACGCCCGCGTCGGGAAGAAGATCTCGCCCCGGACCTCGAGCAACGACGGCACCGGGTGCTCGTCGGAAGCGGTCAGCCGGTGCGGGATGCCGTCGATCGTGCGGACGTTGGCGGTGACGTCCTCGCCGACCGTGCCGTCACCGCGAGTCGCCGCCCGAGTCAGACGGCCGGCCTCGTAGGTCAGGTTGATCGCGAGACCGTCGACCTTGAGCTCGACGAGGAAGTCGCTCTCCTTGCCCGCCTCCTTCTCGACGCGGGCCCCCCAGGCCGCCAGCTCCTCGAACGAGAAGCAGTTGTCGAGACTCTCCATCCGGCGCCGGTGCCGGACCGGCGAGAACGCCGTCGAGATGCCGCCGCCGACCGTCTGCGTCGGCGAGTCGGGCGTGCGCAGCTGCGGGAACGCGTCCTCCAGCTCGCGCAGCTCGACCATCAGCTGGTCGTACTCGGCGTCGGAGAGGGTCGGCGCGTCCTCGACGAAGTAGCGGGTGCGGGCCTGCTCGATGCTCTCGCTCAGCTCGGCATGTCGCGAGCGCGCGGCGGCCTCGTCCGGAGGGCTCTCGATGCGTTCGTCAGAGGTCGGCACGGACGCCAATCTACCGCTGCCCACGGACAGCCGTACGAGGTGAACCGGGCCTGGCCCGGAGGTCAGCGCACCCGTAGCGTGAACGCCTTCGACCGGTACGGGAGCACGTAGCCCTTCGGCCTGATCGCGATCCGCAGCCTCTGCGTGCCCCGACGGGAGGTCGGCATCTTCAGCACGACGCGCCCGCTGAGCTTCTTGGTCATCGCAGCCGACCGCAGCACCCTGCCTCCGCGGTAGACCGTCACCCGGCCCACGACCCGTCGGAAGCCCGGCGCCGTCGCCCGCACTCGCAGGACGACCCGTTGACCGCGTCGCGCCGACCGGTCACTGAGCTTGCGGGTGACCTTGAGCTTGGCCTTCGCCACGGCCACCGTCCGGCGGGCGGTCGGGGCGGCGTTCAGGCTCCGCGACCCGGCGTACGAGATCGTGAACGCGCGCCGCTTCGTACGGCTCGGGGTGAGCCTCACGTCGGTGACCCCGCGCGACAGAGCCCGGGAGCCCACGACCCGCCCGCCCTCGCGGACGACGACCGTGCCCGTCGGCGTCTGCCCGTTCGCCCAGGCCCGCACCCGGAGCACGGGCTGCGCCCGCCAGCGCGGGACACCGACCCAGGCGTGCGACAGCGAGGAGCGGCCCTTCGCCACCCGGAGGGTCGCGGCGGGCGCCGTGGAGCCCGAGATCGCGTAGTGGCCGTCGTAGCGGGCGACGAGCCGGTGGGTGCCACCGGGGAGGTCGCGCCGCAGGCGTACCGTCGCGGCCGCGGCGTACCGGTCGCCCACCCGGGAGACGGTCGCTCGGCCGAGGAGCGCGGAGCCGGCGAGGATGCTGACCGTGCCGCGGGGCACCACGTTGGCGCCCTCCACCGTGACGCGGGCCGAGACCTGGTCGCCGGACGTCACCGATGTCTTGTCGAACGTGGCAGCGGTCGTGGTGGCTGCCTTCGTGACGTTGACCGTGAACGGCGCCGCCTGCCGCCAGGCGACCGCCGCATCCCCGCTGTAGATCACCGCGAGACGTCGCGCACCGGCGTACATGAGCTTGGGGAGCTTGATCGAGGCCTTGCCCGACGCCAGCGTCGCTTGCCCCAGCACGTCTCCGCGCTGGGTGTCGACCACCTGCACGGTGCCGGTCGGGACCCTCCCGGAGGCAGCCACCGTGATCGCGACGTCCACCCGGTTGCCACCGACGGTGTAGGCGGTCGGCGCGGGGGTCGCGGTGATCGTGGGGGTGATCCCGGTGTTCTTCATCAAGGCGCCCACCCGCGTGCGGATCGTGCCCATCTTGGAGTAGAGGTTGCGGCCCGGGCACGCCGTCTGGCCGACGTCACGGTGCCCGACGATCTTGGTGCGCGAGACCTTCTTGCCGGTGTTGGTGGTGAAGGTCCGGTAGCCGGTCGGGATCACGTGGTTGAGGGAGAACTTCCACGCGATCACGCGGGAGATCGTCTCGACCACCGCCGAGGACGCCTGGGCCGACTCGAAGTTGCCGAGGACGGAGATCCCGAACGTCGTCGAGTTGTTGTTGAGCGCGTGCGCGCCGACGACGTTGCGCGCCAGTCCACCCCAGCGTCCCTCCCACGCCTGGCCCCACTTGTCGACGACCACGTTGTAGCCGATGTCCCGCCACTTCAGCGCCTTGGTGTGGTAGGCGTAGATCGCCCGGATCACGGCGGGCACCTCGCCACGCGAGTACGAGTTGGAGCCGGCCGTGTGGTGGACGACGGCGCCCTGGACGGACCCGTAGTCGGGCGCGGAGCGGTCCCGGATGCGCTCGTCGGCTCCCCAGGCCGCCCGCGACTTGATCGAGGGTCTCGGCGTCGCCGCCGACGCCGCCGCGAGGGGCTCGACCTGCTGCGTGGTCGTGGTCGTCCCGAGGTCGAGCAGGTCGACCTGGACGTCGTCGGGGACCGATCCGTCCGGCGTGGCCACGGTGACCTGGATGGCGTCGGACTCACCGACGATGAGCGGCGCGGTGCCCCCGCGTGCCTTCATCGCCTCCCGGGAGCCGGGGTCCGGGCCGTCGTCGGTGGCGTCGTCGAGCCGATACCACTGCGTCCAACCGCTCGTCTCGCGCGTACGGACGTAGGTGACCACCTCGCCGTCGACGGAGCCCCGGTCCCACGTGACGCCCGCGACGCGGAAGTCCTCGGTCGGCAGCTTGGGCGAGTCGACGGCGGTCGCGACGGCGTGCGTGGGGTCCGGTGCCGGACTCCCGTCGGGCGCGAGGGCCCCGTCGACCGGCGGATCGGTGCTCGGCTCGTCGTCAGCGCCGGCGGTGTACGCCGCGAGGGCGTACGTGGTCGGGTCCGGCGTCGTGCCGACGGTCACCGTCTCGTTCCAGGTGACCACGGGAAGAACGACCAGTCCGGCCGCGACGGTCGGTAGGACGGCGAGTGCGATGGCGCTCCGAGATGTGCTCATGCTGACCCCCCAGGGGTGGTGTGCTCCCAGGCAGCGTACGTGAGCCACGTCACGGCGCTACTCGGAGCGAGATCAGAGTTTTGTCGTGGCCGCGACACCGCGCAGAACGCGGCGCGCGTCGTCCGGCGACGCGTCGGCGAGCCCGCAGGGCGGCGACAGGACGGTCCGTGGGACGGTCGCCTCCTCCCCGAACCCGAGCCCGCTGAAGAAGCGGTCGCTCGTACGCCGCATCGCGCTCACGTCGTCGTCGGCAACTCCTGGCCACAGGTCCACCCCGGACTCGAGCACCGAGGCGTACGCGTCGCGCTCCTCGCCGCTCACCAGGCCGAGGTCGAAGGAGATCGCCTCGAATCCGGCCCCTGCGAGCAGCGACAGCGGCACCCGGGGCGCACAGGTGTGGACCACCGGGCGCGCTCCCGCGCCACGCGCCGCGTCGGCGACCTCGCGCAGCGCGGCGTCCACCTCCGGGGGGTGCACCCGCCGGTGGTTCCCGGCGCCGCTCGCGGTCGGGACCTGCCCCTCGAGCACCGACCGCAGGCCCGGCTCGTCCACCTGGACGACGATCGAGGCCGCGGGGACGCGGCGACGCACCTCCTCGACGTGGGCGGCCAGACCCGACGCGAGCGACTGGGCGAGCTCTCGGCGGGCTCCGTGGTCGGCCAGCAGGCGGTCGCCCCGCGGACGCTCCATCGTCGCGGCCAGCGTCCACGGTCCGGCGACCTGGACCTTGAGGTCGCCCTCGTAGCCGTCCGCCTCCTCCTCGAGCACGTCGAGGTCGTGGGCCAGGAGCGAACGGGCACGTCGCTGGTCGAGGCCGGGACGGTCCGTCAGACGCCAACCGGCCGGCTGGAGGTCCGCACCGAGACCGTCGAGGAGGCCGGCCGCCCGCCCGATCATCCCCGCCCCGTCACCGCGCGCCGGCAGCTCGGGCAGGAACGGCAGGTCGAGCGTCTCCAGGACGAACCGGACGACGCCACGGAAGTCCTCCCCCGGCATCGAGCCGATACCGGTCGCGCGCATGCCTGCGGCTCCTCCGTCGACGCTCATCGGACCGGCACCGCACCGGCGACCCGCCGGGTGGCGGAGATCGTCGCGGACCCGACCACACGCGTGCCGTCGTAGACGACGACCGCCTGCCCAGGGGCGATGCCGTCGGCGGGGTCGTGCAGGTCGACGTGCAGCCGGTCGCCGTCGAGACGGACGGAAGCGCGGTGCTCGTCGCCGTGGGCGCGCAGCTGGACCGTGCACGAGAGCTCGCCGTCGGGCGGCGCCCCGCACCACAGCGGCCGGATGCCCACCAGACCGTCGACCGCCAGGTGCTCGCGGGGACCGACCGTCACCGTGCCCGAGACGGGCTCGATGTCGAGGACGAAGCGCGGCCTGCCGTCCGCGGCGGGACGGCCGAGCCGCAGCCCACGACGCTGACCGATCGTGAAGGCGAAGGAACCTTCGTGCTCGCGGAGGACCTCGCCGCCCTCGTCGACGACCACACCGGGACGGGTGCCGAGCTTGTCGTGCAGCCAGCCGGGCGTGTCGCCGTCGGCGACGAAGCAGATGTCGTGGCTGTCCGGCTTGTGCGCCACCTGCAGGCCCCGGCGCTCCGCCTCCCGCCGTACCTCGTCCTTGGTGTCGGTGCCGAGGGGGAACATCGAGTGGGCGATCTGGTCGGCGGTGAGCACGCCGAGCACGTACGACTGGTCCTTGGCGTGGTCGACGGCGCGGTGCATCTCGACCGTGCCGTCCGACGCGGTCTCGAGACGCGCGTAGTGACCGGTCACCACGGCGTCGAAGCCGAGGGCGAGAGCACGGTCGAGGACGGCGGCGAACTTGATCTTCTCGTTGCACCGCAGGCAGGGGTTCGGGGTGCGGCCGGCGGTGTACTCGGCGATGAAGTCCTCGACGACCTCCTCGTGGAACTCCTCGCTCATGTCCCACACGTAGAACGGGATGCCGATCACGTCAGCGGCGCGGCGGGCGTCGTTGCTGTCCTCGATCGAGCAGCACCCGCGCGCTCCGGTGCGGTACGACTGCGGGTTGCGTGAGAGAGCCAGGTGCACGCCGGTCACGTCGTGGCCGGCGTCCTTCGCGCGGGCTGCGGCGACGGCCGAGTCGACTCCCCCGGACATGGCGGCCAGGACACGCATCAGCGCCTCCCCGCCGTCGAGGCAGCACGTGCGCGCTCGTAGATCCCCGGGAGTGTGGCGAGCAGCCGGTCGACGTCGGCCGCGGTCGTGGTGTGCCCCATGCTGAAGCGCAACGACCCGCGCGCCGCGAGGTCGTCCAGACCCATCGCGGTCAGGACGTGGCTCGCCTGAGGCACCCCGGCCGAGCAGGCCGACCCGGTCGAGCACTCGATCCCGGCCGCGTCGAGGAGCATGAGGAGCGAGTCTCCTTCGGCGCCGGGGAACGTGAGATGGACGACGTGCGGCAGACGCGACTGCGGACCGGGCTCCGGGTCGCCGTTGACGACCGCCTCGGGGACCGCCTGACGCAACCCTTCGACGAGACGCCGCCGCAGCGCCTCGAGCCGCGCGGACTCGTCCTCACGGCGGGTGACGGCGAGGTCGACCGCGACCGCGAACGCGGCGATCGCCGCCGTGTTCAACGTGCCGGACCGCAGGTCGCGCTCCTGTCCGCCGCCGTGTACCAGCGGGACCGCCTCCAGCTCGCGACGGGCGACCAGGGCGCCGACGCCGGTCGGGCCGCCGACCTTGTGCGAGGCGAGAGACATCGCGTCGAGGCCGCTCGCGGCGAAGTCGACGGGGAGATGGGCGAGCGCCTGCACGGCGTCGCTGTGCACAGGGATGCCGTGCTCGCGGGCGAGCGCCACGATCTCGGGGATCGGCTGCACCGTGCCCAGCTCGTTGTTGGCCCACATGCAGCTGATCAGCGCGACGTCGCTCGGGTCACGCTCGAGGGTGGCGCGCAAGGCGTCGACGTCGAGCCGGCCCACCGCGTCGACGCCGACGAGGTCGACGACCGCCCCCTCGGACTTCTCCAACCAGGCCAGGGAGTCGAGCACGGCATGGTGCTCGATCGCCGACGCGACCGAGCGGCGGCGGGCGGGGTCGGCACGGTGGCGCGACCAGTACAGGCCCTTGACTGCGAGGTTGTCGGCCTCGGTGCCTCCGGACAGGAACACGACCTCGCTGGGGCGGGCACCGATCCGCTGGGCGATCAGCTCACGCGCCTCCTCGACCCGGCGCCGAGCCCGGCGTCCGGACCCGTGGAGCGAGGAGGGGTTGCCTCCCTCGAGCATGGCGTCCTGCATCGCCGCGATCGCCTCGGGGACCATCGGCGTGGTCGCTGCGTGGTCGAGGTAGGAGGTGGTGGCGGGCGCGAGACTCATGACACCTCCAACCTAGTCGCCGGTGTTCTGTGCGTGCGTCCGGTGCCTGCGACGCTAGAGGGATGAAGCACCTTCCGACGGGCCGGATGCGCACTCACGACAAGCATATCGACCTCGTCTACAACCGGATCCTGCCGCTCGACCGAGACGACGCCTGGGCGGCGGTGACGGGTCCTGAGCCGCTCGGCGACATCGAGGTGACGGTGATCGGCGAGAGCGAGCCCGACCATCTCGCGGTTCGCCTCGACACCGGCACCGTGGTCGACGCCTACCTCCGCACACGCGAGGACAGCACGACCGACATGCAGCTGGTGATCCACGACGTCACACCGGCCGACGTCGGCGAGCAGGGCCCTCGCGGCGACTACCTGCTCGGAGTCCTCGGAGCGAGGATCGTCGACGAGCCCGAGCCTGTCTGGACCGACTACTACCCTGCAGGTCGGGCGTACTACGACACGCTCGCCGATCTCGAGGAGGACGACAGCGATGACCGTTGAGGGCACCCGCGCGACCACGTTCGACATCGACGGTGTGGGCACCGTCAACCGGCTGGGATTCGGCGCGATGCGCATCACCGGTCCGGGGATCTGGGGCGAGCCTGCCGACCGTGAGACGGCGCGCGCGGTGCTCCGGCGGGCCGTCGAGCTGGGCGTCGACTTCATCGACACGGCCGACTCTTACGGGCCCGAGGTGAGCGAGTCGATCATCGCCGAGGCGCTGGCGCCGTACGGAGAAGGTCTGACCATCGCCACGAAGGCCGGCCTCGTCCGCACCGGTCCGGACGAGTGGTGGCCGGTCGGCCGTCGTGAGTACCTCCGGCAGCAGGTCGAGATGAGCCTGCGTCGGCTCCGGACCGACGTGATCGACCTCTTCCAGCTGCACCGGATCGACGAGCGCACGCCCCGCGACGAGCAGTTCGAGACGCTGGCCCAGCTGCGCGAGGACGGCAAGGTCCGAGCGGTCGGGCTGTCGCAGGTCACGGTGGCCGACATCGAGGAGGCGCGGACGTACGTGCCCGTCGTCACGGTCCAGAACCGCTACAACCTCGTCGACCGCTCCTCGGCCGACGTCCTGGCCTACTGCACCGAGCACGGCATCGGCTTCATCCCGTGGGCACCGGTCGATGCGGGCGAGCTCGCCGGGCCGGACGGACCGGTCGCGCGGGCCGCGGAGGCCTACGACGCGACACCCGCCCAGGTCGCGCTGGCGTGGCTGCTCCAGACCTCGCCGGTGATGCTGCCCATCCCCGGCACCGGGTCGGTCGCGCACCTCGAGGAGAACATGGCCGCAGCCGCGCTCACCCTCGATCCCGAGACCGTTAATGAGCTGGACCGCGCAGGGTAGCGTCTAGCCATGCATGTCTCGCTCCACCTCCCCCGTTACGACGTTCCCGGTGGCGCGACAGCGATCGCGCCGGCGTACGCCGAGGTGGGCGCGGTCGCCGACGCCGGCGGCCTGCGGTCCCTGTCGGTGATGGACCACTTCTTCCAGATGGAGGGCTACGCCGGTGGTCCGCGCGACCCGATGCTCGAGGCCTACACGACGCTCGGGTTCCTCGCCGCGCGGACGGAGCGGGTCGGGCTCCAGGTCCTCGTCACCGGTGTCCCCTACCGCCATCCCGGGCTGCTGGCCAAGATCGTCGCGTCGCTGGACGTGCTGAGCGGTGGCCGCGCGACCCTCGGGATCGGCGCCGGCTGGTACGAGCGCGAGCAGCGCGGGCTCGGGGTGCCCGTGTGGCCGGCGGGTGAGCGGCTGGCGCGGCTCGAAGAGACGCTGCAGATCGTCACGCAGATGTTCGGCGACGACGACGGCCCGTACGACGGGCGCTACTACCAGCTCGCCGAGACGCTCTGCTCGCCGAAGCCGCTCGGACCCGTGCCGGTCATGGTCGGCGGAGGCGGCGAACGCAAGACGCTGCGGCTGGTCGCGCAGTACGCCGACGCCTGCAACCTCTTCGCGCAGGCCGGCGACGGGACGGACGGCGTGGCGCACAAGCTCGACGTACTGCGCAGCCACTGCGAGGACGTCGGGCGGCCGTACGAGGAGATCCGCAAGACGATCCTCTGGAACGGCTCGGTGCCGCTCGACGGCTCGTTCACGGACTCTCTCGCCCCGTACGCCGAGATCGGCGTCGAGGAAGTGTTCGTGACGCCGTCCGACGACGACCCGGTGGGGTTCGCCCGCGAGCTGGTCGACACCGTCGTCGAGCCGGTCGCTGCGTTGTAGCGGCGGCGCCGTGCCGGGTGGGCCGCGACGTCACAGCCCCTGCGCGGCCCTCCACGCCTCGAACGCCTGCGCAGACGTGTAGGCAGGCTCATAACCGAAGACCGTCTTGAGCCGTGTGTTGTCGAGCACCGGGCGGAACTGGAGGAACTTCGTCTGCTCAGGGCCGTACTGCGTCAACCGCAGCGGCTTCGCGACCGTGAGCGCCCCGCGGAGCACGACCTCGGGGATCGCCAGCGTGCCCCGTCCGAGGCGCACCGCGATCTCGTCGATCGTCAGCGCCCCGTCGCCCGCGACGTTGAAGGTGCCCGTCACGTCGGCGGTGACGGCGTGCACGACGATCGCCGTGAGGTCGGTGTCCCAGACGAACACGAAGGGTGAGTCGGCCCCCGCGATCTTGAGGAGGCGCTTCTTGCGGAACAGGTCGGTGATCTGGTTGTCGACCCGCTCCCCCAGGATCGTCCCGATGCGGAGCACCGTCTGCTGCAGCTCCGGGTGGTCGCGCCGGGCGTCGGCCAGCATCTCCTCGACGAGCCGCTTGTGCCGGCTGTACGCGAAGGCGTCGTTGCCGCGTACGGGCTGATCCTCGGTGATCCACGCGGGATTGTCGTCGTGGTAGCCGTACGCCGCGCCGCTGGAGGAGACGACGAGCCGGCGTACGCCGTGGGTGAGGGCCGCGTCGAGGACGTTGCGGCTGCCGTCGACGTCGACCCGGTAGGCCACGTCGTCGGTCATGCCGGGGGGCGGGTTCACGATCGAGGCGAGATGGACGATCGTGTCGACCTCGTACGAGGAGACCGCGTCGGACACGGCGCCGGGGTCGGTGACGTCGACTGTCGCGTACTCGACGCCCGTGACCCGCTCGCGCGGCTCCCGCACGTCGGCGCTCACGACGAGCGCGACCCCGGGGTCGGCCGCGAGACCAGGGACGACGGACGAGCCGAGGAAGCCCGAGCCACCGGTGACGAGGACGCGACGACTCATGCCGGCACCTCGACCTTCTCCTCGCGGACGGGTCTGCGCGCCCACAGGGACGCCACCACGAGACCCGCGATGATGTCCCAGATCCCCCACCAGGCCGCGACCAGCGCCATGCCCCCGAGCCCGTCGAAGAACTCGAAGACCAGCAGCAGCCCGAGCCCGGCGTTGCGGATGCCGACCTCGAACGTCATCGCCCGTGTCGACCGGTCGGACAGGCGTGCACCCCGAGCGACGCCGTACCCGAGGGCCATCGCGAGGGCGTCGTGGAGGAAGACGGCGATGACGACGACGCCGATGTAGTCGACGAACACGCCCCAGTTGCTGGCGATGCCGACCAGGATGATGGCGCCGAGCGCGACGAACGCGACCTTGCTGACGATGCCGTGCGCACGCGCGGCGACCCGCGGCCACAGCCGCGCGATCGTGATCCCGAGGACGAACGGCAGGCCGATCACGAGGAGGACCTCGCAGAGCATGTCCCAGGGGCTCACCTCGATGTCGGTGAGGAAGTTCTGACCGGTCGGGTGGAGGCCGCCCCAGAAGGCGAAGTTGAGCGGCATCAGGAAGATCGCCAGCACGTTGCCGACCGACGTCATCGCGACCGAGAGCGCGACGTCACCGCGGGCGCGGTGGGTGAGGATGTTCGAGACGTTGCCGGGAGGGCAGCACGCCACGAGGATCATGCCGAGCGCGATCGACCCGCGGACGTTGAGCAGCAGGGTGAGAGCGAAGGTGATCGCGGGCAGCAGGAGGAACTGCCCGGCGATCGCGACTCCCATCGCCAGGGGCTTGCGGGCGGCGGCACGGAAGTCCTCGAGCCGCGTGTCGAGGGCGATGCCGAAGAGGATCGTGCCGATGACGATCTTGAGCAGCGTCAGCGACGACTCGTTGAACGAGATGCTGATCGCGTCGACGTCGCCGGCGGCGAGGAACACGAGGTCGGTCACGAGAGCTCCTCGATCGCGGCACGGACCGCCGTACGGTAGGCGTCCTTGTTGACGTAGTAGCTCATGCGCTCCAGGCCGAGGTAACGGTAGCCGCCGGACAGGTCCGGCAGCGGGCCACGGGTCCTGGCGGCGAACGACTCCGCCTGGGCCGGGCGTGTCCGCCGAGCATCGACGTACGACGCGATCAGCTCGGCCTGCTCGTAGCGGCCCTGCCAGCCGAGCCCCGACGCCTCGACCATGCCCATCACGAAGAGGTCGTCGCGCTCGGGAGTGAAGATGTTGAGGTAGAGCTGCGGCGACCAGCCGTTCCAGCGCAGCAGGGCCGGATCGATGAACGGGTAGTGCAGCGTGTAGCCCGTCGCGAGCACGATCGTGTCGTAGTCGCGGCTCGTGCGGTCACGGAAGTGCACCGTCGAGCCGTCCACGTGGTCGACATCGGGCTTGATGCTGAGGTCGCCGTGGCCGAGGTGGTGGAGGATCAGCGAGTTCACGATCGGGTGCGACTCGTAGATCTTGTAGTCGGGCTTGGGGAAGCCGAGCTTGACGGGGTCACCGGTGAAGAGCTTGAGCACGCGGGTGTCGATCGCCTGCTTGACCCGAGGAGGGAGCGGCTTGCCCTGGTTGAGCGTGTCCGCGGGCTTGCCGAAGAGATACTTCGGCACGAAGTAGTAGCCGCGCCGCACGCTCATGTCGACCGATGCGGCGTGGTGCACCGCGTCGACGGCGATGTCGCAGCCCGAGTTGCCGGCGCCGATGATGAGGACGCGCTTGCCGGCGAAGGTGGTCGCCTTCTTGTACGCGCTGGTGTGGAACACCTCGCCGTCGAACTGGCCCTTGAGCTGGGGCACGTTCGGCTCGGACAGGGTGCCGTTGGCGATGACGACTCCGGAGACGCGGTCGGTGCTCGTCGAACCTGAGGACACCTCGCGGGTCGTGACCACCCAACCCCCGTCGGCGTGCGGCTCGACGCGGGTCACCTCCGTGCCGAAGCGATAGTGGTCGCGGAGACCGAAACGGTCGGCGTACGCGCGGAAGTAGCGCTTGAGCTCACGGTGGCTCGGGTAGTCGGCGACCTCGTCGCCCATCGGCATCTCGGCGAACTGGGTCGTGGTCTTGGAGGAGATCAAGTGCGCCGACTCGTACATCGTGCTGCGTGGCCCGTCGATGTCCCACAGGCCGCCGACGTCGTCATGGAGCTCGTACCCGACGACGTCGAGGCCGCGCTTGGTCAGTGCCCGGGTGGCCGCGAGGCCGGACGGGCCGGCGCCGATGACGGCGTACGGGAGTGCGGGCGGGGCATCGCCACCTGATGTGATCTTGGACACGCGCCCTAGTGTGCCAGACGGTTTGCGGCTGCTGGAGGGTATCCCAGAAGATCCTCCCGTTCGGCCGCCTTCCACTCATCGTGGGGCGAACGGGCGAACCGCCCCCGCCGGCCTCAGTGGAAGTCGCGCGACGTCGTCCGCATCGTGATGGGGAGGCGCTCGAGCCGGTCGGCGTGCAGGTTGGTCGCGCCGTCGCGCCGCTCGACGATCCCGCGGACGACGAGCGCGCTGGAGTCGCGGGCGATCCGCCGGTAGCGCGACCACAGTCCTGCCGTGCAGATGACGTTGAGCATCCCCGTCTCGTCCTCGAGGTTGAGGAACGTGACTCCCCCGGCCGTCGCCGGGCGTTGCCGGTGCGTGACCAGGCCGGCGACCTCGATGCGGGTCCCCGGCTCGACCGCCGCCAGGTCGGACACGCGCAGTGCTCCGCGTGCGCGCATCGCCTCCCGGACGTGGTCCATCGGGTGGCTGTCCGGCGCGATCGCCGTCGACCAGAGATCGGCCATCGTGATCTCGGCCTCGCTCATCCCCGGCAACGTCGGCGCGTCGCTGAGCACCGTCGTCCCCTCGAGCTGCCCAGGACTCTCCTGCGCGGCAGGCCCCGAGGACCACAGCGCCTCGCGCCGCGACAGCCCGAACCCGTCGAACGCCCCTGCGGTCGCCAGCGCCTCGACCTGCGTCGCGGTCAGTGAGACCCGGCGGGTGAGGTCGGTCATCGAGGCGTACGGCCCACCGCGAGCGCGCTCGGTGACGATCCGCTCTGCCGCGTCCTTGCCCACCGAGGTGACCCCGGCCAACCCGAGCCGTACGACGAAGCGTCCGTCGCGGCGGTGCCACGCGTGGTCGAACGGCACGTCCGCGTCGAAGTCACCGACCGGTGGCTGATCCTGCTCGAGGCAGGCGTCGTGACCCGCGGACGCCAGAGAGTGACCCGCGAGTGCCAGAGAGTGACCCGCGAGCTCAAGGTCGGCGCCTGCACCCGAGCGGTTCACGTCGGGGCGCAGCACCTCCACCCCGTGGCGCCGCGCGTCGGCGACCAGGCTCGCCGGCGAGTAGAACCCCATCGGCTGCGAGCGTAGGAGCCCCGCGAGGAACGCCCCCGGATAGTGCAGTCGCAGCCACGTGCTCGCATACACCAGCAGCGCGAAGCTGATCGAGTGCGACTCGGCGAACCCGAAGCTCGCGAACGCCTCGATCCGCTGGTAGATCTCGTCGGCCAGGTCGCCGGTGATGCCGTGCGCGGCCATGCCTGCGTACAGCGTCGCGCGCAGCCGCTCGATCTTCTCGACGCCGCGCTTGGACCCCATCGCCCGCCGCAGCAGGTCGGCCTCGTCCCCGGTGCAGCCGCCGACCTGCATCGCGATCTGCATCAGCTGCTCCTGGAACAGCGGCACGCCGAGGGTACGGCGAAGCACCGGCTCGAGCGCCGGGTGCAGATAGGTGATCTCCTCCTCGCCGGTCCGCCGCCGGATGAACGGGTGCACCGCGCCACCCTGGATCGGACCCGGCCGGATCAAGGCGATCTCGCACACCAGGTCGTAGAAGCGTCGCGGCTTCAGGCGCGGCAGCGTCCCGATCTGAGCGCGGCTCTCCACCTGGAACACCCCGACCGAGTCGCCGCGGCAGAGCTGGTCGTAGACACCGGCCTCCTCCTTGGGGATCGACGCCAGGCTCCACTGCTCGCCGGTGTGCTCGGCGACGATGTCGAACGTGTGCTGGATGGCGCCGAGCATCCCGAGACCGAGCAGGTCGAACTTGACCAGACCCATCCAGGCGCAGTCGTCCTTGTCCCACTGCAGGACCGTGCGGTCCTCCATGCGGGCGTGCTCGATCGGGCACACCTCCCCCACCGGTCGGTCGGTGAGCACCATGCCGCCCGAGTGGATGCCGAGGTGGCGCGGCGCCTTGAGGAGCTGCTCGGCCAGGTCGAGCACCGGCTCGGGTACGTCCTCGGTCGCCTCGTCGCGCGGCAGGCTGCTCCAGCGGTCGATCTGCTTGGACCACGCGTCCTGCTGCCCCTGGGAGTAGCCGAGCGCCTTGGCCATGTCACGGACCGCAGACTTCGGACGGTACGAGATGACGTTGGCGACCTGCGCGGCGTTGTGGCGGCCGTACTGCTCGTACACCCACTGGATCACCTCCTCTCGCCGGTCGGAGTCGAAGTCCACGTCGATGTCGGGCTCCTCCTCACGGCTCGCCGACAGGAACCGCTCGAACGGCAGGTCGAACGTCACCGAGTCCACCGCCGTGATCCCCAGGGCGTAGCAGACCGCGGAGTTGGCGGCCGACCCCCGACCCTGGCAGAGGATCCCGCGCCCCTTCGCGAACGCGACGATGTCGTGGACGATGAGGAAGTAACCCGGGAAGTCGAGCTCCTCGATCACCGCGAGCTCCGCCTCCAGGCGCTCGTAGGTGCTCGGCGGGCCGTCGCGATAGAGCTCGGCAGCCCCGCGCCGCACCAGCTCGCGCAGCCACGACATCGGGGTGTGCCCGTCAGGCACCTTCTGCTTGGGCAGTCGCGGCTTGGCCCGGCGCAGCTCGAACGCGAGGTCGGCGGCGATGTCGACGGTCCGCTCCACCGCGCCGGGATATCGGGCGAAGAGGCGGGCCATCTCGAAGCCCGAGCGGAGGTGCGGTGGCCCCGCCGCGGGCAGCCATCCGTCCATCGCGTCCAGGCTGCGACGCGCCCGGACTGCAGCGACCGCCCCCGCGAGACGGCGGTCGTGGGGCGTTGCCGCGTGCACGTTGCCGGTCGCCACGGTGGGAAGCCCCAAGCGGTCCGCGATCGCCGCGAGCGCGTCGTTGCGGACGGAGTCGTACGGGTCGCCGTGGTCGGTGAGCTCGACGAGGACCTGGTCCTCGCTGAACCGGTCGAGCAGCGCCCGCACCTCCTTCTCGGCGGCGAGCTCGTCGACCTCGACGCCGGTCGGACCGACCAACGCCTGGCGTACGGCGCCCTTGCGGCAGCCGGTGAGCACGACCGCGTGCCGGCCGAGGCGGTCGGCGAGGTCGTCGAGGTCGTAGAGGGGTCGGCCCTTCTCGCCGCCCGCCAGGTGCGCGGCGGTGAGTGCCCCGGCGAGGCGGTGGTATCCCTCCTGTCCACGGGCGAGCAGCAGGAGATGAGTGCCGTCCGGATCTGCGGCGCCGTTCTGAGGACCGCGCAGGTCCAGCGACAGCTCCGCTCCGAACACGGTCGGCAGACCGTGCACTGCCGCGGCCTCCGCCATCCGCACCACCCCGTAGAAGCCGTCGTGGTCGGTGAGCGCCAGCCCGGTCAGCCGCAGCCGCACCGCCTCCTCGACCAGCGCCTCCGGGCTGCTCGCACCGTCGAGGAAGCTGAAGTCGGAGTGCGCGTGGAGCTCGGCGTAGGGGAGGTACGGCTCGTCCGGCTCCGGTGACGACTCCTCGACGGCGCCCGACGGCTCGTACGGGGCACGTTTGCGGGAGAACGCCGGACCGTCGCCGCCGTCGGGGACGTCGAAGGCAGGCGACTGCTTCTCCGGCGGCAGCCGCCCCGACAGCCGCCGCTCGAGCTCGGACCAGGGCATGTCGGGGTTGTTGAAGCCCATCAGTCGGCCCCGGCCTCAGTCATATCGGGCCTCCACGCACCAGACCCCGTCGCTGACTCGCAGCAGCCACGCGCTGCCGTCGACCCCGACCACCTGGAACCGGGCCGCCCGCACCGCCTCCCGCGCGTCCCACCAGCGCTCGTCGACCGGCCACGGCCCTGCCCAGGCGGCCACCGGCCGGAGCTCGGCGTCGCTCGCGGCGAACCGCGCAGGCGCGGCCGTCACCATGCCCCGCTCGCTGACCCTGACCGGCTGTCCGGAGGAACCGACCACCTGTGCCGGACGCGGTGGGTCGTAGACGGTGGCCGGCGCCGGTGCCGGCAGGCTGCCGGGCCACGGTGGTGCGGCCGGGCGCTCAGCTGAGAGCGGATCGCCCCACGGCACCAGCGTCCGTCGGTCGGAGGGACCTCGTCCGCCTCCGACGACCGCCGAGACCACGGCCTCCCGGCCGAGCATGCTCTGCACCTTGGACGCGGCCCGGTGGATGCGCGCGTCGGGGCCACTCCCCCACAGGCCCTCGGCATGGTCGGTCACCGGCGCCACGTCCTCCGGGATCAGCTTCACCCCGGTGATCGGCGCACCGACGGCCGAGACGGCCGTGCCCGATCCCGACGACGCCTGCAGCTGCCAGCGGACCCGGTCGACGATGTCGCCGGCGTCGAACCAGCGGGGATGCAGCCACTGACGCTCGGCGATCTGCCCGTCGTCGGTGTGCACCTCGACCCACAGGCTGGTGCAGACCAGCTGCCGCTCGGCGTGACCGGTGACGAACGCCTCGGCCGTCCGCCGGACGCTGAACGCGACCGCCTCCGCATCCTCGAGCGGCGGCTCGAACGAGACCTCGCGCTCGAGGTCCGAGGGAGGGCGGCGCGCCGCGAACGCCCGGTCGTCGGCGCCTCGAGCGAGCCGATGGGCGAGTGCCCCGTCGGGCCCGAACCGGGTCAGCACGTCGGCCGGACGCAGAGCGGCGAACGCCCCGAGCGTACGGAGCCCGAGCCGCTGCAGCAGGCTCACCATCTCGGGCCGGTCGAGGACGCTCACCGGCAGGTCGGCGAGGAAGGCGGCCGACTCCCCCGGGGGCACCACGAGACTGTCCTGCACGCTCGCCTGCCGAGCAGCCTGCTCGGCAGCGAACACGGCATCGGCGACACCGAAGCGCACGTCGTCGATGCCGTGCTCGACCAGCCTCTCGGCGAGGACCGCAGCCGCGTGCTGCTCACCACCGAAGTAGCGGCCGGGACCCGCCACGCGGACCGCGCAGGTCCCCGGACGCAGCGGCTGCACCCCAGGAGCGATCTCCTCGACCGCGGCGAGCACCGGCTCGAACGCACGCACGTCGAGCCCGGGGTCGTAGTCGAGCGTCACCAGGTCGGGACAGCGCGCCTGCGCGTCGCGCATCCGCTGGCCACGGCGCACCCCCTCGGCGCGCGCGGAGGTCGAGCACGCCCGGACCTCGCCGCGCTCGAACAGCGCGATCGGTGCCCCCGGCGGCAGCCCGGCGCCGGCACCGGTGTGCCGGACCGCCCGGACGGGCCAGTCGGGGCACCACGCCACCAGGGTGCGCGCCATCAGCTCGCCACCCCGTAGCCGAGCGCCCCGGGCAGCGCCACGACCGTGTCGTCCCCGACAGCAGCCGGCTCGACGACCGCGTCCAGCCACAGCCGGGTGCGGTGCGGCCGCCCCCAGCGACCGGTCGCGGTCACGGTGACATGACGACGGCGCAGGTGACCGTGCCCGTCGCCCATCCCGGTCCAGGAGCTCTCGGTGACCTCGAGCCGGCCGGTGGCACGGGGCCACACGCCCGGGTGGGGCGTCAGCGCGACCACCGTGGTGCCGTGCTGTCGCAGACGTGCCGTGATCCGCTGCGCGTCACCGTCACGGACACGAGAGGAAGGGCGTACGACGATCGCGTCCGTCACGTCGGCGAGCGTGCTCACCACGTGCTGCCAGTGCTCACCGGGCGCCGGGACGAGGATGGTCCGCTCGAGCGCGAGACCGAGCGAGGCTGCGGCCTCGGCTCCCATCTCGGGCACCCCCACCACGGCGCACCAGGCCCCGTCGATCGACGGGCCGGCGGCCAGCGCGAGAGCCAGGGCGAGGGAGTCAGCCACCTCGTACGTGGTGCCGCGCAGCAGCCCACCCGGCACCACCTGGGCCAACGCGGGCAGCGTCGGAAGGCGGTCCCGCACCTGCGGGGACCCCTCCATCGCCCGCATCCGCGCGGCAAGCTGATCGAGAACGGCTCCGGTCACCTCTCCATGTTCGAACAGATGTTCGAAGGAGTCAAACGGGTGTCCACCGCCTGGCCGAGGGTGTGAACGACAGCACCGCCGTACCCCCGATCAGGGGGTACGGCGGCGCTGCGGCGTGCGCGTCGTGGTCAGGCCGAGGCCAGGAGGTCCCGTCCGGGGATGGCGTCGAGCAGCCTGCGCGTGTAGCCCTCGCGCGGGTTGTCGAACACCTCGCCCACGCCGGCGGCCTCGACGATCTTGCCGTCCTGCATCACCAGCACGTTGTCGGCGATCTGACGGACCACCGCGAGGTCGTGCGTGATGAACAGATAGCTCAGACCCATCTCGGCCTGGAGGTCGTTGAGCAGCTCCAGGATCTGAGCCTGGACCAGCACGTCGAGGGCGGAGACCGCCTCGTCGAGCACGACGACCTCCGGCTCGAGCGCCAACGCGCGCGCGATCGCGACCCGCTGGCGCTGTCCACCGGACAGCTCGTTGGGGTAGCGCCGCATGATCGACCCCGGCAGCGACACCTTCTCGAGCAGGTCACGGACCTTGGCCTCGCGCTCCGCCGACGAGCCGATCCCGTGAGTCGCCAAGGGCTCCTCGATCGACTTGAAGATGGAGTACATCGGATCGAGGGAGGCGTACGGGTTCTGGAAGACGGGCTGCATCTGGCGGCGCAGCGCCATCAGCCTCTTGCCCTTCAGCTGACCCGTGTCGTACCCATCGAAGTGGACGGTGCCGCCGGTCCGATCGAGCAGGCCGAGGACCATCCGCGCGACCGTCGACTTGCCCGAGCCGGACTCGCCCACGATCGCGGTGGTGGTGCCACGACGCAGCCGGAAGCTGACGTCGTCGACCGCTCGGAGCTCGGTCTTGCGCCACGGACGGTCGCTCGGCAGCATGAACACCTTCGTGAGGTTCTCCACGACGATGATGTCGTCGTGGCCCTTGCCGACCTCACCCTGCGTCGTCGCGACCTGGGCCGCGATCTCGCCGGCGGTCTGCACCGCCTGCTCCCGGACCTCCGCGCGCGCCCGCACCGAGCTCAGGCGCTGCGACGCGATCGAGGGGGCCGAGGACACGAGCCGCTGGGTGTAGGGGTGCTCGGGGTTCTTGAGGATCTCCAGCGCCGGACCGGACTCCACGACCCGGCCCTTGTACATGACGACGATGTGGTCGGCACGCTCTGCCGCCAGACCCAGGTCGTGGGTGATCAGCAGCACCGCGGTGCCCAGCTCGTCGGTCAGGCTGTCGAGGTGGTCGAGGATCTGCTTCTGGACGGTCACGTCGAGCGCCGAGGTCGGCTCGTCGGCGATGAGGAGCTTGGGACGCGCGGCCAGACCCATCGCGATGAGCGCACGCTGGCGCATGCCACCGGAGAACTCGTGCGGGTACTGGCGCGCACGACGCTCGACGTCGTTCAGGCCGGCCTCGGCAAGCAGCCCGTTCACGCGGCGATCGGCGTCCTTGCCCTTGGCGATGTCGTTGGCGACCAGGGACTCTTTGATCTGCGTCCCGACCCGCCAGAGCGGGTTGAGGTTCGACATCGGGTCCTGGGGCACGAGGCCGATCTGGTCACCACGCAGGGACTCGAAGTCCTTCGTGCTCGAGTGCGCGATGTCCTTGCCGTCGAAGATGATCTCGCCGCCGGTCACCCGCCCGGTGCCCGGAAGCAGCCCGATGATCGCGTGCGCGGTCGTCGACTTGCCCGAGCCGGACTCACCGACGATGGCGACGGTCTGGCCCGGGTAGACGGTCAGGTTCGCCCCCTGCACGGCAGGGATGGCCTTCTTGTCGGCGTAGAAGGCGACGTCGAGGTCGCGGACCTCGAGGAGTGGCTGCTGGCTCATCGCTTCTTCGCCTTCGGGTCGAGGGCATCACGGACAGCGTCACCGAGCAGGATGAAGCTCAGCACGGTGAGCGCGAGAGCGGTCGCGGGAACGAACAACACGCCGAGCCGGGTGCCCGACCGGACGAGCCGCTGGGCCTCCGCGATGTCGTTGCCCCAGGAGACAACGGTGAAGGGCAGGCCGAGCCCGAGGAACGAGAGCGTGGCCTCGGCGACGATGAAGATGCCGAGCGACACGGTCGCGGTGACGATCACGGGAGACATCGCGTTCGGGACGATGTGACGCCACAGGTTGCGCGAGTCCTTGGCGCCGATCGCGCGGGCGGCATCGACGAACTCGAGGTTCTTGACCTCGATGACCGAACCGCGCATGATGCGGGCGATCTGCGGCCAGCCGAAGACGGCCAGCGTCACGACGACGGCGGCGATGCCGCCCCAGAACCCGCGGTCAGGGAACGCGTTCGTGAGCGCCGAGAGGCTCACGATGGCTGCCAGGATCAACGGGATCGCGAAGAAGATGTCGCTGATGCGCGAGATGATCGCGTCGGCCCAGCCTCCCTTGAAGCCGGCGATCGCTCCGGTGATGCCACCGATCACGACGACGAACAGCGTGGTGAGGACACCGACGGCGACCGAGGCACGCGCTCCGTACAGGGTCCGCGACCACACGTCGCACCCCAGGAAGTTGAACCCGAAAGGATGGCCGGGCGACGGGGGGTCGAGGCTTCGGCCGACCTCGCAGAATCGTGGGTCGGCGTTGGTGAAGAGCCCGGGGAACGCGATCACCACGGCCAGGACGGCCAGGAGCGCGGCGGAGATGAGGAACATGGGGTTGCGGCGGAGCTGCTTCCACGCCTCCTTCCACTGGCTGGAGGGCGCCTCGTCCACCTGGATCGAGTCGACCGCCGCGAGCGGGGTCTCCTCGATCGGGGCCACGTAGCGCTCCTGCCCCGCGAGCGTCGGCTTAGGCATAACGGATCCTTGGGTCGAGGAAGGCGTACAGCAGGTCGACGAGCAGCGCCGCGATGACGTACACGAGGACCATGATCGTCACGACCGAGACGATCGTCGGTGTCTCCCCGCGGATGACTGCCTGGTAGGCCAGATTGCCGACGCCGGGGATGTTGAAGATGCCCTCGGTCACGATCGCGCCTGCCATCAGGGCACCGAGGTCGACACCGAGGAACGTCACAACCGGGATCAGGGAGTTGCGCAGGACGTGGCGCCGGACGACGGTCCCCTCGGGGAGCCCCTTGGCCCGCGCGGTTCGCACGTGATCGGCGCCGAGGTTGCCGGCGACCGAGGTCCTCGTGAGTCTCAGGACGTAGGCGAACGAGACGAGTCCGAGCACGATCGCGGGAAGAAGAAGGTTGTAGAACGAAGCGTCACCGCCGACGGTCGCAGGGAACCACTCGAGCTTGACGCCGAAGATGAGCTGCAGCACGAAGCCGAAGACGAAGATGGGGACGGCGATGACCAGCAGCGACACGACGAGCATCGTCGAGTCGAAGAGCTTGCCCTTGCGGAGACCGGCGATGGTGCCCGCGATGATGCCGAAGACGGCCTCGAAGACGAGGGCCATCAGCGCGAGCTTGATGGTGACCGGGAAGGCATCGGCCACGAGATCGATGACAGGACGGCCGGTGAACGACTGTCCGAGGTCGCCGGTGACGGCGCCCTTGAGGAAGAGGAGCCACTGCACGAGGAACGGCTCGTCGAAGTTGTACTGCTCCCTGACCTGAGCCAGCGTCGCCTCGGAGACCGGCTTGTCGCCGAACAGCGCACGGACGGGATCACCGGGGCGAAGGAAGACTAGCGCGTAGATGAGCAGCGTCGACCCGAGCAGGACGGGGATCGTCTGCAGGATTCGCCGCGCGGCATACCACCACATGTCAGTGGCCTCCTACGGGATGGTCTCTCCGAGAGGAGAGAGATGGTTTCAGGGCCCGTCGGCGCCGGTAGGCACCGGGGACCCGCGCAGGCCGCGCGGGGGGCAGCTGGTGAGCTGACCCCCGCGCGCCCCGCATGCGGTGGTGGTGCGACTACTTTGTGATGTTCTGGTAGATCGGAACACCCTGCCAGTTGAACTTGACGTTCTTGACGCCCTTGGCAGCGGCGCCAGTGGCATCGGTGTACCACATCGACAGACCCGGCAGCTCCTCCATGAGGATGGCCTGCGCGTCGACGAACGCCTGGTAGCGATCCTCGTCGTTCTCCGCGCCGGCCGCCTTGGCGATGAGGGCGTCGAACTCCTTGTTGGACCAACGCGCGTCGTTCGAGGCCGCCCCGGTGCCGTAGATCGGGCCGAGGTAGTTCGAGATCGACGGGTAGTCGGGCTGCCAGCCGGCGCGGAACAGCGCACCGGTCTTGTTGTTGTCACGGTCGTCGAGGAACTCGTCGAACGTGGCGTAGTACTTCGGCTCAGCGTTGATGCCCAGCGTGTTCTTGATCTGGTTGGCCATCGCGTCGACCGATGCCTTGTTGCCGGCGCCATCGGTGTTGGTGGCGATCAGCAGCTTCTTGTTGCCCCAAGGCTCGATCTTCTCGGCCTCGGCCCAGCGCTTCTTGGCCTCGTCGGCGTTGAACTCGAGAACCTCGTTGCCGGGGATCTCGTCGGTCCAGCCCGGCATCGGCGGCGCGCTGAAGTCGAGCGCCGGGGTGCGGGTGCCGAAGAACAGCTTCTCGGTGAGCTCCTCGCGGTTCAGGGCCATCGAGACGGCCTGACGGCGAAGCTTGCCGGCCTCACCGGTGAAGCCGGGGAGGTCGACCGGGAACTGGAACGAACCGTTGACCGAGCCGGGTGCCTCGATGGGCTGGATGGCCGAGTCGTCGGCGAAGGTCGCCAGCGCGCTGTCCGGGACGGTGTCCAGGACGTCGAGGTTGCCCGACTGGAGGTCGGTGTAGGCGGCCTCGGTGTCGGTGTAGACCACGAAGGTCACGCCGCCGTTCTGGGCCTTGCGGGCGCCGTCGTACTCGCCGTTCGGGACGAGACGGATCTCCTTGTTGTTCTCCCAGGCCTCGAGCTTGTACGGGCCGTTGCCGACCGGCTTCTCGCCGTACGCCTTGATGTCGGCGAAGGCCGACTCAGGCAGCGGGTAGTAGGCCGAGTAGCCGAGACGCAGCGGGAAGTCGGACTCCGGCTGCTTCAGCGTGATCGTGAAGGTCTTGTCGTCGACGACCTTCAGACCCGAGATCGTCTGGGCGTTCTTGTCGAGGGTGCCCTCGGCGGTCGTGCCCTCGATCGGGTAGTAGAAGTACGAGGCGTTCTGCGCGTTCTTGCCCCCGGGGCCGGCGCCGTAGTTCCAGGCGTCGACGAAGGACTTCGCGGTGACGGCGGTGCCGTCGCTGAACTTCCAGTCCTTGAGCTTGATCGTCCAGGTCTTGTTGTCGTCAGAGGTGATCGACTCAGCGACCTCGAGCTCCTGCGAGCCGTCTTCCTTGTACGTGATGAGGCCCGCATAGAGCAGATCGATGACGTTGCCGCCGCCGACCTCGTTGGTCGCCTGCGGAACCAGCGGGTTCTGAGGCTCGGTCGAACGAGCGGTGATGACGGCGTCGGTCGAATCGCTCGAACCGTTGCCCTCATCTCCCCCGTCGCCGCCGCAGCCGGACAGTGTCAGTCCGATGGCTGCGAGCAGCGCCACGCCTCCAAGGCGAGTACGCCGGGAGAGTCGCATGGGAATCCTCCTGTTGTGTGTGGGAACGCGCAGAAAACTTTCCGCGGACCCATCGTTGCTCGGGATCTTCGACCAGAACAGGTCGGGAGCCAGACACTTATCGAAGTGTTACAACCGCCAGGCTCCTTGATCGTGACCACAGTATTATCAGATCCCCGAAATTGAGGTGCGCAGAGGGGCCCTGATGTGCCTTCGCGGGCCTTGCGGGACGCAGAGCGAGGTTTCGAGCACAGCAAGACCGCCACGCCTCCCGGTTCGGGGGACGTGGCGGCCTGGGGTCGTACGGACCTGGTGCTGGGTCAGCCCTTGCGCTTGTTGACCTCGTCGGTCGCCTGTGGGAGGACCTCCTTGAGGTCGCCGACGACGCCGAAGTCGACCAGCTCGAAGATGGGCGCCTCCTCGTCCTTGTTGACGGCGACGATCGTCTTGGAGGTCTGCATGCCGGCGCGGTGCTGGATCGCTCCGGAGATGCCGTTGGCGACGTACAGCTGCGGCGAGACAGTCTTGCCCGTCTGACCGACCTGGAAGCTGTGCGGGTACCAGCCCGAGTCGACCGCCGCGCGCGAGGCGCCGACTGCGGCACCCAGCGAGTCGGCGAACGCCTCGACCTGCGAGAAGTCGCCGCCGGTGCCACGGCCGCCGGAGACGACGATGGCCGCCTCGGTCAGCTCGGGACGACCGGTGGCCTCGCGAGGCTTGGAGTCGGTGATCCGAGCGCCCTTGGCCACGTCGGACACAGTGACGGACACCGGCTCGAGGGTGGCGGCTGCGGACGACTGCTCCGGGGTGACGGAGTTCGGCTTGACCGCGACGATCGGGGTGCCCGTGGTGACGGTCGCCTCGACGGTGAAGTTGCCGGCGAAGACCGACTGCGTCGTCTCCACGCCGTCACCGGCCGCGCGTACGTCGACCGCGTCGGTGATCAGACCGGACTGCGTCTTGATCGAGAGGCGGCCCGCGATCTCCTTGCCCTCCGCCGAGCTCGAGACGAGGACGGCGGCCGGCTGCTTGCTCGAGACGAGCTCGGCGAGGGCCTCGGCCTTGGGGGCCACGAGGTACTCGGTGAGCTCGGGGGCGTCGAGGACGTAGACCTTCTCTGCGCCGTACTGGGCGAGGTAGGCCTGCGCGGCGTCCGCGCCGGATCCGATGAACACGGCCGACGGGGTGCCGAGACGACGCGCCAGCGTCAGGAGCTCACCGGTGGTCTTGCGGACGGTGCCGTCGACGTGGTCGACCAGAACGAAAATCTCACTCATCTGTCGCTGCTCCTCACACGAACTTCTTCGACGCGAGGAACTCGGCCAGCTTGACGCCGCCGTCTCCCTCGTCGGTGACGATCTCGCCGGCGCTGCGGGGCGGGCGCGGCGCGAACGAGAGGACCTTGGTCCAGGCGGCGTCGAGGCCGACCTCGGACGGATCGATGCCGAGGTCGGAGAGGGTGAGCTCCTCGACCGGCTTCTTCTTGGCCGCCATGATGCCCTTGAACGACGGGTAGCGAGGCTCACCGGACTGGTCGGTCACCGACACGACCGCCGGAGCGGTCGCGGTGATGGTCTCGGTCGCGACGTCGCCGTCGCGGCGGACGGTCACCGTCGAGCCGTCGACGCTGATCTCGGAGCCGTAGGTGACGGCCGGGAGACCAAGTCGCTCGGCGACCATGGTGGGGACGACGCCCATGGTGCCGTCGGTCGAGCTCATGCCGAAGAACACGAGGTCGTACTCGAGAGTGCCCAGGGCCTTGGCGATGATGAGCGACGTCGCCGCGGCGTCCGAGCCGGCGATGTCGTCGTCCTCGACGTGGACGCCCTTGTCGGCGCCCATCTGGAGTGCCTTGCGGACGGCGTCGGCGGCGTCGGCCGGGCCGACCGTCAGGACGGTCACCTCGCCGTCGCTCTCCTCCGCAGCCAGGAGCGCCTGCTCCACGGCGTACTCGTCGAGCTCCGAGAGGAGGCCGTCGACGCCCTCACGGTCGACGGTGCTGTCCGACGAGTCAAAGGACCGGTCCGCCGTAGCGTCCGGTACGTACTTCACACAGACGACGATGTTCATGGCCTGCTCGGCCCCTCCTGTGGAGTCGACTTCTTGGACACGGCGCTCGCACGGGACGCGCGTCGTTGCAGCCGCGGGCGACTGCGTGCCTGGTCGCGCTACGACCACGGCACCCCCAGGTTACCGACAGGTAACCTTTATGACGACTTCGTCACGGGTGGCGTGGGTCACACCACGGACCCTGCGACCCTCCGGCTTCCCGCAGCGGTGGCCCGTAGCCGGGGGGACTTCGAGAGGTCGTCAGCGCGGCACGCTGCGACACTGAGCCACATGTCCGAGCCTAGGGCACTGCCAAGGACGCTGACCATCCTGGTCGGGACGGCGGCCTTCGTGGTCGTCGTCGCCGGAGTCATGAGGATCCAGGGGATCGCAGGCCCCACCTTCCTCGCGGTGTGCCTCACCGTCACCGTCCACCCGCTGCGCGGAGTCCTCACCCGCTGGGGACTTCCTCGCTGGGTCGGGACCGTGACCTGCGTCGTCACCGTCTACGCGATCCTCGTCGTCCTCGCCGTGACCCTCGTCCTGTCCGGGGCGCGCTTCGTGCAGCTCGTCGGCTCGTACGAGGACGAGTTCGACCGCTGGGTGGCCGACATCAAGAAGGCGCTCGACAGCTTCGGCATCGGTCAGGGAGAGCTCAACCAGATCTTCTCCAGCGTCGACATCAAGAGCGTCGCGCCGTACGTCGCGGACGCGGTCTCCAGCGCCACCTCGGTGACCGGCAACGTGCTGCTCATCCTGATCCTCCTGCTGTTCATGGCCCTCGACGGCGGCATCTTCCCGCGTCTCTCCACCCAGGTCCCCGAGCGCCACCGGGCGACCCTCGAGGCGCTGGCCGACTTCGCCACCGGGACACGGCGCTACTTCGTCGTCGCGACCGTGTTCGGGCTGATCGTCGCCATCGGCAACGTGATCCTGCTCTACGCCCTGGGGGTGCCCGAGCCGATCCTGTGGGGCGTGCTGTCGCTCATCACCGGCTACATCCCCAACATCGGCTTCGTGCTGGGCCTCGTGCCGCCGGCGATGCTGGCGCTGCTCGACTCGGGCTGGGAGACCGCGTTCTGGGTGGTGGTCGGATACTGCGTGATCAACGGCGTCGTGCAGTCGGTCATCCAGCCCAAGATCGTGGGCGACTCGGTGGGCCTGTCGGCGACCCTGAGCATGCTCTCGCTGATCTTCTGGACGCTCGTCCTCGGCGCGTGGGGGGCGATCCTCGCGATCCCGGCCACCCTGCTGGTCAAGAAGCTCCTGGTCGACCGTGATCCCGAGACGCGATGGCTGTCGCCGTTCCTCGCCGGGCGCGAGGTCGCGGACGCCGGTGGCGGCGACGCGAGATCAGGGGCACGAGATCGGCGGCGCGGGGCGGATCACCGGTAGCGTGACGGAGACCCCGTACCAGGAGGAATGATGTCCTACCAGCAGCCACCCCAGAACGATCCCCGCCGAGTGCCCCAGCCCGCTGCGGACGCCGACTCCGAGACACCCAGCGGCCTGACGGTGAACACGGGCAGGCTCTGGGCCGGCGGGGTCGCCACCGCGGTGGTGGCCGGCCTGGCCGCCGTGGTGGGTCTCCTCGTCTTCCGAGGGGTGTTCGACATCGCGGTGCTCGTGCCGTCGGGCGGGGGACGGTGGGACGTCGTGTCCACGATCCCCTTTGCCCTGGTCGCGGCGGGCGGTGCCCTGCTCGCCACGGCGCTGATGCACCTCCTCGTCCTGGCGACGCCGCGGCCCCGGCTGTTCTTCGGGTGGATCATGGTGCTGGTGGGTGTGATCGCCGGCGTACTGCCATTCACCATCAACGTCGAGACCAGCGAGCAGGTCGCCAGCGCGGTGGTCGGTGTGCTGATCGTGGTGGTGATCGCGAGCCTCGTCTCGAGCACCGCTGATCGCGCCGTGACGGTCGCCCCTCCCGCCTACTGAGCGGGGACCTGACCCGTACGCTGCGGACGTGAGCAGCGAGGACGACGACACGAGACCTCAGATGGTGATCACCGGTGAGCGCACCGTGCCGGGGATCTGGCACGAGAACTACTGGTTCCGTCGCCACGAGGTCGTGTACGAGTCCCTGCGTGATCGCGTCCGCAGCGCCCGCGTGCTCGAGGCCGGCTGCGGCGAGGGGTACGGCGCCGACCTCCTGAGCCGCGCGGCGGGCTCGCTGTTCGCGCTCGACTACGACGAGTACGCGACCGGTCACGTCCGCACGGCCTACCCCGACGTGCCGGTGGTGCGCGGCAACCTCGTCGCCCTCCCCTACGCCGACGCCTCGTTCGACGTCGTCGTCAGTCTGCAGACCATCGAGCACCTCTGGGACCAGGACGGGTTCGTCGCCGAGTGCGTGCGCGTGCTGCGTCCGGGTGGTGTGCTCGTCGTCAGCACCCCCAACACGCTGACGTTCCCGCCGGGCAACATCTACCACCCGAAGGAGCTCGAGCCCGGCGAGCTGCGCGACCTCGTGGCCCGGCACGCGACCGTCACCTCGCTCGTCGGCCTCCACCACGGGCCCCGCGTCGCCGCGTGGGAGCAGGACCACGGGTCCCTGGTCGATGCCCAGATCGCCACGCCGTACGAGGAGTGGCCGACAGCGGTCGCCGAGGTCGTCCGCTCGGTGCGCACCGACGACTTCGTGCTGCGCGAGGGCGACGACGCGGACCTCGCGGCCTCGCTCGACCTCGTGGTCACCGCGGTCCGCGACTGACGCTCCGGCACGGTCCCGGTCGTGCTGCCGAGGGCAGATCCGCTCTCGGACGAAGCACTGGATCGGCAGGACCCTCGCGGCGCACCGTAGGTCCATGACCGACACCAGAACACCCCTCTTCGACGCCGCGACGCGACAACAGCTGCTCGGCCAGCGCATCCTCGTGCTCGACGGCGTCCTCGACGACGACAACGGGACGCTGCTCACGACCCAGATCCTCACGCTGGCCGCCGACGACGCCGTCGCCGACATCGCCCTGTGGATCCACTCCCCCGGCGGGTCCGTGCCGGCGATGCTCGCACTGCGAGACGTCATGCGGCTCGTGCCGTGCGACGTCTCGACGCTCGCCCTCGGCCTCGCCTGCAGCGCCGGGCAGTTCCTGCTCTCTGCCGGGACGCCGGGCAAGCGGCACGCGCTCGCCCACGCTCGGGTCCTGATGCACCAGGGATCAGCGGGGATCGGTGGCAGCGCGGTGGAGATCGAGGTCCAGGCCGACGATCTCCGCCACACCCGTGACACCGTCCTCGCCCTCATCGCCGAGGACACCGGTCAGCCGTTCGAGCAGATCTTCGAGGACTCCCTCCACGACCGCTGGTACACCGCACCCGAGGCGCTGGCGTACGGCTTCGTGGACCACGTCGTCGATCGCTTCGACCAGGTCATGCCCGCTCGTCGGCGCACGGTCGGGATCGGGGTGACGCGATGAGCCAGTACACGATCCCCAACGTGATCGCCCAGCACCCGCGCGGCGAGCGGATCATGGACGTCTACTCCCACCTGCTGACCGAGCGCATCGTCTATCTCGGGACCGCGATCGACGCCGGTGTCGCCAACGCCCTCATCGCGCAGCTGCTGCACCTCGAGGCCGACAACCCCGACGCGGAGATCAGCCTCTACGTCAACTGCGAGGGTGGCGACGAGACCGCGATGCTGGCCGTCTACGACACGATGCAGCACATCCGTTCCCCGATCGCGACCGTCTGCGTCGGGCAGGCGATCGCGGCCGGCGCAGCCCTGGTCGCCGGTGGTGCGCCGGGGCGTCGCGCGAGCCTCCCGCACGCACGCTTCGTGCTCCACCAGCCTGCAGCGCGCGGCCAGGGGACGATCCCGGACCTCATCCTCCAGGCCGACGAGGTGGTCCGGGTGCGCAACGAGATGGAGGCGATCCTGTCCGCGCACACCGGACAGAGCGTGGAGACCCTGAGGCACGACACCGACCGTGACCGGGTGTTCTCGGCGACAGCGGCGCGGGAGTACGGCCTCGTCGACGCGGTCATGGAGCAGGCGGTGCTCCCGCCCGCGGCGTACGCCTCGTGATCAGGCGACCCCGGCCATCGCCTTCGGGCCGCGGCTCGTCGACGAGCTGATCACACGCGACGCGAGGTCGTGGTGGACGACGCCGGTGAGCTCGCGCAGCGAGGTCTCCAGCGCACCGGCGACCGCGGCGATGATCTCGCTCGACGGCTCCTTGCGGCCACGCTCGACCTCGGACAGGTATTGCACGGAGATGCCGGCGAGGTCGGCGACGTCGACGAGACGGAGGCCGAGCGCCGCACGACGCTGCCGCATCCGCTCGCCCAGGACCTCCCGCCAGAGCGGCTCGGGCTCGGCAGGGACACTCGGACGACGCAGCGGACGCGGCGGCTGCGGCCGGGTGGCAGGCTCGGCTGCCGGCTCGTGCGGCGCCGGGAAGCGGATCAGATCGCCCATGTCCCGATGCTAGGGCGCCGCGCCGCGGTCGTGACCGGCGTTCCGCTCTCCGCAGAACGCCATCCCCCTCGCGACGACGATGTCCCGGTCAGACGGCGGGTCCGTCGCGCTGGTCGCGAGCCTCGGCCTGCTCGTCGGCGACCTCGGCGGTGTAGCGCTGGATCTCGGCCCACTCAGCCAGGTCGTCGCGGCGGCTCTTGACCACGCGGCCCGGGAGCCCGGCGACGATCGCGAAGTCGGGGTACTCGCCGCGTGCGACCGTGTGGGCCGCGAGCACGACGCCACGGCCGGTACGCGTCCCGCGGAGGACCGTCGCCTTGACCCCGATCCAGGAGTCGGGGCCGATACGGACGGGTGACACGACCAGACCCTGGTCCTTGATCGGCACGGCCAGGTCGAGCGTCACGTGGTCGAAGTCGCAGATGTAGGTCCAGTCGGAGATGATCGTCGACGCACCGATCTCGATGTCGAGGTGGGCGTTGACGGTGTTGTCCGACCCCATCACGACCTTGTCGCCCAGCCGGAGCGTCCCGTTGTGCGCGCGCAGCGCCGTCCGGTCGCCGAGGTGCACGAACGCACCGAGGACCACCCGGCCGTACGGGGGGTGGTCCTCGACGACGACGTCCTTGCCGAGGAACACCATCCCCTCCGTGACCACGTGGGGATAGCGCCGCTTGAACCTCCAGAGCCGCCAGTAGCGGACCAGGTGATACCACGTCCACGCGCGGTGGCGCCTCACCCAGCGGAGCGAGTCCAGGGTGAGGAAGCGTGCGGGCTGCGGAGCGGGCATCAGCCGACGGGCGTCATCGAAGGCGGGTCACGGCTTGGTCGCTGCCACCGAGACGTTGTAGTAGAGGCCCTTGGGCACGACCGGCGCGAGCGCCTTGTCGAGCGCGGACAACCGCACCCACGAGCGGTAGGCGAACATCCGCCAGCGCGGGCCGAGCTTGTCCTCGGGGACCGCGGCCTCGAAGGTGCGTACCGGCCACCCGAACCAGGAGGCAGTCAGCTCCTCGGTCTGCGTACGGACGTCGACCCCGCCCGCGCGCAGCACCAGACGCTCCAGGTCGGCGGGCTCGAACGTGTGCAGGTCGACCACGGCCTCCAGCGCGGCCGCACGCGAGGACTCGTCGAGCTCCTCGGCCGGACGCGCCCAGTCGCGCAGCGGACCCAGCCGGGTCGCGCGGGTCGCCGCCCACCAGGTCAGGCGCGACAGGCGGCGGGCCACGAAGTCGCCACGCGTGGTCGGCTCGCCGCAGATCACGATCCGTCCGCCCGGACGGAGCACGCGCAGCATCTCTCGGAACGCCTTCTCGACGTCGGGGATGTGGTGGATGACGGCGTGGCCGATGACGAGGTCGAAGGACTCGTCGGGGTACGGCAGCTCCTCGGCGTCGGCGGCCTGCCCGTCCAGCGAGAGGCCGAGGCCCTCGGCGTTGCGCTGGGCGACCTGGACCATCCCCGGGGAGATGTCGGTGACCGTGCCCTTGTCGACCACGCCGGCGAGCATCAGGTTGAGGGTGAAGAAGCCGGTGCCCGCACCGATCTCGAGACTGCGTCCGTACGGCCAGTCTCCCTCGCCGGCGACGGCGACGAAGCGCTCCCGGGCGTAGGAGATGCAGCGCTCGTCGAACGAGATCGACCACTTCTCGTCGTAGGTCTGCGCCTCCCAGTCGTGGTAGAGCACCTGGGCGAGCTTGGTGTCGGACCAGGCGGCCTCCACCTCGTCGGCGCTGGCGTGGGGGTTGGGGGTGGCGATCGTGCTCATGCTTGCTGCTTACTTTCCTTCGAAGGTGGCCTTGCCAGGCCCGTTCTCGATGAACGACCGCATGCCGGTCTTCTGGTCCTCGGTCGCGAACAGGGCCGCGAAGGCGTGGCGCTCGATCTCGAGCCCGGTCACCAGGTCGACCTCGAGACCGCGGTCGACGGCCTCCTTGACCGCCCGCAGCGCGAGGGACGCGCCGCCGACGAACTGGCGGGCCCACGCGACGGCCTCCTCGTAGACCGACGCGGCGGGAAGCACGCGGTCGACGAGCCCGATGGCGAGCGCCTCCGCGGCGTCGACCTGCCGGCCGGTGAACATGAGGTCCTTCGCCTTCGCGGGGCCGACGAGTCGCGGCAGGCGCTGGGTGCCGCCGGCGCCGGGGACGATGCCGAGGAGGATCTCGGGCTGGCCGAGCTTGGCGTTGTCGGCGGCGAAGCGGACGTCGGTGCACATCGCCAGCTCGCAGCCACCGCCGAGGGCGTAGCCGGTGATCGCGGACACCGTCGGCTTGGGGATCGCCGCCACGGCGTTGAGCGACGCCTGGAGCTGCTGGGCACGCACGTTCATCTGCGGATAGGTGAGGTCGGCCATCTCCTTGATGTCCGCACCCGCGGCGAAGACGCGCTCTCCGCCGTAGACGACGACCGCGGCGACGTCGTCGCGCGCGGAGGCCTCGACGGCGCACTCCGCGAGCTCGGTCTGGAGCTGCGCGCTGATCGCGTTCATCTTCGGCCGGTCGAGCCGGATCGTGCCGACGCCGTCCGAAACCTCGAGCCTGACGAGCTCGCCCATGCGCGCTGCCTCTCTTGTGGGATGCCGGGTCCGGCGGAGCGTCGTGACAGTGCTGCTGTCGACGTCCGCCGTGGCTCCGAGGGTAGCGAACGCTACGGATGCGGGGCCGAGCGCGTGGTGGTCGTACCGCATGATGGGGCTCATGGCCGAGACCTGGGCGTACGAGCGTCACCCGAGCGTGGCGGGGAGCTGCCACCCCCTCGGCGCCCGGCCCGTCGTCGGCGGCACCAACTTCGCGGTGCACGCACCGCAGGCCCGCCGCGTGCGGCTCCACCTCCCGGAGGTGGGGACGTACGAGCTGGAGTCCCGGACCGGGTCGGTGTGGCACCTCGAGGTGCGTGGCACCGGTCCCGGGCAGGAGTACGCCTTCGAGGTCGACGGCACCCGGGTCCTCGACCCGTACGCCATGCACGTCCGCGGCGGGCTGGACGGCAACGCCTCCCGGTTGCGGGCGTACGTGGCCGAGACGGCGTTCGACTGGTCGGGCGACAGCGCACCGCGCACGCCCTGGGACCGCACGGTCATCTACGAGGCGCACGTGCGGGGCCTCACCAAGCAGGACCCCGACGTGCCGGAGGAGCTGCGCGGCACCTACGCGGGTCTCGCGCACCCCGCGACCCTGGACCGTCTCGTCGCGCTCGGTGTCACCGCGGTCGAGCTGCTGCCGATCCACCACTTCGTCACCGAGCCGACCGTTGCCGACCGCGGGCTCGTCAACTACTGGGGCTACAACAGCGTCTCGTTCCTCGCGCCCCACGCCCCGTACGCCGCGTCCGACGATCCGGTGCGCGAGTTCAAGGAGATGGTGCGGGCGCTGCACGCCCGCAACCTCGAGGTGATCCTCGACGTCGTCTACAACCACACCGGCGAGGGCGGCGACGGCGGGCCGACGATCCATCTCCGTGCCCTCGACGACGACGGCTACTACCGGCACTCCGACGGCCACTACTTCGACGTGACCGGCTGCGGCAACACGGTGCGGTCCGACTCCGGGCCCGGGTCGGAGCTCATCCTCGAGTCGCTGCGCTACTGGGTCCGCGAGATGCACGTGGACGGGTTCCGCTTCGACCTCGCCTCGGCCCTCGCCCGCGACGAGGCTGGTCGGGTCACCCTCGCCGAGTCGCTGATCGCCGCGATCGGCCGCGACCCGGTGCTGCGCGACGTCAAGCTGGTGGCCGAGCCGTGGGACGCGAGCATGGACGGCTACCTGGTCGGGGGGTATCCCCAGGGCTGGAGCGAGTGGAACGACGGCTTCCGGGACGACGTGCGCGACTTCTGGCGCGGGCACGGCGGCGGCGTCGCCGGGATCGCGACCCGCCTCGCCGGGTCGTCGGAGGTCTTCGCACCGAGCGGACGGCCACCGCAGGCGTCGGTGAGCTTCGTCACGGCGCACGACGGGTTCTCGCTGCGCGACCTCGTCTCGTACGACGACAAGCACAACGAGGCCAACGGCGAGGACAACCGCGACGGGCACTCCGACAACCGCTCGTGGAACTGCGGCGTCGAGGGCGAGACCGACGACGTCGACGTCGACGTCCTGACGCTACGGCGACGCCAGTCGGCGAACCTCGTGGCGACCACGCTGGTCGCAGCCGGCGTGCCGATGCTGCGCGCGGGCGACGAGCTCGGTCAGACCCAGGGCGGCAACAACAACGCGTACTGCCACGACTCCCCCACCACCTGGCTGCCGCCGGTGCCGGAGGTCGGCTGGGAGCACGTCCGCGAGGTGGTCTCGCGGGTGACGACGCTGCGGGCCGAGCACCCGGCGCTCCGGACCACCCGCTTCTTCACCGGCGAGGTGTCGGACGAGACCGGCCGCGAGGACCTTCGCTGGCTCCACCCCGACGGGCGGCCGTGGGCCCCCGACGACTGGCACGACGAAGGCCTCCGCACGATCGGGATGGCGCTCGACGGCGGCGCCGACGCGGCGTGCGCGGTCGTGCTGCTCAACGCCGGAGACGAGCCGCAGGAGTGGGCGCTCCCCGACGGCGCGTGGGAGCAGACGTACGCCGTGGCGCTCGACACCGCCGATCTCGACCACGCCACGTCCTACGGTCCTGGTGCCGCGGTGCCGGTCGCCGCGCACAGCATGGTGCTGCTGATCGCCTCCTGAGGGGCCGCGTCGCGTCGGATAGCGTCGGGCCCATGTTGCGCATCCCCGTGATGGACGTGTGCCCTGTCGTCGAGAATGGCGCCTACGCCGCGAAGGCCGCCGTGGGGGAACCGTTCCCGATCCGTGCCCGGATCTTCCGTGAGGGCCACGACGCCCTCGGCGCGGGGGTGGTGCTCGCCGGCCCGGACGGACGCGACCGGCCCCTGCTCCCACTGCCGCACCTCGACAACGACCACCACGAGCTGTGGGTGACCCTGGACGAGGTCGGACCGTGGACGTTCCGGATCGAGACCTGGTCCGACCCGTTCGGCACGTGGCTGCACGACGCCCCGGTAAAGGTCGCCGCGGACGTGGACAGAGAGCTGATGCCCATCGAAGGAGCGGTCGTGCTGGAGCGCGCGGCGACGACGCTCCCCCGCGACCGGACGGCGGAACGAGCGGCGCTTCGCAAGGCGGCGAAGGTCCTCCGTGACCCGAGCCTCGACGCCGCCGAGCGGGTCGACGCGGCGAGGACGCCGGAGATCCTCGGCATCATGAGCCGGTTCCCGTTGCGGGACCTCGTCGGCAGCACCGGACCGTACCCCGTCTTCGCCGACCGCGAGCGGGCCCTCGCGGGCGCCTGGTACGAGCTGTTCCCCCGATCGTTCGGGGGTCTGCGGCCGGCGATCGACCAGCTCGACCGGGTGGCGGCGATGGGGTTCGACGTCGTCTACCTGCCGCCGATCCACCCGATCGGGCGGGTCAACCGCAAGGGGCGCAACAACTCGCTCCACGCCGAGCCGGGCGATCCCGGGTCGCCGTGGGCGATCGGTGCCGCGGAGGGCGGCCACGACGCGATCCACCCCGAGCTCGGCACCCTTGAGGACCTCGACGCCTTCGTGGCCGCGACGCGTGACCGCGGCATGGAGGTGGCGCTCGACCTCGCGCTCCAGTGCGCTCCTGACCACCCGTGGGTGGCCGCGCACCCGGAGTGGTTCACGACCCGCGCCGACGGCACCATCGCCTACGCCGAGAACCCGCCGAAGAAGTACCAGGACATCTATCCGCTCAACTTCGACAACGACCCCGAGGGACTGCATGCGGAGGTGCTGCGAGTGGTGCGGCACTGGATGTCCCACGGGATCCGGATCTTCCGGGTCGACAACCCGCACACCAAGCCGGTCCCGTTCTGGGAGCGGCTGCTCGCGGAGATCCGTCGCACCGACCCCGACGTCGTGTTCCTCGCCGAGGCGTTCACCCGTCCGGCGATGATGCGGGCCCTCGGGACCATCGGGTTCCACCAGTCCTACACCTACTTCACCTGGCGCGAGACCAAGGAGGAGCTCACCGCCTACCTCGAGGAGGTCACGGGCCGCAAGGCCGACGTGATGCGCCCGGCGTTCTGGGTGAACACCCCCGACATCCTCCCGGTCCACCTCCAGACCGGCGATCCGGCGATGTTCCGGCTGCGGGCCGTGCTGGCGGCCACAGGTGCGCCGACGTGGGGGATGTACTCGGGCTACGAGCTGCTCGAGCACACCGCGCTGCGTCCAGGCTCGGAGGAATACCTCGACTCGGAGAAGTACGAGATCAAGCACCGCGACTACGGCGTCGCCGACTCGCTGGCGCCGTTCGTGGCGAGGCTCAACGATGTACGGCGCCGGCACCCGGCACTACGGCAGCTGCACCGGCTCGCCGTGCACCCGAACGACTCCGAGCACATCCTCTGCTTCTCGCGCCGCCACCTCGGCGACACCCGCGACGACGCCGTGATCGTCGTCGCGAACCTCGACCCCGGCGCCGCCCACGAGACGATCGTCCGCCTCGACCTGCCGGCGCTCGGCATCGGCTGGGGTGAGCGCTTCGCGGTCCGCGACGAGCTCAGCGGCGAGGTGTTCGACTGGACCGAGGAGAACTACGTCCGGCTGGGCGGTGACGCCGAGGTCGCGCACGTGCTGACCGTGCTGCGGTAGGGACCTCCCCGAGTCGTCGCTCCCGCTCGGCTCCCGCTCAGCCGCCGGGCGGACGCTCGACCGGGGCGGGCCGTACGACCGGAGCCGGCTGCACGACCGGGGCCGGCTGCACCACGATGGTCGGCTCGGTCGTCGACGGGACCGCCTCCGGGACGTCGACGGGAAGCCGAGCGGCGCTGGGGGTCCGGAGGAGTGCGTCGAGGTAGTGCATGGCGTCGATGAGCCGCATCGTCGTCCGGCGCCGGAGCACCTTGAGCGCGCGCCATCGTCCCCACCGCCGGCTGAGCAGCTCGCGCAGGTCGCCCGCGAGCGTCTCGTCGATCTCGGCGTGGTCGAGGTTGACGGCGTCGGCATATGCCTGGCCGAGCAGGCGACGCTCGACCGCGTCGGACCACTCCTCGATGCGGGCCTTGGCCTGAAGCAGCGACATGTCGGCGCTGGCGTGGAGGAGCCGGGTCGCCTCCATCTTGCGGCCCGACTCGAGCAGACGGGTGATCTCCGAGCGCGTCACCTCGTCGACCGGGCGGTTGCCGCGCGTCTCGAGCGCGGCCTTCTTGAGCTCGGGCGCGATCGGCGTGAGCTGCCGTCCGGTGATCGGCTCGGGCGCGCCCTGGCGTGCGCTCAACCACACGATGAGCGCCCCGATGGCGACTCCCGTGAGGGCTGCGGCGACCACGGCCAGAAGCATGGGAACAGCCTAGTGCCGCGACCTTCGGGGCTGTGGGAGGCCGTGCGAGGATGGCGCGCATGGACGCCCCCGTGCCCGTGCCGGGCTCCCCCACCGACCGGCGCGACGACGATCCGCTGTGGTTCAAGCGTGCCGTGTTCTACGAGGTTCTGGTCCGGTCGTTCCACGACTCGACCGGTGACGGGATCGGCGATCTCGCCGGCATCACCAGCAAGCTCGACTACCTCCAGTGGCTCGGCGTCGACTGCCTGTGGCTCCCGCCGTTCTTCCCCTCCCCGCTGCGTGACGGCGGCTACGACGTCGCCGACTACACCAGCGTGTCGCCCGAGCTCGGGACCGTCGAGGACTTCAAGACGCTCCTCGACGCCGCCCACGAGCGCGGCATCCGCATCATCATCGACGTCGTCATGAACCACACGTCCGACGCCCACCCGTGGTTCCAGGAGTCGCGCACCGATCCCGACGGGCCGTACGGCGACTTCTACGTGTGGCGCGAGGACGACGAGGCCTACTCCGACGCCCGCATCATCTTCGTCGACACCGAGAGCTCGAACTGGACGTACGACCCTGTCCGGGGTCGCTACTTCTGGCACCGCTTCTACAGCCACCAGCCGGACCTCAACTTCGAGAACCCGGCGGTGCACGAGGCGATGCTCGACGTCCTCCGCTTCTGGCTCGACCTCGGTGTGGACGGGTTCCGGCTCGACGCCGTGCCCTACCTGTACGAGCAGGAGGGGACCAGCGGCGAGAACCTCGAGCCGACCCACGCCTTCCTCCGCACGGTCCGTCGCTACGTCGACGAGCACTATCCGGGCCGCGTCCTGCTCGCCGAGGCCAACCAGTGGCCCTCCGACGTGGTCGACTACTTCGGCGACCCGGCCGTCGGCGGCGACGAGTGCCACATGTGCTTCCACTTCCCCGTGATGCCGCGCCTCTTCATGGGCGTGCGCCGGGAGTCGCGCTACCCGATCAGCGAGATCATGGAGCAGACGCCCGACATCCCCGAGGGGTGCCAGTGGGGCATCTTCCTGCGCAACCACGACGAGCTCACCCTCGAGATGGTGACCGACGAGGACCGCGACTACATGTGGAGCGAGTACGCCACCGACCCGCGGATGAAGGCCAACATCGGCATCCGCCGCCGGCTCGCCCCGCTGCTGGACAACGACACCAACCGCATGGAGCTGTTCACGGCGCTGCTGCTGAGCCTGCCCGGCTCTCCCGTGCTCTACTACGGCGACGAGATCGGCATGGGCGACAACATCTGGCTCGGCGACCGCGACGGCGTCCGGACGCCGATGCAGTGGACGCCCGACCGCAACGCCGGCTTCTCCGTCGCCAATCCCGGCAAGCTGACGCTCCCGGTGATCATGGACCCCGTCTTCGGGTACCAGTCGGTCAACGTCGAGGCAGAGCGCGAGAACACCTCCTCGCTGCTGCACTGGACACGACGCATGATCCACATCCGCAAGCAGCACCCGGCGTTCGGCGTCGGCACGTTCCGTGACATCGGCGGCTCCAACCCGTCGGTGCTGTCGTTCCTGCGCGAGCACGAGGGCGACGTCATGCTCTGCGTCAACAACCTGTCGCGGTTCCCGCAGCCGGTCGAGCTCGACCTCCACGCCTACGCCGGGGTCCGCCCGATCGAGACGTTCGGAGGCGTGGAGTTCCCGGCCATCGGCGAGCTGTCCTACCTGCTGACGCTGGCGGGGCACGGGTTCTACTGGTTCCGCCTGGGCCGACCGGCCGAGACCGAGGGGGTCTGATGAGCACCGACCGTACGACGGGTGACCGAGGGACGGCCGATCGGAGGACGGCCGAGCGCAAGGACCTGCTCGACTACCTCGTCCGACGCCGCTGGTTCTCCGGGGAGGGCGAGGGCTGGGAGCTGGAGCGCGTCGCGCCGCTGGGCTGGCTGAGCCGGCCGGCGACCGGCCTCGGCGTCCGCTTCGAGCTCGTGACCGTGCGCGGCCCCGGCGGCACGCACACCTACAACGTGCCGCTCGCCTACCGCGCCGAGCCGGTCGAGGCCAATGCGTACGGCTTCATCGGCACCTACTCCCCCGGGCTCGGCGAGACCGTCGACGACCTCTTCGTCTACGACGCGCTGCACGACCCGGAGGCGCGGCGGGTGATCATGCAGGGGTTCTTCGCCGAGGACACCGGGTCCGCGGCGACGTACGTGTCCCGGATCCCGTCCGACGACGACGGCACCTCGTCGATCGGCTCGGAGTCGGAGTCCGTCCTGCTCTCGGTCGAGCAGTCCAACACCTCCGTCGTCGTCGACGAGCGCGCGATGCTGAAGGTCTTCCGCAAGGTCGTCCCCGGCCGCAACCCCGACGTCGAGATCCACGACGCGCTCGCTGGTCCGGGTGAGGACGCGATCGCGCCCATGTGGGGATGGATCTCGGCGACACCGGCCGAGGGTGAGACCTCGTACGACCTGGCGATGCTGCAGAAGTTCCTCCGTACGGCCACCAACGGGTGGGAGGGCGCCCGAGCCAGCGTGCGCGACCTCCTCGCCGAGCCCGGCCTGGCGCCCGAGGAGGCCGGCGGCGACTTCGCCGCCGAGTCCGCCCGTCTGGGTGCGACCGTCCGGTTCGTGCACACCCTGATGGCCGACCGCCTGCCGACCACCGAGTGGGCGGCCGCCGACCTGCAGGCGCTGGCCGACCGCCTCGACGCCCGTCTCGACCGGCTCGCCGAGCGCTGCCCCGAGGTGGAGGGCTATACCGAGGGCGCGAGGCAGCGCTACGGCGACCTGCGCTCGCTCGACGGACCGGTCGTCGCCCAGCGGGTCCACGGCGACCTCCACCTCGGCCAGACGCTGCGCACGACGGCGGGGTGGAAGCTGATCGACTTCGAGGGCGAGCCGGTCGCGCCGCTCGAGGAGCGAGTGACCCTCGACTCCCGGCTGCGTGACGTCGCCGGGATGGTCCGGTCGTTCGACTACGCGGCCTTCTCCTACCTCCTCCAGACCGGCACGCGCGGCGAGGACGAGGTGGACCAGGCCCGCGCGTGGGTCCGGCGCAACCGGCAGGCGTTCCTCGACGGCTACCACGGGCAGCCGGATGAGAGTGCCGAACGCACGGGGCCGACGCCGGTCGAGGCGGCGCTGCTGCGGGCGTACGAGATCGACAAGGCCGTCTACGAGCTCGTCTACGAGCTCGACCACCGACCTGACTGGCGCGCGGTTCCCGAGCAGGCGCTGGACCAGCTGCTCGCCGACGACCGGACGTGAGGGGCCTCCGACCATGACTCGAGACCTGTGGCACGACCTCGGCTCGCACCTGCGCGGCGGCGGCGTCGACTTCGCCGTCTGGGCACCGAACGCCCGTGACGTCCAGGTCCTGGGCGACTTCAACGGATGGGACGGCGGCGGCCACCCGCTGGTCCGCGGCGACGACGGCGTGTGGCGGGGTCGCGTCGAAGGGCTCGGTGCCGGCGCGCTCTACAAGTACGCCGTGCACGGCGCCGACGACGTCTGGCGTCAGAAGGCTGATCCTCTCGCCCTCTGGACGGAGGTCCCGCCGGCCAACGCCTCACGCGTGTTCGCGTCGGGCTACACCTGGGCCGACGACGACTGGATGGAGCAACGGCGCGATCGGCGACCGTGGGCGGAGCCGATGAGCGTCTACGAGGTGCACCTCGGCTCGTGGCGCACCGGTCTCGGCTATCGCGAGCTGGCCGAGACCCTCGTCCCCTACGTCGCAGAACGCGGTTTCTCCCACGTCGAGCTGATGCCGGTGATGGAGCACCCGTACGGCGGTTCATGGGGCTACCAGGTGACCGGCTACTACGCGCCGACCTCGCGATGGGGCGACCCCGACGACTTCCGGGCGCTCGTCGACGCCTTCCACGCCGCGGGCATCGGCGTGATCCTCGACTGGGTCCCGGCCCACTTCCCGCGCGACGAGTGGGCGCTCGCGCGCTTCGACGGCACCCCCCTCTACGAGCACGCGGACCCGCTCCGCGGCGAGCACCCCGACTGGGGGACGTACGTCTTCGACCTGGGCAAGGAGGAGGTGCGGGAGTTCCTTCTCGCCAACGCCTTCTGGTGGTTCGAGGAGTTCCACGTCGACGGCCTGCGGGTCGACGCCGTCGCGTCGATGCTCTATCTCGACTACTCGCGCGGACCGGGCGGCTGGGTGCCGAACGCGCACGGCGGCAACATCGACCTCGACGCGGTGACGTTCTTCCAGGAGCTCAACGCGTCGTGCTATGACCGCTTCGGCGCGATCGCGATGATCGCGGAGGAGTCGACGGCCTACGACGGCGTGACGCGCGACGTGACCCACGGCGGTCTCGGCTTCGGGTTCAAGTGGAATCTCGGGTGGATGCACGACACACTCGACTACTTCGCCGTCGATCCCGTGCACCGCAGCGGGGAGCACAACCGGCTGACGTTCGCGATGATGTACCACGACGCCGAGAACTTCGTGCTTCCCTTCTCGCACGACGAGGTCGTGCACGGCAAGGGCTCGCTGCTGGGCAAGATGGCGGGCGACCGGGAGCAGCAGCTCGCCAACCTGCGCTCGTTGCTGGCCTACCAGTGGTCCCACCCGGGCAAGCAGCTGCTCTTCATGGGCGGGGAGATCGCCCAGCTCTCCGAGTGGTCCGACGAACGCTCGCTCGACTGGTCGCTGCTCGACGATCCCGGGCACGCCGGCGTGCAGCGGCTCGTCACCGATCTCAACGCGGTCTACGGCGCGAACCCGGCGCTGTGGGCCAAGGACCACGACCCGGACGGGTTCCGGTGGCTGGAGGCCGACGACGCCGCCGGCAACGTCTACGCCTTCGTGCGGCGCGGCGGCGGTCGTACGCTCGTGTGCGTGGCGAACCTGTCCGGCCGCACCTGGCCGACCTACCGCGTCGGGCTGCCCCTGGCGGGCGCGTGGCGGGTCGCGCTCTGCACCGACGACGCGGCGTACGGCGGCACGGGCGACACCCCCGGTCCCGAGATCGTGGCCGACGAGGTCGCGTGGCACGACCAGCCTCACTCGGTCGAGCTCCGTCTGCCTGCCCTCTCGGTGACCTGGCTGGAGCCCGCCGATGGCTGACCTCACGCTGCGGCCGGTCGACGCGGAGACGTTCGAGGTCCTGGACGACGGCCGTGCGCTCGGCACCGTCTCGCTGCGTCTGGACGACGCGCGTACGGCGTCCCTGCGGTGGGACCTCGGGCCCACGGAGGAACCCCTGCGCTCCCAGGCGGTCAACCTCGCGATCACCCATGCGTTCGACGAGCTGGGCGTCACCCGGGTCCAGACACTGACCGACGAGGACGCCGTGCCCGACCGCCGGGCCGCGGCGCGTGCGGGCATGCGACGCGACGGACTGATCCGCCACGTCGACAGGCCCGACCAGGAGCTGTTGTCGCGGCTCGCCGACGACCCCCAGCCGCAGAGCCGCGAGGGCTTCGTCGCGATGCTCAACGCGGCGCTGCCCAAGAAGCGCGCGATCGCGCAGGCGCTCGTGTGCGACCCCGACGGCCGGGTGCTGCTGTGCGAGCTGACCTACAAGCGCGAGTGGGACCTGCCCGGCGGGGTCGTCGACCCCGGTGAGTCACCCGCCGACGCGGTCGTGCGGGAGCTCCGCGAGGAGCTCGGTGTCGAGGCACGGATCCGCGGGCTGCGCACCGTCAACTGGCTGCCGCCGTGGAGCGCCTGGGACGACGCGGTGCTGTTCGTGTTCGACGTCGAGGCGTGGGACCCCGACGCCCCGCTCACGCTTCAGCCGACCGAGATCGCCGCGGTCCACTGGTGCGACCGCGACCTCCTGCGAGAGCGCGCCGCGGCAGCGACGATCGACCTGCTCGACAACCTCGACGCCGACCCGGACGGCACCTACCGCGAGGCGGGCCACGTCTTCCGGCCCTCGCCCGAGCGCTGACCTGGAAGTCAGGGGCTCGCCTCCACCGGGCCGGTCTCCTCGACGTCGACCACTCCCCCGTACTGCCCGAGGACGCGGGGCAGACCGACCCCGCCCTGCGGCGGGACGTACATGAGCACCTGGTGGTAGTAGCGCAGCACGCCGGATCCCGTCATCGGGCTCCCGAGGTAGGCCTTGTGCTCCGACGCCTCCGGCCAGGTGACCGTCGCGCCGGGTGCCAGGACCCAGCCGTCCTGGCGCATCAGCGTCCCGAAGACCAGCGCACCGCCGTCCTGCGTCCGCATGGTGTGCGTGACCGGCTGCGACGACCAGGTCCGGCGGAAGGTCGTGCCGGGCTTGGCGAGCCCGGCAGCCTGGGCGCGCATCTGGGTGACGAACGAGTCCGCGGTGACCTGGTCGGCGCGCGGCGAGCTCGGGTCGCCCAGGACCGCCGCGTACGCCTGCATCGCGGCCGCCGGGCTCGAGACCAGACCGTCGCCGTCGTCGGCGGGGACCGTCTCGAGCACCCCGTCGACCGTCCTCGGCACGGGGAGGACCGTGCTGAGGAGCGCCTCGGGGGAGGCGGTGAGCTCCCACTGCTCGGTGGATGACGCGCGTTCGAAGACCTGGATCCTCCGCATGCCGCGTGCCGCGTCGCGCGCGGTCACGACGAACCACAGAGGGTAGGCGTCCAGGCGCGGCGTGTAGACGTCCTCGATCTCCGCCGGCGCCACCGCTGCCCCGGTCGACGCGCTGCCGTGCACTCGCTTCGCCACGTCGATCGCACGTCCGTCGACCGCGAGCACCGGCCCGGTCTCGACGAGCGCCAGGATGTCGGGATCCAGCGCGCCGAAGGCGGCGGCTCGGGCCTTCTCGTAGTTGCGGTAGGTACGGTCGACCTCGTCGTGGTCGGCCGCGATCTTCGAGACCTCGGTGCTGGTCTTCTCGAGTGGCACGATGCCGCACCCGCTGACCAGCGCCCCGACGAGGAGTCCTGCAGCGAGCACCGCGCCCGGACGGCGGCCGCTGATCATGCGGTTGCCTTCTCGGTGAGGAAGTCGTCCCACGTGTCGGCGTCGGCGGGATCGGTCTCCAGCCAGGGAGCGTCCCACTCGTCGTCGGCGAACCCGGGTGCATCGGCAGGCGGCGGCGGACGGCGTACGCCCGCGACGGCACCGAGGGCGACGAGACCCAGGACCACGGCTCCGAGACCGGCGAGCGTCGTCCCCACCGCCACCCCGAAGGCACCCGGCACCTCGTACGCACCGGTCAGGCGCAGGCCCGCGAGGTCGGAGTCGCCGACGGCCAGCACAGCCAGCGAGACGGTCTCGTCGGGCAGCCGGAAGCGGAGCTCGGCACCGCCGACGCCGGAGGCCTGCTCGAGCCACCAGTCGAGCGCGGTCGGTGCCGCGGGAAGCTGCGGCTCACCCTCGACGGCCCGGGTGCGCACCGACCACGGGACGCGGTAGCGCGTCAGCTCCAGGTGCGAGGTCGACGAGAGGTAGTCGGCGACGTCGAGGGAGTGTGCCAGTCCGACGAACACCGGCTTATCGTCCGGAACCTCGACGAGAACGCTGACCTGAGGGCCGTGGCGGGCGAGCACCGACGGGCTGGTCGCGACCGCACGCGAGTCGGTGTCGAGCGTGCGCGTCCCGGTCGTCATGCGGTCGTCCGGGCCGACAGCGAACGCGACCACAGCGCCCAGGATCGCCAGCAGGATCCCGAGCGTCAGCAGCCCGGCCCCCGCCACCCGTCGCATGGAGCCAGTATGCAGGGGCCGCCACAGCGGACGCCGGGGCCCGCGCTCAGAACAGGGCGGAGGCGAGCTTGCGGCGCGCCTGGGCGACCCGGGGGTCGTCCGAGCCGACGATCGTGAACATCTCGACGAGCCGCCCGCGGACCCGCTCGCGCTCGTCACCGGCCGTGCGTCGCACGAGGTCGATCAGGCGACCGAACGCGTCGTCGACGTGGCCGCCCGAGAGGTCGAGGTCGGCGACGAGCATCTGCGCGTCCAGGTCGTCGGGGTTCTGGGCGGCCGCCTCGCGCGCCGCCGTCAGGTCGGCGTCGGCGGTGCGGTCGAGAAGTCGCGCACCGGCGAGCCGCTCGGCTGCCTCGGTGTCGGCAGGGTTGGCGGCGAGCAGCTTCTCGTACTCGCTGATCGCGGTGGCGTAGTCGCCCTCCGCGAAGGCGTCGTCGGCCACGGCGAAACGCGGGTCGTCTGCGGGCTCCTCCTCGGCAACCTCGGCCACGCCGCCGACCGGCGGGGCGGACCCGGTGACGCCGTTGGCCTGGGCGACGCGGAGCAGCTCGTCGAGGTACTGACGGACCTGCGCCTCGTCAGCCGTCCCCTGGAACAGCGGGACCGGCTGACCCTTGACGACACCGACGACGAACGGAACGCCCTGTGCACCGAGCATCTGCGCGATCTGCGGGCTGGTGTCGACGTCCACCCGCGCCAGAAGGAGCCGACCGCCGTAGGAGTTGGCGACGGTGGCGAGCACCCGGTTGAAGTCGTCACCCTGCGGGGCACGGGACGACCAGAGCGCCAGCACGACCACATGGTCGAGGGAGCTCTGGAGAACGTCCTGGAAGTTCTGCTCGGTGACGTCGAGCACCCACGAGGCACCCGCGGGTGCGGGGCCGCGTGGAGCGCCGGCCGGAGCACCGGGAGCAGCGTTCTTGAGGGCGGACAGATCGATCGCACCAGGACGGGAGAAGCTCACGGGCGGGTCTCCTCGAAGGCTCGGGTAGGACGGACGGTCAGCGGTGGGACTCGAGCGTCTTGCGCTCGGACGACGAGGTGACCGCCTTGCCCGGCGCCACGACGTACGGGAGGTAGCTCGGCGTCGTCCGGCGTGCCAGGAGGTAGCCGAAGACGGTCAGGACCAGCGCGATCCCCAGCGGGATCCCGGCGAAGATGAGGATCAGTTGGAGGGTCGTCAGCGACTGGGGGTCCTCCCAGCCGACCGGGACGTCGGCGGCGGCGGGTGCGGCAGCAGCGACCGCAAGCAGCGGCGACGCGACCAGCGCACCGGCGACGGCAGAACGGACAGCGGTACGGCTCCGGCTCAGCATGGCGACATTCTAGCCGAGGGGGGACCGCGTCTAGGCTCGGCGGTATGCCCGCTCAGCTCGGCACACCTCCCGCCTCCGCCCTCGCGCTGGCCGCCGCCTACCGCAGCGACCAGACCGATCCCGTCGCAGTGGTCGACAGGCTGCTGGAGCGGATCGGCGTTCTGGACGCGGAGGTCGGTGCCTTCGTGACCGTCACCGCCGACGAGGCACGCGCCGCCGCGCTGTCGGCCCGCGACGCGCTGCGCGGGTCCGGAGCCGACGCCCTCCCGCCGATGTTCGGGGTGCCGACGGCGCTGAAGGACCTCACGCCGACCGCGGGTGTCCGTACGACGTACGGCTCTGCCGCCTTCGCAGACCTGGTGCCGGAGACCGACGGCTCCATCGCCGTACGGGTCGCGTCGGCCGGGATGATCAGCCTCGGCAAGACGAGCACGCCCGAGCTCGGGCTCCCCTGCTACACCGAGCCGGACGTGGCACCGCCGTCCCGCACCCCGTACGACCTGAGCCGTGGCGCCGGTGGTTCGTCGGGCGGCGCCGCGGCAGCGGTGGCGGCAGGCCTCGTCCCCGTGGCCGTCGGCTCCGACGGAGGCGGTTCGGTCCGCATCCCCGCATCCTCGTGCGGACTGGTCGGCATCAAGGTGAGCCGAGGGCTGGTCGCCGGGACGCCCGAGGAGATCGACGTCGCCGGCCTCTCCGTGCCCGGCACCCTCGCTCTCACCGTCGGTGACGCCGCGGCGATGCTCGACGTCGTCGCGCTCACCGGGAGCCGCATGCTCGACGCCTGCGGCCGGGCACCCGGCCGGCTGCGGGTGGCACGCTTCTGCGACCCGGTGATCAGCGAGCTGCCTCCCGACCCCGAGGTGGTCGCCGCGTACGAGGAGACCAGCCGCCTCCTCGAGCGCCTCGGGCACGACGTGGTCGACGTCGCCCCTCCGTTCGGGCCGGACACGGTCGCCGCGTTCGAGACCGCCTGGTTCGTCGGCGCCGCCTCGGTCGACGTGCCCCCCGAGCGCGAGGGGCTGCTGCGACCCCTCACCCGCTGGGAGCGGGACCGCGGCCGCGCCGCCACCGGCGTCGAGTACGCCGCCGCGCTGCTCGCGATGCGCCAGGCCGAGCAGCGCACCCTCGAGGCCTACGCCGGCTATGACGTCGTCCTCACCCCCACGCTCGGCCAGCTGCCTGCCCTCGTCGGCTCGTTGCGCGACGACGCCGATCCCGTTGCCGACTTCGAGGCGCAGAAGGGCTTCACTCCCTACACGTCGGTCTGGAACATCGCCGGCGCCCCGGCCCTCTCGCTGCCCACCGGGTGGAGTCGGACGGGTCTCCCGATCGGCACGATGATCGCCGGGAAGCCGGGCGCCGAGCCGCTCCTGCTGAGCCTCGCGGCCCAGGTCGAGCACGAGTGCTCGAGCCGGGGCAACCCCTGGAGGCGTCCGCGCACGGTGATGACCGACCGCTAACGTCGAGGGCATGCTCGTGACCGCCGACGCCACCGAGAACCCGTGCTGGGCGGACTCGGACAACACCATCTGCCGGCTCGTCCACCGGTGGACCGACAACGACACCCTTGCCGAGCTCTCCGACCTGCTGCTGGCCAAGCCGCTGGCGATCCTCGTCCTCGTGCTCGCGGGGGTCGCGGCCCGGTGGCTCGTGAACCGCCTGATCGACCGCATCACCCGGACCGCCGCGGCCGGCACCGTCCCGGGTGCGCGGGCCGCCGAGGCGATCACCCCCATCCTGCACGAGCGGCGCGAGCAGCGTGCCCGGAGCATGGGCTCGCTGCTCAAGAACATCTCGACCATCGTGATCTTCACCGTCGTCGCCTTCATGGTGATCGCGACGATGGGCTACAACATCGGGCCGCTGCTGGCGTCCGCGGGGATCCTGGGCGTGGCGCTCGGCTTCGGCGCCCAGAGCCTCGTCAAGGACTTCATCTCCGGCATCTTCATGATCCTGGAGGACCAGTACGGCGTGGGCGACGTCGTCGACCTCGGCGACGCGACCGGCACGGTCGAGGCGGTCAGCATGCGCGTCACGCGGTTGCGCGACGTCAACGGGACGGTCTGGTACGTCCGCAACGGCGAGATCCTGCGCGTCGGCAACCAGAGCCAGAACTGGGCCCGCACGGTCCTCGACGTGCCGGTCGGCTACGACGTCGACCTGGGCGAGGTCCGCGCGACCCTGCACGAGGTCGCGCTCGCGCTGTGGCAGGACCCGGCCTGGAGCGGCGCCGTCCTCGAGGAGCCCGAGGTCTGGGGGGTCGAGCGGTGGACGCCCGAGGGTGTCGTCGTCCGCGTCGTCCTCAAGACCGCCCCGATGAAGCAGTGGGAGGTCGCGCGCGAGATGCGCGAGCTGATCAAGGAGCGGTTCGACTCGCTCGGGATCGAGATCCCGTACGCGCACGCAGCGGCGTACGGGGCCCCTCCCCTGCCCACGCAGGACCGGGACTCAGACCGGGACCAGGACGGGCAGCAGGACTCGGACCAGGCGAGCGACGCGGGCTGATCAGCGCGGCTGTGCCGGTCCGAGGTCCTGCGGCGCGTTGATCATGAACTGCGCGGCATGGGTGACGTACGCCCAGAACTCACGGTCGTGCTCGGGCGACAGACCGACGCGGTCGAGGGCCGCCCGGAAGTGGCGCAGCCAGTGCTCGGCGGCGGTCGGTGTCACGGCGAAGGGAGCGTGGCGCATCCGCAGGCGCGGGTGACCCCGGCGCTCGGAGTAGGTCGTCGGGCCGCCCCAGTACTGGACGAGGAAGTCCGTGAAACGCTCCTGCGCGGGGCCGAGGTCCTCCTCCGGGTACATCGGACGGAGGACCGGGTCGTCGGCGACACCCTCGTAGAAGGCAGCGACGATCGACGCGATCGTCTCGTACCCGCCGATCGCGTCGTAGAAGGTCTGCTGCTGCTCCGCCTGGTTCTGGCTCACGCCACCATTGTCACCGGTCGCCTCAAGCCCGGGCGAGGTGCGGTAGGAGATGGGACCTCTCGTGCTCGGTCAGCGACCGCGACCGCTGCTCCCCAGGGTCGAACCCGACGATGACCGCGCGCGAGGTCACGAGGACCACCGGACCGTCGACCTCGGCCGGCTCGTCGTCGACCATCTCGGCACGGATCTCGAAGGACGACCGGCCGACGCGGGTGACGGCGGTGCGCACGGCGTACGGGCGCTCGCGGTGCACGATCGGGCGCAGGTAGGTCAGCTCGCTGCGCCCGATGACCCAGGGGAGCTCGGGATCGCGGGCACCGATCGACGAGACGAAGGCGACACGACCCTCTTGGAAGAGCTCGAGGGTGGCTGCCTCGTCTACCGCTCCGTCGGGACCGAGGTCGCGGGCCCGCACGAGCACGGGGACGTCCGTGGCGGGCCCCGACGACGGTGCGACCGCGGGCAGTCGTCCCCGCGTACGGACGAGCACGCTCCGGCCCCGGGCGTAGACCGTGCGGCCGCCGTCCTCCCGCAGGTCGATGATCTGCTGCTCCAGGACGGTGTCACCCCGGGTCCTCGACCCGAAGACGCTCGACTCGACCAGGACCGGCTCGGGACGGAAGACCAGCGGTGCGCGGTACTCCAGCTCGAGGCGGACGAGCCGCGCCCCCTCCCCGGCCGCCAGCCGGGCCTCGCGGAAGTAGTCGGCGTAGGTGACGTTGTTGACGTGACCTTGGGAATCCATGTCGGCCCAACGCATCGGACACGAGTAGACGTGGTGCACCCGACGATCGTGGCAGACTCGGCCCCCAGGTCTGGGGCGAACCGTGATGTGACCCTGTGTTTCGCCCCACTGCCATGCGGTACCTTGCTAAGCGACCGCTTAGCGGTACCACGAGCACTCACCCGAAGCCACGAGGAGAAGTTGTGAGCCAGCAGCGCACCGCCATCGTCACCGGCGCCGCACGCGGGATCGGCGCCGCCGTCGCCAGGCGGCTGTCGTCGGACGGACACGCCGTCGCCGTCATCGACCTCGACGAGGACGCGTGCGCGGGCACCGTCGACGCGATCACCACCGCGGGCGGCAAGGCGATCGCCGTCGGCGCCGACGTCTCGGACGAGGAGGCGGTCACGGCCGCCTACGCACGCGTCGAGGCCGAGCTCGGGGCTCCCACGATCCTGGTCAACAACGCGGGCATCATCCGCGACAACATGCTCTTCAAGATGAGCGTCGCCGAGTGGGACGCGGTCATGAACGTCCACCTGCGCGGCGCGTTCCTCATGTCCCGAGGCGCCCAGAAGCACATGGTGGACGCGAAGTTCGGCCGCATCGTCAACCTCTCGTCGACCTCGGCGCTCGGCAACCGCGGCCAGGCCAACTACTCCGCGGCCAAGGCCGGTCTCCAGGGCTTCACCAAGACCCTCGCGATCGAGCTCGGCAAGTTCGGCATCACCGCCAACGCGATCGCACCCGGGTTCATCGAGACCGAGATGACCGCGGCGACCGCCGCGCGCGTGGGCGTCGACTACGAGGACTTCAAGAAGTTCAGCGCCCAGCAGATCCCGGTGGCGCGCGTCGGTCAGCCCGAGGACATCGCCGCGACGGCGTCGTTCCTCACCAGCGAGGAGTCCGGCTTCGTCTCCGGCCAGGTCATCTACGTCGCCGGCGGACCGAAGGACTGACATGACCGACCTCCCAGGCCTGGACCTGGACCGGCTGGGCACCTACCTCGAGGACTCGGTGCCCGGCCTGGTCGGAGGTCCGCTCACCGGATCCGTCATCCCGGGCGGGCGCTCCAACCTGACGTACGACGTGACCGACGGCGAGACCCACGTGGTCGTGCGTCGCCCGCCGCTGGGGCACGTGCTCGCCACCGCGCACGACATGCGGCGTGAGTTCACCGTCATCAACGCGCTCGGCTCGACGAACGTCCCGGTCCCCCACGCGTACGTCCTGTGCGAGGACACCGACGTCATCGGCTCGCCGTTCTACGTGATGAGCAAGGCCGAGGGCCGTGCTCTGCGGCGTGCCGGAGAGCTCGAGGAGCTGGGGCCCGAGCGCACCGCCGACATCGCCGGCCTGTTGATCGACACGCTCGCCGACCTCCACGCCGTCCACCCGGCCTCCGTGGGCCTCGAGGAGTTCGGGCGGCCGCAGGGCTACCTCGAGCGCCAGGTGCGCCGGTGGACCAAGCAGGCGGAGGCATCGAAGAGCCGGGACCTCGCCGGGTACGAGGAGCTACGTGACTTCTTGGGCACGCACGTGCCGACCCACTCCGACGCGACGATCGTGCACGGCGACTACCGTCTCGACAACGTCCTCGTCGACACCTCCCCCGACGGCAAGGACGCGATCACCGCGGTGCTCGACTGGGAGATGGCCACGCTCGGCGACCCGCTCTCCGACATCGCCCTCACGATCGTCTACCAGGAGATGGGCCGGTCGACCCGCAACAACGCGGTGGCCGACGCGACGGCAGCGCCGGGCTACCCGACGGTCGACGAGGTGCTCGAGCGCTACTCCTCCCGGAGCGGACGCGACGTCTCGACGATGGGCTTCCACCTGGCGCTCGGCTACTTCAAGCTCGCGGTCATCACCGAGGGCATCCACTACCGCTACACCCAGGGCCAGACGGTCGGCGACGGCTTCAGCCGCATGGGCGCGGCGACCGAGCCGCTGATCGCCGCCGGCCTCGCCTCGGCCCGCACCTGACCCCCGAGCAAGGAGCACCATGGACTTCGGGTACGACTCCACGACGATCGAGCTGCGCGAGCGGCTGCTGGGCTTCATGGACGAGCACGTCTATCCGGCCGAGAAGGAGTTCCACGCGGCGGTCGACGCCCACCCCGACCACTGGGGCCCGCCACCGATGATCGAGGACCTGAAGGCGGAGGCGCGCAAGCAGGGCCTGTGGAACCTCTTCCTTCCCGGGGACGGCGGCGCCGGGCTCACCAACCTCCAGTACGCTCCCCTCGCCGAGATCACCGGCCGCAGCTCCGCCATCGCGCCTGTCGCCCTCAACTGCGCCGCGCCTGACACCGGCAACATGGAGGTGCTCCACGCCTTCGGCACCGAGGAGCAGAAGCGCGACTGGTTGGAGCCGCTGCTCGCCGGTGAGATCCGGTCCGCGTTCGCGATGACCGAGCCCGATGTCGCCTCCTCCGACGCGACCAACATCGCGACGTCGATCGTGCGCGACGGCGACGACTACGTGATCAATGGGCGCAAGTGGTGGATCACCGGCGCGATGAACCCCAACGCCGCGATCTTCATCGTGATGGGCAAGACCGACCCGACCGCCGGACGGCACCGCCAGCAGTCGATGATCCTGGTCCCGCGCGACACTCCCGGCGTCGAGATCGTCCGCGGGATGCACGTCCTCGGCTACGACGACCGTGACCACGGAGGTCACGCGGAGATCGTGTTCACCGACGTGCGCGTGCCCGCGTCGAACCTGATCGCGGGCGAGGGCGACGGATTTGCGATCGCCCAGGCCCGTCTCGGGCCCGGCCGGATCCACCACTGCATGCGGGCGATCGGGATCGCCGAGCGCGCGATCGAGGCCATGTGCCGACGCGCCAGCAGCCGGGTGGCCTTCGGTCGGCCGCTGTCCGAGCAGGGCGTGGTCCGCGACTGGATCGCCGAGTCGCGGGTCAAGGTCGAGCAGCTGCGCCTGCTGACGCTCAAGACGGCCTGGCTCATGGACACCGTCGGCAACCAGAGCGCGCACGCCGAGATCCAGGCGATCAAGATCGCCACGCCCCGCACGGTGGAGTGGATCCTCGACAAGGCGATCCAGACGCACGGGGCCGCCGGGCTCTCGCAGGACTTCCCGCTGGCCGCCGCGATCGCCGGCATCCGTACGCTCCGGTTCGCCGACGGCCCGGACGAGGTGCACAAGAACGCCCTCGCCAAGGCCGAGCTCCGTCGGCACGCCTGACGCGGCGCCGGCTCAGAAGTCGGCGCGCAGCTCCTCGACCCGCTGCTGGAGCCGGTTCATGCCACCCAGCCAGCGGTCGGGGTCGGCTGCCTTCGCCCGCACGTAGTCGGCGACCTCGGGATGGGGCAGGATCAGGAACCGGTCGTCCTCGAGCGCGTCGAAGACCGTCGCCGCCACGCGCTCCGGCGTGATCGCGGTCTCGGTGAGGGTGACGTCCCCCGCCGGCCCGGAGTCGTCGAGCATCGCCGTACGCACTCCCTGCGGGCACAGCGCCTGCACGACGACACCCCGGTGCCGGTAGGTCGCCGACAACCACTCGGCGTGCGCCACGGCAGCGTGCTTGCTCAGCGTGTACGGGGCAGAGCCCAGCATCGTCAGCAGGCCGGCGGCCGAGGCGGTCGCGACGAACCGCCCCTCCCCCCGCTCCAGCCACTCCGGCAGCAGCGCCCGCGCGGCGCGGACGTGCGCCATGACGTTGACCTGCCACGACGTCTCGAAGTCGGCGTCGGTCGCCGTCGCGGCGTCGCCGCGGGCGATCCCGGCGTTGGCGAAGAAGACGTCGATCGACCCGAGGTGGTCGCGTGCAGCGTCGACGAGGGCCTGGACGCCGTCGGCCGAGGCCGCGTCACCGGCGACCGCCAGCCCTCCGACCTCCTCCGCGACCCGTGCGGCAGCGTCGCCATCGAGGTCGTTGACGACGATCCGCGCACCGGCTGCGACGAGCCGGTGCGCGATCGCCCGTCCGATCCCGTTGCCGCCGCCGGTGACGACGACACCCGCGCGATCGGGAAGCACGTCAGACCCCGCCGGTGAGGGTGAGCCCGCCGTCGACGACGATGTTCTGCCCGGTCAACCACCCGGAGTCGTCCGACAGCAGGAACGCGACCACGGAGGCGATGTCGGCCGGGACACCGAGGCGCTTCATCGGGTACGCCGAGGCCACCTCGTCCTCTCGACCCTCGTAGAGCGCCGACGCGAACCGCGTCTTCACGACCGCCGGCGCGACCGCGTTGACGCGCAGCTGCGGGCCGAGCTCGACCGCGAGCTCCTGGGTGATGTGGATGAGCATCGCCTTGGTGGCTCCGTAGAAGCCGATCCCGGGCGCCGGCTTCGTGCCCGCGACCGAGGCGACGTTGACGACCGTGCCGCCGTGGGTCTCCATCCAGGCAGCGTAGGCCCGCTGCGTCCAGGACAGGGCACTCAGCACGTTGACCGCGAACATCTTCTGCGCCGCCGCCAGGTCGAGATCGATCATGCGCCCGTAGACGGGGTTGATGCCGGTGTTGTTGACCAGGTGGTCGAGGGACCCGAACACCTCCAGCGTGCGCGCGACCGCCTCCTCCTGGTGGGCAGGGTCGTCAGCCTTGCCCGGGACGCCGATCGCCACCTCGGGGCCACCGAGGTGGACCACGGCCTCCTGCAGCGCCTCGTCGTTGCGGGCAGTCAGGCACACCCGCCCACCCTCGTCGACGATGCGCTGCGCGATGCCGAGCCCGATGCCACGGCTCGCCCCGGTGATGATCGCGGTGCGGCCCTCGAAGCGCTTCGCGCCGCCGGTCACGACAGCCTCTCGAGCACCATCGCCATGCCCATGCCGCCGCCGACGCACATCGACTCGACGCCGAACTGCTTGTCGTGGGTCTGGAGCGAGTTGATCAGCGTCGCCGTGATCCGAGCACCGGTCATGCCGAACGGGTGACCGACCGCGATCGCACCGCCGTTGACGTTGAGCGTGTCGATGTCGATGCCGAGCTGCTGGGCCGAGCCGAGCGACTGGACCGCGAACGCCTCGTTGATCTCGAACAGGTCGATGTCGCCGAGAGCCATCCCGGCGTTCTTGAGCGCCTGCGGGATCGCCTCCACCGGGCCGAGCCCCATGATCTCCGGGGAGAGACCGGTCACGCCGGTGGACACGATGCGCGCCAGCGGGGTGAGGCCGAGCTCCTTGGCGCGGGTGTCGCTCATGATCACCAGGGCCGCGGCGCCGTCGTTGAGCGGGCAGGCGTTGCCGGCGGTCACGGTGCCGTCGGGTCGGAAGACCGGCTTCAGCTGCGACACCGCCTCGTACGTCGTGCCGGGGCGGGGGCCGTCGTCGACGGTGACCTGGGTGCCGTCGGGCAGCGTGACCGGGGTGATCTCCCGCTCCCAGAAGCCGTCCTTGATGCGCTCCTCGGCGAGGTTCTGGCTGCGCACCGCGAAGCGGTCCTGCTCCTCGCGGCTCATGCCGAGGATCTGGGCGACGTTCTCGGCGGTCTGGCCCATCGCGATGTAGACGTCAGGGAGCCGGTCGTCCTCGCGCGGGTCGGTCCAGGTCTGACCACCCTTCGAGAGCTCCTCGGTGTGCTGCGCGGCATCGGCGAAGACCGGGTTGGTGATCTCCTGACCCGGGATCGCGTCGCTGTTGCCCTTGACGAAGCGGCTGACCGTCTCGACACCGGCCGAGATGTAGGCGTCGCCCTCGCCCGCCTTGATCGCGTGGAACGCCATCCGGGTGGACTGGAGGCTCGAGGAGCAGTAGCGGGTCACGGTGGTGCCGGGCAGGAAGTCGTAGCCGAGGAGCACAGAGACGACGCGCCCCATGTTCATCCCCTGCTCGCCACCCGGCAGACCGCACCCGAGGATGAGGTCGTTGATCTCGCGCGGGTCGAGCTCGGGCACCTTGTCGAGCGCGGCACGCACCATCTGCGCGGTGAGGTCGTCAGGACGCATGTCCTTGAGCGAGCCCTTGAAGGCACGGCCGATCGGCGAGCGCGTGGTGGAGACGATGACGGCTTCGGTCATGAGGATTCCTTGTCTGAGGGGCCGGATCTTGTCGTGTGGTCAGAGCCCGAGGTCGCGACCGATGAGCTCTTTCATGATCTCGTTGGAACCCGCCCAGATCTTGGTGACACGGGCGTCACGCCAGGCACGGGCGACTCGGTACTCGTTCATGTAGCCGTACCCGCCGTGGATCTGGACGCAGTGGTCGAGCACCTCGTTCTGGACCTGCGACGACAGCCACTTGACCTTGGCCGCGTCGATCGCGGTCAGCTCGCGCGAGGTGTGCGCGAGCACGGCGGCGTCGACGTACGCCTCGACCGACTCGATCCGCGTCACGAGCTCGGCGAGGAGGAACTTGTTGTGCTGGAACGACCCGATCGGCTGCTTGAACGCGTGCCGCTCCTTGGCGTAGGCGATCGTCTCGAGCAGGATCTGCTTGGCGTGCGCGACGTTGGAGACGGCGCACGACAGCCGCTCCTGCGGGAGACGCTCCATCATCGCGATGAACCCGCGGTCGACCTCGCCGATCACCTGGTTGTCGCTCACCCGCACGTCGGAGAAGAACAGCTCGGCTGTGTCGGACTCGCTCTGGCCGACCTTGTCGAGCTTGCGGCCACGGGTGAAGCCGTCCATGCCGGTCTCGACGGCGAACAGCGTGATGCCCTTGGCGCCCTTCTCCGGGCTGGTGCGGGCCGCGACCACCACGAGGTCGGCGGACCAGCCGTTGGTGATGAAGGTCTTGGAGCCGTTGATGACCCACCCGTCACCATCGCGCACGGCGGTGGTCTTGAGCGCGGCCAGGTCGGAGCCGCCCGACGGCTCGGTCATCGCGATCGCGGTGAGCAGCTCGCCGGTCACGAAGCGCGGGAGCCACCGCGCCTTCTGCTCGTCGGTGGTGAGCTCGACGAGGTACGGCGCGACGATGTCGGAGTGGATGCCGGTGCACGACGGGAGGGCGGCGTTGACCTTGGACAGCTCCTCGGCGAGCACGGCGTTGAAGCGGAAGTCGCGTGCCTCGGCGCCGCCGAACGCCTCGGGGACCTCGAGGCCGAGCAAGCCCTGCTTGCCGGCCTCGAGCCAGTAGTCACGCGGCAGGCCCTTGTCCTCGGCGTACGCATCGGCGTGGGGCAGGACGCTACGCTCGACGAACGCCGCGACCGATGCGCGGAATGCCTCGTGGTCGTCGTCGAAGATGGCTCGTTTCACGGAGTGCCTCCGGGTCATGGGGTCACGATCACCTAGAGTGTACTAAGCGATCGCTTAGCGCCAGGGGTCCCCCACCCCGCCGTCGAAGACCAGGAGCGCCCATGACCGAGGTTCCCGCACGCGAGCGGCTGATGGACGCCGCAGTCGAGGCGTTCGCCGAGCGTGGGTTCCACGCCACGACGACTCGCGACATCTCGACGCGGGCGGGCATGAGCCCGGCAGCGCTCTACGTGCACCACGCGTCCAAGGAGCAGCTCCTCTACGAGATCAGCTCGGCCGGCCACCTCAATACCCGCAACATGATCGCCGCCGCGTACGCCTCCACCGCCGACCCCGTCGAGCGGCTCGCCACCATCCAGTTCGAGTTCACGCGGTGGCACGCGGTCCACAGCAAGCGCGCCCGGGTGGTCCAGTACGAGATCTCTGCGCTCACGCCTGAGCACCGCAAGGAGGTCGCGGGCTACCGGCGCGACATCGAGCGCGTCTACCGCGACGCGATCGGCGAGGGCGTCGACAAGGGCGTCTTCGAGGTCAGCGATGTCCCTGGCACCGCGCTCGCCCTCATCTCCATGGCGATCGACCTCGTCCGCTGGTATCAGCCGGGTGGGCCTCGTACGCCCGAGGCTGTCGGCAACCTGTATGCCGACCTGGCGCTCCGAGCCGTGGGGGCCGTGCACCGCTGAGCACAGCAAGACGGCCGCCCCGGAGCCGTGGGCTCCAGGACGGCCGTCGTCGTCATCGACGTCCTCGGGACGTCGATGTCGCGTGCTACTGGGCGAGGACGGCCTCGCCGGTGATGATGATGCTGATCTTGTCGCCGATCATGACCTTGTCACCCTCGAGCGGGATGTTGAAGTCGATGCCGAAGTCCTTGCGGCTGATCGTCGTGGTGGCCTCGATGCCCACGCGCGTCCCGCCCCACGGGTCCTGACCCTCGCCGAGGAAGTCGACGGCCAGCTCGACCGGGCGAGTGACGTCCTTGATCGTGAGGTCGCCACGCAGAACGAATTCGGTGTCGGACTTCTCGACGACGCCGGTCGACGTGAAGGTCATCGTCGGGTGGGTCTCCACCGAGAAGAAGTCGGACGAGCGCAGGTGGGCGTCACGATCAGGCGTGCCGGTGTTGATCGAGACGAGGTCGATCGTGGCGGTGGCGGTCGAGTCGGTGATCACGGGCGCGGTGGTGATGCTGCCCTCGAACCGCTCGAACTTGCCGCGAACCTTGCTCATGAGGTGGCGGACGGTGAAGCCGATCTCCGTGTGGGTCGGGTCGAACGTCCAGGTGCCTGTGGTGATCTGTGCCATGGGTTGCATCCTCTTCGGGCGGGTTGTGCTCGTCGGTCTGGTCTGGCGCTGGCGATCCGCTAGGTTCCTGCGGTTTCAACCAACTGCCGTCACGATAGCACAACTGATTTAAGATCCAACTATTCCCGCGCTACACTTCTCGCATGACCTCGACCACGCAGGCTTCCCCCGAGACACGCTGGCTCGACGACGGCCAGCAGGCGATCTGGCGGTCGTTCCTGGGCGGCTCGACGGTCTTCTTCGACCAGCTCGACCGCGACCTGAGGCGCGAGCACGACCTCTCGATGCCCGAGTACGAGATCCTCGTCCGCCTGTCCGAGGCCGACGACTGGACGCTGCGGATGGCCCAGCTCGCCGACCAGGTCTCCCACTCTCGCAGCCGGGTCACCCACACCGTCGCGCGCCTCGAGCGCGCAGGGCTGGTCGTGCGCCGCTCGTGCGTCTCGGACGGCCGCGGGGTCAACGCGCAGCTCACCGAGGCCGGCATGGAGCGGCTGCGCGAGGCTGCCCACACCCACGTCGGCGGCGTACGCCGATATCTGTTGGACAACGCCACCGACGAGGAGTTCGAGGTGATCGGTCGGGTGTTCGAGCGCATCCGCAACGACCTCGGCGGCGCGCGCTTCTGACCGACCCTCGGTGGATCAGTCGCGGGTGAGGCGCCGATAGGTCAGCGCGTGCGGCCGTGCAGCCTCGGGGCCGAGTCGCTCGACCTTGTTGGCCTCGTAGTCGGCGAAGTTGCCCTCGTACCAGTACCAGCGGGCTGGGTTCTCGGCGTCGCCCTCCCAGGCCAGCGTGTGGGTGGCGACCCGGTCGAGGAACCACCGGTCGTGGGAGACGACCACGGCACAGCCGGGGAAGTCGAGCAGCGCGTCCTCGAGCGACTGAAGCGTCTCGACGTCCAGGTCGTTGGTCGGCTCGTCGAGCAACAGCAGGTTGCCGCCCATCTTGAGCGTCAGCGCCAGGTTGAGGCGGTTGCGCTCACCGCCGGAGAGGATGCCGGCACGCTTCTGCTGATCGGGCCCCTTGAATCCGAACGACGCGACGTAGGCGCGGCTCGGCATCTCGAAGTTGGCCACCTTGATGTGGTCGAGGCCGTCCGACACGACCTCCCACACGTTCTTGGAGGGGTCGATGCCCGACCGGGACTGGTCGACGTAGGAGATCTTGACCGTGGTGCCCACAGTGAGGTCGCCGGAGTCAGGCTGCTGCTCACCGGTGATCATCTTGAACAGCGTCGTCTTGCCGACGCCGTTGGGACCGACCACGCCGACGATGCCGGCACGCGGGAGCGAGAAGTTGAGGTTGTCGATCAGCGTCCGCTCGCCGAACGACTTCTTGAGGTCGCGGACGTCGAGGACCACGTCGCCCAGGCGGGGGCCCGGCGGGATGTTGATCTCGGAGAGGTCCACCGCCCGGCTGCGCTCGGCCTCGGCGGCGAGCTCCTCGTACCGGGCCAGACGCGACTTGCTCTTGGCCTGGCGGGCCTTCGGGTTCGAGCGGACCCACTCGAGCTCACGCTCGAGGATCTTCTGCCGCTTGGCGTCCTTCTTGCCCTCGACGACCAGCCGCTGCTGCTTCGTGTCGAGGTAGGTCGAGTAGTTGCCCTCGTACGGGTGGGTCTTGCCGCGGTCGAGCTCCAGGATCCACTGCGCCACGTTGTCGAGGAAGTAGCGGTCGTGGGTCACGGCCAGGACGGCGCCTGGGTACTTGGCGAGGTGCTGCTCGAGCCAGAGCACGCTCTCGGCGTCCAGGTGGTTGGTGGGCTCGTCGAGGAGGAGCAGGTCAGGCTGCTGGAGCAGGAGCTTGCACAGCGCGACACGCCGCCGCTCTCCACCCGACAGCTTGTCGACGAGGGCGTCCGGCGGCGGGCACCGCAGCGCGTCCATGGCCTGCTCGAGACGCGAGTCCAGGTCCCACGCGTTGGCGTGGTCGAGGGCGGTCTGGAGGTCGCCCATCTCCGCGAGAAGGGAGTCGAAGTCGGCGTCGGGGCTCGCGAGCTCCTCGCTGATCGCGTTGAAGCGGTCGAGCTTGCCCTTGATGTCGGCGACGGCCTCCTCGACGTTCTGGAGGACGGTCGCGCCGTCGGTGAGAGGCGGCTCCTGGAGGAGGATGCCGACGTTGGCCCCGGGATCGAGGTGGGCGTCGCCGTTGCTCGGCTGCTCCATGCCGGCCATCAGCTTGAGCAGGGTCGACTTGCCGGTGCCGTTAGGCCCGACGACACCGATCTTGGCCCCGTGGAGGAAGGAGAGCGTCACGTCGTCGAGGACGACCTTGTCGCCGAGCGACTTGCGGACGTTGCGCAGGGTGAAGACGTAGTCAGACATGATGGGTCAAGGGTAGGCGCTCCCCCGGCCGCCGCGTGAATCGGACCGTCGAGCGGCCTGCGGCCGCGACGGCCGGGACGGAAGCGGGGCGTCAGACAGCCACCGGCTCGCCCCGCGGAGCGCCCCCGTCGACGACGTGCGTGCTCTCGAACGCCGCGACCGCCTGACCCTCGCCGCCTGCGGGCTCGGGTGTCGCCGCGGGCTCGTTGCGGTGGAACTCGGTCGTCCCACGGTTGAGGTCGTGGCAGACCGCCGTCGCCTCGAGGACGTCGCGGCAGTGCTGCTCTCCGGTCTCCCGGTCTTGCCAGGAGTGGGTCCGGAGCCTGCCGATCACGACGATCGGGTCACCGAGGGCGAGGGAGGCAGCGGCGTTCTGGGCGAGAGCGCGGGTGGCCTTGACCGTGATCCACACGGTCTCGAGGTCGCGCCACCCGCCCTGCTGGCGGTCGTAGTAGCGAGGCGTGGATCCGACCCGGAACATCGCCCAGGCGAAGCCGTTGCTCTCCCTGAGATCCACCGGCGTGCCGAGGTTGCCGTAGACGGTCATCTGGTTGTCGCTCATGTGCTGCTCCAATCATCGGGGACATCCCGATGGTGGGGCCTGCCAGAGCGCGGCGGCAGCACGCCGCTGCCGGCTGTGGACGGCGGCGCGCTGTGCGCGACGTCAGATGCGGCGGCCCAGGGCCGTCGCGATGCCGCGGCGAACCTGGTCGTACGCGGCGAGCTCGTTGTCGACGGGCGCGAGGACCCGCTCGCTCGCGACGTCGACGATCGTCGCTCGGAGCGCCTCGTCGATCTCCTGCGCCCGGCGACTCGCTGAGGACTTCGCTGCCACCGTCGCGACCATCGCGAGCACCAGACCGATCACCAGCCCTCCGACCGAGAGGTAGACGGGCAGCCAGACTCCGCCGATCATCGGCGCCGCTGCGTCGCCGGTCACCTCCGCGCCGACCAGCGCGAGCAACCAGAGCAGACCCGCCACCGTCACCGCGAGCGCCGTCCACTGGACCGTCTTGACGACCGACCACCAGGTCGGCGCGCGGTCGAGACCCAGCCCGGTGCGGGACATCGCGTGGTCCAGCACGTCGGCCAGGTCGCGGTTCGGGACGACGACGGCGCGGCGTACGGACTGCACCCACGGCGGGGTCAGGCCGATCGTGGCCTTCTCGGCGACGTCGCGGACAGCCACGTCGACCGCCGGCCGCTGCACCCTCGCGCTCACGTCATCGAACTCGAGCGACCGCAGGGCCCCGCCCTCGGTGGCCGAGGGCCGCTTCGAGCGGCCGACGAACCGCAGCGGCGGCCACGTCGTCGCCGTGACCGCACGCGAGACGAGTGCCTTCTCGGCCGAGTCCGCGACCGCCGACACGCCCGCCGCCTCGGCGAGGGTCGCCACCAGCTGGTCGCGGTCGGAGTCGGTCAACCCGATCGCCGGCACGTCTCCGCTCATCTGCTCGAACGCCTTGGCGATGTGCTCGACGTCGGCACCGGTCCGCATCCCGGCGGCCTGCTTGTCCCGGATCTTGCGGACCAGCGCGCGCTTGAAGTCGTCCACGCCGTCGCCCCGCAGGGCGGACACCGCGATGAGCGGGACCCCCGCCAACCCGTCGTCGGCCAGGAGCCGGCGGACGTCCTGCAACGTCCCGTCCCACTTCTCGGGTGGCAGCCTGTCGATCTGGTTGAGCACGACCATGGTCACGCCGGCGTGGCGGGCCAACGGGCGGAGGTAGCGGTCGTGGATCGCCGCGTCGGCGTACTTCTGGGGATCGAGGACCCACACCAGGACGTCGGCGTACTGCACGAGCCGATCGACCTCGAGGTGGTGGCTCACCTCGGTCGAGTCGTGGTCGGGCAGGTCGAGGAGCACCAGCCCGTCGAGGTTCGTGTCGTCGGGGACGGTCCCGAGCGGGCTGGTCAGCGACATCTGCTGGCGCTCGGGGATGCCCATCCACTCGAGCAGGTCACGGGACCCGCTCTCGCCCCAGGCGACTGCCATCGCCCAGGAGGTGGTCGGGCGGCGCACGCCGACGGCCGACAGCTCGATGCCGGCCACCGCGTTGAACAGCGACGACTTGCCGGAGCCGGTGGCACCGGCGAGTGCGACGACCGTACGGTCGCTGGCCAGGCGCAGGCGGTCCGCGGCGCGACGGACGACGGTGGCGCCCTCGTTCACCAGGCCAGGGTCGAGCCGGCCGGAGGCGGCATCCACGGCGGCGGCGAGGCCGTCGACGCGCGCGGCGACGTCACCGCCATTCGTGCTGAACAGCGGTGCGGGTGGGGTGTCGTTCACGTCAGTCCCAGTCCTCGGGGATCAGGTCGGTGTGGCGTGCATCCTCGGCGGCCCGAGCAGCGGCTCGAATGCTATCGGCTGCCGAGGGTGCTGCGGCAGCCCGTGCGAGTACGTCGTAAAAACGCTGGCGTTCGTCTCGCAGAACGGTCGCGGCTCGCCGGAGAAGGTCTTCTTTGGCGAGGTCGAGCAGCTGTCGCGCCGTCGTCTCCCCGAAGACGTCGATGAGCAGCTCACGGGCCGTCGAGGCCCCGGTGGCGATCTCCTCGTCGCGGGGTGCGAGCTCGTTGATGACGCAGACGCCGAGCGTGACCGCGGAGCCGGTCGTGCCGAGGGCGAGGAAGCGGGACGTCATCCGGCGTTCGGAGCCCTCCGCGCGCACGATCTCGGTGCACGCCTCGATCCAGTCGGCGGCGATCCGCTCGGCTCGCGGACGCAGCATGCGGTTGGCACGCTCCAGGTCGCGGCCGGCGTTGCGCAGGAGGATGGCGCCGGCAGGCACCTGCTCCCACAGCTGGTACGCCGCGTGGGCGCCGGCCTCGGCCTGCTCGAGCAGCAGCAGCTCGACGTTGTGGGACAAGCTCTCCTGCACCTCGTTGACGCGCGCTCGACGGCCGCGGACGCTGTCCACGATGCGGTCGCGCAGTCGCCCGATCTTGTCCTCGTTGCCGCGCAGCAGGTCGCCGGAGCCGGCGAAGTCGCGCCAGCGCGCGGCCAGCTCGCCGCGCATCAACGTGCCGTCGGAGAGGCTCTTGGCGAACGCGGCCTCAGCGCCGTTGTAAGCGCGGTCCACGTCCTCGACGAGCCCGGTGAGCACCGTGCCCTGCTCGGCGACGGCGTCGGCGACGTCGAAGGCCCCGAAGACGATCTTGCGCACCGCGCCGTCGAGGGTCTGGGTCACGATCGACGCACGCACCTCGGGGTCGCCCGCCAGGTCGTGGAGCCAGTTGAGGATCGGGGCGACCGCGCTCGGCGGCAGAAGTCCGTCGTCGTCGACCTCGGCCTCCAGGACCGTGAACAAGGGCGAGTCCTTCAGGCCACGTGCGGTGAGCATGCGGGCCAGGTGGCCGCGGACCTCGCCCATCGACTGGTCGGGCGTACGGTCCAGCACGATCGCGACGGCGGCACTGCGCTCGGCGGCCTCGCGCAGGTAGTCCCACGGGACCTGGTCGGCGTACCGTGCGGCCGAGGTGACGAACAGCCAGAGATCTGCCGCGGCGAGCAGCTCGCTCGCGAGCCGACGGTTCTCGGCCTCGACGGAGTCGACGTCAGGGGCGTCGAGGAGCGCGAGGCCCTTGGGGACGGTGTGCGCGGGCACCAGCGTCAGCGCCCGGGTGTCGTGCGACTGGGTGGTCGCACGCGCCAGGTCGGGCAGGATGCGGTCGGGCTGGAACCACTCGGCGTCGGCGGGGTTGTGCACCAACACCGCTGACCGCGTCGTGGGCCGCAGGACCCCCGAGGCGGTGACCCGGCGGCCGACGAGCGAGTTGACCAGCGTGGACTTGCCTGCGCCCGTCGACCCGCCGACCACCGTCAGCAAGGGCGCGTCGAGCTGCACCAGGCGAGGCAGCACGTAGTCGTCGAGCTGTGACAGCAGTCGGCGCTGCGCCTCGCGCCCGTCGGACGCCCCCGCGATCTCCAGCCCGAGAGCAGCACCGCTCAGCTCGGCGCGCAGCTTGAGCAGCGCAGCGAGCAGGGTGGCGGTAGAACCGTCCCTCGACACTCGGACCTCCGGGAGAGTGGGTGTGCTTGCCCCGGCCTCAGCGTAGTGGAGAGCACCACGCTTGACGCACCGGTGACCGGGGACGAGCCCGTCAGGTGGTCGCGGTCACTCTCGACGATGCGGCTCGGGGCTGTCAGGCCCCGGCGCGTTCGGGGGTACGTCGGCCGGTCGCGGCTGCGGCCGAGGGGCGTACGGCGTGTTCATCCCGTAGTGCGGCGCAGCAGGCCCAGGCGGGACGGACGGCGCCCGACCGTAGGGAGGGACCGCGTACGGGCCGGGACCGTGGGTCTGGCCGTAGCCCTGCCCGTACGGGCCGACCGGGGGCGAGGCGAAGCGCAGCGGCGGCGGGAGGACGACGTACGGCCGGAGGATCCGCATCTCGGCGAGGAAGGCGTCGACGCGCTCCACGGCGTGCGGCTTGGGCATCCGGTCGATCACTCCCGCGTACAGGAACGCCATCGTGATCGCGTCGCGCTGGTAGCGCCGCGTCGCCTTGGCCGAGATCCGGCCACCGTGCGTCCGTGCGTGCTTGACCGCCTTGCGCCGGTAGGAGAGGGAAGCGATGAACGGGATCTCGTCTGCGACGAGCCATCCTCGGCGCGCGATGTCGGTCAGCGCACGCGTCAGGTAGCGGCCCTGGTTGCGTCGCGCGACGGCGGCGAGGACCACGGTGGCCGCGAGCAGGAGACCGGTGAAGGCGTACGCGATGAGGAAACCGCCGCCCCCCAGATAGCTCACGCCGCCGTTCCAGATGCCGTGCAGCAGGACGCTCCCGAGCAGACCCGCGGACCACAGGAGTGCGCGCTTGAGGCGGGAACGCTGACTCACGGCGAGACCGACCGCGATGCCGAAGGCGGCGGTGAACATCGGGTGCGCGAACGGGCTCATGATGCCGCGGAGGACGAAGGTCACGGTCGTGGCGCCGGCCCCCTCGATGCCGGTCTCGTCGATGCCGACGTACGCGCCGGCGTAGTAGCCGATGTTCTCGACGAAGGCGAAGCCCAGCCCGACGAGCCCGGCGAAGACCAGCCCGTCGATGACCCCGTCGATCACGCGTCGCATCCGCAGGAAGGTCAGCACGAGGAAGAGGCACTTGGCCGGTTCCTCGGTCACCGGTGCGATGAAGGTCGCGAGCACCGGGTCGGAGAGGTCGAACGTCTCGGAGACGAAGATCTGCGCCGCGAGCGCGATCGCGACGGCCACGACTCCACCCCAGACCACCGCGGCCAGCTTATAGTGCCACGGCTCCGGCTCGTAGCGGTCGAGCCAGAAGAAGCAGCCGAGCAGAGCGGGCAGAGGGAGAAGCGCGTACAGCAGGCTCAGCCCGCTCCCGGCCGCGTCGCCGCTCCCGACGGCGAAGAAGCCGGCGCCCACCACACCGATCACCGCGGTGATGAGCATGAGCACGACCAGCAGCGTGTGCCCCCGCTGCCACATGGGGTCGCGCAGCCGAGGAAGCGGCCCTGGCGGGACCGGCGACGAAGGGGGCTGCGGCAGACGCGCCGCAAACGGCGGGGACACAGGGAGAACCCTAGCGGCGAGCGCCGAGAGCGACGTCGCCGCTAGGGTTGGTTCCCGTGAGCGCCCGTAGCTCAGCTGGACAGAGCAGCGGCCTTCTAATCCGCCGGTCGCAGGTTCGAATCCTGCCGGGCGCGCTCAGCTCTCCAGAGCAGCGTCGAGCTCGATCTCCGGGACGGAGGCGAGCGCCTTGCTCACCGGGCAGTCCTTCTTGGTCTGCTCGGCGACCTCGGTGAACTGCTCGGCCGTCAGGCCGTCGACCTTCGCGCGGACGGTCAGCGTGATCGTGGAGATGAGCAGCCCACCACCCTCACGGTCGGGACGGACGGTGACGTCGGCCCGCACCGTAGAGGACTGCGGCGTGCCTCCGGCCTTCGCGATCCCGCCCGACAGCGCCATCGCGTAGCAGGCCGCGTGCGCCGCCGCGAGGAGCTCCTCCGGGCTGGTCACCCCCTCGGCCTCGTCGGCGATCCGCCGCGGGAACGAGACCTCGTACGATCCGGCTCCGGAGGTGTCGAGGTTGACCCGTCCTGATCCGTCCTGCAGCCCGCCGGTCCACTGTGTCGTCGCGGTGCGTGTGGCCATGGTGTCGCTCCCGTCGTTCGTCGGTGGTGTTCCTGCCCCACCGTAGAGACGCGACGCCCCGCACGCACAAGGCGTACGGGGCGTCGATCACGATCGCTCGACCTGCGGGCGTCAGCCTGCCTTCGCGGCGGTCACCGCCGCCTCGAGGTCTGCGGGCGTCGGGATGTTGCCGCCGGAGCCGGTCACCGCGGTGCCGTCGACCCACACCGTCGGGGTCCCGGACACCTGCTGCCCCTCGGAGTCCTTGGAGGCGAACGCCTCGTCGGTGACCTCGCTCGTGCTGCCCGGCGGGTTGCCGGCCCACTCACGGAACGGACGACCCTTGATGCAGTCGGTCGCTGCCCCGGCGCCGACCTGGTCGGCCCACTCGACGAGCTGGTCCTCGTCGACGTCGGTGCTGGTCTCGTCGGGCTGGTTCTGATAGACGGTGCGCGTGTAGTCGACCCAGCCCTTGGCGCCGGCCTCCTCGAACACGCACATCGACGCCGCCAGCGCGGCGCCGGAGAACTCGTTGAGGAACGCGACCGGGCGGTACTCGACCTCGATCGCCCCGGCGGCGACCTGCTCGTCGATCCAGCCACCCGAGGTCTCCTCGAAGGCCTTGCAGACCGGGCACTGGAGGTCCTCGAAGATGGTCAGCTTGACCGGGTCCGGCTGGGCGGTGCCGCCCAGGTCCTCGGCGGTGACCAGCACGCCACCGTCCTTGGTGAGCCCCTTGGGAGTGCGGACCTCGTCACCGGCGGAGTCGTCCATCACCGACTTCACGGCGAAGCCCGCACCGGCGATGACGATGAGCACCGCGGCGACGACCGCCGCCGTGATGAGGGTGCGGCGACGCTTGTCCTGCCGCTCCTTCTCCTTGCGCATCTGCTCAGCGCGTTCACGACGGCTTCGCGAGCTCTCGGCTGCCATGGGTCACCTCGCCTTCGCGGCCGCGACGGCCTTCTGGATGTCGGCGAGCCCGGGGACGGTCGGCTTGCCGTCGGAGCCCTCGGGTCCGTTGACCGTGGCGCCGTCCACCCACACCGTCGGCGTGCCGGAGAGCTTCTCGCCCTCGGAGTCGGGCTGGTCGAACGACGCCTTGGTCGCCGGGTCGGTCCAATCGCGGAAGGGACGACCCTTGATGCAGGTCGCTGCTCCGGGCGCTCCGGCCTGCTCGGCCATGTCGACGTAGTCCTTCTCGTCCAGGCCCGAGCCCTCCGTGGGCTGGCTGGCGAAGGCGAGCTTCGCGAAGTCGCGGTAGGCCTTGGACCCGCCCTCCTCGAAGACGCACATCGCGGCGCCCATCGTGTCGTGGGAGAAGTCGGACAGGAACGCCACCGGACGGAACTCCACGTCGATCGCACCTGCCGCGACCTGCTCGTCGATCCAGTCGCCGGTCTCGTCCTCGAAGGTCTTGCAGTGCGGGCACGCGAAGTCCTCGAACACCGTCACCTTGACCGGGTCGGAGGCGGCGGAGCCGCCGAGGTCGGTGGCGGTCAGCACCACGCCACCGTCGTCGGTCAGGCCGCCGGGAGCACGCGTGGGCTCGTCGGCGGAGTTGTCGACCGCCGACTTCACGGCGAAGCCTGCTCCACCGATCACGACCAGCACGACCGCGACGATCGCGGCGGTGATGAGGGTGCGGCGACGCTTGTCCTTCCGCTCTCGCTCCATGCGCATCTGCTCCGCGCGCTCACGCCGCGCGCGCTTGTCATCCCTGCTGGCCACCTGGCTCAACCATCCTTCGCCTACGGACACGTGTCCCCCGTCCAACGCGCGGCACAGCGTCGCACGTTCCCAGGGACAGCTACCAGGCTACCGGTCGGTGTCCGCCCTTCCCGCTAGGGTTGATCGTCGTGGACACGCTTGTATGGATCGACTGCGAGATGACCGGGCTCGACCTCGAGCGCGACGCGCTCATCGAGGTGGCCGCGATCGTCACCGACTTCGAGCTCAACCCGATCGCCGACGGCATCGACGTGGTGATCAAGCCGCCACGTGAAGCCCTCGACCAGATGAACGAGGTCGTCACGCAGATGCACACCGCGTCGGGCCTCCTGACCGAGCTCGATGCCGGTCTGCCGCTCGCCGACGCCGAGCAGGTCGTCCTCGACTACATCAAGCAGCACGTCCCCGAGGCCGGCAAGGCGCCGCTCGCAGGCAACTCGATCGGCACCGACCGCGCGTTCCTCCTGCGCGACATGCCCGAGCTCGAGGGCTACCTGCACTACCGGGTCGTCGACGTCTCCTCCATCAAGGAGCTCTCGCGCCGCTGGTATCCGCGCACCTACTTCAACAGCCCGGCCAAGACCGGCAACCACCGGGCGCTGGCCGACATCCTCGAGAGCATCGAGGAGCTGCGCTACTACCGCGCCGCCGTCTTCGTCCCCGAGCCCGGGCCGGACAGCGAGACCGCCAAGGCGCTCGCCGCAGAGCACTCCGGATCGCTCCGGGCGACGGTTCCGGCGGCGCCGGAGACAGACGCCGCGGTGGAGCAGGTGGACCCGACCCGGATTTCGGACGACGAAGGCTGACCCGCTACACTCGTCTGGCCGCACTCGGTACGAGCCGGGTCGCGCGCGGTGGGTGTAGCTCAGTTGGTAGAGCACCGGCTTGTGGTGCCGGTGGTCGCGGGTTCAAGTCCCGTCATCCACCCCGATGAGGCCCGGTCAGGACGATGTCCCGACCGGGCTTCTCCCGTTCCTGGGAAGCCTTGCCCCTCGTCGCGCGTTGACCCCGACGTCGGCGCAGTCGAGGAGGAGGTCGCGGTGCACGGCGAGTACAAGGTCCCCGGAGGCAAGCTGGTGGTCGTCGACCTCGAGGTGGTCGACGGCCGGCTCAAGGACGTCCGGCTGTCGGGCGACTTCTTCCTCGAGCCCGACGACGGGCTCGACCGGATCACCGACGCGCTCGAGGGTCAGCCGGCCGACGCCTCGGTGGGGTCGTACGCGAGCGCCGTCGAGGACGCGCTCGAGGACGCCACGATGATCGGCTTCGACCCGCGCTCCGTCGGCTTCGCGGTGGCACGCGCGCTCGGACGCTCGACCGCGTGGCACGACCTCGACTTCGAGCTCGTGGACGCCGGCCCGCTCCACCCTGCGCAGCAGATGGCGCTCGACGAGGTCCTCGCGACGCAGGTCGGTGAGGGTCTGCGCGCACCGGCGCTGCGCGTCTGGGAGTGGGCGTCCAACGCGGTCATCATCGGCTCGTTCCAGTCGCTGTCGAACGAGGTCGACCTCGACGCCGCGGCACGGCACGACGCGACGGTCGTACGTCGCATGTCCGGCGGCGGCGCGATGTTCGTCGAGCCCGGCAACACGATCACGTACTCGCTGTACGTCCCTGCGTCCCTCGTCGAGGGCATGACGTTCGCCGAGTCGTACGCATTCCTCGACGCCTGGGTGATCCGTGCGTTGCGCGGGCTCGGCCTCGACGCGTCGTACGTGCCGCTCAACGACATCGCGACCCCGCACGGCAAGATCGGCGGCGCCGCGCAGAAGCGGCTGGCCAGCGGCGCGGTCCTGCACCACGTGACGATGTCGTACGACATGGACGCCGCGAAGATGCTCGACATCCTGCGGATCGGGCGCGAGAAGCTGTCGGACAAGGGGACGGCCAGCGCCGCCAAGCGGGTCGACCCCTTGCGGAGCCAGACGGGCATGACCCGCGACGAGATCGTCCGTGCGATGGTCAAGCACTTCGACGCCAGCTATGGGCTGAGGCCGGTCGCGCTCGACGAGGGAACACGCGAGGCGATGGAGTCGCTGGCCGCGGCGAAGTACGCCACCGAGGAGTGGACCGCGCGCGTACCGTGAGCCGGCTCGTCTCGTCCCGGCCGAGCGGCGCCGAGGACGCTAGTCCTCGGGGAGGAGCGGCAGCGCGCGCTCGCTGACGAAGCGGCGCTCGGAACCGTCGATCGGGTCGGTGAACGCCAGCTCGCTCGCCAGTAGCTGGAGCGGTCGCGTGAAGTCGTCCAGGTCGACGTCGAGAACCTCGGGATAGACCGGGTCGCCGACGATCGGGATGCCGAGGCCGTGGAGATGAGCCCGCAGCTGGTGGGTCCGGCCGGTCTCGGGCTCCAGGCGGTAGACGCCGTGCTCGCCGAGGCGGCCCTCGAGGACGACGCGGGTGACGGCGTTCACCCGCAGGTCCGGGACCACCGCCACCTGGAAGAGCCCGCGGCGCTTCACGAGGTGGTTGCGTACGGTCACCGGCAGGTCCAGCCCGGGGTCCACCGGCGCGAGGGCCCGGTAGGTCTTGCGCACCTCCCGCCGCTGGAACAACATCTGGTACGCGCCGCGCCATCTCCGCTCGGTGGTCAGCACGAGGACGCCCGAGGTGATCCGGTCCAACCGGTGCACGGGCGAGATCTCGGGCAGGCCGAGCTCGTCGCGCAGCCGGACCACGATGCTCTCGCGCACGTGGCGTCCCCGCGGGATCGTCGCGAGGAACGGCGGCTTGTCCACCACCACGAGGCGCTCGTCGCGATGCAGGATGCGCAGCTCCCCCGGCACCGGGGCCTCCTCGCGCAGGTCGCGGTAGAACCACACGAAGGCGTGCGGCTGGTACGGGTCGTCGGCGGCCACGGGACTTCCCCCGTCGTCGACGAACCGTCGCGTCGCGAACATGCCGGCGACGTCGACCTGCTCCGGCAGCCGCCAGCGCAGCCACTCCCCCATCGTCGCCCAGGTCACCGCCTCGCGACCGCGGTCCGGCGTCCGCAACCAGACGGCGCCGAGGCCGTTCTGGGGTGGGAGCGGGGAGCGAGGTGGCACACGTCGATCGTAGGTGGGGCGCTCTACCCGCCGCGCGCCACCGGCACGACGTCCCCCGCCCCCATCCTCGCCGCATCTGCTGTCTCGTCATCCGGCATCGTCTGGCTCTCGCGCTCCGCGGCCACCCGCGCGAGATAGTGCTCGACCTCCCGGCGCACCTGCTCGGGTCCCCATCCGAGCGGGCCCGCCATGAGGGCGGCCACCTCGTCGGCCGAGTCGACACCGCGGTCGAACGTCTCGATCGAGATCCGCGTACGGCGGGTGAGGACGTCGTCGAGATGGCGCGCGCCCTCGTGGGTCACGGCATAGACGATCTCGGCCCGCAGATAGTCGTCCGCGCCCGCGAGCGGCTCCGCCAGCGTCGGGTCGGCCTCCATGAGCTCGAGCAGCTCGTGCACCAGGGCGCCGTACCTCCGGAGCAGGTGCTCCACCCGCACCTCGTGCAGCCCGCTGCGCGCAGCGATCAGGCCACGACGGTTCCACAGCGCCGCGTACCCGTCGGCGCCGAGCAGCGGCACGTCCTCGGTCACGCACGCCGGGATCGCTCGCGACAGCTGGACACCGAGCGCGTCGGCGGCCGCGTCGACGGCGTCGCGCGCCATCACCCGGTACGTCGTGTACTTGCCGCCGGCGACCACGACCAGGCCCGGCACCGCGTGCGAGACCGCGTGCTCGCGCGACAGCGTCGAGGTCGCGTCGGACTCCCCCTCCAGCAGCGGGCGCAGCCCTGCGTACACGCCCTCCACGTCGTCGTGGGTCAACGGCGTCGCCAGCACGCTGTTGAGGTGCGCGAGCAGATAGTCGATGTCGGTCCGGCTCGCCGCAGGATGGTCCCTGGACAGCGACCAGTCGGTGTCGGTGGTGCCGACGATCCAGTGCCGCTTCCACGGGATCACGAACAGCACGGACGTCTCGGTCCGCAGGATGAGCCCGACGTCGCCCTGGATGCGGTCGCGCGGCACGACGAGGTGCACACCCTTGCTCGCCCGCACGTGGAACTGGCTGCGCTCACCCACCATCGCCTGCGTCTCGTCGGTCCAGACGCCCGTCGCGTTGATCACCTGCGACGCACGGATCTCGAGCTCGTCTCCGCTCTCGAGATCGCGCGCGACCACACCGGTGACGCGTTCGCCCTCGCGCAGCATGCCCGTCACGCGCGTGCGGGTGGCGACGTGCGCCCCGTACGAGGCAGCCGTCCGCGCGAGCATCATCGTGTGGCGCGCATCGTCGACCTGGCCGTCGTAGTACTCGATCGCACCGACGAGCGCGTCCTTGCGCAGCGCCGGCATCCGCCGCATCGCCTTGCGCCGTGAGAGGTGACGGTGACGGGGCATCCCGCGTGACTGCCCCGACAGCCACGCCATCGAGTCGTACATCGCGACCCCCGTGCCGGCGTACGCCCGCTCCCACCCGCGGTGCGTGAGCGGGTACAGGAAGGGGATCGGGCGGACGAGGTGCGGCGCGAGGCGCTCGACCAGCAGGCTGCGCTCGGCCAGCGCCTCGGCGACGAGCGAGAAGTCGAGCATCTCGAGATAGCGCAGGCCACCGTGGATCAGCTTCGACGAGCGGCTCGACGTGCCGGAGGCGAGGTCGCGTGCCTCGACCAGCCCGACCGTCAGACCCCGGGTCGCGGCGTCGAGGGCACACCCTCCGCCGACGACGCCGCCGCCGATCACGAGGACGTCGAGCGGGCCCTCCGAGGCCGTTGCGCGCAGCCGCTCGAGAGCCCCCCTGCGGGCTGCGTGGTCCAGCGCGACGGGCCGCACGTCAGTCGACCTCCACCCAGTCGAGGGTGCGTTCGACGGCCTTCTGCCACCCCGCGTACGCCGACTCGCGCCGCTCCTCGTCCCACTGCGGCTCCCAGCGCTTCGACTCCTGCCAGTTCTCCCGCAGCTCGTCGGTGCTGTCCCAGAAGCCCACGGCCAGTCCCGCCGCGTACGCCGCTCCCAGCGCCGTGGTCTCCGACACGACGGGCCGGCTGACCGGAGTCCCGAGCACGTCGGCCTGGATCTGCATGCAGAGCTCGTTGTCGGTGACGCCGCCGTCGACCTTGAGCACGTCGACGGCCACGCCCGAGTCCTCGCGCATGGCGTCGGCGACGTCGCGCGACTGGAAGCAGATCGCCTCCAGCGTCGCTCGCGCCAGGTGCGCGTTGGTGTTGTAGCGGGACAGGCCGACGATCGCGCCGCGGGCGTCCGAGCGCCAGTACGGCGCGAACAGCCCCGAGAACGCCGGCACGAAGTAGACGCCGCCGTTGTCCTCGACCTGGCGTGCCAGGGCCTCGGACTGGGCGGCCCCGGAGATGATGCCGAGCTGGTCTCGCAACCACTGCACCGCCGACCCGGTGACGGCGATCGAGCCCTCCAGCGCATAGACCGGGTCGGCGTCTCCGAGCTGGTAGGCCACCGTCGTCAGCAGACCCGCCTTGCTGCGCACGAGTTCGGTGCCGGTGTTGAGGAGGAGGAAGTTGCCGGTGCCGTAGGTGTTCTTGGCCTCCCCCGGCGCGAAGCACACCTGCCCGACGAGCGCCGCCTGCTGGTCGCCGAGGATGCCGGTGATCGGCACCTCGCCGTCGAGAGGACCGTTGTCGAGCGTGGTGCCGTACGCGTCGGTGAGCGACGACGGTCGGATGTCGGGGAGCATCGCGCGCGGGATGTCGAAGATCTCCAGCAGGTCGTCGTCCCAGTCGAGAGTCTCGAGGTTCATCAGCATCGTCCGGCTGGCGTTGGTCACGTCGGTGACGTGCACGCCGCCCCGGCGTCCGCCGGTGAGCTGCCAGACCACCCACGAGTCGGTCGTCCCGAACAGCGCGTCACCGCGCTCGGCGGCCTCGCGGACACCGGGCACGTTCTCGAGGATCCAGGCGATCTTGCCGCCGGAGAAGTAGGTGGCCGGCGGCAGGCCCGCCTTCTCGCGGATGACCTGGCCGCGGCCGTCGTGCTCCAGGCGGGAGGCGAGCCGGTCGGTGCGGGTGTCCTGCCAGACGATCGCGGGCCCGTACGGCCGTCCGGTGCGGCGGTCCCAGACGACGGTGGTCTCACGTTGGTTCGTGATCCCGAGGGCCGCCAGGTCCGACGACGAGAGGCCGGCCTTGGCGAGCGCGGTCTGGATGACGGCGCTCGTGCGCTCCCAGATCTCCAGCGGGTTGTGCTCCACCCAGCCGCTGCGCGGCATGATCTGCTCGTGCTCGAGCTGGTGACGGGCGACCTCGTTGCCGCCGTGGTCGAAGATCATGAAGCGGGTGCTGGTCGTGCCCTGGTCCACGGACCCCACGAAGTCGGCCATGCGACGTTTCTACACGCTCGCCCCCGCCTCCGGCACCCCGAGCATCGCGAGGAAGGCCGCTGCCGCCGGTGACGGGCGGAAGCGGCTCCAGGCGAGGTGCTCCTCGCGGACCGGGGCGTCGGTGATCGGGACCGTACGGACGCCGGGGAGCGTGGCCGCGTACGCCTCCGGCAAGAGCGCCACCCCGAGACCCTCCGCGACCAGACGTCCGGCGAGGTCACCGGTCGTGACCTCGAAGGCGACGTGCCGCTCGACGCCCGAGGCGGCGAAGGCCAGATCGGACTGGACGCGTCCCGGCGTCCCCGCCGTGAAGTCGACGAAGTCGTCGTCTCCCAGCTCGGCGAGGCTCGTGCGGCGCCGATCCGCCAGTGGATGGTCCGGTGCGAGGACGGCCACGAGCGTGCCGCGACCGAGGAGACGCGAGCGTACGCCGGCGGGCTCGCGCCCTGGCGGAAGGCCGAGGAACGCGACATCGATCGACGCGCCCGCGATCCGTGCCACCAGCTCCTCGCTCCCGTCGGTCCGCAGACTCACGTCGACGCGCGGGTGGTCGTCACGGAAGGCGCGCAGGACCTGGGGGACGTCGACGGCGGTGACGGTCGGGATGGCACCGAGACGCAGTCGTCCGCTCACCACGCCGGAGACGGCGGCCGCCTCCGCCCGCGCACGCTCGGCCGCGTCGAGAGCCTCCCGTGCCGCGGGAAGGAACGCCTCGCCCGCCGCGGTCAGCGCGACCCGGCGACTCGTGCGTTCGAACAGCCGGGCCCCGACCTCTCGCTCGAGCTTGGCAACCTGGTGGCTGAGCGCCGACTGGACGACGTGGCAGCGCTGTGCGGCGCGCGTGAAGCTGCGCGTCTCGGCGACGGCGACCACGTAGCGGAGTTGCTGGAGCTCCATCCGCCCATGGTGGCAGATCGATCTCAAATCGCGATCGCTGGCGTGACAAGCATGCGTTGGACTCATGCACCCTGACGGCTCAGGCTGGAGTCATGCCCGGCCCGCGCGACCTGCCCCGCTCCCTGCTCCTGCTCATGGCGCTGTCCACCGGGCTGTCGGTCTCGGCGAACTACCTCGCGCTCCCCCTCCTCGACCTGCTCGCCGACGACCTCGGGATCAGAGACTCGACAGCGGGCATGATCGTGACCGCCGCGCAGGTCGGGTACGCCGTCGGCCTGCTCGCCATCGTCCCTCTGGGTGACCTCCTCGAACGGCGTCGGCTGGCGGTCTCCCTCCTCGGCGCGACGGCCGTCCTGCTGGTCGCGTCGTCGCTCGCGCCCGGCGGCCGCGTCCTCCTCGTCACCACCGCGCTCACGGCGCTGACGTCGGTCGCGGCGCAGGTCGTCGTCCCGTTCGCGGTGACGCTCGCCGAGCCGGAGCAGCGGGGCCGGGTGGTCGCTGTCGTGATGAGCGGTCTGCTCCTGGGGAGCATCGTGTCGCGGCCGATCTCGGGGGCGGTCGCGCAGCTCGCCGGGTGGCGGTCGGTCTACGTCGTGTGCGGGGTGCTGGTGGCGGCGGTCGCGGTGGCGCTTCGGGTGCGGCTCCCGACGCTCCAGACACCGAGCGGCCTCGCCTATCCCGCCCTCCTCGGCTCGACGCTCGCGCTCTTCGGGACGCAACCCGTGCTGCGCCGCCGTGCGCTCGTCGCCGCGTTGTCGCTGGCGTCCTTCAACACGTTCTGGACTGCGTCGACCTTCCTGCTCGCCACCTCGTACGGGTGGTCGGAGGCAGCGATCGGCGCCTTCGGTCTGATGGGGATCGCCGGAGTCGTGGCGACGCCGGTCGCGGGGCGGCTGGTCGACGCCGGGCGTGCCCGTGCGGTCGCCCGGGCGTCGACGCTCGCCCTGCCGATCGCGTGGGGCCTGATCGCGCTCGGCGGAGGAGGCGGCGCGGCGGGGTTGACGTGGCTGCTGCTCGGCGTGCTGGCGCTCGTGGTGGCGCAGCAGATGCTGCTCAACGCGAACCAGAACGCGATCTATGCGCTCGACCCTGCGATGCGCAACCGGCTCAACGCGGCGTTCATGACGGCGTTCTTCGTCGGCGGGGCCGCAGGGTCGGCCGCGACGACCGCCGCCTGGGTGGCCGGCGGGTGGGCCGCGGTCAGCGCGCTCGGCGCCGTGCTCGCGGCCTCGACCTGCGTGGTGTGGCTCGAGGGACGGCGGGCGCCGAGGGATCTCGATACGGGCTCCGCTGGCGCTCCGCCCCACTCGCCCAACGGGGCTCAACGCGGGCCAGTGCCTCACGCGCCGGGCGCGGCTCCGCCGACGTCGCCGTGCGGCATCTCCTTCGCCGGGATCTGGCCGAACCGTCCCCTGCGGAAGTCCTCGTACGCCTCCATGCCTCCTGACGTAACAGGGAGACATGAGCGCGCAGTCCGCCAGGACGCCGGAGGCTGCTCACACAAAAGGCCCCGACCCCTCATGAAGAGGAGCCGGGGCCTTCAGGAACGGTCAGTCGTCGGCAGACGTGCGCAGGTCGATCGATGGGACGATCGCCTCCGGCTTAAACGTGACCCGATAGTGGTTCGGGTCCGCGTACGCGCCTTCGATCTGCTCGACGAAGTACGAGACGTTGTCAGACAGCCCGAGGAAGTGCTTCTTGTAGGCGCCCTTCCCGACCTTGCACGTCACTTCGAGTTGCCCGCCATCGTCCTCGATCGCGCACCGGCCCTCGATCGTCAGAAGGTACTTGTCCGTGATCCCGTTGAAGAACACGACGTCGTGAGTGTGCCGATAGCGGCGACACCAGCGAGCGCGGTGAGCGACTTCTTGAATCTCATGTGGCCTCTTAGGACGTCAGGGAACGATCGGGGAGGGAGTCCGCCAGGGCGCCGCGCGCTGCTCAGGGCAAAAGCGAAGCCCCCGGACCCGAGTAAGGGTGCCAGGGGCCGGGGTCAGCGGATCGGGAGCGGGTCGCGGGTGTAGGGGCCCCGGTCCGCCGCGAAGGCCGCAGCCGTCGGTGATCGATCCGCCGCTGTGGGAGTCGGCGTGGTCGAAGACGCCATCGAGCATGTAGGTCACGGTCTCGAAGCCGCGGTGCGGGTGCCACGGCGTGCCCTTGGGCTCGCCCGGCGCGTATTCGACCTCGCCCATCGGGTCCATGTCCGCCCGACGGCTGGCTGGCTGGCTGGCTGGCTGGCTGGCACGCACTACTACTCGATCAACCAGCCTAGGCTGACCCGCATGACTCACGACGTCGTCATCGTCGGCGGGGGCCACAACGGCCTCGTCGCCGCAACCCTCCTCGCCCGCAGCGGCCTCCGTACGGTGCTGCTCGAACGCCTCGACCGGACCGGCGGCGCCGCCGTGAGCGAGCGCCCGTTCCCGGGGGTCGATGCCCGGCTTTCGCGCTACTCCTACCTCGTCTCGCTCATGCCGCACGAGTTGATCAAGGACCTCGGTCTCGAGCTCGAGCTGCGGGCACGCGACACCGCCTCGTACACGCCCTACGACGGTGGCGGGCTGCTCGTCGAGACGCGCGAGGGACGGTCGACAGCAGAGTCGTTCCGGGAGACGACGGGGACCAACACCGAGTACGACGCCTGGCGGGCCTTCTACGCCGACGCGCAGAGGCTGGCGCTCTCCGTGGCGCCGACCTTGCTGCGGCCGCTGCCCACGACCGAGGCGATCCGAGAGGACGTGGGCGAGGCCGTGTGGAGCGACCTCGTGGCGCGGCCGCTGGGCCACGCCATCGAGCGTCGCTTCACCAGCGACCTCGTCCGCGGCGTGGTCGCGACCGACGGCCTGATCGGCACGTACGCCTCGCTGCACGACCCGACGCTCCAGCAGAACCGCTGCTTCCTCTATCACCTGGTCGGCAACGGGAACGGCGAGTGGCGGGTCCCGGTGGGCGGCATGGGCGCGGTGACCGACGAGCTGCGTCGCGTCGCCGAGGAGGCCGGCGCGGAGATCCGGACGGGGGTGACGGTCCGTGCCGTCGATGCGGACACCGACGGCGTCGTCGTCCACGCCGACGGCCTCGACGTCGAGGCCCGCTGGTTGCTGTCGGGCGTGGCACCGTACGTGCTGGCGGGGCTGCTCGGTGATCCCCTGCCCTCGAAGCCCGAGGGGTCCCAGCTCAAGATCAACCTGCTCGTCGACCGGCTGCCTCGGCTGAAGTCGGGCGTCGACCCGAAGGTCGCCTTCGCCGGCACCTTCCATCTCGGCGAGACCTACGAGGAGCTCGAGCGGGCGTTCGCGACGCCGTCGCCCGACGTGGCCTGCGGGGAGCTGTACTGCCACACGCTCACCGACCGCTCGATCCTCGGTGCGGAGCTCGCGGGGACGGACGCGCAGACGTTGACGTACTTCGGGATCCACTGGCCGTACGCCGAGAGCAGCGATGACGCCAAGGCGCGCGGCTGGCGGGCGTTCGAGTCGGCGATCGACGCCTACCTCGAGGAGCCGATCGCGTCGGTGATCGCGCGCGACGCGAACGGCGACCCCTGCGTCGAGGTCAAGACTCCGGCGGACATCGAGAAGGATCTCGCGATGCCGGGTGGCCACATCTTCCACGGCGACCTGCAGTGGCCCTGGGTCGAGCAGCTGGGCCGTACGCCGGCGGAGCGGTGGGGTGTCCAGACCGGGCACGCGCGCGTGCTGGTGTGCGGATCGGGTGCACGGCGCGGCGGCGCGGTCAGCGGCATCGGGGGGCACAACGCTGCGATGGCGGTGCTCGACCACGAGGGCCGCGCAGCCTGAGCGTCCCCGTCCGCCCCGTCCGCGTTTCGTCGAGTTCCGGTCTGTTCTTCGTCGTGATTCGGTCCACAACTCGACAAAACGGGGACGGTGCCGCACCCCGGCGTGATGCTGGTCACGTTGCGGTCCTGCTGTCCGTTACGGGCGTCACATTTGAGCATGATGCGTCGCTGCTTAGCGGGCTGTTGCGCGATCCGTCACGCTCCTCCACCGTGGGGGCATCACATCGATGCCCGCCGCGTGAAGGAGCTCCCATGACCGAGCTGATGATCGGCCGCCCGGACTCGCTTCCCGAGCCGGAGCCGTACGACCTGCGTGACCGCTATCGCGCCGGCTCGCCGCCGGTGCTGCTGACCGGCGTCCAGGCCATCGCGCGCCTCCTGGTCGAGCAGCGCGAGCACGACCGGCGTGAGGGCCGGCGCACCGCGTCGTTCGTGTCCGGCTACCAGGGCAGCCCGCTCGGGGGCGTCGACCGCATGCTCGCCGAGATGCCCGACGTGCTCGAGGCGCACGACATCCGCTTCGTCCCCGGGCTCAACGAGGAGCTCGCCGCGACGTCGGTGTGGGGCACCCAGCAGCCGCTCGATCCGGCCGAGGCGGTCTTCGACGGCGTCGTCGGCTACTGGTACGGCAAGGCGCCCGGCGTCGACCGCGCGACCGACGCGCTGCGGCACGCCAACATGTACGGCGTCGATCCGCGCGGCGGAGCCGTGATCCTCGCGGGCGACGACCCCGCCTCCAAGTCGTCCACCGTCCCCGCTGTCAGCGAGCGGACGTTGGCCGCGCTCGGCATCCCCGTCCTCTTCCCCCGCAACGCCGCCGAGATCGTCACGCTCGGGCTCCACGCCGTCACGCTCTCGCGTGCGTCGGGCTGCCTGGTCGGGCTCAAGATCGTCGCCGACGTCGCCGACGGCTCGTGGGTGGTCGACCGCCCCGCCGACGCCTTCCGCCCGGTCGTGCCGTCGATCGAGTGGGACGGCAAGCCCTGGTCGTACGCCCAGGCGCCGATGATCGTGAACCCGGACGCGATCGTGGGGGCGGAGGCGCAGCTCGTCGGCCCGCGCACGGAGACCGTCCTCGCGTACGCCGCCGCCAACCCGCTCAACGTCGTCGACATCGACCCGCCGCACGCGACCATCGGCTTCGTCGCCGCCGGCACCACGTACGACGCGCTCCGTCAGGCGTTCCTCGACCTCAACCTCACCGACGACGCGCTGCACGCCGCCGGCATCCGGGTGCTGCGGCTCGGCCTGGTGTCGCCCCTGGAGCCGGGGATCGTCGAGAAGTTCGCGACCGGTCTCGGCGAGATCGTGGTCGTCGAGGACAAGACCGCGTTCATCGAGACGCAGGTCCGCGAGATCCTCTACGGGCTGCCCGGCGCTCCCCGCGTGATCGGCAAGAAGGACGCCGCCGGCCGTCGGCTCGTCCCCGCCGACGGCGAGGTCACCTCCGGCCGCCTGCTCGCACCTCTGCGCCACGTGCTCGACGGCCGCGTCCGCATCGAGATCCCGAGGCCCCAGACCATCCCGCTCCCCCTGCTGTCGACCTCGCGCGCGCCGTACTTCTGCAGCGGTTGCCCGCACAACCGCTCCACCGCCGTCCCGGAGGGCTCGCTGGCCGGCGGCGGCATCGGCTGCCACATCATGGTGTCGACGTCGGGCCGCGAGGACAGTGCCGTCACGGGCTTCACCCAGATGGGCGCCGAGGGCAGCCAGTGGATCGGCCAGTCCGGCTTCACACGCACCGGGCACATCTTCCAGAACCTCGGCGACGGCACGTTCTTCCACTCCGGCCAGCTCGCGATCCAGGCGTGCATCGCGGCAGGGGTCAACATCACCTACAAGATCCTCTACAACGACGTCGTCGCGATGACCGGTGCGCAGGACGCCCAGGGCGCGCTGACCGTCCCGGAGCTGACGCACAAGCTCACCGACGAAGGCGTCGCGCGCGTCATCGTGGTGGCCGACGAGCCGCAGCGGCACCGCAGGCGTTCGCTCGCCAAGGGCACGCTCCTGTGGCACCGCGACCGGCTCGACGAGGCGCAGCGGATCCTGCGCGACGTCCCCGGTGTCACCGTGCTCATCTACGACCAGCACTGCGCCGCCGACGCTCGCCGTCAGCGCAAGCGGGGCACCCTGCCCGCGCGCAACACCCGCGTCGTGATCAACGAGGCCGTGTGCGAGGGCTGCGGCGACTGCGGCGTCAAGAGCAACTGCCTGTCGGTGCAGCCGGTCGACACCGAGTACGGCCGCAAGACGCGCATCGACCAGACGTCGTGCAACACCGACTACTCGTGCCTCGACGGAGACTGCCCGTCGTTCGTGACGGTCGAGGTCGACCCGGATGCACGCCCGGCGCGCCGTACGACGCCGACGCCGACGGCGGTCGCCGACCCCACCGCTCCCCCGCTCGCCGGCACCCACGACGTGCTGATGGCCGGCATCGGCGGGACCGGCATCGTCACGGTCAACCAGGTGCTCGCGATGGCGGCGATGCGGGCGGGCTTCGACGCCGAGACGCTCGATCAGACTGGTCTGAGCCAGAAGGCCGGTCCGGTGACCGGGCACCTGCGCTTCTCGCCGCGCACAGAGTCCGGGGCGGGCCTCGAGCCGTCCAACCGGCTCACCCCGCAGGGCGCGCACTGCGTCCTCGCGTTCGACCTGCTCGCCGCAACGTCCCCGAAGAACCTCGGGTACGGCGACCCGGCGACGACCGTCGCGGTCGCGTCGACGAGCAGGACGCCCACCGGTGACATGGTCTATGACGCATCGGTCGGTTATCCCGAGCTCGACACGCTGATCGGCCGCCTGGACGCGGTCACGCGTGACGTGCACGCCTTCGACGCGCTCGAGGCGGCCGAGGAGCTGTTCGGGAGCACGACCACCGCGAACTTCCTGCTCGTCGGTGCCGCCTACCAGGCCGGCGCTCTCCCGATCCCGGCCGAGGCGATCGAGGAGGCCATCACGATCAACGGCGTCGCGGTCGACGCCAACGTGGCCGCCTTCCGGTGGGGCCGTGTGGCGGTCGCCGATCCGGAGGCGTTTGCCACGGCCACGCGCCCGCAGACGAGCGCAGCTCCGCTCGTCGCCGTGCCGGCCGTCGACGCTGCCGGCTTCAGCGACGAGATCCGCGCCATGGTCGCCCGCCGGGCCAGCGACCTCGTCGGATTCCAGGGCATGGCGACGGCGCAGCGCTACGTCGCGAGGGTCGCCGCCGTACGCGACGCCGAGCGCGCCGTGACCAGCGACGACCGGCTGACGCGGGCCGCGGCTCAGTACCTCTTCAAGCTCACCGCCTACAAGGACGAGTACGAGGTGGCTCGCCTGCTCATCGACTCCTCGTTCGCCGACGAGGTCGCGCGTCAGGTGCCCGGCGGCGCCACGCTCACCTACAAGCTGCACCCGCCCGTGATGCGCTCGATGGGCCGCAGCTCCAAGGTCGGATTCACGCCACGCTCGCACGTGGTGCTGCGCGGGCTCGCGCGGATGAAGGGCCTGCGCGGGACACCGTTCGACGTGTTCGGCTACGCCAAGGTCCGGCGCCTCGAGCGTCGTCTCGCCGCGCACTACGACGCGCTGCTCGACACGGTGACCGCCGGCCTGTCGGCGGACTCGTACGAGCGTGCGGTGCGGATCGCCGAGCTGCCGGACCTCGTGCGTGGCTACGAGGACGTCAAGCTGCGCAACGTCGCGACGTACGTCGAGCGGCTGCGTGCCGAGGGTGCGCCGGTCGACGGACTGGTCTGACAGACTCGACCCGTGCCTCGCCTGGACCGCCTCGACGCCGAGATCATCGGGAGACTGACCCGCAACGCGCGCGCCGGCGTCGTCGAGCTCGCGTCGGCGCTCGGCGTCGCCCGCAACACGGTGCAGGCGCGCCTGAAGCGGCTCGAAGAGACCGGCGTCCTCCGCGGCTTCCGCCCGGACGTCGACCTCGAGGCGATCGGCGTGTCCGTGCAGGCGTTCGTCGACGTCGAGCTCGACCAGCGGCGGATGGCCTACGTCGTGCAGGCGATCTCGGAGATCCCGGAGGTGCTCGAGATCATCACGCAGGCCGGACGTGAGGACCTGCGTGTACGCGTCGGCGCGGTGACGCACGCCGAGCTGCAGGAGGTCGTCGTCCGCATCATCGACACCGACGGCGTCCGCCACACGACCTCGACGCTGGCGATCTCGACTCCTCTCCCGTACCGCGTGCAGCCGCTGCTGGACAAGCTGACCCGCAGATCCGGCTACGGCCGCTCCACCCCCGTGGTCGACTAGCAGCATGAGCAACGACGCGACAGAGCCCACCGCCCCCGCCGAGCCCACGGATCCGACGGAGTTCTGGGAGCAGCGCTATGGCAGCTCCGACCGCATCTGGAGCGGCAAGCCCAACCCGCTGCTCGTCCGCGAGGTTGCCGACCTGACTCCCGGCACCGCCTTGGACCTCGGCTGCGGCGAAGGCGCCGACGCCGTGTGGCTGGCCACGCAGGGCTGGACGGTCACGGGTGTCGACATCTCGCAGACCGCCCTCGACCGCGCAGCGGTGCACGCCGCCGACGCCGGGGTGGCCGACCGTACGACGTGGGAGCGGCACGAGCTGGGCGTCACCTTCCCCGACGGCTCGTACGACCTCGTCAACGCGCACTACCTCCAGTCCCCCGTCGCCCTCGACCAGGACGGCGTGCTCCGCAGCGCCGCCGACGCGGTGGCCCCGGGCGGCACGCTGCTGGTCGTCATGCACGGCGGCTGGCCCTCGTGGGCCGAGCCGCACGAGCACTCCGTGCCCCACGCCGTCTTCCCGACACTCGAAGAGGTCCTCGACGTGCTGTCGCTCCCCGAGGACGAGTGGACGGTCGTCACCAAGGAAGGCGTCGAGCGCGCATCGACGGCACCCGACGGCCGTACGGGGACGCACGTCGACAACGTGTGGCGCCTGGAGCGGTCCGCCTCACAAGGCTGAGCCGAGTCGGGCCACGATCGCGCCGAGGGGCCGCTGCCCTTGTCCTGTCCTCGTACGGGTCTCGCTCACGGTGAAGCCGCTCGCCGCGAGGAGCCGGTGCAGCTCCTCGGGCGGCCACCGGTAGGCCGGCGTGACCGCGTGGTCGAACGCCTCGATCGCTGGTCCGTCGAAGAAGCCGAGGACGAGCCCGCCTTCGGGCCGGAGGACACGGGCGAACTCGTCGAAGGTGGCGGCGATCCGGGACGGGTGATGATGGATCGTCGAGTACCACGACAGCACCCCGCCGCAGGACTGGTCGGGCTCCTCGATCGCGTCGATGCTGCCGATCCGGAACGGCACGTCCGGATAGCTCCGCCGAGCATGCTCCACGAAGGCGGGGACGAGGTCGATGCCGCGAACGTCGAGGCCACGCCCCGCGAGGTGGTGCGTCCAGTGGCCAGGTCCGCACCCCGCGTCGAGCACCGGCCCCGTCACGGTGTCGGCCCAGCTCTCGACGAGCTGCCGGTCGGAGGGGTGCACCGCCTCCATCGACCCGAGGACGTGCGCGTACTCGGCGGCTCGGCGCGCGTACGCCTCGGCCACCGTCCCCGTCGTCACGAGGCGCGCCCCGATGTCACCGGGTGCCTTGCCGGAAGGCGTTGCGGGAGCCCGAGGGGGTCGTCAGGAGCCTGGCCTTGATCGCCTGGGCCGCGTGCAGCGTCGCCTCGTACGCGCTCGGGCTGACGCCGGTGATGTTGATGAACGCGTGGATGAGGTCGCCCGTACGGGCCAGCTCGGTCGGGACTCCGGCTTCCTGGAGCCGACGCGCATACGCGATGCCCTCGTCGCGAAGCGGGTCGAAGCCGGCTACCGCGATGTACGCAGGCGCCACACCGGAGAGGTCGTCGGCGAGCAGTGGCGAGACGCGTGGATCGAGGGCATCGGCGGGATCGGCGAGGTAGTGCTCGCGATACCAGTCCATCTGCCGCTCAGTGAGGAAGTAGCCGTCGGAGAACTCCGCGTACGAGGGGTGCTTCGTGGAGAGGTCGGTGACGGGGAAGAACAGCACCTGCAGGCACGGCTCGACCTCTCGCCCGCGGAGCTCGAGGGCGAGGACGGCGCTGATGTTGCCGCCGGCGCTGTCGCCCGCGACGACGATGCGCGACGGGTCGAGGCCCCATACCGGTGCTTGCGCGACCGCGTACTCCCACGCAGCCAGCCCGTCCTCGATCGCCGCGGGGAACGGGTGCTCGGGCGCGAGCCGGTAGTCGACCGACAGCACGTCCACGCCGGCGTGCAGGGCGAGGAACCGTACGGCGGAGTCGGTGCTCACGCGGCTCCCGAGCACCCAGCCGCCACCGTGGAAGTAGACCACGAGCCCACGCGACGCCCCCGCCGTGGCGCGGTAGCGGGTCGCGGGGATCGCGCCGTGCGGCGAGGGGATGAGGAGGTCCTCCTCGACAGCGAACGGAGGGAACGTGTCGGCGAAGACGAGCGACTCGTCCTCGATCTGGTGACGCGCGGCGTCGAGCGGCTTGGTGGAGAAGTCGGAGCCGGGGATGCGGTTGAGGACACCCAGCGCTGCGGCGACCTCGGGCGCGAGGCGCTCACCGTCGCGGTTGACCGGGGCGCCTGCGCCCAGGCGTGCGATGACGGCCTGCGGGAGCCGGGCGAAGCCGCGGATCGCGGCCCGCTCGAGGCGCAGAGGCAGGGACAGGGGGCGCGACGTAGCCTGGCTCATCGGGGGACTCTCTCGATCGGTCGGAGCCGCATTCTTGCAGGTCGGGCGGTGTCCTAGGTCACACACCAGGGCTCGATTAGGACTGGTCTGGAGGCCCTGCTAAAGTTCCTACTGCTTCGGACGACGGTCTAGGGGCACCACGCGCCATTAGCTCAATTGGCAGAGCAGCTGACTCTTAATCAGCGGGTTCGGGGTTCGAGTCCCTGATGGCGCACAATCCACGAAGGCCAGGCATCGCGAGATGCCTGGCCTTCGTCGTACGTGCGCTGGTTGAGCGAGCGAAGCGACTTCGGGGATCTGCCACAACACCCGTGAAGCCGACGGTGCGCATCACGACCGACCAGCCGCCGTATCGCGCGAACGCCGTCGTTGTCACCTTCTCATCAAGCGTCGCATCGCCCGGTCGGCCGTGAGTTATCGAGTTACTGACGGCCGTGTACGCCTTTCGCTCAGCTGCACTCGTTTGGAGCGAAAAAGCATTCAGCAAGGCGAGAATTCGGTCGCCGGTAGGCGCCTCAAAGATCCTGGAGGCTGTGCGGGTCAGGTCTTGTTCCCAGGTAGAGCCGGGGGCAATCGTTCCGGACAGTGCGGTAAGGCCCGCGAGAATCTCCTTTCGCTGCGCCTTGGTGAGGTTGTAGCTGTTGTTGGCCTTAGGGAGCAGCGCATCAGCCAGGAACTCGAGCGTCATGGCGCCGGCTACGACCGCGGGCTCAACGTCCGGAGGCATCGCGGTCAACGCATCCATAGCGACTTTGACAACCTTCCGGCGGTCCTCGGGCAACGCGTCCCAGGCTGGCGCGACCTCGTCCATGAAATGATGAAGCGTCACGGTGTTCCTGTCGATCAGCAACCGACGATCGCCCAGGAGGGGCCGCCCAAGGTCGACCAGCCGGCCAAGCCCGCCGTTCGGGTCCCACAGGCCGCACAACGCCGGTCGTGCGCCGGAGAACAAATGCAACAGCCGGCAGACGTGATCAAGGAGGTACGCCTCCGCTTCCAGAACGGTGACGGGCCGGGAGAACTGGAGTTCGACCCGCAGGAGCTGGGCGTACTCACCCGCAACGTGGTCGCGGCGCCAGCTCGCATCACGAACGAGGCGTTGAAAGGTGTCCAAGCGCATTGACTGCGCGAGAGCAGTCAGGTGCCCTTCGTGTGGTTCGCCCTCGTAGGTGCCGATGGTCAGGTCAACGTTAGCCAGGACCCCGGACCATCGATCTGCCGGTCGAAACGCTCCAAGCAGATTCGCCGTCCAGCGCCTCGATGTGACAGTGCCATCACCGAGCTCGACGAGCGCTGTGCTGCCGATCATGTACGGATCTAGGTCGTCGTCTGTGCGCAAGTGGCCTATGTGGACCTCGTCCAGAAGGCAAGCGACGCCGTCTTCGGCCGTGATGTGTCGTACCTGCGCAAGTGTGTCGGGCTGGACAGTCCAGCGAGGGTACTGCCGGGGAACGCGCGGACGAACTACCAGCCGGAGAACGCGTCCGCGTACTACGTCATGGGTCACGGTCGCCATCGCGTCGACTCCGGCCACGACACACTGGATCTCGAGTTGGCACGTTCCGAGTCGTAGCCCCAACAGCACTGCTGACAGCGGCGCGTCTGGGTTGATGCCGATAGCGCACTGGTCCGTGGCTATTCCTGCTCGCTCAGACCAGAGCGAAGCCATTGCCTTGGACTGGCTCCGCACTTCTCGGCGACGCAGCCACGCATCTCGTCCCCTTGCGAGAGCGAACAGTGCAGCTGATGCTCGTGACGCCACAGATCTCCCATTTCGGTCGCAAGGTCGCCCTTGCTGTTGTATCTCTTGACGTTGCTGAGCCACTCGGCAGGTCCCAATGGCTGTGTCACTCCGCCGCCTGTCGGGCCGGTTAGTTGTGATGTCCGGGGAGGTTGGTCAGTCGGGTGATCGGTGGTTTGCCTGCGGTGGCGGAGTGGGCGCGGTGGTGATTGTAGAAGTGGAGCCAGCTGGGTAGGGCGTTGTTGAGGTTGGTCAGTCGGGTGATCGGTGGTTTGCCTGCGGTGGCGGAGTGGGGCGCGGTGGTGATTGTAGAAGTGGAGCCAGCTGGGTAGGGCGGTGTTGCGTTGCTCGGTTGATTCGTAGTGGCGTGCGTAGGCCCAGCCGTCGGCCAGGGTGCGGTGGAAACGTTCGATCTTGCCGTTGGTCTGGGGCCGGTAGGGCCTGGTGCGTTGGTGAACGATGTCGAGGTCGGCGCAGGCGGCGCGCCAGGCGTGGGATCGGTAGCAGCTGCCGTTGTCTGAGAGGACGCGTTCGACGGTGACGCCGTGGTCGGCGAACCAGGCCACGGCTCGTCGCAGGACGGCGATGGCGGTGTCGGCTTTCTCGTCGGTGCAGATCTCGGCGTAGGCGACGCGGGAGTGGTCATCGATGACGGTGTGGACGTAGGCCGTGCCGATCAGCGGCCGGTATTGGTTACCGCGCTCGCCGGTTCTCTTGGCGGTCGCGATGGCGTTGGCTCTGCTCTGCTGGCGGTTGAGGAACTTGTGCCCGCCGCCGTCGGGGATGTTGGCGAACTTGGTGACGTCGACGTGGATCAGTGAGCCGGGGTGGGGGTGCTCATAGCGGCGCAGGGGTTCGCCGGTGACGCGGTCGATGTGGGAGAGCCGGTTGATCCGGCAACGGACCAGCACGGCGTGGACGGTGGAGGCATGCATGCCGAGTCGGCCGGCGATCTGGACCGGGCCGAGCCGCTGGCGCCACCGCAGCCGAACGATGCGACGCACCAGATCGGGACTCGTCTTGGTCGGGCTGGCGTGTGGCCGTGAGCTGCGGTCGACCATCCCGGCCGGGCCTTCGGTGCGGTAGTGGTCGGCCCACTTCTTCGCGGTGCGTGGGGCGACCATGAACATCTTGGCTGCCGCGGCGTAGGTCCAGTCGTGGTCGACGACGAGACGAGCCAGACGCAGTCGGGCACGTGGGGTCAGGGCAGCGTTAGCGTGGGACACGAGGGCCTCCGGTCAGTGAAGCGGTGAACTAGACAGCTCCACTTCACAACCGGAGGCCTTCGTCTGTCAGCCAGACTCACCGACCCCGACCCCGACCCCGACCCCGACAACCTCCCCGGACATCACAGTTAGTCGACCGACGATGACCTTCATCGTCGATGCGCGTGAGCAGTGCTGATTCCGCACGCACGTTCCCAGAAACTGGTCACGTGTTGACTTCCTCGAACTCCACCCATCCGTTGTCATCAGTCTCCTGCGGGACGCCAGGCGGATTCTGCAAGGCATGCGAAAGCCTCACCGCACTCGTGGACGACCGATCAGTCTTGCGACCACTGCGATAACGGTTCGTTCGACTGTTCCGGGACCGGGACTCACAGGAAGTCGTCGACATCCAATGGGTGTCTATGGCCGTTCGCGACCATCCCGAACTCGTTCGCGGACGACGCGACGACTAGCAGGACGCCCGCTCGTGCCGCGGTGAGTGCGGTTGCGCACGCGCGTCATATCGCCGCTTCCCGGACACACCCTCGTCTGTGTCGAATCTTGATCCATGGCGGCAGAGGCAGCTCAGCAGAGAGTTTGGATCACAGCCTCGCCCGCCTCCGAAGCGGCGGCATAGAACTGGCGCAACTGCTCGAAGGAGGGAGCCACGTACTCATCGAAAACGTCCTCTTCGTCCCAGATCGCGGGGTAGATCTGCGCCTGCGCCATGGCCGCCGGATCCATCCTCGACCGAAGGTTCTCCACGCTGATGGCTTCGAGCGTGGCTGAGACAGCCCGGACTCCAGCGGGTGACAACAGCCGTGGCGGCCCGTAGCCGAGGTCCTCGCCGGCCTCTTCTCCACCCCAGATCGCATCGGACACCTCGGCGGGAGTCGGCTCGCCCGAACCGGTCAGCAGCCAGTGGATGCCGTGCCAGCTCTTGTCGAGGTCGACGAAACTCTCGTCGTCCTCGGATTCAAGCAGATCCTCGACCAGCTCGGGGTCGTTCAAGATCCTGGCTGCCTCATCAGCACCCCGGCGATATCCGACCCACAGCATTCCCATGGGCGCAGGCTATGCCCTCGGACTGCGACGACGTGCCGCAATCGCAAAGCGACGCCATGCGGACGATGATTTACGCCGCCGGACGCGGCCCGAGGTGCGTCTTACCGCCGCGAATGACGTTGCTGACAAACGCTGCCTGGCATGCAATTTCAGGAGCGGAGCCTCCGGCTTATGCTCCCTCTTTCAGCGTGAAACGGCGCGAACGAGCGAGCACGGCCGATACACCGGATCGAGCGTCGCCGCAGGTCAGAGGACAGTTGCGAGCACTCGACCGCACCGATGAAAACCCGTCCCGCTTCTCACTGGATTCGGGGTCCGAGTCCTCGATGGCGCACATCAACGGAAGGCCAGGCATCATCACGATGCCTGGCCTTCGTCGTACGTCGCTATGGTCGAGCAGTCCCGTACCGCCGCCGGCTCGACGGGACTGCTCTCGGGCTCACGCTTGCTGTGGCGCGCGAACGTTCTCCCGGTCCGGTGTGGTCGCCTTCGTCGTCGACCCTGCCGTGCGGGGCCAGGTCCAGGCCAACCGGACGATGAGGGCGAGAAGAATCAGCTCCAGGACGACGCCAAGGCCGAAGAAGTACAGCCAGGACTCGCCTGCCACGTTGAACGCCGTGACGGGGACGTAGACCGCGGCCACGACGAGGTTCGCGATACGGTTCGCCCGGGCCGGCAGCGTCGTCGACAGCACGACCATGAAGATCGGGAAGGCCATGAGGGTCAGCGCCGCGGTCGAAAAGGTCTGAGAGAGGTCGAACTCGAAGACCCTGCCGTCAAGGATGTCGTCGACGACGCCGGGCGTGAAGAAGTTCAGAATGTCCACGTAGGCGTACAGGAACATGAGGCTTGTCCACGCTGCGGCGAGCTTGACTCTCACCGGGATCGGCTGGTCTTCCAGCGCCGCGGTGGTGGGTTGACGCTTTCTCATCATGGGCTCCGTTGGTGTCGTGCGGATCGGTAGGTCCACGCTCGCTGAGCCCGGCGGCGGGCGCCTCGGTCCGGAGGCCGGAGTTCACCTGGCCGATGGCATGGTCTCTCGCTCGTACTTTCGGCGGGTACGCCGAGGCGCGCGGATCCCTAGGCTGGGCCCGTGGTCACTGTCCGGCGCTCCCTCTGGCACGAGCCGCGGCCTGCTGACGCCCCACCCGTCGGTCGTCTCGACTGGCTGCTGGTGGGAGTGTTCGCGGTCGCGGCCTTGGTCGAGGGCATCGTTCGTCCGGACCTGACCTGGCGACCCGTTGTCACGGTGCTCGCCCTGGCGCTGATTCCTGCCCTGCTCTGGCGGCGGGACCGCCCTCTGACAGCCGCCCTGGTCGGGTGGGGCGTCGCCGGGCTGCTCTCGGTCCTCCAGCTGACTGCGCACGCCGGGGACCTCGGCCTCTACTCCATGATGGCCGTGCTGATCCTGCTCTACTCCCTGGTGCGGTGGGGCTCGGGACGGGAGATTGTCCTGGGGACGGCGTTCGTGACCTTCGTCGTCGCGCTGGGGATGTACGCCTCCTCCGTCGGCTGGGCCGACGTTTTCGGCGGAAGCGTCCTCTTGCTGTTGTTCGTCGCCCTCGCGGCGGTGTTCCGCTACCGCGCAGACCTCTGGCATCGCCAACAGCGCGAGATCCGCAATCAGGAGCGGGTGGCGCTGGCGCGCGAGCTGCACGACATCGTGGCCCACCACGTCTCGGCCATCGCGGTGCAGGCGCAGGCCGGTGGCGTGGTCGCCGGCATCCAGCCTGAGAAGGCTGCCGAGATCCTGGCCGCGATCGAGTCCGAAGCGTCGTCGACCCTTGCGGAGATGAGATCCATGGTGCGGGTGCTGCGTGAGGAGGAAGCGGTCACCTACTCACCGCCGAGGGGTGTCGCGGACCTGCCTGCGCTGGCGCGCGCCGACGCGACGCCCACCGTCGAAGTCTCGCTGGACGGTTCGTCAACCCAGCTGGCACGACCCGTCGACGCCGCGCTCTACCGGCTTGCGCAGGAGTCGCTGACCAACGCCGTACGGCACGCGCGGAGCGCGACCCGCGTCGGGATCGACGTACGCCGGGAGGGTGACGCCGTCAGGCTGCGTGTCAGCGACGATGGACAGATCGAGCCGGGACCAGCCCCGGAGCCTGGGTTCGGCCTGCTGGGCATGGCCGAACGCGCCCAGCTCCTCGGCGGATCGCTCTCCGCGGGGCCGGGGCCGGAGGGTGGCTGGGTGGTCGAGGCCGTGCTGCCGGCGGAGCCGCTGGCATGAGCATCCGCGTTGTCGTCGCCGACGACCAGGACTTGGTCCGGACCGGGCTGGTGATGATCCTCGGCGCGCAACCCGATCTCGAGGTCGTGGGGGAGGCGGCAGACGGGCTCGAAGCGCTCGACCTGGCGGCCCGGCTGCGACCCGATGTCCTCCTCGTCGACATCCGGATGCCCGGGCTCGACGGCGTCGAGGTGACACGGCGCCTGGCCGGGCCAGACGTGACGGACCCGATGGCGGTCGTCGTGATCACCACCTTCGACCTCGATGAGTACGTCCTCGGCGCCCTACGCGCCGGCGCTCGCGGCTTTCTGCTCAAAGACGCCGGGCCGGAGCTCCTGGTGCAGGCCATCCACGCGGCGGCCAACGGGGACGCGCTGATCGCCCCCAACGTCACCCGCCGACTGCTGGCGACCTTCGCCGACCAGACGCCGGTGGTGCCGGTCCAGCCGATCGACCCGCTCACCGAGCGCGAGGAGGAGGTCCTCGCGCTGGTGGCACAGGGCCGGACCAACGCCGAGATCGCCACGGAGCTTTTCGTCGGCCTGAGCACGGTCAAGACCCACGTCGCCTCGTTGATGACCAAGCTCGGCGCCCGCAACCGCGTCGAGATCGCGATGTGGGCATACGGCACCAGACGCGTGAGAGCCGATTAGCGGTACAGATCGCAGCCCGTAAGCTCGGGAACCCCGCTCGGTGACCGAGCTCACTCCCCCGCCGGCACCTGGAAGGCTCGGACCTCGATCCGGCCGCCGAGGGCCTTCGACGCCCGGGCAGCCCAGCCAAGGGCTGCCTCCTCATCGGCGACGTCAATCACCCAGAAGCCCCCGAGGTACTCCGGCGCCTCCACGAACGGGCCGTTGACGGTGCTCAGCGACTCGCCTGTGTTGTCGACCGTGATCGCGCTCGAGGGCGGCATCAGACCACCCGCGAAGACGAAGGCTCCGGTCGACGTCAGCTCCTCGATGATCGCGCCAGTGACCGCCATGGCCGCCTCGAGTTCAGCCGGGTCCATGGTCTCCATAGTCGGCTCCTCATCGGAGTCGTGCGGGACGGAAAGCAGGAATTGGCTCATGCGGTGTACGACCGTCCTCGACGCGGGGACTCATCGGCCCACGTACCGGCCCACGTACCGGCCCAGTCTTAATCATTCAGATTAGGAGTCAAGGCAGCACCCGCGCTGACGTGAGCCAGCTGACCACCACGGCCCGTCCGTGGCCGGAAGCCGGACTCGATGTCTCGCAGGCGGGAGACGCGCGCGGTGAGTCGTGCCGGCAGATGGCTACCTACACGGGTTCGAAGGCGCGCAGCTCCTCCGAGCCGCCGTGGACGATCACGCACGTCGACTCCGGGACCTCCCGCTACGCGCCGCGCAGGTCGCCGAGCAGCTCGGAGACCACGAGCCGGGTGTCGTCCGACAGTCCGTGCAGCGCCGGCGCAACCGATCGAACTGACGCCGCACCACACCGGCGAACCCGCCCGGTTCGTCCTCGAGCATCTCGGGAAAGCGGTGCTCCTGCCCCCGCCCGTCGACCGCCACCCAATAGCCCCCGGCCATCCTCCCTTCTTCGGGCGGGATTCCCTTGGAGCGTTCATCCTGCTCCTGGCTGATGGGAGGAAGCTCCGCGCGGATCGAGCACCACAGGCGCCCTCGGAACAGGACCGTGTGCTCCTCCCACAGCGCAGACCGTGTCGTCGCGAGGTCCTCCGTAGCCTGATCCCACCCGTGCTCGGAGACGTACCGGGCCCACTGGTCACTGGTCACATGGACCCACGTGGTGGGTTCGTCGAGCTGCTCAACCTCGATGGTCCCCGGACCGACCTCCCGCGCCACGACGGCCTCACCACTCAGATCGTCGAGCAGAGCGGCCCACCACTCGTCGCGCGTGGCGCCGTCGATGGCCGGAGGGAGTGTGCCCGCGACATCGGAGTCGCGATCGCGGACAAGACCGTAGATCCTCCCATCGAGCTCCCGGACGAGGTATGGCGCAAACACCGCCGGATCCTCATACCCGGCGTCGCTGCGCCACTGCCGATCGAACAGCACCTGCGACCGCACCTGCAGCGCCCCGTCCGCACCGCTCCCGTTGACCTCAACATCGACGTCGACGTCGTCGAACCCATCCTCGTTGGCGACCACACGGAGGCCCGAAACACGCCATTCGCTGCCGTACCCGGTGAATCGATCGATGCCGATTCCAGGGTCGTTCGCGTCGAAGATCCTCTGCAGCTGCGCCAGATAGGCGTCGTCGTCGATCACGGGGGCAGTCTGCACCCTCGATGTCCACCCGTCCACCATTCGGGTGGCTCGCCCGTTCCTCGAGCGCAGGCACTCGCGGCGCTGGTCAGCCGCCGGGGTCGAGCAGGTGACGGAGGTACCGCTCGGGCGTCTCGAGGTATGCACGCCAGTGGCGTACGAGCTCGAGCTCCTCCCAGCGAGCGTCCCGCAGACCCCAGGGACCGACCTCGATGATCCGCGCGGCGGGAAGCGAGGCGAGGACCGGCGAGTGAGTCGCGCACAGCACCTGTGCGCCCGAGCGCGTGAGGTCGTCGAGTCGCGCCATCAGCCCCAGCGTCGACGCGAAAGACAGCGCGGCCTCCGGCTCGTCGAGCACGTAGAAACCCGTTGAGTTGAAGCGTGCCTCGAGCACCGCGAGGAACGACTCCCCGTGACTCATCGCGTGGAAGTCCGGACCGCTGCCCGGGTTGTCCTCGAGGAACGTGTACCAGCCGTGCATCGTCTCTGCGCGCAGGAAGAAGCCCCACCGCCCTGATCCGATGCCTCGCTGCAGCAACAGCGAGCCGTGCAGATCTGACTCCGTACGGCGCGTCTGGTGATGCCCGTAGGCGGTGCCACCCTCAGGCGACAACCCGTACGCGACGGCGATGGCCTCGACGATCGTCGACTTGCCCGACCCGTTCTCACCCACGAGGAACGTCACGCCGGGTGCGAGGTCAAGGCCCTCGCTGAGAAGCTGCTTCACAGCGGGGATGTCGCCGGCCCAGTCGTCGGGCAGCGGCGCGCCCGGGTTCGCCGATACTCGTACCACCGGCTGCTGATCGAAGCTCACGCGACCACTGTCGCATCACGGCAAAGGCGAGACCGCACGCGAAGCATCGGAACGGCGATGTGTCGTGCATTCGGGATGGTCTACCCCGCCGGGCGGTGCCACCCTCCGTCTACCCCGCCCCACCACGCCTCCCACCCAGGTCGGACAGCTGCGCGCAGCGACAGCCCACCGCGATCTTTCGTGCCCGCTTCCTCGCCGCTTCGCGGTTCGGCAGCTCCAGGACGGCGAACCCGCCGCTGAGTTGCCGACGGAGGTCTGGCGAGAGGAACAGGTCGGCCACGCGGGTCGAACGAACCGACTACCTACGTTGCTCGCTCAGGTCTGGCAGGCTCGGCCACCGATGTGCAGCCCACATCAGCCATGAGCTGAAACCACGCGGCGGACTGGCAAGCGGACCATCGCCCAGCTCGTCGGCGGACGGGGGCTCGAAGACCGCAAGAGCTCGTTCGTGGTCCGACTCCTGCAGGTCGAAGGTGGTCTCCGGGTCGCTCTCCCATCGACCTGCGGCCCGGGCACGGCGCTCGGCGTCCGGCAGGTCGACGACGTGCATCTCGAACTGCGCGTCCGCATGCTCGGCAATCGCACGTACGGCCCATCGCTCGGCCGCCACCCAGCAACCGAAGTCCACGACGACCGACGCCCCGGCGCGAAGGACCTGGTGGGCCGTCCAGAGGAGCCGCCCCTCGAGGATGTCGCGCTTTCCGTCGGCCTCCGGGTCACCGAACAGCGGGATCATCCACTCGTCAGGGGTGAGGCGTACGGCTCGTGCAGTGTCTTCGAGGCCGCGAGCGACCGTGGTCTTGCCGACGCCAGGCAGCCCGACCATGAGGTGAAGGGTTGCTGTCGCGCTCACGGAGAAAGCCTGTCACGTCGCAAGCACGCAGACCCACGACTGACCCAGCCGGCCGCGAGCGACACCGATGATGGCCACCACGATGGGGCCTCTTGGGCGCGAAGGTCGTGGTGACGCCACCTACGAAGACGACCACAGCCAGCAGACCTGTGGCGATCCACAGCGACACGCACATGTCGAGGTTCATGTCACGAAGACACCGTGCGACCACTCGTTGTGACAGGACGGCTTCCTCGACGAACGAGCCGTACGCCGCCGATCAGCTCACGAGCGGATAGTCGCCGAAGCGACCCCATGCGATGAAGGCCGCAATCGCGAGATAGAACCCAGTGAGTGCCACGAGGGCTGGCTGCCCCAACCGGCCATGAGTGATCATCGCCCCGACCATGAGCACCACCCAACAGGCGGCAGTGACGGGGGCCAGCACTGGCGCGATACCGACGACGGCGGGAACGATCAGCCCCACGGCGGCCAGGAGCTCCACGACACCGAGCGTCTTGACGAAGCCGACGCTCGCATCAGCGGTCCATTCACCACCGCGCTGTGCAGTCAGCCTCTCCTTGGGGATGAAGGTCTTCGTGACTCCACCCACCACGGCGACCAGGGCCAGCAGGCCGGTGGCGATCCACAGCACCACGTTCATGTCGAGGTTCATGTCATGGAGACGCCGCGTGACCGCGTGCTGTGACACGAGGCGGCGCTCCTGCCCCGACCGAGTCGAGTGATGACTAATCCCGCCCTCCCCCGTCACACGTACGACGGGACACGAAAGAGGGAAGGATGACTCATGACTGCGGACACGCGGCTGAAGGAGATCGACGTGAGCAATCCGGGTGGGGGCGGTCTGAGCGCGCTCGACGAGCGGGACTTCTCCGGACTGGCGGAACGGCACCGGCGCGAGCTGCACGTGCACTGCTACCGGATGCTCGGGTCGTTCCAGGACGCTGAGGACACCGTCCAAGAGACGTTCCTCCGGGCCTGGCGACGGAGGGAGACCTTCGAAGGACGGTCCACGGTGCGCGCCTGGCTCTACAAGATCGCCACCAACGCCTGCCTGGACCTGCTCGCCAAGCGCCGCCCGGAGCCGGCGACCGGTGGCGAGGTGCTGTGGTTGCAGCCGTACCCGGACCGGCTGCTCGACGAGCTCTCCGCAGACGCCGCGGACGAGCCGGAGAGCGCCGCCGTCGCGCGGGAGACGATCGAGCTCGCGTACATCGTCGCCGTCCAGCACCTCGCACCGCGTCCGCGGGCCGTGTTGATCCTGCGTGACGTGCTCGGCTGGCCGGCGAAGGACGTCGCTGAGCTCCTCGGAGACTCGGTCAACTCCGTCAACAGCGCCTTGCAGCGTGCCCGAGCCGGCATGCGGGAGCATCTGCCCGCCGAACGTCAGGACTGGACCGGCGGTGAGGAAGACGCCGCGACACGCGAGCTGGTGCGCCGATTCACCGACGCGAGCGTGGCCACGGACGTCGCCACGCTCGCCACCATGCTGCGCGACGACGTGCGTTTCTCGATGCCGCCCACGCCCGGCCTGTGCATCGGCCGCGTGGCGGTGCTGAACGACTGGAGCGCGGACGGCTTCGAGAGCATGACGGGACTGCGCGCCCTCCCCACCGCAGCGAACCGGCAGCCCGCCGTTGCGTTCTACCACCGGCGCAAGCCGACGGGCGCCTACCTGCCGCTCACGATCGACGTCCTACGTATCAACGGCGGGGCGGTCACCGAGATCGTCACGTTCCACGCCGACCAGTTCCCGCTGCTCGGGCTCCCGGACCGCCTGCAGGCGGAGGGATGAGGCGCCTCGTCGGCGTCGGCGTGCTCGCGGCGCTCGGAGCCGTCGTCGTCACGACCCTGGCCGCCGCGCTCGCCCGCGCTGCCGGTGTCGACCTCGAGGTGTCCGAGGGTGAAGCGATCCCGCTGTCCGGGATCTCCGTCGTGACCAGCTTCTTCTCGCTCGTCGGCGTCGTGATCGCGGCCGCACTTCATCGGTGGAGCGCTCGCCCCACCGAACGGTTCGTGTGGACGGCCCTCGCGTTGACGGGGGTCTCCTTGATCCCGCCCGTCCTCGTCGAGGCAGACACCCCCACCACCGTCACCCTCATCGGCCTGCATCTCCTCGCGGCGGCGGTGATGATCCCGACCCTGGCGCGCGCCCTCAGCCGCGCGCCAGAGCCGGCACCGGTCAGCTGCCGGCGATGATCCCCGGCAGCGCAGCCTCGAACAGGTCGATGAACGTCGCAGCCGGCAGCACGTAGCTCTTCGGCTGGGCAGCAGCCGCGAGCTCGGCGCCCCACGCGGCGGCGCGCTCGCGCTGCAGCGGCGTCCCGTGGTGGCCGGGGCTGGCGAAGCTGCAGTCGCCCACTGTGTAGAAGCTCAGCAGCGCGTCGGTGACCCGCTTCTTGTTGAGGGCAAGGCCCTTCTTGTGGGTGCCGTAGTACGACGCCATGGCGTCAGCCATCAGCTCCGTACGGCGGGTGGCCTCCGACGGATCGGACGGCCCGGTGTCGAAGACGCCGAGCTCGAACTGCACATGGTGGGCGAACTCGTGCGCCATGATCACCCGCGGACCGACGTCGCCGAGACCGATGGCGTCGTACGCCTCGAGGATGCCGTCACCGAAGACCAGCTTGTCGGGGAGCGCCTTGAGGAAGGGATCGGTCTCGTCCTCGCCGCTGAAGGCAAAGGCGTTCAACGTCCAGAATGGATCGTCGTAGAAGTCGCCCTGCGCCTGCATGAAGGTGGCGACGGTCTCGGCCTCGCGCTGGATCTGCGCCGGCGTCAGCGGAGCGATCTGCCTGGTCGCGACCATGGCGGTCAGCGTGGCGGCGATGCGGTCGGCGTCGAGCAGCACGTCACCGTGCATGGCCATCAGCTGGATGTCGGCGGACTCGATGTCCCAGAAGCGCCGGAGGTCACGGAAGGTGTTCTGGAGCTGGTGCTCGTGGGACTCCAGCGCATAGTCCGGGTCACCGGTGGTTCCGAAGAAGAGCGCGTCGTAGGTGGGAACACTCGTCAGGACGTTGAGGTGGGCGGCCGCGAACCTGAGCTGCTCGGGCGTCCAGTCGGCGATCAGGCCGTCGACGTACGAGTCGAGCAAGGTGCTGCCGCACTCGCTGGGCGAGACGGCCCGCTCGAACGCGGCCTTGGCTGGGATCTCGACCAGGTCGCGGTCGGTTGATGTCGCGGTGGGCGTGGGGGCCGCGGTCGCGGTGGCGACCGGGCTGACCAGTCCCAGGGCCAGGAGAATCGTGGCGCCGAGCGCCACGAGCAAACGGGTGGATCTGTTCACGCGCGTCTCCTTGAGGTGAGACCCGGACGGCAACGCAGCCGGGTCGTGTGGTCCCGTCAACATAAGACGTCGCGGCGCGCTTGGCGAGAGGTACGAGGACGCCCGGTCAGGGCGAGGAGCGCACCTTGCGCAGGTGCACCCGCCCGTACGGATCGGCGGCGGCGATGCGGCTGATCTCGAAGCCGTGCCGGCGATAGAACGCGATGTTCTCGACCATCGTCTCGTGGGTGTAGAGCCGCACCTCCTCGTACCCGCGGCTCGCGGCCTGGGCCTCGGCCCACACCAGCATCGCCCGGCCCAGTCCGCGCGACTGCCGCGCAGGAGCGACCGCGATGTTCTCGATCAGGAGGTGGTCCCCCTGCCCGCGGGTGACCACGACGGCGGCGATCTCGCCGTCCTCGCGCACGACGTGGATGTCGCCGTCCGCGATCGCCCGCCCGTAGTCGGTGTTCATCGGTGCCGGCTCGCCACCGATGGCCTCGACGTACGGCGCGTACGCACTGCGCACCATCTGGCGGACGGCGCCTGCGTCCGCGGGCTCGGCGGGTACGGGTGTTACCTCAGGCACCGGCACCACGATCCTCCGTGCGACCCCGCGCCGCAACGAACCGGCCGGTCAGAACGGCGCGTGACCGTCGTCCCGCAGGGCCGCCTCCGTGATCACGAGGAGCATGACCAGGCCCGCGAGTACGGCGATCGCCGGGGCAGCCGTCTCGGTCCACGCGAGGCCGAGCACCAGCCCCACGACACCGAGCGCGGCCATGGCCAGACCGAGCCGGATGAACATCGGCGTGTGGAAAGCCCGGGCGAAGGGCAGGAAGTGCAGTCCGACGGCGAGCACGATGACGGCCGGAAGGACGCCGACCTTGTCCCCCGCGTCCAGCGCCATCTGTCCGACCTGGACCAGGGCGAGCATGCCGACGACGCTGGCCAGATAGATCCAGGGGGCACTGCCGCGGACCGGCTCGGGCTCGGGGAACCAGCGCGGCCTCACGAACACCGCCCAGACGTACGCCGCCAGGGCGCCCGCCCACAGGACCACCGCAACGATCGAGGCCGCCGACGACAGCTCGCCCCGGTTGGCATGGACGAACACGCTGGCGCCCGCGGCGCCGATGGTCGTGCCCCACACGCGCGGATCGCCCGTGCGCCGTAGCCCTCGATCGACGACACCTGCGGTCGTGACCGCCATCTGATCTCCCCATCGGCTCACGCGGGCCTCCCCCGCGACGCCCCATCATCCACTGCGTCAGAAGCCGGTCGCAACGCGCGCCGCGGGTCGGCGCCGCGGCCGGATCCGGTCCTTCTGAGGTTGCCGAATCCCGGTGGCGTCAGCGCCTCACGCGCGTCAGCGGGGTACGGTCGGCGTGGCAACGAGGGGAGGCGCGATGGGGATCGTCGACAACGCCGTGTACGTCAGTGGGGCACGCAAGGTGGAGCCGCCGACCCTCGAGGACACCTACGAGCTGTTGCGAGACGAGCACGGCATGGGCTGGATCGGCCTCTACCGTCCGTCACGCGAGGAGATCGACTCGGTCGCCGCGGAGTTCTCATTCCACGAGCTCGCGGTAGAGGACACGATCCGTGCTCACCAGCGCCCGAAGCTCGAGCGCTACGGCGACGTCCTCTTCACCGTCCTACGGCCGGCGCGTTATCTCGACGCCGAGGAGCGCGTGGAGTTCGGCGAGGTCCACGTCTTCACCGGAGCCGACTTCGTCGTCACGGTCCGGCACGCAGAGGCTCCGAACCTCGGACACGTCCGGAGTCGCCTCGAGGCAGCGCCGGACCTCCTCTCCCTCGGCCCGGAAGCCGTCCTGTACGCCATCTTCGACGAGGTCGTCGACGAGTACGGTCCGGTCGTCGACGGGTTGGAGAACGACATCGACGAGATCGAGTACCAGGTGTTCGCCGGCGACCCCGCGGTCTCGCGACGCATCTACGAGCTGTCTCGCGAGGTCATCGAGTTCCAACGCGCCACCCGCCCGCTCATCGGCATGCTCGACGCGCTGCGCAGCGGCTTCGAGAAGTACGAGGTCGACGAGGAGCTGCGACGCAACCTGCGCGACGTCGAGGACCACGTGATCCGGGTCGTCGAGCGGGTGGAGGGCTTCCGGCTGCTCCTCCAGAACATCCTCGCCGTCAACTCCACGCTCGTCGGCCAACGGCAGAACGAGGAGATGCAGCGTCTGACCGAGGCCAGCCTGCTCCAGAACGAGGAGGTCAAGCGCATCTCCTCGTGGGCGGCGATCCTCTTCGCGCCCACTCTCGTCGGCACGATCTACGGGATGAACTTCGAGCACATGCCCGAGCTCGGGTGGCTGTTCGGCTACCCCTTCGCCATCGCGCTGATGGCACTGGTGTGCGCGACGCTCTACGTCGTGTTCAAACGACGTGGCTGGCTCTAGCCGACGCCGATGAGTTTCGGCGCGGAGCCGGTCTCCTCTGCAGAGAGTCGACCCAGCCCCGCGAGGAGATCAGCATGACCGCCAGCTACACGTTCGACATCGTCTCCACCCTCGACGGCTTCGGTTCGTACGGAGAGGGTGGCGACTGGGGCGGCTACTGGGGCAAGCAGGGCCCTGAGTTCCTCGCCCACCGCCTCGCCCAGTACGAGGCCGAGCAGAGGATGGTCCTCGGCGCGAACACCTATCGGGAGTTCGTCGAGATCCTGGGCCCGAGCGCCGAGAGGACACCAGGGGCAGACCCGATCAACGACCGCATGGTGAGCATGCCGACGACCGTGGTCTCGTCGACCCTCACAGGACCGCTCGACTGGCCGAACGCGAGCGTCGCGAGCGGCGACGCCGTGGACGTCGTCGCCCGTCTCAAAGCGGAGTCCGACGTGCCGCTGCGCTCGCACGGCAGCCTGTCGATGAACCGCGCGCTGATGGCGGCCGGCCTCGTCGACCGCCTCCAGGTGACCCTCTTTCCCGTCATCAGCGGTCAGACGGGGACGGCCCCCATCTTCGGCGGCGCGGCCGACTTCGACCTCGAGCTGCTGGAGGCCCGTACCCTCGACGGCCGCACCCAGGAGCTCGTCTATCGACCGAGCCCGCACCGCTGACCCTGCCTCACCGGCCGGTCCGGATGCCGGTCTCGTCGTCGTGGTCGCCCCGCACCCAGGCGATGTGGCGGGCGGCGGAGTACGCGAGAACGGCCTTCGCGTCACCGTCGATCGGGTTGCCGAAGTTGCCGATGATGCGGTCGAAGTCGAGGGTGCTCAGCCGGTCGGCGATCGCCTGGACGACGGCCGCCGACAGCGGGATCTTGTTCGGATAGCTGCGCATGAAGCCCAGCGACCGCCGGTCGGGGTTCGGGAACACCGTGTCGCCGCTGAGCAGGAGTCCTCCCCCGCTGGCGTCGCCGGCCCAGTGAGCGACCGCCGCGCCAGCAAAGTGGCCGCCGACGCGATGGAGGGTCAGTCCCGGCGCCAGCGCGTGGTCGTCCTCCCAGAGCCCGATGCGCTCCGTACGACGTCCGACCCAGCCCTCGTCCGACGCGCACACCAGCACGGGAGCGTCGAGGGCGTCGCCCCACGCGGTCTGGACGCCGAACATGTGCGGGTGGCTGGCGGCGACCGCCAGCACGGGACCACGATCGAGGATCCGGGCGGCGGTCTCGTCGTCGACGTAGCCGGGCGGGTCCCATAGCAGCGATCCCTGCTCCGTCGTCACCAGCTGCGCGGTCTGACCGATCCCCACCTTCGGGTCGGTGGCGAGCTCGGCACGACCTGGCTCGCGGTCGGTCCAGACCAGTCGCTGGCCTGCCGCGCCGAGCTCCGCCGTCGTGGTCCAGCGCTGACCGTCGACCGGCACCCACTGGCGCTCGTCGGCACAGATCGGGCACACCTCGGGGAGCGGCTCGCTGTACTCGACGCCGCACGTCGCACAGATCTGCATCGCAACCTCCCTACAGTGAGGAGCATGAACGACTCCTCTGGTTCAGAGCGATCATGGCACTGCTGCTGGTGACAGGAGCGTCGACGGGGCTCGGACTCGCGACCGCCACGACTCTCGCATCGGGCGGGCACGACGTCGTGCTGCACGCCCGCAACGCCGACCGCATCGAGGACGTACGCGTCCTCGAGCAGATGTACGACGTCGTCTACGGCGACCTCTCACGCCGCGAGGAGACCGCCGAGGTCGCGCGACGGGCTGACGCGATCGGCCGGTTCGACGCCGTCGTCCACAACGCCGGCGTCATGCGCGGCGACGACGTCCTCACCGTGAACACAGTGGCACCGTTCGTCCTCACCGCGATCATGACACCGCCCAAGCGGGCGATCTTCCTCAGCAGCGGGCTGCACCACTCCGGCTCACCGCAACGTCTGGCTCCCGACTTCGCGCGGCCCGGCCGCACCTCGTACGGAGACAGCAAGCTCTTCGTCACAGCGTTGGCCCTGGCGCTGGCTCACCGCCTGCCGCAGACCCTGTCGCACGCCGTCGACCCCGGCTGGGTGCCGACCCGGATGGGTGGCCCGTCGGCGCCGGAGAGCCTGGAGGACGGTCACCGGACCCAGGTGTGGCTCGCGACCGCCGACACGGACTCGATCGACCCGCGCACGGGCGGCTACTGGTATCACCAGGCTGCGCAGGCGCCTCATCCCGCCGCGTCGGATCCCGGGTTCCAGGACGCGGTGGTCGACGCGCTCGAGGCCCGCACCGGCATCCCTCTCCCGGCCTGACCAGCCGCTAGATCCACCCCAGCTCGCGAGCCTTGAGCGCGGCCTCGTACCGGTTGGTGACCGCGAGCTTGGTCATCGCGGCCGAGAGGTAGTTGCGCGTCGTCCCGACGGCCAGGTGCGCACGTCGCGCGATCTCCTCGACCGACGCGCCGTCGAGCGCGAACTCGAGCACGTCCGCCTCGCGTGCGGTCAGTGGCGAGTCACCGGCGCTGATCGCCTCCGCCGCCAGCGACGGGTCGACATAGCGGCCACCCTGGTGGACCGTACGGATGACCGACGCGAGCGTCGCCGCGGAGCTCGTCTTGGGGACGAACCCGCGTACGCCGACCGACAGCGCCCGCTTGAGATATCCCGGACGCCCGTGGCTGGTCACGATGAGGATGCCGGCCTCGGGAGTGGTCTCCAGGACGCGCACCGCGGTCTCGATCCCGTCGAGCCCACCCATCTGCAGGTCGATCACCGCGACGCCGAGGGGCTCGCCGGAGCGTGCCCGCTGCTGCCAGACCGCGAGCAGCTCCTCCCCTGACTCCACGTGCGCGACGACGTCGAGGTCCGCCTCCAGGTCGAGCATCGTCGCGACCGCCGTACGGATCAGGGTCTCGTCATCAGCCAGGAGCACGGGAATCATCGGGTCGGCCACCGAACCTCCAGGACGTACTCGTCATCGCGTGCCACGGTCCGCATCGTCGCGCCCACGGCCGCCAGCCGCTCGGCCAGCCCCTGTTGCCCCGATCGCACCTCGGACACCGCACGCGGCGCGTCGTTGGTCAACGACATGCCGTCGGCTCCGAGCGCGAGCGTCGCGAGGGTAGCCGAGGAGTGCTTGACGATGTTGGTGGTCCCCTCCCGGACGACCCAGGCGGCGGCCTCATGGTAGGCGTCGGGCACGGCGGAGGCGTCACCCTCGACGACGAGCCGGCAACCGGCCGCCGACAGCAGGGACTGCGCGCCGGCGACCTCCGCGGCGAGACTGACCTCGCGGTATCCGTGCACCAGCGCCCTCATCTGCTCCATCGACTCGACGGCCAGCACCTTGACCTCCTCCATCTCGGTGGCGGCGCGCTCCTCCTCTCCCGCCCGCAGCAGCGTCGCGGCGAGCTCGCTCTTGACCGCGACCGCCGAGAACCCGCGGCCGACCACGTCGTGCAGGTCACGAGCGAACCGCAGTCGTTCCTCGGCGACCTGCAGCTGCGCCTCGACCGACCTGGCTCGCTCGAGGTCCTCGACGACGCGCAGCGCCCAGAGCGTCAGCACCGTGGTCCCTGTCATGAACACACCCGCCAGCGCCACACCCACCGCGACGCCGAGCATCCCGGCCGGCGAGGTGCCGTACGCCAACCCGGCGACGACGGCGAGCACCCCGACGGCCGGCCACCTCCAGCGCAGGAACGGGACGATCGCGACGGCGACCATGAGCACGGCGAGCACCCCGGTCGTACGCGCGTCGTCGACCGCGGTGTCGTCCGTGGAGGTGTGGACGACGACCGAGGCCACGGCACCGACGACGACCACGACCGACACGGCAGCACCCGCCATCCACCGCTGCACCGCCCTCGGCCAGTCGGCCAGCTCCGGACGTGCCTCGATCGCGACCGCGATCGCCAGGGCGACGACGATGATCCCGATCCGCGCCCACACCGTGCTCGCGACCAGGGCGGTCACCACGAGCACCACCCCGAGCGCCACCTCGAGGGTGAACCGGCTGTAGAGCCGGAACCGCTGCCAGTCGCTCAGCCCGCCCCACCACGAGGCGACGCGTGTCACCCGCGGTCGTCCCAACGAAAGCTCCGCTGCACGACCACGAGGGTGAGGACCGTCCATGCGACCAGTGTGGCAACCGGGCGCCCGAGCTCGCCGAAGGATGCCGCGAAGTCCACCACGTCGGCATCCGTGGCGGCCAGCGGCCGACCGAGCGCTCCGACCGAGACGAGGTCGGAGACCGCGGCGAACGGCGTCCAGTCGACGACCGCGGCGATGTTGTCGGGGAAGACGCTGCGCAGGCTTCCCAGGCCGGCCGTGGCGAGCGCGATGACCGGCAGCGAGGTGATCTGCGCGGCCTCGGCGTTCTTGGTGTGTGCTGCCGTGACCAGCGCGAGCAGCGCGAACACGACGAGGCCGCCGACCAGACCGAGGACCATCGCCAGCGCGTTCACCGGCATCGGTGCGCCGGTGGCGTAGACGACGACGGCGACGGCTCCCGCGCCGGCGAACGCGAGCAGCGCGCCAGGCACCGCGGGTGCCGACATGATCTGCCAGTCGGCGGCCTCTCCGGTCCGCAGCCGCTTGAGCACCCCCTCGCCGCGCCGGGTGGTGACCATCGACAGCACCGAGTAGTACTGCACGAAGACCAGGGTGATGAAGGCGACCATCTCGAGGGCGGTCGCCGCCAGCTCGGGTGTGCTTCCGCCCGTCCGGCGGCCCACGACGTACGGCAGCAGGGGGATCGCGATCGGGAACGCGGTCCCCATGAACATCAGGGTCCGGTTCCTCCGGAACTGGAGATACTCCGCCTTCGCCAGCGCGAGCAGAGGTCGCGTACGGCTCTGCACCGTGGCAGGGGTGGTCGCGGTCGTAGTCATGCCGTTGCTCCCATCGGTACGGCGGCGGTCGCGGAGGTGCGTTCGCCCTGGGCGATACGGAGGAAGACGGACTCGAGCGAGGCGGCGCGCGCATCCAGCCCGGTGAGCCGCAGCCGCTGATCATCGGCCCACTCCAACAGCTCCGACAGGTGACGTTGCAGGTCCGGGGTGGTGATCGTGACGCGAGCCCCTGCATCCACTGTCGCGTCGCGCAGCGGAGGCAGGGCCAGGCCGGGGTGATCGAACCGGATCGTGGCCGGCTCGGAGTCGACGATCTCGCGCAGCGTGCCGCTCGTGACGATCGCGCCGTGGTGCATGATGGCGATCCGGTCGGCCAGCGCCTCGGCCTCGTCGAGGTAGTGCGTCGTGAGCACCATCGTCACCCCCGCCGCCTTGAGGTCGGACAGCAGCTGCCACGTCCCCCGACGGCTCTCCGGGTCGAGTCCCGTGGTCGGCTCGTCGAGGAACAGCAGCTGCGGCTGCCCGAGCAACGCGCAGGCCAGGTCGACGCGGCGGCGCTCACCCCCGGAGAGCGCCGCCACGCGTACCCCGGCGCGGTCGGTCAGCCCGACCCGTTCGAGGACGTCGTCCACCGTCGTCGGCGTGCTGCACGTCCCGCGCCACATCTCCAGCGTCTCGGCGACGGTCAGCTCGGCGGGGAGCCCGCCGGACTGGAGCATCGTCCCCACGTACGGCCGGATCTGCCGCCGGTCACGGACGGGGTCGCGCCCGAAGACCCGCACCTCCCCCGCCGTCGGCTCCGCCAACCCCTCCAGCACGTCGAAGGTCGACGTCTTCCCGGCACCGTTGGTCCCCAGCAGCGCGAACACCTCACCCTCGGCAACCTCGAGATCGATCCCGCGGACCGCTTCGAAGACGGATCTCCCCTCGCCGTACACGCGCCGGAGCCCGCGCACCGCGATCACCGGATCACGGTGCTCGGTCCTGGTTGTTCTCAGGTCTTCGCTCATGTCTCCACCCTGCCGGGGCGGGGACACCGCCAGTAGTGCCCGATGTCACCGGTGCGTGTGGAGAGGCAATGCCTGAGCCATGACGAATGTCATCGGCGGCCGGTTCTCTCGGTCGACGCCCTGCGGACGACTCTCCACGCGTCGCGGTGGTCCGGTGCCGGGTCACCGAGCGCGGCGGTGGCGCAGGCGACGCCTTGCTCGCGCAGCGACTGGGCCACCGTCGTGAGCTCGCGCTCTCGAGCGGCGTCGGAGTCGTCCCAGCCGCTGATCCGCACCGTGCCGGGGATGGCCTCGAGCGCGCCGACCGCGAGCTGGTCGCTCATCGCGGCGACAGCGTCGATGTCTGGTGCCACGTCGAGCATCTGCCGCATGACCGATCGGGCGTCGCCCGGGTCGTTCGTCCGGCACACACCCACGAGCACGTCGGACCACGCGATCCCGCGGTCGTCGGCCGCGTCGCGGTATCCGGCCAACCGGTCACGGGTCACGGGGTACGCGACGGTCGTCGGGTCAAGTCCGGGGGCCAGGAAGGTCTCCCGCTGGCGGTCCACGGGAAGGCTCAGCACCGCAGGACGCCAAGCAGTCGCGAACACGGCTGCCCCCACCTCTCGCGCGGCGGCATGGTTGTCGATGCCGATCAGCGTCGCACCCTCGAGGCTCGGCCCTCCGTGGACGACGACGGCACGTCGCGTGCTGCGGGCCGCCTCCAGGATCGGGTCGTCGGCGGTGGTCGTCCACACCACGTACGCGTCGACGGCCGCACCGACCACCCGGTCTCGGTCGCCCTCCCCCGTACCCGTCGGCACGATCTGGAGACCGTACCCGCGCTCGGCGCACACCTCGGCGACGCCGGCCAGGAAGGCGACGGCCTGGGGGTCGTCGAAGGCGTACGTCAGGTGCTCGCCGAGCACCACGCCGAGGGTCTGCGTGGCGCCGTACCGGAGAGAGCGCGCGCTGGGGTCCGGACCGGGATAGCCCAGCGTCGCCGCGGCGTCGAGGACCTTGGCCCGGCTCTCTTCCGACACGCGGTCCGGGCGGTTGTAGGTGTAGGACACCGTCATCGGGGACACCCCCGCGACGCGGGCCACGTCGGTCATCGTGACGCGTCGCGACGAGGACGGGCGAGATGACGGTTGCATGACGTCACTCTATCTGTGTAGCGTTACACAATGACCAGCGAGACCTCCTTCAGCAGGGACGCCTCGACCGCCCTCTCCTACTCCGCGCTGCTGTGCTTCGCGTTCTGGAACTACGGCTACGGCCCCGCGCTCTCGTTGCTGCGAGACGAGCTGCACTTCTCCTACACGATGCTCGGCGTGCACACCGCGGTCTGGTCCATCGGCACCGTGATGACCGGCATCACCTTCCCCCTCGCGGCCCGAAGGCTGTCCCGTGCCGCGCTCCTGTGGGGCTCGGCCGCGCTCGCCACCCTCGGCGCCCTCGCCTTCGTGGCGGGATCGACCACGTCACTGACCCTGCTCGGCGGCTGGGTCCTGGGGCTCGGCGGGACGACACTGCTCGCGACGATCCAGGGGATCCTGTCCGACCGCCACGGCGCACGTCGGGACCGCGCACTCACCGAGGCCAACATCGGCGCCGCCGCGTGCGCCGTGGTCGCACCCCTCGCCCTCGGCGCACTGGCTGTGGGCCCGCTCGGCTGGAGAGTCGCGTACCTCCTCCCCGCGGTCGGGCTCGGGTGGCTCGTCCTGCGGTATCGACGGCAGCCGATGCCCACACCGTCGGACCGGCGCACCGTACGGCGGGACGGCCGCCTGCCGCTCGCCTGCTGGTTGTTCGCCGGCCTTGCCGCAGGCGGCATGGGCGTGGAGTTCTGCCTCGTCTACTTCGGCGCGGAGCAGCTCCGAGCCATCGGCCTGACGGCGACGACTGCGACCTTCGCGATGAGCAGCCACTTCCTCGGGCTGCTCGTCGGTCGACTCCTCGGGGCGACGGCGACACGGCGCCCCGGCCGTACCGTTCCCCTGCTCCACCTCTCGCTCGTGACGACCACCGGCGGCTTCCTGCTCTTCTGGCTGGGCACGGCAACGCTGGCGGTCGTCCTCGGCCTGTTCGTCGCGGGCCTCGGCATCGCCAACCTGTATCCGCTCTCGGTCGCGCTCAGCCTCGGCGCCGCGGACGGGCACGAGGACCGTGCGAACTCCCTCTCCCAGCTGCTCGGGGGCCTGGTGGTCATCACCGCTCCGTACCTGCTCGGCACCGTCGCCGACCGCTTCGGCCTCACCACGGCATTCGCGATCGAGCCCGTGCTCATCGCCGCGTGCCTCGCGCTGCTGCTCGCCGGGCTCCGGGCGGGCTCGCACGCCGCGTCGCGGTAGCGACGACAGTCGGCCTCGACTATTCACACTGTGTATTCATTCTGTGTATAGTCCTCGCCATGACACTGGCACACGCGCTCCTCGGCGTCCTGAGCGAGGGGCCAGAGCACGGGTACGACCTCAAGCGCGCGTACGACGAACGCTTCCCTGCAACGAAACCCCTCGCGTACGGCCAGGTCTACGCGGCTCTGGCATCGATGGAGAAGCGCGGGGAGGTCGAGCAGCTCGAGACGATGCCCGGCAACGGTCCCGAGCGCACCGTCTACGCGATCACCGACGTCGGGCGTACGGCACTCGACCGATGGCTGGGGCAGACCGAGCCCGCCGGGCAGTACGCCGCGATCGACCTGGTTCGCAAGACCGTGACCGCGTTGCGCCTGGGCGGTGACGCGGCCGGGTTCCTGCAGCGCCAACGTGCCGATCATCTCGAAGCCATGCGGCGACTGCGTCACCAGATCGCCGAGACCGACGAGCTCGCGCAGCGCATCGCGCTCGACCACACCCTGACCCACCTCGACGCCGACCTCCAGTGGCTCGAGGCATCCCGACTCCGCATCGTCGAGAGGACCCGCAGATGACCACTCCCCCGACCGTGGAGGCGACCAACCTCCACAAGGCGTTCGGGCCCACACCCGCTCTGCGGGGTGCCTCGCTCCGCGTCGCCGACGGAGAGTCCGTCGCCATCACCGGCCCGTCAGGCTCAGGCAAGTCCACGCTGCTGTTGTGCTTGGCCGGCGTGCTCACACCCGAGACCGGCACGGTGAACATGCTCGGCACCGACCTCGACCAGCTGAGCGCCACGGCGAGGACGCGGCTGCGACGCCGTGAGATTGGTCTGGTTCTCCAGTTCGGTCAGCTCGTCCCGGAGCTGACCGCGACCGAGAACGTCGGACTTCCTCTCCTGCTGGAGGAGAAGAACCGCGCGGCAGCGACGACGATCGCCCTCGACTGGCTCGACCGGCTGGGCGTCGGGGCGGTCGCCGACCAGCGCCCGGGAGAGCTGTCCGGCGGGCAGCAGCAACGTGTCGCGATCGCGCGCGCACTCGTCACCGCCCCGCGGTTGATCCTCGCCGACGAGCCGACGGGAGCCCTGGACTCCGTCTCCGCCGAGTCTGTTCTCGACCTGCTCGTCACCACAGCTCGCGACACCGGAGCCAGCCTCGTGATCGTCACGCACGACAACCGGGTCGCCGCAGCGGCCGACCGCGACGTGGTGCTCCGCGACGGGGCAGTCGAGCGTCTGGTCGATCAGGCATGAGACCGCCCGCGCTGGCGGTGGTCGCGGCTGCCGGACGCGCACGACCAGCCATGCTCGCACTCGTCACAGCTCCGGTGGTGGCGCTGCTGCTGATCGCGGCCTCGATTGCGCGGATCGATCCGAGGGCCGATGCGTCCTGGGTGTCGTACGGTCCCACCGAGCACGGGTTCTCGAACGGCGGTGGGGAGGTGCTGCTGGCACCGCTCACCGATCCCGGCACGCGAGGTGGAGTCCTGTTCGCGATCCTCCTCATGACGGTGCCCCTGCTCGTCCTCCTGCGGCAGGCCGTACGCCTGGGGTCGTCAGCACGTGACCGCCGTTACGCCTCGCTGCAGGTGGCGGGGGCAACGCGACAGGACCTTGTCAGGTGGGCAGCTCTCGAGGTCGTTGGGCCCACCGCGGTGGGTGTGGTGCTCGGGTTCGGCCTCTGGCAGCTGTCGCGGTACACCCTCGGCTGGCCACGCTTCGACCCCGGAGGTGCCGGCGGGCTCGTCCCCACTGAGACAGGCCCGGCGTGGTGGGCCCTCATCATCGTCCTGCTGGTGATAACCGATGCGGCTGTCGTCGGAGCGCGCGCAGGCGGGCGCTCGGCAGACGCCTGGTTCGCCTCGAAGGCCCTGCCACGCCCGCCCGGCATCTGGCGGCCGGTCATGCTGCTCCTCGTGGTGGTCGCCGTCCCCGTTCTCTCCCTTGCGCTCTTCGTCGAGACCGGCATCGACTCTCAGGTCGTGATGATCCCCGTGATCGCGCTGTTGATCGTCGCGCTCGCCGCGTTTGCCCCCTGGTTCGGCTGGAGGATCGCTCGTGCGGTCGCGGTCCGGACGAACCGAGTCGAGACGCTCCTCGCCGCGCGGCGTCTGTCTGCCGATCCGCGACCGGCAGCTCGCGCAGCCGCGACCGCCGGCGCTGCCGCCCTTGCCTGCAGCGTCGCCATCGGTCTCGGGATCGACACTCGGGCCGGCGGCAACGTAGACACCAGCTTCACCGTCGCGCTGCTCGCATGCCTGGCAGCGATCGTCGCGTCGATGGGCATCATCGCCATCGCGATCGTCGTCCGATCAGCTGAGGCCGTCGCCGAACGGCGGCGCGAGATCTCCTCCCTGGTTGCGACCGGCGTGCCTGCCGAGGTCGTCACGTCTTCGCTGGCGGTGGAGGCACGTCTCGTCGCGCTGCCGGTGACCGTCGTCGGCGCTGTCATCGGCACCCTCTCGATCGCCGCGCTCAGCAGCGACAGCGGTGCTGGCGTCGCCACGCTCGTCGGACTCGTCGCGACGATCGGCCTCATGGTCCTCGCGCTCCACCTCGCGAACCGCCTGACCCGCAGCGTCGTACGAGGTGCCCTCACGGCGGAGAACCTGCGAACGGAGTAGTCCTTGACCTCGAGCGAGGTTGAAGTCCTAGCGTCGGTCGAGACATCGGCGACTCGTAGGAAGGACGGACTTCGATGATTCTCGTAACCGGAGCGACCGGCAAGGTAGGCCGCCCACTCGTCGAACGACTCGTCAGCGACGGACACAAGGTGCGTGCGATGTCGCGCTCGGTGGACCGCACGGACGTTCCTGACGGAGTGGACGTGGTCGCGGCCGACATCCTCGACCTGGACGCCCTGGCAGATGCGGCCGACGGTGCCGACGCCACGTTCCTGCTGTGGCCGTTCTCCTCCCCCGAGCACGCTGCACGCTGGGCGCCGGGGGTGGTCTCGACGATCGCCGCACGCTCGCCTCGGGTCGTCCACCTGTCCGCGCAGGCGGCTGAGGGCAGACCGCAGTCGTTCTGGGCGATCGTCGAGCGCGAGGTCGAGGAGCGTGCGCGTGAGTGGACCCAGCTGCGACCGGTCGGCTTCGCCGGCAACACCCAGATGTGGGCCGACCAGATCCGTGCCGGTGACGTGGTGCGCTGGCCGTTCGGCGCGGCGAGACGCCCGCTCGTCGACGAGCGCGACATCGCCGACGTCGCGGCCGCCGCCCTCACCGGCGACGGCCACGCCGGTCAGCGGCACGTGATCAGTGGGCCCGAGCTCCTCCGGCAGGACGAGCAGGTGGCGCTGATCGGTCAGGCGCTGGGGCGGGCCCTGCGATGGCAGGACCTCGGTCGAGACGAGGCGCGCGAGCTGCTACGCACCGCGCTGGGAGGGTTCTCCTCGCCCGACGCCGTCCTCGACGGGTGGGAGTCGTTCATCGCAGATCCCGAGCCGGTCACCACCACTGTCACCGACATCACCGGTGCTCCCCCGCGCAGCTTCGCGACCTGGGCGCGCGACCACGCACACCTCTTCCGTTGATCTCCCGCGGCCCCGTCCGCGATGTGCGCAGTTCGTCAAGGTTCTCGGCACGGAGTTCGCATACCAACTGCACAAATCGGGCGCGCGGCGGGACGGGGACACCTAGGGCGTACGGGTGTGGTGCGGCGCTGACGGGGAACGGATGTCGAGGACCCACTCGACAGGAGGACCCATGACCCGTACGCATCCCCGGCTCGCCATCGTCACCGGCAGCGACTCCGGCATCGGCCAGGCCACGGCGCAGCTGCTCGCCAGCGAGGGCTTCGACGTCGGCCTCACCTGCCACCACGACACCGAGGGCGTCCGCGAGACCGCCAAGGAGATCGAGGCACGCGGGCAACGGGTGTACGTCGAGTCCTTCGACGCGGCGAACCCCGACGCGGGAGCGCTGGTCGACCGGCTCGTCGAACAGCTCGGAGGCCTCGGGGTGCTGGTCAACGTCGCCGGTACGGGTCACTCCGACAAGGTCGTCGACCTCCCTCTCGACACCTGGCGGCACGTGATCGCGACCGATCTCGACGGCCCGTTCCTCACCTCGCAGCGCGCGGCTCAGGTGATGATCGACGCAGGCCAGGGAGGCCGGATCATCAACGTGACCAGCGTCCACGAGCACCTCCCCCGAGCGGGCTCCGCGGCGTACTGTGCCGCCAAGGCTGGGCTCGGCATGTTCACGAAGGTGCTGGCCCTCGAGCTCGGCGAGCACGGCATCACCGTCAACGCCGTCGCCCCTGGCGAGATCGCCACCGAGATGACCGGCATGGACGAGTCCGAGGCGTACGACCAGGAGCGCCCGGGCAACCCCCTCGGACGACCCGGCCACGTCGCCGAGGTCGCCTCGGTGATCGGGTTCCTCGCCTCACCGCGGTCGGCGTACGTCACCGGCGCCTCGTTCACGGTCGACGGCGGCCTGAGCCTGATGGCGGCGCACGGTCACGACCAGGCCAACTCCGACTGGCGCGACGTCTGAGGGCCGCCGGTCGCCGCCGGTCGCGCTCAGTCGAGGTATCGCCGCGCCACCACGTCCTGCTGGTCCGCGGGCCGGCCGCGCTGCATCGACCAGGCCAGCCGCACCACGAGCCCGTGCGACCAGACGAGCGGCGTCGCGGCACGCGTGTTCTCCCCCAGCTGGCAGCAGGGTCTGCCCGTCGGTGGTCGGCCGTCCCACACCTGCTCGGAAATCATGTCGCTCTCGTTGGCGGCCGCCGCCACCGCGGCGAGGTACGACGACGCGTCGCGCCCGGCGGCCACCTCCTGCTCACCCCGCTCACCGGTGAGGAGCGGCCAGGCCCGGCCGAGCGTGGTGCCCGTGCCCGGCTCGGTGATCTCCCACTGGCGACCTTCGCGCGTCTCGCCGTACCCGTCGAAGCTGAACCGGCGCCAGAACGGACCGTTCGGCGTCTGCACCTTCAGCTCCTGGTCGACGACAGCGAGAGACGACGCGATCACCGGGTCGTTCGCGGGGAGGATCCCCCACCGGGTGAGGGCGAGGAAGCTCGGGTCGACCACCCGGCGCTGGTCGATGCTGACGGGTCCCCCGTCACCCATCTCGTACGGCGAAGCCGTGTCGGGGAGCCCGTTCTTGGTGAGCCGCAGGAAGTACGGACGCGTCGAGAGCGGGCCGTTTGTGGTGACGGTCCAGCCCTTGACCTGGGACGCCCACCGGTCGGCGAGGCGGAGCCAGCGGCCCGCGGACTCCTGGTCGCCGTTCCTGCGCGCGATGTCGGCGGCGCACACCAGGCCGGCGATCTGCGCGGCGATCGAGTTCGGCGAGTAGCCGGACTGGTTCTCCCAGCGCTCCTGCGGCGAGAACGGCGCGGGGCGCCCGGTCTCCTCGTCGCGGAAACGCTCGAGGAAGGTGGCCGCGCGCTTTACCCCCCGGTACGTCGCGCGGTCGGTCTTGCCGGTCAGCCGCGCGAGCACGATCGGCAGCGCCACCTCGTCGAGCTGGAGCTCAGACCACACCGGATCGCCTTCGACGTCGGAGTTCTGTGGGAAGGATCCGTCGGGCTCCTGCTGCACTCGGAACAGCCAGTCGACGATGCGTCGCGCCGCCGCCTTGTCCCCCATGGCCCACATCGCGCTGCCGAACTCGTACGAGTCGCGTGACCAGACGAGGTGGTAGGCGCCGGACGGCGAGGAGAGCTCGGGGATCTCGTCGCCCCACACCCACGGCGCGGACGGCGAGGCGACGACGGCACCGGGGTTGCGCTTGTCCTCGGCGGCGGCCAGCACGAGCGCGGAAGCGAGGTACTGCCGCCGGACCGGAGCCGCCGACGCGGGAACCCGCTTCAGCGAGGCGAGATAGCGGTGCCATCCGCGGTCGTACCGGCGCTGGATGCTGGACCACGCCGTACGGGCGCTCGCGGCGGCGGTCGCACGTGCTGCAGCCGGGCGTCGCCCGAACCCCAGGGTGAGCGTGGCGCGCTGTCGCCCCGGCAGACCAGTGACACGGCTGACGCGGGCGGTCTGGACGACGTTGCCGGGTCCGGCCGAGCGGTGGCGCCGGTCGAGGCGGTGGTCACGGCGCAGGTCACGCCACCCGTCGCTGGCACGACCGACGTACCCGTTGCTGCTCGCGCCGAGGCGCGGACGGGACCGCAGCGCGGTCGCGACCTGGCCGTCACTGGCGACCAGCGTCCGGCCGACCGTACGGGCACGGTCATCCATTCCGCCGTTGTTCAGGGCCGGGTCGTGCCGTACGAACAGGCGGTAGCGGCGCCCGTCCAGCGACTGCAGACGCACACGGACGACCAGGGCCGCGCGGCGCGCGTCGGTCGTCACCTGCTTGACGATGCGATAGCGACCGGCTCGCCCGCCGACCTGGCGGAACCGGAGGCTGCGTGCGTCAGGTCGCGTGGTGGCCGGACGCATGTCGACGGACTCGCGGTCGGTGAACCTCCTGCCGTCGGTGACGACGAGCTCGAGGCTCCGCACGCTCGGTGTCGACAGATCGGGATAGAAGACCTCGCCGACCCGGCCACGCTGGAGTGTGAACCACACGTTGCTGCGGCGAGCCCGAGCGGTGCCGAAGCCGGTCTTGTCGGCCTCGGTCCAGGTGCTCTTGGCGCCGGGGCTCCCGGGCGCGGGGCCGTCAGGTGCTGCGGCGGCCGGCGGAGCCGCGAGCAACGAGGCGCCGAGCAGCACCGCGGCCGTGGCGGCCAAGACTGCGGCGAGAGGACGTCGGGCGGGGCGGGGTGCGGGCATGGGGACCTCCAGAGCGCTGCGCTGCCCGTCTTGTTCCCTGTGACCTGCACCACAAACCCGGCGTGTTGACCTCAACGTTGCTTGAAGTCCTACGGTCGTCGAATGACGACACAGCAAACCGCAGACGCCGACGTGACCGCGCAACCGGTCGCCTACTGGACCGGGGTCGCCTACGAGTCGGTGATCGCGTTCATCCGCGCGAAGCAAGCCGCGCTCGGCTTCACCCAGCCGCAGTTCTGGCTGCTGCGCAACCTGTCGAAGAACGACATCTCCTCCGACGGCCACGGCATGACCGTCCCCGCCCTCCAGCAGGCCATGAGCTCCTACCTCAGAGTCGAGGACGACCTCGCTGCCGAAGCGGAGGTCATGCTGGACCGCGGATGGTTGACTCGCGATGCCGAGGGGAGGCTCTGGCTCACCGATGCGGGCGAGGAGGCTCGTGTCGCGTTCAAGCAGCACACCCCGGCGATCCGGGAGGCGATCCATCGCGGCATCGACGACGCCGACTATGCGACGACGGTGAAGGTCCTCCAGCAGATGATCCGGAACACGGCCGTCTGACGGCGCTCGTACGGCAGTCTGTTCCGCGACATCGTCATCGAGCTCTGAGGAGCACCCGCATGGAAACCGCCCCGATTGCCGCCTGGACCTTGCAGAACGAGATCCCGATCCCCGAGGACGTGAGGCCACTGCTGGTGCCGGGCGAGGAACCCGTCGCCGCCTTCAAGACCTTCCGCGACAGCGCCGTCTTCACGTCGAAACGCCTGATCGTGCGGGACGCACAAGGGCTGACCGGCAAGAAGGTCGAGATCTACTCGCTTCCGTACAACACGATCAACATGTGGTCGTCGGAGAACGCCGGCCGGCTCGACTGGAACTCGGAGATCGAGCTTTGGACGCGCGCCGGCCACATCAAGGTCAAGCTCAGCAAGGGCGCGGACGTCCGGCGGATCGACAGCCTGATCGCGTGGGCCGTGCTCGGCAACCACTGACACGGTCGCCCGACCGGCCTCAGCGCGCCAACCACCCGGCCACGAGTGCGCGGAAGGCCGCCGGGTCGTCGAAGAACGGGAAGTGGCCGGCGCCGTCCTGCACCGCGAGCTCTCCGCGCGGGAACAGGGCGGCGAGCTCCTTCAACGGGCCGACCGGATTGCCCACGTCCACGCTCCCAGCGAGGACGAGGACCGGGATGTCGAGCGCTGCCAGGGCGGACCGCGTGGCTTCGGGCTCGAAGGCCCCGTCGGCGCCGAACTCCTGGGCTGCCACCGGGTTGCGAGCCGCGTCCATCTCGGCGTCGTACGCGGCGGCCTCGTCGTCCCACCGCCCGTAGGTGAAGGGGGTGATCGCGGCCCAGTCCGCCTCGTCGGGAGCGCCGGACTGGATGCGGTCGAGCGCGGCCGCCGCGTCGGCGTACCAGGGCTCGGCCGCTCGCGAGCGCGCCACCTCGGACCGGGCTTCGTCGCTGATCTCGACGCCGACGGCCCGAGTGCTCGGAGTGATCAGCACGAGTCGCTCGACGCGGTCCGGATACTGCTCGGCGTATCGGTAGACGACGTTCGCCCCGGCCGAGTGGCCGAGCAGCGCGAGCGTGTCCAGGCCGAGGTGCAGCCGCAGCGCCTCGACGTCGTCGACCAGCCGGTCGCACCGGTACGTCGCGGGGTCGGCGGGCGCCTCGGACGCACCGGTCCCCCGGGGGTCGAGGAGCACCAGCTCCGCCTCGTCGCTGAGGCCGCCCAGGTCGCCGAGGTAGTCGGCGGGCAACGCCGGACCTCCCGGGACGCACACCAGCGGCGAGCCAGCACCGACTCGGCGATAGCCGAGGCGAGTTCCGTCGGGGGCAGTGATGTTCATGGGGATCCCTTCAGATGCCGGGTCCTGGGCGTGGGCTCATCGCAGAGATCGGACGACCGCGTCTGCGAGGTCGTGGGGCGTGCTGTTGAAGGCGATGGTCGCCTGAGAGGCGTGACGCCTGACCAGGTTGACGACCGTTTCGAAGAGCTCGAGCTGGTCCTCATCCTTGCGGAGACCACCGCCGACGACAACACAGTTCCAAGGGCGCGCTCGAAGCGCACTGCTGACGCGCGTGCGGATGTCGTCGCTGCCGTCCAGCCCCACCAGACATGCCTCGGCGTCATGACCGCGGGCGGCCAGGTCGGCCATGCCGCTCTCGATCGCCTCGGCGACCGGCTCCGGATCCCACGGTCCGGGAACCCGGAAGGGGTCGAGGCCGATCACCAGGACCTGCAGATGCGCCGCGGCGTCGCTCACACCGCCACGATAAGGCCGCGCCGGTGTCAGGCCTCGGCTACGACAACGGCGGGGCATCCACGGCGTCCGGCCCGCCGCCACGGCGTACGACCTCGGCGCGCGCCCGGTCGATACCGCCGTGCTCGAGTGCGGCGAGGTGGGACTCGCCTTCCCAGACACGCCGTCCCCGGCGACGCACCGTCACCTGCATGGTGGCGCCGAGATGCTCGATCGCACCCGGGACGTTGCGCCGCTGCGCGGGGAGGGGAACGGGAAGCACGTGCGCGCTCGCCAGACTGCCCGAGCCCTCGATCTCGAGCTGCCACTGGGCACTGCGCCCGCGCAGCGTCCAACGCTCGTCACTCACCTCCGCACGGACCGGCGACACGACCGGGTCGCCCAGCCGGACCAACCGGCCGTCGGGCAGGAGCACGACGACGGCGGTCACCGTGGTCCGGATCGGGCCGGCAGTCACCTCTCCGCCGGCGAAGGCGACGCACACCGACCGCTCGGCGAACCCTTGGGCCTGCCCCCACCACCAGGAGTCGGGGAACCCGCCCTTGCCCCAGTTCTTCTCGGCGTACACCGACCACCCGTCGAGGTCCCAGGTCTCCGTCCCGACGACGGCCTGGCCGTACGCAGACCCACCGAGAAGCCACGGGTGCCAGTACTGGTTGAGACCAGGCACGGCCTGGAACACACTCGATCCACCCACGCTCCGACGCGGCCACGGCACCGGGGTCGTGACCCTGACGTCGAGCCGCGCGTCCGGGCCGAGATCGACCCGCAGGCTGTCCGGTGTGCCGTGGAAGGCCTCTCCCGACAGCACTCCCAGCCCGTCCGCGGCGGCAGAGCCCGCCGGGTGCGCCGTGGTGCGGAGGAAGCCGCCCGGGTGAGCCGCGAGTCCCAGCGTCGACCACGTCCCGTCGGCGGCCTGGTTCACCCCGTCGAGCGCGATCACGACGCGACCCGACGCGGGGTCGGTGAACCGCCAGAAGTAGCCCTCCATCGCGACCCCGTGCGCGGGCAGCGGGTCGCCGAACGGTCGGTCGGCACCACTCGCGCGGTACGCCTGCCGGACTGACGAGACGGCGGTGCGCACCCAGGAAGTCATCCCCGCACTATGGCAGAGCACCGGAGCCCGAAGGCGCCGCGTCGGCGGCCCTGGCCGGACCACAGACGCGTGTCGAGCCACTATGTTGACGCCCGTGGCCTTCCAGCGCAGCGGTGTGACCGCGTTCAAGACCGTGATCGCTCTGGTGATCGCGTCGTCGTTGCTCACCATCGCTGCTGTCATGGCGATCGACCGCCTCAACATCTTTGACGGCTTCAACCCCTTCGGCTCCGAGACGGTCGATCGCTCGGGGCCGACGATGCTCGAACGGATCCGTACGCTCGAGGAGTTCACCGCGGCCGAGGGCAACTTCACCCAGGACGTGGACATCGAGAACGACACGAAGTTCGTCCCCGGCTTCGTCTCGGGCCAACGCGTCGTCGCCATCGTGACCGGCTCGGTGGGCGCCACCGTCGACTTCAGCCGCCTCGACGCGGACTCCGTCGCGGTCGAGGAGGACTCCAGCACGATCAGGATCACCCTCCCGCAACCGACGCTGAGCGGCGCCGAGATCGACGAGCAGTCGGTACGGATCGTCTCGCGCCAGCGGGGCGTCGCCGACCGCGTCGAGGACTTCTTCGCCGAGAACCCGACCGACGACAGTCCGGTCTTCCGGACCGCGAAGGCCCGGATCGACAAGGCAGCCGACGAGTCCGAGCTGGTCGACCGTGCGCGCGCGAACACCGAGCAGTGGCTCCGCACGTTCCTCGCAGCGGCAGGTTTTGAGACCGTGAGCATCACCTGGCAGTAGCGCCCGCAGCGGCTCGGCGGAGATGTACAAGAACTGTTGTCTAACAGCGACACCGAACTTAGCGTCGCGACATGACGTCCATCGAGACACTGCGCGCCGTGATGCAGCCGACCCGGCGACGGATGATCGAGTACCTCTATCTGCACGGGCCGTGCCAGGTGAGCACGCTGGCCCGCGCGCTCGACCAGCAGGTCGGAAGCATCAGCCACCACCTCCGGATGCTGGAGCGCGCCGGAGTCGTCTCCCAGGCGACGGAGCTGGCAACCGACGCCCGGACGAGCTGGTGGCGACTGGTGCAGAGCTCGATCTCCTGGTCGGTCGACGACTTCAACACCGACCCTGCTGCGCGGATGGAGGCGAAGGCCGCGGAGCGGGTCAACATCGACCACCAGCTCGCCAAGCTCGCAGCGTGGAAGCGGGCGTCTGACGGTGCGGGCGAAGAGTGGCGTCGTGCCGCGTTCAACAGCGGGTTGATCGCCTCCGCCACACCGCGGAGCTGGACGCGCTCCATCAGGCCCTCGTCCGGACCTGGCGCGAGTGGCGCGACGCGATCGACGTCGACGACGGCCACGATCGAGAGCCGGTCTTCGTCTTCACGCACGGCTTCCCCAGCGCGCCATGACGACGACGTCGACCGTGCCGCCCTTCGCCCGAGATCGGATGGTCCACGGGTGGTTCGTGGTCAAGGGTGTCTCGGACGCCGGCGACGCCGCATGGATCATCGCTCTCGCGTGGACGTCGGTGCAGCTCGCGAGTCCCGCTGTCGCCGGCCTGGTCGTTGCCGCCGGCACGCTCCCCCGGGCCGCCGCCCTCCTGGTCGGCGGGGCGGTCGCCGACCGCTTCGACGTACGCCGGATCCTCACCGTGACGACCGCGGCTCGGGTGCTCGTCCTCCTCGGCACCATCGCGGTCGCGGTCCTGGCAGGAGAGTCGATCGCCCTGCTCGCCGTCGCCGCGATCGGCTTCGGACTCTGCGACGCGATCTTCGAGCCGGCCGCCGTCACCCTCGGTCGTCACCTCGTGCGAGAGGACGACCTGTCCGCGTACGGAGGGGCGAGCCAGACCTCCGCACGTCTCGGCGCCATGACCGGCGCCGCGATTGGCGGTGGACTGGTCGCCTTCGGCGGGCTGACGGTCAGTGCCGCGCTCAACGCGATCACCTATCTCGGGGTTCTCGGCTATCTGGCGGTGGCGCTCCGCCTCCGGTTCCCCATGCCTCGGATGGATCCGGCCCCGATGCTGCGCGCGATCGGGGAGGGGTTCGGGCACCTGAGGACCACCCGGACGACGAGGACGCTCGTGATCACCCTCTCGGGCCTCAATCTCGCCGTCGGACCGGCGCTCGGGCTCGGTCTCGCCCTCCGCGTGCGCGACGCGGAGTGGGGCGCGGGGACGCTGGGCCTGCTCCAGGCCCTGGTCGCGTGTGGCGCACTCGTGGGCGGAGCCGTCATGATCCGCTGGCAACCCCACCGGCCCGCCCCACTGGCGTTCACGCTGCTCGTCGTGCAGGGGCTGGCGATCGTCCTCCTCGCGATGCCCACGGTCCTCGTCACGGCTACGTCGTGCGTGGTCATCGGTCTCACCGCGGGAGCCGCCTCGGCGCTGCTCTATGCCGTCTTCGTCCGGAGTGTCGCGCCCCAGTTCCTCGGTCGCCTCGGCTCCATCCAGCGCCTCGGCGACGACTGCCTCATGCCGGCGGCGATGGCCACCTTCGGCGCGGTGGCAGGTGGTGTGTCGCTCGCGGGCGCGTTCGGCATCTTCGGAGGAATGATGTCGGTCCTGATGGTCGTGGCGCTCACGCGATCGCGCGTGGCTGCTCCCGCCGCGACGCCGTGCCGGCCCCTCGCGACCGGCGCCACCACGGGCGCGAGACGAGAGCGGCGAGACCTGCGCCGACGCTGTTGAGCAGGATGTCGTCGACCGAGGCCACGCGCCCCAGCTGGACGACGTACTGCGTGACCTCGATCAGCAGCGAGCAGAAGGCCGCGACGACCATGACCCGCGGGACCGAGGCGAGTGCCCGGAACCTCACGGGGATCAGGAGGCCGAGCACCGCGAACACCAACAGGTTCCCGACGACCTGGTACGGCGGCATGGTGACGACGTCCCGGAGCGGCACCAGGCTCACCGTGCCGGTCTCAGCGGGGTTGCCCGGCTCCATGGTGAGCCAGACCCACGGTGCCGTCCCGTACACGATGCCGACCTCGGTGAGCGACACCCGCCACGCCGATCTCGTCGGGCTCCCTGCGCGACGGCGTACGCGTGCCAGCGCCCACGCGACCACTGCTGCCACCGGCAGAAGAGCCAGCATGACGAGGCCGATGCCGCCGTACCGGTCGATGATCACCGCTGCATCCTCGGGTCCTCGGTCGGGTCGGCGTAGGTCGGTGGGCAACCATGAGCCACGGCGTCGGTTCGCAGCTCATAGTGCCACGGCTCGTTGTCGTAGATCCGGCAGAGCCCGAAGGAGGCGCCGTGCTCGGCCAGCCATGCCGTGGCCGTCGACGGACCGATGTCGACAGCGTCCCCGGCCTCGTGCACCGAGGCCCCGGGCCGGGCGACCCACCGCCTGGCCTCCTCGTCCGAGCCGTACTTCTCCGCGGCCTCTCGGAAGAGCTGCTCCTGGTAGTCGGACGAGCGCCATCCACTGTTGACGGCGAGCTCGACACCGTCGTCGGCCGCATCGGTCGCCGCCCGGCGAAGCGCCGTACGGAGCCTTGGGTCGAGGTTCGTCACCGCAGGGATCTCGGCGAGGACGGACGCGCCCTCGGCGATCCTGCCGCTCGCGCCGACGGCACGGGTCTCCGCGGGAACGCCGGTCTGCGGGATGCCGAGAACGGTCACCCACAGCGCGGCGGTGGCGGCAGCCGCGGCGGCGACCGTGACCGTGAGGAGGATCGATCGGGTGCGGCGCGCTGCCGCTCGCGGTTCCTGGGGACGGGACATGCCGCCAGTCAAGGAAAGGGCGTGTTGTCAGGGCGTACGCAGATTTCGATACGGCGGCGATAGGTTCCCACTCCCTACCATCGGAGGATGCGCGTACTGGTCGTCGAGGACGAGCCGTTCCTGGCGGAGGCGGTCCGCGACGCCCTCCGGCTGGAGGCGATCGCCGCCGACATCGCGGGCGACGGTGACACCGCTCTGGAGCTGCTCAGCGTCAACGCCTACGACATCGCCGTGCTGGACCGTGACATCCCCGGCCCGTCCGGAGACGAGATCGCCCGGCGCATCGTCGACTCCGGGGCCGGGACACCGATCCTCATGCTCACCGCCGCCGACCGCCTCGACGACAAGGCGTCAGGGTTCGAGCTGGGTGTCGACGACTACCTCACCAAGCCGTTCGAGCTGAGGGAGCTGGTGCTGCGGTTGCGGGCGCTCGATCGTCGCCGCGCGCACAGCAGACCGCCCGTGCACGAGGTGGCCGGCCTGCGGCTGGACCCGTTCCGTCGTGAGGTCTATCGAGACGGCCGCTACGTCCCGCTCACCCGCAAGCAGTTCGCCGTCCTCGAGATCCTCGTCCTTGCCGAGGGTGGCGTCATCAGCGCGGAGCAGCTCCTCGAGCGGGCGTGGGACGAGAACGCGAACCCGTTCACCAACGCCGTACGCATCACCGTCTCCGGCCTCCGCAAGCGACTCGGGGAACCCGGGCTGATCGCCACGGTTCCCGGCGTCGGGTATCGCCTCGACACGCAGACGCACGTGGGGCGCGAGGGAGCACGCGGTGGCTAGGGCGCCGGGGATGAGCGTGCGGCTCAAGCTCACCCTCAGCTATGCCGGCTTCTTGATGGTCGCCGGTGCCCTGCTCCTCGCCACGGTCTGGGTGTTCCTCCTGCGCTATGTGCCCGACCATGCGAACCTCGGCCCCGGCCCCTTCACCCCCACACGTTCCGACCTGCTGGAAGCCTTCGCACCGAGAGCTGCTCAAGCACTGGCGGTCCTGCTCCTGGTCGGTCTCGCCGGAGGCTGGTTCCTTGCCGGTCGGATGCTCGCTCCACTGACCCGCATCACCCTTGCCACGCGTCGGGCGGCGACCGGCGAGCTCTCGCACCGGATCGACCTCGACGGTCGACACGACGAGTTCCGTGAGCTCGCCGACGCCTTCGACACCATGCTGGGACGACTCGAGGCGCACGTCGCCGAGCAGCAGCGGTTCGCGGCCAACGCCTCGCACGAGCTGCGTACGCCGCTGGCGGTGACGCAGACGCTCCTCGATCTCGCTCGGAAGGACCCGAGCCGCGACACGGGGGAGCTCGTGGAACGTCTCTCGGCAGTCAACACCCGGGCGATCGAGCTCACCCAAGCCCTGCTCCTGCTCAGCCGCACCGACCAGGGCTCCTTCACCCACGAGCCCGTCGACCTGTCGCTGGTGGCCGAAGAGGCCACCGAGACCCTGCTCCCGCTCGCGGAACGGCGCGGCGTCAGCATCCAGACCTCTGGTGACGTCGCGACGACCAGCGGCTCACCCGCGCTGCTGCTGCAGATGACCACCAACCTCATCCACAACGCGATCGTCCACAACCTCGCTGATCGCGGAAGCGTGCAGGTCACCACGAGCGTTCAGCCGACCAGCACGCTGCTCACCGTGGAGAACACCGGCGAGCAGCTCACCCCGCAGCTCGTCGCGACACTGGCCGAGCCGTTCCGGCGCGGCACCGATCGCATCCACGCCGACCACTCCGGGGTCGGCCTCGGCCTGGCGATCGTCCAGCACATCGCCCGCGCGCACGCTGGGACTCTGACCCTCGCCCCTCGGCCTGCCGGTGGGCTGTGCGTCACGGTCCGGCTGCCCCTCCTGCGGGGACAGCCTCACACGGACCGATAGCCGCAGACGCTCCCGTCAGTAGCCCAGCCCGTGCCCGAACGGGAACAGGTCGCCCGTGCCGTCCGCCCGCGGGATCGAGACCGGAAGCTTCCCGGTGGGTTCGAGCTCGCCGAACATGACGCGGACCAGTGAGTCCATCTGGTGCGCGGTGTACCCGTACGTGTCCAGCACGGTGGGCGCCGCGGGGAACGACGCGACGTCGTACGGGTTGCGGACCGCCACGGCTACGACCGGCGTCCCCGTCGCCAGCAGCGCCCGGACCAGCGCGGTCTGCGCCACCGCGGCCGCGGTCGGCTGGCCGGTGTCCGGGTTGAAGCCGTAGGCGTTGTTGGTCGTCACCACCACGAGGTCGGACGCTCGCGCTGCTGTCACGGCGTTGGCGATCGCGGCGGCCGTCGGTGTCGTCCCCGACTCCAGGACCTGGGGGGTCGCCCCCCGTGCTGCGACCGCGTTCGCGATCGTCTGTGTGGTCCCGACTCCCCACCCGGCGACGAGCACCCGACGAGGTCCGGCCGTGAGCGGCAGGAGCGCGTCGTCGTTCTTGACCAGGGTGGTCGTCCGGTCGGTGATGGCCTGGGCGTCGGCCACGTGCTCGGGGGCTCCGACGACGTGGGTGGCCGCCACCGGGTCGACGTAGGGGTCACCGAAGATCCCGCGGCGGTGCTTGTGCAGCAGGATGCGGTAGACCGACTCGTCGAGACGCTGCTTGCTGATCTCGCCGCTGCGGACGGCGTCGAGCACGGCGTTGTAGGCGGTGTCCATCTGCGGCGGCACGAGCAGCTGGTCGGCTCCCGCGAGGAAGGCGCGGACGGGCGCGACGTCCGGCGGGTAGGTCGCGGTGGCGCCCTGCATGTCCAGCGCGTCGGTGACGATGAGGCCCTCGAACCCGAGCTCCTCGCGCAGCAGACCGGTCAGGATCTTGTGCGACATGGTCGCCGGCACACCGGGGTCGATCGCCGGCAGGACGATGTGCGCCGTCATGATCGACTCGATCCCGGCGTCGATCGCGGCCCGGAACGGCGGGAGGTCGATCGCTTCCAGCTCGGCTCGGTCGTGCGTCACCTCGGGGAGACCGAAGTGGCTGTCCTTGGCGGTGTCGCCGTGCCCCGGGAAGTGCTTGGCGACGGCGGAGACCCCGCCGGCACGGTAGCCGCGGACCTGGGCGGCGACCAGACGCGAGACCAGCCCCGGGTCGGACCCGATCGACCGGATCCCGATGACCGGGTTGTTGGGGTTGACGTTGACGTCGGCGACGGGCGCGTAGTCCTGAGTGACCCCGACGGCATCGAGCTCGGTGCCGATGACCTCGGCCGAGCGTCGAGCATCTCGTGTCGACCGGCCTGCACCGAGCGCCATGTTGCCGGGCATCTGGGTCGCGGGAGGCCCGAAGCGGGCGACGAGTGCGCCGCCCTCCTGGTCGACCGAGATCTGCAGCGGGATGCGGGACGGCAGCGACAGCGCAGCCCGCTGGAGGCCGTTGGACAACGTCGCGACCTGCGCAGGGTCGCCGATGTTGTCATCGTTGTTGCGGAGCGTGTAGTAGATGACTCCCCCGGGCTGATACTTCGCCACGACCTCGGCCGGGGTGTCCACGCCGTACATCCGCCGGTTGATCGCCTTCGCTGCGTCGCTCGGCGCGTAGGCGTCGCGCCCGGCCACCTCGATGACGAAGAGCTGACCGACCTTCTGCTCGAGCGTCATGTGCCGCAGCTGCGAGATCACCTTGCCGCGGTACGGCGCGTCACCGGAGTGCCCCGGCCCGCTCGCCGTGGCCGCAGGTGGCCCGAACGCGGCGACCAGCGCCAGCGACAGCCCGATCGCCAGCAGCCGGAGCGGTGTCCGGACATGGCGAGTGGTGGATGTGGACCGAGCGGACATGTGAGCCTCCGGGTTCCCGACCTGTGACGAGGGTCACACGCACCCTAGACCCGCGCGAGGCGGGTTGGGAAGGCGAAAAACAGCGGCGCTGTGCGTCCGCCTAGGCCTCGCCCATCCGCGTCACCGTGTACGCCCTCGCCGACGTCTCCATGTGCGCGGCGCACGTGAGCAGCGTCGGAGGTCGTTCGCTCGCCTCGACCTCGGCCACCACGTGGGCCGCCGCTCGACGCTCCTGGCCAACCTCCAGCTCCGCGACCCACCGACCGTCTCCGACCTGACGACCGTCGACGAAGCGCACCGCCTCGGCGGGCAACGGCCCGTACCGCTCGTACGCCGCGATGACCGCTGCCTGGCCGTACGGCGGCGCTGACGCCACACCGCGCAGGTACGCCGGGACGACTGCGCCCGTGAGGTGGGACGAGACGATGTCGACGGCGTTGTCGGCATCGAGGTTGCCGTACGTCGTGCCGCCGGGCAGCACGATCACGTTGGCGGCGAAGCGGTCGCCGCCGATGTGCGAGCACTCCCACGTCCCCTCGGGCCAGCGCTCGGCGAGAGCCGCCGCGACGGGGCGACCGCGGACCGCGCAGCAGACGTCGTGCCTGCCGTGGGTGCACACCAAGAGGGTCGTCGGCGTCGGCCCCGTCGCCTCCGGGAGCGGCTCGCCGACGATGGCGGCGGCGTCACGGAGGTCCGCGCTGTCCCGCCACGTGCCCCACACCTGCTCGCGCCCCGGCTCGGTGTCCAGGACGGCCCAGCGCCGCTCGGCACCGACCACCTGACGTCCCGGTCTGCGGATCATCAGCAGCCGTGACCGCGCGGGACGGATCGCGGCAGCCAGCTCCGCCAGGACGTGCGGCTCGATCGCGTCGGACGCGAAGGCGTTGAACGGCCACGGCCCGGGGTGCTCGACGAGGAGCCAGCGGCGCGCGGGAGTCGCGGTGGCCACGAGCGGGTCCTCACGTCGCCGCGCCGCCGTCGCACAACGGAACGGCTCGGCGGCCGGCGCCTCGGTCGGCACGGGATCAGCGGCCACGGACCACGACTGCCCGTGCCAGCAGACGGCGCGCGAGGTCGATCCCGAGCGTCCCGACCGGGATCTCCCGCGAGACCAGCAGCTCGCGGACCGCAGGAAGGTCCGCGGCATCGAGCCGGACCGTCCCCGCACGGCTCACAAGATCGGCGCCACCGTTGTCGCGCAGGCGCAGCTCTCCGTGCAGGTGCTCACGCAACGTCACCACGTCGTCCGGCTGAAGCTGCTGCGAGGCTCGCAGCTGCGCGACGGGGCCGACGGGCGCGGGCCTGCCAGCGCGACGCGAGGCACCCTCGAGCCGACGAGCGACGGCGGCACGGTCGAGGTCGGCGATCGCCGAGGCCAGTCGGTCGCGTACGAGGTCGAGATCGTCACCGATCGCCTGCTCGTCCCCGAGATCGACGCCGACGTCGAGGGACGCACGGATCGCGGGGTCGTCGGTGAGCGACCGGAGCACCGATTGGAGGACCTCACCGGCGAGCGCGTGCCGGGTCCAGGCATGGACGCCGAGCGTGAGGTGCGTGCTGACGTCTCCGAGCGCGGTGGCCGCGTGCAGATATCCGCGGGGCAGATAGAGGCAGTCGCCGGGCCGCAGGACCGTACGGATCAGCGGCGGCTCCTGCGCGGCGTGCGCGACCGCGGCGCGGCGCTCCGTCCACGGCTGATCACGCAGCGGCGCCTCGAGGACCGGAGGGCGGATACGCCACTCCTTCTCACCGCTGACCTGCAGCACGAACACGTCGTGAACGTCATAGTGGTCGTCGAACCCCTGCGCCTGCGGCGGGGTGACGTATGCATTGGCCTGCACGGGGTGGCCGAGCTCCTCGGCCAGATCTGCGACGAAGCGTACGAGCGGCGGCCACGTGCGGTGCAGCCCCTGGAGCACCAACGTCGCGCCGTCGCCGAAGAGCGTGCTCAGGCGGGAGTCGTCGACCTGGTCGGTGATGCCCGCACCGACGCCGGCCCCGGCGGTGAAGTCGCGGTTCGGCAGCGTCGTCCCGTCGCGCGCCACCCGGAGGAACGGCGTACGCAGACCGTGCTCGGAGAGGAGCGCGTCGACCGCGTCCTCGTCGAGCAGGTCCTCGAACCCGCCGTCGCGTTCGGCGGCCGTCGCCAGGAGCGGTTCACGGCCCCAGTAGGTCGACGCGAACTCCTCCAGCGGTCGGCCCAGCAGGCGTGCCGTCGGGCTCGCCGACGCGGCCTCAGGAACGACAGCGGGGCGCCCCTCGGAGAGGGGCGCCCCGATCCGATCAGCTGTCATGCGCTGCCGTCTGCCCCACCGTCGTGCACACCGGGAACGCCCTCGGCGCCACCGTCGGCGGGACCCTCGGCACCGCTGTCGGCACCACCGTCCGCGCCACCGTCGTGCACACCGGGAACGCCCTCGGCGCCACCGTCGGCGGGACCCTCGGCACCGCTGTCGGCACCACCGTCCGCGCCACCGTCGTGCACACCGGGGACACCCTCGGCGCCACCGTCCGCGGGGCCTTCTGTCTCGGGATCGCGTTCGCTCATGTGGATCTCCTTCTGCCTACGCCGACCACGCCGGCGGAGTGCGGATGTGCTGAGACCGGGAGCCACGGAGGACTCCACCACCTCAGTCTTGCCCTCTTGCCGTGTGGGCGAAACCTTACGGCGAATCGGTCCCGGGTTCAGGTCACGTGCGATCCGAGCGGGATCATCGTGCGCTGTCACGTTCCGGGGTCGGTGTGCGTCTCCATGTCATACCCGCTCGCACAGGAGGTCGACATGAACGGATCACCCCGCATCGCCCCCGCCGAGATCACCGGCATCAAGGGCGCAGTCATCAAGCGGTTCGCGAAGAAGAAGCTCGGCCAGGTGCCGGCGTCGGTCGGCGTGTACTGGCACAACCAGAAGGTCATGATGGCCCTGAGCGGTGCCAGTACCAAGGTCGAGAAGTGGGACGCCTGCGACGAACAGCTGAAGTCGTTCGCGCACATGGCGGTGGCCGCCCAGGTGGGGTGCAGCTGGTGCCTGGACTTCAACTACTTCGAGACCTTCAACAAGAACCTCGACATCGAGAAGGCGCGCGAGATCCCGCGGTGGCGCGAGTCCGACGTCTTCTCCCCGCTCGAGCGCGAGGTCTTGGCGTACGCGGAGGCGATGTCGACGACGGAGCCGACGGTGACCGACGAGATGGTGGCGTCGCTCGTCGCGCAGCTCGGCGAGGCCGCCGTCGTCGAGCTGACCGCCATCATCGCCTTCGCCAACTTCACGACACGAGGCAACATCGCTCTCGGTATCGAGTCCGACGGTTTCGCTGCGGCGTGCGGACTCCCTCCTCTCGCAGGGCCGACCACAACCCCACCGACGGCCGTAGGGTCGTGAAGGTGTCCGACGACCCGTTCCTCGCCAACCGAGGTCTCCTCTTCACGATCGCCTACGAGATGCTCGGCTCGGCGGCCGATGCCGAGGACGTCGTCCAGGACACCTGGCTGCGGTGGGACGCGATCGGCGCCGACGCCCGCGCGGACGTGCGCCACCCGCGCCCGTTCCTCGTACGGATGGTGACGCGCAAGGCCTTGGACCGGCTCCGGGCGAACGCACGGCGGCGTGAGGAGTACGTCGGAGAGTGGCTCCCCGAGCCGCTGCTCACGGCGCCGGACGTGGCGGACGACGTCGCGCTTGCCGAGAGCGTCTCGATCGCCATGCTCACCGTCCTCGAGACGCTGACGCCGACCGAGCGCGCGGTGTTCGTGCTGCACGAGGTGTTCGAGACGCCGTATGGGGAGATCGCGGAGACCCTCGGCAAGACTCCGGCAGCCGTACGCCAGATCGGGCACCGTGCCCGTGAGCACGTCGCAGCGCGGCGGCCCCGGATGGAGGTCGGCCGCGTCGAGCAACGGCAGGTGGTCGACCGCTTCCTCGCGGCGGTGTGGGAGGGGGACCTGCAAGGGCTGCTCGATGTCCTGGCACCGGACGTCGTGCTCGTGGCCGACGGCGGCGGCGTCGCTCAGGCCGTGCTCAACCCGGTGGCCGGCGCCAAGAAGGTCGCCAACCTCCTGAAGCCGTTCAGACGTCTGACTCCGGGTGCTGAGATCGTTCCCACCGTGTTCAACGGGACCCTCGGCGCTCGGGTCGTCGGCATCGCCGACGGGTTCGACACCGCGATCAGCTTCGTCGTCGAAGCCGGTCGGATCAGCCGCATCTACGTGGTGCGCAACCCGGCCAAGCTCGGCATGATCGACGTCGTGGCGACGCTGAGCCGCTAGGGCCGGCGTACGGGCGTCCCTCTCCATCGCGGTCGCCGGGTCCATCCCCGGCGGGATCCGCAGGTTGAGCCCGAGCCGCCGTCACCGCGAGAAAAGCGAAGCCTGAGGAAGGTTGACGACGCGCGTAGGGGGTACCTCCATAGCCTTGCACGCCCTCACCAGATCGCTCCATCCATGGAGCGGGGGTGCGCGGGCTCGCCAGGAGGCAGCGATGTATCTGCACGTTCAGCGACTCATCAACGAGATCATCCCGGACGAGCCGGACCCCGCAGCGGCCAACGCGCTGCAAGAAGGGCTCGGCGGCCAGTTCGGCGAGATGCGGACGATGATGCAGTACCTCTTCCAGAGCATGAACTTCCGCGGCCCGGACGGGAAGCCCTACCGGGACCTCCTCCAGGGGATCGGGACAGAGGAGATCAGCCACGTCGAGCTGATCGGCACCACGATCTCGCGCCTGCTCGACGGCTCGCCCCGATACAACGGGAAGAAGACCGACCCGCTCGACATGCCCGGCGCCAAGGGCAAGACTCCTCTCGACACGGCGCTCCACGAGAGCAACATCCACCACTACCTGGTGGCCGCTCAGGGCGCCCTGCCGGTCGACGCCGCGGGCAATCCGTGGTCCGGAAGCTATGTCTACAACTCGGGCAACCTCGTCCTCGACCTCCTGTACAACCTGATGCTCGAGTCCACCGGACGCCTGCAGAAGTGCCGGATCTACGAGATGACCAGCAACAAGACGGCGCGCTCGACGATCTCGTACCTGATCGTGCGCGACCAGGCCCACGAGAACGCCTATGCGCGCGCTCTCGAGACGCTCGGCGTCAACTGGGCATCGGTCCTCCCGATCCCCAAGACCAACGCCGAGAGGTACCCGGAGGTCAAGAAGCTGGTGGACCTCGGACTCCAGTCGAAGCAGTACACGTTCGATCTCGAGGGTGCCTCGGAGGCCGGACGCATCTTCCAGGGCATGTCACCGTCGAACGACGGGACGCAGCTCGACGCCACGGAGCAGGCGCCGATGGGGGTCCCTCTGACGATCGCCGAGGAGCGGTTCGAAGAGTTCTCGCCCGGTCTCGACCCCGAGCTCCTGTCGCTGATCCAGGCCACCGCGGAGATCGAGATGGCGGAGGCGTCCGACCCGCTCTTCGGGCCCACGACCAAGGCCTAGGACTACGCAGCGGCCCCGTCGCACCGCGGCGGGGCTGCCGTGTGCCAGCCTGACCACTCCGACGTCTCGCTTTATCATGTGTGAATGCCACGTCAGCAGGATCCCGAAGACCGGTTCGTCGAACTGGCGCGTTCGCTCAAAGAACAAGGCGACGAGAGCGAGACCCTTGACCATGCTCTCAAGATGGCGGTCGACATCATCTCGGGGTGCGACGAGGCGGCCGTCAGCCTGATCCGACGCGGGGGCCGCATCGAGACCCTCAACACCATCGGGTCGCGGGCGGCAGAGGCGGACCAGCTCCAGTACGACGCCGGTGAGGGGCCGTGCCTCGATACCATCGCCCACCACGAGACCACGCTCGTGCCCAATCTGGCCGACGAGGCGCGGTGGCCGCGCTGGAGTCAACGGGTCAACCGTGACCTGGGCTTCGGAAGTGCCCTCTCCTTCCAGCTGTTCACCACCGCCACCGACTACGGCGCGCTCAACATGTATGCCGAGCGCGCCGACGCGTTCGACGGCCATGACCAGATCGTGGGCCTGGCCATGGCCGCCCACATCGCCGTCGCCCTCGCCTCGTCCCGCCAGATCGACAACCTCGGACGGTCGGTGAACAGCCGCACGGTCATCGGCCAGGCGATGGGCATCGTCATGGAGAGGTACGGGCTCGACGACTCGCGAGCGTTCCGATTCCTGCAGCGAGTCTCCAGCATCACGAACACCCGGCTCCTCGCGGTTGCCGAGCACATCGTCACCACCCGGCGGATCCCCGAGCAGCACACGGCGGCCGGCTAGCGCTGGCCAGACCTCTCACGAGGTCTCGCGCAGAAGGTCCCCGCCGAGTCGGGTCAGGGTGTGCAGCACCGAGTCGCCGTCGCGGCGGCTGGTGATCAGCCCGGCCTCGCGCAAGGTGCGGGTGTGATAGCTGACGGTCGCGGCCGACACGCCCACCCGAGCGGCAAGCTCGGAGGTGGTGGCACCGACAGCACAGGCGGCGAGCGCCGTCGCGCGACTGCCTCCGATGAGGGCGGCGAGGGCCCGCTCAGGGGACACGGCGACGAGGTCCGCGGCGGTTCGCGACACGGGGTAGACGAGGACCTGCGGCAGGTGGGGATCCCTGAGGGTGACCGGTTGCCGCCAGCAGAAGTACGAAGGGACGAGGCGGAGCCCGCGACCCTCGAGATAGACGTCGCGGTCGTCCACGTGGTCGACCACACCGAGCACCGGTGCATGCCAGACGAATGACGGACCGAGGCCCCGGAGCAGTCCGTCCACACCCCCGTCCAGCAGCTGCCGGGCGCGCAGTGCTCGCTCGCTCTCGAACAGGCTCTCCATCTGACCGGTGACCGGCGAGATCACCGTGGCGTGGTAGGCACGCAGGGCATCGGTCAGGGTCGAGCGCGAACGGGGCTCGGCCAGCGTGCTCAGCGGTGAACCGGCGCCCCGGCTCGGATCCACCCGCGCGATCTGCTCGGCGACGCGATGCTCGGGCGATTCGAGGATCGCGTCCAGCCCGGCATCGAGACCCTCCGCCGCCCTTCCCGGCGTGAGGAAGTCGGGGTAGTAGCGGGCGAGCGGAAACAACGGCAGCAGCATCGAACGAACCGCGCGTCCGAGGCCGGTGTCGCGCAGGTTGCGCAACGCATCCTCGTACCACCTCTCGTGCAGCCAGCGGCCCCCACGAGTCTGGAACCGGTGGAGGCTGGACGCGATCTCCCACATGGGATCGGGCGCGGCAGCAACGCTCGTGAGAGCGAGATCGTGCTCGCTGAAGTGAATGCGCAGCACTGGCTTCCCCCCTTGTCAGACCTCCCACAGGCTCGCACACGGGTAGGTCAGCGCTGCCTATTTCGATGCTCGTCGAAATGCCTGTCGTTCTGGTGCGGCCGGATGACACGATCCCTTCGCCGAGGCGCCGTGCACGCAGCACGTCGACGCGCCACGGCGTCCATCAGCATCACCAGGGGGAAACATGAAGAGGAAGATCTACTCGGCCTTGGCCGCCGTCGGGCTCACCGCCGGCCTGCTGGTCACGTCGGGCGCGCCGGCCTCGGCCAGTCCCGGCTGCACCCACAAGGGACTGGCAGTGGCCAGCACCGGCAACATCGTCGCCATACCCGCGACGAGCAGCGGCGATGACCATTGCCACCTCCAGCAGGGCTACGCCTCTGCAGCGGTCCGCACTCTCCAGAACTCGATCAACTGGTGTTACCGAGGCCGGGGGGAAGCGGTCCTCAAGATCGCCGTCGACGGCAACTACGGCCCGGCGACCAAGGCCGCGGTCAAGCGGGTCCAGCAGATCGCAAAGATCACGGCTGACGGCGTGTACGGACCGGCGACCAGGGACAAGATGCTGCACCGACAAGACGTGTGGGAGGGCGACCAGGACACTAACGTCTGCCGAAGGCTCTAGTGACCGACGCGCTAGGCGGTGCCGCCATCACCGTGTTCAGGTCAGCTGGTCGACCCGGATCAGGTTGCCGGCCGGATCACGGAACGCGCAGTCCCGTGGACCCCATGGCTGGTCCATCGGCTCCTGCAAGACGTCGACGCCACTCGAGCTGACCTTGTCGAAGAGGGCGTCCAGATCGCTCGTGCTGAACACGTAAGGGCCCGGACCGGAGCCCTTGGCGACGAGACGGTGCAGGGAGTCGCCGTCGTCCTCGGACCGTCCCGCTCCCGGGTCGGAGAGGACGACGGTGACACCCTGCTGGCCGGGGAAGCCGAGGCTCACCCACCGGTGACCGTCGGACTCGACGTCGTTGACCACCTCGAGGCCGAGCGCGTCGCGATAGAAGCCGATCGCGGCGTCGACGTCGTCCACCGTGATCGGGAAGTACTTCGCTCTGATGTCCATGCGCCTCACGCTACGGACACGGCGACGCCGAGGCTTCTCCGATCCTGCTGAGCTGCCCTGTCCTCGGCCCTCCCCCCGTCCTCAGCGAAGGGGCACAGGGCGCGTGAGCAGACGCGCGATGCAGGGAGGCATCGCCTCGACCGCGTCGTGGGGCCGCGCGCGATAGGCGCTGGGCGTCTCTCCCACGATGCGCGTGAACGTCGAGCTGAAGGATCCGAGCGAGGAGGCGCCGACGGCCATGCAGGCATCCGTCACGCTGACGCCGGCGCGCAGCAGCGCCATCGCGCGCTCCACACGTCGTGTCATCAGGTAGCCGTACGGCGTCTCGCCGTACGCGCGTTTGAACTCGCGGCTGAAGTGCGCGTCAGACATGCACGCGCGTCTGGCCATCGCTGGCACGTCGAGCGCACGCGCGTAGTCGGCGTCCATCAGGTCGCGAGCACGACGAAGGTGCGCGAGGGTCTGCGGGCTCTGCGCTTGCACCTCCCGACGGTACCGCCCCGTCGGCCGCGCTCGTCGCGATCTGACCTACCTCTGCCGTGACGGTGATCTCCGCACCGTTGCGCACGTAGGCCGGGTCGCTCACCCGCGCGAGGATCATCCGCCGCGCGATGCGGTTCTCGGCACTGACGACGGCCTGGACGGCGGAGAAGTCCTCGCTCGGGACGTCGTGGACGACGGCGTCGATCAGGCGGGAGCCGAGACCTCTGCCCTGGTCGGAGTCGGCGACCACCACCGCGACCTCGGCCGTCAACCCGCCGCCGGCCGGTTCGCCGTCGCCCGTGCTCGTCGCGATCGGTGCCCACATGGCATGTCCGACGACAGCGGCGCCGCGGAAGGCGAGCACCGAACCGCCCACGGCACCGGGCCGGAGCAGGTGCTTCGCGAGGGCCGGTGGTGTCTGGGGTCCGAAGCCGGTGAGAAAGCGCCGATATGAGGTGTCTGGCGACAGAGCGAACAGGAAGGCTTCCATCGCCTCGAGGTCGTCGAGGGAACCCGCACGGAGCTCCACGTCGCTCGGCTCGACCGTCGCTGTCATAAAACCCCCCGAAAGCAAAGACAATACGAACGATCGTATCATTTGTTAGGCTGTGGCTCTGCGCTAAGTTCGGGGAGACATGGAGACGGAGACCACTCTCGGCGACCATCCCGACGGGAGGGTGCGCCGCGGCAATGCGACGCGGCGGGCAGTGCTCCGTCGTGCCGTGGATGTGGCCTCCGTCGAGGGCCTCGACGGACTCTCCATCGGGCGCCTGGCCACGGAGCTCTCGATGAGCAAGAGCGGCCTGTTCGCCCTGTTCGGCGCGAAGGAGCAGCTCCAGCTCGCCACCATCCGGGCAGCGAAGCGGATCTATTTCGACACCGTGGTCCGCCCGGCGCTCGAGACGACCCCCGGCCTCGGGCGGGTGTCGGCCCTCCTCGCCGCATGGCTCGACTACTCGCGCGAACGCGTCTTTCCGGGCGGTTGTTTCTTCGCCAGGACGAGCACCGAGTACGCCGCCCGCGACGGCGCGGTGCGTGACGCCCTGACCACGGCGCACTACGAGTGGCTTCAGCTCATCGAGCGGTCGCTGATGGAGGCCCAGGCCCTCGGCGAGCTCGATGCCGCCGAATCAATCGACCAGCTCGTCTTCGAGCTGAACGCGTTCCTCGACGGCGCCAACCTCGACTCCCTGTTCGACCGCGGCGACACGTCCTACGACCGCGCCCGACGCGCCATCCGCGACCGCCTGCGCTTGGCCGCCCACGGTCACCCGACGACGGGCTGACGCAAGATCGTCCGCAGCGCGGACGAGTCCGTACTGCGAGGATCGGAGAGGTAGATCTCGTGGTGGCGTCCGGACGGACGCAGCCCGTGCGCGGGAAGGAACTCCTCGTGGAGGCGTCTCAGGGTCGGACCCTCGTCGTCGTACGAGCCTCGATGGAGGATCTGCACGCTCCGGCCCTCGTCGTATCCTTCGAACCTGAGCAGACCCAGCGCCGGTAGTCCCTTCTTGCTCCCCACGGCCAACGCCTCGTCGACGATGTCGCCGGTGATCCAGTCCGGCTGAGCGATCATCATCGTCCAGTCCCACGCACTCTTGTCCCGCGTCTGGAACACCGACAGGTCGTCGGCGGTCCAGAGTCCTTCGAGCGGCGCCACCGTGTGTACCCGGTCCAGTCGCGTCTTCGCGATCGACCGGGCGCCGTACGACGTCGTGTAGAGCGCTTCGACCGCCTCTCGATAGGCGGGCGAGGTGTTGGGGTCACCGTGTCCGTCGATCATGAGGAACGACATCTCGGGGACGTCCACGACGACGAAGTCGTCAGCCTTGGGCGCGTAGAGGTCCTTGCGTTCCTTCTTGATGTCGTAGCTCGACACTGTCCGCTCCCCCGCGCCCCGTGAACGACCGGCCCCTCCGGCGTGCAGACGACCCTAGTGGCTGCGGGTCAGCTCACCGCGAAACGTCGCGCGGTAGGTGGTGGGACTGACACCAACCGTACGGACGAAGTGCCGACGCAACGTGGTGGCCGTGCCGAGGCCGCACCGGGTGGCGATCTGCTCCACCGACGCGTCGGTGCGCTCGAGCAGCTCCTGGGCGCGGAGCACGCGTTCGCGGTGGAGCCACCTCAGAGGCGTCAGCCCGGTCGCGGTGCTCATCCGGCGCGTCAGCTGGCGTGCGCCGAGTCCGGCCTCGCGTGCCAGGTCGGTGACCGTGAGCGGCTGGTCGAGGTGTTCGCGGGCCCAGTCCAGGGCAGCACCCACGCAGTCCGGCCCGGTCGGACTCACGGGTGCCGCGATGAACTGTGCCTGCCCGCCCGGTCGTTGCGCCGCCACGACCAGGCGCCGCGCGAGCCCGTTGGCGGCGGCGCTGCCGAAGTCGGAACGCACCAGGTGCAGGCACAGGTCGAGGGCGGCCGTCTTGCCGGCGGAGGTGAGGACCTGCCCGTCATCGACGTAGAGCACGTCGGCACGCGCGCGTACGGCCGGATAGAGGCGCTCGAGCTCAGCGACGTGCATCCAGTGCGTCGCGGCCTCACGCCCGTCGAGCAGTCCGGCCGCGGCGACGACGAAGGCGCCGGTGCACAACGACGCGATGCGCGCCCCTCGCGCATGAGCCGCCCGCAGCGCGTCCACCAGGGTCGGGTCGGGCGCGGCGTCGAGGTGGTTCGTCGACGGGACGATGACGAGGTCGACCCCTGTCAGCGCGTCGTACCCCACGGTCGGCGCATCGCCGAGCCACGGCGCGGGTGTGCCGTCGGGGGTGGCGACGACGAGGGAGTACCACGCGCCGTCGCCCGAGAGGTCCGACCGGTCGACGCCGAAGACCTCGGCGGCGATCGCCGTCTCGTACAGCATCGCGTCAGCGTGCAGAGCCAGCCCCACGTTGACCATGTCGCAAACTGTACGACAGGCGTCGGTTCGGACACTGGCTGTTCAGCGGTGGCTCGCGATGGGATGGGGACATGACTTCCTCCTCCCCCGGTCCCGTCGTCGTGTACGGCGCGTACGGTCACACCGGCCGCTTCGTCGTCGACGAGCTCCTTCGACGCGGCCTCACTCCGATCCTCTCCGGCCGTGACGAGACGCGACTCGCAGCGATGACCGACGGGCGGCGCGACCTGGAGATCCGTCCGGCGCGGGTGGACGATCCCGATGCGCTGCGTACGGCGGTGGCTGGCGCGGCTGCCGTCATCAACGTCGCCGGCCCGTTCCTCGACACGGGCGTGATCGTGTCGGGTGCTGCGGTTGCCGCGGGAGCCCACTACCTCGACGTCACCGCCGAACAGCCTGCCGTCGAAGCCGTGTACGCCGCGCGCGCTCTCGATGCAGAGGAGGCGGGGGTCGCGGTCATCCCCGCGATGGCGTTCTACGGCGGCCTCGCCGACCTGCTCGCGACGTCCATCCTCGACGGGTTGACAGAGCCGGCCGCGCTCACGGTCGCGGTCGGGCTCGACCGTTGGTGGCCGACAACCGGCACACGACTCACAGGGAGCCGCAACACCGCACCTCGACGGACCATCGTCGACGGACGGCTGGCACCACTCGGCGAGTCCCCGCCGCCCGACCCGTGGGACTTCCCGGGGCTGGGCGAGCAGGCCGTCGTCGCCGTCCCGTTCTCGGAGCCGGTCCTCATCGCGCGGCACCTGCCCGTCGACCGGCTCGACTCCTACCTCAGCGCGTCGGCACTCACCGACATCCGCGATCCAGAGACCCCTCCTCCCCCGGCGATCGATGACCGCGGCCGTTCGTCCCAGCAGTTCGTGGTCGACGTCGTCGCGCAGGCTGGGACGCAGACGCACCGGATGTCAGCCAGTGGCCGGGACATCTACGCCGCCACGGCACCGGTGATCGTCGAGGCAACGGCTCGACTGCTCGACGGCCGCGCTTCCGGTACAGGTGCCGTCGCACCGGGTGAGGTGTTCGACGCCGAGGACTTCCTGCGGGCGCTCACGCCTGACGTGCTGACCCTGCGGCGGGACGTCCGCCGCGCTCAACCGTCCGCTGCTGCCGCGCGCTCCTGAACCAGCACCGCGATTCCGTCCACCTCCGCACCGGGATCACGACGTCCGATAACCGCCAGCATGCAGTGCGGTGGCTGACAAGGATCTGTCTATGAGCATGTCAATTCACGCGCTGCCCGCCTCCGTCTCGATCACGCACGCCAGGGACTGGCTCGACACCGAAGGTGGTGCTCAGCTGCGCTGTTGCCTGCGCAACAGTCGAGTCGGCGAGCGAGTGCGTCTGGGCGCCGTGACCCCGCCCGGCCCGCAAGGTGTGTACGCCGAGACCGGGCCGGTCTTCCTACACGCCGACGGTTGCGAGGGGCCGCAGTCTCCGGGCTATCCGGACGACTTCCGCTCAAGGACGGTGGTCTTCCGGGCGTACGACCAGCGTGGGCAGATAGTTGGTGGTGAGATCGTCGAGCCGGGCACCGGTCAAGAGGCTGTGGCCGAGCGGTTGTTGGCGGAGCCAGACGTCGCTTTTCTGCACGTCCGCAACACGGTCTACGGCTGCTACATGTTCGCAGTCCACCCGGCGGCGTGACTCGGATCGTCGTCCACGCGCTGAGCGCCGACGAGCTCGGTCGTGTGCGTGAGCTGGGCGCAGGAGGCGGTCGATCTGGGGGTGCACGCACGGAGCGCGGCGTCGGGGCACCGGCTCGTGCGCGGTGAGGTAGCCACGGATCGTGGCAGGGAGCTGGAACGGTTCGAGTCAAGACAGGGGACTCTCCCCCGGCGAGAGGGATGACGCACCAACTGCCGTGAGGGCATCGACGAGAGGGCGCGGCACCCGGTCGAGGTCGAGCGCACCGACGAGCAGCCGCGCGTAGCGTGCCTTTCGTCCACTCGTCGTGCCGAGGAAGCGCCGAAGCACCTGGTCCTCCGGCCTGTCTCGGTGGAACGGTTGTCGGGTCAGCGTGCGCCACGCGCCGAGGTCGCCCGCCGACTCGATCACCTCGAGGACCCGCGGCACGCCGAGGCTGCGGATCAGCTCGTCCTCGAGGTCGAGGTCACAGACGAACCTCGCGGTCGGGATGGCCTGGTGACGGGCGAGGGTCCGCTCGACGTACGGGGACTCGCGGACGTCGTGGAGGACAGCGACCAGCTCGGCATCATCGACGGGGTCGAGATGGCGGCCGAGGTTGGTCACCCCGCCCAGCGCCACGACGGCCACCCCGGCGCCCGCGAGGTCGGTTCCCCGCCGACGCGCGAGCGCCCGCACGGCGACCTCGTCGCTCTCGCCCTCGACCAGCAGCAGCCTGCGTGGCATGGACTGACGATAGCCACCCCAGCGTCAGGAGCGGGGTCGTCCCGGTCGACGCCTCAGGCCGTCGTGTCGCACTTCCCTGTCGGCTCACACACCCGAAGGCCGTACGGGACGAAGATCTGGTGCTTGCGACCACCTGCCCGGTACGTGATGTCGAACCCGCGCGCCCGAGCGATCCCCTTCAGGGTCTTGCGGAGCTCCACGACCAGCTCCGGAGGGCTGCCTGCGGCCCCGCTGCACGGCGCAGACAACCGCGTCGTGACCGGCCGGCCATCGAGGTTCTCGTGCAGCGAGGCATTCTCGTCGACCACCACCCCACTGTCGCCGTTGGCGGCTCGCACGGGAGCCACGAAGCCGAAGTCGGTCACTGCCAGCCCACGGGCACGACCGGCGGCCGCAACGGCGAGAACGTCGACGGCCCCGTTTGCGTCCGCGCAGAGCGGGCCGACCGAGAGCGTCAGCCTGCCCGGGCCGGCAACGCGAGCAACGGCCGCGACCGAGCCGTCTCCCTCGACGTCCTCGACCGGGGCTCCGCCGGTCACGAACGCGAGCGCTCCGATCGACGCAGCGGCGACGGCCACCACCACACCGACCGCCAGCGCAGCTCGGCGCGGCGTCTCGCGCCGCGTCTCATGGTCGTTCAACGCCGTCTCGCCATCAAGAGAAGGGGTGGTGCACCGATGGTGCCGCACGCCCGCACCGCTCTCTGCGGCAGGTCCGGACTAGGCGGCCACGTCAGCGAGCCGGGACGGCACACGCGTGCCCTCGGTGAGCAGCCGCTCCAGGGACCTCAGGTCACCGGTACGCGAGGCCGCGAAGAACGCCTGGAGGAGGTGACCGTGAGCATCGGCGTCGACTCGACGCGCACGGTCGCTCGAGAGGTGCTCCTGCCCTCGACGACTCAGCTGCCGAGCGTTCGCGGCGGTGGTCTCGAGCAGCCGGGCGATCGTCGCGTAGGGGTAGTCGAAACCCTTGCGGAGGACGTACGCCGCCAGCTCGGCCGCGGTCAACCGCTCCAGCAGGAGGTGAAGGACCTGCTCGACCTCACTGGCGCGCTCGACGTGCCCTGACGGGTCTTGGGCGGGGTCGGCGAGCCCGAGCACGGCCGGGCTGCCTGACCTCTCGTGCCGGTGGTGGGCCGACTGGATCACGTTGATCGCGAGGCGGGTGGTGGTCGTCGAGAGGAAGGCAGCGGGGTTCGTGACCTTTGCAGGGTCGGTGCGCTGCCAGCGGAGCCACGCGTCCTGGACGACGTCCTCGGCGCCGGCGACGTCGTGGACGATGCGGTAGGCGACCCGGAAGAGGTGCGTGCGGTGACAGAGAAAGGTCTGGAGGGCGGCGTCGAGGTCGTGTGGGGACATGCGGGCTCCTGTGGGACCGGACCGACGGCACCCGAGTGCCTGGGAGATCCAGCCTCCGGTCGTCGCCTCGTGCCCCGCGCCCCGGAGATCCGTGGTCCGGTGCGTGGTCGCGCGCCTACGGACGAGCGGCCGTCCCCGACGTCAGCGCGTCGCGCAGATGACGCCGTGAGCCGATCCCGAGCTTCGCGAACACCTTGCGCAGGTGCCACTCGACGGTGTGCGGGCTCAGATAGAGCTCGGCGCCGATCTCCGGGTTGGTCATCCCCTCCGCCGCGAGCGCGGCGATCTGCGACTCCTGGGGTGTGAGGGGGTCGTCCCGGCGGTCGTCGCTGGGACGGGCACTCTCCCCCGTCGCGCGGAGCTCGCGGCGGGCCCGCTCCGCGAAGGCGTCGGCTCCCATCGCATGCAACAGCTCGTGCGCGGCACGAAGGTGCTCGCGCGCCAGCGCTCGCCTCTTCGTACGCCGGAGCCACTCGCCGTAGAGAAGGTGCGTGCGGGCGACCTGAACCGTGATGCCCTCGCCCCGCAGGTGCTCCAGCGCTGCCTCGTACAGACGGTCCGCCTCGTCCCCGGCCCGCAGCAGGGCCTCGCAGCGTGCTCGCATGCCCTGGGCCCACCCGGTGCCGACCCGAGCAGTCCGCTCGGTCAGGCGACGGAGCGACTCCGCGGCGAGGTCGTCCTCGCCACACCTGACGGCCGCCTCGACGTGCTCGGCCAGCGCCCAGCCGGTGAAGTTGAAGCCGTCGTGCTCGATCCCTGCGCGGGCTCCGTCCAGCGCTCGGTCGTAGCGGGCGAGCCCGTTGTAGAGGACCCCTTCGACATGTCCGCTGACTCCGAGGAGCGAGACCTCGCCGCGGACGGTCGCGCTCTCGCGTGCCTCGTCGAGGATGCGTGTGGCATCAGCCTCCTCACCCCGCCAGGCCGCGAGCACGAGCGCCGCGTACGTCAGCCGCGCGGAGCCGGTCGCCCTGCTGATCGCGTCACCCTCCGCGATCAGGCGCGCGGCAGCGGCGAGATCGCCGCGGTGGAGGTGCACCCCGGCTTCGAACTGCAGTGCTTGGGGCAGCACGCCGAGTGCGCCGACGTCTCGCGCGACGCGCACCATCCGGGCCGCCAGCGTCGTCCACGCCGCGAAGTCCCACAGCTGGTGGACGTAGGTCTCCTGCGCCACAGGGGCCAGCGCCAACCACCGCTGGGTCGCCTCTCTGTCGGTTGGTTCCTCGTCCGCGAACGGCCCGAGCGCTCGTCGCAGCAGCGGCGCCCCTTCGGGAAGCCCGTCGGCGAGCAGGGTGGTGACCCCCTCCAGCAGCAGGTCTGACGGGGCAGGCGGTGATGACGGCGCGCCGACAACGCCGGTCACGTAGTCACGTGCGGCGATCGCCGCAGCCTGAGCACCCGCGGGCCCGTGGACCCGACCGGAGAACACGGTGGCGCTGATCGCCTCCAGGTAGGTCTCGCGCGCGAGGGGTGACCCTTCGCTCGCGAAGGCGGCGGCTGCGTCCAGGAGCAGTGGTGCGGCCTCGTCGCTGCGGCTGCGGGCGAAGAGGACACGTGCCCGCAGGCGTACGAGCCGCGCCTGGTCCTGCGCGCTCAACGGGCACAGCACGGCGACGCCGGCCAGCTCGGACGCGGCGTCGGGCGACGCTGCAGCGACGTACGCCTCCCCCGCGGCCAACGCGCGTCGCCCACGCCGTCGCGGATCCGGTGTCGACCGCGCTGCCTGGTCGAGGAGCGCGGCCTCAGCGGCCATGCCGCCCCTGAGCCGAGCGCGTTCTGCGGAGCTCTCGAGAGCGGCCGCGACCTCCTCGTCCGGGCCGGAGCCGGCCTTCGCGGCGTGCCAGGCACGCCGGTCGGGGTCCTGGACCGGGTCGGTGGCCAGCGACAACGCGCGGTGGACCTGGCGCAGTTCGTCAGGGAGCGCGTCGCGGTAGACGGCCGAGCGTGCCAACGGGTGTCGGAACCGGACCGACTCCCCGAACTCGAGCAGGCCGGCGGCCTTCGCCGGCGCTGCGTCCGCGGTGATGCCGACGTGCCCGGCGGCCCGCGCGAGAAGGCTCGCGTCACCGACCGGATCCGCCGCGGCGAGGAGCAGCAGCAGCCGAGTCGGCCGCGGCAGGCCCGCCAGCCTCTGCGCGTAGTCGCGCTCGACTCTCGTCGACACCGATCCTGCGTCCCCGATCTCGAAGCCGTACGCGAGGTCGGCGGCACTGCGGCCCCGCGGCAGCTCCAGCAGCGCGAGCGGGTTGCCGTGGGTCTCCGCCACGATCCGGTCGCGGACCTGGTCGTCGATCGGTCCGTGCACCGCCGAGGCCAACAGCTGCCGCGCCGCGTGGTCATCCAGCCCGCCCACCTCCAACGACGGGAGGTCGGCGAGGACCGGCTCACCCTCGGAGTGCCGCACGGCGAAGACGACGGCCACCGGCTCGGCCAGCAGACGACGCGACACGAACTCGAGTGTCTGGAGTGAGACCCGATCCAGCCACTGGGCGTCGTCGACGATCACCACGAGCGGCCGCGCGTCAGCCGATGCCGTGAGCAGGCTCAGCACCGCGAGACCGACCAAGAAGCGGTCGGGCGCCTGTCCGTCCACCAACCCGAAGGCGACCTGGAGCGCGTCGCGCTGAGGGCTGGGGAGGTCGCCGAGCTGTCCGAGGAACGGCGCGCACAGCTGATGGACGCCGGCGAAAGCGAGGTCCATGTCGGCCTGGACGCCCTGCGCCCGGACCACGGTGAGGTCAGAGGCGTGGACGGCGACGTGGTCGAGGAGCGTCGACTTGCCGATGCCCGCCTCGCCCCGGACGACGCAGACAGCGGCGGCGCCGTGTCGCGTCCGATCGACGAGGTCGCACAGGATCTCTGCCTCTCGCCGACGCCCGAGCAGCTGCGTGCGGGGGGTGGCGCTCATGGGCGGCTCCTGCAGGAACGCTCCGCAATGCCGGTGTCACAGATCGCGACGCTGCTCGGTCGGGTCGACGTAGGCCTGCATTCTATCGAGGAGCGACCGTGGTGCGACGAGAGAACCAGCTCGCCACGTCTGTCCTTGTCGTCGGGACGGGAGGGTCCGGCCTGCGCGCGGCGATCGAGGTCGCCGAGGCCGGTGTGGCGGTGCTGGCGCTGGGCAAGCGACCCGTCGCCGATGCGCACACCTCGTTGGCGGCCGGTGGCTTGGATGAGCCCGGTAGCGGGCCCGGATGGCTGCGGCGTGGTCCTCCTCGGGTTTTCTAGCGAGGGCGTAGTAGTGGGCGCGGTCGACGATGTAGTTGCACGTCTCGTGCTGGTATCGGCCGGGAGCGTCGAGGTACTCACGACCGTCCCTCCCGGTTGGCGCCCCCATGCGTCGCCCCTCCTCGATCATCGGCTCCCTACTTCTAGGAAGGTGCCGACGCCCGCGCTTGCGTGACACGAACACGACCTGGCCCGGTGCTCGAGGACTTCTTCACGAGGGCCTTCCTCGGCTCTCCCCCGCGATCCCAGGACGGACGGTGTCCCGGCAGTCCCCCGGAAGCGGCGACGAGGCACCCCCGGGCTCGACGATCGTCCTGCGCATCGTCTGATCCAGCGCCGATCGGCTCGCGGCCGGGTAGGGCCGGCCCTAGGCTCAGAAGCTGTGAGCTACGTCGAGAGCGTCGTCTTCCGCGCGATCCCGGTCGCGATGATGGCGCTGTGCCTCGGCTTCGGGCTCTACGTGTGGAACGCCGGCGATGTGGCCGACAACTTCGTCGCGGGACACGTGGTGACGTTCCTGGCCGCCATCTGCCTGTGCCTGTTCTGCACGGCGGCGACGATCATCAGACAGCTCCTTCAGCGGTTCACCGCGCTCGACCGCGTCCTCTACCCCGTTCTCGGCTACGCGGTAGCGGCCGGAACGGCCTCGTACGGGGTGACGCTGTTCGCCGGAGCATCGGGCACGGCCCAGAGCCAGGAGTACGTGGCGGGGCACGTGGTCTTTGGCCTGGGCCTGATCAGCGGATGCGTCGCGACCGTGGCCACGGCGTCGACCAAGTTCACCCTCATCCCGGAGAACTCGAGCTTCGAGGTGGGTGACCACCACGTACGGCCGGAGGCGTTCGGCCGCCCGACCGCCCCGCTGCTGGTCGCGGTCCCGATCGTCCTCGCCGCGGTGGCGTGGGGGTTCGCCCTCGCGAACCTCTTCGGGTCGACGACCCCGGCTCGCTTCACCGTCGGTCATGTCATGGCCGGGCTTGCGTGCATCTGCACGAGCCTCGTCGGCCTGGTCGTCAGCATCGTCCGCCAGATCGAGAACAAGTACGTCGCCCGCGAGCGGATCCTCTGGCCGTGGCTCGTGGTGGCGATGGGCACCGTGAGCCTGGTCTGGGGCGTCGTGGTGCTCCTGGTGAACGACGAGCCGTACGCCCTGACGCCGGGGTTCGTGATGATCGGCCTCGGCCTCGTCTGCTACAGCATCCTCAGCAAGGTCGGCCTCCTCTCGCTCGTCTGGCGCCGGACGTTCGACCTCGCCAACCGGGTCCCTCTGATCCCGGTGACGACCGCCCTCGCGTGCCTGTTCCTCGCGGCCTTCGTGTTCCAGGCGGCGGTCGACGACACGAACCTCTTCATCGCTGCCCGCGTCCTCGTCGGCCTCGGGGCGGTCGCCTTCTCGCTGTACTCGATCGTCAGCATCCTCGAGAGCGGGACCTCCGGCCAGGCGCCCTAGAATGCGGCCGTGCCCTCCCCTGCCACCCCTCCGCCGACGCATGCCCGCAACCCGTTGGGGGCGCACGTCCCCGTCGGTCCGGGCCTGGCGAAGGGTGCCTGGCGCGCCATGCGCGATCTCGGTGGCGACACGCTGCAGGTCTTCACCGGCAACCCCCGCGGATGGGCCGCGTCCGCGGGCGACCCGGCGCAGGACGCCGCGTTCCGCGCACTCTGCGAGGCCGAGGGCGTGCCTGCGTTCGTCCACGCCCCGTACCTCGTGAACCTCGGCAGCCCGAACCCCGCCACGTACGAGAAGTCTGTGGCGAGCGTGGCCCACAACCTGGCCCGTACGCACGCGATCGGGGCACGCGGGCTCGTGGTCCACACCGGCTCGTGCGTCGACGACGGCGCGTACGACGCCGCGCTCGCGCAGGTCCGCGAAGGTCTGCTCCCGCTGCTCGACGCCCTCCCCGAGGAGGGGCCTCGACTGCTGCTCGAGCCGACCGCGGGGCAGGGGCGCTCGCTGTGCGCGAAGGTCGACGACCTGGAGCCGTACCTCGAGGCGCTCGAACGCCACCCTCGCGTGGGGATCTGCCTCGACACCTGCCACGCCTTCGCCGCCGGCGAACCGCTGGACGAGCCCACGGGAGTCGCCGCGACCCTCGAGTGTCTCGTGGAGGTCGCCGGTCCCGGCCGACTCGCCCTCGTCCACGCCAACGACTCCAAGGACGTCCGCGGCAGCTTCAAGGACCGCCACGAGCGGATCGGCGTCGGGCACCTCGGCAAGGACGCGTTCGCCGCGATGCTCGCGCACCCGGCCACCGTAGGTGTGCCGTTCGTCCTCGAGACCCCAGGCGGCGCCGACGCGTGGCGCGAGGACCTGGCGCTCCTGGCCTCGCTCCGCCCGCAGTGAGCGCCGCCGACAGCGCCATGGAGCTGGCGCCCCGCTCGTACGGGGTCCTCGCCGCAGCCGCGCTGCTCGCCGTCACGGCAGCGTGGGGGTCCACGTTCTTCCTCATCAAGGACCTCGTCGAGGTCGTCCCGCCGGTCGACTTCCTCGCCGTACGGTTCGCGATCGCCGCCGCTGCCCTGTTCCTCCTGCGGCCGAGGACCGTGCTGGCCATCCGCGGGGACGGCCTGCGTCGCGCCGTGGTGCTCGGTCTCGTCTACGGCGGCGCCCGAGGTCATGGACATCTACCTGCGCGCCCGCGACGACGGGTCCACCGACCTCCAGCTCGAACTGCGGAGCGACCACACACCGGCCGTCGTGCTGGTCCACGGCGCCTTCGCCGAGTCGGCGAGCTGGTACCCCGTGATCGAGATGCTCCACGCCCGGGACGTGGAGGTCGTGGCCGCGGCTAATCCGCTGCGAAGCGTGAGCGGCGATGCCGCGTACGTGCGTGACGTCGTGGCCGGCCTCGACCGCCCCGTCCTGCTGGTCGGGCGGAGGCCCGCAGCATCACCCAGCTGAGCGGGGCGTCGCACGCGGTGAGCCTGTCTCGGCCTGCAGCCGTCACCGACACCATCGTCGAGGCACTCGACGAGTGCTCCGTCGCCGGCGTCGCCTGAGCGTGCAAGGACGCCGACGACCGGAGCGCATCTGGTCACCGGCGTCCTTCTGCGTCTCAGGCCGAGACGCTGCGAGCGTCGGCCCAGGCGCGGTAGGTGGTGGCGCCCAGCTCGGCACCGTCGGCCGGGACGAGGCTGTCGTCGGCGACCTCGGTGCCGAAGTAGGTCGCGTGCTCGTCGGCGACGACCTCACGGTCGTCCCCGGTCTGCTGGAGCGCGTCGGAGATGAACTCGCTCATCCGCACCTTCTCCGGGCCGCCGATCTCGCGGACGCCCTCCACGGGTGGTCCGACCGCCGTACGACCGACGGTCGCGGCGACGTCGTCCGCGGCCATCGGCTGGAAGTGCGCCGGTGGGAGGTGGATCACGCCATCGACCGTCGACGCATCCGCGATGGCCGGGACGAACTCGAAGAACTGGGTCGCACGGACGATCGAGTACGGGATGCCCGACTCCTGGATGAGCTTCTCCTGCGCGACCTTGGCACGCAGGTAGCCGCTCGCGGGAAGGCGGTCGTCGCCGACGACGGACAGCGCGACGTAGTGCCCCACCCCCGCCCGCTTCGCAGCCCCGACGAGGTTGGTCGTCGAGGTGACGAAGAAGCTCATGACGTCGTCGTCGGCGAACGACGGCGAGTTGGAGACGTCGACGACCACGTCGGCGCCGACGAGCGCGGCGTCGACGCCTTCGTTGGTGAGTGTGTTGACGCCCGTCTGGAGCGCGGCGGGGACGGCCTCGTGGCCGTGTGCCCGGAGCCTCTCGACGATCTTGGATCCGATCAGGCCGGTTCCACCGATGATGGTGACCTTCATGACTGCACCTCTCTGGCTCGGTTGACGGAGGGCGTTGCCCCTCGACGTAGTGACCTGACAGCAGGCCCGTCTGTGACAACGCCCTCTCGCCCCTCCTGCGGAGGTGCCCGGCGTCACCAGGTGGTGGGCTTCTCCGGCGTGTAGGCCCAGGTATCGAAGAACGCGCTCAGGTCCTGGCCCGAGATCGACTCCGCCAGCGCGACCAGGTCGCTCGTCGTCGCGTTGCCGTAGCGGGAGCCACGCGCCCATGCCTTCAGAAGCCTGGCGAAGTCGTCGTCGCCGATCTTCTGCTTCAGCTCGTGCAGCGTCAGCGCTCCCCGGTCGTAGACGGCTCCGGCGAACAGGTTCAGCGGGCCCGGGTCTGCCATCACCGTCGTCCAGAGACCGGAGGTCGCCGGGGTCGCGTAGACCGCGGCCGCGCGCGCCTCGACCGTACGACCGCCGGTGTGCTCGCCCCACATCCACGCGGCGTAGGTCGCGAACCCCTCGTTGAGCCAGATGTCGGACCAACGGTGGGGCGAGACCGCGTTGCCGTACCACTGGTGGGCGATCTCGTGCGCCACCGTGCCCTCGCTCGCCGAGCGGGAGTAGATCGCGCGCGACTGGGTCTCGAGCGCGTAGCCGACCGAGTCGTCGTCGACGATCGCGCCGGCCGACGCGAAGGGGTAGCGCCCGAAGTGGTCGCTGAAGAACGCGATCATGTCGGCCTGCTTGGCCAGCGACGCCTCGCTGGTGGCGCGGTTGGCCGGCGTCACGTCGCGATCGATCGCGTTGATGATCGGGATGCCGCGAGGGCCGCGGGTGGTCGTGATGTCGAAGTCGCCGATCGTCGCCGTAGTGAGGTAGCTGGCCATCGGGCTCGACTCGAACCACCGGTAGGTCGTGCGCCCGGCACGCGTCTTCGGCTTGCCGATCTGGACGCCGTTGGCGACGGCTGCCTTGCCCTTGGGCACCGTGATGCTGAACGCGTAGATCGCCTTGTCGTTGGGGTCGTCGTTGACCGGGAACCACGTCGGGGCGCCATCGGGCTCGTTGACGACCATCGCACCGTCGGCGGTCGAGACCCACCCGTACAGGGAGCCCTCGGCGTCGACCGGACGCCCGGTCGTCCCGCCGTACGAGATGCGCACGACCGCCCGGACGTGCTTGCGCAACGGTCGCCGCGGCGTCACCGTCAGCTCGCCGTCCTCGTGGGTGAAGCCGGCGCGTCGACCGTTGACGCTGACCGACGAGACGTCGAGCCCGCGCAGATCGAGGTTGAACGACGACAGCGTCGTGGTGGGCCGAAGCGTGAGCTGGGCGGTCGCGTCCAGGGTGCCGCTCGTCGCGTCGACCGGGTCGTAGTCGAGGTCGAGGTGGTAGGTCAGCGCGTCGTATCCCGTCGCGCCCATGGCCGGGAAGTAGGGGTCACCGGCCCAGGACCCGCCAGGGTGCCCGACGACGGGGGGCCGGGCGGCCGGGGCGGCACTCGCCGAGGAGCCGAGGGCGGCACCGGTCAGGCCGAGGACGAGAGCGGTGGCGACGGGGAGGGTGCGGTGCAAAGGACTCATGGGCAGACGCTAGCGCTCCTCAGGGGTCTCTACCCTTGTCTGCTATTTCGTCTTCACAATTGTTCACAATATCGGTAGCGTGCCTGGCACCTCACCCGAGGCATCCGTCGCCCGGCACGACCGCCCGACCCCCGAGGAGACCCCATGCACAGGTCGCCCACCCCCCGCGCTCCGCGCCCGCTCCGGCTCCTCGCCGTGGTGGCGGCGGTGATGCTCGCACTCACCGCCTGCGGCGGTGACGACTCGTCGGCAGGCGAGGACGGCACCACCGCCGTCACCGTGGGTGTGATCCCGATCGTCGACGTCGCACCCATCTATCTCGGTATCGACCAGGGCTTCTTCGAGGACGAGGGCCTCGATCTCACCCTCAAGACGGCGCAGGGCGGAGCCGCGATCGTCCCCGGGGTCGTGAGCGACGAGTTCCAGTTCGGCTTCAGCAACACGATCTCCCTCCTGCTCGCGAACACCCAGGGCCTCCCGCTCGAGGTAGTCAGCGCGGGAGTCTCCTCGACCGGCGAGGCGGGCAAGGACTTCGGCGCCGTCATCGTCTCCAAGGACAGCAACATCCAGACCGCCGCCGACCTCGCCGGCAAGAAGGTCGCCGTCAACACCCTGAAGAACATCAACACCACGACCATCAACGAGGCGGTTCGGCAGGACGGCGGCGACCCCTCGTCGATCGACTACATCGAGCTGCCGTTCCCCGACATCGCGGCGGCGGTCTCCAAGGGGACGGTCGACGCCGGGCAGGTCGTCGAACCCTTCCTCACCATCACCACCCAGCAGGGCGACCGGCAGGTCGTCTCGAACTACGCCGCCACCGACCCCAACCTCGAGGTGGGCATGTACTTCGCGTCGAAGGGGTACGCCGAGAAGAACCCCGAGGTCGTCAAGAAGTTCCGTACCGCGATGGAGAAGTCGCTCGAGTACGCCCAGGCTCACCCGGACGAGGTCCGCACCGTCCTCGGCACCTACACCGAGATCGACCCGGCGATCGGCAAGGCCGTCATGCTCCCCCGCTGGTCCGCGGAGATAGACGAGGACTCCGTCCAGAAGCTCGCGGACCTGGCCGAGCAGGACGAGCTCATCAGCAAGCAGCCCGACCTGGAGGAGATGCTTCCGTGAGCTCTGCAGTCGAGGAGTCGGCGGGCACTCGATCCACTCTCGTCGTCACCGCGCACGCGGGCGACTTCGTGTGGCGGGCGGGAGGTGCGATCGCGCTCGCCGCCTCGCGGGACCAGCAGGTGACGATCGCCTGCCTCACCTTCGGCGAGCGGGGAGAGTCCGCCCGAGCGTGGCGCGAGGGGCGTTCGCTGGAGGAGATCAAGGCGGTACGGCGTGCCGAGGCGGAGGAGGCGGCTTCCGTCCTGGGGGCGACCGTGCGCTTCTTCGACGCGGGCGACTATCCCCTCGTGGCTCGGCCCGAGCTCGTCGACGACCTCGTGGGCCTCTACCGGGAGGTGCAGCCCGACGTCGTTCTCACCCATCCTCTCGAGGACCCCTACAACGTCGACCACCCGGCTGCGGCCCGGATGGCGCTGGACGCCCGCGTGCTCGCACAGGCGGCCGGCTACCCCGCCGCCGGTGAGCCCTTGGGCGCCCCGCCGGTCTTCTTCTTCGAGCCGCACCAGCCAGAGATGTCCGGCTTCCGGCCCGAGGTCCTCCTCGACATCACCGAGGTCTTCGACACCAAGCGTGCCGCGATGGAGTGCCTGGCGGCCCAGCAGCACCTCTGGGACTACTACACCGATCTCGCCACCCGGCGAGGGGTCCAGCTGCGGCGCAACGCCGGTCCCAACCTTGGTCTGGCGAGCACCACGTACGGCGAGGCCTACATGCGGCCCTACCCGCAGGTGACCGGTGAACTGGCATGACGCCGGTCGTCGTCACCTCACCACCACGCCCGGACCCCGCGGCCGTGGCACGGCTGCGCGAGTACGGCGTGGCGACGGTCCACGAGGCGATGGGGCGCACCGGCAGCCTCGGTCCCGACGTGCGACCCATCCAGCAGGGCCTGACCGTCGCCGGCGGCGCGGTGACCGCCGTGTGCTGGCCGGGTGACAATCTCATGATCCACGCCGCGGTCGAGCAGTGCGGTGACGGTGATGTGCTCGTCGTCGCCACGGCTGCGCCGTCGACCCACGGGATGTTCGGCGAGCTGTTCGCCACCGCGCTCGCGCACCGAGGGACCGTCGCCGTGGTGATCGACTCGGGCGTGCGCGACACCGCCGAGCTGCGCGCCATGGGCTTCGGCGCCTGGTCGCGCCACGTCAGTGCCGAAGGCACGGTCAAGGCGACGGCCGGCTCGGTGAACGTCCCGGTGACCATCGCCGACCAGACGATCTGCCCCGGCGACGTGGTGGTCGCCGACGACGACGGTGTCGTGCGGGTCCCGCTCGGCGACGTCGAGGCGACCCTCGAGGCGTGTCAGGCTCGGGTCGAGAAGGAGGCGGCGACCCGCGAGGCGTTCCGCGCCGGCCAGCTCGGTCTCGACCGGTACGGTCTGCGCGACGTGCTGGCACGGCTCGGCGTCGAGTACCGCCCGTACGACACCGTCCGCGACGCCCAGGGCCGGCAGTGACCTCGGACGGCGTCCGGTGCGCGTTGATGCGGGGCGGCACCTCCAAGGGGGCGGTGTTCCTGGCCGACGACCTCCCGCCCAGCGGCGCGGACCGTGACGACCTGTTGCTGCGCGTCATGGGCAGCCCCGACCGTCGTCAGATCGACGGCGTCGGCGGCGCCCACCCACTCACGAGCAAGGTGGCCGTCGTCTCCACCTCGTCCGAGCCCGACGTCGACGTCGACTACCTCTTCCTCCAGGTCGTCGTCGACAAGCCGGTCGTCTCCGACTCCCAGACCTGCGGAAACATGCTCGCCGCGGTCGGACCGTTCGCGGTCGAGCGCGGCCTCGTCGGGGCCTACGGTGGCGTCACCCCCGTCCGGGTCCGGATGCTCAACACCGGCGGACGGGCCACCCTGCACGTGCGGACGCCGGGGGGCACCGTGACGTACGAGGGGGACACCGACCTCGCCGGCGTCCCGGGAACCGCCGCCCCCGTCGACATCGAGCTCGCCCCGCCGTCCGCCCCCCTCCTCCCGACGGGCGCCGTCATCGATCGGCTCGCCGGCCTCGACGTCACGTGCATCGACAACGGGATGCCCACGGTCGTCGTCCGTGCCGGTGACCTGGGCATCACCGGGGGCGAGCCGCCCGACCAGCTCGAGGCCGACGACGCGCTGCGGGAGCGCGTCCATCTCGTCAGGGCCGCCGCGTCGGCGGCGATGGGGCTCTCGACCGATCTCGAGACGTCGACCGTCCCCAAGATCGTCCTCGTCTCCTCACCCGAGGAGGGCGGTTCGCTGCGCACCCGGAGCTTCATCCCGCACCGTGTCCACGAGGCGATCGGCGTGCTCGGCGGCGCCTCCATCGCCGCGGCCGCCGCACTACCCGGCACGGTCGCGTACGACCTCGCGGCCAGGCCCGGGGGGCGTGTCCGCCTCGAGCACCCGACGGGCTTCCTCGACCTCGCTCTCGACGTGGACGAAACTGCCGGCGACACACCCCGCGTCAGCCGGACGTCCGTGGTGCGGACGGCCCGCATGCTGCTCGACGGCACCGTCTTCCCCGGCCCCGCTCGTCTCTGACCCCTGCCCGAAGGAGCCACCATGCCCCCGCCCCTCGGCGACATCGCCCACCTCGGCCACGTTGAGCTGCTCACCCCGGACGTGGACGGGACCGTCTGGTTCTTCACCGAGATCCTGGGCATGACCGAGGCCGGGCGCGAGGAGGGGTCCGTCCTCCTGCGGACCTTTGACGACTACGAGCTCACGAGCGTCGTCGTCACGGCGCACGAGACCGCGGGGATCCGGCGTACCGCACTGCGGGCGTCGAGCGACGAGGCGCTGCGCCGTCGAGTCCGCGCGATCGAGGAGAGCGGGCGCGACGGCCGCTGGACCGACGGACGCGCGGGCACCGGACCGACGTACGTGACGACCGATCCCGACGGCCACGAGATCGCGCTGTACTACGAGACCGCGTGGTACGACGCACCGGACGACCTCCGGCCGGGCCTCAAGAACCAGCCGCAGGCGAAGCCGCGCCAGGGCGTCGGCGTGCGTCGTCTCGACCACGTCAACTTCCTGGCGGCCTCGGTGCTGCCGAACGTCGAGTTCGTCGAGCACACGCTCGGGGGGCGTCCGACCGAGCAGATCGTGCTGGACTCGGGCACCGTCGCAGCACGCTGGTTGACCTTCACCAACAAGTCGTACGACCTCGTCTACACGGAGGACTGGTCCGGGTCGTCGGGGCGTCTCCACCACGTCGCCTTCGCGACCGACACCCGCGAGGACATCCTTCGCGCCGCCGATCTGTGTCTCGACAACGGTGTCTTCATCGAGACGGGCCCGCACAAGCACGCCATCCAGCAGACGTTCTTCCTCTACGTCTACGAGCCGGGCGGCAACCGCATCGAGCTCTGCAACCCGCTCACCCGCCTCGTCCTCGCCCCCGACTGGCCGCTGGTCACGTGGACGGAGGCGGAGCGGGCGAAGGGCCAGGCGTGGGGACTCAAGACCATCGAGAGCTTCCACACCCACGGCACCCCGCCGCTCGCCTAGCCGGAAGCGAAAGGGCAGCGCGGGCCTGCGGTCAGACGGCGGCGGCCGTGGCTTCCGCCGCCTTGCGCATCGCCGCCATGACGCTCTCGAGGTGCCGGCGAACCGCGATGGCGGCCGCGTCGGGGTCGCGGGCACAGACGGCGTCGATGATCTGCAGGTGCTCGTCGAGCGAGACCTGCGGGCGCCCGGGTTGGGTCGCCAGCCGGAACTGGTGGCGTACGAGCTGCCCGCGGAGTCGGTCGAGGACGTCCGCTGCGGTCTTCTGCCCGCTCAGGTCGCGCAGGGCGCGGTGGAGCCGCTGGTTGAGCGCGGAGTAGCCGAACACGTCTCCTGAGGTGACCGCAGCTCGCATCTCGGTGCCGATCTGCTGCAGCATCGCGACGTCGGCGTCGTCGATCCTCTCGGCCGCCTTCGCGGCGCACAGCGCCTCCACGACCATGCGCACCTCGTAGATCTCGGTCGCCTCCTCCAGCGAGACCACCCGGACACGTGCGCCCCGGTTGGCGATCCGCTCGACGAGGCCCTCGGTCGCCAGGCTGAACAGCGCGGCACGCACGGCCGACCGGCTCGCGCGGAACTGCTCGGACAGGTCAGCCTCGACGAGGCGCTGGCCCGGGGCGAACTCCGCGCTCAGGATCGCGGCGCGGATGGCGTCGGTGACCACGCGCGGATCGCTCGTGGGACGCCCCTCGGTCGCGGCCATGCGTGCCCTCCCCGGGAAGCACTCGCGCCGGCTGCTGAGCTGCCGCCGGCATCGACGTCGATCATATCGGTGGTGCCGCCTCACCCAGGGGAAGCGAGGCAGCACCACCGGTCGGTCACCTGGCCAGGTCACCGCGCCGGGTGAGCCACGTGCGGGACGGACGGCAGACGAGCCTCCCGTCCACGGCCCGGCACCAGGTCTGGTAGTCGGACGAGTAGAGCCGCTCACCGACCCAGCGGTAGCCCGGTCCGGGCTGGCGGCGTGGAGTGACCGGCACGAAGTTGCGCGCCTCGTCGGTGCTGCCCGTCCCGTCGTACCGCACCACCGTCGGGTACGGGAAGACGGGACGCGTCCGGGTGGACCCGTCCGCCGTCCGCGAGGCGGCGATCGAGCGGGGAGCACGTCCGCTCTCGACCCACGCCATCACCGGGGTGAGCACGTCGAAGGTGTTGGGCCCGGCCCCGTCGCTGCAGTGCGCGAGCCCGGGGAAGAGGAACAGCCGCGAGAACGACGCCGTACGCCGTGCGCCGAGGGTGTCCTGCACGGCGTCGTAGTAGGCCAGCGTGGACTGCGGAGAGATGTGCTGGTCGTTCCAGCCGTGCCAGAGCAGGAGCTTGCCGCCGCCGCGCCGGAAGGCGGACAGGTCGGGGTCGAGCGCTGACATGTAGCTCGAGGACTGCACGGTTCGCCAGAACGACGGCACGGTGAACTCGATGTCCTCGAGCTCGAAGTCCGGCCGAGGGTCGTTCGGCTCGGCGAGGTAGCGCAGGTAGGACAGGGCGAAGTTCTCGCTCATCGGCGTCTGCCCCTGACTGGCTGGGACGAACAGCGTCCACTCGAGCTCCGAGCCCCACTCGTGGGAGATCTCAGGTTCGAGACGACGACCACGGGAGTCGGTCGCGCCCTCGTGCAACCTGCGAACGACCCGCACCTGCGCCGTCGACAGGCATGTCGCCGTGTCCTGGCCGGGTCGGCACCGAAGGACGGCCGGGTCGAAGTCGCACGCGCGCGGGTCGTCGAGGACGCCGTCGGCGACGCCGTCGCGGCGGTCGCACCGGGCCATCACCGCGGAGTGGACCAGCGGCAGCTTGTCGGCGAGGAGGATGAAGCGTCCGTCCTCGTCCTTGTTGGCGAGGACGTTCCATGCGTGGTGGAAGGTGTTCTGGACGGCCATGTTGTTGGCCGGCGCACCGGCGGCGATCCCGTCGAAGTCGTCGGGATAGCGCTGGGCCTCCATCAACCCCTCACGGCCGCCGTCGGAGCAGCCGGTGAAGTAGGAGTAGGCCGGGCGACGGCCGTAGAAGGCGCGGATGATCGCCTTCGCGGTCTGAGCCGTCACGTGGACGCCGCGGTAGGCGAAGTCGATCTGGGCCTGCGGGTTGCCGGCCGCCCAGGAGCCGTCGTTCTGCCCCTGGTGCCCCATGTCGGTGGTCGCGCTCGCGACCGACCCGTCGGCGAGGACCGGGCAGCCCGCGGCCTGGCCGTAGTTGATGGTGGCGTTGCCGCAGAGACCGCCGCAGCCGGTCTGGACGTAGCGCTGCGTCCAGCCCTCGACCGGGAGCCGGACGACGATCGTGTCGGCCGGGGCGATGGTGCCGCGGACCTCGCAGTACGGCGCCGGGGTGCCGGCGGACACGACTGTCGCTGAGGTGATGTCCACAGGGGCGTCGGTCACCCCGGTCAGGTCGAGCTCGGCCACTTCCGCGCAGCCCATGACGGGAGCCAGGGCCTTGAGCCGGGCGAGGCCGTCGGGGGTGACCCCGGCGTGGGCGGATCTGCCACCGCCCCCGACGGCAGGGGCGGCCGTGGCGACGGCGACAGGGGCAAGCGTTGCGGCAGTGAGCAGGGCCGCCACGGTGACGGCCACACCGCGTGGTCGCTGCGGGCGGAGCCGGGGGATGAAGGACCAGGGCATGTGCGCCTCCTCGTCGAGACCGAGGTGACGAGCGTCGCACAGATCGTCAACAATCCTCAATGCAATCACGTTGTCAATATCTCGCGACCCCGATCCGCCGCAGACGTGATCGACGCCACTACAGTCCGGCTCATGAACGAGCACCCGGCGGACCGTCGCCTCTGGACGTGGGTCGTCGTCCTGGGCCTGACCGGCCAGCTGGCCTGGACGGTCGAGAACATGTACCTGAACGTGTTCGTCTACGACACGATCACCGACTCTCCGATGGCGCTGGCGACGCTGGTCGCCGCCAGCGCTCTCGCCGCGACCGTGGCGACGCTGCTCGCCGGCGCGGCGTCGGACCGCAGCGGGCGGCGTCGCGAGCTGATCGCCGGCGGCTACGTCCTGTGGGGTGCCTGCACCGCAGCGTTCGGGCTGGTGAGCGTCGATGCCGCCGCGGCGCTGCTCCCGATGGTCGACGCCGTGACGGTCGCGATCGCGGTCATCATCCTGCTCGACTGCGTGATGAGTGTCCTCGGCGCGGCCGCCAACGACGCCGCGTTCAACGCCTGGGTCACCGACTCCACCCACCCCGGCAACCGAGGCCGCGTCGACGGCGTCCTCGCCACGATGCCGCTGCTCGCGATGCTGCTGGTTTTCGGGGCGCTCGACCCGCTCACCCGGGGTGGGCACTGGGTGCTGTTCTTCTCGGTCGTCGGGGGCGCCACGGCGGTGGTGGGCGTCGTCGCGTGGTTCGGGCTCCGCGAGACCCGCACGCCTCGACCGAGCGGCAGCTATCTGTCGTCGGTCGTCCACGGCCTGCGTCCGAGCACCGTGCGTGCACAGCCGAGGCTCTACCTGGCGCTGAGCGCGTGGGCGATCCTCGGCACGAGCACGCAGGTCTTCCTCCCGTACCTGATCATCTACGTCCAGCGCTACCTCGACATCGAGGGCTACGCGATCGTGCTGGCGTCGGTCCTGCTCGGCGCGGCCCTGGTCAGCGTCCTGGGTGGCCGTGTGCTCGACCGGGTCGGTCCGCCGCGGGCGATCCTGCCGGTCGCGGGGGCGTACGTCGTGGGCCTGCTCCTGATGTTCCCCGCGCGGGACATGCTCGCCGTGATCGGAGCCGGCATCGTGACGATGTCGGGATTCATGCTCGGTGTCGCCGCCATCTCCGCCACGGTCCGCAACCTGACGCCACCCGATCGCGCCGGCCAGGTGCAGGGCCTGCGGATGATCTTCGCGGTCCTGGTCCCGATGGTGGTCGGACCCTTCCTGGGCGCGGCGGTGATCGCCGGCGCCGACGAGACGTTCACCGAGCTGGGCGTCGTCAAGCAGGTGCCGAGCCCGTGGATCTTTCCCACGGCCGCCGTCGTCGTGCTGCTCATCGTGATCCCCGCCCGGATGCTGCGCACGATGGACTCGCGCCCGGCGACCCTGGAGCCGTCCGCATGATGACCACCTGGGGCGACGCCCTCGACCCGGACCGCGTGCTGCCGGAGCACCCGCGCCCCCAGCTCGTCCGCGACTCCTACGTCACCCTCAACGGTCGCTGGGAGCACACGTTCACCGCTGCGTCTGCGGACGCCGTACCGACCTCGTGGGACGGCGAGATCGTCGTGCCCTTCTCTCCCGAGGCGCCGCTGTCGGGGGTCGGCCGCACGCTGCAGCCCGACGAGGCGCTCTGGTACCGCCGTACGGTCCAGCTCCCCGACGGGTTCGTGCGTGACCGCGTGCTGCTGCACTTCGGCGCGGTCGACCAGGACTGCGAGGTGTGGGTCGACGGCACGCGCGTCGGTGAGCACCGCGGCGGCTATCTCCCCTTCACGCTGGACGTCACCGACGCCCTGACCGGCGACGTGCACGAGGTGGTGGTCCGCGTCCGCGACGTCACCGACACGTCGTGGCGCAGCCGCGGCAAGCAACGACTCGACCGCGGCGGCATCTGGTACACGCCGCAGTCGGGGATCTGGCAGACCGTCTGGCTCGAGTCGGTCCCGGCGCGGTGGGTCGACCGGCTCGTGCTCACGCCGCACCTGGAGAGCGGCGAGGTCGAGGTCTGCGTCGTCGCGGGCGGGCGCGGGGCGGGCGAGGCCGAGGTGTCGATCGGCGCGGCGGGCCGTACGGTCGTCGGCGCCGACGTGGCGGTCGGCGTGCCGACTCGGCTGAGCTTGGGCTCGGGCGTGCGCCCCTGGTCACCCGAGGACCCCTTCCTGTACGACGTCGAGGTCCGGCTCGGCGACGACCGTGTCACGAGCTACGTGGGGATGCGCTCCTTCGGGACAGGCCCCGACGCGCACGGCTGTACGCGCCTGCTGCTCAACGGCGAGCCATACCTCCACGCCGGTCTGCTCGACCAGGGCTACTGGCCGGACGGCCTCTACACCCCGCCGTCGGACGAGGCGATGGTCCACGACATCCGGACGGCCAAGGACCTCGGCTTCACGATGCTGCGCAAGCACATCAAGATCGAGCCGATGCGGTGGTACCACCACTGCGACCGGCTCGGCATGCTCGTCTGGCAGGACATGGTCAACGGCGGCCGCCGCTATCACCCCGCGGTGGTCACCGCGCCCGTCGTGCTGCCTGTCCGGCTGGACGACTCTCGCTACCGCGTGTTCGGACGCGAGGACGCGGACGGCCGTAAGGAGTTCCTGGAGGAGCTCGACACGACGGTCGCGCTGCTGCGCTCGGTCCCGAGCGTCGCGGCGTGGGTGCCGTTCAACGAGGGCTGGGGCCAGTTCGACGCCGACGCCGTCGCCCAGCGGGTCACCGCGCTCGACCCGAGCCGCCCCGTCGACCACGCGAGCGGCTGGTACGACCAGGGCGGCGGCGACATGGCGAGCAGGCACGTCTACTTCCGGCGCTACCGTCTCTCGCGTGCAGACACCGACGACCCGCGCGCGGCCGTGCTGTCGGAGTACGGCGGCTATTCCCATCGGGTGCCGGGACACGTCTGGGGCGACAAGGAGTTCGGCTACCGCAAGATCGCCGACCGCTCGTCGTTCGAGCGTGCCTACCTGCGCCTCCAGCACACCCAGGTGGGACCCGCCGTCGAGCAAGGGCTGACGGCCTTCGTCTACACCCAGCTCGCCGACGTGGAGGATGAGACCAACGGCTTGATGACGTACGACCGGAAGGTGCTCAAGGTGGACGCCGAAGCAGTACGAGAATCCAACCAGCGGCTGCGGCAGCGGCACGACCACGCGGCAGGTGGATCTGCACGCCCGCTGACCGTCGTCGAGCGGGAGATCACGGCGCCGGTGTCCCTGACGCTGCCCGACGGTCGTCTCAACCCCGACGCGGTCGGGTGGACGCGCACGCCTCTGATCACCACCGACGGCATCGGCCGTGGCCGCCTCGGCAAGGGGCGCAACAAGCGCTGGGAGTACTGGGCGGTGACGACCCCCACGCACGTGGTCGCCCTCGTGCTCTCCGACATCGACTACGCCGCCGTGCACGGCCTGTGGCTGCTGGACCGGACCACCGGCGAGACCATCGCGTACGACGCCATCGGCATCCTCGGCGGGAGCGCCACCCTGCCCGGCACGCTGGGGGCCGGTCCGGCCCGTGCCCGGACCAACAAGGTGCAGATCGCTCTCGACGAGGTCGACGGCGGGACGCGTCTCCGAGCCCGGACCGAGCGGGTGCAGGTCGACGTCGTCGCCCATCGACCCGAGGGACACGAGTCGCTCGGCGTCGTCGTGCCGTGGAGCGACCGTCTGTTCCAGTACACGGTCAAGGACGTGGCGCGTCCGGCGACCGGCAGGATCCGCGTCGACGGGGTCGCCTCCGACCTTCCCGACGGCGAGTCCTGGGCGACGCTGGACCACGGCCGCGGTCGCTGGCCGTACGCGATGCACTGGAACTGGGGTGCGGGGTCCGGTCGCACCGGCGGCCGGGTGATCGGGATCCAGGTCGGTGGGAAGTGGACCGACGGCACCGGGTCGGTGGAGAACGCGCTGGTCGTCGACGGGCACCTGTCGAAGATCAGCGAGGAGCTGGTGTGGAGCTACGACGTCGAGGACTGGATGGCGCCCTGGCGGATCACCGGTGGCACCGTCGACCTCACGTTCACGCCCTTCCACCTCAAGAGGTCCGTCACCGACCTCAAGGTCTTCTCGTCCCGGACGCACCAGTGCTTCGGCCACTGGAGCGGACGCGTCCAGGACGACACCGGGACCTGGGTCGAGGTCGACGGGCTCGTCGGATGGGCCGAGGACGTCCGCAACCGCTGGTGACGTCAGGACCCAGGTGACCGCTCGTTCACCGCCGCCGCTCCGAGCCGACACCACAACGCCGCCCACTGGGCCGGGGCGAGGTCGCGCGGCAGCGCCGCTCGGCCGACGGGCGCCTCGGCCAGCGCACGCCGGACGCCTCGCGCCGGCGTCCCGGTCACCCGTACGAGTATCTGCTCGAGTCCCCTCCCCCGGCCGGTGAACACCGCCCGCACGAACCGCTCGTACCGGGCGCGCTCGGTCGTCGGCACCAGCGGGTGCTCACGCCGCTCGACGGTGAGGATCCCGCCGTCGACACTCGGCATCGGGGTGAAGTGGCTCGCAGGCACACGGTGATGCAGATCGAAGGCGAACCACGGCGCGCTCTGCGCCGTCATCATGGTGCTCCCTCCGACACCGGACCTCTTGCGCGCCACCTCCCACTGCGTCACCAGGACGGCGTGCTGCCATCCCGGCGACCGCAGCAGGCGCCGCAGGATCGGGGTGGTCAGGTGGAACGGGACGTTGCCGACGACGACGGGACGGTCGAGCGGTACGTCGAGCGCGTCGCCCTGACGGACGGTGACCCCCGGCAGCCGCGCGCGAAGGCGCTCGACGCGACGACGGTCCAGGTCGACCGCGAGCAGGTCGCGTCCGAGGCCGGCGAGCGGACGCGTGAGGGCGCCGTCGCCGCTGCCGAGCTCGAGGATGGGGCCGTCCGTCGCACCGACGAGGGCGACGATGCGTTCGATGGTCGGACGGTGGTGGAGGAAGTTCTGGCCGAGCTCGTGCCGGCCGCCGTGAGGGGTGTGTGATCGCAAGGGAGCGCTCCAACCGCAGAGGAGTGGAGCACCCGGGAGCGGGTGGGGTCGCCGACGCGCTGCCGGGTGCGGGGCATCCGGAGGACGACGCGATCGAAGGTGAGGCGCCGCGCCGTCAGGAGCGGCGGGGACGGATCACGAGGGGGCACGCGAAGGCGAAGCACATGCGCGCCACCTTAGGAGGTCGGTGCCACCTCGTCACCCGGTTTTGGCGTCGACCGGCGGCCGGCGGTCGGGTGCCCAGGAGTCGCGCCCGTCACCCTCGATGGGGAGCGGCGGGCCGAGGACGACGTCGGGCCGCACGGTCGCCTCACCGAGCCCGCGGACCCGGGCGAGCAGCTCACGCACGTCGGCGCGCAGGGCGTTCGCGTCGCCGACGCCGAGGCCGTACGCCTCCAGCCCCGCGTTGCGGGCGAGGTCGACGGCCCGCGCGATGTGGAAGTCCTGCGTCACCACGACCGCGGTCGAGACGCCGAAGACCTCGCGAGCCCGCAGCATCGTGTGCCACGTGTTGAAGCCCGCGTAGTCGGTGAACACGTCCTCGGGCGGGACGCCGGCGGCCAGGACGGCGTCACGCATCGTGTCCGGCTCGTTGTAGGCGTGCGTGCCGTTGTCTCCCGAGACCAGGATCTTGTCGACCGTGCCCGCCCCGTACAGGGCCACCGCCGCGTCGACCCGCTGGCGCACGACCGCCCCGAGAGTACCGTCGGGTCGCACGAGCGAGCCGGGCACGATCGCCACCTGGGCGTGCGGAAGGTCGTCGGGATCGTCGACGATCCACTGGTCGGTGCGCGCCAGCACGACGGCGTTGGCGGTGCCGAGGAGGACGATGCCGGTCAGTCCGAGGACCCCGAGGACGACGACGGCCCGACGCGTGCGGTTCATGTCGGTCAGCGTAGGGGGCGGGCCGTCGGCCGTGTCATCGCCCGAGCCCCGACTCGATCGCGTACACGACCAGCTGCGCACGGTCGCGGGCGTGCAGCTTGACCATCGCCCGGCTCACGTGGGTCCGGACGGTGTCGGGGCTGACGACCAGCTCGTCGGCGATCTCCTGGTTCGAGCGACCGGTCGCGACCCAGCCGAGAATCTCGGTCTCGCGCTCGGTGAGGTCGCCGAGGCGGGGATGCGGACGCGACGCGGCCGACGTGCCCGCGAACCGCATGATGACGGTCCGCGTCACCGACGGGGCGAGCAGCGATCCCCCCTCCGCCACGACGCGGATCCCGTCGAGCAGGGCGGTGGGCTCGACGTCCTTGAGGAGGAACCCGCTGGCACCGTGCCGCAGGGCTTCGAAGACGTACTCGTCGAGCTCAAACGTCGTCAGCATCACGACCCGCACCCCGGCGAGTGCCGGGTCACGGGTGACCTCCTCGAGCAGCGCCAGTCCGTCGAGCACCGGCATCCGGACGTCGCACAGCACCACGTCGGGCCTCGTACGGCGGATCAGCGCGAGCCCGTCCCGACCGTCGGCCGCCTGCCCGACCAGCTCCAGGCCGTCCTCGGAGTCGACGAGGGTCGCCAGTCCCATCCGGACCAACGGCTGGTCGTCGACCAGCGCCACGCGGATCACGCGGGGTCCGGGAGGGTCGCGCGGACGACGAAGCCGCTGCCGCTGTCGTCGGCCGGCGTCACGTCCAGGGTGCCGCCGAGCTCGGCGACGCGTGCCCGCATGCCGGAGATCCCCATGCCCTCATCCTGGCCCTCTGCGGGTGCACCGCGTCCGTCGTCGCGCACGCTCACGACGACCGTCCCCGGCTCGCGCACGATCGCGACGACCGCCCGGCTCGCGTCCGCGTGACGCAAGGTGTTGGTCAGCCCCTCCTGCACCACGGCGTACGCGACCTCACCGATCCGGTCGTCGACCGCGCCAGGCTCGCCTTCGCGGTCGACCTCGAGGCCACCCGCGCGCACCCGCTCGATCAGCGCGTCCAGGTCGCGCAGTCCGCGCGCCGGGCGGCGAGCCGCCTCAGACTCAGCACCCGCCATGCGACCGAGCTCGGTCCGCAGCGCGTCCAGCGACTCACGGCTGGTGGCACGGATCGCCTCCAGACTCTCGCGGGCCTTCTCCGGGTCGCGGTCGAGCAGGTGCAGGGCGACTCCCGCCTGCATGGCGATCACGGCCAGCCCGTGCCCGACGCCGTCGTGCAGGTCCTGGGCCATGCGCAGCTGCTCCTCGCTCGCCGCGCGAGCGGTCCGGTCGGCGCGCGAGGCCTCGAGCTGGCTCACGACGGTGGCGACGGCACCGGCCGCCGCGACCACGGCGAGCAGTCCGATGGCCTGCCACACCTCCTGCGTCCGCTCCCCGTCCGTGACGAGCATCCGGAGGACGAGCGCGGTCGCCGCGAGGACGGCGGCGGCGGTGGCCCACGGCACCCACCGGTACGACGTCGCCCGCAGCACGGCCACGAAGGTCACCGTCGGGAGTGCCAGGAAGATCGGGCCGTCCGCGAATCCCGCGCCGAAGTAGACGGCCGTGCAGACACCGCTGGCCGCGACGGCCACCTCGGGTCGCCACGGGAGCACGGCCGGAAGGACGGCGAGCACCGCGACGATCACCGCGGCCGCGACCGCCCCGTGACCGGGGTCGACGTCGCGGTTGGCCGCAAAGGTGCCGAGCAGCACGACGGCCACCATCGCCCACCAGCCATGGGCGTTCGCCAGGACGCTGCGCCGGTCGCTCACGGGCCCGACGATAGACCGGCTAGAGCCCTGCGGCGTACGACCACGCGCGGCTCCGGCGTACGCGGATCCGCGTACGCCGGAGCCGCGACGCAGCGGACGCGACGCAGCACGCGAACGACGACCGTGGTGCCCATGAACGATCTGGTGGTGCAGACACACGGGCTGACCAAGAGGTACGGCGATCGACTCGCCGTCGACTCGGTCAGCATGACCGTGCGGAGGGGCGAGGTCTACGGATTCCTCGGCCCGAACGGGGCCGGCAAGACGACGACCCTGAGGATGATGCTCGGCCTGATCCGGCCGACGGCCGGCTCGGCGAGCGTCCTGGGGCGGCCGGCAGGTCGCCCCGACGTCATCGCGCAGGTGGGCGCCCTGGTCGAGGGGCCGGGCTTCTACCCGTACCTGTCGGGCCGCGAGAACCTGCGGACCTTGGCGCGCTACCGAGGACTCGGCGACGCGGCCGTGGACGCGGCATTGGAGCGCGTCGACCTCACCGACCGTGGGGGCGACCGGTTCAAGGCGTACTCGCTCGGCATGAAGCAGCGGCTCGGCGTCGCGTCCGCGCTCATGGGCGACCCGGAGCTGATCGTCCTCGACGAGCCGACCAACGGCCTCGACCCCGCCGGGATGGCCGACATGCGGGCACTCGTCGTCTCGCTCGCTCGAGGCGGGCAGACCGTGCTGCTGTCGAGCCACCTGCTCACCGAGGTGCAGGAGATCTGCGACCGCGTCGGTGTCATCAACGGCGGTCGGCTGCTCCGTGAGGCGCGCGTCGCCGAGCTCCGCGGGGAGGCGACCCTGCGGGTGCGCGCCACCCCGGAGGACACGGCGCTCGCGGTCGCGATGAAGGCAGCCGGTGACGACGCGGTGCACCGTACGCCGCACGGGTTGGAGCTCGACCTGAAACCGGCGGGCGCGCCGGCGCTCGTCCGCGACCTGGTCGCGGCGGGTGTCGACGTCCACGAGGTGTTCCCCACCGAGCGCAGCCTCGAGGAGGTCTTCTTCGAGATGACGACGACCACGCAGACGACGCCCGCACAGACGAAGGAGACGGTGGCATGACCACGCTGATCGACAACCCGGTCGTCCGCAGCACACGAGCAGAGGTTCTCCGGCTGCGCAGGTGGCCGGCGGTGTGGGTGCTGGTCGCCGTCTGGGTGACCCTGGCGCTGGTGTTCGGCTACCTGTTCCCGTACCTGTCGTACCGGACGGGCGACCTCAGCTTTGCCGGTGACGGCGACACGCGTGCGGGGCTGCTCGTCGAGATGCTGCCTCCCGCGCTCCCGGTCGTGCTCGTCCAGGGCCTGCCGATGTTCGGCGGCGCGCTGGCGCTGGTGCTCGGCGCGATCGTCGCCGGCAACGGCTATGGATGGGGCACGTGGAAGACCATCTTCACCCAAGGTCCGTCCCGTCCCGCCACGGTCGGTGGCTCGCTGGTCGCGCTCACGATCGCCGTCCTCGGCAGCCTCGCACTGACGCTGGTGCTGTTCGCCGGAGTCTCGCTCCTGGTCGCCGGCACCGAGTCGCAGGCCGTCACCTGGCCGTCGGCGGGTGCGCTCGCCGAGTCGTTCGGCGGTGGTTTCCTCGTCCTCGAGATGTGGGCGCTGCTCGGCTTCGCGCTCGGCACCGTGGCGCGCGGACCAGCGCTGGCGGTCGGTCTCGGTCTGGTTTGGGCCCTGGTCGTCGAGAACCTCCTCCGCGGGGTCGGCGCGCTGCTCGGCCCCGTCGAGGCGGTGACAGAGGTCCTGCCCGGGACGGCCGGCGGGTCGTTGGTCGGTGCGCTGATCGACGTCTCCGCCAACCCGAACGAGACCCCGGGCATCCTCGACGTCCTCTCGGGCGGCCAGGCGCTGACGACGGTGGCGGCCTACTGCGTCGGGCTCGTGGTCCTGGTCATCGTCCTGGTCCGTCGACGCGACGTCGCCTGAGCGGTCCTGCGTCCTGTGCAGGTCGTCCCGTACTCCCGGGACGACCTGCACAGGATCTTCACGAGTTCCCGGCCTCCCCTGCGCAGCGTCGAACCTAAGGTCGAGGCATGAACACGACGGCAGCACGCGTCCTGGTCGTCGAGGACGAACGCCTCATCAACCAGTCCGTCGCCGACCGACTGGTCGCCGAGGGCTTCGAGGTGCGTCAGGAGTACGACGGCCCGAGCGCCGTCGCGGCCGCGGCCGACTGGCTGCCGCACGTGGTGGTCCTCGACGTGATGCTTCCGGGGTACGACGGGCACGAGGTGTGCCGGCGCATCCAGGCCGAGCGACCGCTGCCCGTCCTCATGCTCACCGCTCGCGACGACGAGACCGACGTACTGGTGGGTCTGGGGGTCGGAGCCGACGACTACCTCACGAAGCCGTTCAGCATGCGGGAGCTCGTCGCTCGGGTCCGGGCGCTCCTCCGGCGCGTCGAGCGGGCGGCATCGCTCGCCGCCGGCGCCCCCGGTCCGCGCACGGTCGGACCGCTCGAGATCGACCACGCGCGCCGTCTGGTCCGCCGCGACGGCGAGCTGGTCCACCTCACACCGACGGAGTTCGACCTCCTGGTGTGCCTCGCGGCGACGCCCGGCACCGTCCTGACCCGTGAGCGGCTGCTGGCCGACGTGTGGGACTGGCCCGACGCAGCCGGCACCAGGACGGTCGACAGTCACGTGCGCTCCCTTCGCGGCAAGCTCGGCGCCGACGTCGTACGGACCGTCCACGGGGTCGGCTACGCCCTGGAGGTGACCTCGTGAGACCGCTCGACCGGTTGGGCTCGATCAAGACCAAGCTCGGCGTCCTCGTCGCGGTGACGGTCGCCGTCGCTGCCGTGCTCCCGCTCGCGGGCTCGCGCCTCGGCCTCGACCCGCTCGTGACCGTCCCCGCGACCGTCGCCGTCGCCCTGCTCCTCACCCAGCTCCTCGCCCGCGGGATGACGTCGCCGCTGAGGGAGATGACGGCGGCCGCGAGGACGATGGCAACCGGCGACTACTCCCGCCGGGTCACTGCGTCGTCACGTGACGAGGTCGGCGAGCTCTCCCGCGCGTTCAACACGATGGCCGCCGATCTCGAGGCCGTCGACCGACAGCGCCGCGACCTCGTCGCGAACGTCTCGCACGAGCTGCGAACGCCGGTCACCGCGCTGCGGGCGCTGCTCGAGAACCTCGCCGACGGTGTCGTCGAGCCTGACCCCGAGCAGCTGCGTACGGCGCTCGACCAGACCGAGCGGCTCAGCCACCTCGTGTCCGACCTGCTCGACCTGTCCCGCGTGGACGCCGGGATCAGTGCCCTCGACGCCCAGCCGATGGAGGTGCGGCCGTTCCTCGAGGACGCCGTCCGCGAAGCGACGTTGACCGGACGCCCGGTGCGGTTCACGGTGCAGGTCGAGCCGTCCGATCTCGTCGTGCGCGCCGACCGTGCACGCCTCCACCAGCTCACCGCGAACCTCCTCGACAACGCAGCGCGTCACAGCCCGGACCAGGGCACCGTGACCATCCGGGCGCACCCCGGCGAGGGCGGCATGGTGCTGGAGGTCTCCGACGAGGGGCCGGGCATCGCACCCGCGCAACGTACGGCCGTCTTCGAGCGCTTCACGACCGGCACCGGCGCCGGTCAGGACGACGGCGGCACCGGCCTCGGCCTGGCGATCGCACGCTGGGTGACCGACCTGCACGGCGGCACGATCGAGGTCGCCGACACCACGACCGGATGCCGCATCCGCGCCTGTCTCCCGGAGGGACGACTCCCATGACCATCCCCGCCTTTCCCGCTCCTGCACCTCCCGCCAAGCCCACGCCCGCGTTCGACGTCTTCTTCGGTGACCTCTGGCCCGAGAAGTCGCTTGCGGCCCGTCCCCGGCTCGTCGCTGCGGTGGCGGCGGTGGGTGTGCTGGCCGCGCTCGTGCTGCCCCACCGGCAGCTAGGGCTCGGCACCTTCCTGGTCCTGGTGAGCGTGTGCGCCGTCGTCGCCCTCGCCGACCCGCACCTCCGTCGCCCGTACCATCTCGTCTCGGCCGCGCTGATCCTTCTCCTGCTGTCCACGCTCTTCCTGCGGGCCGCGGAGTGGCTCAGCCTCCTGTGCCTGCTCACGGCGTTCGTCGTCGGAGCCACCTCTCTCGGAGGAGCCCGGTCGGTCACCGGGATCGTCGCGTCGACCGGTCTGGTTCCGATCGGCTCGGTGCGCGGGCTGCCGTGGGTGGGGAGGTCGGTCGCACGGGGTCGGGGCGCACGGACGTGGGTGCCGGTCGTCCGGACCGTCCTGCTCTCCGTGGTCGCCGTCGTCGTCTTCGTCGCACTCTTCGCCTCGGCGGACGCGCTGTTCGCCCGGTGGGTGGACGCTCTCGTGCCCGACCTGACGCTGGCCGACACGCCCGCCCGGGCGTTCGCCGGGCTGGCGCTGGCCGCGCTGACCCTGGCCGGCGTGTACGCCGCGCTCAACCCGCCGCTGGTCGAGCGCCTCGCGCCGCCGCCGGGACCGCCGGTCGCTCGGCGCTTCGAGTGGCTGGTCCCGGTGTCCCTGGTGGTCGCGGTGTTCGGCCTGTTCGTGACCGCGCAGCTCACGGTGATGTTCGGCGGTCACGGCTACCTCCGCCGGACGACCGGACTCACCTACGCCGAGTACGTGCACCAGGGCTTCGGCCAGCTCACGGTCGCGACGATGCTCACGCTCGGGGTCGTCGCGCTCACCGCGCGCAAGGCGTCACGTGCCCGGGCGCGCGACCGGCTGCTGCTGCGCGTCGTCCTCGGCGCGCTCTGCCTGCTGACGCTGATCGTCGTCGTGTCCGCGCTCTCCCGCATGCACGTCTACGAGGAGGCGTACGGATTCACACGCCTGCGGCTGCTGGTGTCGTTCTTCGAGGGTTGGCTCGGCCTCGTCCTCGCCCTGGTCGTCGCCGCGGGGGTGCGCCTGTCGGGGTGGTGGGTGCCGCGCGCGGCGCTCCTCTCCGGAGCCTCGGTCCTGGTCGTCCTGGCGGCGATCAATCCCGACGCCTACATCGCCGAGCGCAACATCGCGCGCTACGAGAGCACCGGCAAGGTCGACTGGCACTACCTCTCTCAGCTCTCCGACGACGCGACACCCGTGCTCGCGGGGTTGCCCGCCGAGGTCCGCGGGTGCGCCACGGTCCGCCCTCCGCAGGCGGGCGACTGGCTGGCCTGGAACCTCGGCCGGGCGCGTGCGAGCGAAGTCTGGACTCCCAGTCTCGACAGCGGCGTCGTCTGTCCGAGCTGACCGGTCACCCCTCGGTGCACCGGAATCCGGTCATGGCGGCTTGTAGATCAGATATGATAGACAGGCTGATCTCGGCCGGCGAAGGTCCCGATGCCGGCCGGTCAGGACGACGAAGGAGCCACCGTGAGCACGCACCTGAACATGGCGACCGGGATCCGCGAGTTCGGACGGGCGACACCGCGCCGGACCGCGGTCGTCGACGGTGACCGGTCGCTGACGTTCGCCGGGCTCGACGAGCGGTCGAACCGGCTCGCGTCCGGCCTCCTCGCTCACGGCCTGCGGCCCGGCGACCCCGTCGCCGTCCTCAGCGGCAACCGCATGGAGTACTTCGAGATCGCCGCCGCGCTCGCCAAGGCCGGTCTGCCGATGGTCCCGCTCAACCCGCGCAACCAGGCCTCCGACAACGCCTACATCCTCGGGCACTGCGAGGCGCGCGCTCTGCTGATGGACGATGCGCTCGCGGCCGGCGCAGGGTCGCTCGTCGAGGAGCTCGACACGGTGATCTCCTTCCACGGTGGCTTCGGCCTCGACTACGAGACGTTCCTGGCGGAGTCGCGTGCGGTCGACCCGCGCATCGCCGTCGACGAGAACGACACCTTCTGCATCACCTACACCTCCGGGACGACCGGGCTCCCCAAGGGCGTGATCCTCACCCACCGCGGACGCGTCCTCACCAACTACGCCTCGGCGATCGAGTGGGGTCTCGGGCCTTCCACGTCGACGATGGCGGTCGCGCCGCTTTACCACGGAGCCGGGTTCGCCTTCGCCTACGCCGGCCCTCAGCTGGGAGGGACCACCACGGTCCTGACGTCGTGGGACCCCGAGCGATTCCTCGCCGGGATGGCCGAGCAGAAGGTCAGCACCGTCTTCCTGGTCCCGACCCATGCCCAGCAGATCCGGCGGATGGTCGAGGAGCCGACGCGCGCCTACGACCTGTCCGCCCTGCAGACGCTCTACTTCAACGCCGCCGCCCTGCCGATGGAGCTGAAGGCCTGGGTGCACGAGGCGTTCCCCGGCGTGGGCGTCCACGAGCTGTACGGGTCGACCGAGTGCTCGGTCGTCACCGACCTGCGTCCGGAGGACTCGCTGCGCAAGCCCGGAAGCGTCGGGCACCCGTGGTTCATGAACGAGGTCCGCCTCCTCGACGACGACGGCCAGGAGGTCGGGCCGGGAGAGCCCGGCGAGCTGTTCGCACGCTCGCCTCTGCTGATGAAGGGATACCTCAAGAACGAGGAGGCCACCCGGGAGGCGACGACCGACGACGGGTTCGTCACGGTCGGCGACATCGCGGTCCGCGACGAGGAGGGCTTCCTCTCGATCGTCGACCGCAAGAAGGACATGATCATCGCCGGCGGCGTCAACATCTTCCCGCGAGAGATCGAAGAGGTCGTCGCCCGGCACCCCGAGGTCGACGACGTCGCCGTCGTCGGCGTCCCCGACGAGGTGTACGGCGAGCGGGTGGCGGCCTTCCTCGTCGCGCGCCGCGGCACCACCGTCGACCTGGCCGGGCTCGAGGAGCACGTCCGGGCCGGCGTGGCGAAGTTCAAGGTGCCTCGCGAGTGGCACCTGGTCGACGAGCTCCCCCGCAACCCCAGCGGCAAGATCCTCAAGCGCGACATCCGCGACCAGTACCTCGCCCAGCAGGGCACGACCTCAGCGTGACGCTGCCTGGCAGGGTGGGCCCATGACCAAGGACGTGCTCATCGCCGGGCTCGCGGCGCGCCGCTCTCGAGCAGACCACGGCCCGGACGGCGTGACCCCCGGCCGGGTCCGCAACGCCTACCAGCAGGTGGCCGACCAGCTGCTCGACCTGATCCTGGACGGCACCCTCAAGGCGGGCGACCGGCTGCCCAACGAGGCCGAGCTGTCGTCGATCTTCGGGGTCAGCCGCAGCACCGTGCGCGAGGCCCTGCGGGCCCTGGCGTCGCGAGATCTCCTGGAGACCGCACGCGGCACGACCGGCGGCACGTTCGTCCGCCGCGTCGAGCTCCGCCAGGTCAGCAGCTATCTCGAGACCAGCCTCGGGCTCATGTCGGGCAGCGCCGACATCGACGTCGAGCAGATGCTCGAGGCGCGAGAGATCCTCGAGGTCCCGGCGGCCAGGCTGGCCGCCGAACGCCGGCAGGAGGACGACCTGACCGCGTTGAGAGAGGCGGTCGAGCGCGAGCGGCAACGACGCGGGCGGGGACGCCGCTTCGAGGAGCACCGCCACTTCCACGCGCTGGTGCTCCAGTGCTCGGGCAACGCTCTGCTGGAGGTGATGACGGAGCCGGTCTTCGGCGTCCTGCAGTCGACGTTCCTCGACCCCGACGTCGACCCCCACTTCTGGACCGACGTCGATCACGACCACGAGACGATCCTCGCCGCGATCGAGGCGGGCGACGCCAACGCTGCCGGCCGGGCGATGAGCGAGCACCTGGGGCGACTCCGCGGCAGCTATCGCGACCCACGCCCGGACCAGCGCTGAGCAACCGACGCCTTGACCTTGAATCGTCTGACATTTAGGGTCCAGGCAGCACGCAACTTCGACCGAGAGGGTGACGATGAGTCACAAGCAGGGATGGACCGGACGATTCTTCGAGGACTTCGAGATCGGTGACGTCTATCAGCACCCGCTCGGCCGGACGGTGACCGAGAACGACAACACCTGGTTCTCGCTGCTCACGATGAACACCAACCAGATGCACTTCAACACCGAGTACGCCAAGAAGTCCGAGTTCGAGAAGCCGCTGGTCGTCTCCACGCTGACGGTCGCCATCGCGGTCGGCCAGAGCGTCACCGACATCACCCAGAACGCGTTCGCCAACCTCGGCTGGGACGAGATCCGGATGACACACCCCGTCTTCGCCGGCGACACCCTGTTCAGCGAGTCGCTGGTGCTCGAGAAGCGGGAGTCGGCCAGCCGTCCGCACGCCGGCATCGTCACCGTGCGGACCCGGACCCTCAACCAGGACGGCGACGAGGTCTGCTCCTTCAAGAGGACCTTCTACGTCTACCGCCGCGGCGCCGAGCAGGTCGAAGACACGTTCCCCGCGGGCAAGACGCCGCTGTCGCTCGACACCGAGAGCGCTCGATGAGCCTGCGGATCACCTACCAGCCCTGGGGCGAGACCCTCGCCGAGCTGGTCGAGGCGGGGCGGCGGGCGGAGGATGCCGGAGCCGAGGTGCTGTGGAGCTCCGAGCTGCACCGCAGCGCGACCGTGACCGCGGCGGCACTCGCCACCGGCACCCGTACGGCACGCGTCGGCACCGCGATCACGCTCGCCTTCACCCGCAGCCCGATGATCACCGCCCTCGAGGCCCTCGACCTCGACGAACTCTCCGGCGGGCGGTTCGTCCTCGGGCTCGGCACCGGTGTCCAGCGCCTCAACGAGGACTGGCACAACGTCACCTTCGGCAAGCCGGTCCCCCACCTGCGCGAGACCGTGCGCAACATCCGGCTGTTCTGGGAGAAGTCGACCAGCGGCGAGACGATGGAGGCCGAGGGCGACTGGGAGCCCATGCGGATCCGCGGCTACGAGCGTCCGTTCGCCGTCACCCGACCCGACATCCCCGTCTACCTGGCGGCGATGGGTCCCTTCATGATGCGGCTGGCGGGCCAGATCGCCGACGGGTGGATCAGCCACGAGCTGTGCTCGCCGAAGTACCTCGCCGAGCGGCTGCTGCCCGAGCTGGAGACCGGCATCGCGCGCGCCGAGGGCAAGACCCGTGACGATCTCGACGTCGTCGTGTCGGCGTGCTGCTCCGTCGACACCGACGGTGGCCGGGCACGCCGCCGGGCCGCCGGCGGCGTCGGGTTCTACGCCACCGTCAAGACGTACGCGGAGATGTTCGAGTTCCACGGCCTCGGCGATGCTCAGCAGCGGGTGATTGAGACCTTCCGCGCCGGGACCGGCGCCGACTACCTCGCCGACGTCGTCGGCGACGAGATGGTCGACGCGCTCACCCTCGCCGGGACGCGTGACGAGGTCGTCGCCCGGGTCGCCGAGTACGACGGCGTGGCCGACTCGGTCAAGCTCAGCCCACCCACCCACGGCATCGATGCTGCGGAGACCCGTACGGCCCAGGCCGCGATCATCGACATGATCGCCGAGTTCACAGGAGCACGTCGATGAAGCCGCTCGAGGACATCCGCGTCATCGCCGTCGAGCAGTACGGCGCCGGGCCCTTCGGCAGCGTCCATCTCGCCGACCTCGGTGCCGAGATCATCAAGATCGAGGACCCACGCGCCGGGGGCGACGTGGGGCGGTACGTGCCGCCGTACGCCGACGGTGAGGACTCGCTGTTCTTCGAGACGTTCAACCGCAACAAGCGCAGCCTCTCGCTGGACCTGACGACCGAGGCCGGCCGGGAGGTGTTCGAGGACCTCGTCAAGGTCTCCGACGTCGTCTATTCCAACCTGCGCGGCGACGTGCCGGCCAAGATGCGGATCACCTACGACGACCTCAAGCACCTCAACCCGGCCATCGTGTGCGTGTCGCTGACCGGCTTCGGGATGACCGGGCCGCGCAGCACCGAGCCCGGCTACGACTACATCCTCCAGGGCCTGGCCGGCTGGATGGACCTCACCGGTGAGCCAAACGGTCCTCCGACGAAGTCGGGGCTGTCCATGGTCGACTACTCCGGCGGGTTCGTCGCCGCCCTGTCGCTGCTCGCCGGCGTGCACGCCGCACGTCGCGACGGTGTCGGGATGGACTGTGACGTCAGCCTCTACGACACCGCGATCGCGATGCTGACCTACCCGGCGACCTGGCACCTCAACGCCGGCTTCACCCCGGAGCGCACCCGTCACTCCGCCCACCCGTCGCTCGTGCCGTTCCAGGTGTTCGAGGCCTCCGACGGCTGGCTGGTCGTCGGCTGTGCCAAGGAGAAGTTCTGGACGCGACTGGCGGCCGTCGTCGGACACCCCGAGTGGGCCGAGCACGGGTCGCCGTACGGGACGTTCGCGTCGCGCCGGGAGAACCGTGACGAGCTGGTGAAGACGCTCGAGGACATCTTCCGCGGCCGTACGGTCGACGAGTGGCTGCCCGAGCTCTATGCCGCGTCGATCCCCTGCGGGCCGATCAACGACGTGGAGGCGGCGCTCACCGAGGAGCACACCCGGGCGCGCAACCTCGTGGTCACCACCGACCACCCCCGCTACGGGTCGCTCGAGCAGCTCGCGTCGCCCGTCCGGGTTGGATCGGAGACACCCGACTACCGCCGGGCACCGCAGCGCGGTGAGGACCTCGACGCGATCGCCACCGAGATCCTCAAGCTGTCGGCCGCCGACGTCGCGGCGCTCCGGCGCCGTGGTGCCTTCGGCGACGAGCCCGAGGGGCAGGACCCGGACGCGACGGCGGCAGCAGCACGATGAGCACCGCTCGCACGCTCGCACACTGGGGACTGCAACCTGTCGGCGCGCCCGGTGACGTCGAGCAGGCGGCCCTCTGCCACCTCCTCGACGGCCTCGGCGCCGCCCTCGCCGCCCGCCGGTACGGCAGCGTGGAGGCCGCGGTCGAGGTCGCCGCCGGCCTCGGCGGCCCCCCGGAGGCGAACGTCATCGGAGTCGCCGCGCCCGTCGGTGCTCCGGCAGCGGCGCTGGCCAACGGGGCGATGGTCCACGGTCTCGACTTCGACGACACCCACGCCGGCGGTCTCGTCCACGCCACCGCGGTCGTCCTCCCGGCCGCCTTCGCGGTCGGGCAGCAGGTCGGCGCGAGTGGCCGTGAGGTCCTGGACGCCGCCCTCGTCGGCTACGAGACCGTCTGCCGGGTGGCCGCCGCCGCGCCGCACGGGTTCCACGCGCGCGGCCTCCACGCCACGATGGTCGCCGGCGTCTTCTCCTCGGCGCTCGTGGCCGCGCGGCTCCTCGGACTCGACGAGGACGCGGCGACCGACGCACTCGGCATCGCCGGCAGCCAGGCCGGCGGGCTCCTCGCGTTCCTCGGCACCGACGCCAGCACCAAGCAGCTGCACCCGGGCCTCGCGTCCCACTCCGGGATCCTCGCGGCGCGCCTCGCGGCCGCCGGCGCGAGCGGGCCGGACACCGTGCTCGACGGGCCGCACGGGGTCTACGACGCCCTGTCCGCCGTCGAGGCCGATCCTGGGTCGGTCGTCGCGGCGCTGGGCGAGCGGTGGGAGACGGTCAGGATCGGGATCAAGCCCTACCCAGCATGCCAGCTCATGCACGCCACCCTGGACGCCGTCGCCGACGCCGCCGCGACGGCGCCGTTCGACGCGACGCAGGTCGCCGCCGTCGTCGCCGACGTCCATCCGGACTCTGCTCCGACCGTCTGCGACGAGCGCCGTGACCTCGCTAGACCAGGGTCGCCGTACGCAGCGAAGTTCTCGCTCCCCTGGACCACCGCGGCGATGATCGTCGACGGCGCGGTCGGTCTCGCGACGTACGAGGGCGACTCGCTCGCACGCCCGGAGGTCGCCGCCCTCGCGGAGAAGGTCTCGTGGCAGACGAGCGCGCGTGCCGGCCACGCGGCGGACGCTCCGGGTCGGGTCGTCGTCCGGCTCGTCGACGGCCGCGAGATCACGGGGACCGTCACGGCCAGCTCGGGCACCACCGCGAACCCGATGTCGGTCGGGCAGATCCGTGACAAGTTTCTCGCCAACGCGGGGCCCGGCGGCGACGAGGTGGTCGACGTCGTCACCCACCTGGCCGACCAGCCGTCCCTCGATGGTCTGTTCGCAGCGCTCCACACCGCATCGGTCCCAGGAGGCCACCCATGACGCTCAGCGCCATCCGCCCACCGTCGTTCCCGTGGTTCCCGTACGAGGGGTTCACCTTCTGCCTGGGACTGGCCGAGGGCGAGACCGCGTGGACGTCGGGGCACACCGCCGCGTCGCACGACCCGGCGATCGGCAAGATGACGGTCGGCGGCAGCATGGAGCAGCAGGCGCGGACCGCGTACGAGAAGGTCCTGACCATCCTCGCGGGCGCAGGCCTCGGCCCCGGTGACGTCACCCGCATCACCGAGAACGTCACGCTGGCCGGGCTGCCCGAGTACGAGGCGGCCGCCGCCGTACGGCGTGAGCTCTTCGGCGAGCACCAACCGACGCTGCGCACGGTCGTCGTCGACCGCCTCGTGCGGCGCGCCGCGCTCCTCGAGGTCGAGCTGCACGCGGTCGCCGGTGGCGGGAAGGAGCTGCGCGCCGCCAGCGAGGCTCGCGATGCCGGGACGTGGGCGGCCTCGCCCGTCCGCGAGGGCCACGACGGCGCGGTGTACCTGCCGACCATGATCCCGGTCGACGCCTCCGGAGAGGTGGTCGCACCCGGCGACTTCGTCGGCCAGTACCGCTACTGCCTCGAGCAGGCCGACGTGCTGCTGCGGCAGGCCGGGCTGTCGCTGGACGACGCCGTCACCACCTACGACTACTCCACGCCCGAGACCCGGTCGGTGTACCGGAAGACGCACCGCGTCCGCAAGGAGCTGCTCGGCGGCGCCGGCGTCTATCCGGGGGCCGGCGGGATCCTCATGAGCCGGCTGCACCACCCCGGTCAGCTCGTCGCGATCGACGTCACCGCCTCCCGTCATCCGCTCGAGCTGGTCAACCCCGGCTGGTCGCGCTACGACACGCTGACGTACGCCCCGGGCGTGCGCGCCGGGCGCACCCTCTACATGTCCGGGTTCGCGGCGCTCGACATGGAGACGCAGGAGGCCCTGCACCCCGACGACATCGGTGCGCAGGCCGAGGCGACGTACGGCGCGATCCTCCACCTGCTCAAGCACGAGGGCCTCGACGCCACCCACCTGCTCGAGACCACCGAGTACTGCGTCGAGTCGGCCCTCCCGGACTACCGTGCCGTGGCCGCCGTGCGCGAACGCCTCCTCTCCCCACCGTGGCCCGCGTCGACCGGTGCGATCTGCGCGGGGCTGCTGCGACCCGAGTTCCTCCTCGAGGTGTTCCCGACCGCGCTCTACCCCGAGGAGGGCTGACGTGGGTCTGCTCACCGACGAGGTCCGGTCGCTGATCGGCACCCGCCGCGTCTACACCGCGCCGGAGCCGATGGGCGCCGCGGCCGGACGCTACTTCTCCCTCGCCGTCGGCGACGACAACCCGCTCTACACCGACGCGACGTTCGCCCGCGACCACGGCCTGCCCGGCGTCACGCTGCCGCCGACGCTGATCTGCGAGACGAACCAGTACGCCGGGCTGCCCGCGGACGCCGAGGGCTATGCCGGACACACCTGGGGACTGAGCGTCCCCGACACCCGTCAGGTCCGAGGCGGCAACCGCTACACCTTCGGGCGCCGCGTCCGACCCGACGACGTCGTCACGGCGACGTGGGAGATCACGGACGCGACCGAGAAGACCAACCGCGCCGGCGCGGACATGCTCATCGTCTCCTCGACGGCGACCTACACCAACCAGGACGGCGACTTCCTCGCCGAGAACACCGAGACGATCATCTTCATCGCCCTGGGGGCCGCATGAGCACGCCGACCTCTCCCCCGGCGGTCGGCCAGCCGGTGCCGCCGCTGGAGCGCACGATCACGCTGACCGACATGGTCGCCTACGCCGGCGCCACCTGGGACTGGCACCAGCTGCACTACGACCCTTCCTACGTCGCCGAGAAGCGGCTCCCGGGTCCGGTCGTCGACGGCCAGGTGTTCGGGGCGCTGCTGGTCGAGATGCTCCAGGACTGGCTCGGCCCGGACTCGTTCGTGCAGACGATCGACTTCACGTTCCGCAACCTCATGTTCGCCGGCGAGACGGTCCGGTGCGAGGGCCAGGTCGTCGCCGTCACCGAGGACACCGTCGAGGTCGCGATGAGCGCGACGATCCTCGGCTCGGACGGCGCCGACGACCGCTTCGCCGTCCGCCCCGCGTCGGCTCGGGTCCTGCTCGGCCGCGCCGACGGGACCGGCCGCCCGTGAGCGGCGTCGCGATCGTCGGTGCCGCCGAGTCCGACCTCGGCGTCACCGGGCTCTCGATCCTCGGCCTCCAGACCCAGGCGGTCACCCGGGCGCTCGACGACGCCGGCCTGACGCTCGCCGACGTCGACGGGATCGCGACGACCGGGGTATCGCGCTTCTCCGCCACCCAGCTCGCCGACTACTTCGGCATCGTGCCGACGTGGACCGACTCCACGTTCGCCGGCGGCAGCGCGTTCGAGATGTTCGTCGCGCGCGCCGCCCAGGCGATCGAGGCCGGGCAGTGCGAGGTCGTGGTGATCTCGTTCGCGTCCAACCAGCGCTCGGCGCGCTCGCGCCGGCTCGGTGGCGTGCACGATGCGTGGGTCCCCGAGGCTCAGTTCGAGGAGCCGTACGACGTCCTCTATCCGTTGTCGTACTACGCGATGGCAGCGCGGGCCTACCTCCACCGCTACGGCGGCACCCGCGAGCAGCTCGCCGAGATCGCGGTCGCGGCGAGGGAATGGGCGCTGCTCAACCCGAAGGCGTTCCGCTACGGCAAGGGACCGCTGAGCGTCGCCGACGTGGTCGGGTCGACGATGATCTCCTCGCCGCTGACCGCGGCCGACTGCTGCCTGGTCACCGACGGTGGAGGAGCGGTCGTCCTCACCTCGGCCGAGCGGGCTCGCGACCTGCGCCAGAAGCCGGTCCACGTGCTCGGCTACGGCGAGCGGACCACCAACACGTCGTTCACCGCCGTGGACGACCTCACCCGCCCCGGCGCGATCGGGTCGGGTGACGACGCGTTCGGGCGCGCCGGCATCACACCGGCCGACGTCGACGTGCTCGAGGTCTACGACTCGTTCACGATCACCGCCGCCCTCAGCGTCGAGGCGCTCGGGTTCTGCGGACCCGGTGAGGTGCTCGACTACATCGCCGACGGCCGGATCCGGCCCGGCGGCGCCCTGCCGCTGAACACCAACGGGGGCGGCCTCTCGTACTGCCATCCCGGCCAGTACGGCATCCTGCTGCTGGTCGAGGCGGTCCGCCAGCTGCGCGGGGAGTGCGGCGACCGCCAGGTGCCGGGCGCGGAGGTCGCGGTCGCCCACGGGACCGGTGGCATCCTCTCCACCCATGCGACCGTCGTCCTGGGGGTCGACCGATGAGCGAGCAGAGCCACTGGGTCCCCGCTGAGGTCCCGCCCGCCGACGAGGTCACCGGCCCGTGGTGGGACGCCACCCGTGAGCACCGCCTCACCGTCCAGGAGTGCGGCGAGTGCGGTCACCGGCAGCATCCGCCGCGTGCTCTCTGCACCGGGTGCTCGTCGACCCGGTCCCTGCGACCGGTCGACACCGACGGCACGGCAGCGGTCGACTCGTTCACCGTCGTCCACCGTGCCCCCCGCCCCGACGTCCCGGTGCCGTACGTCGTCGCCCGCGTGCGGCTGCCCGAGGGGCCGATCCTCCTCACCCGTCTCGACGGCCGCGACGACCCGGAGGCGTGGACGATCGGCGACACGGTCACCGTCGCGTGGACCGACCTGCCCGACGGCCGCGCCCTCCCCTGCTTCCGACCTATCGACCGCAACGAGGAGTCCCGATGAAGTTCGAGCTCGACGAGGACCAGCGTGAGTTCAAGGCGCTGCTGCGCCAGTTCGTCGACCGCGAGATCGTCCCGGTCGCCCGCGACTGGGAGCAGTCCGGCCGCTACCCCACCGAGATCGTCGACGGCATGAAGGACATGGGCCTGTTCGGCATCACGGTGCCCGAGGAGTACGGCGGCCTCGACCTCGACCCCGTGTCCTTCGCGCTCGTCTTCGAGGAGATCGCCCGGGGCTGGATGGGCGTCGCGGGGATCCTCGGCAGCCATTCGCTCGCCTGCCGCCTGATCGCGATGCACGGCACCGAGGACCAGAAGCGCGCCTATCTCCCCGACCTCGCCACCGGGAAGCGGCGCAGTGGCATCGGCCTCACCGAGCCGGACGCCGGGACCGACCTCCAGGGCATCCGGACCACCGCCCGGCTCGACGGCGACCACTACGTCGTGAACGGGTCCAAGATGTGGATCACCAACGCCCGCTACGCCGACCCGCTCCCCGTGCTGGTCAAGACCGACCCGTCGGCGTCGCCGGCGCACAAGGGCATGAGCGTGCTCCTCATCGAGGCCGACACCCCAGGCTTCGAGGTCACCAAGGACATCCCCAAGCTCGGCTACAAGGGCACCGAGTCCTGCGAGATCCTCCTCGACGACGTACGCGTGCCGGTCGGTCAGCTGGTCGGCGGGGTCGAGGGCCGGGGCATGCAGCAGGTCCTCTCCGCCCTCGAGTGGGGCCGCGTCAACATCGCCGCACGGTCGGTCGGGATCGCACAGCGAGCACACGACGAGGCCCTCGCCTACGCCGGCGAGCGCAAGGCGTTCGGCAGGCCCATCGCCGACTTCCAGGCGATCCAGCTCAAGCTCGGCGAGCTCGGCACGCAGGTCCAGGCCGCCCGTCTGATGGCCTACTGGGCTGCCGACGCCGTCCGCAGCGGACGGGCCGACGGTGCCACCGGCATGGCCAAGATCTTCTGCTCCGAGGTGGCGCTGCAGGCGGCGATCGACGCGATGAAGATCCACGGCGGGTACGGCTACTCGACCGAGTTCGAGGTCGAGCGCCTCTATCGCGACTCCATCCTCATGAGCATCGGAGAGGGGACCAACGACATCCTCCGTACCGTCGTCGCGAAGTCGCTCATCGCCGGCGAGACGGTCGTCGGATGACCGCAGCTGCGGCCAGGTCGAGAAGCTGACCGCGACCCTCGCCGCGGTCGACCGCGGCTACCCGATCAGACGGTGAGGAAGGCCTTGATCGCCCGGCGCTGATCCATCGCCTCGTACGCCGCCGCAGCGTCCTCGAGCGGGAGGCTCAGGTCGAACACACGACCTGGGTCGATCTCGCGTCGCCAGATCAGGTCGACCAGCTCGGGCAGGAAGCGGCGTACCGGTGCCGGCCCGCCGTGCAGGTGCACGTCGGCGAAGAAGAGCTCGCCCCCGGGCAGGCTCACCCCGTGCGAGACGCCGACGTATCCGACGTGTCCCCCGGGCCTCGTCGATCGGATCGCCTGCATCATCGACTCCTGCGTACCCACCGCCTCCAGCACGCTGTGCGCACCGAGACCACCAGTGAGCTCCTTGATCCGGGCGACCCCCTCGTCGCCGCGCTCCTCGACGACGTCGGTCGCCCCAAGCTCGCGGGCGAGGGCCTGGCGGTCGGCGTGCCGGCTCATCGCGATGATGCGCTCAGCGCCCAGACGACGCGCTGCGAGCACACCCAGCAACCCCACTGCCCCGTCACCGACGACGGCCACCGTCTTCCCTGGCGCCACCTCTGCCGCGACGGCAGCGAACCACCCCGTACCCAGCACGTCGGAGGCGGCCAGCAGGCTGGGCAGGAGCTCGGCCGGGGGCAGGTCGGGAGTCGCGACCAGAGTCCCGTCGGCGAGGGGGATCCTCGCCCGTTCCGCCTGAGTCCCGATCCCGCCCATCCCCACGGCGTGGACGCAGCGCGACTGGTAGCCCGCCGCGCAGATCTCGCAGGTGTTGTCGGAGGCGAAGAACGAGCCCACGACGAACTGGCCGGGCCGCACGTTGCTGACGTCGGGACCGACCTCCTCGACCACGCCGACGTACTCGTGGCCCATCGGCGCCGGTCCCTCGACAGCCTCGACCCCGCGCCAGGGCCACAGGTCGGAGCCGCAGACGCAGGTGGCCGAGACGCGGATGATCGCGTCGGACGGCTCGACGATCGTGGGATCGTCACGCTCCTCGAGCCGCACGTCGCCCGGTCCGTACATCACCACACCACGCATGCCCGCTCCCCCCAAGGTCCACGACAACACCGACGCGGCCGCGCCTCCGTGGTGGAGACGCGGCCACGCGGATCGGTCGATACGCGCAGGTCCTGCCTTCAGACCGCTCGTACCATCAAGCACCCAGGGTGCTTGCTCAGCAACCTCAGAAGCGTGCGAACGGACGCGGGGTCGCGTAGCCGAAGGTGTCGCCCGCACTGAAGGCGTGGACACGGAACGTCGCGTTCAGCGCCTGCGCAGCCGTCTTCGTCAGGGTGAGACGCACGACGCCGAGGCCGGGACGGCTCGAACGACGGATCTTGAAGAGATTGACACGCCCGGCGTTGCCGATGGAGCCCGAGACCTTGCCGCTGACCCGGAGGCGCTTCAGGTCGATGGTGAAGCGCCGCAGGGCGATCGTTCGCGACCCGGCGGTCAGGCTGATCCCGCCGCTGTGCTTGATCTTGAGCGTGCGGAGCGAGGCGTTGGTGATCGGGAAGCGCGCCGCCAGCGTGTTCTTGTAGGCGAAGGCCTTGGCCCCACCGACAGGAGCAGGCGTGATGCCGGCCCCGGCGACGAGCTTGTAGACGGCGGGTGCGACGGTGACCTGCGTGTAGCCCACCTTGGGCTTCTGCTCGGCTGCCTGGGCCGGCGTCGCCGTGCCGACGGCGACGAGCCCGAACGTCGCGGCGAACGCTGCGAGCGCGCCGGCGAGTTTTTGCTTCTTCATGGGAGTTCCTCCAGATCGATGGCGAGAATCGTGCCTACCCACTACTTCGTTGCAGAGGGAGGTTTGGATGCCTCGGGCGTGTAGTTCGCGCGCAGCACCGAGGTGATCGAGTGGCCCGGGTCGCCGTCGTCGCTCTCGAGGCTGACGTCCAGGGCGTGGTAGCGCTCGACGAGGTCGCGCGCGACCTCGAAGGCGGTGACGCCATCGGGGTCGACGACGCCGAGCGCGAGCATCTTGTCGGTCGCAGGCTCGAACAACCACGCGTAGTAGTAGTCGCCGCGCGCGGGTCGCGGGAGGTCGCGGGTGGTGATCGTCATCCGGACCGCGCCGGCGCCCTCGGTCATCACCACCCGGCCACGTGCCGAGCCGTCGACCGGCGCCAGCGCAGCCGTACGGCGGGCGGTCGGCGTGGAGCCTTCGGAGCCTCCCTCGACGAGGGGGATGACCGCCGCGCCCGCGACGACGAGCGCGGCCGCCGCCACCAGGACGGCCGGTCGACGCCACCGTGGTCGGGCGGGCGTCACCGTCAGCGGAGGGACCCACGGGGTCTCCATCGGCTCCCCGGGACGCAGCGCACGCATCGTGGCCGCCAGCAGCCCGTGCCCGGTCACCAGGGCGACGAGCTCGTCCCGGCACTCGTCGCACGCCTCCAGGTGACCGCCGAGCTCCAGCACCTCGGCATTGGTCAGCTCACCGCGCAGGAGCCCGACGTGGTCCGGGTGCTCGGCGCTCATCGCGCGGCCTCGTCGGAGGCGCGCATGATCTGGCCCAGCCGTCGGGTCCCCCGCGAGGCACGCGCCTTGACGGTCCCCAACGGCACGTCGAGCCGTACGGCGATCTCCCGCTGCGTCAGCTCGCGGAAGTAGGCGAGCTCGAGCACCGTGCGCTCGTGCTCGGGCAGCCGGGCGACGGCCCATCGCACGTCCGCGGCGTCCGCGAACCGGTTCACCGTCTCCCTCCCGTCGTCGCCGACGAGATCGCGGGCGAGGTCCATGTCGACGACGACGTGGCGTCGAGCCCGCAGCGTGTCGACCGCCCGACGGTGAGCGATGGTGAACAGCCACCCCGTGAACCGCTGCGCCGGGTCGTAGCGCGCAGCGCTGCGCCAGACGTCGAGGAACGTCCGCTGGAGCACGTCCTCGGCCTCGTCCCGGCCGACGAAGCCGGTGACGTAGGCCAGCACCACGGGTGCGTAGCGTTCGTAGGCGTCCTGGAGCGCGGTCTCGTCGCGGTGCGCGAGGCGCAGACCGATCGACTGACCGACGACATCGGCGGCGAAGTCCATGCTCTTGGTTCGGAGCGGGTCGGCGGGTGGATGTGCGCCGAGGCTGAATTTCTTCGACTACCTGCTGGCGGCTACGGTCGGGGCATGGCCAGTGCTCAGCCGATCCGGCGCACCGCGGCGCCGGTGATCGGGGACGCCGTCCGCTTCGCTGCGGCGGTGAGCGTGGTCGCCGGTGTCTTCGCCTACGGGGGCCTCGGCGGCGCGCTGTTCTTCTTCGTGCTGGGGGGCACGATGATCCCGCGAGCCCTGGGAGCCCCGGCAGCGCTCGACCTCTCCTACTGCCTCGCGATCCTCGTCGCGGCGTGGGCCGCCCAGCTCGACTGGTACGTCGCCGTGAGCTGGCTCGACCTGGTCGTGCACACCGCTGTCACGGGCCTGGTCGCAACGGTCGTGCACCTCGCCCTGGTGCGGCTCAACGCCGTCGCCCCGGTGAACGACCCGCGGCTGCGACGGGCACGCCTCGGCAGCGCGCTCGTCACCACGGCGCTCGGCGTGGCGCTCGCGACCCTGTGGGAGCTCGGAGAGTGGTTCGGTCACACGCAGATCGACGAGAGCATCCAGGTGGGATACCACGACACGCTCGGCGACCTCGCCGCCGGCACGGTCGGCTCCGTCGTCGCCGGGATCCTGCTCGCACGCGGCCTGCTGCTCGCCGGAGCGCGCCGGTGACCTCACAGGCCCCCAGGCTGTCCGCTCCGATCTCGGTGTCGGTCGTCATCCCCGTACGCGACGACGCCGTGGCGTTGGAGGAGTGCCTTCGGCGCTTGGCCGACCAGACGCTGCCACCGACGGAGGTGGTCGTGGTCGACAACGGCTCGAGCGACGACAGTGCTGCCGTCGCCCGCGCCCATGGTGCCCGCGTGGTGGTCGAGCCGAAGGTCGGCATCGCACCGGCGACGGCGGCCGGGTACGACGCGGCGACGGGCGAGATCGTGCTCCGGTGCGACGCCGACTCCGTTCCGGGTCCTCGGTGGGTGGAACGCCTCGTCCGCCACCTCGTCGACGACCCGCGGCTCCACGCCGTCACGGGTCTGGGCAGGTTCTACGACCTCCCGCGCGGCCTGGGGCGCATGAGCGCGGTCATGTACCTCGGCGCCTACTACCTCTTCACCCACCTGGCCCTCGGGCACACGGCTCTGTGGGGGTCCAACATGGCGTTCCGGCGCGCGACCTGGCAGGAGATCCGCGACGTGGTCCACCGTGACGCCGACGTCCACGACGACATGGACCTCGCCTTCGTGCTGGGCCCGGCCCGGAGGATCCGGCTCGTGCCGGTCTCGGTGGGCGTGTCGGGACGCTCCCTGCGCGGGGGCAGGCAGCTACGACGCCGCCTGGACCGGGCACGCACCACGCTCGCGCTCAACTGGAGCGTGCAGCCCCCGTGGCTGCGCTGGCGCGACCGCTACCAGCCGATCGCCGCGAGGATCAGCAGCTGGGTGACGAGGAAGCCGGTCAGGTAGTTCAGCCAGAGGAACCGGCGCCACCCCGCGTTCGCGCGCTCGCAGTCGACGTCGCTCAGAGCGTGGTACGGGGCGGCGTTGACGAGGTAGGGCACGACCAGCACCGCCGCGAGCGTGTAGGGCCACGGGAGCGTGAGGAGCAGCAGGCCCGAGACCACGTAGGCCCCGAGCGCCACGCGGACCGTCCCCGCAGCACCGAGCCAGGTCGCCGTCGACGCGATCCCGCCGGCGCGGTCGGCCACGATGTCCTGAACCGCCCCGAAGGCGTGCGACCCGATGCCCCACAGGAAGAACGCCAGCAGCGCGGCGACCACCGTGGTGGAGAACGAGGCTCCCGCCACGGCGACCCCGAAGCACGCCGGCCCGGCGAAGTGGGTGCTCGACGTCAGCGAGTCGAGGAACGGGCGTTCCTTGAAGCGCAGCACGGGCACGGAGTACGCGACCACCGCGAAGACGACGACCGCGAGCACCGCCGAGGACGCCGGACTGCCGAGGACGACGAGCGCGACGAGGAACGGCAGGTTGGTCACCGCTGCCGCCACGATCGTCGTGCGGTGGACCGCGCGGTCCAGCACGACCCCCTCCACACCGCCCTTGCGCGGGTTGCGCACGTCCGACTCGTAGTCGAAGACGTCGTTGACCCCGTACATCAGCAGGTTGTACGGCACCAGGAAGTAGAGGACGCCGAGGACCAGCGTGAGGTCGACCCCGCCGCCGGCGAGCAGGTAGGCGGCACCGAACGGGTAGGCGGTGTTGACCCAGCTCAGCGGACGCGACGACGCGACGACCTGGCCGAGCACGCGCTGTCGCTCTCGTCCGGAGCCGACGGTGGCGGTCACGACTCCTCCCCCGGGTCGCCGAGGAGGAGCGCGAGGCCGGGCAGCGCCAGCGCCGCGACCACGGGCCACGTCAGGTCCTCGACCGGCGCGAGCCAGATCCGTACGCCGGAGATCTGGCCGTCGCCGTAGCGGAAGAGGTCGGCGGCGATCATGATGCTGTCGAAGACGACGGTGAGCACCATCAGGACGAGCATCGTCAGCCCCGTCGCCCACCACCAACGAGCCGTCGGCCGACGTCGGAGCACACCGGCAGCGAGCACCGCCAGCGACAGGGCGATGAAGGGCACGGCAAGCTCGGCGTGCGTCATCGTGCGCTCTCCTCTCGCACCCGGGCGGCGACGCGGGGAGCCGGCGCCAGCACGCGCAGGAGCAACCGGTGGAGCACCATCGTCAGGTAGCAGAAGAAGACGACGAAGAAGATCTCCTCCAGCGGGAGCTCCGGCAGCACCTCGAGGCCCGTCATCGCCGGTGACCCGCCGCGCTCGTAGATCCCGGCCTCGATGGCGGCCAGGTCCCAGCCGAGGAAGAGAGCGGCGCCTGCGCCGACCAGGGCGAGCGCCCGTCCGGGCCGGCCTGCGAAGAGGAACAGCCGCCAACGCCGGTCGACCAGTCCCATGCAGAGCATCGACACGACGACCGCCACCAGGTAGCTCAGGCCCATGGTGCCTCCGTCTCTGCGAGGGGGGCTGTCGACCGGTCGCCCCGCACGCGCTTGATCACCAGCTCGGCGCTGATGAGGCACATCGGCAGACCGACCCCCGGGATGGTCCCGGCACCCGCGTAGAGCAGCCCCGAGACCTTCTTGGACGAGTTGCCGGCGCGGAAGAACGCACTCTGCCGCAGCACGTGCGCGGGCCCGAGGGCGCCCCCCGACCAGGCGTTGAGATCGGTCGAGAAGTCGCCCGGCCCGATCGTCCTGCGAACCACCACGCGCTCGGCGAGATCGGGCACCCCGGCCCACGCGGCGATCTGGGCGATCGCCGCGTCGGCGGTCTTCTCGACCATCGGGTCACCGGAGCCGTCGACCCCTCCCCGCCCGATCGTCGGGTCGGCCGGCACGGGGACGAGCACGAAGAGGTTCTCGTGCCCGGCAGGCGCGACCGAGGGGTCGGTCGCCGACGGCTTGCACACGTACGCCGACGCGGGGTCCGGGACACGGGTGGGCTGGTCGAAGATGTCACCGAAGTTGCGCGACCAGTCGCGGGTGAAGAACAGCGAGTGGTGGGCCAGCTCCGGCAGCTCGCCGCGCACGCCGAGGCACGCCAGCACCGCGCCGGGGCCTGGATCACGCTCCGCCCACCAGTCCTCGGGATAGGTCTGCAGGTCCGGGGGGACCAGGCGGGTCTCTACGTGGTGCAGGTCGGCCGCCCCGACGACGAGATCGGCCGGGAGAGTCCGACTCCTCCCGTCATCGCCGCGGACCGTCACGCCGCTGACCGACGGGCGGCGCCCCGTCCGGTCGACCTCGACGGCCGTCGCTGTGGTCGACGTCGAGATCCGGACACCCGCGCGGGTCGCGATCCCCTCGATCGCGTCGATCAAGGTGGTGAAACCGCCCTGCGGGTAGAGCACGCCCTCGTCGAGGTCCATCGAGCTCATCAGGTGGTACAGGCTGGGTGCACGGTCGGGCGCGGTCCCCAAGAAGACCGCTGGATATCCGAGCACCTGCCGCAGCCGGCGGTCGGAGAACCGCGCGGCCACGTGCGACTCCAGCGAACGGGTGAGCAGGCCCGCGAGGCGCGGGCCACGGCGCACGACGTCCGGGGCCAGCAGCGACGCCTTCGAGGCGAACGTCCCGTAGAGGAACCGGCGTACGGCGAGGTCGTAGGCCTCACGCGCGGAATCAAGATACGCGTCGAGTGCCCGGTCGGCGCCTTCCTCCAGCGATCCGAACGTGGCGAGGTTCGCCGCTCGATCGGACCGGATCTCGAGCGACTCGTCCTCACCCTCGAAGAACACACGGTAGGCCGGGTCGAGGCGCACGAGGTCGAGCTGCTCGGCCGACGAGGTGCCGAAGAGCCGGAAGAAGTGGTCGAAGACCTCGGGCATGAGGAACCAGGACGGTCCGGTGTCGAAGGTGAACCCGTCCTTGCTCCACTGCCCTGCGCGACCACCGACACGGTCGTTGCGCTCGACCAGCTCGACGCTCCATCCCTCGCGAGCCAGGAGGGCCGCCGACGCGAGACCGGCGATGCCACCCCCGATCACGACGGCGTGACCGCCGCTCACCGCCCGCTCCTGGCGAGGGCTCCGGCGACGACACGAGCCTTCACCGGCGCCGACAGCCTGACGCGCTGCTCGCGGATCTGCACCGCGGGCGTGCTTCGTAGGCGCACTGCCAGCTCGCCGAACAGCGCCCGCGCGACATCGACGGCTCGGCGGCAGTCCGCCGGGAGGCCGGCGATGGCGGCCGCAGCGACGCGAAAGTCGTCGTCGATGTCGTCGAGGATCGCGTCACGCTCGCCGTCCGACAGGGACGACGGGTCCAGGCCCGGGAAGTAGGAGCGCCCGAGGTCGTGGTGGTCGGCCGCGAGATCCCGCAGGAAGTTGATCTTCTGGAACGCGGCCCCGAGCCGTCGAGCACCTGGGGAGAGCCCGTCGTAGGCAGCCTGCCCGTCGGGGACACCGCGCAGGAACGCACGCAGGCACATCAGTCCCACGACCTCGGCGGAGCCGTAGACATAGGTGGCGAAGCTGTCGGGGTCGTGGGTCACCGGCTCGAGGTCGACGCGCATCGACGAGAAGAACGGCGTCACCACGTCGAGCCCGATGCCGCACCTGTGCGCGGTGCGCGCGAAGGCGTGCACCACGAGGTTGGCGCTGTGGCCGCGCTCGAGTGCTACCTCCGTCTCCGCCTCGAGCGCGTCGAGCAGGGCTCGGCGGTCCTCCGCGCGGGCGCCCGAGCGAGGGGCGTCGACCACCTCGTCGGCGATGCGCACCAGGGCGTACACGTTCTTGACGTCGGTCCGCACCCGGTCGCCCAGAAGGCGGGTCGCCAGGGCGAACGACGTCGAGTAGCGGCGGATCACCAACGCTGCGCTCTCGTCGGCGACCGAGTCGTAGAGGTCCGAGGCCGAGACACCGGACGGCGACCCCGAGACCAGCGCGGTCACGCCGCACCGACCTTCGGGCGCGCAGGGACGCTGGCGAGCCACGTCAGCACGGGCGCGTCGACCCCGATGTCCGCGGCCTGCTCGAGCCCTGCCCGGAGATGGTCGGCGGCGACCTGCTCCACGTAGGCGCGGGACCCGCAGGCCTCCAACGCCGACCGGACGAGCGCGGCGTCGTCCTCGGTGATCTCCAGGTTGCCCCAGTAGGGCTCGACCTGGGACCACGACGAGGTGCCGCGGGCGTGGACGAGCAGCAGCGTGCACTTCCCCTCACGAAGGTCGGCCGTACGACTCTTGCCCGTCTCCCCCGGGTCGCCGTACGTGCCGGCGAGGTCGTCGTAGAGCTGGAAGGCGATGCCGAGCAACCGACCCGCCTCGCACACCTGCGCCACCACGTCCGGCGCTGCACCGGCCAGGACGGCCCCGAGCTGCATCGGGAGGACGAAGGAGTAGGCCGCCGTCTTGTGCTCGGCGAGCTCGAGCGTCTCGACGACCGTCGGCCACTCACCACCGACCGACAGGCGTACGTCGGTGAGCTCGCCGGCGGCTGACGCGGAGGACGCCTGGCTGACGAGGTCGAGCACCTGCTGTCGGACGTCGGAGGGTGCCGGCGTGGTGGCGATCGCGCGGAACGCCGCGCTGAGTGCCAGGTCGCCGGTCAGGACGGCACCGGCCAGCGCGTACGTGTCGGCCCGCTCAGGGGGCGAGCCGGCATCGCGAGCCGCGCGGCGGAACCGTCCCGGAATGCTCGGGCGGCCTCGACGCACGTCGTCGCCGTCGATGACGTCGTCGTGGATCACGAAGGCCGTGTGGAGCAGCTCGACCGCCGCGGCGGTCTGCGCGACCGCGGCATGAGCACCGCCGCCGAGCGAATGGTGCACGCCTGCGAGGAGGTGTGGGCGGAAGCGCTTGCCGCCGGTCACCGCGTCGTCCAGGGCTGCGCGGAGCGCGTCCCCGTCGACCCCGCCCGAGCCGCCTGACCAGAGCTCGGCGAGGTGTCGGGCCACCTCGGCGTCGAGTGCGGACGAGAACTCTTTGGCTCCGCCTTCGGCGCTCATCGGGTACGCACCCACGGCGACCGGTCGGCACGGTGGAGCTGGTCGACCTGCGCGACCATCCACGGGCTGACGGTCCACGGTGCCACCGCGACGACCTCGAGAACCTCGTCGAGGTGGACCCACCTCCACTCCTCGACCTCGGCGGGATTCGGCTCGATGTCCCCGTCGCAGACGGCGGCGAAGACCGGGCAGAGCTCGTGCTCGACGACCCCGGCCGGATCGACCGCACGATAGACGAAGTCGTGGAGCAGAGGTGTCAGCTCGCGGATCGGGACGCCCAGCTCGTGGTCGGCGTAGCGATGGACCGCCGTCTCGATCGCCTCGTCCGGTCGCGGATGCCCGCAGAAGGAGTTCGTCCACACGCCCGGCCAGCTGCGCTTGCCGACGGCTCGGCGAGTCATGAGGAGGCGCCCCTCCTGGTCGAACAGGTAGCAGGAGAACGCCAGGTGCAACGGCGTGGAAGCATCATGCACCTCCGCACGCGGGGCAACACCCGCTGGTTGATGATCCTCGTCAAGGAGGACGACCAAGTCGGCCCAGTTGCCCATCAAACTCCCGTTCGTCGATTACTTGATAGATAATCTAACTAATTTTGCCTCCTTTTTCCATCGTCGTCCGAAACCTGGGAGCCCGCACCACGCCACGCCACGCCACGCCCCTGCCAGACGGCTCGCGGGACACCGACGCCGATGCGCTGCCGCTCAGCCTCCCTGCTCGAGACCCGCGACGCCGAAGGCCACCACGGACGCGAGCACAGCCGCCCCCGTCGTGACGACGTACGCCGCCACCCGGCGTGCGCGGCGGTTGCGCTCCTCGTACAGCGCGGCGGCCTCGTCCACGGACAGAGTGTCCTTGTTCTCCATCGTCACCTCACCCCCTCTGCGGATGTCGATGAGACGCCGTTACCCATCCCGTACTGCGCCAACCGTGAGGCGCCGACAATGAGGCGCCGACCGTGCCGCGCCCTCGTGCGTGGCCGGCCTGGGTCGTGGGTACCCAGCCGTCATGAGCACTCCCACCGCCCCTTCCCGCCCGCTCGGCGTCGTGACCGGCGCATCGAGCGGCATCGGGCGCGCCCTGGTCGACGAGTTCGTCGGCGCGGGCTTCGACCTCATCGCGGTCTCCGACGAGGACATGACCGACGACATCGCCCGGTCGGGCCTGGGCGAGCACGTGCGGCCGCTCACCGCCGACCTGGCGACACCCTCCGGCAACGACGACGTGGTGGCTGCCATGGTCGCCGACCGCCGACCGGTGTCAGCCGCCGTGCTGAACGCGGGGGTCGGTGTCCACGGCCGCTTCGACCGCGCCGACCTTGCCGACCACCTGCGCGTGGTCGGCGTCAACGTCGTCTCACCGGTCCGGCTCGCGCACCACCTGCTCTCGGGCATGGTCGCCCGGGGCGAAGGGCGCTTGATGGTGACGTCGTCGATCGCCGCGGACGGGCCCGGGCCCTTCCAGTCGACGTACGCCGCGTCGAAAGCCTTCCTCACGTCCTTCGCCCAGGCTCTGAGGTACGAGATGCGAGGAGCCGGCGTCACGGTCACGTCGCTCGAGCCGGGCCCCACCGACACGCGCTTCTTCGCCCGCGCCAGGATGGAGGAGACCTGGCTGGCACGCGGGCCGAAGGCGGACCCGGCGACGGTGGCACGGGAAGGCTTCGCCGCGATGATGGCCGGCAAGCGGCGAGTCGTGAGCGGGTCGAAGATCCTCAAGGTGCAGAGCATCGTCACCAGACGCCTGCCGGGGGCGGTCTCGGCCCGTTTCCAGGCGCCCCTGGCCAAGCCTCGCGGAGATCGCTGAGGTGGCCACGCCACCAGATCCCCCCACCGGGCGCCCGACGGCGTATCATCGTCACCGAAGCAGCTGTCCGGAGATTCATGAGGACATCGACATTCGTCGTCCCTCACCCGTCGCACGCACTCGCTCGACGGTCTCCGCCGCCCACGGGCGGATACGGCACCGCGGCAGCACGACCGCCTTCTGGCGGCTTCGTGCGTGACCGCGGTCGCCGGTGCCAGGGGTCGCGCACGGCGGCCCCGTTCCAGAGGAGGATCGTTGGCTCGACCGACCCAGCGTCGACCGGACCCGCGCCGCAAGGGCGGGGCTCGGCGGTCGACCCGTGACCGCAAGGTCGACGCCGACAACGTCGGCATCCTCCCTCTGCTCGCCCAGGCGGTACGCGAGGTCGAACGGGCGGTCCAGCGCGGGACGGCGACGTCCTCGACGCGCACCGCGTTCCAGGTGATCGCCCTGCTCGTCCGCGAGGAGCGGGCAAGGATCAAGCAGGAGGACATCCCCGAGGCGCGCCGGGCCGAGCAGCTGAAGCGCCTCGACGGCATCGCGACGATCCTGGCCACGACCGCGGCTCGAGACCCTTCCCTCTTCACCCTGCTCGCCGACGACGCCGTACCCTCCCCCGCTGCCAGGTCGCTGCGGCGCGAGATGCTCACGGCCGCCGGCATCGAGGTCGAGGAGGAGCCGGTCGCGGCTCCTGAGGAGGCAGGACCGGCGCCCGACCGCCAGGTCGTGCCGCAGTCGGTGGTCGCGCGCCAGCTGGCCAACCCCTTCCTCACTCCCGACCTCTCCGCTGCCAAGCCCCGTCGCACCGGCGCGGGACGCCTCGCGAACTGGGAGCTCATCGAGCCGCTGCTGCGGTCCTTCGAGCAGGGCGGACCGGCCTCCAGCATGGAGCTGCCGACGCCCACCACCCTGCGTACCCGCGACGGCCGCGACCTGATGCCGCACCAGGCGCAGCTGGTCGCCTCGGCCGCCGACGGCCACCGCACCTTCCTGCTCGCCGACGAACCCGGGCTCGGCAAGACGGCGCAGGCGCTGCTCGCGGCCCAGTCGGCCGACGCCTATCCCCTGCTCGTGGTCGCTCCCAACGTCGTCAAGATCAACTGGGCGCGGGAGGCGCAGCTGTGGACCCCGCGGCGCACCGCCACCGTCATCCACGGTGACGGCACCACGATCGACGGGTTCGCCGACATCGTCGTCGTCAACTACGAGGTCCTCGACCGCCACATCGGCTGGCTCGGTGAGCACGGCTTCCGCGGCATGGTGGTCGACGAGGCCCATTTCATCAAGAACCGCAAGTCCCAACGCTCCCAGCACGCGCTCGAGCTCTCCGAGCGGATCCGCTCCCGGACCGCCCGGCCGCTGCTCATGGCGCTCACGGGCACGCCGTTGATCAACGACATCGAGGACTTCCGGGCGATCTGGCAGTTCTTGGGCTGGATCGACGACCGCAAGCCCGAGGCCGAGCTCATGGCGGCGCTGGAGGAGACCGGACTGGAGCCGGGCGAGCCCGGCTTCTACGCCGCCGCCCGCAGGTGCGTCGTCGACCTGGGTATCGTCCGCCGCCGCAAGATCGACGTGGCCGCCGACATCCCGGCGCGTCGCATCGCCGACATCCCGGTCGAGCTCGACGGCGAGACGGGACGTTCTATCCGTGAGGCCGAGCGCGTGCTCGCCCGCCGGATGGTCGCCCGGTACGACAACGCGCTGGAGCACCGCGCGGCCGGCAAGGTCGTCGACGGGATCGACCGCGAGCTCGTCCGTCTCGTCGCCAAGTGGGAGCGCGAGGAAGACACGAACGAGACCGGCAACGTGTTCGGGATGATGCGCCGGATCGGTCTGGCCAAGGCGGGTCTCGCCGCCGACTACACCGCCCAGCTCGCTCGCAGCGTCGGCAAGGTCGTGTTCTTCGCCAAGCACCTCGACGTCATGGACGTCGCGGAGGAGACGCTCGCCAAGCGCGGACTCCGCTACGCCACCATCCGCGGCGACCAGACGTCGACGCAGCGCCAGCGCGACATCGACGCGTTCGTGAACGACCCCGACGTCGCGGTGATCGTGTGCTCGCTGACCGCCGCCGGCGTCGGCGTCAACCTTCAGGTCGCGTCCAACGTGGTGCTCGCCGAGCTCTCGTGGACCGACGCCGAGCAGACGCAGGCGATCGACCGCGTGCACCGCATCGGTCAGGCCGAGCCGGTCACCGCGTGGCGGATCATCGGCGCACAGACGATCGACGCGAAGGTCGCCGAGCTGATCGACTCGAAGGCCGCGCTGGCCGCGACGGCGCTGGACGGCGAGGCCCTCGACGAGAAGGCGTCGGCCGACGTCCAGCTCGAGGCTCTCGTCGGGCTGCTCACCGACGCGCTGGAGGAGCGGGGCGACTGACGGCCGTACGAGCGTGACGTCGTAACGCTGGGTGACACGTTGCTTGTCGCCCGGCGCTACGACGATCTAGACTCCGTCTACCGCAACGAACGACTCGCTCCGCGCGCGGGGCGACGCCTCTGGCACGGACGACCTCCGCGGCCGGGCACCACCGAAGACCCAGGCCCCTCGCCACCGCGCAGGGCCCCTGCGGCTCGGGCTCTGCGTCCCAGACCGCCCTCCCTCTCGAACGCCGGCGCCCCGGCGAGCGACGCAGTCGGACGTGCTTCACAAGCCACCGACACAGGAGCGAGTCCCATGAAGCGTTCGAGACCCTTCTTCCCTGCCGGCCGAGGCGGCCGATTCGTCGCCGCCGTCGCCGCGCTGACCCTGCTCGGCGGCCTCGGCACCGCCGCTCCGGCAGCAGCCGACGACGAGGTGGTGTCCCGAGGGATCACCATCCCCGCCTTCTACAACCCGCCGAGCTCCCTGCCGTCGGCCGACGGAGCGCTGATCCGTACCGCGCCGCTGAAGCTCGGGCTGAGCCTGCCCGGCCTCAACGGCCCGCTCCCGGGGACGGCGACCCGCCTGATGTACAAGTCGACCGACTCCAACGGGCAGCCCGTCGCGGTCACCGGCGCCTACATCGAGCCGTCAGCGCGGTGGACGGGCACCGGGCCTCGTCCGCTCGTCGTCCTGGCGCCCGGCACGCTCGGGCAGGGCGACCAGTGCGCGGCCTCTCTCGCGCTGGAGAACCCGGTGGCGCTCAACCTCACCGAGGGCACCGTGTCGGTCGGCTACGAGAACCTGGCGACGTACCGCCTGCTCGCCAAGGGCGTCGCGGTCGCGGTCACCGACTACGTCGGGCTCGGCGCCACCGACCGGCTGCACACCTACGTGAACCGCGTCGACGAGGGGCACGCCGTGCTCGACGCTGTGCGCGCCGCTCGTGGACTCGACTCGGCGTCGGTGACCGACGCCTCGCCCGTGGGTCTGTACGGCTACAGCCAGGGGGGCGGAGCCACGGCCGCCGCGGCGGAGCTGCAGCCCTCGTACGCCCCGGACGTCACCCTCTCCGGCGTGTACTCCGGCGCGCCGCCGGCCGACCTGGTGAAGGTGCTCCCCGGCATCGACGGGAGTGCCCTCGCGGCAGCCGCCGGATGGACCGTCAACGGTCTCGCCCAGAGCGAGCCGGCGCTGCGGCCGATCATCGACGCCTATATCAACGACAAGGGCCGCGCCGCACTGGAGGACGTGTCGACCCGGTGCGTCGGGGACGCGATCTTCGCCCACGGCTTCACCAAGACCAGGAGCTGGACCAAGCAGGGCATCTCGCTCGGCGACGTCGTCGCGCGTGAGCCGGCGGTCCAGGCGGCCATCGACAAGCAGCGCATCGGCCGGCTGCGCCCGACCGCCCCGGTCCGCGTCGCCACCGGCGTCGCCGACGACACGGTGCCTCACCGTCAGGCTCGACAGCTCGCCGTCGACTGGTGCGCCAAGGGCGCCAATGTCACCTACGAGCCTGTCTACCTCCCGAACCTCGGCAACAAGCTGGTGCTCCCCAACCACTTCTTGCCGATGCTCGAGGATCAGGGCCAGGCCATCTCGTGGGTGACCGACCGCCTCGCGGGCAAGCCGGCGCGGTCCAACTGCCGGTTCCTGCCGATCATGCCCTGATCCCCTCCCGTCCCCTCCCGTCCCCGTCCCCGATGTGTGCACTTCATCCTGGTTCTCGGTGCCGGATTCCTTGATCAGCTGCACACATCGGGGACGGGGCGGAGGTCCAACCGGACCCGATCGGTCCCCGCCGCCAGCGGGTACGAGAGGTGCTGGTGGACCAGCAGCCACCGCCCGTCCCTCCGGCGGAAGACACGGGTCGCACGCGACCAGGTGGTGGCCTCATCGTCGTCACCATCCTGTGTGACCGCGACCCGGTCCAGGGACCACACCGCTGCGAGGTCACCGCGGACGACGATCTGGGGATCGACCACGTCGAAGTCGATCCGACCGGCTGTCGCCTCCAACCCGCGACGACAGCTCTCACGGACGTCCTCCAGCTCGCGCAGCAGGAGAGGCTCCTCGAGCTCGTACGACGTCACGTCCTGGGCGATGCCAGCCATCATGGCGTCGAGATCCTTGGCGGCGGTGTCCTCGTGCCAGCGACTCAGCACGGCAGCGACCTCGCCCTCCCCCTCCGCGTCGCGACGTCCGCTGTCCTCGGTGAACGAGTGGTGCTCGTGGGCGATGAGCCATCGTCCGTCGACCCTTCGCAGCCCGAGCGTGAGGCGGAGCCGCTGGTCTGGGTGCTCGTCGTGGGATCCTCGCGCGCGGCAGAGCACGAGACCGTGCGCGAAGGCGACGTCGTCTCCCGCGGTGACCTCGAGCGACTCCAGCACGAACTGGCCGTCGCCTCGCTGCCAGGCGAGGAAGTCGCTCCACGACGCCTCGTACGCCTTCATGCCCCGGACGCCCTCGTACGGCGGCGGGACGTCGAACATGACGATGTCGTCGGTGTGGTCGGCCAGCACCGCCTCGAGATCGGTCCCGCGGTCGACCGCGTCGATCCAGCGGGTGATCACGGAGCGGATGTCGGATTCGTGTTCCATCGGTTGCCTCCGGTCTGCAAGTCTGGGTTCGTGGAAGGAACCCCGGCGCAGACCGGAACTCATCGCGCCGAGCCCGACACCGACCTCACGAGCGCGCGTGCCGGCGACGCCGACGCGTTCGCCAGGCTGGTCGCGCCGTACGACCGCGAGCTGCTTCTCCACTGCTACCGGATGCTCGGATCGACCGCGGACGCGGCGGACGCCCGGCAGGAGACGCTGCTGCGCGCCTGGCAGGGTCTCGACCGGTTCGACGGCCGGCACCTGCGGGCCTGGCTCTATCGCATCGCGAGCAACCGGTGTCTGACCATGATCGACCGGCGCGGTCGACGTGAGCTTCCGATGACGCTCGCCACCGGTGACGCCGAGGTGTCCTGGCTCGAGCCGCTGCCGGGGGGCTGGCTCGGATCGACGCCCGAGGAGCAAGCGATCGATCGGGAGACCGTACGGCTGGCATTCGTCGCTGCGCTGCAGACCCTCCCTGCGGCACAGCGCGCCGTGCTTCTGCTGCGTGACGTCCTCGCCTTCAGGGCGGCCGAGGTCGCCGGCATCCTCGACCTCAGCGTGCCGGCGGTCACCAGCCTTCTGCAACGCGCCCGCGCAGCGGTCGCCGACGGGTTGCCGGCGCCGAGCTCCACGAGCGACGACGCCGGTCTCGACGCGTTGGCTGAGCGCTACACCCGCGCCTGGGAGGCCGGCGACGTCGACCAGATTGTCGCCCTGCTCGCCGAGGACGTGCGCTACGCCATGCCGCCTGAGCCGCGCTGGTACCTCGGCTCAGCCTCGGTCGCCGCCTTCCTGCGAGACGGTCCCCTCCAGGCGAGGTGGCGGTTCCTGAGGACCGAGGCCAACGGTCAGCTCGCCTTCGCGACGTACATGTTCGACGCCCAGCACGGAGACTTCCGACCCGCAGGGCTGGACGTCCTCAGCGTGGCGGACGGCTCCGTACGGGAGGTCGTCAGCTTTCTCGATGCGGACTTCGCCGCGTTCGGCCTGCCGACGACGCTCCCCGCGTGAGCCCGCACGCAACCGTCCCGCCCGCGATTTGTGCACCTCATCAAGGTTTCGGATGGAACTACCTTGACCAACTGCACGAATCGGGGACGGGACGGGAGCTGGAGCGGACCGGCGGGCTACTTCTTGAAGGCGTCCTTGACGTTCTCGCCGGCCTGCTTCAGGTCGCTCTTGCTCTGGTCGGTCTTGCCCTCGGCCTCCTGGGACTCATCGCCCCGCGCCTTGCCGGCGGCCTCCTTGGCCTTGCCCTTGGCGTCCTCACCGGTGTTCTTCAGCTTGTCGTCGAGACCCATCGAGGTCATCCCCTTCGGTTGATCCTGCTCGGTCCTCCCATGGTGCCCCGTGGGAGGCGGTCTCACACATCGCGCGAGGTCCCCTCCGCGTACGCGGCCAGGTTCGCCAAGGACGAGGCCAGCCCGGCGCGGTGGTCGGCGGCGGAGATGCCCGACGGCACGTCGTCGGCACGAACCTCGACGCGCGTCCCGTTCCCCGCCCGCGCGACCGTCCAGGTCATCGTCATCGTCCCGGCGTACGCGGGATCGTCCGACGGGAACTCCACGGCCTCGACGACTCGCGCACCCGGCACGAGCTCGACGAAGCGGGCCTCGACGACGTCAGAGTCGGCGGTCGCCTTGCCGGTGACGGTGGTGACGTCGTCGTAGGTCAGCACCATCCGGTAGGACCCGCCCGGCCGGAGGTCGTACCGGTCGATTCGGGCGGTCATGCCGTCGGGCGGGAGCCACGCGACGCGCGCCTCCGGATCGGTCAACGCGTCGTAGACCCGCTGCGGCGGTGCCGCGACACTGCGAGAGGCCGAGTCGGTGCGTCCCATGGTCTCAGCCGGCCGTGTGCTCGACCTCGACCGTGACCCGGTCGGGATAGAACGCCACGTGCCCGCGGATGCTCGGGACGGCGTCGTACGGCTCGGGGTACGTCCACCCGGCATCCTCCACGATGCCTTCGGGAGTGGTGATCGAGACATAGCTCGCCGTTCCCTTGAACGGGCAGTAGGTGGACGTGTCGGTCGGAGACACCACCGACGCGTCGAGGTCGGACCGAGGGACGTAGACAGCCGGCGGGTAGGTCGACTCCCGCAGCGTCAGAGCGGCGGTCGTGTCGGCGACGACGGTGTCACCGACCAGGACCCGGACCCGTGAGGGTGTCGGTTCCACGGAGATCGGATGAAGAGCATCGGGAAGACGGCGTCTGCGGCTCATCTCAGCGCCAACCGCCAGTACGACCGGCGTATTCCGGTCGAGCCCCGGTCAGACCATCGGAGGGAGGGCGCGCGTCTGCACCAGCATCTCCGCGACCCTGCGCAACCGGAGGTTGTGGTGCTGCGAGTAGCGCTTGAGGACCTCGAACGCCCGCGGCTCGTCGAGACCGAACCGCTCCATCAGGATCCCCTGTGCCTGACCGATCAGCTTGCGGGAGTCGAGCGCGAGCTGCAGGTGAGCCTCGCGGTCGGCCCGGACGAGGGCTACCGCTGCGTGCCGGGCGAAGAGGTGCGCCAGCGCGCTGTCGTCCTCGTCGAAGAACCGAGGAACGCAGGAGTAGAGCGAGACCACACCGATCCGGCGTCCCTGGATCGGGAGCCCGACGGCGAGCAGACTCTTGAAACCGCGCTCGGACAGGCCGGAGGTCCAGTCGCGCCACCGCGTCTCTTGACCCAGGTCGCCGACACGGAGGGTCTGGTCCCAGTCGGAGCTGAGCCACGGGCCTTCCTGGCACTTCTCCTGGATCTCGTCGACCTCCACGACCAGGTCGCTGGTGGCGGCCACCGTCTCGAGGCGGCTGTTGCCGCGCAACAGCGTCACACCCGCCGCATCCATCTCGAGTGTCTCGCAGAGGTACGCGATGACCTGCTCGGCCGTCTCCTCGAGGGAATCAGCGGCATGCAGCTCCTCAACGATCTCGACCAGCTCTTGATGGTCGAGGCGCGCATCTTCCATACCGCAGCCGCTCCTGAACAGACTTGTCCCCGGGATCTGCCTGGCAGTCTAAGCAGCACATATTTTCTATCACCTTCGCCGTGGCGCGTCGTCATCGGCACGCGGCTCCGGAGGCTGGCGCTGGGTCAGGCAGGGTCGGCCGCGTGCATGTGGCCGTAGGCGTACTCGCCTCGTCGCAGCAGCATCGCGACCAGCATGAAGAGGGGCATCAGCACGTGCCCCAGCATCATCAGACCCATCTCGGCGAGCACACCGGCCCACAGCAGCGGGAACAGCACCCAGAACCCGGCGTACATCGCGAGGGTCATCTCCACGACGAGCTGGAGGCGGGCGCGATGGAACCGCATCCACGCCACCATCGTGATGCTCATCGCCGTCGCCATCGCCGTCGCGTCGACGTCGGGGCGCGAGGCCCACGCGGAGACGGCGGTCGACCCGGCCAGGACGCTCCACAGGGGGTAGAGGGCCGCCATGCCGACAAGCATGGCCACGATCATCTCCAGGTAGTGACGGGTGAACGTCCAGGCCGGACGCCGCCACCACGAGAGCGGGCGCTCGGCTTCGGCGGTGACGGACGCGCCACCGTGATGCTGGGACGTCATGAGGATCCCCCCTCAACTCGTACGCGTATGTACGAGATCAAGGTAACACCAACTCGGACACATGTGTACGAATTGTTTCTGGGATGGCACGCACCGACCGCCGTACGTCCGTACGGCGACTACTCGACGTCGGCGGGAAGCTCGCGCGTCCTGATGAGCTCGTCAGCGATCTCGCGCAGCGGGACGTCGTGGCTCGTCGACGCACGGCGCAGGACGTTGAACGCCTGGTCGGCCGAGAGGCCGAAGCGTTCCATCAGCATTCCCTGCGCCTGCCCGATGGCGACTCGGGTCGCCAGCGCCGACCGGAAGCTCTGCTCCTTGCGGGTCGACGAGATCACGACCGCGATCTGGGTGGCGGCGAGATAGCCCAGCTCCCTCGCCTCGTCGTCGAAGGCGTCGACCTCTTTGCCGTAGAGGTTGAGCGCTCCGATCGTCTCGTCGCTGGTGAAGAGGCGATAGCTGACGATGCTGCGGACACCGAGGTCGTGCACGACGCTGCCGGCCCACAGCGGCCACCGGGGGTCGTGTGCCAGGTCGGCCGCGTAGACCGTCGGGGTCTCGACCACGGCATCGAGCGACGGACCCTCGCCGAGCTCGGCCTGGAGCTGGTCGGCCCGCAGAGCCAACGAGTCGCTCTCGGCGAGACTCTCGAAGGACTCTCGGCCGGCGAAGGTGATGCTTGCGGCCGCACAGCCGCCGATGTAGGTCGCGACGAACTCGACCGACTGCTGAGCGACGGAGTCGACGGTCTCGGCCGCGTCGATGTCGCGCGCCGCCATAGCCAGGTCGCCGAGAGCGCCCGAGGGGGTGTTGGAGAGCACGACTCAGATTACTCCGTGCTGTCATCGCCCCGGTAGACCGTGGTCTGGCGACATCGGAATCTGTGTCCGGACCGTTGTGGAGCAGAGACGCCAGGACGCACGCACGTGTGACCGGACCCATACCCGCCGGCCGCCTCATCCCGCGGGAGCCGCCATCACCGCAGGCCAGCGCGTTGCGACGGTGCCCGCGTCCTACTTCGCCATGAACAGCGGCTTTACCGCGCGATGAAATGACTGCTATACAGGCGGCCGAACGCGCGTGCCGCAATCGGAGTCGGCCGTGCAGAAGGGAGCTTCGCATGACCGACGTCGACACAGCTCTGAACGAGGAGACGCCCTACGCGCGCGTTGGCGGTGGAAGTGCTGTCCGCGTGGTGGTCGATCGTTTCTACGAGCTCGTCATCGCCGACCCGCAGCTGGCTCCCTACTTCGCCAACACCGACCTCCCCACGCTGAAGCAGCACCAAGTGCACCTGATCTCCCACCTTCTCGGTGGACCGGTCGAGTACACCGGCCGTGAGCTGCGGGACGCACACGTCGGCCTCAACATCACCCACGAGGCGTACGCGCTCGTGACGAAGCATCTGGTCGCGGCCCTCACCGAGGCAGGTGTCCCCGACGACATCATCGCGACGCTCGGCGGCACGCTCGTCGCGGTCGAGCCGGACATCGTCAGTCAGGAGAGCTGACCGGCGTGGATCCAGCAGCACTCAAGGAGAGCTGGGCGTACGTCGCCAAGCACGGCGACGACGTCCCGCTCTTCTTCTACTCGCACCTCTTCCTGTCCCACCCCGACGTCCGGTCGATGTTCCCCGTCTCGATGTCCGCGCAGCGGGACAAGCTCGTGACGGCGCTCGGCACCGTCGTCAGCAACGTCGACAGCCTCGAGAACGTCGTGCCCGTGCTCGGACAGCTCGGGAGCGACCACCGTCGCTTCCGGGTCTCCCCTGACCAGTACAACGCCGTCGGCGGCTCCCTCCTCGCGACCCTCAAGCACTTCCTCGGCGAGCAGTGGACGGACGAGCTGGCGGCGGACTGGGCCGCGGCGTACGGCGTGATCGCCAAGACGATGGTCCAAGGAGCCGAGGAGTCGGCCAAGACCACGCCTTCGTGGTGGGACGCGGAGGTCGTCGACGTGGAGCGACGCACGCTCGACGTCGCGGTCGTCCGGCTCCGGCTCGACCAGCGTCTCCCGTACCGGCCTGGTCAGTCGATCGCCGTCGAGGTTCCCCAGCGTCCTCGTCTGTGGCGTTACTACAGCCCGGCGAACGCGCCGCGCGACGACAGCTCCATCGATCTGCACGTGCAGATCGTCGACGGCGGGCAGGTCAGCAGCGCCATCGTCAAGGACCTGCAGCGTGGTGACACCGTCCGGATGAGTGCTGCCGTCGGTGTCGCTCTGACGCTGGAGGATCCGACGCGAGACCTCCTCCTGGTCGCCGGAGGCACAGGCCTCGCCCCGATGAAGGCGGTCATCGAAGAGGTCGACGCCTACTGGCGCCAGACGGGACGTGGCCCGAAGGTCCACCTGTTCCACGGTGCGCGCATGCCGTGGAACCTCTACGACGACGAGGCGATGCGCGAGATGACGAAGCGTCCGTGGTTCTCCTACGACGCAGCCGTCTCCGACGACACGACCTACCGGGGCCAGCGTGGCACCGTGGGCCACGTCGCGGCGGCGCGCGGCGGCTGGCGAGGCTACCGGGCGTTCGTCTGCGGGTCACGCGGGATGGTCGAGAACACCGTCCCTCAGCTCGTCTCCGCGGGGATCCCGCCCAGCGACATCCGTTACGAGGACTTCGGCGAAGGCGGCTACCGACCGCGCGACACGGCAAAGGACGGGTAACAGCCATGACGACCCCCACGGATACCAGCAGAATCTCGTCAGAGATCCGTCAAGCCACCTTCACGGTCCGTCGGCGCGGGCTCGACGAGCAAGAGGTCGGTGACTACCTGAGCCAGCTCGCCATGGCCGTCCAGCGCCTCGAGGAGGACAACGCGAGGCTGCGCGCCGACCTCCGCACCAAGGAGGAGGAGAAGCACAGCGAACCGATCAGCGCCCAGGCCGTCATCATGTTCGCCGAGGCCCAGAAGGTCGCCGACAGCCTCATCGACGAGGCGGTCACGCACGCGCGCGACCTCATGATGTCGGCACGGGCGCAGCAGCGCGACATCGTCCGAGACGCGCACGACGCCGCGACCGAGGCCGTCCGCAAGGTCGAGCCGCTGGCACAGACGACCGAGGGCACCCGTTACGACCACCCGATCCCCGAGATCGAGTACGTCCGCACGTTCGCGAAGGTCGCGCAGATCCAGCTCCGGTCCGTGCTCGACGCGCTGACCGAGCAGGTCGACGCGCTGGGCGAGATGCCGAAGCTCGAGACGACGCAGAAGCGTCTCGAGCCACCGGTCGGACCGTGACTATCCGGGCTCGCCGGAGCCGAGGGCGTCGGCGAGCCCGCGCATGCCGGCAAGCAGTCCACCGTCGACCCGCAGGTCGGTGCCGGTGATCCAGCTCGCACGGTCGGAGAGGAGGAAGGCCACCGCGTCCGCGACGTCCTGCGGCACGCCCACCCGCTGCAGCGGGTACCAGCCGGTGGCCTCGTCGAGCGCGTGGGGATCGGCCGCCAGCTGCCTCCGGCGTGCGGCGTTGATGACCGTCCCGGGTGACACCGAGTTGACGCGGACACCGTGCGGCCCGTACTGGACGGCGAGGGTACGGGTGAGGTTGAGCACCCCGGCCTTGGCTGCGCTGTAGATGTCGGTGCCGAAATAGGCGTGCCCGTTCACCGAGGCGATGTTGACGACCGAGCCACGACCGGCCTCGCGCATCGCCGGGAGCAGTGCCTGGCAGAGTCGGAACGTCCCTCCGAGGACGACGTCGAGGTCCTGTGACCAGGTCGCCTCGTCGATGGTCTCGAAAGGCTCGCCGCTGCAGGTAGCCGCTCCGTTGACGAGGCGGTCAGGAGGCCCGAGGCGCCGGACCAGGTCGGAGGTGACCTGGCGGACCTCGTCGGCGGACCGCAGGTCCAGACCGACGGCCTCCGCGCCGTCGAGGTCGTCAGCCACCGCCTGGACCGTGTCGAGGTCACGGTCGGCCAGCACGACGTGCGCGCCTTCGGCCGCCAGGGTCCGGGCGATGGCCTGTCCGATGTCGCTTGCCGCACCTGTCACGATCGCATGTGTCATGACGGCACCCTGTCGGGTCGTGGTCAGAACGGCAACCGTCGCGGACGTGGAGACGTTCGTGGAGCGGTGATCAGGAGCGGGCGAGGGTGTCGAGGTCGCGCGCTGCATAGCGGTGGTGCTCGGCCTCTTCGCCGAGCACCACTCCGAGGCAGCGCCGTACGACGTACTCGCCGTCGGGGTACGGGTCCGCGGGCTTGCGCCGGCAGACCCGGTCCAGCTCGGCCTCGGTCAGCCCGTCGACGAGGCGCCGCACCGAAGCCATGCGCTCGGACCGCGCAGCGAGCACCTGGTCGAGCGACGGCGTGGCGTCGAGCGTCAGCCCCAGCGCGGATGCGACATCGGCCGGCATCCCGCTGGAAGGAAGCCCCAGCGGATGGTACGGCGCCTCCTGCTCGAGCACGGCGTTGCCGAGCCAGGCATCCGTGGCGAACAGCAGGTGGCGCTGAGTCTCGACGAACGACCACTCACCATCGACGCGCTCGTGCAACGCCGACTGCGGCATCAGCCTGGCGCGATCGACCGTCACAGCCCACATCGCCTCGATGGCGTCCCAGGCGGCCTGGTAGTCGGCCGGAGTGACGGCGCCCCGGGCGAGGACCCGCTCGGGCTGCCGCTCGTCAAGCTCGCCCTGGACGTACGCGGCGACGTCGACGTCGTTGACGACGATGCGTGTGAACTGACCGCCGACATAGACGTCCTCCCCGTAGCAGTCGACGATCTTCAGCCCATCGACCGCGCAGTCGCGGACCTCCAGACCGGAGAGGTCGGACTCGGAGATCCGGGCGCCACGGAACTGGTCGCTCTTCTCGTACTCAGCAGCCACCGAGCAAGTCTTGCGCAACGGTCTTCCGTTCCACAAGGCGCGATGCGGGCTACGACTGGAGGGGCTCCCCCGTCTCGAGCAGCGTCTTGAGCCCGGACAGGACGGTCATCCAACCGACCCCGGCCACACTCCTCGCGGTGCCCGGCGACTGCTCCAGCTGGTCGTGGACCACCGTCAGCAGGCACACTCCGGAGTCTCGTGGCTCGATCTCCCACGTGACGCGACTGAGCGGCTCCGACGCGAGCTCCGGGTCGTACGCCGACGTCCAGCCGTGGACGAGACGTCGTGGCGGATCGAACACCATCACCTCGGTGTCACCCCACGACGAACCGTCGGAGCCGTAGGCCTCGTAGCCCTCCGGCGTCACGGAGATGCGGGCGCCGTAGAAGTACTGCGCGGTGAACTGGGGCGAGACGAGCGCCTCCCAGAGCTTCTCGGGGGTCGTCTTGACGAGGATCTGATAGACCTGCACGGTCGTCGCCTGCGCGTCCTGCGTGTTGCCGATGGTGCTCATGTGCCCTCCTGCGAACGGTTGTCTTCGAGCCTGGCCTTGAGGTCTGAGAGAGCGGCGACCCGTTGCTCGGTGAACTTGTCGATCCAGCGGTCGTGGACCAACCGGATCGGCACCGGGTTGAGGAAGTGAAGGGTGGAGCGTCCCTCCTTGCGCGTGACGACCAGGCCGGCCTCCACGAGCACCTTGAGATGCTTCATCACACCGAACCGGGTCATCTCGAACTCTTCCTCCAGCTCCGTCAGCGTGCGCCCGTCCCGCGCGAAGAGCAGGTCCAGCAGGCGCCGACGCGTGCCGTCGGCCAGGGCCCGGAACACCACCTCGTCGATGTCGTCGTCTCTCACGCTTCCGACGTTATGTGACCAAATGGTCACATGTCAAGCCTGGGCCGGCGAGCCGCCTCGCTCGGTACGGCGTGGACCCGCATGAGATCTTCGAGAGGGGATGGTTCGGCAAGCGAAGGAAGAGACATGCAGCAGGTGAAGGCAGTGATCGCACGCGCCAAGGGCGAGCCGGTCGAGGTGACGACGATCAACGTCCCCGATCCCGGACCCGGCGAGGCGGTGGTCGCCGTCCAGGCCTGCGGCGTCTGCCACACCGACCTCCACTACCGGGAGGGCGGGATCAACGACGAGTTCCCCTTCCTGCTGGGCCACGAGGCGGCCGGCGTCGTCGAGGCGGTCGGACCTGACGTGACGAGCGTGGCCCCCGGAGACTTCGTGGTCCTCAACTGGCGGGCCGTCTGCGGCGAGTGCCGTGCGTGCAAGCGCGGCGACCTCCAGTACTGCTTCGACACGCACAACGCCACCCAGAAGATGACGCTTGCCGAGGGCCCCGACGCGGGCACGGAGCTGACCCCCGCGCTCGGCATCGGCGCGTTCGCGGAGAAGACCCTCGTCGCCGCCGGCCAGTGCACCAAGGTCGACCCGTCGGCTCGTCCTGCCGCCGTGGGCCTCCTGGGATGTGGGGTGATGGCCGGCATCGGTGCCGCCATCAACACCGGAGGTGCCACGCGGGGCCGCTCGGTGGCCGTCATCGGGTGCGGAGGTGTCGGCGTCGCCGCGATCGCCGGTGCGGCGCTCGCCGGCGCATCGCCCGTCATCGCCGTCGACATCGACGCCAAGAAGCTGGAGGCTGCCCGCAGGCTCGGCGCGACCCACACCGTGGACTCCTCGACGACCGATCCGGTCGAGGCGATCCGCGAGATCGTCGGCGAGGTGTACGAGGGTGCCGAGGGAGCCGACCTCGTGATCGAGGCCGTCGGTCGTCCCGAGACGTGGAAGCAGGCGTTCTACGCTCGCGACCTCGCCGGCACCGTCGTCCTGGTGGGCGTGCCCACGCCCGACATGACGCTTCCTGACATCCCGCTGGTGGAGATGTTCAGTCGCGGCGGCGCGCTGAAGTCGAGCTGGTACGGCGACTGCCTGCCGTCGCGCGACTTCCCGATGCTGGTCGACCTCTATCGGCAGGGCCGGCTCGACCTCGACGCGTTCGTCACCGAGGAGATCGGGATCGGCGACGTCGAGGCCGCCTTCGCCCGCATGCACGACGGCGACGTGCTCCGCTCGGTGGTGATCCTCTGATGGCCCGCGTGGACCACGCCGTCTCGTCCGGCACCTTCAGCCTGGACGGGGAGACCTTCGAGGTCGACAACAACATCTGGGTGGTCGGGGACGATCGGGAGTGCGTGGTGATCGACGCCCCACACTCCGTGGAGGACATCCTCGCCGTCGTCGGTGACCGGACGGTGACCGCGATCGTGTGCACCCACGCTCACGACGACCACGTCCGGGTGGCCCCCGCCCTCCGCGAGCGGGTGGGCGCCCCGATCATGCTGCACCCGGCCGACCGGCCGCTCTGGGAGCTCACCCATCCCGACACCACGTGGGACGTCGATCTCGCCGACGGCGACACGATCACGGTCGGCGGGACCGAGCTGCGCGTCCTGCACACGCCGGGACACGCACCCGGCGCCGTCTGCCTCTACGCCGAGGACATCGGCTGCGTCTTCACCGGCGACACGCTCTTCCAGGGCGGCCCCGGCGCGACCGGACGGTCGTACTCCGACGCCGACGTCATCCGCGAGTCGATCCGGTCCACGTTGTTCACCCTCCCGGAGGACACCGTCGTGCACACCGGCCACGGTGACGACACGACGATCGCCGCCGAGAAGGCAGGGATGACCGACTAGGTCGCGTCGCGCACCCGCTCGGCGAAGCGGACCGTGCGCTCGCGGAGACCGGCGACCCGGCGAGCGACGAACGCGTCCGGGTCGCCGGCTCCCTCGGCGCGGGTCGGCCGACGCCTCGCGTGCCCGGAGCAGGAGAGGTCGGCATGCACGAGCGTGCCGACGGTGTTGCCGTTGCGACCCGACGACCCCGACCGCTTGGCGACGTAGAGCACGACGTCCTCGGTCGCCTTGACGTCCTCGCACCACGTGCAGATGGCAGGCCGATGCCCGGTCGTCTGGGCCGTCCGGAGCAACAGGCCGACGAGACCCTCGGCGGTGGGGACGACGGCGTAGGCGCGCCGTGGCGCCTTGGGATCGACCCAGCCGAGGAAGTCGCGGGAGTCCCAGTCCACCTGGTCGAGGGACGGAGGCACAGGCGCCTGGGTCGCCTCTCGACGCGAGGCGTTCACGAACGATGAGCGGATCTCGGACTCGGTGACGGGATGCATGACGGACTCTCACGGCTGGGGGCGGGGGACCACACACGATCGTGCGTCGGCCCGGCCGTCAGATCAAACCCGTTTCGTCGGCTCCGTCTCCGGCTCAACCCACACGGTCGAGCAGCGCACGCGAGCGTTGTACGGCGAGCGCGGTCGCCTCGGCGTCGTAGGTGGGCAGGGTGCTGTCGAGGAAGAGGTGCGTGTTGCCGGGATAGAGGAACAGCTCGGCGAGGTCGGGCCCGACGGTGTCGACGATCCCGCGCGCGGCCTCCACGTCGCCCTCGTGCGCGAAGATCGCGTCGTCGTCCTTGCCGTGGATCTGCACCGGCACCCCGTCGGGCCAGGGTCCGAACGCCCACTCCCCCGTGATGGGGAGGCACCCCTCGTACAGCAGAGCTCCCCGAGCACCGGGCCGGGTCTGCGCGAGGCGCTGAGCCTCCATGATGCCGAAGGAGATGCCGGCGAAGACGAGCTCGGGCGGCAGGCCGCTCAAGGCCGCATCGACCCGCTCCCGGACGACGTCGTCGTCGATCGACTGGGCGAACGCCATCCCCTCCTCGAGACTCGCGGGCGTCTCCCCGTCGAACAGGTCGGGGATGTGCACGGTGCGCCCGCCTTCGGCGAGCTGGTCGGCGAAGGCTCGCACCCCGTCGGTCAGTCCCTGCACGTGGTGGAACAGGACGACGTCGGTCACGATGTGCTCCTCTCGCCGCGGATGTCGGCGCCGACGACTCTAGGGCGGCGAGAGGGGCCGGTCAACGGCCCCTCTCGGACGAGGAAGGGCACGAGACGCCGGGCGGTGTCGAGCTCGTGGTGGTCAGGCCGTCCGGTACCCACGTTCGCCCGCTGCGTGCGCAGCGGGCGACGAGCTGACCGTGGACCGGCGGGAGATCCCCGGGTGCTATGCCCTCCCGCCGGTCCGCGGAGATCAGAACCGCGAGAACGGCTTGGGCGTGGCGTACCCGAAGGTGTCGCCGGCGCTGAACGCGTCGACACCGAACGTCGAGTTCAGTGCACCTGCGGCCGTCGCCGTCAGCCGCAGACGGACAGCTCCGTACCGAAGACGGTTGGAGAATCCGATGGTGAACAGGTCGGCGCGGCCGACGTTGCCGATGGTCCCCGAGACCTCAGCGCTCACGCGCAGGCGACCGAGGTCGATGTTGAAGTTCTTCAGCGCGATGGTCGACGACCCGGCAGTGAGGCTGAGGCCGCCGCTGTGCCTGATCCGCAGCTTGCCGAGGGTGTAGCCGGTGATGGGGAAGGACGCCGAGAGCGTGTCCCTGAACGGAGCAGCCTTGGCGCCCTCGATCGGCGCCGGCGTGATCCCCGCTCCGGCGATCAAGGAGTAGACCTCCGGCGCGACGACCACCTGGGTGTAGCCGGTCCGCGGCCGGGTCTGGGCCTCGGCGGGCGCTGTTGCCACGGCGACGAGCCCGAAGCCTGTCAGGAGAGCGACGAGCGCTCCGACCAACCGGTTCCTCTTCATGAGTCTGCCTCTCTGTCGAGTGTGCCGGTCACCCGGCCCTTCACTAGTACTTCGCCCGACAGCGGCGTACGGATGCCAAGGATCAGATCTCCAGGCGAGAATCTTCCAGATCGAGGTCCTGCAGGATGCGGTTCGCGACCTCGTTCGAGATCTCTCCGTCCCCTCGGAGGCGCAGCAGCGCGAGGCGCTGAGCGTCCAGGACGGCTCGAACCATCCGCTGATAGGACTGCGACCGGTCCTCGTACCCCTCGTCCTCCCGCCTTCCCGCTCGGGCGGCGAAGCGGGCCTCGCGGTAGCGGTACATCGCTCGCATCCGTTCCACCGAGTCGGGGCGGGTCCAGTCCTGGTCCTCGAGACGGTCCATCTCGGCCAGCGCCGCCCTCGCCGCCGCAAGACGGCCTCGGACCTCCTCCGCCTCCTCCTCCCCCGCCGAGGTGATGCCGAGGCGGCGGATCAGCGTGGGTAGCGTCAGGCCCTGCACGACGAGCGTCACCAGGATGACGGTGAACGTGAGGAACACGATGAGGTCACGGCTCGGGAAGGCGTCGCCGGTGTCGGTGGTCAGCGGGATCGCGAGCGCCACCGCCAAGGAGACGGCTCCGCGCATGCCGCTCCATGCCAGCACCAGACGGAGGCGTGGGCCCACCCGTCGGGCACGTTGGGACGGCCGGCGGTCCACCACCCGGATCAGGTAGGGCACGGTGAAGAACCACACGAGCCGTACGCCGACGACTGCGCCCGCCACGGCGAGTGCATAGCCGGTCAGGGCCGCGGCGGAGTAGTCCCCCAGCGATTCCACCACCGTCGGGAGCTGCAGGCCGATGAGTACGAACAGCAGCGCGTTGACGAGGAAGTCGAGCAGGTCCCACACGAAGAACCCCTGGAGCCTCGTCCTCGACTCGGGGAGGATGCCCGGTGCACGGATGCCCATGTAGAGACCTGCGGTGACCGTCGCCAGCACACCCGAGGCGCCGAGGGCATCGGCCGGGACGAAGGCCGCGTAGCCGGTCAGCAGGGAGATCGTCACGCTCACCTGCGCATCGGAGATCCGGGCACGGATCTGGGTGGCGACCCACCCGATCGCGAGCCCGATGAGCACCCCACCGAGGGCACCGAGCACAAACTCCGCACCGGCCTGCCCCAGGGAGAACGTGCCGACCACGACCGCCGCGACGGCGACCCGGTACGCGACGAGAGCCGTGGCGTCGTTGAAGAGCCCTTCGCCCTCGACAGCGCTGACCAGGCGTCGCGGCGCCGAGAGCCGACGCATGATCGTGGCCGCGGCCACGGGATCGGTGGGCGACACGATGGCGCCGAGGACGAAGGCGGCGCTCCAGGGCAGGTCGGGGACCACCGCGTGCGCCACCCAGGCCACCGCACACATCGTCACGAGGACGAGGGCGACGGTGCTGAACGTGAGCGCGCGCATGTTGGCGCGGAAGTCACCGAAGTTGGCGTAGATCGCGGACTTGTACAGCAGCGGCGGCAGGAAGATCACCAGCACGACCTCGGGGTCGAGGCGCACCTCCGGCAGGCCGGGCACGAACCCGACGAGGGCACCCCCGACCACGAGCACGATCGGGTACGGCACGGAGATCCGGTTCGCGAGCGCTCCCAGACCCGCGACGGCGACGAGCAGACCGAGGATGAGGATCTCGAAATCGCCCATCGCCCCACGATGTCAGGCTCGGCTCGCGTGCGCGCGTCATCTCACGTCCCGCCTGCTGGGCAGGACTCCTACCAATCGGTTGTGCACAACTCAATGTCGCGCTAGACATGAGGCATGGCCATGCCGACCCTCGACGAGCAGCTCTGCTTCGCGCTCTATTCGGCGTCGCGCGCGATGACGGCGACGTACCGACCGCTGCTGAAGGGGCTCGGACTCACCTATCCGCAGTACCTCGTGATGATGGCTCTCTGGGAAGAGGGCCGGACCACGGTGGGTGGGCTGGGCGAGCAGCTGCAGCTCGACTCGGGGACTCTCTCGCCGCTGCTGAAGCGACTGGAGGCGCACGGATACCTCCGCCGCCAGCGCTCGACGAGCGACGAGCGGGTCGTCGAGGTGGTCCTCACTCCGGCGGGCTCCGACCTCGAACGCCAGGCGAGCGGCGTTCCGAGACAGGCGTTCTCGGCGACCGGCATGACCGCACACGAGACCGCGGACCTGCGCGAGGCGGTCCGCCGTCTCAGCGAGGCCCTCAATGCATCACGACGGAAGGAATCCGAGTGAAGACGCTCTACACCGCAGAGGCCCTGTCCACCGGCGACGGACGCGACGGCCACGCCAGCAGCTCCGACGGCCGGCTCGACGTCGAGCTCGCCATCCCCGCAGAGATGGGAGGGAGCGGCGAGGGAACCAACCCCGAGCAGCTCTTCGCCGTCGGGTACGCCGCATGCTTCCACTCCGCCCTCCGTCAGGTGGCACGCCAGGAGAAGGCCGACATCTCGGACTCCGCAGTCGGTGCCCGGGTGTCGCTCGGCTCCAACGGAGACGGTGGTTTCGGCCTGGCCGTGGAGCTCGAGATCACGCTCCCCCACGTGGACGCCGCAACCGCCGAGACGCTCACGGAGAAGGCCCACCAGGTCTGCCCGTACTCCAACGCCACCCGCGGCAACATCGACGTCACGCTCGTGGTCAGCGACGACTGACCGACCGCACGTCCTCGAGTGCGTCGCTCAGCCGAGGTTCTTCCGGAGCCCGACGAGCACGCCGCGGTCGAACCGTTCGACGGCGACGCACTCGAGGCCCGCGTCGCTCGCCGCAGCGTCGACGAGCGACTCGGCCTGGGCGCCCGGACCCACCTGGACCACGGCGTGGCCGCCGTCCAAGAGGTGGTGCCCGATCAGCGCGATGCTGTGCCGCGCGAGACCGAGTCCGTCGACCCCGCCGTCGATCGCCAGGGGCGGGTCCTCCGGGAACTCGCCGATCTCGTCGGTCGGGACCCACGGCGGGTCCGCGATCACCACGGCGAACCGCTCGTCCTCGTCGAGGACCGCCTCCGGGGAGCCGCACCGGATGTCGACGCGAGCCCCCGCGGCGTCCGCGTTCGACCGGGCGAAGGCGCAGGCGCGCTCACTCAGGTCGACCTGGACGAGGTGGCGCTCCATCATCGATGCCGCGAGCAGACCGATCTGTCCGGCGCCGGAGAAGATCTCCAGCACAGAGCCCTCCGGGGACCGTGAGGCGAGCTCGACCGCGAGCTCGGACTGACGTGCGGTCCAGGGGCGCGGACGCAGGACCGAGTCGTCGAAGGCGATCGTCAGGTGGCCGAACGGAGTCGTCTCAACACGTCGTGGGGTCACGCCTCATTCTCCGTGAGCCGATCCCGCCCCACCGATCGGCCCTGCCCGAGACAACGGCTCGCGGCACGCTCTTGGACGCCGCCGCCTCTGCTGCCGCGCCAATCCAGACGCTGCCGACCTCGGCGACTCCGGTGAGCGCGGCTCGACCCGACGTCACGGGATGACCCGACGTCCCGCACAGGGATGCCGGTGGCCGTCCGGTCAGGAGGGCGCCGCAGCACGCAACTTGTCCAGCAGCTCGCCAGCGGCCGAGTGGAGGAACTCCTCCTGCTTCTCGTCACCGATCTGCACCAGCGCGACGTCGGTGAAGCCGGCCTCCCAGTACGCCGACACCGCCTCGACCACGGCATCCAGGTCCGGCCCGCACGGGATCGACGCCGCCACGTCGTCCGGTGTCACGAACGCGCTCGCCGACTCGAACGCCTGAGTCGTCGGGAGGTTCGCGTTGACCGGCCAGCCCAGACCGAACCACCGGAACTGCTCGTGAGCCCGCTCGATCGCGGCGTCGCGGTCGGTGTCCCAGGAGATCGGGATCTGGCCGATCTTCCGCGAGTCCGGCAACGGCGTTCCCGAGCGCGCTCCGTTCCACCGCTCGATGATCTCGCTCTTGGGCTCGGTGGAGATCAGGTGGTCGGCCACCGGAGCGAACTGCTCGATCGACTTCGACCCCGACACGGCCACACCGATCTCCACCGGGTCGGAGGGAAGATCCCACACGCGGGCGGAGTCGACCTGGAAGTGCTGCCCGTCGTAGTCGACCAGCTCACCGCTGAACAGTTCCGTGATGATCTCGACCGCCTCGTACAGCATGGCGTGACGTTCGCGCGTCGCGGGCCAGCGTTCGCCGACCACGTGCTCGTTCAGGTTCTCTCCGGCACCGAGGCCGAGCGTGAAGCGCCCGTCGGAGAGCAGGCCCAGGGTCGCGGCCTTCTGCGCGACCACCGCGGGGTGGTAGCGGACGGTTGGGCAGGTCACGTACGTCATGAGCCCGACCCACTCCGTCGCGTGGGCGACCGCCCCGAGCATGCTCCACGCGTACGAGGCGTGCCCCTGCGTGTCGAGCCACGGGAAGTAGTGGTCGCTGGCCACCTCGAAGTCGAAGCCGACCCTCTCCGCCCTCACCGCGTAGTCGACCAGTGCCTTCGGTCCGGACTGCTCCGTCATCAAGGTGTAGCCGAACTGCACGAGATCCTCCTGGTGGTCCGATGAGGCGCCTCGAGGCAGCGCGCCGCCGTGAAGACGCCGGTACCCGAGGCGGTGTGGGTCAAAACCACGCCGGCCCGACGCCGCCCCTCAGCGCGCCGGCGTCGAGAGCCACGCGACGACGACGTCCCCGATCATCGAACGCAGCCTCGGTCGGGTGCTGTCGGCCAGGAGGTCGACGTCGAAGAGGTAGCCGAACGTGTACTGGTTCGCGACCTGGAACACGCAGTAGGCGCTGATGAGGAGATGGACGTCGAGGGCGTCGACGTCCTCACGGAAGCTCCCGTCCGCCATACCGCGCGAGAGGATCGTCTCGAGTACCTCCATCGCCGGCTTGCCCAGGTCGCGCAGCACCTCGAGCCGACGGATCCCGTCACCGCGGTGGATGTTCTCGATCGCGACCAGGCGCATGAAGTCCTGGTGCTCCACGTGGTGGTCGTACGTCAGCTCGGCAAGACGACGGATCGCGTCCACAGGCCCGAGGTCTCCGACCTCGAGGTGCTCCTCCGCGTCGCGGATGCCGCGGTAGGCATGCTCGAGGACGGCGAGATAGAGCTGCTGCTTGCCGCCGAAGTAGTAGTAGATCATCCGCTTCGTCGTGCGGGTGCGCTCCGCGATGTCGTCGACGCGCGCCCCCGAATAACCGTCCTCGGCGAACGTCCGGGTGGCCACCTCAAGGATCTCGGCCTTCGTGCGCTCGGGGTCGCGTTGTCTCGGGACGGTGTCGTTCACGGCCATCAACTTACCCTCGCCAGGCTATGTACGAACTGGTACGTTCTGACGGTGCGCACCTCGATCGCCACCGTCTGCATCAGCGGAAGCCTCGTCCCCAAGCTCCACGCCTGCGCCGAGGCCGGGTTCGACGGGGTCGAGATATTCGAGCCCGACCTCGTCACGGCGTACGAGTCGCCGGAGGAGATCAGGACGCTCGCAGACCGGCTCGGGCTCTCGCTCGACCTCTACCAGCCGTTCCGTGACGTCGAAGGCGTCGACGAGGTGGTGTTCGCCGACAACCTGCGGCGCGCGGAGAGCAAGTTCCGGCTGATGAACCGCCTCGGCATGGACCTCATGCTCGTGTGCAGCAACGTCGCCACCGCGACGATCGACTCGGACGAGGTGTCGGCCGAGCAGCTGCGCGCGCTCGGCGACCTCGCCGCGGCATACGGGGTGCGCGTCGCCTTCGAGGCACTGGCCTGGGGAAAGTACGTCGACGACTACCGGCGGGCCTGGCGAATCGTCGAACGCGCCGACCACCCGAACGTCGGCGTGTGCCTCGACTCCTTCCACATCCTGTCGCGCGGCCACGACCCCAGCGACATCGAGAAGATCCCCGGCGACAAGATCTTCTTCCTGCAGCTCGCCGACGCTCCAGCCCTCGACATGGACGTCCTGTCGTGGAGCCGCCACCACCGGCTGTTCCCGGGTGAGGGCAGCTTCGACCTCAGCGGCTTCCTCGGTCACGTCCTCGCCGCGGGATACACAGGGCCGTTGTCTCTCGAGGTGTTCAACGACGTCTTCCGCCAGACCGACGTCCGCCGTACGGCTGCGCACGCGCACCGCTCGCTGGTGTGGCTCGAGGATCAGGTCCGGCGCCTGGACGCCCCGGAGCCGCTGCGCCCCCTGACCTCCGTCTCTCCCCCGCAGGCCTTCGACTTCGTCGAGCTGCGCGGCTCGGGCCTGGACGAGGTAGACCTGGTGCTCGAGCAGCTCGGCTTCACCTTCCGCGGACGGCACAGGACGAAGCCGGTGCGGCTCTGGTCCTCCGGTCGCGCCCGGGTGATCCTCAACGAGCAGCGCGACAACGACCGACCCGCCCACCTGGCCGCCTTCGGTCTTGAGGTCGCCGACGCCGACGCGGCGCTGGCACGCGCGCGCGAGCTGGCCGCTCCGCCGGTATTCCGCCAGACCCACGCCGGTGAGCAGGACCTGCCGGCGACGGCGGCGCCCGACGGCATGCAGATCCTCTTCAACGACAACGGGCCGGACCCCCGCTGGCTCGCGGAGTTCACCTACGGCGATCCCGAGAACGACGACGTGGCTCGCTCGATCGACCACGTCAACATCACCCAGCGCTGGCAGGACTTCGACGAGGCCGTGCTGTTCTACCAGAGTGTGCTGGGTCTGGAGGCCGAGCCGGCACGCGAGGTGGCGAGCCCGCGGGGGCTGGTCCGGAGCCAGGTCATGCGCACGCCCGACGGCTGTGTACGGCTCCCGCTGAACGTCGAGCCGCAGGCAGAGCAGCGTACGCAGCACGTGGCGTTCTCCTCCACCGACGTCGTCGGTCTCGCCCGCGCCGCCCGCCGGCGAGGGCTGGCGTTCCTCCCGGTGCCGGACAACTACTACGACGACCTCCGCGCCCGCTTCGCTCTCGACGACGCGTTCGTCGCGCAGCTGCGAGAGCACGACCTGCTGTACGACGAGGACCCCGACGGCGGGTTCGTGCACTTCTACACGCGGACCCTCGGCGACCTGTTCTTCGAGTTCGTCGAGCGCCGCGACGCGTACGACGGCTACGGCGCCGCGGCCGACGCGCCGGTCCGGCTCGCCGCACAGCGCGCCACGGCCCAGCACCCCGGCACCTGAGCGCGTCGCCTCACCGCGGGGCGACGGGGCCCGTCGAGCCGCGCAGCACCAGCCCGGCCGGCACCACCAACCGAGGCGGTGTGCGCCTCGAGCCGCTGGGGCTCGTCCGGTCGAGCAGGAGCTCCACCGCGGCGCGTCCGACCTCGACGTGCGGGCCGCCCAGCGTGGTCAGGCTCGGGGTGCAGAGGTCGGAGGCGAAGATGTCGTCGAACCCGACCACGCTCACCTCCTCGGGGACGCGCACTCCGCGCTGCGCCAAGCGCTGGACGACGCCGATCGCCAGGAGGTCGTTGTGCGCGACGACCGCGCTCGCGCCGGTGGTCAGAGCGCTGTCGGCCGCGGCGCCACCCTGTGTCACCTTCGGCGTGAACGGCCCGACGCGCTGGGCGTCGACGCCGAGGTCGTCGGCTGCCGTCCGCAGAGCCGACCAGCGCATCGATGCCATCCACGAGTTGCGGGGACCGGCGAGGTAGACCAGACGCCGGTGCCCGAGCGAGACCAGGTGCTCCACGATCTGACGGCACCCTTGCACGTGATCGAGCACGACACTGGGGAGCCCGGTGAGCTCGCGGTTCATGAGCACCACCGGGCGCTGGGCCGCGATCTGCTCGAGGTTCTCGTCGGGAAGTCGGCTCGCGGCGAGGACGAAGCCGTCGACCGAGCTGACCAGGCGCTGGATCTGGTCGTACTCGATCCTCGGCGACTCCTCGGCATTGACCAGCACGAGCGTGTACTCCGACGCCTTGGCTCGTAGCTCGGCGCCACGGATCAGCTCGAAGTAGTGCGGGTTGGTGATGTCGGAGACGACCATCGCGACAGTGTGGTGACGCCCGGACAACAACGCTCGCGCATGCGGGTTTGGCCGATAGCCGAGCTCGGCGGCCACCGCGAGGACGTGCTCGCGGGTGGACGCGTTGACCCGGCCCGGGGTCGAGAAGGCGCGCGAGACGGTCGAGGTCGCCACTCCGGCGACGGCAGCGACGTCGTAGATCGTCGGTACGGGCACCCGCCCACTCAAGCCGGATGGCAACCGGATGGCAACCCCTTGCCATCCGGTTGCCGTTCTCCCTAAGTTCGCCTGCTATGACCGAAGTCACACCGCAGCCGCAGGGCTGGGGACGGGGGAAGGCGTTCTTCGACGCCCCGCCGCGATGGCTCGCCCGCACGATCCGCGCCGCCACCGCCATCGAGCTCGCGATCGGCATCGCGGCCCTGCTGCTGATCTTCTTCCTCGTCATGGCGCAGGCCGCCCAGCGCTACCTGCCCGTCGACGGCTGGCCCTGGACCGGCGAGCTCGCCCGCTTCTGTCTCGTGTGGCTGACCTTCGTCGTCGCGGGCGTCCTCGTCACGACCGACTCGCACATCGCGATCGAGATGGTCGACGCGGTTGGCAACGAGGTCGTACGTCGGCTGGTTCGCGTCATCTCGTGCCTCGTCGTGGCCGCGGTCGGGATCGGCCTCACCGTCGAGGCGTGGTCGCTGATCGAGAGCCAGGGCATCCTCAAGTCCCCCGCGATGCGGATGCCGATGTCGTGGTTGTACGCGGTCTCGCTCGTCGGCTTCGTCAGCATGACGGTGCGTGCCACGGTGGCGGCGGTCCAGTACGCCGTCGTCGGCGTCCCCCAGGACGAGACGCAGACGGAGGCACCGGTCGCATGAGCCTGCTGGTCCTCGGCCTCCTGATCACGCTCCTGCTCGTGATCCGGGTCCCGATCGCCTTCGCGTTCATCGGCCCGTCGATGCTCTATCTGCTCACCAACGACCTGTCGGTCGGCCTCGCGCTGCGCCTCGTCGCCCAGTCCACGGCAAGCTTCCCGCTTCTGGCGGTGCCGCTGTTCATCCTGCTCGGGACACTGGCCAACCACGCAGGGATCGCCGATCGCCTCTTCGACTTCGCGCTCGCCCTGCTCGGCCGGGTCCGCGGCAGCCTCGGTTACGTCAGCGTCGGGGTGAGCGTGGGCTTCTCCTGGATGAGCGGATCGGCCGTGGCGGACGCCGCTGCGCTCGGCAAGGTCCAGATCCCGGCGATGCTGCGCGCCGGCTACTCCAGGAAGTTCGCGCTGGGTGTCACCGGCGCCGCGTCGCTGATCGCGCCCGTGATGCCGCCGAGCATCCCTGCCGTCGTCTACGCCGGGCTCGCCGCAGTCTCCACCGGTGCACTCTTCGCGGCATCGGTGGTGCCGGCGCTCCTGATGGCCGTCGGGTTGTGTGTCGTCGTGTTCCTCTGGGTTCGTCGTGACCCCAACATCGAGCGCACACAGTTCAGTGGGGCGCGCGTGTGGGAGACGGGCAAGCGCGTCATCGCTCCGCTCGGCGCGCCGGTCATCATCCTCGGCGGCATCCTTGGCGGCGTCTTCACCCCGACCGAGGCCGCCGCCGTCGGCGTCGCCTACATGGCGGCCCTCGGCTTCGCCTACCGCACCCTCACGGTGCGGGACCTGCCGAAGGTGCTCACCGAGGCCGTCCTGACCAGCGGCGCGATCATGCTCATCGTCGCCTCGGCCAACCTGCTCGGTTACATCTTCGCCCGCGAGGGGGTCGCGAAGGACCTCTCGGCCTGGGTCCTCGACCTCACCTCGAGCCCGACGGTCTTCCTGCTGCTCGTCCTGCTGCTCTCGCTCATCCTCGGTACGGCGCTCGACGCCATCGCCGTCCTCACGCTCGCCGTCCCGATCCTTCTCCCGATCGCCGCGGTGTACGAGGTGGACCCGATCGCGCTCGGAGTCCTGATGATCCTGTCGCAGATGATCGGGCTGCTCACTCCGCCGGTGGGCACGGTCATCTTCGTCCTCCAGGCGATCGCGAAGGCCCGCATGTCGGAGGTCTTCTGGGGCGCGCTGCCGTTCATGGTGCCGCTGCTCCTTCTCTGCGTCGCCATCATCTTCTGGCCTGACGCGATCCTCTACCTCCCTCAGAGGCTGGGGCTGTGAGGTCTCGTGCGGCTGATGGCCGCGAGTCGGTCCTCGTCGCGCTCCTTGGCCAAGGGGTCGGTCCGTCGCTGACACCACCGATGCACGAGCGCGAGGCCGACCGGCACGGACTGCGCTACGTCTACAAAGTGGTCGACCTCGACGACCGGCAGGTGGGCGCCGACCACCTGAGGCAGCTGCTCGACGCCGCGGTCGAGCTCGGCTTCGACGGTCTGAACGTCACCCATCCGATCAAGCACACGATGATGCCACTGGTCGACGAGCTCGGGCCCGAGGTCGAGCGCATCGGCGCCCTCAACACCGTCCTGGTGCGCGACGGCCGCACCGTCGCCCACAACACCGACCTCACCGGGTTCACCCGCGCGTTCCGCGAGGGGCTCCCGGACGCCGACCTGACCGACGTGGTGCTGCTCGGAGCGGGCGGAGCAGGGACGGCGGTCGCGCACGCCCTCTCGGACCTCGGCGCCATCACACTGCACGTCGTCGACCCGGACCTTGCTCGCGCCGACGGTCTGCGGGCGTCGCTGACCGCGGCGGGCAGCGGTGTCGACGTGCGGACGTCGGATCCCGGCGCGTTGGAGTCGGTGCTGACCACCACATCGGGAGTCGTCAACGCCACGCCCGTCGGAATGGCCCACCACCCCGGCTCGCCCGTGCCGGACACGTTGCTCACCCCGCGGCTGTGGGTGGCCGACATCGTCTACCGCCCCCTCACGACCGAGCTGCTCCGTACTGCGCGAGCACGCGGCTGCCCCACCCTCAGCGGTGCCGGGATGGCGGTCAACCAGGCCGCCGACACCTTCGAGCTCCTCACCGGCAGACCCGCTCACCGGGAGGAGATGTTCCGCGACTTCGACGAGATGGTCTCGTCCGAGGTCGCCGACGTCGACACCCCCGTCCCACCGTCTCGGGAGACCTCCGGAGAAAGGAACCCATGACCATGTCCGCAGAGAAGCTCCGCCGAACCACGGCACTCGCCGTCTGGGCCGTCGTCCCCGTCCTCGCTCTCACCGCCTGCGGTGGAGACGGGGACGAGGGCGGCGGTGACGTCGAGCTCACGCTCGCCCACAGCTACACCGAGAACCAGCCACAACACCGTTGCGGTGCGCAGGTGATCGCCGACGAGGTCGAGAAGTCGGACGTCGGCCTCACGATCGCGCTGCACCCCAACAGCGAGCTCGGCGGTGACGCGGACCGGATCAGCTCGGTCGTCTCGGGAGACATCGACATCGACATCCAGGGCGCATCGGCACTCGGGGCGGTGTACGAGCCGATCGCGGTGCTCGACGCTGCCTACGCCTTCGACGACGCCGACCACCTGGCGACGTTCTTCGAGAGCGACGCGTCCGGGGACGTTCTCGACGGCTTCAAGGAGGAGACGGGCGTGTCGACGCTCGGCGCCTGGTCGGCCGGGATGCGCCAGTTCACCGCCAACGAGCCGATCCGCACACCCGACGACCTCGAGGGTCTGCGCATGCGCTTTCCCGCGTCCCCGCAGTTCCTGATGAACGCGAAGGCGCTCGGGGCGAACGCGACCGAGGTGGCATACGAGGAGCTGTTCCTCGCCCTGCAGCAGGGCACCGTCGACGGACAGGAGAACCCCATCGTCAACATCGACGCGGTCAGCCTGGACGAGGTGCAGGACTACCTGAGCATGTCGTCGCACCAGGCCAACTCGAACCTGGTGATCGTTGGTCAGCGGTGGGACGAGCTGTCCGACGAGCAGCAGGAGGCGCTCGAGTCGGCGGTCGACGCCGCGGTCGAGCAGGTACCCGGGTGCGTCGAGGAGGACGAGCAGAAGAAGCTCGCCGAGTGGAAGGAGAGCGGTTCGCTCAAGGTCGTGGAGGACGTGGATGTCGACGCGTTCCGTACGAAGGCCGACGCCTACCTCCGCGACAACTTCGACGACGAGCAGCTCGCCGTGTACGAGGCGATCAGGGGCACGGCTGGATGACGGGCGAGGGGGAGGTTCAGACGTTCGCGGGCCCTGTGGCGGTGGAGGACCTCGGTGTCACGCTGATCCACGAGCACGTCTTCGTGGGTCACCCGGAGCTGGACCTGAACTTCCCCCACCCCGAGTGGGACGAGGCCAGGTCGGTCGAGGTCGCCGTCGCGGGCTTCGACCGGCTCTGGGACCTCGGGGTACGGACGGTGGTGGATCTCACCGTGCTCGGTCTCGGACGCGACGTGGCACGGGTCGCCGCGGTGGCTGCGCGGACGCCGGTGAACCTGGTCGCGTCGACGGGCTACTACACCTCGGACGCCCTGCCACCCTTCTTCCACACCCACGGTCCCGGCCTGCTCGTCGGCGGGCCCGATCCGCTCGTGGAGATGTTCGTGCGCGACATCGAGGAGGGGATCGCCGGCACCGGGATCCGGGCGGGCATGCTCAAGGTGGTGACCGACCGCCCGGGGCTGACGCCGGACGTGACCCGGGTGATCACCGCCGCCGCAGTGGCGCACCAGCAGACGGGAGTGCCCGTCACCACCCACACCAACGCCGCGTCGCAGAACGGCCGTGAGCAGCTGGCTCTGCTCTCTCGGCACGGGGTCGCTCCGGAACGGGTGATCGTCGGCCACTGCGGGGACTCCGAGGACCTCGGCTACCTCCGCGAGCTTGCCGACACGGGCGCCACCCTCGGGATGGACCGGTTCGGGATGGAGCACGTGCTGGAGGACGAGCGTCGTGTCCGGACGGTCCTGGCGCTGCTGGAGCGCGGCTACGCCGACCGTCTCGTGCTGTCGCACGACGCCGCGTTCTTCAGCCGCGTGACACCGCCGAGCTGGAGAGCGCGGCACGTGCCGAACTGGCACATGGAGAACCTTCCTCGGCGGATCCTCCCGATGCTGCGTTCGGGCGGGGCGAGCGACGAGGACCTGCACCAGATCCTCGTCACCAACCCCGCCCGGCTGCTGGCAACCGGCCCCCGCCTTCCCGCCAGGCGACCGTCTCACGGGCGGTCACGCGAGCAGGAGCATCAGGCCCTCGACGAGGAGGGCAGGCACGGTCGTGAGGACGCAGGCGACCAGCGCAGAGCGTGACGCCATGGCGCGGAGGCGTCGGTCTGCGGAGCCGCGCTCCTGGTCGCACCCCGTGAGGTGTCAAGGACGGAACGGGGGGTAGTGGGTGCGTACAGAGAGCACGACAAACGGAAGAGGAAGATCATGACGAACCAACCGGCAGGCAACCGCGCCCATGACGGCGACTCCGACGCCAAGACCATCCGCACGCTGACGATGGTCGTCGCTGCTGTCTTCCTACTCATCGGCATTCTCGGCTTCATCCCGGGGATCACGACGAACTACGACACGATGACCTTCGCCGGGCACGAGAGCAACGCGAAGCTCCTGGGCATCTTCGAGGTCTCGATCCTGCACAACATCGTTCACCTGCTGTTCGGCGTCGTGGGGCTCTGGGCGGCGCGTGCCGCGCGGACCGCGGTCCTGTACCTCATCGCCGGCGGCGTCATCTACCTTCTGCTCTGGATCTACGGGTTGGTCATCGACCACGACGACAGCGCGAACTTCATCCCCGTCAATGACGCCGACAACTGGCTCCACCTCGTCCTCGGCGTCGGGATGGTGGCTCTGGGGCTCTACGGGCGACGCGCGCTCGACAGCCACAGGGGAACGAGCCCTCGCACCACCGGCCGGTGACTCGTCGCGGTGCGTTCGACCCTGCGGTCAGTCACGCAGGGCCGAACGCACCGCGTCCCGCGTCCGATCGACGAGGGACGCGAGCGGGCCGGTGACAACGTGCGCCGCCGGCGACTCGACTCCCGGGTGCGGCCGGGTGGGGGCGATCTTCTCGGCAGCCCGGACCGCCCCCGCCATGCGGCGCAGCTCGTCAGGCTCCACGTGCCGCCGCAGCAGCGGAAACTCCTTGCGTTCCTCGTTGCCGGCGTGGTGCAGCACCATCTCGTGCAGCATCGCGAACCTGACCCGGAACTCGGGGTCTGTCACGTCCATGTCGTCGAGCCGTGCCAACAGCTCCTTCGACTCCCTCTCCTCCGCGAGGCGATCGCGAGCAACGGTCTCGCCCTCATCGCTCTGCCGCTTGGCGAGCGGGTGGACGATCATCTCCTCGGCGGTCTCGTGAACGGCGAGGAACGCCCGCAGCTCGTCGAACCGCTCCTTGCGCGTGCCGTCGCCCGAGACCTCGACCTCACGGAAGAGCACGCGGATCCGATCGTGCTGCGCCAGCAGCAGGTCGACGACGTCCAGCTCGGTCTCCTCGGCGGCCATGGCGTCCTCCTCGTCTCGGTGGGACCCTCCGGTTCCCCTCGTGCCCGTGGTCATGCGCGGGCCGCGTGTCGGGCGATTCTGTCCCGCTGCCCTGGGTACCGGGCCCGGGAACGCCATCGACTGCCGAGCCGAGGAGATGCCCAATGAGCGACGAGACGTTGGTGGCCGACTTCCTTGTGGAGCGGTTGCGCGCATGGCGGGTGCCTCGCGTGTTCGGCTACTCGGGGGACGGCATCAACCCGTTCATGGGTGCGCTGCGACGGGCGGCGGGAGACCCTGCGTTCGTCCAGGCGCGGCACGAGGAAAACGCCGCGCTGATGGCCGTCGGCCACGCGAAGTACGCCGGCGGCGTCGGCGTCGTCACGAGCACACAGGGCCCCGGGGCCGTCCATCTCCTCAACGGCCTGTACGACGCCAAGCTCGACCACGTGCCCGTCGTGGCGCTGGTAGGACAGCAGCAGACGACCGTCCTCGGATCGGAGTACCAGCAGGAGATCGACCTCCAGGTGCTCTTCACCGAGGTCGCGCGCGACTTCGTCCAGACCGTCATGTCGCCGGAGCAGGTGCCGGTCGTCGTGGACCGGGCGTTCCGCACGGCACTCGAGCGACGGTCGCCGTGCGTGGTGATCCTCCCCCACGACGTCCAGACCGGCATGCTTCCTGCCGAGCCGCCGCAGGAGCACGGAATTGTCGTGAGCGCACCCCGCTGGTCGCCCGCCCGCGTCGTCCCTGAGGATGTGCAGCTCGCGGCCGCGGCGGAGGTCCTCAACGCCGGAGCACGGGTCGCGCTGCTCGTCGGCCAAGGTGCCCGCGACGCCGGTGACGAGGTCCGCGCCCTCGCCGAGCACCTCGGAGCGGGAGTGACGACCAGCCTCCTGGGCAAGCCGTGGTGGGACGAGACCCTCCCGTACAGCTGTGGCGTGATGGGACACCTGGGCACCACCGCCTCGGGATGGCTGATGGAGCAGTGCGACACGCTGGTGATCATCGGCTCGGACGATCCCTGGAGCGAGTTCTATCCCCCGCCCGGCGCCGCCCGAGCCGTGCAGGTCGACATCGACGGCCGGAACCTCGGCCACCGCTATCCCGTCGAGGTGGGTGTGCGGGGCGACGCGGCAGAGACGCTGCGGCGTCTCCTCCCGATGCTCGAGGGCCGTGCGGGCGACGATCCGTGGCGGAGCAGCGTCGCCGAGCAGGTCACCCGCTGGCACGACATCCGGCAGCGTCGTGCGGCCCGTCCGGCCGACCCGCTCAACCCCGAGGCGGTCGTCCACCACCTCAGTGCGCACCTTCCCGGCGACGCCCTCGTCAGCGTCGACGTCGGGTCGGTGACGTACTGGTACGCCCGCCACCTGATGTTGCCCCACGGCGTCCCGGCCCATCTCTCCTCCACCCTCGCGAGCATGGGATCGGGTCTCCCGTACGGCCTCGCCGCCAAGCTGGACCAGCCAGGACGACCGGTCGTCGCTCTCGTCGGTGACGGCGCGATGCAGATGAACGGGATCAACGAGCTCGTCACCGTGGCTCGGTCCTGGCCGGAGTGGGATGATCCGCGGTTCGTCGTGCTGGTCCTGCACAACGGGGATCTGGCCGAGGTCACGTGGGAGCAGCGCGAGACCGAGGGCGAGCCTCGGTACGAGGCCAGCCAGTCGCTCCCCAACTTCCCGTACGCCGCCTACGCGGAACTCCTCGGGCTGGAGGGCATCCACCTCACCTCGCCCGACGAGATCGACGCCGCGTGGGAGCGCGCTCTTGCCGCAGACCGGCCCGTCGTCATCGAGGCGATGGTCGACCGCGACCAGCCGCTGCTGCCTCCGTTCCCTGGTGGTCGTGAGAAGCTGGACAGCTTCCGGCGCGGTCTCCACGCGGAGGGCGAGTCCGGTCGTCACGCCCGGGAGCTCCTGGAGCAGCAGGTGGCGGACGAGGAGTGACCTACGGGAGGCGGTCGATCGCCCGCTGCGCCTTCGCCTCGGCGCGTTCGGCCGAGGTCCGGGCCTGACGCGCCTCTCTCACGTCGCGCTGGGCGGCGGCGATGTCGTGCTCCAGCCGAGCGAGCTCGTCCTGCAGCGCCGTACGCCGCTGCTCGAGGTCGTCGAGCGCTCCGCGGGCCGATGTCGTCTGTTGCTCGGCCTGCTCGATCGCCCGGCGAGCAGCCACCAGGCGGTCCTCGGCGTCCGACCTCCTGCGCTCGGCTCGACGTCGCTCCTCCGCCGCCCTCGCGGCTGCCTTCTCCTCGGCCTTGGCTGCAGCCTTCTCCGCCGCCGTCTCCTCGACCCTCTCCTCCGGTTCCTCGCGCCGGGCCGGCTTCTTCTTCTCCGGCGGCGCCTTCCTCGGCCTGGCCTTCCTGATCGGCGCGGGCTGCGTCGGCGACGGCGCGCGACGTGGGCGCTCGGCGACCTCTCCGACCGATTCCGGCAACGCCACCTTGCCGTCGAGCTCCACCGGCTCGAGCCCGGTCGCCACGAGCGCGTCGACCAGCAGGCCGGTGTCCAGCGCCGCCGCGGCGGCGGCGTCGGTGAGCGCGGCGTTCAAGGTCTGTGCGACCTCGTCCGCCCCCGGACCTCCGAGTGGGTCGCCCGCCTCGTCCGCGAGACGGCGTGCCTCGGCCACCAGGTCGGCCACCAGATCACGCCGGCGCGAGGCGAGGGCCCGCAGCTCCGCGCCGGCCAGACGGTCCTGCGCGGACCTGAGCTCCGCGCCCAGGGCCTGCAGCGCGTCGAGCCGTCCGGGATCGGCACGGACGAGCAGGTTGGTCGCCCACGCCGACTTCGTCGGTTTGCGCAGCCGCCCGATGCGGCGAGCCGACGAGGCGTCGCCGTCGGCCCGGGCCTCCTTCGCGTACGCCGTGCGAGCGCCCACGAAGTCGGCGGGCAGCGTCACGTACAGTGCCTGCGCCACCTCGTCGACGTTCACTCCGCCACCATGGCACGAGCCGACCCGGCAGCGTCTGCTTGCCGGGATCGCAACCGGGTCAGACGGCCGCTGTCGCGGCGATCACGCGCGTCATGAACGTGCTGTTCGGGTCCTCGCGGTAGGAGCCGAAGGGGTCGCACACGACGAAGCCGGACGAGGCGTACAGCGCGCGGGCAGGCGCGAAGAACTCCATGCTCCCCGTCTCCAGCGAGATCCGTCGGACCCCCCGGTCACGCGCGTCGGCGAGGAGGTGCGTGAGGAGACCGCGGGCCACTCCCCGGCCGCGGTGGCGGGGGTCGGTCCGCATGCTCTTGAGCTCCTCGTGCTCGGGCTCGAGCTCCGCGAGCGCTGCCGTCCCGACGATCTGGTCTCCGTCGCACGCCACCCACATCCGCACCGACGGCCGCCTCAGACCGTCGAGGTCGAGGGCGTGCCGGCTGCACGCAGGGGCGGTCGGTGCAAGGTCGTCGAGGTGCGCCTGGAGGAAGGCGGAGAGGCCGGGGTCGGCGAAGTCCGCACGATGGATCTGCGTCGTCACCGGCTCATGCTCGTACGCCGATGTTTCCGTCGCGTGAACTCCCGCCGAGCACCGTCCGGAGGTAGTCGTCGACCGCGCTCAGGTCCGCCGCGTCGACCCGGTGACCGAGGTAGCCGTCGGGGCGGACGAGCAGCTGCGTGCTCCGCCTCGGATCGAGACCCATGCCTTGGCGCAGGCCCTCCGAGACATTCAGCTGACGAGCGCGGACCATCCCTGGCCAGCGACTCTCCAGTGCCCGCACCGCAGGCGTGGCCCAATGGTCCCCAGGCCCGCACAGGAGGAGCGTGAAGGCCGTCGGCGACAGGCTCTGCTGGAGGCGGAGGGGCCGACCGTCCACGACCACAGGGCCGTCCGGCAGCGGACCGTTGCGATAACCCACGTCGAGCTCGGCAAGCGCCCGGAACGCCGCTCGACGGATCGCCGGGACCCTGGTCAGCAGTGGCAGCACCGCCGTCGCGACACGTGGCCGCAAGGCGCGCACCGGAGCCTCGAGGAGGTCGCAAGACGGAAGGCGCGGCCTGTCGTTCGCAGCACACCGCGGCGACCGGGAGGCGCTCGTCGGCGTAGGAGTCCAAGAGCGCCTCGCCTGCCTCCCCCCGGCACACGAGCGCCAGCTTCCAGCCGAGGTTCACCGCGTCCTGGATCCCGGTGTTCATGCCCTGACCCCCGCCGGGCTCTGGATGTGCGCCGCATCGCCCGCGAGCAGGACCCGACCGTGGCGCAGGCGGTCGACGCAGCGCTCCGAGATCGAGACGTCGGTGAGCCAGGCCGGGTCGCGGACGACGACGGCCACGTCGACGTCAGAGCCCGGCTCGGGATCGCTCATGGCTCGAGACTAGGTCCGTCAGGTCGGCGTGCCGCAACCTTGTTCGTCGCTAGGCTGACGACTCCACGCGACGGAGCGGAGTGGACCGATGGCCGGACGGATCGAGGACTACGCGATCATCGCCGACACGAAGACGGTCGCCCTGGTGGAGCGTGGCGGGTCGATCGACTGGTGGTGCGTGCCGCGGATCGACTCCGGGGCGTGTTTCGCCGCTCTTCTCGGTGACGAGAGCAACGGGCGGTGGTTGCTCTGCCCGGACGAGGAGATCGTCTCCGTCCGGCGCTGGTATCGCCACGACACCCTCGTCCTCGAGACCGAGTTCGAGACTGCGAGCGGGACGGTCGCAGTCGTCGACTTCATGGCCCCGTACGACGAGCAGTCCCGGATCTTTCGCATCGTCGAAGGGCGTGACGGCACGGTGCCGATGAGGATGGAGCTCGTCGTGCGCTTCGACTACGGGTCGATCGTCCCGTGGGTCAACCACGTGCCCGGCGGGCAGACGCTCGTAGCGGGGAGCGACGGTCTGCGGTTCCACGCCGGAGTGTCGGTCGAGGGCGAGGACATGAAGACGGTCGCTTCCTTCTCGTGCCGTGCGGACCAGCAGGTCGGGTTCTCTCTCGCCAGCTACGACGCGCAGACCTCGCCTCCGCTCCCCCTCGACGCCCATGCCGCGCGTGCTCGGGCCGAGAGCTGGTGGCGCGAGTGGGCGGGTCGCTGCACGTACGACGGCGAGTGGGGCGACGAGGTGCTTCGTTCGCTCCTCACGCTCAAGGCCCTCTCGTACTCACCGTCGGGCGCGATCGCGGCGGCCGCCACCACGTCGCTGCCCGAGCTCGTCGGCGGCGTCCGCAACTGGGACTACCGCTACTCGTGGTTGCGCGACGCCTCCTTCGCACTGCAGGCCCTCGTGCTCAGCGGGTACGCCGAGGAGGCACAGGCGTGGTACCGGTGGCTGCGCCGTGCTGTCGCCGGCAGCCCGGGCGACTTCCAGATCATGTACGGCGTCGCAGGAGAGCGCCGGCTCACCGAGATCGAGCTCGACTGGCTGCCGGGCTACGAAGGGTCACGTCCGGTCCGGGTCGGCAACGCCGCGAGCTCGCAGGTCCAGCTCGACGTCTACGGCGAGGTTCTCGACGCCACCTGGACGGCGGTCCAGGCCAACCTCGTGACCCATGCCGAGGACCTCCCCGTGCTGGGGCACCGGCAGGACGCGATCCTTCCTGCCCTGATGGAACACCTCGAGCGGGTGTGGGAGGACCCCGACGACGGCATCTGGGAGATCAGAGGGCCACGCCGTCAGTTCGTCCACTCCAAGGTCATGGTGTGGGTGGCGTTCGACCGGGCGGTCCGTATCGCCGAGCACCTCATGCTCGGCGACGCCGTCCCGCTCGAGCGGTGGACCGAGCTCCGCGACACCGTGCACGCCGACATCTGCAACAAAGGATGGAACGCCGACAAGAACAGCTTCGTGCAGTTCTACGGCGCGGACGTCGTGGACGCATCCCTCCTGATGCTGCCGCGTGTCGGGTTCCTCCCTCCCGACGACCCGCGGATCCTCGGGACCATCGACGCCATCCAGGCGGACCTGCTCGTCGACGGAGTGCTGCTTCGCTACCCGACCCGAGCCGCCGACACCGTCGACGGGCTGCCGCCGGGCGAGGGGGCGTTCCTCATGACGACGTTCTGGCTCGTCGACGCCCTCGCGCTGGTCGGTCGGCACGAGGAGGCTCGGGCGCTCTTCGAGCGGCTGCTCGACCTGCGCAACGACGTCGGTCTCCTGTCGGAGGAGTACGACCCCAAGGCGGAGCGGATGCTCGGCAACTTCCCGCAGGCGTTCTCCCACCTCGGTCTCGTCGTCTCTGCCGCCAACCTTTCGTCGGGCGCGGCGGGTCCGTTCGGCGACCTCTGACGGCAGGGCCGAGGCCCACCCTGTCGCTCAGCACCTGCCGACGAGGGTGAAGGCGGTCTTCTCGGCGCCGGGGCGCGAGAGACTTCCCTGTCCGAACGCGTTCAGCGTGCCATTGTCCGAGACCTGCACCGACGCGACGTCGCCCTCGAACTCGATGCCGCCGGTGACCTTGACCGTGCCCGTACCGCCGCTGATGTCGGCGGTCACCGTGGTGCCCTCGTCGGTGAACGTCACCTTCAGCGTCGCGTCGTCGGGGCTCTGGCACTCCGAGGCCCGACCATCGACGTCGACGGAGTCGTCAGTGGTGTCGAGCTCGAACTCTCCGGCCTCGTCCTCCGACTCGAGGGTCGCGGTCGCGGTCGCGCCCGGGGACGGCTCCGTCGTGTCCGTCGCGGTCGCCGTGGGCTGGGCCTGGTCGTCAGGATCGTCGTCGTCGTCGCTGCACGCGGCGGTCGCGAGAAGGACGAGTACGGCGGACGCCGCGGCAACGGCGCGAGACATGGACATGGAGCCTCCTGAGCGTCGTGCTGTGCAGGACCCCTAGCCTCGCCGACGGCACGTCATCGTGCATCCGGAGCCGGCGGGGCGCCGAGGTAGCCGAGACAGAGCCGCACCAGCTCGTCGAGGAGCGCCTCCCGAGGGATCGGCGGGCGGTCGAGCACCCACCGGACGGCGAGGTTCTCCAGAGCCAGCACGAGCACCCATGCCACGACGGTCGGTCGTCGGTCGAGAGCCGGGCCCGCACGTGCGGCCAGGTACGCACCGACGAGATCCTGCACGCGTCGCTCGAGCGTGGTGCGTCGTGCGGCGTTCTGCCTCGCCGGCAGCTCCTCGAACACCAGCCTCAGCAGCTCGGCGTTCTCCTCGAGGGCGGTCAGCAGAGCGTCGGCGCACGCACGCACCATCGACGGACCGACCTCGCCGAGCCGGTCCGCCAGCGCGGCGGCCACCTGGTCCGAGACCTCGTCGGCGTAGCGCTCGACGATGGCGGCGACGATGGCGTGCTTGTTCGGGAAGTACTGGTAGAGCGAGCCCGGGCTGATGCCCGCCGCGTCGGCGACACGGTTGGTCGAGAAGGCGTCGTACCCGTCGCGCAGGAGCACCGCCCGACCGGAGGCGAGGATCCTGTCGACGGTGGCGCGAGATCGCGCCTGACGCGGCTGCTTGCGCGCCTGGAGCACCGCGTCGGCGGATCCGTACGCCGGAGGTCCGGAGGCAGCCATGCCCGCATCGTAGGCGCTGACGCGACTGGTATGCGAGTTGTAACTCGCGTCACGATGGGAGCATGACGACGCTCGAGAGCACCGCCGCGGGTCCCGACTCCCCCACGTTCCCCAGCCGCTTCCGTGAGGCGGAGGAGCGCGGGGCCCGCATCGCGCGACCCTTGCGACTGTTCGGACGGGTGGCGGCCGTCGACGAGGCGCTGATGACCCGGATCGGCGCGGGATTCCTCGAGCGCGACGAGGTCGGTCAGCGGCTGGCCGAAGCGATGCGGATGCGAGCGGGTGATCCACGACGGGTGTCGATGAGCGACTTCCACGCCCGTCTCCGCGACCCTTCTGCCGTGCCCGGTGCTCCTGAGGCGATGACGGACTTCTTCTCGTGCGTCGAGGCGACGCCGGAATGGGTCGATCATGAGCTGATCGCGCGGGCCGGGCGGCTGCAGCGGCGTTTCGGCCGCAACGCCGCCGACGTCCTCCTTCAGCTCTCGCTCATCGGCGGCTACCGCTTCGGAGGGCCGACCGACCTGCTGGTCGCCACGGGCGGACTGACCGGCGAGATGACCCGGCGCCGGCTCGCGGAGACTCAGAAGTGGGCCGTCGCCCTGGCGCAGCCCGACGCACTCCTTCCCTACGGGGAGGGCTGGCGCCTCACCGTGCACGTCCGTGCGATGCACGCCCTGGTCAACCACACGTTCGAGCCCACCTGGGACGTCCCTCGCTGGGGCCTGCCGATCAACATGACCGATCAGGCGGCCACGCTCGGCCTGTTCGACGGTGTCCTCCTGATCGGCGTGAGAGCGCTCGGAGTCCCGGTGACACGGGACGAGGCGCACGCCGTCATGCACCTGTGGAAGTACGTCGGTTGGCTCATGGGCGTCGACGAGGCCTGGCTCGTCGACGACGAGCGCGAGCGTCACCGGCTGAACTACCACCTCGTACGCGCGCAGGCCGACATCTCCGAGGCCGGGCCGCAGCTCGCGCAGGCGATCAGTGGGGCTCTCCGCGACCTGCCGAACGGCGCCTTCCGACGCGAGCGCACGCTGTCGATGCTCACCACGTTCCTCGGCGTCCGCAGCATGCGCGAGCTCGGTCTCCCCGTCCGTCCCCCGTGGGCGACGGCTACGACCATCGCCGCCAACACCGTCCGGTACCGGCTGCTCGGCCGCGGCGAGCGCGGCCACCGTCGCCTCGAGCGCTGGGGAGATCGTGTCGCGGTCGGCCTCCTCCGTGACTACTACGGCGCAGACGCCGAACACGAGCTCGGCGCTCTGCGCTGAGGCCCGCCCGAGCGACGACGCAGGGGCACGCGATAGAACGGCACGGTGGACGCTGCACGAGGAGATCGGCCGCCTCGCCCTGACCCGGCGGAGGTCGCGGCCGCCGACGGACGGACGATCCCGGACTGGGTCCGGCCGGACCTCCGCGTGCTCTTCGTCGGGTTGAACCCGGGCCTCTACTCCGGGGCGACGGGGCTCCACTTCGCTCGCCCCGGCAACCGCTTCTGGCCGGCTCTCCACCTCTCCGGGTTCACCGACCGTCGGCTCGAGCCGTGGGAGCACGAGGCGCTCCTCGCACGTCGCCTCGGCATCACCAACCTGGTCGCACGGGCCTCGGCACGCGCTGCCGAGCTGTCCCGCGAGGAGCTGGTGGCGGGTGGCCGGACGCTCACCGAGAAGGCAGACCGCTGGCGTCCGGCGTGGGTCGCCGTCCTCGGCATCACCGGCTACCGTGCTGCGTTCGACGATCCACGGACGACGGTCGGCCCGCAGGATCGCCGCCTCGGGCCGTCCCGCGTGTGGGTGCTGCCCAACCCGAGCGGGCTCAATGCCCACTACACGTTGCCGCGGTTGGCCGAGGAGTTCGCGCGGCTCCGCGAGGCCGTCGAGAGAGACAGACCGGACGAAAGCGAATGACCCGACGTGTCGTTTGAGCCGAGAATCATGATGACGGAGCGGCTCGCGCTGCGGGCACTCGATGCGGGAGATGGTTCGCTGCTCGCCGAGTTGTACTCAGACCCAGAAGTTGCCCGCCACATCGGTGGTGACGGACTTGATCGGGTTGCTGCGGAGCGCCAGGCGCAGAAATTCGCATCTGTCTGGGATCAGCGGGGTTACGGGCAGAGCATCGTGTGCGATCGCTTCACCGGCACGGTCATGGGCCGGGTAGGCCTGCATCCGTGGGAAGAATGGGGCGAGGTCGAGCTCGGTTGGGTGCTGGCGCGCTGCTACCAGGGCCGCGGCCTCGCTCATGAGGCTGCTCGAGCCTGGCTGGAGTGGGGTCGCCGGGAGGGGGTTGCGCAAGCGCTAACCGCCGTCATTCAGCCCGGTAACGCAGCAAGTATCCGCCTGGCCAAGCGGCTGGGGTTCCGGTTCGAGCGGTCCGACCAGACGCCGTGGAACCCGGTTTCGGTCTATCGCTACGACTTCGCCTGACCACCCGGGATCGGTGCTCGTCGCGCCCGGCGTGCGCTGGGAGCGGCGCCCCGAGCATCACGGTTGCAGCCGTCAGGGGCTTCTCCGATTAGTGCGAGGCGCTGCCTGGTGGCATCGAGGTCAACTCAGCCGTCGGCATCCGGACCAAGTTGACGAAGTCGTCGCAACAGGCGTGGGAGTCCGCTCATCGTGCCGCACTTCCCTTCACGCTGGTGGCGTGCCTGCTGGCCATCGTCACGGCGGTCCTGAGCGTGACGGGGGTCATCTTGGCCAACACCGCGGACGCCAGTCGCGTGGCTCCCGTGGTCGTCATGGTGGCCGGCTATGTCGGCTTCCTCGTGGTCATGGTCCTTGCCATGGCGGTCGGCAACCGGGCTGTCAGATCCTTGCCAGAAGGTCGGGCCCCTCGTGCTCTGAGCGAGGCACGGAGTTCGGCACGCCGCCAACGTCGTACCCGCGAGAGCGCTGATCGGTGGGCGGGCAGCCGGGATCTCGCTCGTCCTGCTGGTCGTGCTGGCCGTCCTGCTCGTCCTCCCCGCTCTGGCTTACGTCTACCGCCCACCCAGGCCGAGCCGAGCGACGAAGACGGAGGAGTGACGACGGGTCATGGCGGGTACCTCCGTGACTGACGACCAGCGAAAGGAAGCCTCATGCGAGCGATGGTGTATCGCGGGCCGTACAGGATCCGCGTCGAAGAGAAGGACCGCCCCAAGATCGAGCATCCGAACGACGCGATCGTCAAGGTGACGATGGCCGCGATCTGCGGCTCCGACCTGCACCTGTACCACGGGATGATGCCCGACACGCGGGTCGGCCACACCTTTGGCCACGAGTTCATCGGCATCGTCGACGAGATCGGCCCCTCGGTGGAGAACCTCCAGGTCGGTGACCGGGTGATGGTGCCGTTCAACATCTTCTGCGGCACCTGCTTCTTCTGCGCGCGCGGCCTGTTCGCCAACTGCCACAACGTCAACCCGAACGCGACCGCGGTCGGGGGCATCTACGGCTACTCGCACACGACCGGCGGGTACGACGGTGGTCAGGCCGAGTACGTCAGGGTGCCGTTCGCCGACGTCGGCCCCTCCCGGATCCCCGAGTGGCTGGCCGACGAGGACGCGGTCCTGCTCACCGACGCCGCGGCGACCGGCTACTTCGGAGCCCAGCTCGGAGACATCCACGAGGGCGACGTCGTGGTCGTGTTCGGCGCCGGCCCGATCGGGCTCATCGCCGCGAGATCGGCCTGGCTGATGGGCGCCGGCCGGGTGATCGTGATCGACCACCTGGAGAACCGGCTCGAGAAGGCGCGGACGTTCGCGTTCGCGGAGACGTACAACTTCGTCGAGTACGACGACATCATCGTCCACCTCAAGAAGATCACCGACCACCTCGGAGCGGACGTCGCGATCGACGCGGTCGGTGCCGAGGCCGACGGCAACCTGCTGCAGCACGTCACGGCGGCGAAGCTCAAGCTGCAGGGCGGGTCGCCGGTCGCGCTGAACTGGGCGATCGACGGCGTGCGCAAGGGTGGCACGGTGTCGGTGATGGGGGCGTACGGCCCGATCTTCAGCGCCGTCAAGTTCGGTGACGCCATGAACAAGGGTCTGACGCTCCGCATGAACCAGGCTCACGTGAAGCGCCAGTGGCCTCGCCTGCTCGAGCACATCCGCAACGGCCACCTCAAGCCGAGCGAGATCGTCACCCACCGCCTCCCGCTCGAGCACATCAACGAGGCCTACCACATGTTCTCGGCCAAGCTCGACGGCTGCATCAAGCCGCTCATCATTCCTGATGCCGCCTGAGGAGGGCACCACCATGACTGCCACCACCCCGTCCGACATCCCGACGTACACCGAGGCGAAGCCGCCACTCCCCCGGCCTCTCGACGAGATCCGCGCGACCATCCCGGGATGGGGTGCGGACCTCGACCCGGCGGACCGCCCGTCCTTCCCCCGCGAAGTGCCTCAGCCGGACCACTCCGGCGCCCACTGGTCGTTCCCGGACCGGCAGCCCGAGACCTATCCGCGGGAGCGCTCGATCGAGCACGCGTTCCTCACGCCGGTCTTCGGGACCTCCTGCCCGCCGCGTGGACTCTCCGGCAAGGTGCGGCGCCTGGCCTACGCCCGCTACAGCGAGGGGCGGGCGGCGCACTGGCTCCTGCTGATGGCGGCCGACCGGATCGACGTGAAGGAGGCGATGCTGCGATCGTTCGTCACCCTCCGCCCCGACAACCCCATCACCCAGACCGGCATCAGCAGCGAGCTGAAGCGGCACGGTGCGAAGTCCCGGTTCGGGCGCCACCGCACCGACGTCGTCCACCAGGCGCTCGACCCGGTCATCGTCGCCGGCCCCTGGGTGCTGGGAGGCTGGCTCGCCTACCGAGCCGCGAAGCGCGTCCTGGGCTGAGTTGCACCTGACTCACTCCGGGTATCGCATGGCGGTATGACCTTCTTGTCCCGGTTCTCGATAGGCGTCGCGACTGCCACAGCCGTCGCTGTGGCACTCGCGACGCCGACCGCCCTCGCCCCCTCGGCGCCCCCCTCGGCTTCGTCCTCCACCGTCCAGCCGGCTGCGCAGGCCCGGGCCGCCGGCGCCACCACGGTCCGCGTCGGCTCGTACAACATCCACAAGGACGCCAAGCCGCTCCCGTGGACGGCGAAGCGGCGCAACCGGGTCGCGTCCCAGGTCCTGCGCAGCGGCTTCGACGTCGTCGGCCTCCAGGAGGCCAACGGCAACACGAACTTCCCGTCGCTCTACCGGAAGGTGAAGCACCGCTTCGCCTCCACCGCCCGGTGCGCCAAGATCAAGGGCACCGCCGTTCGTGACGCCCGCTCGCGCATCCTCTACGACCGCACGCGCTTCTCGGGGTCGCGCGCGATCTCGGGTCGCATCCGGCTGGACCGCTCCTACTCGGTGAGCGCCGACTACGGGTGCTACCAGCTGCTCACGGAGAAGGCCACGGGTGCGCGGTTCCTTGTCGCCTCGGCTCATCTCGTCAACGGCCCTGGCGTCGCGAAGGACCGCAAGCGCTACCGCCAGACCCGCAATCTCATCGCCGACACTCTCGCGGTGCGCCGAGCGCACGGCGCGTCCTGGCCGATCGTGTGGGCCGGCGACTACAACTCGTCCGCGTCCCGCAAGTACACCTTCGACGCGCCTCGCCGCGCGATGCGCCAGGCGGCCGGTGCTCGCGACGCGTTCGCCGTGGCCCGGACCCGCAAGTTCGGCAGCTACAACAGCGCCAACCAGCTGCGGCGGCGGCCGTGGCGCACGCACCACCACGTCGACCACGTCTATGTCTCACCGGGGATCGGAGTACGCCAGTTCCGGGTCATCGTGCGCCTGAAGGGGAAGCTGTACCGGACGCCCTTCGCCTCGGACCACAACCCGGTCCGCGCGACGCTGCGCATCCCCTACTGAGAGCTGGGATCGGGCCCCGGATAGCCTCGAGAGGGGCGGCGAACAGGAGGGCGCACGAGGTGTCGAGCATCGACGAGAAGTTGCAGGACGTGTACGACGAGGTCCTTCGTCGCAATCCCGGAGAGGCCGAGTTCCACCAGGCCGTCCGTGAGGTCCTGGTGAGCCTCGGTCCGGTCGTGTCGAAGCGGCCGGAGTACGTCGACGCCGCGGTCATCCGTCGCATCTGCGAGCCCGAACGCCAGATCATCTTCCGCGTGCCGTGGGTCGACGACGCCGGTCGCGTCCAGATCAACCGCGGGTTCCGGGTGCAGTTCAACTCCGCGCTCGGCCCGTTCAAGGGTGGCTTGCGCTTCCATCCGAGCGTCTACCTCGGCATCGTGAAGTTCCTCGGCTTCGAGCAGATCTTCAAGAACTCCTTGACCGGTCTGCCCATCGGCGGCGCGAAGGGCGGCTCCGACTTCGACCCCAAGGGCCACTCCGACGCCGAGGTCATGCGGTTCTGCCAGTCGTTCATGACCGAGCTGATCCGCGACATCGGCGAGTACACCGACGTCCCCGCCGGCGACATCGGCGTGGGCGGTCGCGAGATCGGCTACCTCTTCGGTCAGTACAAGCGGATCACCACACGGTACGAGTCCGGCGTCCTCACCGGCAAAGGCCTCACCTGGGGCGGCTCCCAGGTCCGCAAGGAGGCGACCGGCTACGGCACCGTCTTCTTCGTCTCCGAGATGCTCCAGGCCGCGGGCGAGTCGTTCGACGGCAAGCGCGTCGTCGTCTCCGGCTCCGGCAACGTCGCGACGTACGCGATCGAGAAGGTGCACGAGCTCGGCGGCACCGTCGTCGCGTGCTCGGACTCCAGCGGCTACGTCGTCGACGAGGACGGCATCGACGTGGACATCCTCAAGGAGGTCAAGGAGGTGCGCCGCGGGCGCATCGCCGACTACGCCGAGCTGCGTGGCGGAGACGTCCGGCTCGGGCAGGCCGGGTCCATCTGGGACGTGCCGTGCGACATCGCGCTGCCGTCGGCGACCCAGAACGAGCTCAACGGCGCCGACGCGGTCACCCTCGTCAAGAACGGCGTGACCATCGTCGCGGAGGGCGCCAACATGCCGGCAACCCCCGAGGCCATCGCCGTCTTCGACGAGGCGGGCGTCCGCTTCGCCCCGGGCAAGGCGGCCAACGCGGGCGGCGTCGCGACCAGTGCACTGGAGATGCAGCAGAACGCCTCGCGCGACTCCTGGACCTTCGAGCACACCGAAGAGCGCCTGGCCGAGATCATGCGCAGCATCCACGACCGGTGCGCCGAGACCGCCGACGAGTTCGGCAGCCCCGGCAACTACGTCGCCGGGGCCAACATCGCGGGTTTCGTCCGCGTCGCCGACGCGATGCTCGCACTCGGCGTCATCTGAGCAGTGGCTCAATCCCCCACGAGGTGAACCGGCGTCGGCGCACACTGGCGAGAGGGGGACGCCATGAGGATCGCATCGTTCAACGTCGAGAACCTGTTCGCCCGGCCGAAGGCCATGGCGGAGGAGCAGGGTGACGCGGCCACGCGCAAGAAGGTGCTCGCGGCTCACGCACGACTCTCCGCACTCCTCGACCGGCCCAGCTACGCCGGCCGCGAGGCCGACATCCTCGGGCTCCTCGACACGCTCGGCCTGCTGCGCTCCGACGACGCACCGTACGTGCGGATGCGCACGATGCGCGGCCGTCATCTCCTGAAGCGCCCGCGCAGCGGACCGGTCGTCCTCGCGGCTGCCGGGCGTCCCGACTGGGTCGGATGGCTGGAGCTCAAGACCGTCGCGGTCAACGTCACGGCGACCGAGAACATCGCGCGGGTCCTCGACGAGGTCGGCGCCGACGTCGTCACCGTCGTCGAGGCGGACGACCGTCCCGGGCTCCAGCTCTTCTCGGAGTCGCTGCTGCCGGCGGTCGGCGGCACCCCGTACGAGCAGGTGATGGTGGTCGAGGGCAACGACGAGCGCGGGATCGACGTCGGGCTGATGGCGCGCGCCGACTACCGGCTGGTGCAGATGCGCACCCACATCTTCGACACCGACGGTTCTGGGACCGTCTTCTCGCGGGACTGCTGCGAATACCACCTCGACACCCCTCTCGGGAACCGCGTCGTGGTGCTCGCGAACCACTTCAAGTCCAAGGGCTACAGCTCGCCAGGTGACCCGCTCGGCGGCAGACGCCGTCGCCGTCAGGCAGAGCGGGTCGCACGCATCGTGGCGGCGCTGCGTGACGAGGGCGTCGAGATGTTCGCGGTGACCGGGGACCTCAACGACGACCCGACCAGTGACGCACTGGCTCCGCTGCTCGAGGACGGCACCCTCGTCGACATCAGTGCGCACCCGGACTTCGACTGGAACCACCGCAAGGGGACGTACGGGTCGGGCAACGAGACCGCCAAGATCGACTACATCCTGCTCTCGCCGGCGTTGTTCTCCCACGCGCAGGGGGGTGGGGTCTTCCGCAAGGGCGTCTGGCGGGGCCCTCGGACCAAGGACCCCTGGGAGATCCTTCCCACTCTGACGTCGAAGGTGGAGGAGGCGTCCGACCACGCCCTCCTGTACGCCGACCTGACCGGGGTCTGAGCGTCCCGCGCCGTCAGGCCCGGCGAGCGGTGACGAGCAGGTACTCCCACTGCATGGCGCCGTCCCGGACACCGAACCGGTCCGCCAGGTCTGCCAGTGCGCCGTCGAGCGCGGCGACCTTGTCAGGATCGTCAGCGATCGCCGCGTAGACCGCGATCATCGGACCGTACGTCGCCTTGAAGAAGTCCCGGAAGTCCTCCCCGTCGACGAAGCGGTCCACCGCGAGCGTCTGCGTCGTGGCCTCGACGTCGGTGACTCGGTCGCCGAAGAGTGCCCGGACGTGCTCGACGTCCCCCCACAACGGCGGTGGTTGCGCGCCGGGCGGTGGCGGCGGCGCGTACGGCTTCATCGTGGCGAACATCTGCCCGATGAAGCCCTGGGGCGTCCAGCTCAGCAGCCCGATCGTGCCGCCGCGCGCGCAGACGCGCGCGATCTCGTCGGCGGTCTCCTGGTGGTGCGGCGCGAACATCGCTCCGATGCAGGACATGACCACGTCGTACGAGGCGTCCTCGAGCCCCAGGTGCTCGACGTCGTCCTCACGCCACCCGAGTGTGAGCCCTTCGTCCGCGGCCGCCGCGCGGCCGACGTCGAGGAGCTCGGGCGTGAGATCGCTCGCCGTCACCGTCGCTCCGGTTCGCGCAGCGGGGATCGCGGCGTTGCCGGAGCCGGCGCCTACGTCGAGGACGGTCGTCCCGCTTCCGACTCGGCAGGCGTCCACGAGGACCGGTCCCAGGTCGGCCACCACCTCCGTGGCCACGGCTGGGTAGTCCCCCATCGCCCACATCGCCCGGTGCTTGGCCTTGATCACGCCGTCGTCCACCGTGACCGGTGCTGCTGTCGTCTCGCTCGTCATGATGAGTGTCCCTTCGTTGTGCGTGCTCTCGACGCTAGAGATGCAGAGACAACGGGCCTAGTACGAGATCTGTACCGGGCGTACGCTGCACGGATGGGGGCGCCGTACCGCCAGTTCTGCCCGGTCGCGAAAGCCATGGAGCTGCTCGACGAGCGATGGACGATGCTGCTGGTCCGGGAGCTGGTGACGGGCAGCCAGCACTTCAACGACCTGCGACGAGGGCTACCACGGATGTCGCCGACCCTGCTGTCCAAGCGCCTCCAGCAGCTCGTGCGCGCCGGGATCGTCGACAAGGAGGTCCACGGTGCCGAGGTGCGTTACGTCCTGACTCCGGCCGGCAGGGAGCTGCGGACGGTCGTCGAGTCCGTCGGCACCTGGGGCGTGCGGTGGATGGGAACGCTCGGCGACGAGGACCTCGACCCCAAGCTCCTGATGTGGGACATGCACCGCAACATCGACCACTCCGCGGTGGACGACCCGCCCGAGGTCGTCAGCTTCGTCTTCGACGACGTCACCGGGGCGGCGCGGCAGTGGTGGATCGTGATCGAGCGCGACGACGCCGACGTGTGCGACATCGACCCGGAGCGCCCCGTCTCGGTCACGGTGACCGCAGGGCTCCGCGCCCTCACCCAGGTCTGGAGAGGCGATACGACGTGGGCCGGCGCGCTGCGGGCGGGCACCGTCACTGTGGACGGACCCTCCGCAGCGCGCCGCGCCGTGCCCACCTGGTTCGCGCCGACGGGGCTGGCCCGCGTCGTACGCCCAGGCTGAGGAGACTCTCAGCGAGAGCCCGAGTCCTGCTCCGGCTCGTCCTGACTCGTCGTCTGACCCCTGCTCTGGCGCAGGCGCCGCCCGCGCTCGACGTCCTTGTCGTGCTTCGCGGCCGCCTTGTCGCTCTTCTTCGTGTCGCGCGGTGGCAGCTGGATCTTCTCCTCGGCGGGGATCCCGCCCTGGAGCTGACGCCCGCGTTCGAGCTCGGCGTCGAGCTCCGCGCCGAACAGCAGCGCGAGGTTCGTGATCCAGAGCCACAGCAAGAACACGACCACGCCGGCCAGCGAGCCGTACGTGCGGTTGTAGTTCGAGAAGTTCGCGACGTAGAACCCGAACGCGGCCGAAGCCACGATCCAGGTCAGGATCGCGACGACCGCACCGACGCTCAGCCACCGGAACTTCGGCTGCCGGACGTTCGGTGTGGCGTAGTACAGGATCGCCACGACGAACATGACGGCGATCAGCATCACCGGCCACTTGGCGATGTTCCAGACGGTCACCGCCGTCTCACCGAGCCCGATCGCGTCCCCGACGGCCTGAGCAGCCGGCCCGGTGAGGACCAGCGCCAGAGCCACGAGGGCACACAGAACCACGGTGATCAGCGTGACCAGCAGCATGACCGGCCGGAGCTTCCAGATCGGACGACCCTCGTCGATCTCGTAGACCCGGTTCATCGCCCGCCCGAACGCGCCGACGTAGCCCGAGGCCGACCACAGCGCCACGGCCAGGCCGACCACGAACGCCAGTCCCGCACCGCGACCCTCGCTCAGCTGCACCAGCGTCGGCTCCACCGTGTCGGCCGCGGAGTTGGCACCGACGTCACGGAGGACGCCGAGGAGCGTGTCCACGGTCTCGCGGCCCTGGCCGAACAGGCCGACCAGGGAGAGGAGCGCGATCATCATCGGGAACAGCGCAAGCACGGAGTAGTACGTCAGGGCAGCAGCGAGGTCGAGGCACTCGTCCTCGGAGAACTCGCGTACGGCCTTGCGCGCCACGTACCCCCACGACGGCTTCGTGATGTCGGTGGGAGAGTCTGGCTTGGCGGGGTCGTCCGGGTGCGGGGCACGCCCGGGGCGGGCGTCGGTCATCCAGCCTGGCCCGACGGGCGGCTCGAGGCGGGCGAGCCGGAGGTGGCGGCGCTGCTGCTGCCGCCGGCCGAGCGGCTGCCGGTCGAGCTGCTGCCGGTGGAGCTGCTGCCGGTGGAGCTGCTGCCGGTGGAGCTGCTGCCGGTGGAGCCGCTGCCGGTGGAGCCGCTGCCGGCGTGGCTGCCGGGGGTGCTGGTCGACGTGCCACCGGTGGAGCTGCCGAGGCCGCTGCCGGAGGACGTGCTGCTGCCGGTGCTGCTGCCCGTGCTGCTGCTGCCCGAGGTCGGCGCGGCGTGGTCGCCACCCTCACCACGGTTCGTCACCTTGCCGACGGTGTCCTTGGCCGTCTGCACGACCTTCTCCTGGACCTCGGGTGCCTTCTCGGCGGCGAAGCCCTGGGCATCGCTCACCTTCTGCTGCACCGTGGGGTCGTTCCAGAGGCTCTGCGCCTTGCCCTTGATCTGCTCGAAGCGCTCGCGACCGTCACGCGTGCCCAGGACATAGCCGACGGCCATGCCGCCGAGGAGTGCCAGCTTTCCCTTCATGGGAGTTTCCTTTCGTCGAGTACCGGTCCACCATTGGTACCCGATCCTGGGACGATCAACAGATCGCGAGACCAGTTGTTCGCCACGCCGTCGGATCCGGGGGCCTTCGCACCCCACGATGAGCCACGAGAACGGGCAGACTATGCCGCCGTGTGAGGAACAACGCGTCGCGCAACTAAAAAGAAGCGTGAGCCGCGGCTTCGGTGACCGAGAGGTCGAGGTGCAGCCCTGGACGTCTGGCGTCGACTTCTGGGCAGACCTGTTGATCGTCGACGGTCGAGAGCTTGGAGTCCTCCGTTCGCCGCGGCACGAGTTGCTGGAGACCTCCTACGAGGGGGTCGTCGACGTCGGCGCCGTCCTCGAGGTCGAGGGCGAAGCGCTGAGGCTGATGGCTGTGGGCGGCGTGCCCGTGCCGGAAGTCCTGGCCGTACATCGCGCGGCACCGGCCGATGGTCCCTCGTGGATGCTCCAGCAGCGGGTCCACGACGACACGTCTGCTGAGGTCCCGCTGCGTGAGCTCGGCCGGATGACGCGGCTGATCCACGACATCCAGCCGACGAGCGATCTGCTGAGTCCTCCGGCGGCGTGGGCAGACACTTTTTGGCGCCGACTCGAGCAGCGTCTTCGCGCTGCGGCGCCATACTGCGACGGGCTCGACGTCGCCGACATCGCCGGCGTCTCCGGTTTGCTCGAGGGGCGGGCGTCGGCGGCCACGAGCTTGCTGCACATGGATCTGCGGAGCGCCAATATCTGCGTGCAGGGCACCAGGATCGTCGCGATCATCGACGCCGCCAACTGCGTCGTCGGTGACCCTCTTCTGGAACTCGGCCGCATCCGCGGCTACGGCTACCTCGACGAGGAGTTCCTTGCCGGCTATGGACGCACAGAGTGGTCACCGGCCGATCGGGCGCTCCTGGACGTCTACGAGCTCGACACCGCAGCGCTGCTCACGGTCGTGGCGAGGGAGGAGATCGACGACCCGGAGCTGCACGCTCGGCAGCGAGATCGTGTGCTCCAGCTCCAGGACGCCATCGTGGGGACCTGAGCCGCGGAGGACGCCCGCGTACGGGCGACGACGTCTAGCTACAGCTAGCTCTCCGGCTTCCGCTCCCCCGCGTACTCCGCGGGCATCGCGTCACCCTGGTCGGTCGGGATCAGCTCCGCCTCCGGATCCACGACGTACCACGCCTCCTGGCCCGCGGCCGCGCCACCGAGGATCAGCACGTAGCCGTCCTGGTCGGGCTCGACGTCGCTCCACACCTGGTTGGCGTACTCCAACGGTCCACCGAACGTCACCACCATCGCCATGCCCGAGAGAGTAGTACCGATCGCGCGGTCGCACCCTCTCAGTGAGAAACTCGGGGCGGCGACGACATGCTCCAGCAGCCGTACGAGGAGGGCCGATGGCCGACGAACGACCCGGGCCTCCCGCCGGCCCGCGCACGTCCAGGAGGGGCGCCAAGATCGCGGTGTGCGGCGCGGGCTCGGTGGGCAGCACCGTCGCGTACGCCGCGCTGCTGCGGGGGCTGGCCGGAGAGATCGTGCTGTACGACATCGCGTCCACGCTCGTCGAGGCGCAGGCGCACGACCTCAACGACGGTGCCGCGTTCGCGTCGCCGACGACCATCGTCGGGAGCGACGACCCAGCCGCGTGCGCCGGCGCAGACCTGGTGGTGATGACCGCAGGAGCCCGGCAGAAGCCCGGGCAGACCCGGCTCGACCTCGCAGGGGTCAACGTCGGCATCACGCGCGACGTCCTCGGCGCCGTGCGCGAGGTCGCGCCCGACGCGGTCTACGTGCTGGTCACCAACCCCTGTGACGTGCTGACCTACGCGGCGATCGGCTTCCTCGACCTCCCGCCCGGTCGGGTCTTCGGGTCCGGCACCGTCCTCGACACCGCACGGCTGCGCTACCTGCTGTCGCGGCGCCTCGCCGTGTCTCCGCGGAGCGTCCACGCTGCCGTCGCCGGTGAGCACGGCGACTCCGAGATCGTCTTGTGGTCGTCGGCCAACATCGGCGGCGTCCCGATCGCCGAGTACGACCTCGAGGGCCATTCGCTCGACCCCTCCGAGTACGCCGCGATCCGCGAGACCGTCGCCCGCTCCGCGTACAAGGTGATCGAAGGCAAGGGGGCGACCAACTTCGCCATCGGTCTCGCTGCCGCAGACATCATGTCGGCCGTGCTGCGCGACGAGCACCGGTTCCTTCCGGTCTCCACCCTCTTCACCGGGCAGTACGGCATCGACGACGTCTGTCTCTCCGCCCCCTGCGTCGTCAGCGCAAGCGGCGTCGCAGGCCCGGCGGAGCTGCCCCTCGACGAGACCGACCTGGCAGGACTCCGCTCTTCCGCAGCGACCCTGCGCTCGCAGATCGACAGTCTCGGCCTCGCGTCACCGGTGTTCTGATCAGCGCCCGGTCGCCAAGGCTCGGTCGACCTGGGCCACCGTCCATCCGGTGGCATAGAGGAGGTCCGAGGCGATCGAGCGGACCTGCGCGACGACCGCGGCGTCGTTGATCGTGGCGGCCTCGGGCAGCGCCTTGGTCGCCATCCTGGCCGCCTCGATGAGCTGGCGACGCGCCTCGTCGTACGCGTCCTTCTCCGCGATGTCGTCGGCGAAGACCTCGACCGCCTCCCGCAGCAGCCGGACGGCCTCGGGCATGCCGGTGAAGGAGTGCTCGCCACGGCGCAGCATGGTGTGCACCCGCCGTGCGAGGACGCGCGTGTCGCGGATCGCGTTGTCGACGTCGCGGACCGCGACCACGTACCGCTCGACGTGGCCGCGCTGTCGCCACCGCAACGGCGAGTAGCGGGCGATCTCATCGGCGTTGGAGACGGTCGTCGTGAGGCTCTCGATCGCCGGCTGCAGGCCGCGGACCTGCTGCAGCGCCGTCCACGCGGGACCGGCGTCCTCCAGGCGCAGGGCCAGCTCGATGCGACGCAGCGCCTGACCGAGCGTCGTCAGCACCGGCTGCATGCCACGGTTGACACGTCGGACCGGGTTGCCGGGGATGAGCAGCGCCATGGCGAGCCCGACGAGGCCGCCGATCACGGCGTCGACGAAGCGCGCGACGGCGGGGTTGCCGGGCATCACGGGGACGATGGCGGCAAGCAGGCTGGCCGAGGTCGCGGCCTGGTTCCGGGCGAGACCGCGCAGACCGAGGAACGTCGCGGCGGTCCCGGCCAGCGCGACGATGACGCCGAGCTGCCACCACCCGCGGCCGATCACCGAGATGAGACTCTCTCCGATGAGGACGCCGACCGAGACGCCGATGAAGAGCTCGACGGTGATCCGCCGCCGCCCGCCGGTGCCCGCGAAGATCACGAGGATCGCGGCGACGGGGGCGAAGAACGGCTGCTGGTGGCCGACCAGGTCGTGCGCGATCACCCAGGCCAGCGCCGCACCGACCGAGATCTGGACGATGCTGGTCATCTGCGCGCGCACCCATTGCGCCCGGGTGTGCAACGACACCGGCATCGGGACACCCCGCGCATCGTCACCGCTGATGCGATCCAGGAAACCCTGTCCGCTGACCATCAGGGGCCTACAGGTAGAGCCCGGTCTGGTCGTGGTCGATCCGCTCGGCCGCGACCGCGTGCAGATCGCGCTCACGCAGGAGGATGTAGTCCCTGCCGCGCACCTCGACCTCGGCCCGCTCGTCGGGGTCGAAGAGCACCCGGTCGCCGACCTGGACGGTCCGGACGGTGCTGCCGACGGCCTCGACCCGGGCCCACGACAGCCGGCGGCCCAGCTGCGCGGTGGCCGGGATCACGATGCCGCCGGACGAGCGGCGGTCACCGTCGTCCGGGTCGACCGACACCAGGAGGCGGTCGTGGAGCATCCGGATCGGAAGCCCGTCGGTCATTCAGTCGCTCACGATCTTGCGGATCACGACGACGAGACCGATGAAGGCGACGAGGCCACCCACCACCGGGACGATGGTCTCCATCCGCGGCTCGCCCGAAGGGGTGACGAACCTGGCCTTGACGTCGGCGAGGCCGCGTCGTGCCACCGTCTTGGGGCTCGCACGGTAGACGAGCTGGTCGACGTTGGCGGCAAGACGGTTGCGAACCTCGTCGATCTGGGTGACGAGCTGGTCAGGTGTGCCCGTGATGGTCGTCGGGACATCCGGCCTGAAATCGTTCGTCACGTTGTCTCCTCGCTCGGCGCGGTCACCTGTCGTGACCACCGTACCGATACGCAAGGATAGGACCATGACCACGCGACTGCAGCCAGGTGATCAGGCGCCCGACTTCACGCTCCTCGACGACCACGGCAAGGAGGTCACGCTCTCCGACCTGCGCGGCGGGAAGGTCATCGTCTACTTCTATCCCGCCGCGATGACGCCGGGGTGCACCCGCGAGGCGTGCGACTTCACCGCCGAGCGTGAGACGTTCGACGCGTCGGGATACACCGTGCTGGCCATCTCTCCGGACAACACCGACAAGCTGGCCTCCTTCCGCGAGAAGGAGGGTCTCGACATCACGCTCCTGTCCGACCCCGACCGCAGCGTGCTCCGCGCCTGGGGCGCCTTCGGCGAGAAGAAGCTGTACGGGAAGGTCATCGAGGGCGTCATCCGCTCCACGTTCGTCGTGGACGAGGAGGGCAAGATCGAGGTCGCGCAGTACAACATCAAGGCGACCGGTCACGTCGAGCGCCTGATCCGTCAGCTCGACCTGGCCTGAGCCGTACGGCGGTGGTCGCCGCCTAGACTGTCCGGCGGGCCGGTGTGGTGGAACTGGTAGACACGCAGGATTTAGGTTCCTGTGTCGCAAGACGTGCAGGTTCGAGTCCTGTCACCGGCACCCGAGACGGCCGTCTGCCTGTCGTCTCGTGCTCAGTGCGGCTCCCCGCGATACGTGCCGAACGACCACGAGTTGCCCTCGGGGTCCTCGGCGATGAAGTCGCGGCTCCCGTAGTCGGTCGTCGTCGGCTCCATCGTGATCGTCGCTCCTGCCGCCTTGGCCCGGTCGTAGAGGGCGTCGGGGTCGGAGCACACCACGTACGCCCCGAAGGTCCCGGGCTTCTGCTGCCAGTTCCCTTCGTGCTTCTCCGAGCCCATCATGATCCCGCCGCCCTCCGGCCACGCGAGCTCGGCGTGCTGCACGAACCCGTCCTCCGCCATCACGACGACGGGCCGGAAGCCGAAGGCGCGCTCGAGGAAGTCGATCATCGCCAGTGCGTCGCGGGCGGCGAGCGCGGGCCACACGGTGGGGGCCGGCGGCTCGGCCGTGCGGTTCTGGTCCTGGTTCTGGTTCTGGTTCTCAACAGTGCTCATGGACCTCACGATGCTCCGTTGCGGTGCCCTCCCGCTTGGAGGTTTCGGCGCTCCTCCTCGACCCAGCCCGTCGGAGTGGTCCCCGACAGCGTCCGGAACTCGTGCACGAGATGGGCGTGGTCGGCGTAGCCCGCCCGCGCGGCGACGTCGCTCAAGGACCCCGTCTCCGGCGCGACCGTCTGGTCCCGCACCATCGCGACCGCCCGCTCGAAGCGCACGAGCCTGCTCAGGACCTTGGGGCCGAAGCCGAGCTCGTCGACGAACACCGTCCGCAGACGCCGTGGGCTCAGGGCGACATGGGCTGCGAGGTCGTCGATGCGACCGTTGCCCCCGCGGGCGACGATCCAGCGCCAGCCCTCCACGACCTCCGGGCGGGGTCGCGCCGCCGCCGCGCCGGACGCCGTACGCGCACGCTCGGCGAGCAGGCCGCTGACCGCTGCGAACCGCTGTCCCCAGTCGTCGGTGTCGCCGATCCGTGCGCGCAGGGCGTCGGCCGGTGCGCCGAGGACGTCGCGGACGTCCAGGGCCAGACCGGTGAGCCGGCTCGCCGGGACCCCGAAAAGCCATCGGGAGGCGAACGGGTGGATCGCCAGCTGCACCCCCTCCTGCGCGGAGGGCTGGTCGATGAAGGCGGGCCGCGCGGCGAGCGGGCCGAGCATGCCGTACGCGGACACCGGCTCCGGGTCGTCCTCACGCTCCCCGACGACCACCGGGTTGTCGAGCGAGACGACGAAGGTGAGGTACGGCGAGGGGAGGCCGCGGTGCAGGCGCTGCTCGATGTCGCGCTGACGGTATCCGACGAGCGAGGCGACGGCGCCCGCGTACGGACCACGCGGGTCCGCGCGTACGAAGTCCGTCGAGGTCACGTCCCGAGTATCCGCCGATCCGGGCCCGTCGTCATCAGCGATAGCCTCGGACGATGTTCCGGATCCTCTACTACGAACCCCGCATCCCGCCCAACACGGGCAACGCGATCAGGCTCTCGGCCGCCACCGGGGCTCAGCTCCACCTGGTGGAGCCGCTCGGATTCGACCTGTCCGACGCCCAGCTCCGTCGGGCCGGGCTCGACTACCACGACCTCGCCGACGTCTCGGTCCACGGTGACCTCGAGGCGGCGTGGAAGGCGCTCGACCCCGCACGCGTGTTCGCGTTCACGACGCGGGCGACCACGTCCTACGCCGACATCGCCTACGAGCCCGGCGACGTCTTCCTGTTCGGTCCGGAACCGACCGGTCTCCCCGACCACGTGCTCGCCGACCGTCGCATCACCGATCGGCTCCGCATCCCGATGCTGCCGGCCCGCCGCTCGCTCAACCTCGCGAACTCGACCGCGATCGTCGTCTACGAGGCCTGGCGCCAGCAGGGGTACGCCGGCGGCACCTGAGTCCCCGATACGGCGACGCTCACCGCGGTGTGAAGGCCGGGTAGTCACCGAGCCCGACCGACCGGTCCACGAGCGCACCGCTCCCGACGGGTGCGAATACGGCCTTGCCGTCGGAGACCAGCCGTACGCTGCGGATCACGCCGCCGCTCGTCACCGAGCACACGATCTGGGCCATCGCCCGGATCTGCTGCTCCGCGGTGAGGCGGGCGAAGCCGGTCGGGACCTCGACCTGAGCGACGCTGGACGCCACCGTCACCTGGCTCTCCTCTGCGCTCTGCGGCACGTCGGTCGTCAGCCCCGCGCGACGCTCGCCGCCCGTCGGCCCCCGGGCGAGCGAGCGCAGCGCGCTCGCCACCCCACCTGCCGCGGCAGTCCGCCCCACGCGGCGGAGCCGGCCGCGTTCCAGCAGGCACACCTCGACGTCCATCGCACGCTCCCGGCCGACTGTCGGTCCGTACGCGGGCAGGCGCGGAGCGGTGACTGCGGCGTCGCGAGGTGCGGGCTCCGCACCGATCGCGCACGCGCCGAGGCTCAGAGCCAGCACGGCCGCGGCCCCCAGCCGCGCAGCCCGGCTCACCGGCCCCTCCCTCGACCGACCGGGAACGTGACGAGGAATCGTGCCCCGCCGACCGGCGAGTCCTCGGCTGCCACCCGCCCGTGGTGCTGTCCGACGTGGCGCGCGACGATCGCCAACCCGAGACCGACGCCGGAGTCCTCTGCCTCATCACCGCGGTTGAACCGCTCGAAGATCCGCTCCCGCCGGTCGATGGGGACACCGGGACCGGCGTCATCGACGGCGATCTCGACCGTCGAGCCGTCACACCCCAGCCGGACCGTCACTCCGGTGCAGCCACCGCCGTGACGCTCGGCGTTCTCCACCAGGTTCGCGATCACCCGCTCGAGCCGGCGCTTGTCGGCCAGCATGATGACGTCCGCTGCCTCCGGCTCGACCATCGTGACGGGACGCTTGGCGGCCTCGTCCGCGGCACGCTCGACAAGCTCACCGATCGCCACCGCCTCCGACGTGGCGCTGGACTCGTCCTCTGCGCGGGAGATCTCCAGCAGGTCCACCACCATCCGCCGGAACCGCTCGAGGTCCTCCGCGAGCAGGTCGAGCGGCTCGCGCACCTCCTCAGGCAGCCTCGCGCGCCGGTTCTGGAGCACCTGCACGGAGTTCAGCATCGTGGTCAACGGGGTGCGCAGCTCGTGGCTGACGTCGCCTGCGAAGCGTGCGTCCGCACGAACCCGCCGCTGCAGCGACTCGACGGTCGCGTTGAACGACCGGGCGAGCGGCGCGAGGTCGGGGTCGCCGCCGGTGTCCATCCGTGCGGTCAGCCTGCCGGAGGCGACGGCGGAGGCGACGTCGTTCAGCTCGGTCAGCGGGCGGAGCGCCCGGCGGCTCGCCGACCGGCCGAGGACCAGACCGCAGACGACCGTGAGCAGCGCGGCACCGGCCAGGCTCGCGGACAGCACCCGGAAGGTTCGGTTCAGCTCTGTCAGGTCGTAGACCGCGAAGTAGGCGTTGCCGCTCGGTTGCAACGGCATCCCCACGGCGAGCAGCGGCCGCCCGTCGATCTCGATCCGCTGGGTGCTCGCCGTCCCGGCCTCGACCCGTTCCACCAGCGCGGCCGGCAGGTCGGACGGGGTCGGGTCGAGTGAGGTCGCGTACCAGGCGTCGTCGTAGCGCAGAACCGCCGCCGAGGCGCCCGACCCCACGGTGTCGAGAGCGCCAGACACGTCGACGGGCCGGGCGTCGATCTCGCGCTGGAGCAGTCCCGCGTCGACCGCCGTCTCCGCAGCCGCGCTGGACTCGCGCTGTGCCACCAGGAAGTGCGTGACCAGCGACCAGCTGAGCACGGCGAGCAGCAGTGACAGCGCCAGCGCCAGCAGGCCGAAGAGCAGCGTCACACGTCCGCGGACCCCGAGCCGCATCCTCCACCTCCTGGGGTCGGACGGGCGTCGGGTCGTGGCCACGGTGGATCCTCAGCCGGCCAACCGGTAGCCCAGCCCGCGCACGGTCAGCAGGTGGCAGGGGGACGCAGGGTCGTGCTCGACCTTCATCCGGAGCCGCCGCACGTGCACGTCGACGATGCGGCTGTCGCCGAAGTAGCCGTACCCCCAGACCTTGTCCAGGAGGTGCTCGCGGCTGCACACCCTGCCCTCGGCGAGGACGAGCTCGGCGAGCAGCTTGAACTCGGTTCGTGTCAGGGGCAGCTCGACGCCGTCACGCACCACGACCGCATCACCGAGATCGATGCGCAGGTCGCCCAGTGTGAGGTCGTCGCGTGGCGCGGCCGAGGGCCCCGCGGTGGCCCGACGCAGCAGCGCGCGAATCCTCGCCGACAGCTCTTTGGCCACCAGCGGCTTTGTCACGTAGTCGTCGGCGCCCGCCTCCAGCCCTGCCACGACGTCGTGGGAGTCGGTACGGGCGGTCACCATGATCACCGGGACGGCACTCTCCCGCCGGAGCTCGCGGCAGACCGAGAACCCATCGGTGTCGGGGAGCATCAGATCGAGCAGCACGACGTCCGGTCCGCGCTCTCGCAGCATGTCCAGCGCACTGGCGCCCGTCGACGCCTCCACGACGGCATATCCCTCGTCCTCGAGCGCCAGGCGCAGCGAGCGACGTACCCGCGGGTCGTCCTCCACCAGCAGCACGCTGCGCGTCATGCGTTCACTATGGCCCGGCAGCTGCTCGGACGGGAGTCAGCGAGGACGACACGCCGACGTTCGTCATCGGCCTGCCACGGAGGCGTCACGAGATGACAACCGCCGTGACAGCTCCATGGCAGTCCCGTGTCGGTCCGACTCGGAGCCTGGCCGCCCACTGGCCGGGAGCCTAGCGTCGCGTCGTGCCAGGCCCTTCCGGGCTCCGGCGCAGGGAGCCCGTGATCCGCGGGCACGGACCAGGAGGAACGATGGTGCGAACGAGACGATGGCTCGCCGCCGGGGCGGGAGCGGTCGCGGCGGCACTGGTGGTCACCGCGTGCGGCAGCGGAGAGGGCTCCGGCTCAGGGCCGGGCGACGAGGGCGAGCCCGTCAAGGGGGGCACGCTCAACATGCTCGGCGTCGGTGACGTCGACTACATGGACCCCAACATCAGCTACTACTCGGCGGGCTACACCGTTCTCCGCCTCTGGAGCCGGCAGCTGTTCACCTATCCTGCGGTCGAAGGCGGCACGACCGAGGAGGTCCCGGACCTCGCGACCGAGATGCCGACCACCGACAACGGCGGGATCAGCGAGGACGGCAAGACCTACACGATCCGCATCCAGCCCGACGCCGCGTGGAACACCTCACCGAAGCGCACCGTCACCGCCGACGACGTTGTCCGGGGCGTCAAGCGCACCTGCAACCCGGCCCAGCCCTTCGGTGGTCTGCCGAACTACGTCGACCTGATCGTCGGGCTGGCGGAGTTCTGCAGCGGGTTCGAGAAGGTCGACCCCACTCCGCAGGCGATAGCGAGCTACATCGACGGCAACGACGTGGCCGGTGTGACGGCCAAGGACGAGAAGACGGTCGTGTTCACGCTGGCCCATCCCGCGCCGTACTTCACCGGCATCCTCACCCTCACGGCGATGTCACCCGCGCCGAAGGAGTTCCTCGAGTACACCCCCGCGAGCGCTGAGCTCGGTCAGCACACGATCTCCGACGGGCCGTACAAGATCGACTCGTACCAGCCGACGAAGGAGATCACGCTCTCGCGAAACCCTGCCTGGGTGGCTTCGAGCGACCCCGTCCGCAAGGCGTACGTCGACAAGGTCGTCGTCAGCGAGAGCGGCAACCAGAACTCGATCCTCCAGCAGCTGCAGACGGGCACGCCGAGCGCGGACATGCAGTTCGACATCGCCGTGCCGCCGGCGCAGCTCCCGAAGCTGGTGTCGGCCAAGGACCCCAACCTCACCCTGGGTGTCACCAGCAGCTCAGGCCCGTACGTCATCTTCAACACGGTCTCGCCGAACAACGCCCGTGCACTGAGCAAGGTCGCGGTGCGGCAGGCCTTGTCGCACGCGATCGACCGCAGCCACCTCGTGCAGGTGCTCGGCGGCGAGAAGGTCAATCCGCCGCTGACCCACGTCCTGCCGTCGACGCTGCTCGGGTCGGAGGAGTTCGACCTGTATCCCCACGACGTCACGAAGGCGAAGCAGCTGCTGGCGCAGGCGGGCTACCCGAACGGCCTGACCCTGACGGTGCTCTACCGCAACAAGAGCGAAGGTCAGAGCAAGGTGTTCCAGACGCTCCAAGGCGACCTGAAGGAGGTCGGCATCACCGTGAAAGGGCTCCAGGCGCAGCAGGCCGACTTCTACACGAAGTACCTCCAGGTGCCTGCCGTGGCCAAGCGCGGCGAGTGGGACATCGCGATGTCCAGCTGGGGCTCGGACTGGTACGGGAACGCGGCTCTGTCCTTCTTCAAGCCGCTGTTCTCGGGCAAGTCGTCGTTCCCGCCGGTCGGCAGCAACTTCGGGTTCTACGACAACCCGACGACCAACGTGCTCATCGACGAGGCCTCGAAGGCGGCGACCGACGAGGACGCGAAGAAGCTGTGGGCGGCCGCGGACAAGCAGACGATGAAGGACGCGCCGATCTATCCGATCACGAATGCGCTGTGGCCGACCTACAAGGCGTCGCAGGTGCACCACGGCGTCTACATCCCCGTCCTGCAGAGCCTCGACCCGGCCAACGTCTGGCTGGAGAAGGGCAAGCAGGGCGGGTGATCTCGGGCGAGGTGGCGGCCACGCGGATCTGCGCGGTCGCCACCTCGCTCCCCGCCTCGTCCCCTCTGCCTGGAAGGAGCCACCGATGACGCTGCTCGAGGTCACTGACCTGCACGTAGGCTTCCCGACTCCTGACGGCGTCGTGCACGCCGTACGCGGCGTCTCGTTCGCCGTGGAGGCCGGTCGAACGCTCGCCGTCGTCGGCGAGTCCGGCTCCGGCAAGAGCGTTGCGACCCAGACCGTCACCGGCCTCACCCGAGGAGCGCAGATCTCGGGGTCCGCCGTGTTCGACGGCGAGGACCTGCTCACCGCGACGACGAAGCAGCTCGAGGCAGTGCGCGGGGCGAGGATCGGGATGATCTTCCAAGATCCGCTGACAAGCCTCCACCCGTACTACACGGTCGGCTGGCAGATCGTCGAGATGATCCGCGCGCACGACCGCGGCATCTCCCGTCGAGCCGCCCGACGTCGTGCCGTCGAGCTTCTCGCACTCGTCGGCATCCCGCAGGCCGATCTGCGGGTCGACGACTACCCCCACCAGTTCTCGGGCGGCATGCGCCAGCGCGCGATGATCGCGATGTCGATCGCCCTGGACCCCGCGCTGCTGATCGCCGACGAACCGACGACGGCGCTCGACGTCACCGTGCAGGCGCAGATCCTCACCGTGCTGCAGGACGTGCAGCGTGAGCTCGGCACCGCCATCATCCTGATCACCCACGACCTCGGGGTGGTTGCGGAAGTAGCCGACGAGATCGTGGTGATGTATGCCGGCCAGGTGATGGAGCGGGCCGACCGCCACGAGCTCTTCTACCGGTTCCACCACCCCTACACCGAGGGCCTGCTCGCCTCGCTCCCCTCGCGAGCACCGGGCCGGGGGCGGCTGACCCCGATCCCCGGCTCACCGCCGAGTCTGATCACGCCGCCGGAGGGCTGCCCGTTCCGACCGCGATGTGCCTACGCCTTCGACCGCTGCACGCAGACGCCGTGGCTGGCACCGGTCTTCGGGCGCTCCGACCACGAGTCGGCCTGCTGGCTGCCGAGCGACATCGCCTCGCGCGACGAGCGTGTCGCCTCACGCGAGGCGCGCGTCACCTCACCACACGAGCAACCCGCATGAGCACCGCTGCCGTCGACGCCTCGGGCAGGCGCGAGCATGACCTCGCTGCACCGCTCCTGGTCGCCTCCGACGTCGTGAAGGAGTTCCCGGTCGGCGCCTCAAGCCCGTGGCGGCGCAGCCGCGAGGTCGTGCACGCGGTGAGCGGGGTCTCCCTGGAGATCCGGCGTGGGGAGACCCTCGGGCTCGTCGGCGAGACCGGCTGCGGGAAGTCGACGCTCGCGCGCTGCCTCGCCCGGCTCTACGACGTCACGTCAGGTTCGATCAGCTTCGACGGCACCGACATCACGGCGTCGAGCCGGCGCCGCCTCCGACCTGTGCGGCGGGAGATCCAGATGGTCTTCCAGGACCCGTACGGCTCGCTGAACCCGAGGCGACGAGTCGGCTCCATCATCGGAGACCCGCTGGCGATCCACGGCGACACCGACGGCCGGTCGATGTCGGCCAAGGAGCGCGCACATCGGGTCCAGGACCTGATGGAGCTCGTCGGCCTCAACCCCGAGCACTACAACAGGTTTCCGGCCGACTTCTCCGGAGGTCAGCGCCAGCGCATCGGCCTTGCCCGCGCGCTCGCGCTGCGCCCGAGGCTCCTGATCTGTGACGAGCCGGTCTCGGCGCTCGACGTGTCGATCCAGGCTCAGATGCTCAACCTGCTGATCGACCTCCAGGAGGACCTCCACCTCACCTACCTCTTCATCACCCACGACCTGTCGGTCGTCCGGCACATCAGCGACCGGATCGCGGTGATGTATCTGGGGAGGATCGTCGAGACCGCCCCGGCCGACGAGCTGTTCGAGGTGACTCGGCACCCCTACTCGAAGGCGTTGCTCTCCGCACTCCCCGTGGCCGATCCGCAGGAGGCCGAGGCTCGGGAGCGGATCGTCCTGGTCGGAGACCTCCCGTCGCCGGTCGCGCCACCGTCCGGCTGCCGTTTCCACCCACGCTGCCCGAAGGCACGACACGACTGTGTGTCCGTCGACCCTGACCTCGTCCCGGTGCTCGACGACCCACCCGAGCACCGTGCCGCGTGCCTCCACCCGCTGCGCGTCGGCGAGGAGCTGGTGGGGCAGGTGCCGGACCTGGATGCCCAGGACAGCGAGATCGTCGCCGAGCGGGTCACCGATCCTGGAGGTGCGTGATGAGCCCGGAGGCCACCGAGACCGCTGCTGCCGGTGAGATCAAGGGCCGCAGCCCATGGGCGCTGTCGTGGCATCGGCTCCGACGTGACCGCGTGGCGATGCTCTCGTTGACGGTGATCGCCGCAATCCTCCTGATGGCGGTCTTCGCCCCGGTCGTCGCGGCGGTCACCGGTCATCCGCCGAACACGCAATACCACAGCGCTGGACTCACTCCGGACGGGTTGCCGCGCGGTCCGAACAGCACGTTCTGGCTCGGCACCGACGACCTTGGGCGCGACCTGCTGGTCCGGATCGCCTACGGTGCCCGCGTCTCGCTGCTGGTCGGCGTGGCCGCGACCGCGCTCGCCGTGCTGGTGGGGGTCGTCGTCGGTCTGGCTGCCGGATTCTTCGGTGGCGTCATCGACACGATCCTCGCCCGTTTCGTCGACGTCGTGCTCTCGTTCCCGTTCCTGCTGTTCGCGATCTCGCTGGTGTCGATCACGGGACCGAGCCTCGGCATCTCGATCCTCGTGATCGGGTTGTTCAGCTGGGCGTCGGTCGCGCGGATCGTCCGGGGGCAGGTGCTGTCGGTGCGCGAGCGGGAGTTCGTCGAAGCAGCACGATCCCTCGGCGCGTCGAGCTGGCGGATCATGGTGATCGACATCCTGCCGAACGTGCTCGCGCCGGTGATCGTCTACACCTCGCTGCTCATCCCCGTCGTCATCGTCACCCAGGCGACGCTGTCGTTCCTCGGCCTCGGCATTCCCCCGCCGACGGCCGACTGGGGCGGGATGATCGCCACGGCCCAGAACTACTACACGACAGCGTGGTGGTACATCCTCTTCCCCGGCCTCGCGCTGCTGGTCACGACGCTCGCGTTCAACCTGTTCGGCGACGGTGTCCGTGATGCCTTCGACCCCCGCGCCCGACCGACGCTCTCGATGAGACCAGGGAGACCGTCATGATCCGGTTCGTGGTGCGACGCACCCTGCTCGGCGCCGTGGTGATGTGGCTGATCACGCTGCTGGTGTTCGGGATGTTCTTCATCGCGCCCAACAACGTCGCTGAGACGCTCGCCGGGAAGCAGGCGACCCCTGAGACGGTCGCCCTCATCTCACACCGTCTCGGGCTGGACCGTCCGCTGCTCGAGCAGTACGGGGACTTCCTGTGGAACGCCCTGCACGGGAACCTCGGCTACGACTACTACCACGGCCAGTCGGTCACCTCGATGCTGGCTGCGGCCGCGCCGGTGTCGATCTCGCTCGCGCTGGGCGCCGCCGTCATCTGGACGCTCCTCGGAGTGACGAACGGCGTTGTCTCGGCCGTGCGCCCGGGCTCCGCCGTGGACCGCGGGCTGACGTTCTTCGCCCTGTTCTTCTACTCGATGCCGTCGTTCCTGCTCGGCCTGCTCCTGCTCACGGTCTTCTACTACCGGTTCACCCTCGCAGGACTGGACTGGTTCCCCGCGGCGGGCTACGCGCCGTTGTCGGCGGGGGTCGGGGAGTGGGCGCGGCACCTGGTGCTGCCGTGGATCGCGCTGGCGATGCTGTCCGCGGCGATCTACACCCGGCTGACACGAGGCGCGATGCTGGACGCGCTCGGCGAGGACTACATCCGGACCGCCCGCTCGAAGGGCATCACCGAGCGCCGCGTCGTCCTGCGGCACGGTCTGCGGAGCGCACTGACCCCGGTCGTGACCCAGCTCGGGATCGACCTGGGCACAGTCGTGGGTGGTCTCGTCGTCACCGAGACCGTGTTCGGTCTGCCGGGTCTGGGCAAGACGAGCGTGGACGCGATCAACAACCAGGACCTGCCGGTGATCATCGGCGTGGTGCTGGTGACCTCAGCCGCGGTGGTGATCGCGAGCATCGTCGTCGACATCGCCTACGCGGTCCTCGATCCTCGGGTACGCCTCAACTGAGCGGGTGGCCGCCGTGCCGGTTCGGAGGCGCCGGTGCGTACGGGCTCAGGCGAGCAGGGCCACGAGGTGCGGGACCATCGCCCGCAGGGCCTTGCCCCGGTGGCTGATCGCGTCCTTGTCGGCGGGCGTGAGCTCTGCGGTCGACACGTCGTAGCCGTCCGCGGCGAACAGCGGGTCGTAGCCGAACCCGCCGTCACCCGTCGGCTCCCACTGGATCCGACCCCGCATCACGCCCAGCTCGACGACCTCGGCCCCGCTCGGCAGCACCAGCGCCATCGCGCACCGGAACTCGGCACCACGCCGCTCGTCGGGCACGTCGGCCAGCTGGTCGAGCAGCAGCGCGTTGTTGCGCGTGTCGGCGGACCGCTTGTCACCCTGCGGCTTGCCACTCCACCGCGCCGACAGGACGCCGGGCATCCCGTTGAGCGCGTCCACGCACAACCCGGAGTCGTCGGCCAGCGACGGGAGTCCGGTGGTCTTCGCGGCGGCGCGCGCCTTCAGCAGCGCATTGCCCTCGAACGTCGGCTGGTCCTCGACGGGCTCGTCGAAGTCGCCGATGTCGTCGAGACCGAGGACCTCGATCCCCGGCACGTCGGGCTCGAGGATGCGACGCAGCTCGACCAGCTTGCCGGGGTTGTGGCTGGCCAGGACGACTCGTCGCGCACTCATGCGGAGGGCCCGTCCTGGAGCGCCGAGGCCTGGATCGCCGTGAGGTCGGCACACCCCTTCTCCGCGAGCGCGAGCAGCGCGTCGAGCTCCGCCCGGTCGAACGGCGCACCCTCGGCGGTGCCCTGCACCTCGACGAACGACCCGGAGCCCGTCATCACGACGTTCATGTCGGTCTCGGCGCGGACGTCCTCGTCATAGGGCAGATCGAGCATCGGGGTGCCGTCGATGATGCCGACCGAGACGGCGGCGACCGAGTCGGTCAGCGGCTCCGACAGCAGGGCACCCCGCTCGCGGAGGTAGGAGACGGCGTCGGCCAGCGCGACGTACGCGCCCGTGATGGCGGCGGTCCGGGTGCCTCCGTCGGCCTGGAGCACGTCACAGTCGATGACGATCGTGTTCTCGCCCAAGGCCTTGTCATCGATCACCGCACGCAGCGACCGGCCGATCAGGCGCGAGATCTCGTGCGTACGTCCGCCGATCCGCCCCTTCACCGACTCGCGGTCGGAACGCGTGTGCGTGGCGCGCGGCAGCATCGCGTACTCGGCGGTCACCCAGCCGAGCCCCGAGTCTCGCCGCCAGCGCGGGACGCCCTGGGTGACGCTGGCCGCACAGAGGACGCGCGTGCGGCCGAACTCGACCAGGACCGATCCCTCGGCGTGGTCGAGCCAGTTGCGGGTGATGGTGACGGGACGCAGCTCGTCGTTCGGGCGGCCGTCCGCTCGGGTGGTGGGCATGCCGACGAGCCTAACGGCCTAGACCTCGTAGACCCCGCCCGCCTCGACGAGCTCGCTCGGTCCGGCGAAGGCGGCCTTGGCCTCCGACGCGACGAGCTCGTGATCGGTCCAGGTCGGGACGTGGGTCAGCAGCAGCCGCCCGACGTGGGCCTCGGTGGCCGCGGCCCCGGCATCGGTGCCGGTGAGGTGGAGGTGGGGCGGATTGTCCGGGTCGTCGGTGAACGACGCCTCGCACAGGAAGACGTCCGCCCGGTCCGCCGCCTCGACGAGGGCCGAGGTCGGCCCGGTGTCCCCGGAGTAGGTGAGGACGCTGCCGTCGGCCTCGATCCGCAACGCGTACGACTGCACGGGATGGTCGACCAGTCGCGGCGTCACCGTGAACGGTCCGAGGGTCACCGGCTCGCCCTCGACCCACGTCTGGACCGCGAGCTCGTCGGTCATCCCGGGGTCGATCGGGAGTCCGTACGCCTCCGCGAACCGGTCGGCGCTGCCCGACGGACCCCAGAGCGGGATCCGTGGGAGCGGACCGCCGGGGACGTACTTGCGGTAGACGTACATCCCGCAGATGTCCATGTAGTGGTCGGGGTGGAGGTGTGAGATCGCGATCGCGTCGATGTCGGAGAGGGCGACGTACTGCTGGAGCACGCCCAGCGCACCGTTGCCGAGGTCGATGACGAGCCGGTAGGTGCGCCCCTGGTGCGCCGCCTCCAGCAGATAGCAGCTGGCCGGGGAGTCCGGGCCCGGGTACGACCCCGCGCAGCCGACGACGGTCAGCCTCATACGCCCACCCACGAGAACTGGTCGACGTGGTCGATCTCGGGACCGAGAAACCGGCGCCCGAGGGTGCGGAACTCCTCAGGCTGCCCCGTGGTCAGGAAGTGGTGCTCGGGCGGCGTGGTCACCGTCCGCTCGAGGCCGTGGCGCACGAGCAGCGCGTAGACGTCCTTGGCGGTCTCGTCCGCGCTGGAGACGAGCGTCACCTCCTCGCCCATCACGTAGGCGATCACGCCCGTGAGCAGCGGGTAGTGGGTGCAGCCGAGCACGAGCGTGTCGATCCCGCTCTCCTGCAGCGGCGCGAGGTAGTCCCGCGCCACCTCCAGGAGCTCGGGACCTGCGGTCACCCCGGCCTCGACGAACTCGACGAAGCGGGGGCAGGCGCGGACGGTCAGCTGGACCGACGGGTTCGCGGCGAACGCGTCCTCGTAGGCCATCGATGTCTTGGTTGCCTGGGTGCAGATGACACCGACGCGGTGGTTGCGGGTGGCGGCGACGGCCCGTCGGGTCGCCGGCACGATGACCTCGACCACCGGCACGTCGTACCGCTCTCGCGCGTCGCGGAGCACCGCTGCGCTGGCGGAGTTGCAGGCGATCACGAGCGCCTTCACGCCTCGGTCGACCAGGTGGTCGAGGCACTCCAGCGCGTACTCGCGGACGTCGCCGATGGGTTGTGGCCCGTACGGCTGACGGGCGGTGTCGCCGAGATAGAGGACCGCCTCGTTCGGCAGCTGATCGATGACGGCTCGGGCGACGGTCAGACCGCCGAAGCCGGAGTCGAAGATGCCGATGGGCGCGTCGTTCACCCGAGCGAGCCTAGTGTGCGATTCACACCCACGAAACACAATGCGTCCGACGCCACAGGGCGAGTCGCGTGGGACGCGGCTCGGCGTCACCGGCTGAAGCGCTCCACGAGGGCCGTGAGCCGCAGCTCGACCAGCGCAGGGTTCAGCCGTCCGGTGGCGGCGAGCGTCACCAGACCGTGCAGGCAGCTCCAGAAGACCTCGGTGAGCGCGTCCACGTCGGCGTCGGCGTCGTCGCCGGCGTACGGGCGGACCGCCTCGCGAAGCGCACCGAATCCCTCGCGCATCGGCGCCGGGGTGGACTCCTGTGCGAACTTCAGCTCGACGGCCCGGCTGAACATCGCGTCGTACAGTGCCGGGTGGCGTGCACCGAAGTCGAGGTACGCCGTGGCTACGTCGGCGAGGCGCTCCGAGGGAGACACCTCCGGTGTACGGACGGCTCTGAGCAGCGCCTCGGCAATCTCGGTGAAGCCCTCCATCGCGACCGCTGCCATCAGAGCGCCCATGCCGGCGAAGTGGCTGTAGAGCACGGGCTGGCTGTACTCGACGCGCTCCGCGAGTCGTCGCGTCGTGACCGCCTCCCACCCTTCGGCCTCGGCCAGCTCGCGCGCGACGTCGATGATCAACCGCTCACGTGCTTCGCGTTCGCGTGCCCTGCGCTCGTGGATCGCCACGCAGAGATCCTAGCACCGCTAGACATCAGGCTCATGCTCGCATAGCGTCGCACTTGTTTCTAGCATCGCTAACAAGGAGTTCTCGTGCTCATCACCGTCGCGTACGTCCTGGCCGCCGCCCTCTGCCTCATGGTTCTGTTCATCGGCGTACGGTTCCTGACTCACCCGATCCCGGCAGCCGCCGGCTACGGCGTCCCGGCTAAGCCGGACGGCGACGGCGCGTACCTGACGGTCAAAGGAGTCCGTGACTCCACGTTCGGCGTCGTCGGCCTGACTCTGCTGGCCTTCTCGACGCCCGGAGCAGCGGGGTTGTTCATGATCACCGTCTCGCTCGCGCCATTCGGCGACACGCTCGTCGTCCTCCGCAACGGAGGAACGAAGGCGGTGGCCTTCGGCATCCACTTCGCCACGGCCGTCATCGTCCTCGTCAGCGCCGCGCTGCTCTTCGCGGTCTGACACCGCGGTCGGGCATGCTGTCTCGATGAGACGAGTGCCCTTCACCGGCGACGAGAAGGAGAGCCTCTACACGGCTCTCGACCGCCACCGTGATGCCATCCTGTGGAAGATCGACGGACTCTCGGACGAGGACCTCCGGCGGCCCATGGTGCCGTCGGGGACGACGCTCCTCGGGATGGTCAAGCACCTGGCGTCCGTCGACTACGCCTGGTTCTGCTCGACGTTCGGCCGCGAGTCGCTCGAGGTCCCGGCCGACGAGGACGACTGGGACGCCGACTGGCGCATCGAGCCGTGGGAGACCACCGAGGGTGTGCTGGCCTACTTCGCGATGGCCCGCAAGGCCGCCGACGCGGTGATCGACGACCTCGACCTCACTGACACCGGCACCGCGTGGTGGGGTCAGACGGTGTCGCTCCGGTGGGTGCTGATCCACATGGTCGAGGAGTACGCCCGTCACGCCGGGCACGCGGACATCCTCCGCGAGCTGATCGACGGGGCGACCGGCCCGTTCGAGGGCTACCCGACCTGATGGCCGGGGCGAGCCGCTCCCGGACGAGCGGGCTACGCCCAGAGCTGGCCCTCGAGCCGCTCCTCCGCCTCGTCGACGGTGCCCTCGTACGCGCCCGTCGAGAGATACTTCCAGCCGCCGTCTGCCACCACGAAGACGATGTCGGCGGGCTCCCCCGCCTTCACGGCCTTCGAGGCCTGGGCGAGGGCGGCGTGCAGGATCGCGCCGGTGGAGATGCCGGCGAAGATGCCCTCCGACTCGAGCAGGTCGCGCACCCGTCGCACGGCGTCGCGAGGTCCGACCGAGAAGCGGGCGTCGATGTACTGCGGGTCGTACAGCTCGGGTACGAACCCCTCATCGAGGTTGCGCAGCCCGTAGACGAGCTCGCCGTAGCGTGGCTCGGCGGCGACGATGCGGACCTCCGGCTTGGCCTCGCGGAAGAAGCGTCCGACGCCCATGAGCGTGCCGGTCGTGCCGAGGCCCCCGACGAAGTGCGTCACCTCGGGGAGGTCGGCCAGGATCTCCGGGCCGGTGCCGCGGTAGTGCGCGTCGGCGTTGGCGGCGTTGCCGTACTGGTAGAGCATCACCCAGTCGGGGTGCTCCTCGGCGACCCGCTTGGCGACGCGGACGGCTTCGTTCGAGCCGCCGGCGGCGGGCGACGACACGATCTCGGCACCCCACATGCGCAGCAGCTGCCGGCGCTCCTGGGACGTGTTCTCCGGCATCACGCACACGATGCGGTAGCCGCGCAGCTTGGCGACCATCGCGAGCGAGATGCCGGTGTTGCCCGACGTGGGCTCCAAGATCGTGCACCCCGGTCGGAGGACACCCTCGGCCTCGGCGCGCTCGATCATCGCCAGCGCAGCGCGATCCTTGATCGAGCCGGTCGGGTTGCGGTCCTCCAGCTTGGCCCACAACCGGACCTCAGGGGACGGGGACAGCCTCGGGAGCCCGACGAGCGGCGTGCCGCCGACGGAGTCGATCAGGTTGTCGAAGCGCATGGACGGGTCCGGCCTCGTACGCGAGGTCAGCGCGCCCCGCCCGCGACGGCGGGCAGGATGACGACGACGTCGCCGTCGGACAGGGGCGTCTCGAGGCCGCCCGAGAAGCGGATGTCCTCGTCGTTGACGTAGATGTTGACGAATCGGCGCGGCTGGCCGTCCTCGACCAGGCGGTCCTTGATGCCAGAGTGGTGAGCCTCCAGGTCCTCGATCAGCGCGCTGACCGAGTCACCGGCGGCGGAGACCTTCTTCTCGCCGTCGGTGTAGGTACGGAGGATGGTGGGGACACGGACCTCGATGGCCATCAGACGTCAGCTTCCTGGTCGATCGGTGGGATGAGTGCTCGGAGCCTGGACGGAGTCGCCGCCCGGGCCCTCCTCCTCGTAACGCTCGACGACGCGGACTTCTTCCTCGCTGACCTCGCCGTCGACGATCCGGAACGAGCGGAAGTCGACAGGTCCGGGCGCGTGGGCGCCGTCGCGGGTCGACACGAGGACGTAGTGCGCGTTCGGCTCGCCGGCGAGGTTGACGTCGGTGCGCGACGGGTAGGCCTCGGTGGCGGTGTGGGAGTGGTAGACGACGACGGGCTCCTCGTCGTTGTCGTCCATCTCCTGGTAGAGCCGGAGCAGGTCCGTCGAGTCGAACTCGTAGAACGTCGGCGACATCGCCGCGTTGACCATCGGGACGAACCGCGTCGGCAGGTCCGAGCCGATCCGTCCGGCGACCACGCCGCACGCCTCGTCCGGGTGGTCCCGTCGAGCGTGCGCGATGATCGCGTCGTACGTCGCCTGGTCGATGGTGAGCACGCTTCCAAGGTACGGGGTGGCACCCGGCTCAGAGGGTGGGTCCGCCATCCGAACGGCGTCCGTGTGGGCCGCGCCACTCCGTGCCACTCCGCGTCAGCCGAGCGGGCGGGTGAGGACGACGCGCCGCCGGCGAGGGTCGTCGTCGGGTCGCAGGGAGACGAGCGACACCTCGTCGAGCGTCACGCGCGTCCCGACCCTGAGAGCCCGGCCAGCCTGAGCCGACACGTGCGGCCGGAAGGCGTCACGCACGTGCCGCATCCGAGCGACGTCGACACCCGCGTCGGCGAGGGCGCCCAGCAGCGCCCGATGGAGCGCGTCGAGATCAGCGGTCCGTGCCAGCTCGGTCACCCGCACGTCGTGACGGCTGCCGAACCACTCCTCCCCCGCCGCTTCGGTGGCTGCGGGCGCACGACTCTCGGCAGCACGGGTGAACGCCTCCACGGCCTCGGCCTCGTCAGCGTCGAACGGCGGCACCCAGGTGACGTGCAGCGGCCACGCCTCACGTCCGAACTCCTCCGGCGCGTCCTCGACGAAGGACACGACGCAGAACCTCACGGGCAGAACCTCATGGGCTCAGTCGAGGGCCTGGACGAGGGACTCCTGGACGAAGCCCAGCCACTCGTAGATGTCGACGACCACCGCCACGGAGGGATCGTCGCTCTCCGCGGCCGCCTCGGCATCCTCCTCGGACTCGATGCCGAGCCTGACCGCGAGGGCGAGCCGTACGTCGGTGAGCGACCGCAGCCACGCCTGAGCACCGCGCTCACCGAGCTCGACCTCGATGGGGTCCACGGACTGCTCCGGGTCGTCCAGGTCGAAGCCGCCCGCCGCGAGCGACGCGACGAGCGCCTGAGCGTTCTCGACCTTGGCCGTCGACAGGCTCCGCTCGGTGAAGCGACGGAAGTCGGCCGCCGAGTCGTCGTCGTCGCGATAGGCGTCGGGCAGGAGCCTCCGGAGCACCGGGTCCTCCGGAGGCAGCGAGGACGCGGTCGTGCCGAGCTGACCGAACAACGGGTCGGGCGACGACTCCTCGGGGGCGTTGCGGTCACGCAGCAGCTCGATCACCTGGCCCAGCAGGTTGACGAGCAGCTCGGCCTCGGCCCGCTCGAACTCCGCGCGGACCCGGTCGCGCTTGCGTCGCTCGAACGCCCTCATCGGATGCTCTCCGCGCTCATGCGTCGTCCCGCTGCAACGTCGCCCACAGTCCGTACTCGTGCATCGCCTGCACGTGCCGCTCCATCTCCTCGCGGGGCCCGGTCGCGACCACGGCCCGCCCGTCGTGGTGGACCTTCATCATCAGGTCGTTCGCCGTGGCGTCGTCGTAGCCGAAGTAGGACTTGAACACGTACGCGACGTAGGACATGAGGTTGACCGGGTCGTTCCAGACGATGGTGACCCAGGGTCGGTCGAGCTCGGTGACCTCGTCGGTCGCCGGCTCGTCGACCTCGATCGGGCTTGGCGTGCTCACCCGGCCCATTGTGGCGTACGCGCAAACTCTCCGGCCCGCCCCTGCCCGGTGGAGTTCCACGGTCCGCCGGCCCGCCACTACGCTGACGCCGTGACCTCCACCGCGCTGCTCACCGACCACTACGAGCTGACGATGCTCCAGGCGTCGCTGGCAGACGGCACGGCCGACCGGCGCTCGGTCTTCGAGCTGTTCGCACGCCGGCTCCCCGACGGCCGGCGCTACGGCGTCGTCGCAGGGACGGGCCGCGTGCTCGATGCGATCGCCGACTTCCGGTTCACCGACGGCGAGCTCGCGTTCCTGCGCGCGAACGAGATCGTGGACGGGCCGACGCTCGACTGGCTCGCCGACTACCGCTTCCGCGGCAACGTGTGGGGCTATCCCGAGGGCGAGACCTACTTCCCGAACTCGCCCATCTTGATCGTCGAAGGCACCTTCGGCGAGGCCGTCGTGCTGGAGACCCTGCTGCTGTCGATCCTCAACCACGACTCGGCGATCGCCTCCGCCGCGGCCCGGATGACGGTGGCCGCCGGTGACCGTCCGTGCATCGAGATGGGGTCACGGCGGACGCACGAGCTCGCGGCGGTCGCCTCGGCCCGGGCCGCGTACGTCGCCGGGTTCGCGACGACGTCGAACCTCGAGGCCGGCCGCCGGTACGCCATCCCGACCGCCGGCACGTCCGCCCACTCCTTCACCCTGCTGCACGACACCGAGCGTGACGCGTTCACCGCCCAGGTGGAGTCGCTCGGCACCGCGACGACGCTGCTCGTCGACACCTACGACGTCGCCGAGGCGGTGCGCGTCGCGATCGACGTCGCGGGCACGGGACTCGGCGCCGTACGCCTCGACTCCGGCGACCTCCCGCTCCTCGCGGGCCAGGTCCGACGCCAGCTCGACGAGCTCGGTGCGACCGGCACCAGGATCACGGTGACCAGCGACCTCGACGAGTACGCGATCGCCGGTCTCGCCGCCGCTCCCGTGGACGGCTACGGCGTCGGGACGTCGCTGGTGACCGGATCCGGGCACCCGACGTGCGGCTTCGTCTACAAGCTCGTCGCCCGGGCCGACGGTCTGGAGACCGACGCCGCGATGATCTCCGTCGCGAAGACGAGCGTGGACAAGGTGTCGATCGGCGGCCGCAAGTACGCGCTGCGTCGCCTCGACCGTCGCGGCACGGCCACGGCCGAGGTGATCGGCATCGGCGAGCCGCCGGAGAGCGACGACAACGACCGCCCGCTGCTCGTCCCGCTCGTCGAGAACGGCGAACGGGTCCACGACGAGACCCTGGAGACCGCCCGCGACCGGCTACGGGACTCGCTCGCTGAGCTACCGTTGCGGGCCCGGCAGCTCTCGCGGGGGGAGGCCGCGATCCCGACGGTCTTCGAGGACGTGACGAGCGGAGGAGCACGATGAGCAGGGCACTGGTGGTCGTCGACGTGCAGAAGGACTTCTGCGAGGGCGGCTCGCTCGCCGTCTCAGGAGGCGCCGCGGTGGCCGAGCGCGTGGCGCGCCTGGTCGCCGACGGCGGCTACGACCTGGTGGTGGCGACCAAGGACCACCACATCGACCCGGGCGCCCACTTCAGCGACCAGCCCGACTACGTGGACTCGTGGCCGCCGCACTGCGTCGTCGGCACCCACGGCAACGAGCTCCATGCGCCGCTGACGGCGGACATGTTCGCGGCGGTGTTCGAGAAGGGCCAGTTCGACGCGGCCTACTCCGGCTTCGAGGGCAAGGCCACCACCGGCGACGGGCTCGAGGACTGGCTGCGCGAGCGCGACGTGGACACGGTCGACATCGTCGGCATCGCCACCGACTACTGCGTGCGGGCCACGGCTCTCGATGCTGCGGCACGCGGTTTCGGCACGCGTGTCCTCATGGATCTCACCGCTCCGGTCGCGGAGGCGAACCTCGACAAGACCCGGAGCGACTTCGACGCCGCAGGGGTCACGGTGGCCTGAGCCTCACCCGTACGCCACCGACCGCACCACCTGCGCCGGCGAGCCTGCCGCGACCGAGAACGCAGGCACGTCACGCGTGACGACGGAGTTCGCGCCGATGACGCACCGCTCCCCGATCGTCACGCCGCTGGTGACGACGACGTTGGCGCCCAGCCAGCAGTTGTCGCCGATCACCGTCGGCCCCTTCGACGTGAACCCCTGCCACGGGACGGGCACGTCCGGGTCGTCGTAGCGGTGCGCCGAGTCGGTCACGAGGCAACCGTTCGCGAGCATGCAGTGGGCGCCGATCTCGACGCGGTGCGACGCGGAGACCATCACGTCGAGGTTGAGGAACGTGCCCTCACCGATCACGATCTGCGCGTCCGGTCCGCCGGTGATCCAGACCCCGGGCTCGAGGAACACCTGCGGCCCGAGGTGGAGACGCCCGTCGCGCAGCATCTCGAGCACGTCGCCGTGCACCACGCCGCGGGCGTACGCGCGCCGCCGCGCCAGCTCGACGCTGAGCCGCGCCCGGTTGAGAGGCCGGTAGGCGCGGCCGTACCAGCGCTGCTTGCGCCACCACTCGCGCGCGAGCTCGTACGTCGACGGCTCGTCAGACATGCGTCCCGAGATCCTCGATGCGATAGCCGCCCGGCAGGTAGGTGCGGATCGCGCCGCGGTCCTCGGGCCGGGACGGTGCGACCCGCGGAGGGGCGAGCCGGAGCGCGCGACCGCGCAGCCGCAGGAGTCCTCGCGACACGGCGACGACGGCGCGCGGCGGCGTCGCGTACCCGAACGCGTCGCGCACGTGCGGGTCCATCACCGACCGGGAGAAGACCTCGACCGCGGGCCGCAGCAGCCGAGGGTAGTAGGAGCAGAGCAGCGCCAGCGTGGCGTCGGCGACCTCGCGCGAACGGTCGTCGTAGGCGAAGTGGGTGCGCTCGTAGGCGTCGAGGAGCGTCTCGAACTCCGCGTACGAGGCGGGGATGTCCTTGATCCCCATCAGCTCGCCCATCCGCTGGTACGACCGCGTCGCCGCGTCCACCTCCGCGGGGCCGAGCGGCCGCCACCCGTAGTCGGCGAGCCACCGGACGGGCGTGACGACGAACGTCGCGAGGACGTAGCGCAGGTCGTCGTTGCTGATGGCGTAGGCACCGTGCATCTGGTTCATCCGACGCACCGCAGCACGTCCGGGCGACGACTCCATGCCGTCCTCGACGATCGCGTCGAGGACGAGCACCGTGTCGTCGTGGCGCTTCTGGGTGCGCTCGGTGAACTCCTGCGTCTCGTGCAGCAGCACCCCGATCGACGGCACCGCGAACGTCCGGAACAGCGCGAAGCTGAGCGCCTGCTGGATGTCCCACGGGAACTCGAATCGGGTGTCGACCGCCGAGATGATCTCGTAGTCCGTCTCCGGGTCGAGGGTCGCGATCACCCGCTGCCACGCATCGCGGCGCCAGCGCTCCCGTCCCCGGGGAGCGGCGGGCAGGACGCGTGTCATGCACCGGACGCTACCGTGCTCCGACGGTCGGCGTCTGCACTAGATTCGGAGACATGAGCGCCCCGTACCTCCGAGATCTCGTGGCCGACACGTCGTACGAGGCACCGGCGGCACACGGCCTGCGCGAGCGCGTGGAGGCGTACGCCGCGCGCCGCTCGACCGCCGAGGATCACGGTGACGTGCTCGGCCCGCTCGTCGTGCCCGACACGGAGCTTCCCCTGGTCCAGGGCACGGTGGCCGCCCTCGGCGCCGACGAGATCGATGTCGTCGTCGCTGTCACCGGAGGTGCGGGGGCCATCGAGCCGGCGGTGCGGTGGGCGACGCGGCAGGAGCGCCTCCGTCTGGTCGGCCTCACCGCGGCCGTCCGCGACCTCGACGACCTGGCCCGCGGCGCCCACCGGGTGGTGGCGATGGTCGGCCAGCTCGAGGCGGAAGGGCTGCTGGAGGACGTCGATGTGCAGGTCGGGCTCCCGCTGCACGCCCGCACCGAGGGCTCGCTGCGCTGGCAGCACGCCCTCGACACGTTGGCGTCCCAGGACCTGCGGCTCGTGCTGCGGACCGGCGGGGCCGACCCGGAGGAGGTGCCGTCGGCCGAGACCCTGGCGGGTGCCGTCGGCGACGCGCTCGACCGCGAGGTCGCGTTCTCGTGCCGAGGCGACCTGGCGCACGCGGTGGCCTGGCGCGAGCCCGACACGGGTCGCGTGCGCCACGGGTTCCTCAACGTGCTCCTCGCCACCCGCGCGAGCCTCGACGGGGGTGACGTCGGCGCGGTCGCCGAGCGCCTGGCCCTGACCGCCTCGGACCGTGTCGTCACCGAGCTCGGGGTCATCGGCGAGTCCTCGCTGGAGTCGGCTCGGCGGTGGTTCACCGGCGTCGGCTCCGAGGACGTCGACGCCTCGCTCGCCGACCTCCGCGCACTCAGCCTGCTGGGTCCGACAGACTGATCCGCCGGACCTGCCGGAGCATCCGCCGCGTCGCGAGGACGTGGAAGCGCGTCCTGATGACCATCGTCTCGTAGACAGCACCACGCACACCGGGGAAGACCGCATAGCTGCGCGCGGAGAGTCGCGTCGCCGGAGCGTCAGCCGCGGGCACCTCGGCCAGAGGTGCGTCGGCCAGCCTGAAGACCAGGCGGTAGACGGAGAACCGGTGTCTCCCGGCGAGGTCCAGCCGCTCCCCCGTGACGACGTCGTCCACGGCGAAGCCGCCGGGCGGGTCGGTGCCGAGGAGGCGAGCCATCGCCCCGTCGGCCGCCGAGAGCAGTGACCTGTGCACGAAGGCCTCGAGCGCGGTCCACACCTGCTGACGCGGCCGCGCGATCGTCAGCGCGTGCTCGTCGATCAGCGGCAGATCCTCGACGGTCATGTCCCCCACCACCTGCCTCGATCGGACGTACGACCTCACCCGCGGGAGGTCACCCGGCGGACGAAGGTGACGATCTCGGCCAGCGCACGCGGTGCCGACGGCGAGATCCCCGGCAGGCTGATGTAGCCGTGGACGGCATCGGCGTACTCCGTCAGCGTGACGTCGCCGCCGTTGCCGCGCAGCGCCTCGGCGTAGAAGACACCGTTGTCACGCAGCGGATCGTGCCCCGCCACCTGGATCAACGCCGGCACGGCCGCCCCGGACAGCGTCCCGTGCAAGGGCGCCGCCGTGGGCGCGGACGGGTCGGCGCCGTCGAGGTAGAGGCGCGAGAAGGCGCGCATCTGGCGTGAGGTGAGCACGGGGGCGTTCGCGTGCTCGCGCTCGGACGGGAAGACCTCCTCCATCTCGACCGCGGGATAGACGAGGACCTGACCGGCGAGCGCCGGTGCACCCGCCTGACCCGCCAGGTCGGCGACCACGGCGGCCAGGTTGCCGCCGGCGCTGTCGCCGGCGACGACGATGCGCGCCGGGTCGGCCGCGAGCTCGTCGGCGTGCGTCACGACCCAGTCCAGCGCGGCCCAGGTGTCGAGGACGGCGGCAGGGTAGGGATGCTCGGGAGCCAGCCGGTAGGCCACGGAGACCACGACGCACGGCGTGTCGACCGCGAGATGGCTGGCCCACCACTCGTCCTGCTCGGGATCACCGAGGACCCAGCCTCCGCCGTGGAAGAGCACCACCACCGGCGACGGCTCGGGCCCCGGTGTCGGCGGCTGGTAGATCCGCAGCCGCAGCGTCACTGGCTGAGTCTCCTGCGGGAGCTCGCCGACCGTCACCGGCTGGAGCTCGACGAGGCGGTCGGTGACCTGGGCGTCGGGGTGCGGTCTGCCCGACACGGCGCGTCCCAGCGGCGAGCCCAGCAGCTTGGCCCGTTGCGTACGGCGAGCAGGGAGCTCCTCTCGCGGCACCTCGTCGATCGGTCGGTTGAGGAAGCGCTCGACGAACGTGAACAGTCTGGTGCGGATCGGCAAGGGGGCGGCCATGGCCGCCAGACTAGATGACCTTCCCGGGGTTCAGCAGACCGTGAGGGTCGAGCGCGTGCTTCACGGCGCGTTGGACCCCGAGTCCGACGGGCCCGAGCTCACGCTCGAGCAGTGTCCGCTTCAAGACGCCGACCCCGTGCTCCCCGGTGATGGTTCCGCCGAGGTCGAGGCCCAGGTGCATCACGTCGTCGAAGGCCGCGTGCGCCCGTTCCGCCTCGTCGAGGTCGGCACCGTCGAAGATCACGCACGGGTGGAAGTTGCCGTCACCGGCGTGCCCGACGACCCCGATCACCACTTCGCGCTTCGCAGCGATCGCGGCGACCCCGTCGACGAGGTCGGCGATCCTCGACCGCGGGACGCAGACGTCGTCGACCATCGTCGTCCCCATCGACTCGAAGGCCGTCAGCACCTCGCGCCGAGCGGTGAGCAGGAGTGCGGCCTCCGCGTCGTCGGCGGCGAGCACCACGTCGTACGCTCCCGCGTCCCGCAGGTGGGCCGCCAGGGCGGCGATCTCCTCCTCTCCGGCGGCACCCGGCGCGTCGGACTGCGCGAGGACGAGCGCCCCCACCTCGGCGTCGAATCCGAGACGGTAGGCGTCGTTGACCGCCCGGAGGCTCGTGGCGTCCATCAGCTCGAGCAGGTTGGGGACCACGCTCGAGCGGGCGATCGCGCCGATGCCCTCCGCGGCCGCGTGCACGGTGCCGAAGGTGGCCGCGAGCGTCCGAGGGCGGTGGGCGGCGGGCCGCAGCCGCAGCGTCGCCTCGGTGATGATGCCGAGCGTCCCCTCCGAGCCGACGAACAGGCGCACCAGGTCGTATCCGGCGACGCCCTTGACCGTACGCCGCCCCGTCCGCAGCACCTCTCCGCTCGCGAGGACGACCTCGAGCGCGAGGACGTAGTCGGTCGTGACGCCGTACTTCACGCAGCAGAGGCCGCCGGAGTTCGTGGCGAGGTTGCCGCCGATCGTGCAGAACTCCCACGAGCTGGGGTCCGGTGGGTAGAACAGCCCATGCTCGGCCACCGTGCGCGACAGGACGGCGTTGAGCACGCCGGGCTGGGTCACGACGAGTCGCTCGTCGGTGTCGACCTCGAGGACCTGGTCCATCCGTTCGAGCGTGATCACCAACCCGCCCTCGATCGCGTTGGCGGCACCGGAGAGGCCGCTCCTGGCGCCCTGCGCCACAACCGGGACCCCGTGCGCGGAGGCGAGCCGCATCGCCGTCGCGACGTCGCCTGTCGCCCGGGCGAGCACGACCGCGCACGGGGTGCCCGCCTCGCAGAACATCGCGCGGTCGGTCCGGTAGGAGACGAGGCGGTCAGGATCGGTGACCACCACGTCCGGCCCGAGAGCGGCGACGAGCTCGGCGACGAAGACGTCGGTGTCCATGCCTCACCCTATGCTGACCGGATGCCTGCGATCGACGACCTCGATGCCCAGATCGCCCGCCTGTTCCTCGCCGAGCCCAAGATCGGGGTCCTCGAGGCCTCGCGGCGACTCGGGGTCGCCCGTGCCACGGTCCAGACGCGGCTCGACCGCCTCGCCGAGCGCGGCGTGATCGCGTCCTGGTCACCGACGGTCTCTCCGGCGGCGCTCGGCTATCCCGTCACCGCCTTCCTCACGCTCGAGGTCGTCCAGGGCGAGGGTCGGGCCCCCGTCGCCGACCACCTGGCCTCCATCCCCGAGGTCCTCGAGGCATGCACCATCACCGGTGCCGGCGACCTCTGGTGCCGCGTCGTCGCCCGCTCCAACACCGACCTCCAGCGGGTCCTCGACGCCGTCGTCTCGGAGCCGTCGATCGTGCGGGTCGCCACGGTCATCGCGCTGCAGACCGAGCTCGCGCCCCGGGTCGCCCCCCTGCTCGACGCCGCGCTGGGCCTCGACACCGCGGCGCCGCCCGCGCCATAGTGTGCGCGTGAGCACCGCAGCCGGACTCGCCGGACGACGCGTCCTCGTGACCGGCGCCGCCCGTGGGATCGGCGCGGCGCTCGCGGTCCGTCTGGCCGAGAGCGGCGCCCGTCTCGCCCTCCTCGGCCTCGAGCCCGACGGCCTCGCGGCGACGGCCGCCCGTGCGGGTGACGCGCCGTGGTTCGCCTGCGACGTCACCGACCGGTCAGGGCTCGAGAGGTCCATCGAAGCGGCTGCGTCCGCGCTCGGCGGCCTCGATGTCGTCGTCGCCAACGCCGGGGTTGCGGCGCAGCTGCCGATCGTCGGTGGCGACCCGTACGTGTGGGACCGCACGCTCGCGGTCAACCTCACCGGCGTGTACGACACGGTGCGTCTCGCCGGGCCTCACGTGAGCCACCCCGAGGGCTACGCCCTCCTGGTCTCGTCGCTCGCGGCTGCCGTGCACCTCCCGATGCTGGGTGCCTACTCCGCGTCGAAGGCCGGCGTCGAGGCGCTCGGCGACGCGCTCCGCCTCGAGCTCGCGCCGAGCGGCGCCCGCGTCGGCGTCGCCTTCTTCGGCGAGCTCGACACCGAGATGACGAGCCGAGGTTTTGGCACGGAGGCGGCCACGATACTGATGCGAGGCACCCCGATCGGGCGCGTCGCTCCGCTCGAGGACGCGATCACCGCGCTCGAGCGCGGCATCGCCCGCCGGGCCCGCGTCGTCACCTCACCGCGCTTCGTCAGGGCCGCGCTCCCTGCTCGCGCCGCCGTCCAGCGCGCCGTCGAACGCACCCTGCGTCGCTCGCGCGTACGCCACGCGCTCGAGATCGCACGCCGGGAGGGCGCGGGCCTGACGACACCGCAGCCGACCGCCGAAGCGGCGCCAGACGGTCCTCGGGATGCCGCGTGACCGAGCTCCCCCGCGTCCCCCCGGGTGACCGGCGCGACCTCGGCCTCGTCAACGCCGCGCTCGCCCGTGTCGCCTCCCGCGTGGTCGGGGTCCGCGACGTGCACCTCTTCTCCGTCCTCGGCCGGACGCGGGGCCTGTTCCGAGGCTGGCTCCACTACTCGGGGCGCCTGATGCCGTTCGGGACGCTCCCTCGCCGGCAGGCCGAGCTCGTGATCCTCCGTGTCGCCGCGCTGCGCCGGTCTGCCTACGAGCTCGACCACCACCGTCGTCTCGGTGCGCGGGCCGGTCTGAGCACGGACGAGATCGAGGCGGTCACCGATCCGGCCACGACGTGGCCCTGGTCGGCTGCCGACCAGGCGCTCCTCGACACCGCCGACGCGTTGGTCCTCACGCGTGACGTCGACGACAGCACGTGGGAGTCCTTGGCAGCGCGCTTCCCACCCCGCAGCCTGGTCGAGATCGTCATGCTCGTGTGCCAGTACGACGGGCTCGCGACGACGCTGCACACGTTGCGCGTGCCCTTGGACGAGCCCGCCGCCCCGGCTCACGCTCAGAGCAACGGGCGCGACCGCCGGAACAACCAGGCGTCGAAGACCCCGTCGAGCTGACGCCCGCTGACGTCCTCGGCGAGCCGCTCGAACTGCGCAGTGGTCCCGTGGCCGTCACGGCGCTCGCCGACCCACCGCCGCAGCAGCGCGAAGAACGCCGCGTCGCCGATCTCGCGCCGCAGCGCGTGGATCGTCATCGCGCCTCGCACGTAGACCCGGTTGTCGAACATCCGGTCCCGTCCCGGGTTGCCGACGGGCAGCCGCCAGAACGCTCGGCCGCCATGGTCGTACCAGTAGTCGAACTCGCTCCGGACCGACCCGAGTCCCTGCGACTCGTCCCACATCCACTCGAGGTAGGTCGCGAGCCCTTCGTTGAGCCAGATGTCACGCCACCGGCGCAGCGAGACCGAGTCGCCGAACCACTGGTGAGCGACCTCGTGCGCGACGACCGAGGTGTTCTGGCCGGGCTGCAGGCCCGCCCCACGGCGGAAGAAGGCGGCGTCGTAGACGGGGCGGGTCTGCGTCTCCAGCGCGAAGCCGAGGTCGGCCTTCGTGACTACGCCACCGTGGTCGCCGTACGGATAGGGGCCGAGGTGGCGCGCGAGGAACCGCGTCACCTCGGGCGTACGGCGCAGCGAGCGCACCGCCCGCCGGCGCACGCCGGCGCTGAGCGCACGGTCGTAGGCGTAGAGATAGCGGACACCACCGGCCCGACCGCGGACGACACGGAAGTCACCCCAGGCCGCGAACGCGAGGTAGGTCGCCATCGGCCGCCGCATCACCCACCGCCACTGCACGAGGTCACCGACGCGCTTGCGTCCCGCGAGCCTGCCGACGCTGATCGCCTCCCGGCCGCGCGGGACCCGGAGGCGGATGTCGTACGTCGCCTTGTCGCTCGGGTGGTCGTTGCTCGCGAACCACCACGGGGCGGCCTCGGGCTGGCCGACGACGATCGCGCCCGCCCGCGTCGTGACGAAAGGCCGGGCACCGCGGCGGCTGATGCTCGCGGGCCGGCCGGCGTACGCGACGGACACCACGAAGCGATCGCCCTTGCGGATCGCCCGGCGCGGGGTGACGACCAGCTCCCTGCCGCGCTGGCTGAACCGCGCGGGGCGCCCGCCGACCCGTACCGACGAGGCGGCGAGGACGAGATCGAGGTTGAAGCGCCGGAGCCGCTGGCTCGCCACCGCCCGCAGGCGGGTGCGTCCGACGAGACGCTTCTCGGCAGGCTGGTACGCGGCGGTGACCTGGTAGTGCCGTACGTCGTAGCCGCCGTTGCCGTGGCCCGGAAAGTATGCGTCGCCGGCTCCCGGCCGACCGACGCCCGGTGCGGCCGCCATGCCCGCACGCACCGCGGTGTTGGTGCCGGCCTCGCCCGCCTCAGCCGCGGTGGCCGCACCTGGTGCACCGGGCAGCAGCCCGGCGAGCAGGGTGGCAGAGGCGATCGCGACGGCGAGACGCATGCTGTGACACTACGACGTCAAGAGGTCGGTCGACCGGCCCATTCGCGGATCTTGTCGATGCGCGCCCGCAGGTCGTCGACCGACGCGCTCGCTGCCGTAGGTCCCCCGCACTCCTCGCGCAGCCGGTTGTGCACGACACCGTGGGGCTGACCCGTGCGGTGGTGCCACGCGCCGACGAGTCCGTTGAGCTCGCGCCGCAGCAGCGCACGCATCTGGTGCGTGCTCGGCTCGTCGGGCCGCGTCGCCGGCCCAGGAGCGCCGGTCGCCCCCGCCTGGGAGTCGGCGGGCTCCCCCCGCTCGGCTGCGGCTGCGACACCCCGTTGGGTGCGCCGGGTCCGCGCGTGGCGAAGCAGCTCTCGCACCTGGTCGGGCTCGAGCAGGCCGGGGATCCCGAGGAAGTCCATCTCCTCCTCCGACCCGGTCGCGACCTCGCCTTCGTGTCCGAACTCGCCACCGTCGTAGAGCACGCGGTCGAACGACGCCTCGCTGCCGAGAGCCTTGAACTCGAACGGCTCGAGATCGGCGGTGGACTGGGTCGCCTGGGCGGCCGCGATCAGCTCGTCGTCGAGAGCCAACGGATCGTCGTCGTCACCGCCGGCGCGACCGAGCACGTGGTCGCGCTGCACCTCGAGGTCGGAGGCGAGCCCGAGGACACGGGGGACGCTCGGGACGAACACGGTCGCCGTCTCGCCCCGCTTGCGGGCACGGACGAAGCGACCGACCGCCTGGGCGAAGAACAGCGGGGTGGACGTCCTGGTCGCATAGACGCCGACCGACAGCCGTGGCACGTCGACGCCTTCGCTGACCATCCGGACCGCGACCATCCACCGCTCGTCGGACTCGGCGAACGCGCTGATCCGCGCGCTGGCCTCCTTCTCGTCCGAGAGCACGAGAGCGGGTCCGTCACCGGTCACCTCGCGGAGGATCTTGGCGTAGGCCCGTGCGGTGTTCTGGTCGCTCGCGATCACGAGCCCGCCTGCGTCGGGCACGTGGCGCCGGACCTCGGACAGCCGGGTGTCTGCCGCGCCGAGCACCGACGGGATCCATGAGCCGGCCGGGTCGAGCGCCGTACGGAGCGCCTGCGCGGTGAGGTCCTTCGTCATCGGCTCGCCCATCCGCGCCGCGACCTCGTCGCCGGCGCGCGTACGCCACCGAAGGTCACCGGAGTACGCCATGAACAGGACAGGGCGGACCACGCCGTCGGCGAGCGCCTCCGCATAGCCGTACGAGTAGTCGGCCACGCTCCGGCCGATGCCGTCGTCGCCGGGAGCGTAGGTGACGAACGGGATGGGGTTGGTGTCGGACCGGAACGGGGTGCCGGTCAGCGCCAGCCGGCGCGTCGCGGGCTCGAACGCCTCCCGGACCGCATCACCCCACGAGAGGGCGTCGCCGGCGTGGTGCACCTCGTCGAGGATCACCAACGTGCGGAAGCGCTCGGTGCGCAGCCGGTACGCGGTGGGGTTGGTCGCCACCCCGGCGTAGGTGAGGGCGAAGCCCTTGAAGTCGGAGGCCATCGCGCCACCGCGTCCGCTGAACGACGGGTCGAGCGGGATGCCCGCGCGTGCACCGGCCTCCGCCCACTGCGTCTTGAGGTGGTCGGTCGGCGCGACGACCACGATGCGTTCGACGATGCGGCGCTCGAGGAGCTGGGCGGCGACCGTCAGCGCGAAGGTCGTCTTGCCGGCTCCCGGGGTCGCGACCGCCAGGAAGTCACGCGGGTTGCGTTCGGCGTAGCGGGAGAGAGCGTCGGCCTGCCACGCGCGCAGCTTGGGAGCGGTGCCCCAGGCTGCGCGGTCGGGATAGGCCGGTGAGAGATGCGCGGCCCCGGACATCAGCGGCGATACACCCGCCAGAGCTTGCGCATGCGTTCGATCTGACCGGGCGTGAAGTGGTGCATGCACCGGTCGTAGGAGTAGTCCATGAAGTTGTGGATCGGATCCTCCCCCGGAGACGGACAGGTGTCGCGTCCCCGTGGGCACTCGAAGCTCGGGATCCGCTCGCGAGGGGTGTCGTGCACGCGGTCGTTCTTTTTGCCGCAGCCGCCCTGGAAGGTGTGGTAGAGCCCGAGCCAGTGCCCGGTCTCGTGCACGGCGGTGTCGCCCTTGTTGTAGCCGCGGAAGCGTCCGCCCGGCATCGAGTCACGGTGGATCACGACACCGTCGGTCGCGAGCTTGCTCTTGGGGCGCTGCGGGAACGTCGCGTAGCCGAGGACCTGCAGGTCGCCCCGCTCGGTCGGCGCCGCGATGTAGAGGTTGAGATCGCGCTTCTTGCCGCGGTGCAGCGCCTTGCGCATCGCCCGGGACTCACGCGAGCCGAGCCCGGCGTTGTACCACGCGCGGTTGACCGTGTAGTCGGTCTTCTTGAGCACGAACCGGAAGCGGGTGCTGCGCGCGTCGCGCCACTGCTTGCCCGCGAAGGCGCGGTTCATCACCTTGATCTGGCGCCGCACCTTGGCGCGGCTGACGGTCTTGCTCGTGGAGGACGGCTTGATGACGTGGGCGTACACACGGATCTTGATCCGCCGGGGGCCATCGCCCTGCGCGCTGCGCCGGTCGCTCGCGGCGCCCACCGCGCCGACGCGACGGGCGAGGTCGCGCTCGTACGCCTCGACCGTCGCGTGCGAGGGCTCGGGCGCCCGCACGACACCGTCGAGACCGTTGAGCGTCCGTGCGCCGAGCGTCTCGTCGGCAGTGCAGTCGGTCGCGGCAGCCGCAGGCCGTGCCGAGGCGGGCGCTGCGGATGCCGGCACGACCGCCGAGGCACCCGTCAGCGCCGCGATGCTCGCGACGAGGGCGGTGCCGATGAGCACCGCCCCCAGGGCATACGAGCGCGGCCGCCGCCGCGGCCGATCACTCATCGTCACCGGAGCCGCCTGCCTTCAGGGACTCCCAGATCTCCTTGCACTCCGGGCACACGGGGAAGCGCTGCGGGTCACGGCTCGGCACCCACACCTTGCCGCACAGGGCGACGACGGGCGTGCCCTCGATCATCGCCTCGGTGAGCTTGCCCTTGGGCACGTAGTGCGAGTAGCGCTCGTGATCGCCGTCGTCGAGGCGCGGCTGCGTGCGCACGTCCGACGACGTCTGGGATCCGGGACTGAAGGTGGTCGACACCCCTTCAGTCTATGCCAGAAAGAACCGTCCCCCTAGCCGGTCAGTTGAGCTGGGGATCGTCCGGATAGGTCGAGAGCATTGCGAGATCGCTGCGTTGACGGCGGAGCACCTGACGCCACAACGCCTCGGGATTGGACGAGAGAAGGTCCTCGTCGAACGCGTCCACCACCACCCACGAACCCTCGGCGATCTCCTCCTCCACCTGCCCCGGGCTCCACCCCGCGTACCCGGCGAAGACCCGCATCCCACGCAGCCCCGGCTCGACGCCGTGGGCCGGCAGGTCGAGGTCGATCAGTCCCACGCGGTCGTACATCTCGCGCCAGCCGGTCGGCGGCCGGTCACCCGACCGCAGGACGCCGAGCGCGAGGGCCGAGTCGGGCGAGACGGGACCACCGGAGAAGAGGGCGGTCGGGCTGGACACGAGTGTCGACCACTCCGGCAGGACCTCGGCGACCGTGGCGTCCAGCGGCTGGTTGAGGATCACGCCGAGCGCTCCCCCGGCGTCGTGGTCGAGCACCGCGACGACCGCGCGGAAGAACGGCCCGCCCACGAGCAGCGGAGTGGCCACGAGAAGACGGCCTCGGCACGACCGGTGACGCGGCGAGATGCCGGCGGGTTCCTGGTCGGTCATCGCCCCTCCTCGCTCGGCGCCTCATCGGCTTTCAGCGTACGCCGTGGCGCCCTCTCGCGCGGGTACCCAGGCCGTAGGATGACCGGACCGCGAACCCGACACGAAGGACGAGATGGCCGACACCGCCAACGAGGACGAGCTCACCGTCGACGAGCTCGCGGCACGCGTCGGGATGACCGTGCGCAACGTCCGCGCGTACGCCAGTCGTGGACTGCTCGCACCGCCGCGGCTGGAGGGACGCACCGGCTACTACACGCGCTCCCACGTCAAGCAGCTCCAGCTCGTCCGCAGCCTCCTCGACCGCGGTTACACGCTGCAGGCCGTCGAGAAGGCGCTGCAGGACAAGACCTCCACGACGGCCGACTACGCACTCGACCTGATCACGGTGCTCGACTCGCCGCTGGCCCGCGAGCCCGAGAGCGAGCTCATGTCACGCGACCGGCTCTCGGCGATGGCAGGCATCGACCGCGACACCGACCTCGCCCAGAAGCTCGTGGACCGCGGCCTGGCCACCATCGTCGACGACGACACTCTCGAGGTGAACCGTCCCGAGGTGGTGCGGGCCGGAGCCGCCGCCATCTCGCTCGGCCTGGCCCCGGAGACGGTGCTCGAGCTGCTCCCGGCGCTGTCGGGGCCGTTGCGCACGGTCGCCGACGACCTCGTGGGCCGCGTGCGTCGCGACATCTGGCAGCCGTTCGTCGGCGCCGGCATGCCCGACGACCAGTGGCAGGAGGTCGTGACCTCCATCGCCAACCTGCTGCCGGTCGCCGCGCAGGCGGTCGTCGCGGTGTTCCGCGACGAGCTGGCGCACGCGATCGACGACGCCCTGGGCGAGGAGCTCGCGGCGCTCGGCGACCAGCGACCCGCTCCCGAGGCCTGACGCCGGCGTCTCCACAGACGGCTCCCCCGGAGGCGGAGAACGGCCCCACCCGACGCTGGAGGGAGGGACCCGCCGGGTGGGGCCGAAACCCTGGTGCCGATCGTAGGGGAGCGCGCGCGCCGAACCGAGGCCGCCTGCTGTGACCTTCCTCGCGTCAGCGGGACCGGACCGTCACGCCACCGGCGCCAGCCGGCACGAGCTCGACGAAGACCTTGCCCCGCTCGAGCGTGACCGGCTTGCCCCCGGCAGTCAGCTGGATCGGCGCCGCAGCGCTCTTCTTGCTCCAGCGGGCGTTCAGCATCGTGCCGCCGTTGAGGACGACAGCCCGGCCGCCCCCCTTGAGCACCGTCTCGGGGACGGGATACCCGGCCGGGTCGCGGTAGCCCGCGTCGACCTGTCGGGTGAAGAGCACGAGGACGGTGTCCGGCTTGAAGTCCTTGCCCTTCTGGGCGTGGCCGTTGACCCGGCGGTACGCGCCGCCGGAACCGAGCTGCCACCGCGTCGCGGAGCTGCGGGAGAAGCGGACGTCGAACGACGTCGCCTTCGTCGAGCCCGGCGTCGGGCTCGCGCCGAACGGCAGGTACGGCCGCGGCACGGCGGCCTTCGCGGACCGGTGCTGGTCGGCGTAGGCGGCAAGGTTCAGCAGCCGGTCGTACGGGGCCTTCTTGCCCCGGTCGATGGCGAGCGTGAGGTTGCCGGTGTCCTCGCTGTAGAGCTTCACACCAGCGGCCTTGATCTTGCGGATGGTCACCTTCGCGCCGCCCGAGGCGATCAGCTGCCCACCGGTCGGCTTGACGAGGGCGATGTCGGTGGTCCGGGTCGAGCGGACGTGCCCGACCTTGGTCGGCGTCTGCGAGTAGAAGAACGCCGCCAGCCTCGTCAGACCACCCTCGACCAGCTCCTCGACGACGAGATCAGCCTGCGACAACCCGTACTGCGGGGCTCCGGCGGCGGTGTTCTCGACCTTCACCAGGAAGGCGGGGTGATCGGGCAGACCCTTGGCCGCCGCCTCGCCGGTGAACGGGTTGGCGCGGTTCAGGGTCGCCGCCTTGCGCGCGGCGTCGGCGCTGGTCGGCGTCGGCTTCTCCGGGGTCTTCGGCTCGTCACCACCCGAGCACGCCGCCGCGAGGACGAGTGCGGTCGCGACGAGGGTGGCGCGCAACGCGGTACGGGGCTTCTGGCTCACGTGCATGCTCCCATGGTGGAGCAGGGCCGGTACCTCAGGAGGCACCGGCCCTGCTCTTCGTGGTGGTGTCGCTGTCAGCGCAGACGCATGGTGCCTGCGGACCAGCCGCGGGTCCAGATCCGCTCGACCTTCACGCGGCTGCCGGAGTACGGCGCGTGGAGGATGCGACCCTTCCCCCAGTAGATGCCCACGTGGTACTTGCGGGACCCACCGAAGAAGACGAGGTCGCCCTTGCGGATGTTGCGCTTCTTGATCTTGCGGACGTGCCGGTACTGCGAGTTCGCGGTCCGCGGCAGCTTCATGCCTGCCTTGCGGAACGAGTAGGAGGTGAGGCCGGAGCAGTCGAACGCGCGGGGGCCGGACGCGCCGTAGCGGTACGGGTCACCCTTCTGGCGCGCGGCGACGCGGGAGGCCTTGACGATGCGACCGGCGCGACGCTTCTTGGCGACGACGCGCTTGGCCTTCTTGGTGGCCTTCGCGGCGGCGAGCTTCTGGGCGGTCGCGGTCTTCGCGGCGGCCGTGCTCGTGGACGTGGAGGCGGGGGCTGCGCTGGCCTCGTTGGCGGTCGTGACGACCATCGCGAAGGCAGCGGAGAGAGCGATCGGCAGAGCCATGAGGCGCTGCGTCCGGGGGGTCGCGAGCATGATGAGCGTGGTCCCTTCCACGCCTGCGAAGTGAGCTGTCGGATTAGGGCCGAAGGATGGCCCCGCCCTGTCTTAGGGCTTCACCCCGAGCACGCATGACCCGAAGGACTTCGTGCAGAGTTGGTTCCTCCGCTCCTGCCCGTCGGTGACGGTCGATGATGGGGGCGTGTGCAGGCGGGCAGGATTGGGCGTTTCCCACACACGATGTTCAGTTGTCCGGCAGGACCCGGTCGCGTCCCGGTCATGCCCGTTATGGGGGGTTGTGGGGCCTGTTGTCAGGCCGCGGGCCACCATAGACACGTCGATGGACCCGCTCAAAACACCAGACGTCACCACGGACGAGGTTTGGACGCTCGTCCAGGTCACCTGCCCTGCCGTCGCAGTGATCGAAGAGGGGCTATGTGACCCTTGTCATATTTTGACCGGTCTTGTCCCAGGACCATAACAAGGCTCTGCGCGGATGCAAGGGTCCACCGCACCCGCGGGCGCGCCGGCGACGGTCAGCCGGCGAGCGACCGGACGGCTCGCACCGCGGTGACGACGGCCCCGGCGGCACCCTCGAAGTCCGCCGGCGACGCGGCCGTGAACCGCACCGCCGTACGCGCCACCTCGGGATCGATCCCGAGCGCCAAGAGGACCTCCGAGGGCTCGTCGGAGCCCGCGGCGCACGCCGAGCCGCTGGAGCACGCGATGCCGTGATCCTGCTCCAGCCCCAGGAGCACCGCCTCCCCCGACGTGCCCGGGAAGCAGAACGACGCGTGACCGGGAAGCCGACGGCGCGGATGGCCGGTGAGGAAGGCGCCCGCGACATTGGAGAGCACGTCGCGCACGAACGCGTCGCGGGCCGCGGCCAGGGCGTCGACCGGACCTCGCGGACGCGGTCCCCCGGGCGTGGACCCCACCGCCGACGTGATCGCCGCGGCGAGACCGACGGCGGCGGCGACGTTCTCGGTGCCCGACCGGAGTCCACGCTCCTGGCCGCCCCCGTGGATCAGCGGCTCCAAGGGCACGCCTCGGCGGACCCACAGGGCCCCGCTCCCCTTCGGCGCACCCACCTTGTGGCCGCTGAGCGAGAGGGCGTCGACGCCGAGCTGCGCGGGATCCACGACGACGGACCCGACGGCCTGGACGGCATCGGTGTGCACGAGCGCCCCCCGTGCGCGTGCCAGGGCGGCGACCTCGGCGACCGGCTGGACCGTCCCGACCTCGTTGTTCGCGAGCATGACCGACACCAGCGTGGTCTCGGCGCCGATCAGTCGTTCCGCCTGCGTCAGGTCGACGACGCCGTCACCGTCGACGTCGAGCAGGTCTCTCCGGAACCCGTGCAGTCTGACCAGGTGGTCGCACGCCTCCAGCACGGCAGGGTGCTCGATCCGGGTGGTCACGAGGTGGCGCCCACGCGGGTTCGCCAGTGCCAGTCCCTTCACCGCGAGGTTGTCGGCCTCCGTCCCACCGGAGGTGAGCACGATCTCCGCCGGCCGGGCACCGAGCGCGGCGGCGACGTCCGCGCGTGCGCGCTCCAGCGCCCGGGACGCGACGTCTCCGAGACCGTGGCGGCTCGACGGGTTGCCGAACTCGCCGGTGAGGAAGGGCCACATCGCCTCCAGCACCTCGCGGCGAACCGGCGTGGTCGCGGCCGTGTCGAGGTAGCGCACCCTAGACCGCCACCTCGACGTCGAGCCCCAGGTCGAGCGCGGCGACGCTGTGCGTGAGGGCCCCCACCGAGATCAGGTCGACCCCGGTCAGCGCGATCTCACCGACCCGAGGGAGCGTGATGCCGCCGCTGGCCTCCACCAGCGCCCGCCCGGCGACCTTCTCGACACCGGTACGGAGGTCCTCGAGCGTGAAGTTGTCGAGCATCACGGTGTCGACACCGGCCGCGAGGACGGCATCGAGCTGGTCCAGGCGGTCGACCTCGACCTCGAGGTGCACCGTGTGCGGGAGCGCCTCTCGCGCGGCTCGCAGCGCCGAGGTGATGCGCTCCGGGTCGTCGCCGAGGACAGCGAGGTGGTTGTCCTTGGCCATCACGGCGTCCGACAGCGAGAACCGGTGGTTGTGCCCGCCGCCGCACCGCACGGCGTACCGCTCGAACGCCCGAAGCCCCGGCGTCGTCTTGCGGGTGTCGACGATGCGCACACCCGTCCCGGCGACGGCCTCGACGTACGCGCGCGTCTGTGTGGCGATGCCGGACATCCGCTGGACGAAGTTCAGCGCGACGCGCTCGGCGCGAAGGACGCCCCGGGCGGGACCTACCACGGTCGCGACGACCGTCCCCGGCTCGAGCGCGTCACCGTCTGCCCGCTCGAGCCGGACCGAGATGGCGGGGTCGACGGTCGTGAAGGCCACGTCGACGACCCGCCCGCCGGAGAGCACTCCGGCCTCCCGGGCCACCATGCGCGCGGTGGCGACCGCCTCCGCCGGGACCAGCACCTCCCCCGTGAGGTCTCCCCACGGCGAGTCCTCCTGGAGTGCTGCCTGCACCCCGGACCTGATGAGCGTGTCGGTCAGCATGTGAGCGTTCCCTTCCGCACCCACGACAGGTGGCGGTCGAAGGCGGGGTCACGGTCGGGACGGTCGGACCGGAAGTGGGCGCCGCGCGACTCCTCCCGGGCCAGCGCCGCCGTCACCACCACCCGCGCAACCTCCAGCAGGTTGGCGTCCTCGTACGCCGCCGTGGTCCCGTCGACGGTCGGGGACCACCCGGCGATGGCGTCGGCGGCCGCCTGGAGGGTGTCGCCGTCGCGGACGAGTCCCGCGGCGGCCCACATCGTCGTCTGCAGCTCGTCCCGGTTCAGGGCGCCTGCGGTGGGCCCACCGGTCGTCACTCCGACGGGCTCGGCGGCGTACGGGGTGGGCTCACCGTCCCACGCGGCCGCTCCGGGCTCCTGGAGCGCGGACACGCAACGCCGTGCGGTCACCGCGCCCTCGAGGAGCGAGTTGGAGGCGAGACGGTTCGCGCCGTGCAGGCCCGTGCACGCGGCCTCGCCGACGGCGTACAACCCGGGGACGCTCGTGCGCCCGTCGAGGTCGGCCCGGATGCCGCCCATGAAGTAGTGCGCGGCGGGCGTGACGGGGATCGGTCCCTCGTCCCAGCGCAGCCCATGGGCGCGGCAGCGCGCGTCGAGGCCCGGGAAGCGTCGGGCGAGGAACTCCGCACCGAGGGCGGTGGCATCGAGCAGGACCGGCTCACCGCCCTGCTCGTGCATGACCCGAGCGATCTCACGGGCCACGACGTCGCGCGGTGCCAGCTCGGCGTCGCGGTGGACGTCACGCATGAACCGCCGCCCCGCCTGATCGCGGAGCACGGCTCCCTCCCCCCGGACGGCCTCCGAGATCAGTCCCCCGCCGGGCACGGCCAGGCGGGTCGGGTGGAACTGGTACATCTCCACGTCCGTCGCCACCGCTCCCGCACGCAGGGCGAGGGCCAGGCCGTCACCGGTGGAGCCGACGGGGTTGGTGGTGTGCGCGTAGAGCTGTCCGGCTCCCCCGGTCGCGAGGACCACGGCATCCGCCTCGAGCGTCCGGGGGCGCCCGCTCGGGGCGCCGACCCAGGTGAGGCCCACGACCGCGCCGTCGCGGAGGCTGAGGTCGGTGACCATGGCGTGGTCGTGCACGGCGAGCGCGCCCGTCTGCACCTTCGCGGACAGCGCACGGACGATCTCGGCCCCGGTCGCGTCGCCGTCGGCGTGCAGGATCCGCGGCGCCGAGTGTGCCGCCTCCAGGCCGAGCGCGAGTCGCCCGTCCTGCCGGTCGAACCGGGTGCCCCACCGGATGAGCGCCGCGACCGCGTCGGGTCCCTCACCGCACACCACCTCGGCCGACGCACGGTCGACCAGTCCGGCACCTGCGGTCACCGTGTCCGCGACGTGCGCCGCGACGGAGTCCTCGACGCCCGCTCGCGCCGTAGCGTCGAGGACGACCGCGATCCCGCCCTGCGCGTACCGGGTCGTCGCCTCGCCCAGCGCTCCCTTGGTGAGAAGGACGACGTCGTGGTGAACGCTCGCCTCGACGGCGGTCGTCATCCCCGCGATCCCGCTGCCGACCACGACCACCCGGAGGCGTCGGGGCCGAGCACGGCTCGTCATGCTGCCCGCTCCGGCGGGCGGGCGGCCAGCATGCGCTCGAGCGCGACGCGGGCACCGTCGGCGACCTGCGGGTCGACCTGGATCTGGTTCTCGACCCGTCCTTCGAGGAGCCCGTCGAGCACCCAGGCGAGGTAGCCGGGGTGGATCCGGTACATCGTGGAGCAGGGGCACACGACCGGGTCGAGGCAGAAGATCGTGTGCTCGGGGTGCTCGACGGCGAGCCGCTGGACGAGGTTGATCTCCGTCCCGATCGCGAACGTCGTCCCAGCCGGCGCAGACTCCACCGCCTTGCGGATGTAGTCGGTGGAGCCTGCCTCGTCGGCGGCGTCGACGACCGGCATGGGGCACTCCGGGTGCACGACCACGCGGACGTCCGGGTGCGCTGCGCGCGCACTCTCGATCTGAGCGACGGTGAACCGCTTGTGCACCGAGCAGAAGCCGTGCCACAGCAGAACCTTCGCGTCCCGCAGCGTCTGCTCGTCGTTGCCGCCGAGCGGCTTGCGCGGGTTCCACATGGGCATGGCGTCGAGGCTCACGCCCATCGCCTTCGCCGTGTTGCGACCGAGGTGCTGGTCGGGGAAGAAGAGCACCCGCTGCGCTCGCTCGAACGCCCACCGCAGCACGGTCTCGGCGTTGGACGACGTGCACACGATGCCGCCGCGGTCGCCGCAGAAGCCCTTGAGGGCCGCCGAGGAGTTCATGTAGGTCACCGGGATCACCGGGAGCCTGCCGTCGGCGTCGGGCTCGGTCCCGTAGACCGCCTCGAGCTCGGCCCACGCCTGCTCGACGGAGTCGATGTCGGCCATGTCGGCCATCGAGCACCCGGCCGCGAGGTTCGGGAGGATCACGGCCTGCTGCGGACCGGAGAGGATGTCGGCGGTCTCGGCCATGAAGTGGACCCCGCAGAACACGATCGCCTCGGCGTCGGGGCGGGTCAGCGCGGCGTTCGCGAGCTGGAAGGAGTCGCCCACGAAGTCGGCGTGCCGGACGACCTCGTCACGCTGGTAGAAGTGGCCGAGGACGACCAGCCGGTCGCCGAGGGCGTCCTTGGCGGCGCGGATGCGGGCGTCGAGCTCGTCGGCGGACATCTGCGTGTAGGCCGCCGGGAGGACGCCCTGGCGGGGCGCCGCCGCGGGGATCACGTCGCCCATGGAGGCGCCAGGCCCGTACGAGGGTGGTGCGAGGTCCACGGTCCACGGGCCGTCGGCCAGGCTCGGGTCGCAGGTGGCGCCTGGTGCGCTTCGGACGACGGTGTCGACAGAGGACATGGTGGGGGCCTTCCTGGAAGGAGCCGGCACCGGCCGGCGAGAGGTGTCGTACGACGGGACTGTGGTGGTCACGGCCGGGTCAGGGGTCCGTTGTCCGCGAGGTCGCTCGCCTCGCGATGTCGATAGAGCCTCGGGGGTCGGTGGCGGCCGCCGACGAGGTAGTCCCCCGTCGGCTCGACGGCGCCGCTCGCCTCGACCTGGCGGCGGAAGTTGGCGGGGTCGAGGGTGCGCTGGAGCACCACCTCGTAAACGTGGCGCAGCTCGGCCAGCGTGAACGTCTCACCGAGGAATGCCTGGGCGATCCGTGAGTACTCCATCTTGGTCCGCAGCCGCCAGAGCGCGTACTCGACGATCGTCGAGTGGTCGAAGGCGAGCTCGGGGGGCTCGTCGGCGGGTCGCCACGAGACGTTGTCGTCCTCGATGCCGCGCTCCGCCTCCTCGGGACGCACGAGCGCCCAGTAGACGACGGAGATGACCCGGGGACCGGGCACCGGCTGCGGAGCGCGCGCGACGTGGCCGAACGTGTAGAGCTGCTCGAGGTACTTCGGGCTGAGCGCCGTCGTCTCGACCAGCGTCCGGCGCGCGGTGTCGGACAGGTCCTCGTCCTCGTGGACCGGACCGCCGGGGAGCGCCCAGCTGCCCTTGTACGGATCTTTGACGCGGCGCACGAGAGGCATCCACAACGAGGTGCGGTCGGTCCGGTCATCGTGCCGCAGCGCGAAGATCACCGTGGAGACCGCGATCTCGATCCCGGACATCCGGTCCCCCCTCGCTGTCGAGTCACCAGTAAAGGTCTGGGTGACCTGAACACATAATAGTCATCATCACCTTTACTGGCTACCCCGGCATGCGTGACCGCGCCGGAACGGCTCAGGCGACCGCGCCGGAACGGCGACGCTTGTCCTCGTACATCCGCGCGTCCGCCACCGCGTACAGGGCCTCGGAGGAGAGCCCTTCGCTGCACGTCGCGAGGCCCATGCTCAGGCCGATGCCGGCCTGTTCGACCCATGGCTTCAGCGAGACGACCCGCGCGGCGAGCTGGAGACGGTCCATGACCAGCTGGGCCTCGACGGGATCGGGAGAGGAGAGCACGATGGCAAACTCGTCACCACCCAGCCGGGCCGCCCGGTCCTCGCTCCGGGTGTTGGTACGGATCAGCTCGCCCACCGTCTTGAGCGCGTCGTCACCGACGGCGTGGCCGTAGGTGTCGTTGAGCTGTTTGAGCCGGTCGATGTCGACGAGAACCACGCAGACCTCCCTGCTCGACACCGACGCGTCGGCGATCCACTCGTCGAAGGCACGACGGTTGCCCAGACCGGTGAGCGCGTCCTCGCGCGCTGCCTGCACAGCGGCGTCGTGCGCCCGCGAGCGTTCGTACCCGGCGATCGCCGCACGCATCATCTCGAGGTCGCTGCGGTGCTGCTGGCGCCACGCCCACGACACGCTCCGTCCATAACCGAGACCCGCCCCCGCGGACGGATAGCCCATCGCGTCGGCGACCCGCAACGTCGCCCACCGGACGTAGCGCTGAACGTTCAGGTCGTCGATCCCGTCGAGCCGGATCAGCGCCCTGCGCGCCTCGCGCTGGGCCTGGGCGATCTCCCCCACCTCGACATAGGCCACCGCCAGGAGTGCCGTCGCCTCCATCTCGAAGCCCACGTGGGCCTCGCTGAGGTTGCTCCGGCACACGTGGAGCTCACCGATCCACCGAGCGGGGTCCGTGGGCCAGCCGGCTGCCGCGCGCAGATACCGGGCCAGTGGGAAGACCGAGCCCTCGACGTGCTCGGAGTCGGCGAGCGTCAGCGAGCGCTCGGCCCAACGCACGACCTCCACGCGACGCCGCTCGACCTCGGACTCGAGGTCGGGCTCCATCAGCATGTCGAGCTCCTTGGCCCAGTGGTAGTTCACCGAGGCGAGGTTGCGCGCGTCGATCGCGCGGGAGCCCGCGAGGTCGAGGAGGCGGTCCTCGATGGCCATCGCCGCCTCGTAGTGCGGCACCGCGAGCTCGAACAGGCCGAACTTCTCGTAGGCCTGGCCGAGGTGGGTGTGAGCCCACCCGCGCAGGTCGTCCCGGCGCGAGTCGCGCAACTCGTACTCGGCACGTACGAGGTCCTTCACCGCATCGGCGGGGCGGTCGTCCTGGAGCACCGCGATCGCACGCGTGGCACAGCCGATCGCCACCCAGCCGGGCTCGTCGAGCGCCAGACCGACAGCCTGGCAGGCGGCTGCCGCCCGCGAGGCCTGCCCGCAGGCCCCGGACTCGACGGCAGCGATCACGAGCACGTACTCCGCCGCTGCGCGCAGCTCAGACGGATCGTGCCCGAGGTCACGGAGCAGGGTCTTCATCGCGGCGACGGCGGAGTCGTTGTCTCCGGCCCTGATCGCCCCCAGCGCGGTGGTGAGGCGTGCCGCATGCGACGACGTGATCGATGAGGTCATCGCGCTCCTTCCCCGAGTACACGCCATTATGGCCGCTATCGTCCGATTCGATGCCTGCTTTCAGTGAACTGCATCGCGGGTTCACGGCCGGGTCGGACGGCACGACGTGGCCGACTACCCTGGGCCGCATGAGCGCAACCCTCGTGACGCGCCGTCTCGCGCTCGCGCTGGCCGCGGTCCTCATCCTTCCGGCGTGCGGCGAGTCGGCACCCCGGCCCGCGGCCGAGGCCTCGGCGACGACGACCACGCCCGCCACGAGTGCACCCTCCGAGCCCAGCCCGTCGGCGCCCAGCCCGTCGGCACCCCGCCCGCCCGCCGTGACCGGACTCACCCTGCCTCAGGTCGTCGGGCAGGTTTTCATGACCGGCACGTCCCCGTCGGATGCGGAGAGCGCCACCCTCGACTCGATCCGCGACCACCACGTGGGCAACGTCATGCTGCGCGGCCGTAGCGACGACGGGGTCGCGACGACCGCCCGCGTGGTACGCACGCTGCGCGACGAAGTCGGGTCAGACAGCACGGGCTCGGTGCCCCTCCTCGTCGCGACCGACCAGGAGGGCGACCAGGTCCAGGTGCTGCGCGGTCGGGGGTTCACCGACCTGCCGAGTGCGGTCTCGCAGGGCGGATGGTCTGCAGCGACCCTGCGGAGCCGGGCGACGACCTGGGGGCGCGAGCTGCGGGCAGCCGGCGTGGACCTCAACCTCGCCCCCGTCCTCGACACGGTGCCGAGCGCTGCGTTCGCCCCCAAGAACGCTCCGATCGGCGCGTTCGACCGGCAGTACGGATTCACGCCGCAGGCCGTCTCCAGCAAGGGCCTCGCGTTCCTCGGCGGGATGGAGGACGCGGGCGTGATCGGCACCGTGAAGCACTTCCCCGGCCTCGGCCGGGTGACCGCCAACACCGACACCAGCGACGACGTGCACGACTCGCAGACGACGGCGACCGACCCGTACCTGCGGCCGTTCGAGGACGCGATCGCCGCTGGAGCGCGTGTCGTGATGATGGCGACCGCGACGTTCGACCGCATCGACCCGCACGAGCCGGCAGCGTTCTCCCGACCCATCGTGACCGGGCTGCTCCGTGAGCGGATGGGGTTCGACGGCGTGGTGATGTCCGACGACCTCTCCGCGGCGCAGCAGGTCAAGGACCGCACGCCTGCCGAGCGCGCCGTCGACTTCCTCCGCGCCGGTGGCGACCTCGTGCTCGCGATCGATCCGGCGCAGATGCCCGAGATGACTGCGGCAGTGCTCGCGCGGGCCCGCCAGGACCCGGCCTTCCGGGCCCGGGTCGAGGAGGCGGCCGCGAGGGTGGTCGCGCTCAAGCGCGACCACGCCGCCCGCTGAGGCCGCCCTCAGGTGCTCAGCGGTCGCGCCGCCGCCCGAAGACGTTCGTCCGGGCCAGGTCGACCACCTCGTCACCCCGACCGGAGAGCACGGTCCTGAGTGCGTAGAGCGTGAAGCCCTTCGCCTGCGAGGCGGTGACCGTCGGGGGGATGGCCAGCTCCTGACGGGCCACCATCACCTCCACGACGGCCGGTCCGGGCGCTTCGAACGCCTCGGAGATCGCGTGCGGCAGCCGGTTCGGCTGGTCGACCCGCTCGCCGTGCATGCCCATCGCCCGCGCGATCGCGGCAAAGCTCGGGTTGGTGAGACCGGTGCCGAAGTTCACGATGCCGGCCGCCTTCATCTCCAGCTCCACGAAGGCCAGGGACGCGTTGTTGAGGACCACGATCTTCACCGGGAGCTCCTGCTGGACGAGCGTGATCAGGTCGCCCAGGAGCATCGACAGCCCTCCGTCACCGCAGAGGGCGACCACCTGCCGGCCCGGGTACGCCGCCTGGGCGCCGATCGCGTGCCCCAGGGCGTTCGCCATGGTCCCGTGGGTGAACGACCCGACGATCGACCGCTGCCCGTTCATCTCCAGGTAGCGCGCCGCCCAGATCACCGGCGTGCCGACGTCGCAGGTGAAGACCGCGTCGGCGCTGGCCATCTCGGAGACCGTCCGCGCGACGTACTGCGGGTGCAACGGCCCGTCACCCCCCGGGCCGGCGAGCTCGTCGAGTTCCTTGCGGCTCCGGGCATAGTGCGCGAGCATCTTCATCAGGTGGCCGTCGTCGCTGCGCGGGTCGAGCAGCGGGGTCAGCACGCGCAGGGTCTCACCGACGTCGCCGACCAGCCCGAGATCGATCGGCGTCCGCTTCCCGAGCTGTGCACCGCGCACGTCGACCTGGATCACCGCCGCGTGCTCGGGGAAGAACTGCGGGTAGGGGAAGTCGGTGCCGAGCATGAGCAGCACGTCGCACGCCTCCATCGCGCGGTACCCGGAGGAGAAGCCCAGCAGCCCGGTCATCCCGACGTCGTACGGGTTGTCGTGCTCGACGTACTCCTTGCCGCGCATCGTGTGCACGATCGGAGCCTTGAGCACCTCCGCGACACCGACCAGCTCGCCGTGAGCCCCGGCGCACCCCGCGCCGGCGAGGATCGTCACCCGCTCGGCGGCGTCGAGCAGGGCGACAGCGCGCAGCAGGTCGGTATGGGCCGGGACGACGACAGCGCGGCTCGCCTGGATCGTCGACGGAGGACGGCGCCCTGAGGCCTCGGCCAGCATCACGTCGCTCGGCACCACGACGACCGCGACGCCTCGCTCGGCCACGGCTGTACGGAACGCGATCTCGAGGATCCGTGGCAGCTGCTCGGGCGTCCCTGCCATCTCGCAGTAGACGGAGCACTCCTGGAAAAGCTGCTGAGGATGGGTCTCCTGGAAGTAGCCGCTGCCGATCTCCGAGCTCGGGATGTGGGAGGCGATGGCGACGACAGGCACCCGGCTGCGCTGGGCGTCGTACAGACCGTTGATGAGGTGGAGGTTGCCGGGCCCGCAGCTCGCGGCCACGACGGCGACCTCGTCGGTCAGGTGCGCCTCCGCAGCGGCAGCCAGCGCGGCCACCTCCTCGTGCCGGACGTGCACCCACTCGAGCGTTCCGTCCTTGCGCAGCGCGTCGGTGAAGGCGTTGAGCGAGTCGCCGGGCAGGCCGTACACCCGCTTGACACCTGCGGCCTTGACCGTCTCGATCATCACCTCTGCTGTGCTCGGCATCGTCACTCCCCGGTTCGGCGGCCGTGCTCCGACTCTGGCCATCGTCACATCGCCCGGGTGGACCGGCAGGAATGATCGACCCTGCCGGTGTCGTTGAGCTTGCTCGTGGACACCACCGCGATCGTCGAGCGTCTCGAGCGCCTGGAGGAGCTGCTGGCCGCGCTGCGCCGTGACCATGCGGCGATCGTGGCGGCCTCGGAGTCCTCCAACGCCGACGACGAGCACGACCCCGAGGGCTCGACGATCGCGTGGGAACGCGAGCAGATGTCCGCGCTGATTGCTCGTCACGAGGCCGAGCGTGAGCAGCTCACCGCCGCACTCGGTCGTGCCGCCGCCGGAACCTACGGGGTGTGCGAGCGCTGCGGGCGACCGATCCCGGCCGAACGGCTCGCCGTACGACCGGCCGCACGCACGTGCGTCGGGTGCGCCTGACTCAGCCGGCGCGGTGGGCGGCGACGCGGCTGCCTAGGAACGCCGTGTAGGCGACCAGCCCGACGGTGGCGAGCTTGCGGGTGCGGCGCGAGAGCAGTCCGAGCCCGAGCGCCACCTCGGTGGCTCCGTTGCGCTTGATCCACTCGCCGGTGTTCTCCGGGAACGCCGCCTCGTTGATCGACGCGAAGGTCTGCGGGGTGACGAAGTGGGCGGCGCCGGTGGCGGCGATCAGCGTTCCGGCGAGCGGGGCGAGCTTGGACATGCTTCTCCTCGAGTAGGGGTCGACGTGACCGTACCGACGACCCGTACGGGTGACAAGGCTGTGCCTCGGTCCCGTGGCTTGACCTCCAGTGAACTTGAGGTGTGACGATCTCGCTCATGCCTGCCTCCGTCCGCTCGGACACTCCCTCGAGCCTGTGGGATCCCCGCTGCCTGCCGTTCGTCGTCGGAGCGCTCGCGCTCGTCACTCTCGGCGCGTTCGAGAACCGCGCGACGGTCGCGATCCTGCCCACCGTGGCCGGCCACCTCGACGGGATGGCGCTCTTCGGCGCGGCTGCCGCTGCACCACTGATCTCCTCGGTCGTCGCGACGGTCGCTGCGGGCCTCTGGTGCGATCGGCGCGGGCCGACTCCCGCGCTGGCGACCGGCCTGCTCGTCTTCACGTTCTCCCAGCTCGTGATGGGAGCCGCGCCGGGAATGACCGTGCTGCTCGTCGGACGTGTCGGCACGGGGGTGGCCGAGGCGCTCCTCGACGTCGCCCTCACCGTACTGGTCGCCCGCGTGCTCCCGAGGAGCCTTCGTCCGAAGATGTTCGCGGCCATGGCGACCGCGTGGATCGTCCCTTCGCTGATCGGGCCGTTGATCGCCGGGGTGCTCGCCGACCTGGTCGGATGGCGGTCCGTCTTCCTGGTCGCGATCGCCCTCACGGTGCCGGCCGCACTCGCCCTGCGGCCGTCCTTGCGGACACTTCGAGGTGCGGACGCCGCGGAGCCGTCGACGGCACCCCCGGACACGCGTCAGATCCTGGTCTCGGCTGCCGTGGTGTCCGCCGGTCTGGCTGCCCTGACGCTGGGCGGCCCGGGCCTCGAACACAGCGCACACAGCGGGTCGACGGCGATCGTCGGAGGTGTCGCCGTGGGCGCGGGACTCGCGCTGATCCTGATCGGCGCACGGCGCGTGCTCCCTCGTGGCACCGCCCGGTTCGCCGCCGGACTGCCCGCCATGGTCGCGAGCCAGGGCCTTCGGGCGGCGTCCTTCGCCGGCGCCGGCGCCTTCATCCCGCTCATGCTGACCTCAGTCCACGGGCTGGGACCGGCAGCCGCGGCGAGCAGCCTCACGATCACGGGGCTGTCGTGGGCCCTGGGCTCCCAGGTGAACGGCACGTCCGCGGTCCAGCGTCGGACGACCGTGACCGGACGCGTGCGGGCATCGTTCGCGCTCATCTGCCTTGGCATCCTCGGTCCGGCCATGGTCGCGATCGACCGGCTCCCCGTCTGGGCAGGGCTCGCACTGTGGGCTGCTGCCGGCATCGGCATGGGTGTCGGCTCCCCGACGCTCACGACCCATCTCCTCGCGCTCGCTCCGGAGGACGAGCAGGGCCGGCTCACGGCCGCGTCCATGCTCGCGGCGACGATCTCCCAGTCGATGCTGATCGCGGTCGCAGGGGCGGCGATCGCGATCGTGGGGACGCCCCTGCCCGGCGCGGTCCTGGCCGGGATCCTCGCCACTGCGGCCGCGCTCGCGCTGTGCGGCGCGGCGGCCGCCTCGCGGGTCGAGGCACGGCCGACCGCGTCGATCAGGTAGCCGACGTCTGCTGTGCCCGACGTCTGATGCGCCCGGGGTCAGATCTCGTCGTCGACCAGCGCGCCCTGCCACGAGCGGACGGCGACGACGATCCTCTCGACCGCGCTCGGGAGGTCCGCGACCGGCTCGAAGACCACACCTCCCCGAGGCTCGGGCGGCGTGACCTTGGCCCAGCCCGGACCGCCGATCAGGACGAGGACCGGCGACAGCGCCGACTCCTGGAGCGAGAGGAGGAGGCTGGGGTCGGGACGACGCATCGAGGCCCACACGAACGCGACCTTGGGCCGGGACCTGACCAGCTCGTCCACCATCGCCGGGAGAGGAACCCGTCCCCCGAGCGATCGGCTCGCCGTCCCCGCCTCGGCGAGCGCGGCCTCGAGGGCGGCGACCGGCAGCGAGTGCTGCTCCTCCTCAGCGCAGGCGAGAAGGACTTCTCCATCGGCCGACCCGCGAGTGCGCTGCTCGGCCCGGGCAGTCGCACCGTGCAGGGTCGTCATGACGATCTCGGTCGTCAGGTGCTCGCCGGCGATCCCGAACGCCGGGTCCCGCCAGCGCTCGCCCACCGCCTGGAGCAGTGGGACGAGGACCTCGTCCCACGCGCGCGCGACCCCGCGCTGGGTCACCGCGCGCGACACGTGCCGACGGATCGCCGCGGTGTCACCGCGGGCGGCCGCCGCCAGGAGGACCGACACGAGCTCGCCGCTGATCTGCTCCTGCGCCCGACCGAGGCCCATCGGAGACACGTGCGGGTCGGCGCGTACGGCCGCGACCGCGAGCTGGGGGGACATGCCGTCCGCGACCAGCCGCGCCACGACGGCCAGCCGGCCGACGTCCTCCTCGGAGTAGCGACGGTGCCCACCCGCGCTGCGGCCTGAGGGAGCAAGTCCGTAGCGGCGCTCCCACGTGCGCAGGGTCGCCGCCGGCACGCCGAGGCGTACGGCGACATCGCGCACGCTCATGCCTTCAGAGGGTGCCATCCGGTGCCTCTCTAGTCGGGCGGCGTCTGCGACAGAGTATAAACCTGCTCACGATTCGTCAGGCTTGAACTGGTTGAACGTGGACGCTTCGGAGGCCGATCGCTGGATCTACAGCGATTCTGACCAAGAAAATTGGTTCAGGGATTTGACAGGTGAACAACTTCGCGTGCTACGTTTTGGCTCCCGCCGAGAGCAAGGAGTCACCGTGAGGACGAACGAGCAGACCGTACGGGTCCGCCGTGGTCGCAGCATCACCACGGTGCTGTCCCTGCCGCGACACCGGTCCTTGCTCGCCCTGCAGGAGGAGCTCCTCCAGGGAATGACCGGAGTGGCATCCGCCGGCAGTGTCATCCGTGCGACGCATCGCGCCGCAGCACGGACGCACGCCGCCGATGACACCACCTGGATCGAGCAGGTTGGGCGGCTCTCTCGCGACGAGCTCGCCGCCGCCGCCGGCCTGATCGATGACGCGGCATGACCACGTCGCTGTCCCGCCCCTGGCTCCAGGGTCGCCTGACGATCGACCGTCTGATCGGGCGGTTCGCCGAGGCCGACCTCTCCCCCGCGCACGCCGCACGCAGCACGATCTCGGTGCGAACGATCAACAACGACTGGTTCGCACCCACCCCGACATGAGACATCCGGTCACCACGACCGCGCACGACTTGGCACCACATAAGACCAGCACGATTGAGGAGCAGTAGACATGAGCAGCAGTATCTCCCGCCTCCCGATGCCCCTGATGGACGAGTACGAGTGGCAGTTCCAGGGCGCATGCAACGGCGCCGACACGTCCATCTTCTTCAGCCCCGAGCACGAGCGTGGCAAGAAGCGCCACGACCGTGAGGCCAAGGCCAAGGCGTACTGCGCCGTCTGCCCGGTGGTCAACGAGTGCCTCAACCACGCACTGCGCGTCCGGGAGCCCTTCGGTGTGTGGGGCGGCCTCAACACCGGCGAGCGCAACGCCCTGGTCGAGACCGGCACCGAGCGCCGCGCCAGCTGATAACGTCCGACACATGGGGGTCTTCCGCAGCAAGGGCGTTCAGGACGAGGTGAAGGCCTCGACCTCAGGACAACCGCGCGATCCTGAGCACCGCGCCGTCACCGAGGTCGTCACCACCCTGACGAGCGGTGTCACCTGGCGGATCGACCCGGTCCCCCCGCAGGACGGGACCGACTCCGACTAAGAGCAGCACCCCGTACGAAGGGTCTCCGTCCATCCGGTCGGAGACTTTCGTACGTCCGGGGCCCCCGCCCCGCCCCGCCCCGCCCCGCCCCCTCACCCGCGATTCGGTGAGGAGATCGGGGTTTTCCGCCGAGGATTCCCGATTTCCTCACCGAATCGGGCCCGTCGAGCGTGGTCGGCGGCACGACAGTGAGCGTGCCGAGGTGGCGGGCCATGGATACCGTCGACTGTGATGGTTGCGCCGCACGCTCCCAGCCGCTCCGTCGGCCCGCTCGGCCTGACCTTCGTCGTCGTCGGCGGCGTGGTCGGATCCGGCATCCTGTTCGCCCCGCTGTTCGCTGCCCAGCAGGCCGGACCCGCTTCCATCATCGCGTGGCCGATCGCGAGCCTGATGCTGATCACGGTGGTGCTCGTCTTCGCCGAGGTCTCTGCCATGCTGCCGGTCGTCGGGGGCCTCGGGCTCCTTCCCACCTTCAGTCACGGACAAGGCGTCGGCATCGCGATCGGTTGGGTCGCTTGGGTGGGGTACGTGACCGCGGCGCCGATCGAGACCCAGGCGATGCTCGAGTACGCCAGCAACGAGGCGGCCTTCGACTGGCTCTTCGTCGCTGAGACCTCCTCGGGCGGCGAGAGTCCGCTCAGCCTCCCGGGCATCGCGGCCGCAGCCGTCGTCCTGGTGGCCTTCACGGCCCTCAACGCGTACGGGGTGGCGCTCTTCACCCGGGTCAACACCGCGCTGACCTGGGTGAAGCTGCTCATCCCGGTGGCCGTCACCGTTGCTCTCCTCACTCAGTTCTCGTCCGCGCCGATCCGCGAGACCGGCTTCGCTCCCGAGGGCGTGGCCGGAGTCCTCGGGGCCCTCACCACGGGTGGCGTCGTCTTTGCGTTCCTCGGCTTCCGACACGCGCTCGACCTCGCGGGCGAGGCACGGCGGCCGCAGCGGACCATCCCGGTAGCACTCGTAGGAGGCATCCTCATCTGCACCGCGCTCTTCACCGCCCTCCAGGTCGGCTTCGTCGGCGCGGTCGACCCAGGGGACCTCGATCGTGGCTGGGCCGGCCTCGATAGCGGTGGGGCGAACGGCCCGCTCGCCGCACTGCTCACCGGCCTCGGCATGGCCGTGCTCGCCAAGCTCGTCCTGGCCGACGCGGTGCTCGGGCCGTTCGGCGCAGGTCTGGTCTCCACGGCTTCCACCGGCCGGCTCGCAGTGGCGGTGGCACAGAACGGCCTCTTTCCACGGACCGTGTCGGTCTTCTCGCGTCACGGCGTCCCGCTGCGTGCGATGGTCCTCAACCTCGCGGCCGGGCTCCTGCTGCTGCTCGTCTTCCGTGACGGCTGGTCGGAGCTGCTCGCCTTCAACTCCGGCGCCATCGTGCTGTCGATGTCGCTCGGCCCGGTGACCGTCGTCGCGCTGCGTCGCCAGGTGCCTGACCGCGTACGGCCGTTCCGCCTCCGCGGGCTGCCCGTGCTCGCACGCGTCGCCTTCGTCGTGGTCAGCCTGATCGTCTACTGGACCGGGTGGGACACGATGATCAAGGTGACGATCCCGATCGCGGTCGGCATCGCCGTGCTGGCGTGGCGCATGGTCCGGGACCCCGAGCTGAGGCGAGCCCTGGCGCTGCGCTCGCTCGTGTGGCTCGGTCCCTACTACGTCGGGCTGCTGGCCCTGACCTTCGTCGGGAGGTTCGGCGGGGGCCGTGAGCTGCTGCCGTCCGGTGTCGACATGGTCGCCGTCGCCTTGTTCGCGCTGGCGTTCTTCGAGTGGGGCGTACGCTCGGCGCTGCCCGCCGCCGAGGCAGCCGCAGCGGTCGCCACCGTCCGCGAGGTCCGGACCGGAGACTCGGGGCGTGACGCGGCTGGTCTGCATGAATGACGCATGGGGGGCGGTGGGATCCGCGGGGACACATGACGCCGCGCTGCAGACAGCCTGAGAGAAAACACAGAGGCGCTCCCGGCCGGTGGCCGGGAGCGCCTCGTGGTGCGGGGACTGCATGTGGTGGAGCTGGCGGGAATCGAACCCGCGTCCTTCAGCGCAGAACCAGGACTTCTCCGAGCGCAGACTGCTATGTCGTTTTCTCAGCCCCGACGCTCGAGCAGACGCGTCGTCGACAGGCTCAGTCGCTGTTGATGTCCCCTGTCAGTCCCGCGACCGGACTAACAGAGCAAGCCTCCTAGCTGAGGCCGGTGACTGGGACGGAGGCGTTCCCAGGCCGACCCTTCACCTAGCTCGCCTCAGGCGGCGAGGGCGAAGTCAGTGCGCTTAGAATTGGCACTTATTGGTTTCCAAGGAACGTTTACGAGATGACCCTGGATTCTCGGCTCGCTTCTCCTGCTACGTACGACCAAAGTCGAAACCGATCAGCCCCGCTGTGATGTTGTCAACTGTGACGCCACGCGACCGGCTCTGAACCGCTCGCGCACGACCACGATACCTGGTCCAACCTTGCAGCGACGACCGGTATTCCACAGGTCACCTCAGGCGTCGAACAGCCGCAGGCCGTTGTGCCACAGGACGTCGCGCAGCCACGCGTCCCCCAGGTCGAGTCGTGCGAGCGCCTCCACCTGGTGCGCATAGGCGTACGGGATGTTCGGGAAGTCGGTCCCGAGCAGCACCTTGGGCTGGAGATCGCGCAACCGAGGCAGCAGGTCACGCGGGTACGGAGCGGTCTCCTCGGTGAAGTCGGTGAACACCATCGTCGTGTCGAGACGGACGTTGACGTAGCGCTCGGCCAGCCCGAGGAAGTCCTCGTACTCGGGGATCCCCATGTGGGCGACGATCATCGGCAGGGTGGGGTACGCGGCGAGGACCCGGCCGATCAGCTCAGGCCCGGTGTAGGTCCCAGGCGCCGGCCCGGATCCCGCGTGCACGACGACCGGCACCTGAGCATCGGCGATCGCGCCCCAGACCGGGTCGAGGTACGGGTCGGTCGGGTCGAAGTCGCCGACCTGCAGGTGGGTCTTGAAGATCTCGACGCCGTCGGTGATCGAGCGTCGGACGTACGACCCGGCCTCAGGCTCGGGATAGAACGTCGCGGACCGCAGCGCGTTGCCGAAGTTGTCGGCGAAGCCCGCGGCCCAGTCGTTCAGGAACTCGGAGATCCCCGGCTTGTGCGCGTACGGGAGAGCCGAGTAGCGGAGGACGCCCATCCGGCCGAGCTGCTCGACGCGCTCGTCGACGGGCTGGCGGTAGCGGATCGGCCACGGCCGGCCGGTCAGCGGTCCGACGGAGTCGAAGTAGGACCAGACCTTGTCCATCACCCGCGGCGGGAGGAAGTGCACGTGCACGTCGAAGAACCCCGGGATCCCCAGTGCCTCCGCCAGAGCAGGCAGGTTCTCGTCCCGCAGGTCTTCGCCGGCAGAGGCGATCCCCGCCAAGGTCATCCCGGCATGCCCTTCACCCGGCGCCCCACCTCGGCCTGCACCTCGCGCGTGGCCTGGCGCTCGGCGATCGCCTGGCGCTTGTCCCACGCCTTCTTGCCCCGTGCCACCGCGATCTCGACCTTGGCCCGCCCGGAGGAGAAGTAGAGCGAGAGGGGCACGAGCGTCACGCCCGGCGTCGACACGGCCTTCTCGATCTTCTCGATCTCACGGCGGTGCAGCAACAGCTTGCGCTTGCGGCGAGCGGTGTGGTTGGTCCAGGTGCCCTGGGCGTACTCGGGGATGTGCACCCCGTGGAGCCACACCTCGCCGCCCTCGATGTCCGCCCAGCCGTCGGTGAGGTTGGCCCGCCCCTCACGCAAGGACTTGACCTCGGTCCCGGACAAGACCATGCCCGCCTCGTACGTGGCGTCGAGGTGGTAGTCGTGCCGCGCCTTGCGGTTCTGCGCGATCAGCTTGATGCCGGTGTCCTTGGCCATCTGACCATTCTCCCAGCGTCGTCGACCAGTTTCACGGGAGGGAGGTGATCGATCCGCGTACCGGCCCGTGACGGCGTACCTTCGGACGGTGACGGACGCACCTCGGGACACACGCTGGGGCGCACTCGTGGTGTGCCTGACCGCCGGATTCATGACGTTGCTCGATGTCAGCATCGTCAACGTCGCGCTGCCGTCGATCCGCAGCGGGCTCGAGGCGTCGGACTCACAGATCCAGCTGATCGTCGCCGGCTACTCGCTCGCGTTCGGCATCGTGCTCGTCCCGGCGGGGCGGTTGGGTGACGCACTGAGCCGGAAGGTGGTCTTCTGCATCGGCCTGGTCGTCTTCACCACGTCGAGCGCGCTGGCGGGAGCGGCGTCCGATCCCGCGTGGTTGGCGGCGGCCCGGATCCTCCAGGGGGTCGGGGGCGGTCTGATCAACCCGCAGGTCTCGGGGTTCATCCAGACCATGTTCCGCGGCGACGAACGGGCCCGCGCGTTCGGACTGTTCGGTGCGACGGTCGGCATCTCGACCGCGGTCGGCCCTCTTCTCGGCGGCGCGCTCGTCACCCTCGGCGGCGCCGAGCACGGGTGGCGGTACGTGTTCTTCGTCAACGTCCCGGTCGGCATCGTGGCGTTGGTCCTCGCCCTGCGCTGGCTCCCCCGGTCCGAGCCCGGGCCACGGGAGTCGCTCGACCCGGTCGGTGTCCTCCTCTTCGGCGGAGCCACCTTCCTCGTGCTGCTGCCTTTGGTGGACGGGGCGCGGGGCGAGGCGCTCTCCTCGCGCCCGTGGTGGATCGTCGGCGTCGCCCTCGCGCTGCTCGTCGCGTTCGCCGCGTGGGAGCGCTGGTGGGCCCGCTCCGGCCGGGCGACGCTGGTCGACCTCTCGCTCGTACGGATCCGTTCGTACATGCTCGGTCTCGGGCTCGGCACCCTCTACTTCGCCGGCTTCACCTCGATCTTCCTGGTCCTCACCCTGTATCTGCAGAACGGCCTCGGCTACACCGCCTTCGAGGCCGGTCTCACCCAGATGCCGTTCGCGCTGGGCGCGGCGGTGGCGGCGTGGCTGGGTGGTCGGCTCGTCAACCAGTACGGCCGAGCGCTCGTGGTGAGCGGCCTCGTCCTCGTCATCGTCGGGCTGGTCGGCGTCGACCTGCTCGTCCCCCACCTCGACGACCGCGTCGGCCTGTGGCTGGCCCTGCCGCTGGTCGTCGCCGGCTTCGGCGGTGGGCTGGTGATCTCCCCCAACGTCACGATCACGTTGTCGGAGGTCGACGTCCGTCACGCCGGTGCCGGGGGCGGCATGCTCCAGACGGCGCAGCGCGTCGGCAGCGCGATCGGGGTCGCGCTGGTGCTCGCGCAGTTCTTCAGCCAGCTCGAGAGCACCGACGGCGACTACGTGGCGTCGATGACCCTCGCCCTGCGGACCACGGTGGCCTTCGTCGTCGGCGCGCTGGTCCTCGGGCTCGTCGATCTGCTCACCGACCGTCGCCGGCGGCGCTGATCGAGAACCGCCCCCGCCGTCAGAGCCACTTCATGGGATTGGTGGTGTCACCGTCCAGCAGCACCATGAAGTGCAGGTGGCACCCGGTCGAGTAGCCCGTCGACCCGACATAGCCGATGACCTCTCCACGCTGGACGCGCTCGCCGGGCCGCGCCGAGAACCGCGACAGGTGGTTGTACGTCGTGGCGACGCTGTAGCCGCGGTTCTGACCGTGGGCGATGATCACGCGGTTGCCATAACCGGCGTTGAAGTAGCGGTCCACGACCCGCCCCGCGGCCGCCGCTCTCACAGGCGTCCCGCAGGCAGCGCCGAAGTCGGTCCCGTCGTGCAGCTTCCAGTAGTGCAGGACCGGGTGGAAGCGCATGCCGTACGAGGACGTGATGGGGGCGCTCACGGGGTACGAGAGGGGGTTGCCCGAGGACGAGCCGCCACCACCGCCGCCGCCACCGCCGCCACCGGAGTTGCCGGAGTTGCCGGACGCCGAGCCGCCGCCATTCCCACCACGGCCGGAGCCGTCGCGCTTCTTCTGTGCCTCCTTGCGCTGCCGCGCCCGCTCGCGCGCCTCCGCCCGGGCCAGTGCGGCGCGCTCCGCGGCAGCGATCGCCTTCAGCCTCCCCGAGATCGAGGAGCGTTCGGACTCCAGGGCGGCGAGCTGGGCGGCGTCAGAGGATCGGGCCTGCTGCGCGGTGGTCTGGGCGACCGCGTTGGCCCGGACGAGCTGGGCGACCTCGGCCTCCTGCTCGCGCGCATCCTTCTCGAGCCGCTGCTGCGTCGCGAGGTTCTCGGCTGCCTCCTCGCGCTTGACCTTGACCTCGTCGCGAAGCTTCTGGACCTTCTCGCGGTGCAGGTCGAGGACGATGCTGGTCGCCTCGAGCGTGTCAACCTTGGCGAGGCGGGCGTCGGTGACGGCCTGGTCGAGGCTGACCTGCTTGCCGTACGCCGCCGGATCGACGCCGTTGACCAGGGCAGAGAACGCCCGCAGGCTGGGCGACCCTCCCTGCAGGGACTCGACGGTCATCCGCTCGACCACACGGGAGGCCCGGCGCTGGCTCCGGCGTCCCCTCTTCGCGTCCTTCTTGGCGACGACCAGCTCGGCCTGCGCCTTGAGGAGCGCTGCCTGCATCGCGGCATCACGTGCCTGGGCCGCCGCGAGCTGGACCCGCGTGGTCGCCAGGGACGTCTGCGCCGACGACAGGCTCACCTGAGAGCTCTGCAGCGTCCGGGTCGCGGCGGCGAGCTGGGCGCTCGACTGGTCGAGCTCGGCCTGGGCTCCCGAGATCTCCGACTGGACCTGGTTGCGGCGGTTCTTGAGGTCGTCCTTGTCGTCACCCAGCGTCGGGCTCGCAGCCGCTCCGGTCAGCGCGATCAGCAGGCAGAGCACGAGGGCGGTGCGGACGCGCGTGCCGGCACGCCGGGGAATGACGAGTCGCACCACGGGCCTGCCTCTGGTCGGGGAAGTTCCGTGGGTGACGCTAGCCCGTCATTCGGGACCTTCCGCGCATTTCGACGCGCCCGGGCGTGCCGCAACCGTTGGTCGAGACCAACGACTCGGTTAGACCTTCAGGTAGCGGCGCGTCATCACGACCGTCGGCACCAGGGCCAGCAGCAGCGCCAGCACGGTCGTGTATCCCATGACCGTGAGCGCCTCCTCCCAGCGCACCCAGGTGGTGAGACCGGCGAGCCGGTCACGGAGGAACCCGTACACGACGAAGTGCATGAACGCCGCCAGGCCGGCGCACGCCAGCACGGCCGAGATCACCGCGGCGACCAGCGACTCCAGGAGGAAGGGCAGCTGGATGTGCCAGGACGACGCACCGACGAGGCGCATGATGCCGATCTCGCGACGACGGGCGTACGCGGTCATCCGGATCGTGTTGGAGACCTGGAGGACGGCGGCGACGATCAGGAGCAAGGACGTCCCGAGCGCGGCCCACCGGAGCTTGGAGAGCACCTCGAAGAGCGGGGCGAGGAGGTCGCGCATGCTGACCACCGAGTTGACGCCGTCCATGCCGCTGATCTGGCTCTGGACCCCTTCGAACTGGTTGGGGTTGCGCAGCGTCACCATGTAGGACGTGCCGAACGACTCCGGGCCCAGCGCCTCGAGCTGCTTGCGGTCCTCCTCGTTCTGGCCGAGCCACTCCTGCGCCTGCTCGTAGTTGCGCTCGGGGCTCCAGCGCTCGACGGAGCGCACCTCGGGGTTGCCGTCGAGCGCAGCCGCGACCGCCTGCTCCTGCTCCTCGGTCGCCCGCCCGCCGACGCACGTCTCCGCGGAGGAGTTCTGCGTGCAGAGGTTGACCTGGATCTGGAGCCGGTCGCCGAAGTACTTCTCCGTACGGTCGGCCTGCGCCTGCAGGAGGAGCCCCAGAGAGGCGAGGACCAGCGACACGCTCATCGTGACGACCAACGAGACCGTCATCGAGAAGTTGCGCCGCAGCCCTGTCGTGAGCTCGGAGAAGATGCTTCCCAGTGCCATCGGTCCTCGTCAGTTCTCGTAGTCGTAGGCGCCGCGCGACTGGTCACGGACCAGCACGCCACCGCTGAGCTCGATGACCCGCTTGCGCATCTGGTCCACGATCCCCGCGTCGTGCGTCGCCATCAGGACGGTGGTGTCGGTGCGGTTGATCCGGTCGAGCAGCTTCATGATGCCCACCGACGTGACCGGGTCCAGGTTGCCGGTCGGCTCGTCGGCGATCAGGATCATCGGTCGGTTCACGAACGCGCGCGCGATCGCGACGCGCTGCTGCTCACCGCCGGACAGCTCGTCGGGCATGCGCTCGCCCTTGCCCTCCAGGCCCACGAGCTCCAGGGTCTCCGGCACGACGCGCCGGATCTCCGAGCGGGGCTTGCCGATCACCTGGAGCGCGAACGCGACGTTCTCCGAGACCGTCTTGTTGGGCAGCAGGCGGAAGTCCTGGAAGACGGTGCCGAGCTGGCGCCGCAGCTTGGGGACCTTCCAGTTGGCGAGGCGGTTGATCTCCTTGCCGGCGACGTAGACGCGGCCGGTCGAGGGACGGGTCTCGCGAAGGATCATGCGGAGGAACGTCGACTTGCCCGAGCCCGACTGGCCGACGAGGAAGACGAACTCGCCCTTTTCGATCTCGAGGCTGATCTTCTCCAGGGCCGGTCGCGGCTGCCCCGGATAGGTCTTGCTGACATTCTCGAAGCGGATCACCGTGCGAGTGTACGCAAGGCTACGGAGTGCTTCCCTCAGCGCCACGCCGCCACCGGATACCGGCCTCGACGAACCCGTCGATCTCGCCGTCGAAGACCGCCTGGGTGTTGCCCGTCTCGTAGTCGGTCCGCAGATCCTTCACCATCTGGTACGGGTTGAGGACGTACGACCGCATCTGGTCGCCCCACGAGGCGTGGACGTCACCGCGCAGCTCGTCGAGGTGGGCGCGCTCCTCCGCCTTCTTGAGCGCGAGCAGCTTGGCCTTCAGGATGACCATGGCGCTGGCCTTGTTCTGGAGCTGGCTCTTCTCGTTCTGGCAGCTCACGACCGTGCCGGTCGGGATGTGGGTCAGCCGGACGGCGGAGTCGGTCGTGTTCACGCTCTGGCCGCCGGGCCCCGACGAGCGATAGACGTCGACGCGGATCTCGTCCTCGGGGATGTCGATCTGGTCGGTCTGCTCGAGAACGGGGACGACCTCGACCGCGGCAAAGGACGTCTGACGTCGCCCCTGGTTGTCGAAGGGGCTGATCCGGACGAGCCGGTGCGTGCCCGACTCGACCGAGAGCGTCCCGTAGGCGTACGGCGCCTTGACAGCGAAGGTCGTGGACTTGAGGCCCGCCTCCTCTGCGTACGAGGTGTCGTAGACCTGGACGGTGTACTTGTGGCGCTCGGCCCAGCGGATGTACATCCGCTGCAGCATCTCGGCGAAGTCGGCGGCGTCGACGCCACCGGCGCCGGAGCGGATCGTGACGAGGGCGTCGCGGGCGTCGTACTCCCCCGACAGCAGAGTGCGGACCTCGAGCGCCTCGACAGCCTTCTCGATCCGCTCGAGCTCGACGTCGGCCTCGGAGAGGACGTCGGCGTCGTCAGCCTCGCGGCCGAGCTCGACGAGCACCCTCACGTCGTCGATGCGCTGCCGGAGGCTGATGACCCGCTCGGTCTCGGCCTGCAGGACCGACAGCCGCCCGGTGACCTCTTGGGCGTGCGCCTGGTCGTCCCACAGGTCGGGTGCGGACACCTTCTCCTGGAGCTCGGCGATCTCTGCCCTCATCGTGTCGAGGTCGAGAACGGCCTCGATCGACGTCATCGTCGCGTCGAGGGACTTGATTGCTGCGTCGAGATCTCGTCCTGCCACGACAACGAGCCTACCCGCCGGACCCTGGCCCGATGATCCGAGGGCGAGCGCGGCGGGCCCAAGCAGGGCTCAGCGTGTCAGCGCGACACAGCCTGCGCCCTTGCAGTCCTCGTACGCCTCGAGCCGCCGCTGGAGCTCCTGCACCACGGGATCGCTCGGCCGGAACAGGTTGAACCGCTCCCAGGCACCCGCGCGCGAGAGGCCGCGGTAGTACTCGTACGTGTGGCCGGCCTCGGCGCCGTCCTGCGTGTCGTAGCGGACCAGGAGGGTATCGGCGGACCGGACGGCGATGTACGACGGGATCGCCCCGGTCAGGCCCTCACCGTCGGGGTCGTCGGCCGTCTTGGGCGGCCGGGTGTGCTCGATGAACGCGTACCGCGACCCTGTGGCACGGGGATTGCGCAGGATCGACATCAGCGAGCGCCCGTCACGGACGGCCGACGGTTTGATCCCGGCGATCTGCTCCAACGTCGGCGCCACGTCGATGTTCTGCACGACCTGGTATCGAGGCCCACGGACGACGCCCGGGCCGGCGATCACGAGCGGGACACGGATGTCGGTGTCGTACGCGCTCGACTTGCCGGGGTTGAGCCGCCGGTGGCCGAGGTGGTAGCCGTTGTCGCTGGTGAAGACGATGTAGGTGTCAGGGCCGACCGTCCGCATGACGGCGCCCACGAGGTCGTCGACCGACTGGGCCATCCGGACGCGGTTGCGGTAGTGCTTCCGCATCTTCTTGACCTGCTTGCGGTTGAGCTTCTTGGTCTGGCCGAAGGACGGCCCGATCCGGCCGTCGGCGTAGCGCGGGCGTGAGGTCCCACGGCTGGCGTTGAAGCTGGGGTGCTTGCTGACGTCGATCCTGTCGCAGCGGACCGGACCGCAGTCGCCGTGGCGCAGGCGCGGGTTCTTCTTGGCCTTCTTGCCGGTACGGGGCAGGTCACGCGCCGCCGGCGGATACTTGGCATCACCCTTGCGCGCCGGATTGCCGTTGCGGTGGTGCACGCCCGTCGGGGCGATCTCGACGAAGAACGGCGCGTTCTGACGCTCGGCGCCCTGCAGGTGTCGCACCGCCATACGACGCAGGACGTCGGTCGAGTACTCGCTGTTCTTGGTGCCGAAGCGGCGATTGGTCAGGACCCGGTCGCCGGCGCGGTTGCGGGTCACCGAGGTCATCGTGTAGTTCCACATCGCGTACATGTTGGCGGTCAGCGCGTTGAACGTGTGCCAGCCCGGTGGCGGCGCGGTCCCGGGGGTGCCCGGATAGCGATTGATGTACTTGCCGAAGAACCCGGTGCGATAGCCGGCGTTCGGTCGGGTGATCGCGTAGGCGAACGTCTTGGTGTCGTTCTTGGCCTTCGCCCAGGCCGCATAGCCACCGACCGGGTTGGTCGGGTCACCGCCAGGCACGTTGTTGAAGACCTTCGAGTTGTGCGGGTACATCCCTGTCAGGAACGAAGCACGCGACGAGCAGCACAACGAGTCGACGACGAAGTGCCGCCTGAAGTCGGCGCCACGCGCCTGGAGCTTCTTGACGTTGGGCATGTACTTCACGAGCGAGGAGTCGAGGTCATCGGCGACGATCGCGACGACGTTCGGCCGGTAGCGCGCCGTCCCCGCAGGGACGGTCGTCCCGGCAGAGGACCCCACCGCGCCTCCGGCTGCGGCGGAGGCTTTTCCGGCGTCGGCCGAGACAGGGAGCGGGTTGTGGACGGCGGTGACGCCGACCACACCGGCGCCGACCACGACCGTCGCCGCAACCGCGGCGACGACCACACGCCTGACTGTGAAACGCACGCAGGATCCTCCTCGAGCAAAAGGGCGGAGGCACGAGTGTACGACGATGCCCGACCGCGTGCCCCCCGGTCGGCGTGTCGCCCCAGGTCAGGCCTTTTCGAGCGCCGCGATCCGTTCCTGGGCGTCCGTGGTGTGCTGCGGATCAGCCCCGAGCGCACGGTGGAACCACTCCAGAGCGTCCTGCGTACGGCCGGCTTCCGCGAGCGCATCCGCGTACGCGTAGCGAAGGCGAGCCAGCCACGTCGTGGGGCTCGAGTTGTGGAGCGGCTCCTGCTGCAGGAGGGCGATGGCCGCGTCGACCTGGCCCAGGTCACGACGCGCACCGGCGGCGACGATCGCGGCCTCGACCCGCACGTCGATGTCCGTGATCTTCTCGCGCGCATCGGCGATGACCCGTAGCGCCCGGTCAGGACGGCCAAGCGCACGCTCGGCGTCGGCGATGAGGGCGATGTGGTCGTAGCCACCCGTCATCCGCTTCGCGGCGCGCAGCTCCGCGAGGGCGTCGGCCCACCGGCCGGCCGCGTACGCCGTCTCGCCGGCAGCCTCGCGGATCACGCCGATCCGGGGCGCGAGCTCACGAGCAGCGCGTGCATGCTTGTAGGCCAGGTCAGGATCCTCGTCGATCAGGATGCCAGCGGCCACGAGGTGGGACGCGACCGAGTCTGCCTTGCCAGGGGTGAGCGACGTCAGGAGCCGACGGATGCTCTTGTCGAGCTGGTCGGGGTGGACGCCGTCCGGGATCGGTGGGCCTTCGACCCGGCGCGGAGCACTCTGCCGGTCGTCGTCACGGCGCGGACGCGAGCGGTCGCCGTCGCGAGGGGGACGTGAGCGGTCGTCGTCACGGCGCGGTCCGCGAGAGCCGCCGGCAGATCCGCCCGGCCGCCCACCCGAACGCTGGGGACCAGTGCCACGGCTCGACGGGCCACCCCGCCGGTCGCCCTGACCGCCGCCACGGCTCTGGTCGCTCCCCGGGCCGCCACGGCCCCGGCCGCTGCCACCCTGACCGCTTCCGCCCTGGCCGCCGCGGCCCTGACCGCTGCGCCCCTGGCCTCCTCGGTCCTGACCGCCCCGGTTGCCACGCTCGCTCATCGTGATTCCTTCCGCGCTGTCTGCGCTCAGTCTCGCTCATCTCTGCACCCGGGCGCGGGATCTCCGCGCTCCGGACGCACAAATGGGTCGTGGGGGGGGGGGGGGG